>NZ_JACHNO010000004.1:0-454132 GCF_014199025.1 Xanthomonas sp. CFBP 8152
ATGACCCCGGCTGCTTATGCCCAACATCTGGCCAACACCGATATCATTACCCCCGGACTCTAAACCAAGCCGCTACTCAGGGCGGGGGGATGTCGCACCCACACCAAGAGACCTCGCCATGAAGACCCAGACCCTGCGCCTCGCCCTCTCCGCCACCCTGCTTGCCGGTACCGCCCTGGCCGGTTTCGCCCAGGCCGCCAGCCTGACCACGCTGGACACCGTGCAGGTCCGCCCGTCTGCCGACCAGATCGCCCAGCAGACGCTGGAGCGCAACAGCGACATCCGTACCCTGGCCGCCGTGCAGGTGCGTCCGTCTGTCGAGCAGCTGGCCGCCCTCGCCGCCGGACAGGCCGGCCCGCGCATCGTCACTCTCGCTGCGGTGCAGGTGCGTCCGTCCGCCGACCAGCGCGCCGACCTGGTGACCCGCAGCACCGCTGCCACCGCGCAAAGCACCGCCGGCCAGGCTGCTGCTGCCATCGGCGCGCTGATGGGCCAGGTCATCGTCAACCTGCCGGTGCCGCAGCTGCAGCCGTCGCCGGTCGAACTGGAAGCGCTGGTCAACGCCGCCATCAGCCTTTGAGCACGCGCGCAGCTACACTGCGCGCATGTCAGCTCCCGTCCTCGATGTCATCCTGTTTCAGCCGGAAATTCCGCCCAATACGGGCAATGTGATTCGCCTGTGCGCCAACACCGGCGCGCGCCTGCACCTGATCGAGCCACTCGGCTTCGACCTCAGCGACAAGCAGCTCAAACGCGCCGGCCTGGACTATCACGAATATGCAACCCTGCAGGTACATGCCGACCTGCCCACCGCCCTGGCCGCGATCGCGCCCAAGCGTGTGTTTGCCCTGAGTACGCGCAGCACCGTGCGTTACGACACACCGCAATTTGCCGATGGCGATGCCTTCCTGTTTGGCCCGGAAACACGCGGCTTGCCCGCCGACGTGCTGGAGTCGATCCCGCCACAGCACCGGCTGCGCCTGCCGATGCGCCCGGACAACCGCAGCCTCAATCTGTCCAACACCGTTGCGGTGATGGTGTTCGAAGCCTGGCGTCAGTGGGACTTCAGCGGCGGCCGATAGCCGCGGCGATGCAGGCGGCTGGCTGACTGCCAAATCCTCCGCCCCGATCCCGGCGCGCTGCATGGTTCCCGTACCGGTCTGTCGTTCAAAGCGTGCTCCGCGCGTATGCCAGTCCCGGGCACTGCAGTTTGCCTGCTGCTCCATGCTTGGCATCACTGCATCACCTGGACCTCGGCCGCTGCCTGCAACATGCCGCGGCAGCCTGCCGATAACGCCACCGCCAGCGCGGCGATGGCGTCCAGCGCCAGAAACGCGATGCGATAGCCGAAGGCGTGCGCCAGCCAGCCACCCAACGTCGGGCTCGCCGCGCCCACACCTTGCATTGTCATCACTGCGCCCTGGCCGACATTGATACGCCCGGTGCCCTAAAGCAATCGCGCCACCAGTGCCAGCACCGCCACGGCCTGCAGGCCGGCGAGTCCGTCAAAGATCTGCACCAAAACACGCCCCCAGCCATGGATCAGCGACGCTGCCACCAGTGCACCCACCAATGTCCGTGCACGCGGATCCAGCGCATCGCCGACAACGCCACCACCATCATGCCTGAACGACCATGATGGTGGTGGCCGTCAGCGCACTCGCATCGCCCGCATGCGCAGCCACGATGGCCATGCCGTAGAGCGGCATTACCGCCGCATTGCCCAGTGCAACGGCCCCGGGGCGATGCCGGCAATGCCAGCGGACGGCAGGTCTGCAGTACCCGCCAGTCGCGACCCGATTGCGGTCGCACTGCGCCGACACGGCAGTCGCATTGCAGGCTGCTAGTGCTTCGGCTTCGGCTTATGCCCACCCGGGCCATGCGGATGCTCGATCTGCTTCAGCGACGCGGCCTTGGTGCCCAGCCCATGCGCGTGGATCAGCACGCCGTGCGGGGTGGTCCTGGTATCGCCTTCGGCCACCAGCGTCTTGCCGACCACCAGCTGCCTGGCGAAGTCCGCACCGGCGTGCGGCGGGAACCGCACCGTGGCCCCGTCGTCCAGCAACACGCCATGCACCTGCCCGTGCGGACCGTGCAGCAACCGCGCAATGGTGCCGCTGTACTGGGTGATTTGCGGCCTGGGCGGCTTGTCGGCGGGCGGTTTGGGCTTGGGCTTGGCGTGCGGCCCGTGCGGGCCTTCATCGACGATGCGTTTGCCGCCTTCCGGATCGATCGCCAGGGCCACCAGCATGTCCACATCGCGCGGCTTGAGGCCGCGCACGGTCAGGGTGCTGCCTGGCTTTAGCGCCTTGAGCAAGGCGGCGGACAGGTGCGGCGGCGTGTGCACCTCGGTGCCGTCGGTCAGCAGCAGGCCGTCGATATCGGCCTTGGGATTGAGCAGAAAGCGCGCCAGCGTGCCGCGGGTTTCGGGGAGGAAATCAGGATCGATCCAATGCATGCAAAAACTCCAGAGAAGTGAGAACCGGCCGATGCCGGCAAGCCGCGCCCGCCGCCACGCATGACGCGTGGTGAACAGGCGCGTAGAGGGGAACGAAACGATGTGAGCGCCGCCGCGTGGCCGGCGGCGCCCTGGATCAACGCGGCGCCGGAGCCGGAGCCGGCGGTGCAGCCGGTGGGACAGGTGGCGCTGGTGGTGCGGGCGGCACCGGGCCGTCCGGGCGCGGCGGGCTGAACAACGCACGCTGCGAGGCGCGATCGCGGCCCAGTCGAGTGGCTTCGATGGCGCGGCCGTTGGCGGTGGCAACCCCGAAGCCGCTCACGCTCAATGGCGCGCCGGCCTGCAGCAGATCGCCAAACTGCAGCGCCAGATGCGGCGGCATCCGCACCAGCGTGCCGTCGCTCAGCAACGCGCCATTGGTCTCGCCACCCGGGCCGTAGACCAACCGCTCGATGCGTCCTTCCGCCTGCAACGGTGTCAACGCGGCAGGTGTCGGCGGCGCCGGCGGCATGGCGCCAGTGGGCGGCTGGTCGACCACTTCGCCCCCACCACGACTGGAGCGGATGCTGCTGGCGCGCAGCACCGGCAGGCTGCCCAGGCGATAGCCCTGCACGCTCACCGTATCGCCGCGGCGTACCGCGGCCTGCAACTGCGCGGACAGATGCGGTGCAAACGCCACCTGGGTGCCATCGCGCAGCCACAGGCCATCGACCTCGCCATTGGGATTGAGCATGAAGCGCTCGACCGTGCCGGTGATGCGTACCGGCGTGGCGGCCAACGGCGCAGGTGGGGCGGGTGGGGCAGGCGGCAGCGGTGGAGCCGGTGGTGGCGTGCCGACCGGCGGACGCGGCGCTACCGGTGCCGCCGGCGGTGTGGGAGCCTGCGCGGCGGCGGTCGCCACGCTGCAGGCCAGTGCGAAAGCAAGTGCGGTCTGACGAATCATGCAGTATCTCCAACGCGGCAGGAGCGCCGCTCGCCCTGAAGACAAAGCAGCAATCGTGCCAACGGCGAATCCGTTGTTTTACAGGGGTTTTGTGTCTGCACGCTCACGGACAGTCGTCTGCATTTCATACACCACTGTCCGCTTTGCAGACACTTGCAGCTTGGGTTGTGCGTCCCTGCAAGGCAAGAACGTGCCGGGCACGCTCGACGGTGGCGTGCGCGTGCGGATGTCCGGGCTGGATTTTGAACGCGTGGTGCTGCGCTTTCCGGCTGCGCCGTTTGCTGGTGGAACGCCGATGGCCAATGCTGCGAGTGGCAGCGGCGGCATGCAACCAAAAGGTGCGCACCACAACAGGTGCACGTGCTGCTGTGCGCGTACTGCGTGGTGACCGAAGCGGCAGCCTGCAACCATCGCGTCCGGTCTGATCGCTGCGACTACTGCAAGCCGTACTCATCGAGCTTGCGGTACAGCAGCTGGCGATGAATCCCGAGCCGGCGCGCGGCTTCAGCGCGGTTGCCGCCACTGTGCGCCAGGGCGGCCTGGATCATCTGCTTTTCCAGCCGCGCCACGGCTTCGGGCAAGCTGCCTTCCGGTGGCGCTATCGTCATGGGTTGCTCTGCACTGTGATCAAGCGCTTCGTCCAGATCCGCGGCAACGATGCTGTGGCCGCGCACCAGCAGCTGGCTGCGTTGCATGAGGTTACGCAGCTCGCGCACGTTACCGGGCCACGGGTAGGCCAGCAGCCGCGCTTGCGCGTCCGCCGACAACGCACGCGCCGCGCCTTCGCCGGTGCGCAGAAAATACTGCGCCAGCAGCACGATGTCCTGCCCGCGTTCGCGTAGCGGCGGCAGTTCGATCGGCACCACATTCAGGCGATAGCGCAGATCGCTGCGGAACTGCCCTGCCGCCACCCACGCCGCCAGATCGCGATGCGTGGCCGCCAGCACGCGCACATCCACCTTCTGCGCGCCGCGCCCGCCCAGCGGCGTCACTTCGCCTTCCTGCAAAAAGCGCAACAACTTGGCCTGCATCGGCAGCGGCATGTCGCCGATCTCGTCCAGAAACAGCGTGCCGCCATCGGCTTCGCGAATCAGGCCGATGCGGTCCCCGGTCGCCCCGGAAAACGCGCCCCTGCGATGGCCGAACAATTCGCTTTCCATCAACTCCGACGGAATCGCCGCGCAATTGACTGCCACGAACGCCGCATTTGCGCGTGCGCTGGCGCGATGCAGGGCGCGCGCGACCAGTTCCTTGCCGGTACCGGTTTCGCCGGTGATCAACACCGGCAGATCGGACGCCGCCGCCAGCCCGATGCGTTTATGCACGGTACGCATCGCCGGACTGTGGCCGACCAGGCCGTCGTCGTCGGAAGGTTCGCTCGCTGCGGCATCGGCGTCGGCATCGGCATCGGCGCGACTTGCCAATGCACGCTCCACCACATCGACGATATCCGCACGCCCCACCGGCTTGACCAGGTGATCGAACGCACCCAGCGTCATCGCCTCGATGGTGTTGCCGCTGGATGCGTACGCGGTGAGCATCACCAGCGGCACCTGGCGCGCGCGGGGATCGTCCGCACGCGCACGCATCAGCTGGATCCCGTCCATGCCGGACATACGGAAGTCCACGAACGCCAGCTCGATGTCGCCCTCGTTCAAGCGCATCAGTCCCTCGGCGCCGTTATCGACCGCGACCACCGCATGGCCGAGCGAGCGCAGCGTTGCCTGCAAGGTGGCCAGAAACGCCGCATCGTCGTCGATGATCAGAATGCGCGCCATGGCAGCTCCAGAATGAAATGGGTCAAACCGTCGGTGTGTGCGTAACGCACCTGCCCGCCATGTGCACGGGCGATCTCGCGCACCAGCGCAAGCCCCAGGCCATTGCCGTCGGCGCGACCGCTGACGAACGGCTCGAACAACTGCGCTGCGATAGTTGGGGCGATGGCCGCGCCGCGATTGCCCACCTGTAGCTGCAGCAACCCATCGCGGGCGCTGGCATCCAGTGTCACCGCGCTGCCTGCCTCGGCATGTTGCAGTGCGTTGCGCAGCAGATTGTGCACGGCGCGTCCGAGCTGCTGCGGATCGAGCGTCCACTGCAGCGGCGTGTCAGGGACGCACAGCTGTGGCGTCGGCGTGCCTGGCGGCAGCAAGGCCGGATCGAGCAAGGCCGCCAACCAGTCCTGCACCACCACCGTTTCCAGCTGCAGGCGGATCGGCTGCACCATGCCGAGCAGACTTTCGACCACCCCATCCAGGCGACGGATCTGCCCCAGCATCAGCTCGCCGTGCGCGGCATCGTCCGGCGTGCCCTGGCGCGTGGCGATTTCGTTTTCCACCGCCAGGCGCATCGTGGCGATGGGGTTGCGAATCTCATGCGCCACCGTGGCGGTCAGGCGCCCGAGTGCGGCCAGCCGCTCGTGCCGTGCCAGTTCGTCGGCCAGCCGCCGCGTCTGCGCCAGGGCGTGCGCATTGCGCTGTGCGTAATCGCTCACCGCAGCGCCCAGCCGGTCCAATTCGGGCGCGCCGGTGACCGGAATCTGCGGAAGTTCGGTGTCGGCGGCCAGCGCCTGCTGGATGCGCTGCAGGCGCTGACTCCAGCGCCGCACCACCACGCCCAGGGCAATCGCGGACACCGCCACCATGGCGAAAATCAGCAGCATGCCGATTACCAATGGCCGCCAGGCATCGGAGGTGCTCGCCGGCACCCGCGACATGGTCCATGCGGCGGTGCCGGCGGCCAGCGGGCAGGCGCTGATCAGTACCACTTCGCGGCTGCCATCGCGACGAAAATCCACGGCCCTGTTGCCCACCGCACTCTGCCGTGCGGTACTGACGATCGTGGTCCACTCGGCGGCCGGAATATCGGTCTTGTGATCGCTGCCGTCGTAGGTGGGATAGGCGTAGGCAACAAACCCCTTGTCAAGATTCCACACCCCGCCCTCCACGCCGGGCGCATCGGCCAGCACCAGTTGCACGACCACCGCGGCCAGCCCGGCGCCGTTGTCGCCGCTGCGCGCCGCCTCGCTTGCACCGGCGTAGCGCTGCACGATGCGTGCGCATTGCGCGGTCAACTGCTGGTGCGCATCGTCCAGTCGCACGCCTTCGGTCTGTCGGTACAGGCCATACAACATGGTGGCCACGCCCACGCAGGCAGCCAGGACCACCACCCAGATCAGCAGCAACTGGCGCAACAACGAACGAGGCATGCGAGGGTCCGAAAAAACGTGCAGTGGTGGAGCGTGGCGATGGCGTCAGCGCATATTGGTCTTGACCAGATCGATCACTTCATCGCCGCGCCCGCTCATCACTGCCTTGAGCAGGTACAGGCCCATGCCCTTGGCCTGTTCCAGCTTGATGGCCGGCGGCACCGCCAGTTCCTGCGTGGCGATACGCACGTCCACCAGCGCCGGACCCGAATGCGCGAAGGCCTGCCGCAACGCCCGCTCCAGTTGCGCGGACTCATCGACCCGGATGCCCAGGATGCCCATCGCATTGCTCATCGCAGCGAAGTCCGGATTGCGCAACTCGGTGCCGGTATCCAGATAACCGGCGGCCTTCATTTCCATCGCCACAAATCCCAGCGAGGCATTGTTGAACACCACGATCTTCACCGGCAGGCGCAGCTGCGCCAGCGAGATGAAATCGCCCATCAGCATCGCAAAACCGCCATCGCCGGACAGCGCAATCACCTGACGGCCCGGATACGCCGACTGCGCACCCAGCGCCTGCGGCATCGCATTGGCCATCGAGCCGTGATTGAACGAACCGAGTAACCGGCGTTGCCCATTCATGCGCAGATAGCGCGCAGCCCACACCGTCGGCGTGCCGACATCGCAGGTGAATACCGCATCCTGGTCGGCGATCTGGCTGATCATGCGCGCCACGAATTGCGGATGCAGCGGCTCGCCTGGATCGGCCGGCACCGCCAGATCGTCCAGCCCCTCGCGCGCCTTGCGATAGTGCGCAAGCGACTTGTCCAGGAAGTCGCGTTTCTCGCGTCGCTGCAGCTGGGGCAGCAAGGCGGCGATGGTTTCACCCACATCCGCTGCGATACCCAACTGCAACGGCGTGCGCCGTCCCAGCGCGCTCGGGTCGCGGTCCACCTGCACGATGGTCGCGTCCTTCGGATAGAACTGCCGATACGGGAAATCCGTGCCCAGCATGATCAAGGTGTCGCAATTGAGCATCGCGTGGTAGCCGGAGCTGAAACCGATCAGGCCGGTCATGCCGACATCGAACGGGTTCTCCCACTCCACGTGTTCCTTGCCGCGCAAGGCATGCACGATCGGCGCGCCCAGGGTGTCGGCCAATGCCACCACCGCATCGTGCGCACCCGCGCACCCGCTGCCGCACAACAGCGTGATCGCTTCGCTTTGCTGCAGCAGCTCAGCCAGCTGCTGCACATCTTCGGGAGCCGGCAGCACGCGCGGTTGGCGCAATTGCGGCCAGGCCGTGGGGATGTGCTTGTCCACTTCCAGCAGTGCGATATCGCCGGGGATCACCACCACCGCCACGCCTTGCTGCAGGATGGCGGCGCGCATCGCCCGGTGCAGCACTTCCGGGAGCTGCGCCGGATTGGTCACCAGCTCAACAAAGTGACTGCACTCGCGGAACAGTTCCTGCGGATGCGTCTCCTGAAAATAGTTCAGCCCGATCTCAGACGAGGGAATATGCGCGGCAATCGCCAGCACCGGCTGGCGGCTGCGATGGCAATCGAACAGCCCGTTGATCAGGTGCAGGTTGCCTGGTCCGCAGCTACCCGCGCACACCGCCAGCCTGCCGGTCACCGCCGCCTCGGCGCCGGCGGCGAACGCGGCCACTTCTTCGTGGCGCACGTGCATCCACTCGATCGTCTGCATCTCGCGCACGGCATCGGTCAAGCCGTTGAGGCTGTCGCCGGTCAATCCCCAGATCCGCTCCACCCCCGCGCTCTGCAGCGTCTCGGCCAGAAACCGCGCCAATGTCTTCTTCTTCGCCACGATGCAGCTCCACGCTTGTTCGACAAGCCTGGCATGCTCCCAGTCGCGGCGTCAGCGCAATGTGCTTGCACGCTGCAAACGCGGTAAAAACCCCTGAAAAACAGCTGCTGCTATACATGCGCGTGGTAACGACCGATGTAAAGCGCCAATGCATCACGCTTTTCGTGTGCGCTACGCGCGTTGCAAGTTAGTGACAAGGAAGCGCAGCTGAACCGGGTGCGATGATTCATGCACCAGTCAGTCCAAAATTCATGTCGCGTTCCATCGAATAACGGAGAATTTACATCTCGGCAGCGAACGGCATCCGCCTCAGCGCCGGCCCAAACCATAAGTACAGGTATCGATCATGAAGACTTCACTGCTGGCCCTCGGCCTTCTCGCAGCCCTGCCGTTTGCGGCCTCCGCTGCTGAAAACCTCTCCTACAACTTCGTCGAAGGCGACTACGTGCGCACTCCGACCGAAGGCCGCGACGCCGATGGTTGGGGCGTGAAGGCGTCCTACGCCGTCGCTCCGAACTTCCACGTGTTCGGCGATTACAGCAAGCAGAACGCTGACGACAACGACAACGTGTTCGAAAGCTCCAACTCCGACTTCCAGCAGTGGGGCGTTGGCGTGGGTTACAACCACGAAATCGCCACCAGCACCGACTTCGTCGCCCGCGTTGCCTACCGCAAGCTGGACCTGGACACCCCGAACATCAGCTTCGATGGTTACAGCGTTGAAGCTGGCCTGCGCAACGCCTTCGGCGAGCACTTCGAAGTCTACGCCCTGGCTGGCTACGAGGACTTCTCCAAGAAGCGCGGCATCGACATCGGCGACAACTTCTACGGCCGCCTCGGCGCCCAGGTCAAGCTGAACCAGAATTGGGGCATCAACGGCGACATCCGTATGGATGGCGACGGCAACAAGGAATGGTCGGTCGGCCCGCGCTTCAGCTGGTAAGCCGCACGTTTGACTGCAACGCGACTCTCTCTCCCGCGTTGCATTGGAAGCCCGGTCCCCCGACCGGGCTTCTTTCTTTTGGGCGATCGGCTGGTGACGCGCACATCGCTTCATAGCGGCATGTGCGCAATGCCGCTCCTGTAGAAGCACGGTGCATCGCGCTCAGCTGCTGCGTCCTGCCGCCAGCCTTTGCGATCCGTGCCAACAAAAAGCCCGGCAATGCCGGGCTTTTTGTTGATTTCCGCACAGTGCGCCAACACGCGACGCCGCAATCAGGTGAACAGGGTCTGCGGATACTCGGGCTTGCGCTCGCGTGCCAGCAATTCCTTCAAGCCCGCTTCCGGGGTGATCTCGCCATGCAACACCGCACGCACGGCATTGGAGATCGGCAGCTCGATGCCGTGATGCTCGGCCTGACGCATGACTTCGTCGGCGGTCTGCACCGATTCCACCACCTGGCCGATCTCGCGGATCGCATCGTTCAGGCTCTGTCCGCGTCCCAGGGCCAGTCCCAGCCGTCGGTTACGCGACAGATCGCCGGTGCAGGTGAGCACCAGATCGCCCAGACCCGCCAGACCCATCAAGGTCTCCGGACGCGCACCGATCGCCGCCGCCAGACGCAGCATCTCGTTCAAGCCGCGCGTGATCAGACCGGCGCGGGCGTTGAGGCCAAGCTGCATGCCATCGGCCACGCCGGTGGCCACGGCCAGCACGTTCTTCATCGCGCCACCGAGCTCGGCGCCCACCATGTCATCGCCGGTGTAGGCGCGGAAGGTCGGGCCATGCATGGCATCGGCGACGACTTGCGCAAACGCCGCATCGTCGCCGTGGACAGTGATGGCGGTCGGCAGGCCGAGCGTGACTTCCTTGGCGAAGGACGGCCCGGTCACCACGGCCAGAGGAACGCTGGAGCCGAGGATGTCGCGCGCCACTTCGTGCAGGAAACGCCCGGAACCGGGCTCGAAGCCCTTGGTCGCCCACGCGACGCCGGCACCGGCCGGACGCAACGGTGCGATCAACCGGATCGTCTCGGTGAATGCATGCGAAGGCACCACGACCAGGATCCAGCCGGCATCGGCAATGGCCAGTTGCAGGTCGGTGGTTGCGCGCAGGCTCTCGGGCAATGCGATACCCGGCAGATAGCGTGCGTTTTCGTGCGTGCGGTCGATGGCATCCACCATCGCCGCATCGCGTCCCCAGAGCACGGTCGGGTGACCGTGCCTGGCGAGCAGCGCGGCCAGGGCCGTGCCCCAGGAGCCGGCGCCGAGAACAGCGATCTTCTGTTTCGAATCGCTCATCGGCGCACGCAAGGCTTAGGCGTTGCCAGCCGGCTCGGAATCGGCCAGCGAAGTGCCTTCGCCCTGCGAACGCTGGCGCAGGGTTTCTGCGTACAGCGCTTCGAAGTTGATCGGCTGCAGGTAGAACGGCGGGAAGCCGCCGGCCTGGATCAGGTCGCTGACCAGGGTGCGCACATACGGGAACAGGATGTTCGGGCACTGGGTGCCGAGCAGCACGTCGATCGCCTGCGGCTCCAGGCCGACCAGGCCGAACACGCCGGCCTGCTGCACTTCGGCCACGTAGGCGGTCTTGCCACCGGCGGTGCAGGTCAGGGTCACGGCCAGCACGACTTCGAAGGCGTTGTCGTTGAGGCGCTGCACCTTCTGGTTGAGGTTCAGCTGCAGCTCGGGCTGGTTGGCGTCATTGAAGACGGCCGGCGCGTTCGGCGATTCGAAGGAAACGTCCTTGACGTAAATCTTCTCGATGGTGAAAGCGGGGCCAGCAGCGGCGTCGGCCGGCGCAGCCGCGCCGTTGATGATTTCGTCGGACATTCCTAACTCCAGAAACGGTTCGGTGGATGCAGCGTTGAATGATGCAGACGTGAAAGCGCGAGTCTCTCACGCCAGCAATGGGGACTTGCCTGGCGCCTCACAAGGTGCGGTCAGGCGCGGCCCTTGACCAGCGGCAGCTCGGCCATCTGCCAGGCAGCCACGCCGCCATCGAGCCAGTAGACCTGCTCGAACCCGGCTTTCTTCAGCGTCTTGGCCGCGCCTGCGGAGGCGTTGCCAGTGCGGCACACCACCACCACGGGCGAGGACTTGGCGTTGGCGAGCAGCTTGCCGGCCGGGTCGAATTTGGCCAGCGCCACGTTGCGGCTGCCGGCGATGTGGCCTTTTTCGAAATCGGCGGTCGGCGACAGATCGATCACCAGCGCGTTCTCGCTATTGATCAAACGGGTCAGCTCGGCCGGCTTGAGTGCGCGATACCCACGGAACAGGCGCGCGACCTCGGTGACGATCAGGGCGATGGTCAGGCCCACCAGGGCCAGCGACAACATGGGGTTGCGGCCGACAAAGGCCTGCAGCTCTTCGAAATTCACGGGGTCAGGGTCAGTCAAGCGGGCGGGAATTGTCGCACAGCTGGCGCACGCGACGGCCAAGCACCCCTGCGGCGGGCTATTGGCCCTGCCACAGATCGGGCAGGCCGCTGGCCAGCCACCAGCGTTTGCGCTCGGCGTCCCAGCGCCACAACTCGATGCTGCGCACCAGCCGCTCGGCCTGGGTATTGCGGTTGATCACCCGCAACTCGACCTCGCGGCGCAGGTCGCCGTTGCCGTCTTCGCCCACCCGCAGCTCGCGGTAGCCGGAGATCTGCACCTGTTCATAGCGCGAGCGTTCCAGATCGCTGAGCGGATGCGCCTGGGCGTAGGTCGGTTCGACAAAGCCCTGCGCGGCATCGAAATCGCTCCAGCGTATGGCGGCCGTGTAGGCGGCCTGGGTGGTTTCCAGCGCGCGTGCCTGGGCGCGGCTGCCGGCAGATACCACCCCGCTGACCATTGTCAGCCCGAGCAACAGCATTGCCCCGATCACTGCACGCATGCGCATTCCCCCAAGTCCAGCGCGCATCCTACCGTTTTGGAAACGCCACGAAACGCCCGCTCAAGGTGGCCGCCGCCGCGCCGGAACCCAGCGCGATCTGCGCACGCATGCCGATACGCGCCTTGCCGCGCTGCCGGAAGGTCGCAAGGAACGCCTCCCAGCCACCGAGTTCGGACGGCTCGGCATTGGCCACCAGGTCTTCGTAGACCGGGGCGACGTAGCGCAGCTGGCTGTCGGCCACATAGACATCGGCGCTGTGCCCGGCCAGTTGCAACTGCAGCGTCAGCCAGCCCCAACTGGCCAGCGTCATCAACGAAGCCAGGCTGCCGCCGAATGCATTGGCTTTGTCGTTGACGTTGGCCTGCAGCGGCGCACGCAAACGTAACGCGCCGTCATGCAAGCCGTCGACGGCAATGCCCATCGAGAGGACCGGCGGCATGGCGATGAACTGTTGCTGCAGCGACTGCAGGGCGGATGCGAGCGTGCACGAAGGAGTCATCGGCGAAGGCTGGAAGACGGCGAAGGGCGGCATCATGCCGCAATGTTCCGCGAGCGTCTTGTGCACTGGAATGACATGCGGTACCGCATGGTGAGACGCGTGTGGCGCCGCGGCGCCACACGCCTCGATTCTGCCCTGCTCAGTGTGCGAACACGACCTCGCGATAGCGTTGCGCCACCATGCAGTAATGCGGCGGCCCTGGCCTTCCAATGCGCGCGGCGCTGCTTCTGCGCATGCGTCAACGGCACATCGATGTAGTGCCGGTGAACACGCTCTGCTCCGGCGCGGCGTGGAAGCACTTGTCCAGGAAGCAGACGGCCGGCGACAGACGACAGGTGGACTGCGCAGGCGTCCAGGTGGCGCCATCGACCGCAGGCATCCGCTCGAGCGGATGCCCAGCGCCTGCCACCGCGCCGACATCGCCTGCAGGCAGTCGCGCTGCGCTGCATGTCGATGGGATAGACCTTGATCGCGGTGTCACTCCAGCTCGATTGTCGTGACCAATCGTGGGCGGAAGCAGTCATCGGTGCGGACCCCATCGCCAGATTCTGGCCGCAGAAGCGCAGGCGTCACGCTGATGCAGGCACGCAAGGCCAGACCATGCGCAGGAATCTGATCGTCGTCAGCCTCATCGCAGCGCGCGACGCCCGCCCCGATACGTCACGGCTCTCGCATAATCACCCGATGACACGTCCCGCCCCAGCTGCCGCCGCCTGGACCTTGATCTCGCTCCGGCCCAGCGGTGAACACGCGCCATTGCGGCGGGCCGCCGCGCGACACGGCGGACGGCTGCTGGCGCTGTCGCCGTGGCGGCTGCAGACCAACGACACCGCACAGGCACTGGCCGCATTGCGGCAGGCCTTGCAAGCGCCGATCGCGGTGTTCACCAGCCCGGCCGCGGTGCACGCTGCGCATCGTCTGGCACCACTGCAGCGGCCGGCGCAGGCGCAATGGGTGAGCGTGGGAGACGGCACTGCGCGCGCGCTGCAGGCCTGTGGCATCGACACGGTGATACGCCCGGCACGCATGGACAGCGAGGGCCTGCTTGCGTTGCCGCTGTTGCGGCAGCCGCTGCAGGCCGTGGGGCTGATCACCGCCCCGGGTGGGCGCGGCATGCTGGCGCCGGCCCTGGAGCAGCGTGGCGCCCGCATCCTGCGCGCCGATGTCTATGAGCGCGTGGCGCTGCGCCTGCGCGCATCGGCAGTCCGCGCGCTGGCGGATGCGCTTCCTGCTAGCGTGTTGGCGCTGAGCAGCGCCGAAGCGCTGACGCTGGTGCTGCAGCAGTTGCCCGGACCGCTGGTCGACACCTTGCGGCAACGGCCAGTGGTGACCTCCAGCGAGCGCATGCTGCAATCCGCACACCTCGCCGGCTTCCGTCATGTGGTGCGCGCCGCAGGCCCGTTGCCCGAGCAGTTGGCCGCTGCTGCCGCGGCGATCGTGACGCCATTGCGACCTTGCTGAACTCCAAACGCAAGCACCGCTTGCGAGTGTCTGCCGCTGCACGCCATGCTGTGCCGGATGACTGCAGCACCTGCACCCGTCGTGACCGCGCGAGGATGGACGAATGACCGAAATGCCCGCTACCACGCGACGCTTTCCCCTGGCATGGCTGCTGCTCGTCGTCGCGCTGGTCGCCGTGGGCGTGGCGCTGCTCTTCGGTTGGCGCGCATGGCAGGACTATCAAGGCGCGCAGCTGCAGGCGGCCGAGGCGCAGCAGCAGCGCTGGGACGGCACCCAGCAGATGCTGGAGACGCTGCGCCGCGACCAACGCCTGGCCAACGAACGCCTGGCGGACGCGGCAGCCACCAACCGCGTGCTGCGCGACGAGATGCTTGGTCTGAGCCAGCGCAGTGCCCTGCTCGAAGACACCGTACAAAAGCTCGCCGACACCAATCGCCACGGCGCGCAGGCGCTGCGGTTCGATGAGGTGGAGCTGATGCTGCGGCTTGGCCAGCAGCGGCTGAGCATTGCCGGCGACGCCGACGGTGCCCGCCGCGCCTACGCGCTGGCCAATGCCGCACTCAATGGCATCGACGATCCCGGCTATCTCAATCTGCGCCAGGCGCTGGTGCAGGAACGCGACGCACTGGATCGCCTCGGTGCCGGTCCGCAGGCGCAGGCCGGTCAAGCCCTGGATCAGTTGGCCGGCGACCTGCTGCGCCTGCCCGAACAGACCGCAAAAGACAGCGAAGCGGCGCAGCCGTGGTGGCAGAAAGCACTCGCACCGCTGGTGGACATCCGTCCCAGCCGTGGCGATGCGCTGCTGACCGGCGGCGACCGCCACGCCGCGCGCGACGCCTTGCAGATCGAAGTCAGCCTGGCCCGCGCTGCGGCCGAGCGCGGCGATGTCGCCGGCTTTGCGCAATCGCTGCGGCGCGTGGACACCTGGACCAGCCGGCTGTGGCCGGATTCGCCACAACGTCGCCAGGCACGCACGCGCCTGCGCACGCTGCAACAAGCCCCACTGCGTCCGCGCCTGCCGGAACTGGGCACCACCCTGCTGCAACTGCAGGCCATGCGTGAAGGGAGATCCATCCAATGAAAGTGTTGCGTACCGTCTTGATCCTGTTGGTTGCCGTGGCGCTGGGCGTGCTCGGTGCGCAATGGCTGTCGCATCAGACCAGTTACGACCTGGGCAATGTGGTGGTCAGCGTCGGCGGCAACGACTATCGCGCCGCCATGCCGCAGGCGCTGCTGATTCTGGTCATCGCGCTGTTGGTGCTGTGGCTGGTGTGGACGCTGGTCAGCCTGCCGTTCCGGGTCTGGGGCAAGTACCGCCGCAAGAAGGGCCGCGCCCGCCTGATCGAAGGTCTGCGCGCAGCCGATCACGGCCAATGGCAGCGTGCCGAGCGCCTGTTGGTCAACGCCAGCGAGGATGCGGACGTCAGCGGCATCGCCCTGGCCAGTGCGGTGCGGGTCGCCGATGCACGCGGCGATGAGGTGGCGGCGAACGCGCTGGCCCAGCAATTGGCCGAGCGCGATCCCACCGCGCATGCGTTGCTGCAGGGCGAGCGGCATCTGGCGCGGCAACGCCCGGTCGAGGCGATCAATGCGCTCGACAGTGCCGATGCGCAACCGCTGCCGGCGCGCGGCTTGCTGCTGCGCACGCATGCTTTGGCGCAGATCGGTCGCGCCGACGAGGCCTACGGTCAGCTGGGGGCATTGCGCCAGCAGGCGGTACTGGCACCGGAGGCCTACAGCGCACTGGAAGCCACGCTGGCCGAGCAGACGCTGTTGCAGGCAGGCGATGCCAATGCCCTGGCCGAACGCTGGGAAGCGCTGCCCAAACCGCTGCGTACCTATCCCGCGGTGGTGGGTGCCTACGCACAGCGCGCGGCAGTGCTGCACTGGGACGATGCAGCGGTGCATAGCCTGGAACAGGCGCTGGATACGCAGTGGGACGAGTCGCTGGTGCGCCTGTATGGCGTGCTGCCGCTGGAAAAATACGATTCGCGCCGCGCCAGTGCGCAGCGTTGGCTGACCCAGTACCCGGACAGCCCGGGCCTGTTGCTGACCCTGGCACGCCTGGCACGTCACCAGCAGCAGTGGTCGCAGGCCGAAGAGTTTCTGCATCGCGCAGTGGCCAATGGTGCGGGCAGCGAGGCCTGGGAAGAACTCGGCCACGGCTTTGCTGCCGCGGGCGATCTGCAGTCCGCGCAGCACTGCTATGCCAACGCCCTGCGCGCCACGCGGGGCGAGCCGGTGCACGAGGGCTTGCCGCAGCAGTCGCTGCGCGGGCCGATCGTGTCGGCCTATACAACGCCACCGCCGGCCGATCCGCTCGCACCGGACGATCGCGTGCTTTGATCTGACCTCTGATCGCTCCTGGAGCGATGCGCGGATTCACCAGCAGCCCCGGCATGTCCGGGGCTCTTGGTTTTCTAGATCCGAGCAAAAGCGCTACCGGCAACGCTTGCCGGCCTGTCATCACGCCTGCAGGGACGGCACCGCGCGGACGTTACGACGGCATCTGCAAACACAGCAGCGCAAATCACCAATCGCGCGATTGCCGCGGCGGCGCCGGCAATGCGCGCAAAAACGCCTCACAGGCACCGAGATAACGCGCCTGCTCGTGATCGACCGATTGCGCCGACAACACGCGCGAACAGCGCCTGCCGATCAACAGCATCGCCGCCATCGCACCGGCACCGGTCAGCCAGCCGGTTGCGCCATCGATCCACAGCACCCCCACCAGCAACGGCACGATCAACGCCATCGCGATGGCGACACAACGCACGCGGCGGCGCTCATGCCGCGCGCACAGACTCAGCACGTGCGCACTGCGCTTGCGCAGCACGATGGCCAGGATCAGATACGGCAGCACCCCCATCAATAGGGCCAGATAGATCGCCGGGTGATGCCAATGGAAGATGTAGCGGCGCGGCGAGATGTCCGCCGGCGCATTGCACTTGACGCAACGTGGCGGCAGATCGGCGCCTGGCGTGCACACCAGCACGTCGCCCTCGCGCCACACGGCGCCGTGCGCCGGAGGCAGATAAAGCGTAGGGGGTTGGCGTGAATCAACGTTCGACATCCATGCGTCCTTGCAGGTTGGGGATTCGGGATTGGGGATTTGTAAAAACCAGGGGTCCGCTTCTGCCTTGCGAATGCCCAATCCCACGCTGCGCAGCAGCGTCAGCGCTCGACGATGGCCACCACGCCCATGCCGCCGGCGGTGCAGATGGAAATCAACGCACGGCCGCCGCCGCGCTCTTCCAGTTGCTTGGCGGCGGTGGCCACCACGCGCGCGCCAGTGGCGGCGAAGGGGTGACCGGTGGCCAGCGACGAGCCCAGCGGGTTGATCTTGTCCGGGTCGATACGGCCGAGCGGCGCCTCCAGCCCCAGGCGATTGCGGCAGTAATCCTCGCTTTCCCAGGCGCGCAGCGTGCACAGCACCTGGGCGGCGAAGGCCTCGTGGATTTCGTAGATGTCGAAGTCCTGCAGGGTCAGGCCCTGGCGCGCCAGCATCTGCGGCACCGCAATGGTCGGCGCCATCAACAGGCCTTCGCCATGCACGAAATCCACCGCAGACACCTGCGCATCGCGCAGGTAGGCCATCGGCGTGTGGCCATGCGCCAGCGCCCAGGCCTCGCTGGACAGCAGCACCGCGGCCGCACCATCGGTGAGCGGGGTGGAATTGGCCGCAGTCAGCGTGCCGCGGCCGGAGGTCTTGTCGAAAGCAGGGCGCAGCGTGGCCAGCTTTTCCAGCGAGGTGTCGGCGCGCAGGATGTTGTCGCGCGAGACGCCGCGGAACGGCGCGATCAGCGTGTCGAAGAAGCCGCGCTCATAGGCGGCGGCCAGCTTGTGATGCGAGGACACCGCCCATTCGTCCTGCGAATCGCGCGAGATGTTCCATTCCTTGGCCATGTCCTCGCAGTGGTCGCCCATGCTCTTGCCGGTGCGCGGCTCGGCCACGCCTGGGAACTCGGGTTTGAGCTCGCTGAGCTTGAAGCCGCGCAGCAGGGCCTTGAGCTTGTCGCCGGTGGCCTTGGCGCGGTTGGCGGCCATCAACCGCGCGCGCAGCTTCTTGCCGTAGACGATGGGTACTTCCGAAGTGGTGTCCGAGCCGCCGCCGATGCCCGAATCGATCTGGCCCAGCGCGATCTTGTTGGCGATGGTGATCACCGAGTCCAGGCTGGTGCCGCAGGCGCGCTGCAAGGTGATGCCCGGCGTCAGCGGCGACAGCCCGGACGACAGCGCCGCTTCGCGGGCCAGGTTCCAGTCCGAGGAGTGCTTGATCACCGCTCCCATCGCCACTTCGCCCAGTTGCTGCCCGTGCAGCCCGAAGCGCTCGACCAGTGCGCCCAGCGTGCGCACCGACATGCCCAGGTTGCCCACGTCCGCGTAAGCGGTGTTCTGACGACAGAACGGGATACGAACGCCGCCCAGAATGGCGACGGGACGGGCTGCGGGCATCGGTTGACCTGGCATGGAGGACTCGGGGACATGGCCTGCACAGGGCCGGCAGGCATAATGGCCGCAGTGTAGCTTCGACCCCGTGATGGGCCAACCGCGAATCATGAGCAAGACCGAACACGGCGTGACCGCCATGGGTGTGATGGCGCTGGAATTGACGGGCGGCACCGTCCCCGAGCGCGGCGCCCTGGCGCCGGAACAGGCCGGCATGCTGGCCGAACGCATCGGCCGCGACCTGGCGCAGTGGATCCCCGAGGTCCGCGAGCTCGAGCTCAGCGTGGCGATGGCGCACTTCGACCCGGCCGAGGCGCTGCGGCCCGGCTGGCCGCTGCATCGCCGGCTGGAGGAGCTGCATGCGCGTGCGCCCGGGCGCGATCAGGGCCCGCGCGTGCTGGCGTTCGGCGCCGATGCGCAGGGCGAGATTCCCCTGCCCTTCCAGGCCGACCCGCAGCTGACCGGTGGCGGCCTGCGCGTGCTGCCGTTCCTGCTCTCCGGCGATCCGCAGATCGTGACGACGGTGGCCGATGCGATGGAAGACGTGCTGCTGGCCCAGGGCATGGCGCAGGCCGATACCGCGCTGCTGGCGCAGGAAAGCTTCGGCGCACGCATCGAACATGCGCGGTATCTCACCGCGAACGATCTGGCCGCAATGATTTCGATGCAGTACGACAACCAGGGCCTGGCCCCGTTGTGGCCGCTGATCGAAGCCGCCCTGCTGGCGCCGCAGTCCGAAGAGTGGCTGGAACAGCCGCCTGAGCCGGTGCTGCGCTACGTCGATGGCGAAGTGCGCATCGCGCTGTTCGACCCGGCCGGCTGGTGCGATTACTACGCGCACGACCGCGACAATTGCGAGCGCCTGCGCGGGGTGTACGAGCAGTATCTGTCGCGTCAGCGGCAGATGGCCGCAGTGCTGGAAGCGCATGGCCTGCCCGTGCTGTACGTGCACGTGGAACCGGGCCAGGATCCGCGCCTGGCATTGGCCGCGTGAGTCAGGCGCCGGCTTCCACGGCGCCGGCGTTGCAGGGCGTCTTGGAAACCGGCGTGTATGTGGCAGATCTGGAACGCGCCTGCGCGTTCTATGTCCGCGTGCTGGGACTGGCAGCCATGTACCGCGACGCGCGCATGGCCGCGTATGCAATCGCCCCCGGGCAGGTGCTGCTGCTGTTCCTGCAAGGCAGCACCGCCACCACCGTCACGCTGCCGGGCGGCACGATTCCGCCGCACGATGGCAGCGGGCGGGCACATTACGCACTGGCCATCGCCGCCGATGCGTTGGCCGGATGGGAGGCACATCTGCAGGCCTGCGATGTGCCCATCGAAGGCCGCACCCAGTGGCCGGGCGGCGGGCAGAGCCTGTACTTCCGCGATCCGGATGCGCATCTGCTGGAGCTGGCAACGCCGGGGCTGTGGCCGAACTATTGAATCGCTGATGACGCGGTGCCCACGGCGCCCGGCACTTCGATGCGTGCGAACAGGAAGCATTGAGCATGCCGCACCGCATGACCGGATCGCTCCCACCGCAGCACAGGAACAACAACGCCGCGGTGATCGATCACCGCGGCGTTTGGCCTGGCCGCTGACTTGCCCTGCTTACCTGGCTGCAGCCGGCGCGTTGTCGGTGGTGATCACGCCGCAGGCCAGACGGCCGCCGGCGTTGCCGGTGGGCTGGGTCTTGTAGTCGTCCGCATCGGCATGCACGATCACCGCGTGGCCGGCGATATCGAACTGGTCGGCCTTGCCGAGATTGACGTTGCTCGACACCGGGCCGTCGACGCTGGCATTGCCCTGCGCATCGGCCTTGATGTTGGGCATGTCGCCGCCGTGGTGCGGGTCGGCACTGACGGCGCCGTGATCGGATTGGGCCGGATTGAAGTGTCCGCCGGCGCTGCTGCCGTCCGGTGCGCTGCAATCGCCCTTCTCGTGGATATGGAAGCCGTGTTCGCTGCCGGGCTTGAGGCCACTGAGCTGGCCGGTGACACGCAGCGCGCCGTCGACGATCTTGAAGCTCACCGTGCCTTTGACATCGCTGCCCTTGGTCGGCTTGAGCTCGGCGGTTGCGGTGGTGGTGGCCGCCGCTTCGGTGACCATGGACGCGGCGTGCTCGCCGCCATGCGCCGTTTCGGCCGCTGCACCGGCCTGCGGTGCGGGTGCAGGGTCGGCCGGTGCGGGTTCGTCGCGCTTGCACGCGGTCAGCGCCAGCGCGGTGGCAAGGAACAATGTCGTTGGAAGAATGCGCATGAAAAAACTCCTGTAGAAAGGCCGCAGCTGCAGCCAGGGGTGCCCCGACTCAGGGATGCGAAGGGGGTGTGCGCCACTGGGTGACGCGGATGACGCCGCAGGCCAGACGTGCGCCGGCATTGCCGCTGGGTTGGCTGCGGTAATCGTCGGCATCGGCATGCACGACCAGCGACTTGCCGACCACGTCGGTGGGTGCGGCATCGCCGAGGGTGATACCGGCAACGATCATGTCCAGATGCGCGACACCTTCGGCATCGGCACGCAGATTGTCCATGTCGCCGGCGTGGTGGGGAGCACTGCCGGCACGTCCGTGCGCCGCACCGGCCGGATTGAAATGCGCACCGGCGCTGCTGGCATCGGCGGCGCTGCAGTCGCCCCGTTCGTGCACATGGAAGCCGGCCACGCCGCCCGGACGCAGGCCACCGACCGTGCCGGTGATGCGGATGCCCTGCAGCGCGGGGACCAGCACCACCCGACCGCTGACCAGACTGCCCGACGCCGATGCCAGCGCCGCCTCGGCCTGCTGGACTGGACGCACGGGCACCACCCGCGCCGCCGGGGGTGGAGGCGGGGGCGGCGGGGGCGTGCTGCTGCAGGCGGCCAGCGCCAGTGCGGTAAGGGCAACGATCGTGGACGACCGGTAACGCATCGAGCTGTTCTCCTGATCAGGCTGAAAACCTATGCGGGCGCATGTTCACATGTCATGAAATGCAACCGCTGGCAGCACAGGAGTTTACGGGGTTGGTGTGGTGAGTCGGGTTGTTAGATGTTGTGCGAGGTGCCAGCCACGGTGCGCGAGCTGCCTGGACGATGGCGTCGGCATGTCAGGGCTGCGCTGGCGTCATCGACGGCACGGGATGCGGCGGCGTGCCACGCATCAACGCTTGCCGCGGGCAATGTCAGGCAGCCTCGGCGCGATCAAGGCATCGTTGGAATAGCTGCGCGTGCAGTAGCGCTTTCATCGGCACAGGGACCCTCACCCTCCTCTCCCATAGGAGAGGGGCTTGGACCCAGATCAGCGGCGCTTGCGCCCCGGGCCGAGTTTGCGGGTGACGGTGTTGCGGCCCAGCCCCAATCGGGCGGCGGCTTCGGCACGGCGGCCCTGGGTGAGTTGCAGGGCGGCTTCGAGCAGGGTCTTGTCCAGGCGTTCGCGGGCTTCGGCGTGCAGGCCCTGGGCGCCTTCGCTCAGGCGTTGCGCGGCCCAGCTGGAGAGCATCTCGTCCCATTGCCCGTCGCCGCGGCCGGCACGCTGGCGGCGGCCGCCGCGCGCCAGTGCCGATTCGACGTCGACCACGTCGATGATGTCGGCAGTGGCCAGGGCCGCCAGGCGCCAGCAGACGTTTTCCAGTTCGCGCACGTTGCCGGGCCAATCGTATTGGCGGAGTTGTTCCAGTGCGGCCGAGGACAGCCGCTTGGGCAGCATGTCGAGCTTGCGCCCGGCCATGGCCAGGAAATTCTCGGCCAGTTGCGCGATATCGCCACGGCGTTCGCGCAGCGGCGGCAATTGCAGGCGCACCACGTCCAGGCGATGCAACAGGTCGGCACGGAAGCGGCCTTGCTCGACCAGCGCCTCCAGGTCCTGGTGGGTGGCGGCGATCACGCGTACATCGACGCGGATCAGCTCGCGCCCGCCGACCCGGAAGAATTCGTTCTCGGCCAGCACGCGCAGCAGGCGGGTCTGCAGCGGCAGCGGCATGTCGCCGATTTCGTCCAGAAACAGCGTGCCGCCGTCGGCCTGTTCGAAGCGGCCGATATGGCGTTTGGTGGCGCCGGTGAAGGCGCCGGTTTCGTGGCCGAACAATTCGCTTTCCAGCAGTTCCGCCGGAATGGCGGCGGTGTTGAGCGCGACGAAGGGTTTGCGCGCGCGCGGCGATTCGTTATGCAGCGCGCGCGCGACCAGTTCCTTGCCGGTGCCGGTCTCGCCGTTGATCAGCACCGACAGCGGTGCCTGGGCCAGCCGGCCGATCGCGCGGAACAGCGCCTGCATCGCCGGGGTGTCGCCGATCAGCGCCGCCGAGCCTTCTGCCAACGGAGTCCCGACGATCTCCTCGACACCGGCATCGGCATCCGGCAGCGCCCGTGCGGCCAAGGCCACCGCATCGTCCAGATCGAAGGGCTTGGACAGGAACTCGTGCGCGCCGCCGCGGAAGGCGCCGGCGGTACTGGCGACATCGGTATAGGCCGACATCACGATCACCGGCAGTTGCGGGTGCCTGGACTTGAGCTTGTCGAGCAGGCTCAGGCCGTCTTCGCCCGGCATGCGCACGTCGGTGAACAACAGATCCGGCGTAGGCCGCATGGCCAGTGCCTGCAATGCGGCGGCGGCACTCTCGAAGCCATCCACGGCATAACCGGCATCGCGCAAGGCGGTGGACAGCACGAAGCGGACCGAACGGTCGTCGTCGACCACCCAGATGTGGTGGGATGCGGCGGCGGCCTCAGCCATGCGGATGGTCCTTGTCGTGATTGCCGGCCAGCTCGGGCAACAGCAGGGTGAAAACGGTATGCCCCGGCCGCGAGCGGTAGGTCAGCGTGCCGTGGTGTTCGCGCGAGACCTGCTGGGCCAGCGCCAGACCCAGCCCGCTGCCTTCGGCACGTCCGCTGACCAGCGGCAGGAACAGGTGCTCGGCCAGTTCCTCCGGCACGCCGCCGCCGTCGTCGATGATCTCCAGCCGCAGCGACATCGCATGCACGCGGTCGCGGATGCGCTGGCCGTGCTCGACGCGGGTGCGCAGGGTCACCCGCGTGGCGCCGGCCTGGAACGCATTGCGCACCAGATTCCACACCGCCTGGGTCAGGCGGTCGCCATCGCCGAGGATCTCGGGAATGCTGGGGTCGTAATCGCGCTGCACCTGCACCGACCAGCCGCCCTCGGCTTCGGCCAGGCGCAACACGCGTTCGAGCACGACGTGGATGTTGAGATGGTCGTGCGGGCGCGCCGGCGTGGGCGAGAGCAGGCGTTCGAGCAAGGTGTTGAGGCGTTCGATCTCGGTGCCGATCAACTCGATCAGCTCGCGCTCGTCTTCGTCGCGCCCGGCCGAGCGCCGCGCCAGCAACTGCGCCGCGCCCTTGAGCCCGGCCAGCGGATTGCGCAGTTCGTGCGCCAGGCCCTTGAGCGCGGCGCTCAAGGCGTTGGGCAGCGCATGGGTGGGATCCAGCGCGGGGAATTCGTCGACCGGATGGGTTTCCAGCAGCCAGCCGCCGTCGTCCAGCCGCGACAGCCAGCCTTCGGCAAAGCGCGGTGCGTCATTGGGCAGGCCCAGTGCCAGCCGATGCAGGCGCAGCACGTCCCGCTCGTCGTTGAGCAGGAAACGGGCGAGCGCATCGCCCTGCACTTCCAGCGCGGCCAGCGGTTGATCGACCAGGCGCCGCGCACTGACCCCAAGCCAGCGCGCGAAGGCGGGATTGACGCCCAGCACGCGACCTTCGCGGTCGGTCCAGGCCACCGGCGTGCCCAGGCTGTCCAGCGACGGGAGTAGGGACGACATCAGCATTGCACCAATTTAGTGCAAACACGATCGGCCTGCGCATGTGGCGCGCAGAATCGAGCATGCAGGAAAGAATTCGGGGCCGGACGGCGGCAGGTCGCACCGATCCAGCGGGCATCCGCGCCGACAGTCACGGGCGTGGTGCTGGTCATGCAGACACCTCGGCAGTTGGTCCGCGGCCGGCGGGGCAGCGGGGAAAACGGACCCGGCAAGGCGCTCCCGGCCGGGTCGTTGCGCCACCCGCGGCAGCGTGGCCGCGGGTGTGCATGCTCAGGACTCGTATGCCGCTTCGCCGTGCGAGGTGATATCCAGGCCCTCGCGTTCGGCTTCTTCGGTGACGCGCAGGCCGAACACCAGCTTGGCCGCCAGGAAGCCCACCACCGACACCACGCCGATCCACACCAGGGTGATACCCACGCCCAACGCCTGGATGCCGACCTGATGCACGATGTCGTAATCGCCGCCCTTCTGGCCGCCCAGCGACGCCGCCGAGAACACGCCGGTCAGGATCGCGCCGATGATGCCGCCCAGGCCATGCACGCCGAACACGTCCAGACTGTCGTCGGCGCCCAGCAGGCGCTTGAGGCCAGTGACGCCCCACACGCACAGCACGCCGGCAGCCAGGCCGATGACGATCGCGCCGAACGGACCCACCGTGCCGCAGGCCGGGGTGATGCCGACCAGGCCGGCGACCATGCCCGACGCCACGCCCAGTGCGGACGACTTGCCCTTGATGATCTTCTCGGTCAGCGACCAGCCCAGGATGGCGGCGGCGGTGGCGAGCAAGGTGTTGAGGAAGGCCAGCGCCGCACCGGCATTGGCTTCCAGGTTGGAGCCGGCGTTGAAGCCGAACCAGCCCACCCACAGCAACGAGGCGCCGACGAAGGTCAGGGTCACGTTGTGCGGCTTGATCGCCTCGCGGCCCAGGCCGGCCCGCTTGCCGACGAAGTAGGCGCCGACCAGGCCGGCGATACCCGCGTTGATATGGACCACCGTGCCGCCGGCAAAATCCAGCGCGCCCAAGCCGAACAGGTAGCCACCGGTGGCCCAGACCATGTGCGCCAGCGGCAGATAGCCGAAGGTGAACCAGATCACCGAGAACAGCAGCACCGCGGCGAACTTGGCGCGTTCGGCGAAGGCGCCGACGATCAGTGCACCGGTGATGCCGGCAAAGGTCGCCTGGAACGCCACGAACACGTATTCCGGCAGGCTGACGCCCTTGGTGAAGGTGGCCGCCAGCGTTTCGATGGTCACGCCCTTGAGCAGCGCCTTGTCCAGGTTGCCGATCCATGGGCCTTCGCCGGAGAACGCCAGGCTGTAGCCATACACCACCCACAGGATGGTGAGCAGCGAGAACACCACGGCGACCTGGATCAGCACCGACAACACGTTTTTGGCGCGCACCATGCCGCCGTAGAACAACGCCAGGCCCGGTACCACCATCAGCAACACCAGCAGCGTGGAGGTCAGCATCCAGGCGACATCGCCCTTCTCGACCACCGGGGCGGACTCGGCCGCGGCCACCGGTGCGGCTGGCGGCTGCGCCGACGGCAGCGGTTCGGTGGTGACCGGCTCGGTCGGTAGCGGGGTGACCTGCGGGGTGGACTGCGCGTGCGCGCTGCCCATGCCGCCCGCCACCAGCGCGCTGAACAGCATCAACATGCAGACACTGTAGAACCGGGCTTTCCACCCGGCAAAAAGGGCTGTCTTCATAAGGACTCCGGGGATGGGGAACTCAGAGCGCATCGGCGCCGATCTCGCCGGTGCGGATGCGCACGACTTGCTCGATCGCGGTTACGAAGATCTTGCCGTCGCCGATCTTGCCGGTGCCGGCGGCGTTCTGGATCGCCTCGACTACTGCGTCCAGCCGGTCGTCGGTCACCACCGTCTCGATCTTGATCTTGGGCAGGAAATCGACGACGTACTCGGCGCCGCGGTACAGCTCGGTGTGGCCCTTCTGGCGCCCGAAACCCTTGACCTCGGTCACGGTGATGCCCGACACGCCTGCTGCGGACAAGGCCTCGCGGACCTCGTCGAGCTTGAACGGCCGGATGATGGCGGTGATCAATTTCATGCGCATACCCCGAATGGTGGAAAAGACCGGCCGGCATTGCGCCGCCCGGCGGTGTCATTCACCTGGATGCCAACCCCGGCATCCGCGCGTTCGCGATGACGCAGACCTCGGCCGATGCCGATGCATCCGCCTCGTGGGAGAGGTCAGGCCCGCGCCTCGCGAACTGTGTGCGCTCTCAATACCCCTTCAATCCACGGCCGATGCCGTGGACCGATCAAACATGTGCGGCGATGGCGGAGGTGGGAGGGGGGGCCTCCGCCATCACCGCGGTGGAACTCAGTTGCCGTAGTACAGCTGGTACTCCAACGGGTGGGTCGCAGCACGGAACTTGGTGACTTCCTGCATCTTCAGCGCGATGTAGCCGTCGATGAAGTCGTCGCTCATCACGCCGCCGGCCTTGAGGAACTCGCGGTCCTTGTCCAGCGCTTCCAACGCCTGATCCAGGCTGGAGCAGACCTGCGGGATCAGCTTCTCTTCTTCCGGCGGCAGGTCGTACAGGTCCTTGTCGCTCGGCGCGCCCGGGTCGATCTGGTTCTTGATGCCGTCCAGGCCGGCCATCATCAGTGCGGTGAAGGTCAGGTAGCCGGACTGCAACGGATCGGGGAAGCGCATTTCGATACGGCGTGCCTTCGGGTTGGTGACCCACGGAATGCGGCACGAGGCCGAACGGTTGCGGGCCGAATAGGCCAACATGACCGGCGCCTCGAAGCCCGGGACCAGACGCTTGTAGCTGTTGGTGCCGGAGTTGGAAAAGGCGTTGATCGCACGCGCGTGCTTGAAGATGCCGCCGATGTACCACAGCGCCATCTGCGACAGGCCGCCGTAACCGTCGCCGGAGAACAGGTTGACGCCGCCCTTGGTCAGCGACTGGTGCACGTGCATGCCCGAGCCGTTGTCGCCCACGATGGGCTTGGGCATGAAGGTTGCGGTCTTGCCGTTGCGGTAGGCGACGTTCTTGATGATGTACTTCATCGTCAGCAGTTCGTCGGCCTTCTGCACCAGCGAGCTGAACTTGGTGCCGATCTCGCACTGGCCGGCGGTGGCCACTTCGTGGTGGTGCACTTCGGTCTCGATGCCGACCTGTTCCAGCGTCTTGATCATCTCCGCGCGCAGGTCGTGCAGCGTGTCGGTCGGCGGAACCGGGAAGTAGCCACCCTTCACGCCAGGACGGTAGCCGCTGTTGCCGCCGTCGTACTTGGCGCCGGTGTTCCAGGCAGCCTCTTCCGAGCCGACCTGGAAGAAGGTGTGGCCCATGTCGTTGGCAAAGCGCACCGAATCGAAGATGAAGAATTCCGGCTCCGGGCCGAAGAACGCCTGGTCGGCGGTGCCGGAGGACTTCAGGTAGGCCTCGGCGCGCTTGGCGATGCCGCGCGGGTCGCGCTCATAGCTCTGCATGGTGGCCGGATCGAGGATGTCGCAGGTCAGCACGATGGTCGGATCGGCGAAGAACGGATCCAGATACGCAGTGCCGGCGTCCGGGAGCAGGACCATGTCCGACTCGTTGATGCCCTTCCAACCCGCGATTGAGCTGCCGTCGAACATCTTGCCTTCTTCGAACAGCGCCGGCTCGATGATGTTGGCCGGAAAGGTGATGTGCTGCTGTACACCACGCATATCGACGAAGCGCAGGTCGACAAACTCGACCTTGTTGTCCTTGATCAGCTTTTCAACATTTTCCACGGACATCGGAAGAAACCTCTGCAGGAGTTAAGTGGCTCGTGAGCGAACTACAGCAGGGACCATGCCAAGCGCTGCATCTTCACAAGTTGTTGATTTTGCTCGCATCGCTTGAGGCCGCTCACGGCTAATTAGCACCCTTAATGTGCTAACCAATTTCATAATGCACCAATATGGTGCATGCCGCTATGCACTATCCTGACGCCTCCCCCATCCCCCTCTCCAGTCCGATGTCCGATCTGATTTCCGCCCTGCTGTTGGGCATTCTCGAAGGCCTCACCGAATTCCTGCCGATCTCCAGCACCGGCCATCTGCTGATCGCCGAACAATGGCTCGGACGCCGTTCTGACTTCTTCAACATCGTCATCCAGGCCGGCGCGATCCTGGCGATCTGCCTGGCGCTGCGGCAGAAGCTGTGGACCCTGGCCACCGGCCTGGGCCAACGCGACAACCGCGACTACGTGCTCAAGATCGGCGTGGCCTTCCTGGTTACCGCGGTGGTGGGGCTGATCGTGCGCAAGGCTGGCTGGCAGCTGCCGGAAACCGTGCAGCCGGTGGCCTGGGCGTTGCTGATCGGCGGGCTGTGGATGCTGGTGGCCGAGCACTTTGCCGGCAAATTGCCCGAGCGCGATGTGGTGACCTGGAAGGTCGCCATCGCGGTGGGTCTGGCGCAGGTGGTGGCCGGTGTGTTCCCCGGCACCTCGCGCTCGGCCTCGGCGATCTTCCTGGCCATGCTGCTGGGCCTGAGCAAGCGCTCGGCGGCGGCGGATTTCGTGTTCATGGTGGGCATCCCGACCATGTTCGCGGCCAGCGCCTATGCCCTGCTGGAAATGTACAAGGAAGGCGGCGTCGGCAGCGAGAACTGGGCCGATGTGGCGGTGGCCTTCGTGGCGGCGACCATCACCGGCTTTGTGGTGGTGAAGTGGCTGCTGGGCTATATCAAGAAGCACCGCTTCACGGTGTTTGCGGTCTACCGCATCGTGCTGGGCGCTGCCCTGCTGTTGTGGCTGCCGGCGCTGGCCTGAGACCGCCATGCGGTCGCGTGCCGTGCCGGTTGAGCCGGCGCGACATGCAGGGCACGTGGCCGGGCAGTGACGTGCATCATTGCCCTGGCCGCGCGGTGGCGGTATCACTGACATATCGATCACCGGGAGCCGCCGCATGCGTGCCGTGTTGTTTGCCCCTGCACTGCTGGCAGCGGGCGTGACGGCCTGCGGGTCGAACACGCCGCCGCAGGCGCCCGGATCCAGCGCCGACCCCGCTGCCGCCGAGCCGGCCGCGAGCACCCCAATCGCCGCCGACAATGCGCCGTTACAGGCCGCCTTGCAGGCGCAACACTGGCAGCTGCAACAGGCCAGCGATGCGCACGGCACCGCCTTGCGCAGTCTGTTCGTCGCCGGCACCCCGCCCTTGCAGCTGGATTTCAGCGATCAACGCATCCAGGTCAGCCAGACCTGCAACGCATTGGGCGCCGACTACAGCGTGGCGCAGGCGCATTTGCAGATCGGCCGGGTGGTGTCGAGCAAACGCCTGTGCCCGCAACCGCGGCGGATGGCCCAGGAACGCGCCGCCAGCGCGTTGCTGTCCGGGCGCTTCGCGGTGGCACTGAACGCCGCACAAAACGGTCGGCAGCTGACCCTGACCCGCAGCGACGGCACCCGGCTGGTGTTCGGCGGTGTCGCCACGGCCGCCACACGCTATGGCGGCCCCGGTCAGACGCTGCTGATCGAAGTGGCGGCCGACACCGTGCCATGCGGGTCCGATCCGGCACGCCAATGCCTGAAACTGCGCGAACAGGATGCGGCAGGGCAGCCTGTCACCCGGACCTGGCAAGTCTTCGAGGGCAAGATCGAAGGCTTCGAACACGAAGCCGGCATCCGCACCCTGCTGCGCGTCACCCGCTACCCGGCTGCCGCAGGCACGGACGGTGCGCCGGTGTACGTGCTCGAGCAGATGATCGAAGCCAACGGTTAGCGGGTGTGGCGGCGGTGGTGCGAGCGACGCCGCACGCACCAGGGGCACCGCTGGCCGCACCGGCCCCGGGCACCCTAAGCGGTTGCGCAGGACCGTTCGTTGCCGTCAGCGCAGCGCCGGATTCAGCGTGTAGGTGCCGTGCAACGCCGCCTCGGCCAGCACGTGGCCCTGGATCGCCGCCAGCACATCGGCCGCGGTGAAGGTCTCGGGCAGGCCGAGTTGCGCCACGTCCAGCGCAAACACGCGGAAGAAGTAGCGGTGCACACGCAGGTCGTTGAACGGCGGGTACGGGCCGTCGTAGCCCAGATAGTTGCCGGCCATGTCGGCATTGCCGGCGAACCATTCGGTATACGAATTCAGGCCCTGGCGCGCACCGGCCGGGCCGGCCGGCTGCTGCTTGCCCTTGGGCACGAAGCCGTCGCTGCAGCTGCCTGCGGCGATCGCATGCACGTCCGTAGGGATATCGGCCATCGCCCAATGCACAAAATCGGTGCGTGGCTGATCGACCGGAATCTGCACGTCGTCGCGGCCCACGGTCTCCGGCACGGTCGGCACATCCGGGTCCAGGCACAGCAGCGCGAACGAGCGCGTGCCGGCCGGTACCTCGCTCCAGGCCAGATGCGGGTTGCGGTTGGGCGCAAAGCCCTCGGGCGTTCCGGCGGCAAATTCCGCCGCGATGGACTTGCCGTTTTCGATGCTGTTGCTGGTCAGGCGCATGCGGGGGTCTCCGAGGGAATGAGGCCGACCAGGGTGCCTGGGCCCGCGCCGCAGAGGAAGCCATCGCCATGGAACCCTCTGGTGCGCCCGGCCGGGTTTATCGCTGCCGGTTCACCACACCAACGGACACCGCGGCCGCGTGATCGTGCATCGGTAACATGGACGCTGCAGCGCCCGCGTGCCGCGTCGCGCGCCGTCCGCGTGCGCTCGGCAGGCAGCGCCATAGTCAGTCAGTGCTGGCGCCGGCCAATCCGCACCGACCGTAGGAGCGGCCCTGGCCGCGACGGGGCGTTCTCGGTAACGCCACATCATTCGGTGGCGACGCATCGTCGGTAACGCCTCGTCGCGGCCGGGGCCGCTCCTACGAGGCGGTGCGAGCTGCGCCGCCGATGGCATGCCGCACCCACGCAGCCGTGCTGGGCGGCGCTCAGTCCTGCGGGTAGCCGAAGCGCACCGCGATCAGCGTAAGCAGATCGAATTGCGCGCCCAGTACGTTGCGGTAGTTGCGCCAGCGACCCGCGGCCAGGCGGGCCGGGCCGCGCGGTTCGACCAGCGGGAAGCGCAGGCCGAACGCCTGTTCCAGCGCGGTGGAGATGCCTTGCGGGTCGCTCTCGATACCGTCCAGGCGGATGATCCGGTGCGGATACAGATCGCGCTCATGCAGCACCGCGAGCTGTTCCAGCGCCGTCAGCAGCCAGTCGGCGGCCTGCTGCGGCGATTGCACGGCCAGCGGTGCCGGCGCGCCGGCCGACAGCCAGTCCAGCAGCATGTCGCGCGGGTCGCGTAGCGCGATCGCCAGCCGGCCTTCGGGCAGGTGCGGGCGCAGCGCGGTCAGCAAGGTGTTGTCCCACCACAGCAGCCAGTCGATGACGTTGCCGTCGTCGATGCCGCGCCGCGGCAGCTGCGCCTTCCAGCCTTCCACCAGCGCCATCGGCGCCAGCTCGCCGGACGCCAGCTGCTCGACGGTGCGGTAGCTCTGCAGCGCGTCGGACGGCGGCGTGCTGCCATAGCGGTCGTCGCGCACCAGCGGGGTGGCCGCGCCCATCACCGCGACCAGGCGTTCGACATGCGAGCCGGGCGTGCCCCATACGAACAGCGGCCGTGCCGTCACCGTTTCAGGAATGGTCCCCAGCTCCGGCCACTGCATCGGCTGCTTGGCGGCCTGCGGCGGCAACGGCAGGCGGTGCTGGGCCTGTTCGCGCTGGAACTGCATCCAGGTCGCCACGGCAGCGTCGGGTTGGCCGGCGCGGTCCTGCACGTTGCCCAACCACGGCCGCAGCACGGTCTGCTGGGGTTCGGGCAGCGAGTCGATCAGCGATTGCACGCAGGCGATCGCCGCCGGCGGGTCGCGTTCCAGCAGCGCCTCGACGATGCGTTGCTCGCCGCTGATGCGGCCCGGCTCCACCGCCACGATCTGGCGCGCCACCATTTCCGCCTGTTCGGCATGGCCCTGCATGTCGTGCACGCGCATCAGCGCTTCCAGCGCCGGCAGATGCTCGGGCATGCCCAGCAGCCAGCGCTCGATCACCGCCTGCGCCTGCGGCCCGCCGACTGGCTCCACCGCCAGCCGCGCCAGCCACAGGTCGTGCGCATTGGCCGAGGTGGCCAGCGCCGCGTCCAGGGTGTCGCGCGCATCGTCCACCGCGCCCAGCCGCTCCCAGGCGGTCAGCAAGGCATGCAGGGTGCGGCGGTCGGCCGGCCAGTGGGCCAGCGCCAGGCGCAGGTGCGCGGCGGCCTGGTCGGGGCGACCGGCCTGCAATTCCATCTCGCCGGCGAGCCGGCGCATGGCCGGGAGATCGCCGCCGGGCTGGGCGAACACGCCCTGCATCGCGGCCAGCGCGTCGTCCAGGCGGCCCTGGCGCTGGGCGAGCTGGGCGATGAAGGCGCGCAGCGCGGTACCCGGCGGATTGAGCTCCACCACGCGCTCGAAGGCGCGCTCGGCAAACGCGAAGTGCTCCTTCTGCAGATACGCAAAGCCCAGCGCGAACATCACCCGCGGGTCGTCGGGCAGTTGCTCGGCGGCACGGGTCAGCAGCGACAGCGCGCGCTCGCCCTGGCCGCGACGCAGCTCCACCACGCCATCGACGGCCAGCAGCTGCGGGTGCTCGGGCGCCAAACGTGCGGCGGTGCGGCTCAGCCGCTGCGCCTCGTCCAGATCGCCGCGCGCCACCGCCAGATGCGCCTGCATCACGTAGGCGTTGAACTGGTTGGGGTCGAGCGCGGTGGTGCGCGACAGCGCATCGTCCGCCGCGGACAGCTCGCGCATCGCCAACAGCAAGCCGGCGCGCAGCAGGTGCAGGTCGGCATCTTCCGGCGTCAGCGTCAGCGCGGTTTCGATGCTGGCCAGCGCCAGCGCCGGTTGACCCTGCTGCTGCAGGGCCAAACCCAGCCAACGATGCGTGGCGGCGGTCTCGGGCGCGCTGAGGACCCACTCGCGGGCCAGCGCCACCGCATCGTCGGCCGCATTGCGGCGCAGGGCTTGAAGAATGGCGTCTTGCATGGCGGAGGGCGTGTCCAGGACAAACGCCTATTGTAACGATGCGCGAGGTGGCGCCGACTTACGCCTGCGCCGCCAGCCGCTCGGCCACCCAGCGTTCGGCAAAACCATCGCCGCGGGCGTTTTCCAGAAAGCCGCAGTGGCCGCCCCAGCGCGCGATTTCCAGCTGTGCGTGCGCCGGCAGCTGCCAGCCGGCGAAATCCTCGAACGGAATGACCGGGTCGTCTTCGGCCATCAGGATGTCCACCGGCACCTGCAGACCGGTCAGGCGCTCGCCGGCGATCGAATAACTGTCGAAATACGCTTCCAGCGTGCCATGCCCGGTGTGCTGCTCGGCCAGCCAGGCCATCAACCCGCGCATGTCCAGCGCCAGGGTGGCGTCGTCGTAGCCGTGCTGATCGGGGAACAGCTTGCGCTTGCGCAGCAGCGAGTCGCGCCACTTGCGGCGGAAATACCAATCGTAGAACTGCGGGCCTTTTTCCAGCTGCAGCATCGTCGCCGCCGGGTCCAGCAGCGGGCACACCGCCGCCACGCGCGCCAGCGGCAGACCGGCCGCCGGTGCACGCAGTGCCAGCCGCAACGCGAAATTGCCACCCAGCGAATAGCCCGCCGCCAGCAGCTGCGGCGCGGGGAACCGTCGCCACAGATCGCCCGCCGCATTGACCACTTCCCCGATCCGATCGGAGTGGAACAGGTCCACGTTGAGGTGGTGCGTGCCGCCGTGGTCGCGGAAGTTCAGCCGGAACACCTGATAGCCCAGGCCGAGCAGGCGCGCGGCGGTCAGCCGCATGTAGTTCGAGTCGGCACTGCCTTCCCAGCCGTGCAGCAGCAGCACCGTGCCGCGTACCGGCGCATCGCCGGGCGGGATGCTCATCCAGCCCTGCAGGCGCACGCCGTCGCCGCCGTCGAGAATATGTTCGCTGGTCACCGCGCCGCTGGCGGCCAGCACCTGGCGGCTGCGGATCCGGCGCAAGGCACTGCTGCCCAGCACCGATTGCACATGCGGATTGCGCAGCCAGCGCGGCGGCAGATAGTCGGAGGCGTTCATGCGCTCATCGGGCCAGACAAGATGGTGCTGGCCGCAGGGAGGATGAGCGTTTGCATCGTCGGCTCAGGACTCCATCGCCGCGATGATGCGTTGCCGCGAGGTATCGGCCAGGCGGCGACGGCCTTCGATATCCAGCGCGCGGATCGGCTCTAGAAAATGCACCTCGGCCAGCCGCGACGGCTCGCCGAGCAGCCGCACGATATTGGCGAAGAAACTCTCGCGCTCGCCGAACGCCACCACCGCCTGCGCATTGCCGCGCTCGCCGTAACGCAGCGCCACCGGCTGCACCGGCACGCCGGCCTCGACCGCGGCCTGGAAGATGCGCGCATGGAACGGGCCGACTTCGGTACCGCCACGGGTGCGGCCTTCGGGAAACACGCCCACCGGCTTGCCGCTGCGCAGACGCAGCAGCATTTCCTGCAGCACCCCGCCCAGCGATTCGGTATTGCCGCGCTGATGGAAGATGGTCTGGCCCTTGGTCGCCAGCCAGCCGACCAGCGGCCAGCCGGCGATTTCGCGCTTGGCCACAAAACCCATCACGCGCTGGCTGTGCAGCATCGAGATGTCGACCCAGCTGACATGGTTGGCCACGAACAGGGTCGCGCCCGGCAGCGGGGTGCCGAAGCGACGCAGGCGAAACCCGAAGATGCGCATCAGGTTGCCCTGCCACCAACGGATCATCAGCTCGTCCAGGGTGTCGTCGCGCCCGGTACGGATGCGCGCCAGCGGCGGTGCCACCACGCACAGCATGGTGATCGGCAGGCAGATGCTCAGATGCATCAGCAACAACGGCACCCGATACAGGTACCGGAACCAACGCAACACGCTGCCAGCATCGCGCGTGGCGTCCAGGGATGACTCGCTCATTGACGGAACGGGACCGGTACCAGGGGAAGGAAGCGCAACTATTGTGACAGCAGCGTGGCCTGCGCGCAGTGCCCGCCGCGGGTGGCGCTGTTCCACCCATGCACTTGCACGGCGTGCTCAGCCATTGCTGCGCGGGACCACGGCCAGGGTCAGCCGCGAGACGCAGACGCGCTTGCCGGCCGGATTCTCGATGGTGATGTCCCACACCTGGGTGCTGCGTCCCACATGCACCGCACGCGCAGTGCCGGTGACCAGGCCGTCGGTGGCGGCGCGCAGGTGATTGGCATTGATCTCCAGCCCCACGCACATCTGGGCGGTCATATCCACGCACAGGTTGCCGGCGCTGCTGCCCAGGGTTTCAGCCAATACCACCGACGCACCGCCGTGCAGCAGGCCGTACGGCTGCTTGGTACGCGCATCCACCGGCATGGTGGCGCTCAACCAGTCGTCGCCGGCGGCGGTGAACACGATGCCCAGATGGTCGATCAAGGTATCGCGGCTGGAGGCGTTGAGGGCGGCCAGGTCGACGGGTTCGCGGAAGGTCATAGGCTGGGGATTGGGGATTGGGGATTGGGGATCGGGAATCGGGAATCGGGAATCGGGAATCGGGAATCGGGAATCGGGAAAGCATCTGCGGCGCTGGGGTTGGATGCAACTGCCTTTGGCTGGTGCTGCAAGTCAGGCCGCGATGGTGACTTCAGCTGGTTGGCGGTGTGCGGCGCGCCGCTTCCCACGTCGGCGCACCGCGCCATTGCAGCGGTACGTCACTCCACGATGCACCAGTTACCACGCGTCGCTCGATGCTGGCCCCGGACCGGCGCGGCGATCAAAGGATCGGCACCAATCCTGCACCGAAGGCGGTCAGCATCCGCACCAGCAGCCACTTCGGGCCGACGTTGACCTCGGGGAAATCGCCTACCGCCACATAGCACTGCCGGAACTGCGGGTCCTGGCGCTTGAGCGGAAACGGGCAACCCGGCCCCGGCTGGAACTCGTAATTGGTGGCGTAGCGCCAGGGCCAGAAATCCAGCACCGGCAAGGCTTCGGACACCTTGCCCACGCTGTAGTTCAATCCGCTCAGCACCGGCGGCTTTTCGCGCGAGGCCACGGTCCAGGCGTTTTCCGGCGCCATGTCGCGTTCGATGCTGGCCGCCAGCGCCTGCGCAAAGCGCGCATCGTCGATCACCACCGCCGCCTCGGTGTTGTAGTTTTCGCTACGCGGATCGAAGTTGTGCGTGCCGATCACGCCGATGCGGCGATCCACCACCAACGACTTGGCATGCAGGCCCATGCGCGCACCGGCACGGGTCACCGGCAGCGGCTTGTTGACCGCCCGCGTGCCCAGGAACGAGGGCCGTGTCTCGGTGCGCAGCACGCGCCGATCGACCTCGCTGCCGCCAGGCGTGCGGCCTGCGACGCCACCGCTGCCGCGGACCGCATTGCCGGCTGTGCCACCGCCACCGCCACCACTGCCACGCATGGCGTTGCCGGCCGCACTGCCGCCGATCACACGGTTGACCCGACCATCGTCTTCGGCCGGCTCGGCCGCTTCGGGGTTGAGCGGATCGGGCACCAGGTTGGCGTACTCCACCGGCGCATCCAACGGGAACGGCTTGAACTCGTACAGATTGAAGCCCAGCTCGCGCATGTTGCGGCGTTTGAACTTGTACGACAGCGCATACACGATCGGGTTGTCGGTGGCGGCCAGGCTATTGGTCGACACCACGATCCGCGGCGGCTGCGGGCGCTGGCGCAATGCGCGGAAGATCGCCTGGGCCTCGTCCGACAGCACCAGATACGGCGTCTGCAGCAGCACTTCCTGCTGCGCGCCGGCAATCAGGCCGTCCAGCTCGGGCGCGGTGGATACCGCCTTGGCGGCGTGCTCCTTGCGATGCTTCTGCGGCAGGTCGGCCACATACAGCACGCGCTGCACCGGCATGGCCCCGGTCACGAACGCATCGCGCACGAACTGCGGATCGCGCGCCTCGTCATCGACCCGCTCCACCCGATCGGGGCGGCGGAACGTGGCCGGCGGCATCTTGGGCGCGCCCTGTTCCAGCAGCAGGCGACCGACATCGTTCAGACGCTCGGCCGGTACGCTGCGGCGCGCGCGCCAGAATGCATCGAAATTGGCCGCCATCGCGCGCACTTCCGGCCCGGCCAGGATCACGTCGCGGTCGCGGAAGTTGTACTCGCTGTCCCAGTCGTAATAGTCGTCCTGGTAGTTGCGTCCGCCGACCACGCCGAGCACGTCGTCCACCACCAGCAGCTTGTTGTGCATGCGCTGGTTGAAGCGGCGGAAGCAACACACCACGCTGCCGGCATAATCGAAATAATTGAGTTTGACCTTGCCGAAGGTCGGGTTGTAGATGCGTAGCTGCAGGTTTTCGTGGGTGCTGGCCAGCGCACCGAGAATCTGCAGATCGGCAATCGCCGAGAGCTGATCGATCAGGATGCGGACCTTGACCCCACGCTGCGCCGCATCGATCAGCGCATCCAGCACCATGCGCGCGCTGTCGTCCTTGTCGAAGATGTAGGTCTGCAGGTCGATGCTGCGGGTGGCACTACGGATCAGGTTGAGCCGCGCCACCAGCGATTCTTCGCCGTGATCGACGATGGTGGCGTAATGCCGTGGCGCGGCCGGTGTGGAGGCGGTGATCGCCTCGCCCCCCAGCGCGCGCAGCGGCGAGAGCTGGGCGCAGCGATTGGCCTGCGTGCAGCTGACCACGGTGCTGCGCGCCGCCGCCGCCACCCCTGCGGCACGGTTGCGCTCGATTTGCGACAGGCCGGCGCATCCGGTGCCGAGCAACAGCGTTGCCAGCACAAGCACCCTCAACAGGAACCTCACGGGCGCCGCGCCTCCTGCAACCGCCCACGCAGAATGAACGTCACCCTGTCGCCCAGGGCCATCTGCCACGCATTCATTCCGTAACGTCCACGCAGGACCGTACCTCGACTGATCACATCGCAATCATAGCCCGGCCGCGCACAGTCAGCCGGCACCACATGCAGGGTCTCGACATGGGTGATTCCGCGAATGGTCAGGTTGCCGGTGATGTCGCCGCCCTTTTTCACCACCTCCGCAGGGTAGGGAAACGACTCGAATTCCACTACCGGATACCGCGCGACGTCGAAAAAATCCTCTCCGCGCATCCATGACGTATAGCGATCCTTGGCGGGAATTTCCACCTGGGTGGCATCCAGGCGGAACCGCACCTGCTGGCGCCCGTTGGGCAATTCCGCCAGTTCACCCCGAAATCGCGGAAAAAACCCCTCGATCTTCATGCCAAAGCGCGTCCTGATCTCGAACCCGAAGCGCGATTGCACCGGATCGATGGAATGCAGCGTCTGCTGCGCCAAGCAGGGAAACGCGACCCAGAGCGCGAGCCAGGTGAACCAGCGCAGCGACAATGGCACGGATCAAGGCCACCAGAAGGCGGTCAGGCGGGCGATGCCCGGTTCGATGGCCGCGTCCAGCGGTAGTGCCAGCAAGGCGATCGCGGCGGTCGGCATGCCGCGGTAGTCGCCGGTCTGGCCGCTGTGCATCAGGGCGGCCAGCCGTTCCAGGCCCGGATTGTGGCCGACCAGCAGCAGGCGCTCGGCATCGCGGTGTTCGTCCACCAGGCTGGCCAGCGTGCCGGGCGTCGCGTCGTAGATCCGCTCATCCAGGCGTTGTTCGACATAGCCGGTGAGTTCCAGCACCGCTTCCAGCGTCTCACGGGCACGCCGCGCCGGCGAGCACAGCACGCGGTCGGGCACCAGGCGCTGCTCGCGCAGCCAGCGGCCGGCCGATTCGGCCTCGGCGATGCCGTGCGGGGACAGCGGGCGATCCAGATCGGCCTGGCCGGTATCGGCCGGCTCGGCGTGGGCATGTCGCAGCAGTATCAGTTCGCGCATGAAAACACTCCGGTCTAGGATTTCTTGAGCCACTTGAACAGTGGCTCCCAGTCCTGTTGATGGTCGCGCACCTGCGCCGAGCGGTAATCGAACAGGCTGCGCCCCAATCCGGCCATCACCACATAGGCCTGGGTGTCGCGCAGCTGGGCCACCAGGGGATAAGGCCAGCCGCCAATCATCTCGGCAGCCTGCTGCGAGGTCTGGGTCCAGGGACGGGCGCGGTTGAGCACCAGGCCCACCGGCAATTTGCGCTGATGCACGCGCGGTACCTTGGCCAGCGTGTTGAGGAAGCCGACCACCGCTTCGATATCCAGCGCCGAGGACAGCACCGGCACCACGATGGCATCGACGTGGTCGAGAAAGCCGCTCAGGTCATCGGCCATCGCACCGGCCGGGGCATCGATGATCAGCTGGTCGGTGCCGTCGGGCACCGCGGCCTGCCAGGTGCGCCGACGGGTGGCATCGATCGGCAATACCGCACTTTCCAGGCTGGCGCGACGCTGCGCCCAACGCGTGGACGAGCCTTGCGGATCGGCATCTGCCAGCACGGTGCGCTGGCCCTGCAAGGCCGCATGTGCGGCCAGATTGGTGGCGATCGTGGTCTTGCCGACGCCGCCTTTGGAGCCGGCCACCAGGACTGTCTTCATGCACGCCTCGCTTCCGGGAGCAGGCAGGCAGCGTACACCGCGACGAAGTGAGGAGGTAGTCGAAAGGCGTTAAACCTCCGACAGCGGCGGCCATCGCACCGCAGCATCTGCACTGGCACGTGCCGATGCGGCATGCGCTGGACTAGCGGATCTGGCGGCTCGGCGTGCCCGGCTGCCAATTGGCAGGCGGTCGCGCTGCGAGGCCTTGGCGCTGTAACCGCGCACGCAACGCCGGCACTTCGCCCTGCGTCAGGACGGCATCCAGCTCGACGGCCAGGCCATCGGCCGTGGGCGCGCGGCGCTGCGCTTGCTGCTGCAGCCACTCCAGCTCGCGCATGCGCGCCTGCCAACGCGCGGCGTCGGCGCCGCTGCTCAGTGCGACCATGCCTCTGGTGCCGATCATGGCGGTGGCCAAGGCGGACTCGTCATTGGCCACGTTGTTCAGCACGGCCATGCATTCGTCGCGTAGCGCGGGCGTAGCGGCGGTGGGGCTGCAGCGCCGCATCAGATCGCCCAGCGCAGGGAGTGCATGCGCAGACCAGGCAACCGTCACGAACATCGCGGCCATGCCCGCGCCCGTGGAAGGCATGTCTTGTGCGTCGAGTTGCGCGCGCAAGCTCACCGAGGCCAGCGATGGCCATTGCACACCGTCGTAGCTGGCATGCAGGGCCTTGCCGAGTTCCCGCGTACCGTTGTCGAAATGATCGGACTGCACGGCCGCCTGCCAGGCGCGTTCGGCAGCGGCCTGGTCGCCGCGGCGCTGTGCAGCCGCATAGGCACGCAGATGCACAGCGGCATTGCCCGCATCGGCCTGCTCCAGGAAAGCCAGCGCAGCGCCCGGATCGCAGCGCAATGCGGGTGCGCAACCGGCTGCTTCCATCTGCGCCACCAACGGGTCGCGCGGCCGCGCGTCCAGGGCACGCTGCAGCCAGACGCGCTGGATGGGGGCATAACCTCCGTCTGCGGTCGACGCCGCGTCGTCCTGGCCCTCGGCATCGGCCCACAACAGCCCGGCCAGATACACCTGCCTGGGCTCGCCGCTGGCCGCCATGCTGCGCAGGCGTGCCTGCATGGTCTGGCCGACCTGGCGTGCCCATTGATCCACCAGCGGATCGTCGGCCGGAGCCGGTGCGTGCGCAGGCGATGCCGCCATGGCCGAATGTGCCATGCAAACGCTGCCAAGCCACAGCAGCGCTGTGCTAATCAAGCGATATCCGTGCATGTGTTGCTCCTGTCCGTGTAGTGCGCGCAGCGTTGCAGGCCAGCATTTCATACGGCGTCAGCCGCATCAAGCCACCAGGCGTACCAGCAACCAGGCCCATGCAGGCAGGGTCAGCAGCGACAGCAGGATGCTGTAGCCGACCATCGCTGCGGCCAGGCGCGGTGCCAGCCGGTGCGAGATGGCCAGCGCGGCGGCGGTGATCATGGTGGGCATGGCCGATTCGAGCACGTTGGTCTGCAGCATCGCGCCCTGCAGGCCGAGCGCCAACGACAGCGGTAACGCCAGGATCGGCATCACGGCCAGCTTGAAGGCCAAACCCACGGCCAGGGGTTTGAGTTCGTCCGCAGGCAGGCGCAGCTGCAGCGAAAAGCCCACCGCCAGCATCACCAGCGGCAGCATCGCGTCGGACAGGCTCTTCAAGCCCGCGCCGATCCAGGTCGGCGGCTGTTCCGGCATCACGGTCAATGCAAACAGCAATGCCCACAGCGGTGGGAAGCGCAGCACGCGCAACAGGATCAGCCTCGCGGTCGGCGGAGTGTCGCCGCTGTAGCGGGCCAGCACATACAGCCCGAAGGTAGACAACAGCACGAAGGTGCCGAACTGGTCGTAGACCACCGCATACGGCAGGGCGTGATCGCCGATCAACGCGCGCACCATCGGAAAGCCGATGAAGCTGGAGTTGGTGAACACCACGCACATCAGCAGCGCGGCGTATTCCTCGCGCTTGAACCGGAACAGGCGGCTGCAGCCCCACAGCAGCGGCACGATGATCGCGGTCAGCAGCCACGGCGTGGCGATCACGCCACCCAGCGAGGCATCCAGATGCAACCGCGGCACATAGGTCAGCACCGAGGCTGGCAGGCAGATGTACAACACGATGCGATTGAGCACGTCGGCGCTGTTGTCCGGCAGCACCCGCAAGCGCGCGAACAGCAGGCCGAGCCCCAGCGTCGCCAGAATCAACGCAAATGCATCCACCGCCATGGCGTGGTCAGGTCCGTGGGAAAGCGGCACTCAGCATCGCATAGTGAGCGTGTCGTGCCTGGATCGGCGACGGGCTAAATCGGCAAGCATGCCTAGCCTACGCGTGGCGCGGATCGGTCGCTCAACGCCTGGCGACAGGCATGTCGAGGCTTGCCGACCATCTCGACGGGTCCTTGCCCGCTCACCGTCGCGGGACCTTACGCGGCATGGATGCCGCGTAAGAGCCTACAAGGACGTACTTGCGGCGTGTCCTGCGATGGTGGGCGGGCAAGGGCCCTGCAGCCAAGCCGCAGATCATCCGCTCTGCAACTGATCGATCCGCGCTGACCAGCGCTCTTTGAGCACGGCACCCAAAGCAATCGAGACTTGGAGCGATGGCTTCGTTTCGTCGCGATCAGATGCTTAAGTCAAAAGCTCGGTCCGTGGCGTGCGCGGTGCCCTCACCGCTTGCGGGACACGCCGTGAATCCGTCCATGGAGGCTCCTTGGCGGCATCCATGCCGCCAAGGGTCCCGCAACCGGCAAGGACACCGCACCAGAGAGTTGGTCGGTAGTCGAATGAAAAGCTGCTTGCTCGATGCATCGACCACTGAGCCAGCCCATCATTCTCCAGCGATGCACATCGCGCACCGCTCTTGACCGTGCACACCGACCATCTCAACTGGTCCTTGCCCGCTCACCGTCGCGGGACCTTACGCGGCATGGATGCCGCGTAAGAGCCTACACGGACGTACTTGCGGCGTGTCCTGCGATGGTGAGCGGGCAAGGGCCCTGCAACAAAGCCGCAGATCATCCGCTCTACAACTGATCCATCAGCGCTGACCAATCCTTCGAAGCACGACACCCGAAGCAATCGACTTGGAGCGGTGGCTGCGTTGCCCGCTGGCGCCGGCCGCAAAACGACGTGCGACGTGATGCACAGCGACGCGCTACGGGGCGTTCTGCAGCGCGCCCGCCTGCCGAATTACGGAAACGCCGGCGGGTTCGCCTGCCATGCCGCAAAGACCTCGGCCAGGCTGGCGCGTTCGGCCTCGCGCCAATCCGGCAGCAAGGTGGCGTAGCTGGTGGTGCTGCTCCAGCGATCCGGCCAGGTGCGCACTGCGGCGGCATACCACTCGACCGCTTCCTGCTTACGCCCGCTGCGCCATAGCGCCAGGGCGGCGGTGGTCGGCAACCAGGCCGGCGCGGCCGGACGGCCGTTGGCCAGGCTGGCCCACTGCTGCAAGGCCTTGTCGGGCTGGTCGGCGCGCAACAGATCCCAGCCGTAGTTCCAGGTGATGGCACGGTATTGCTGGCTGCCGTTGGAGACCAGCCCCAGGGCACCCTGGTAGAGCTCGTCGCCCAACTGCGTGCGGCCACCGGCATAGGCCAGCGATGCCAGCTGCGCGCGCGGTTCGGCCGCGCGGGCGTCACGCTGCACCATCGCCGCCAAGCGGTCCACCACCGCATCGCCCTGCCCCTGTACAGCGACCACGGCCTTGGTGGTGCCGCGATCTTCGTCGAAATAGAACTCCTTGGGCTTGGGCAGGTTCTGCGCCTGCGCCATCGACCACACGCCCCCGAGCAAGGCCACCATCGCGGCCCATGCGTATTTCCTTTTCACTGGCTTTATCCCCTGACAGCAAACGACCCTTCCCGTCCCCATCCTAACCGCAGCGCGCCTGCTGCGCATCCGCATGCGCAACGGGCGCGTGAAGGGCGACTGTTACACTTTGCGCCGCCGTTTTGGAATCCGTCGGGCGGGTCATCTGGTTTCAGATGACATGCACCGGGTCCCAGCCACCCTTTCCGGGCACGCCATGACCAGTACTGCTGCACTCTCTTCTCCCGACTCTGCCAACACGCCGGAGCTCGGCCGGGTGGATGCGGATTACACGCTGGAGCACAAGTACACGCGCGCCGATGGGCGCATCTACCTGTCCGGCGTGCAGGCGCTGGTGCGGCTGCCGTTGATGCAACGCCTGCGCGATGACGCCGCGGGCCTTGCGACTGCCGGCTTCATCAGCGGCTATCGCGGCAGCCCGCTGGGCGGTTTCGATCTGGAACTGTGGCGTGCGCGCAAGCATCTGGACGCGGCCGGGGTGACCTTCACCCCCGGCCTCAACGAAGACCTGGCCGCCACCATGGTCTGGGGCACCCAGCAGACCAACCTGTTCCCCGGTGCCAAGGTGCAAGGCGTCTACGGCATGTGGTACGGCAAGGGCCCGGGCGTGGACCGCAGCGGCGATGTGTTCAAGCACGGTAACGCCGCCGGCACCTCGCCGTATGGCGGCGTGCTGGCATTGGCCGCCGACGACCATGCCTGCCGCAGCTCGACCCTGCCGCACGGCTCGGAAGAGGAATTCGTCAGCGCGATGATGCCGATCCTCAACCCGGCCGGGGTGCAGGACATCCTGGACATGGGCCTGCTCGGTTGGGCGATGAGCCGCTATACCGGGCGCTGGGTCGGCTTCAAGACCATCGCCGAAACGGTGGAATCGTCGGCCTCGGTGGATGTGGATCCGTTCGCACGCAGCATCGTGCTGCCGGAGGACTTTGCGCTGCCGCCGGGCGGCCTGAGCATCCGCTGGCCGGATCCGCCGGTGGATCAGGAAATGCGCCTGCACCGCTATGCGATCGCCGCCGCGCAGGCCTTCGCACGCGCCAACCAGATCGACAAAGTGGTGCTGGATTCGCCGCATGCGCGGCTGGGCATCGTCACCACCGGCAAGAGCTATCTGGACGTGCTGCAGGCACTGGAGTATCTCGGCCTGGATGCGCAGGCCTGCGCGCAGATCGGCATCCGCGTGTACAAGGTCGGCATGACCTGGCCGCTGGAGCCGGTGGGCATCAGCGCGTTCGCGCGCGGGCTCGACGACATCGTGGTGGTGGAAGAGAAAAAAGCCTTCATCGAGCGCCAGATGAAGGAGCTGTTCTACAACTGGCCGGCCAGCGCCGGTGCGCGGCCGAGCATCGTCGGCAAGTACGACGAGCAGGGCGCATGGATCCTGCCGTCCACCGGCGAGCTGACCCCGGCCACGATCGCGGCGGTGATCGGCAAACGCATCCAGCGCTTTGCGCTGCCGTCCAGCGCGATGACCGAGTCGATCGAACACCGGCTGCGCTGGATGGACAGCAAGGAGGCCGAAATGGCCTTGCCGCGCGCGCTGTTTCCGCGCGTGCCGCATTACTGCTCCGGCTGCCCGCACAACACCTCCACGGCGGTGCCGGAAGGATCGCGTGCGCTGGGCGGCATCGGTTGCCATTACATGGTGACCTGGATGAACCGCTCCACCGACACCTTCACCCATATGGGCGGCGAGGGCGTGACCTGGTCGGGGCAGGCGCCGTTCACCGAGACGCCGCACGTGTTCCAGAACCTGGGCGACGGCACCTATTTCCACAGCGGCTCGCTGGCGATCCGGCAGTCGGTCGCCACCGGCGTCAACATCACCTACAAGATCCTCTACAACGATGCGGTGGCGATGACCGGCGGGCAGCCGGTGGACGGCACGCTCACCGTGCCGGATATCGCGCACCAGCTGCGCGCCGAAGGCATCCACACCATTGCGGTGGTCAGCGACGACATCGGCAAATGGACGCGCCGGCGCGAGCGCTTCCCCGGCGAGGTGGCGTTCCACGATCGCAGCGAACTGGATGCGGTGCAGCAGCAGCTGCGCACGGTCAAGGGCGTGTCGATCCTGATCTACGACCAGACCTGCGCCACCGAAAAGCGCCGCCGTCGCAAGCGCGGCAAGCTGATCGACCCGCCCAAACGCGTCATGATCAATTCGCTGGTATGCGAAGGCTGCGGCGATTGCGGCGAAAAGAGTTTCTGCGTGTCAGTGCTGCCCAAGGACACCGAATTCGGCCGCAAGCGGCAGATCGACCAATCCAATTGCAACAAGGATTATTCCTGTGTGTCCGGCTTTTGCCCGAGCTTTGTCACCGTGCATGGCGGTGCGCCGCGCAAGGGCATGCAGCGCGATGCCAGCGCCTTGCTGGACGACCTGCCCGCACCGCCGCAACGCACCACGCTGGAACAGCCCTGGAACATCCTGATCACCGGCGTCGGCGGTACCGGCGTGGTGACCATCGGCGCACTGCTCGGCATGGCCGGGCACCTGGAAGGCAAGGGCGCCACGGTGCTGGACCAGACCGGCCTGGCACAGAAGGGTGGCGCGGTGACCACGCATATCCGCATCGCGCGCCTGCCGGCCGATATCCACGCGGTGCGCATCGCTGCCGGCGAAGCGGATCTGGTGCTGGGCTGCGACATGGTGGTGGTCAACGATTACTGGGCCCTGTCCAAGGTGCGCGACGGGCGCACCCAGGTGGTGCTCAACACCTACGAAGCGATGCCGGGCAACTTCACCACCCAGCCGGATCTGCAGTTCCCCGCTGCCGAGATCATCGCCGGCGTGCGCACCGCATTGGGCGGCCAGGAGCCGTTGTTGCTGGATGCCACGCAACTGGCGACCGCGCTGCTGGGCGATGCGATCGCCAGCAACCTGTTCGTGCTTGGCTATGCCTGGCAACACGGGTTGGTGCCGTTGTCGCACGCGGCGCTGATGCGCGCGATCGAGCTCAATGGCGCGGCGGTGGCGATGAACCAGCAGGCATTTGCGTGGGGGCGACTGGCCGCGATCGACCTGCCGGCGGTGCAGCAGGCGGCGGGGCTGCGCAAGGGTGGCGAGCTCGCGCACGCGCGAGGCGATACGCCGCCAGCGCGCGCACCCGGCAGCTGGGAAGAACACGATCTCGGCGGGCAGACTGCGCCGCGTGCGCTGGCGCAAAGCGACAGCAACACGCTGCATGGCGATGTCGATGCGCCGACGCATCCGCTCGACGACGAACAACTGGCCCAGTCGCTGGATGAAGCCATCGCGCGACGTGTGGCGTTTCTGACCGACTACCAGGATGCCGCCTACGCACAGCGCTACCGCAGCCTGGTCGAGCGCGTACGCACGCACGAAGCGCACCATGCGCCCGGCAGCAGCGCATTGAGCGAGGCAGTGGCGCGTTACTTCTTCAAGCTGATGGCCTACAAGGACGAATACGAAGTGGCGAGGCTGTATACGCGTGGCGACTTCCAGCGCCGGCTGCAGCAGCAGTTCGAAGGCGACTACACGCTGCGCTTCCATCTGGCACCGCCGCTGCTGGCCAGGAAGGATGCGCACGGCCACGCGATCAAGCGCGAATACGGGCCGTGGATGTTCACTGCCTTCAAACTGCTGGCGCGTCTGAAGTTCCTGCGCGGCGGCAAGCTGGATGTGTTCGGCTACAGCGCCGAACGGCGTGGCGAGCGTCAGCTGATTGCCGATTACGCGGCGACGGTGGACACGCTGCTGCAACGGCTGGATGCCGACAACGTCGGCCTGGCCGCGCAGATCGCCAGCATTCCCGAGCATATCCGCGGCTATGGGCATATCAAGCACGCGCACCTGCAGGAAGCCAGGGCACGCGAAGCGGCGCTGCTGGTGCAATGGCGCAATCCCAAGGCCTTGCATGTGGTGCAGGCGGCGTAGGGCAGACGGATTGGCGCTGCGGTGTGAACCTTGCGCGCTGATCCGCTGGCGCGTTGTCGGTAATGCTGCAACGCCAAGCTGGTGCGTTGTGAATCAGATCTCGCGCACTGGGCGCTGCTGCGGCAAGTGATCGCGTTCGCGCATGACATCGGCCAGCGCATGCTGCGTGGATGCGCTGCCGGCGCCATGATCGGCGTTGCAACCTGTCCCTGCCGCGTACGAGCAGCGCTGCGCATGCAGCGCCCCACCCGTCATTCGAAATGCTGCCCACGTCTCAGGCGGACCGGGCCACGCACCGTGCTCAGGTCGACCGCTTGGCCGCGCTGAGTAATCTGCACCACGTCCTTGCCCGCCAGATCCGCGGCAACCGTGCGTATCTGCGGCATCAGGGCGCGCCAGCGCGCTTCGTCATCGCCGAGCGCGCGGGCGACCTCGGACGGGCAGATCGATTGCTCCGGCAGCCGGCGCGCCAGCAGCGCGCGGATGGTCGCGACGATCTGCGTGTCGTCGATCCGTTGCACGCCAGACGCCGGAGCTCAGAGCGGGCGCAGCACGCGTAGGCCGAACCAGTCCTTGGCATCGTTCCAGCCGTGGGTGACCTTCAGCCCGGCGGCGGCGGCGAGTTTGGCAAAGCGCGCGTCGGTGTACTTGTAGCTGTACTCCACCTGCATCGCCTCGCCCTCGGCGAAGGCGAACTCCTGGCCGCCCACACGCACGCGCTGTGCGCGCTGGCTGATCAGGAAGGTTTCGATCCGGCCGCGCTCGCGCGCATACACCGCGTGGTGGCGGAAGCCTGCCAGATCGAAGTCGCTGCCGATCTCGCGGTTGAGCCGCGCCAGCAGATTCAAGGTGAACTCGGCAGTGACGCCGGCCGCATCGTTGTAGGCGGCCTCGATCAGGCCGGCATCCTTGTCCAGATCGATGCCGATCAGGGCGCACCCGTCGCTGCCCATGGTCTGGCGCATCGCATCCAGCAACTCGACGGCGGCGTCATCGGTGAAATTGCCCAGCGTCGAGCCGGGGAAAAACACCAGATGCCGGCGCGCCGGGCGTTGCGCCTGCGGCAGCTGCAGCGGCTTGGTGAAGTCGGTGCACACCGGCAGCATCTGGATCTGCGGGAACTGCTGTGCCAGCCGCGCGGTGCTGTCGAGCAAGGCGGTACGCGAGATTTCCAGCGGCGTATAGGCCACCACATCGCGCAGGCCCTGCAGCAGCAATTCGGTCTTGCGCCCGCTGCCGCTGCCGTATTCGACCACGTGCACGCCAGCGCCGATCGCCTGCGCGATCGAGGCCATGCTGGCCTCCAGCAACGTCAGTTCGGTGCCGGTGAGGTAATACTCGGGCTGTCGGGTGATCGCCTCGAACAACTGCGAGCCGTGCGCATCGTAGAAATACTTCGACGGCAGCGTCTTGGGCGTTTGCGACAGGCCGGCCAGCGCGTCGGCCGTGATGTCGTCCGGTTGCGGGCGCAGGTCGGTCAGCGCGGCGTGCGCGCGTTGCATGGCATGGGCGGCGGCGTTCAAGGCAGATCCTTGGCAAGGCGCACGCCGGCAAACTGCCAACGCGCATCGGAGGGAAAAAAGTTGCGGTAACTGGCGCGGATATGGCTGGCCGGCGTGGCACAGCTGCCACCGCGCAGCACCCACTGCGCATTCATGAATTTGCCGTTGTACTCGCCCAGCGATCCGGGCCATGGCGCAAAGCCGGGATACGGCAGGTACGCGCTGCCGGTCCATTCCCAGACGTCGCCGAACAGCTGCTGCAGGCCGGTATCCACCGCGTCGGCGCCGCGCGGATGCAACGCGTTGGTATCGACGAAATTGCCCTGCACGGCCACACCGGTGGCGGCCTGTTCCCACTCGGCTTCGGTGGGCAGGCGCGCGCCGGCCCAGCGTGCAAAGGCGTCGGCTTCGAACAGGCTCAGATGGCATACCGGCGCATGCGCATCGCGCGGGCGCCAGCCATCCAGGGTGAACTCGCGTCCGTCCGCGTCCCAATACAGCGGCTGCTGCCAGCCTTGCGCCTGCACCATCGCCCAGCCGTCGCTGAGCCAGGCGCCGGCATTGCGGTAGCCACCGGCATCGATGAACTGCTGAAACTCGGCGTTGCTGACCACCCGATGCGCCAACGCATGCGCGCCCACCAGCACGCGGTGACGCGGCGACTCGTTGTCGTAGGCGAAGGTGTCGGCCTGCGGCCATGCCGCCGCACCGATCTCCACGATCTGTTCGTCGCGCGCCTGCCAGCGCAGCGTGCTGGCGACGGCAGCAGGCGGTGCGGGCGCGTCGCGGTACGCTGGCTGCAGCGGGTTGCTCCACAGCGCATGCTTGATGTCGGTCAACAGCAATTCCTGGTGCTGCTGCTCGTGCTGGATGCCGAGCTGCACGATAGTGCAGGCCTGCGCATCCAACACCCCATCGCGCAGGCGCTGCTGCATCTGCGTATCGACCGCGGCCCGGTAGTCGCGCACCTGCTGCAACGATGGCCGCGACAGCACTCCGCGGCGCGCGCGCGCGTGAATCGGGCCTACGCTCTGGTAGTAGCTGTTGAACAGAAAATCCCAGGCCGGATCGAAAACGCGGTAGGCCGGATCGGCCTGCAGCACGAAGCGTTCGAAAAACCAGGTGGTATGTGCCAGATGCCATTTGCCGGGGCTGGCGTCGGGCATGCTCTGCACCATTGCGTCTTCAGCGCTCAGGGGTGCGGCGAGGCGGTCGCTCAGCGCGCGGGTCTGCGCGTAGCGTTCCAGCAGCGTCAACTGCTGTTGCTGGTGGCGGCCCAGCAGAGGTGAGAGTGCAGACATCGCCATATGCTTGAGGAGCGCCTGTGAACGCGCCGTGTCGGCAACGTGGCAGCCAGCGGTAAGCTGTCGCCATGTCTTCTTTTTCTCTGTCCAGCCTGCTCCACGCGCCCGTCGAATGGGAATGCCGCCAGCAGGCATTTGCGTTGCCTGGCGACATCATCTATCTGGATGCCGCCTCGCGCGGCCCGCTGCTGCGCGCGGTGCAAGCGGTCGCGCATCAGGCGGTGGATGCGCTGGCTACCCCGTGGCGGCTGCCGTTCGATGCCTGGCTGCAGGACATCGAGCGTTTGCGCACGCTCGCTGCAGGCGTGTTCGACGACGATGCCGACGGCGTGGCGATGCTGCCCTCGGCCGCGCACGGCCTGGCCACGGCCGCACGCAATCTGCCGTTGCAACGCGGCGAGGCGGTGCTGCTGCTGGAAGGCCAGTTCCCCTCCAATCTGCTGATCTGGCAACGCCGCTGTGCCGAGGTGGGCGCGCACCTCGTGGCGGTGGCCACTGCCAGTGGCGATGCCTTGACCGCGGCGGTGCTGCAGGCCATCGCCGACACGGCTGCGTTGCGCATCGTGACGTTGCCGCATGCGTACTGGCTGGATGGACGACAGCTCGATCTGGACCGCATCAGCGCCGCGGTGCACGCACGCGGTGCGGCGCTGGTGCTGGATCTGAGCCAGAGCCTGGGCGTGCTGCCGACCGACCTGCCGCGCTGGCGGCCGGATTTCGTGGTCAGCGTCGGCCACAAATGGCTGCTGGGGCCGATGGGGCTGGCCTGGCTGTGGGTGGCCCCGCAATGGCGGGCGCATGGGGTGCCGATCGAGGAACACTGGATCGGCCGCGATGCCGGCAGCAGCTGGGAGTTTCCGGTCGCCCGAGCGCCGTCCTATCGCAGCGGCGCGCGGCGGTTCGATGCCGGCGGCGTCGCCGATCCGTTGCGGATCGCGATGGCGACCGTGGCCTTGCAGCAGGTCGCTGCCTGGCAGCCAGCGCGCATCGGGCAGGCGCTGGCTGCGCTCACCGCGCAGTGGGATGCGGCGCTGCAGGGGCGTGGCCTGGGCAGCTGGTGCACGCCTGCTCACGCGCCGCATCTGACCGCATTGCAACCGCCGGCAAACCGACTGGATGCGGTGGCGACGACGTTCGGCGAATGCGGGGCGATCTGCACACGCCGCCACGGACGTCTACGGATCGCACCGCACGTCAATGTCACCGAGGATGCGCTCTCAGCCCTGATCGCAGCGCTGCCAGACGAGTAACCGTAGCAGCGGACCTGGCCGCGACCGGGCTTACCCGATAGCGCCCCGTCGCGGCCGGGTCCGCTGCTACGTGCTCAGCTGCGTTGGCGGATGCGCAACCCACGCGGCGTGACCCAGCGCTCCAGGCCTTCGAATACCGCCTGCACGATCAGCGCAAGCACCGCCGCAGGAATCGCGCCTTCCAGGATCAAGCCGATGTCGTCCAGGCGGATGCCGGTGAGGATCGGTTGGCCGTAGCCGCCTGCGCCGATCAACGCGCCGAGCGTGGCGGTGCCCACGTTGATCACCGCCGCGGTCTGGATGCCGGCCACGATGGTGCGACGCGCCAGCGGCAGTTCCACCCGCCACAGGCGCGTCCATGCCGGCAGCCCGATCGCCTGGGCGGTCTGACGCAACTCGCGCGGGATCGAGGTCAGCCCGGCATGCGTGTTGCGCACGATCGGCAGCAGGCTGTAGAGCAACAACGCGGCAATCGCCGGTTTTGCACCGATGCCGAACAAGGGAATCATGAAGACGAACACCGCCAGCGACGGCAAGGTCTGCAGCACGCCGGTCAACGACAGCACCACCTGCCCGAGCCGCTGCCGCCGTGCCGCCAGCACACCCAGCGGCAACGCGATCAGCAACGCAAGCCCCAACGAGATGCCGACCAGGGCCAGATGCTCGCGCGTATGCCGCAGCAGACGCGCCACACGCGAGTCGGCTGCCGATGCGGGCGCAACGCCCAGCCACTGCGCGGCAACGGATGCCTCGGACCGACGCTCTAGCTTCACCTGTGCGTTGAGCCGCTGCATGGTCGCCTCGTCGATGCGCCCCTGCAGCCCCTGCAACGCCTTGAGCATCGCCGGTGAGCGCTGCGCCAGCTCCTTGCGATACAGGAACACCGCCTGGTAATCGGGAAAGTAATGGCGGTCGTCGCGCAGCACCTGCAGCCGGTAATACGGAATTTCCGCATCGGTGCTGTACAGATCGGTGACCTCGATCGCCCCGCTCTGCAGCGCGCGATAGGCCAGATCGTGATCCAGCCCGGTCGCGGTCTGCGGCAGTGCATAGGCGGCGCGTACCCCCGGCCAGCCATCGGCGCGCTGCATGAACTCGTTGCTCAGGCCGATCTTGAGCGCCGGATGCCGTGCCAGATCCGACATCGATGCGATGCCAAGCGCCTGCGCGCGCTCGACGCGCATGCCAAAGGCATAGGTGTTCTGGAAGCCGAGCGAGTCGGTCATCGCCAGCCCACGCGCGTCCAGTGCGGCGCGCAGTTCGGCCTGGCTGGCCTTGGGCAGCTGCAGCAGTTCCTGCGCCAGCGTGCCGGTGTATTCGGCGTACGCATCGATCTGCCCGGTCTCCAGCGCGCGCCACAGGATGCGCGTGCCACCGAGCTGCGCGCGGTGTTGCACGTCCACGCCGTCGCGCTGCCCGGCGGCGGTGGCGATCTCGCCCAGCAGCACGGCCTCGGTGAAGTTCTTCGAGCCGATCGTCACCTGCGCGGCCTGCGCACCGACGCTTGCGATCAGCAGGGCAACGGCGAACAGCACGCGCGCGATCATGCGGCGTCGCCGATGCTGCGCTGCGCAGTGAGAAAGCGCTGCACGAACGAATCGGCCGGCTGTTCCAGCAGGCTGCGTGCACTGCCCTGCTGCACCACCTGGCCGGCCCGCATCAGCACCAGGGTGTCGGCCAGGTAGGCGGCTTCGGCTACGTCGTGCGTCACCAGCACCACGGTCTTGCCGAGCTGGGCGAACAGCGCGCGCATCTGCGCCTGCAGGTCGTAACGCACGATCGGGTCGAGCGCGCCCAGCGGCTCGTCCAGCAGCAGGGCCGGTGGATCCAGCATCAGCGCACGGATCAATCCCACGCGCTGGCGTTGACCGCCGGACAGCTCGGCCGGATAACGCGCCAGCAGCTCCGGCGGCAGCTGGCAGAGCGCGCATAGGGTCTGCAGGCGTTGGTCGATGCGCTGCCGCGTCCAGCCCAGCGTCTGCGCCAGCAACACCACGTTGCTGCGTGCATCCAGATGCGGAAACAGCCCACCTTCCTGAATCACATAGCCGATGCGCTGGCGCTGCGCCTGCAGGCCGGCGCGTTGCAGCGGCGCACCATCGAAGGCGACCGTGCCGCTGTCCGGCCACTCCAGCCCCACCAGCATCCGCAACACGGTGGACTTGCCGGCGCCGCTGGGGCCGATCAAGGCGGTGGTGATGCCACTGGCGAACTGCAGGGAGACGGTGTCGAGGGCAATGGCCTGGCCGTAGCGCCGGCTGACCTGGTCGAGAGTGAACATGCGCTCGAGCTTGCCGAATGCAGCGTCAGACACGCGCGAAGGTGCATCAGCGCGGCGGCGCCAGTAACTCGCGCGCGCTCAGGTAACCGTCGCCGTTGGCATCCTGCCGCGCGAAACGCTCGATCAGCGTGGCGCGATGCGCGGCGCGGGTGATCGGCGTGCCGCGGCGGCCAGGCAGTTCGTCACCCTGCAGCACGCCGTCATGGTCCAGGTCGCGCTGGTCGAAGGCATAGCTCATCCAGGCCAGATACTCATCGCGACTGACGCGGCCATCGCCATCGGTATCCATGCGTTGCAGGTACTGCTGGCTGTCCTGCACCTGGGCATGCGCTTGCATAGAAAAACCCGGAGCGCACACGACGCACGCCGTCAGCAGTCCGCGTGCGATCGAACCATACGATCCACGCACGCGCACATCAGCACGCGTGCCACCACGATTACGCGCCACTCAGCGCATAACCCTTCAGCCGCGCTGCATAGGCCTGCAAGGCAGCATTGCCGCTGGCTTCGGCTTCGTGACACCACTGCTGCAAATGTTTGAGCCGTTCGGACGCATCGTGGCTGCGCGCTTCCAGTACGGCACTCAGACGTGCGCGGTACTCGACCAGCGTGCGCATGCGCGGGCGCTCGGCCACCCAGCGCTGCAGTTGCGCACGCGCATCGGGCTTGAGCCAACGTCCGTCATCGACCAGGCCCCTGCGCAGCCGCCGCGGCAACAGTTGCCGCAACTTGGCGCCGGTGGCCGCAGCTTCTTCGCGCAACGCCGGGGTGAACACATTGCGCTGGTAATCGGTCATGGCCTGGAAGCGATGCGAGAGCAAGGCCTTGAGCGTGTCGGCATCGGGCACGGCGATGTTGGGGCGGATGTCCAGCGACGGCGCCACGCGCAGCACCTTGGCCAGACCGATCGCCTGCAACCCGCGAATGGCGACCCAGCCGATATCCAGCTCCCAGCGCCGCATCGAAAACCGCGCCGAGCTCGGGAACGCATGGTGGTTGTTGTGCAGTTCCTCGCCACCGATCCACAGCGCCCATGGCGTGAGGTTGGTGGAGGTGTCGGCCGACTCGAAATTGCGATAGCCCCACCAGTGGCCCAGGCCATTGACCACGCCGGCGGCCCAGAACGGAATCCACGCCATCTGGATCGCCCACAACGCGATGCCGGGCAAACCGAACAGCACCGCGTTGATCACCAGCAGCGCGATCGGGCCGGCATTGGCATGCGGGGTGTACAGATGCCGCTCGATCCAGTCGGTGGGCGCGCCCTTGCCGTACTGCTCGATGTCGGCACGCTGCGCGCGCGCTTCGCGGTACAGCTCCACGCCGCGCCAGAACACCTGGCTGATGCCCTTGGTCTGCGGGCTGTGCGGGTCTTCCTCGGTCTCGACCTTGGCGTGATGCTTGCGATGGATCGCCACCCATTCGCGGGTGATCATCGAGGTGGTCAGCCAGGTCCAGAAGCGGAAGAAGTGCGCCACCACCGGATGGAAGTCCACACCGCGATGGGCCTGGCTGCGGTGCAGGTACAAGGTCACCGCGAAGATGGTGACCTGGGTGAACACCAGCAGCACCGCCAGCATGCCCCACACGCCCAGCCCGGCCACGCCGGAAGTCAGAACGTCGATGATCGGGTCGGACAACATCGGCATCTCCACAGCGGCGCCATTGATTTGGTTGTTAGAGACATGATGGGGGCGATGGCGGCAAACTTCACCCTTCGGATGCGTAGGGGTCGCCCTGCATTCCTAAAGCGGTTCACACGTCCCTTTCCCCACTGCGCCTGATGTCACCCGTATGACGGTTACTGCCGAGATGTCCACCGATCCTGTTGCTGTTGCGAACCCCACTCCGTTGATCGAGCTCGACCAGGCCAGCGTGATGCGCGGCCAGGTGCGCGTGCTGCATGCGCTCAGCCTGCGTATTGCGCTTGGGCAGCACACCGCCATCCTCGGCCCCAATGGCTGTGGCAAATCCTCCTTCATCAAGCTGATCACCCGCGAGCTGTATCCGCTGGTGCGCGCCGATGGCCAGGCGGCGGTGAAAGTGCTCGGGCAGACACGCTGGCAGGTGGATCGCCTGCGCGCGCAGCTGGGCATCGTCACCGGCGACCTCAGCGTCAACCTGGCCGACATGCCGGGGCTGGATGTGGAAAGCGCGGTGCTGTCCGGTTTCTTCGCCAGCTATGTGGTGCCACCGCACCGCGAGATCAGCGACGACATGCGCGCACGGGCACGTGAGGCATTGGCCCTGGCGCGCGCCTTGCCGTTGCTGGACCGGCAATTTGCCGAACTGTCGGCCGGCGAAACCCGCCGCGTGCTGATCGCACGTGCGCTGGTCAATCGCCCGCAGGCGCTGCTGCTGGACGAGCCGTCCACCGGCCTGGACCTGGTGGCGCGCCAGCACCTGCTCGACAGCATGCGTCACCTGGCCCGGCAAGGCATCACGCTGATCCTGGTGACCCACCACATCGAGGAAATCGTGCCGGAGATCGCACGGGTGATCCTGCTGCGTGCCGGCACCGTCGTGGCCGATGGCCCGCGCGATGCGCTGCTCACCGACGCCCGCCTGTCGGACGTGTTCGGCGGCCCGGTGCGGGTGCAGCGCGACGGCGAGCGCTATTGGGCGACGGTAGGCGAGTAAGGGCCACCCGCCCGCAGCGCGCGGGCCGCACGCCTTGCGCAAGCTGCGAGACGACACCCGGCATTGCGTCAGCGACGCGCGCCGGACAGGCCGCAACCGCGCCCAACCGCGCCCTCCAGGCATGACCTTGGACACGGGACGCCTTGGTGGCGGCTGCGCTTAGACTCGTCGCACGCACAGACAGGAGTCGTCCCGATGGCCCAGTGGTACTTGCATGTTCCCGGACAGGCCGATCGCATCGGCCCGCTCGACGATGCCAGCGCCCGCGCGCATGCCCAGCGCCAGCCCGACGCGCTGGCCTGGCGCGACGGACTCGATGGCTGGACGCCGGCCCGCCAGCTGGCCGAGCTGCAGGGCGGCAGCGGCCTGCCGCCCCCGCTGACCGGTGCAGCCGGGCGCGCCGACGAGATCGACTACCGCATCGTCGGCAACGACATGCAATTCGTGGAGGTCGAGCTGGACCCGGGCGAAAGCGCCATCGCCGAGGCCGGCGCGCTGATGTACAAGGACGCCGCGGTGCAGATGGACACCGTGTTCGGCGACGGCTCGCATGCCGGCCAGAGCGGCGGCGGCGGCTTGATGGGCAAGCTGCTGTCGGCCGGCAAGCGCGTGGTCACCGGCGAGAGCATGTTCACCACGGTGTTCACCCATGCCGGCAGCGGCAAGGCCAGGGTCGCGTTCGCCGCGCCCTATCCGGGCACGGTACTGGCGCTGCGCCTGTCCGAGCATGGCGGGCAACTGATCTGCCAGAAGGACAGCTTCCTGGCCGGCGCGCGCGGCGTGTCGCTGGGGATCGCGTTCCAACGCAAGATCCTCACCGGCCTGTTCGGCGGCGAGGGCTTCATCATGCAGAAGCTCGAAGGCGACGGCTGGGTCTTCGTGCATGCCGGCGGCACCGTGGTGGAACGCGAACTCGGCCCCGGCGAACGCATCGATGTGGACACCGGCTGCGTGGTCGCCTACCACGCCGGCGTGGACATGGACGTGCGCCGCGTCGCCGGCCTGAAGAGCATGTTCTTCGGCGGCGAAGGCGTGTTCCTGGCCACCCTGACCGGCCCTGGCAAGGTGTGGCTGCAATCGCTGCCGTTCTCGCGCATGGCCGGTCGCATGCTGGCCGCCGCCCCGCAGGCCGGCGACCAGCAACGCGGCGAAGGCTCGGTGCTGGGCGGCCTGGGGCGGTTGCTGGATGGCGATAACCGGTTTTGATGGGGTGAAGCGGCAGGCGCGCGTGCCGGCACCCTTGTCCCGCCGGGAGAAGGTGGCGCGTAGCGCCGGATGAGGGGACGGGCGAAGCCTGCTGCGATCCCATGTGGCCTCGCTTCTTAACCTCCCCCCGCTCCGCGCCCCTGGCCCGTGCAGGTGGCTGCGGTCATCGCCCGAATGAACCGGCTCGCCCTTCTTGCCGGGACAAGGCAGTGCAACGCCTGCAAACGATGCCGTTCTGAACAATCTCCACGCACGCCAACCATCAGCGCCGCCGTGACGGCACGCGTGTATTCTCCCTCGCCTTTCCCATCGACGTTTTCGCCATGACCGCGCTCCGCCGCCCCCGCTCTCTCGCCTTGATGTCGTTGCTCGGTCTGCTCTGCGCCTGCGGTGGCGAACCGCGACCGGCGGCACCGGCGCCGGTCGTGCAGGCACCGTCTGCCGGCACGGTCAAGCCGGTGAAGATCGGCGTGGCGCTCGGTGGCGGCGCGGCCAAGGGCTTTGCGCATATCGGCGTGATCAAGATGCTCGAGGCCAACGGCTTTGCGCCGGTGGTGGTGTCGGGCACCAGCGCCGGCAGCGTGGTCGGGGCGTTGTATGCCAGCGGCATGGACGCGTTCCAGATGCAGGAAAAGGCCGTTGCGCTCGACCAGACCAGCATCCGCGACGTGCGGATCTTCTCCGGCGGCCTGGTGCAGGGCCAGAAGCTGCAGGACTACGTCAACGAGCAGCTCGGCGGCAAGCCGATCGACAAGTTGCGCAAGCCGTTCGCGGCGGTCGCCACGCGGCTGGAAGACGGCGAGCGCACCGTGTTCGTGCGCGGCAATGCCGGCCAGGCGGTGCGTGCGTCCAGCAGCATCCCCGGCGTGTTCGAGCCGGTGACCATCGGCCAATACCACTATGTGGACGGTGGCGTGGTCAGCCCGGTGCCGGTGGATGCGGCGCGCCAGCTCGGTGCGGAGTTCGTGGTGGCGGTGGATATTTCCAGCAAGGCCAGCGGCAGGAATCCCGGCGATCTGCTCGGCACCGTCAACCAGTCGATCTCGATCATGGGCCAGCGCCTGGGCGAGGCCGAACTCAAGCGTGCCGACGTGGTGATCCGCCCCAAGGTCAACGACATCGGCTCGGCCGATTTCAACCAGCGTGGCGCGGCCATCCTGGAAGGCGAGCGTGCCGCGATGGCGGCCATGCCGCAGATCCGCGCCAAGATCGCGCAGTTGCAGGCGCAGCGCAGCAGTGCCACCCGCACCGCCGCCGAGCAGGCTGCCGCCGCCAAGGCGGAAGCGTATCGCCGCTGTCTGCAAGAGCGCTCGCGCTGGCAGAAACTGCGCGGCAAGGACGAGGCCTGCGTGGCGCCGTGAGGCGGATGCAGTGCGAGGTCATGCGGAGCTGATGCGGGTGTCGCGCGAGGTCATGCGGAGCTGAGCGGGCGCGGGGTGCCTGTTTCGAGACGCGCGCTGTTAGGGCCGACGCGTGGGGCGACTGCGTTGTTGGATGCCTTGTGTTGATGCACCGAGCGGATGCCGGACAGGGGTGCGGCGGTTCTTTTCGGTGCGCTGGGGCGTGTCGGGATGGGGTCGCGGCCGGGGCCGCTCCTACGAGGGTGCGGCGGTCTTTGGGTGTATCGGCGCGACGTCGGCACGGCCAGCGCCGCTCTTGTAGGAGCGGCCCTGGCCGCGAGGCCTTACCCGTAGTAACCCCTGGACTTCACCGGCAACGCATCAACCCCGGACGTCATCGGCGACGCCTCAATAGCGCCAACGCAACGACACGCTGACAAACCGCGGCTCGCCGTAGTTCTGGTAATCCAGGTTGGCCCAGTAGGTCTTGTCGAAGGCATTGCGTACCGCCAGCGTGGCGGTCCATTGCTCGCTGATGCGGTAGTTGGCGTTGAAATGCACCAGCGCGTAGGGGTTCTGCACCACGGTCACCGGCGTGGTGGCGCCGGTGCCGTCGCCGGTGGGGCGCGCGATGTTGAAGCCGCGCACCGCGCTCTGCCAGCTGACCCCGCCGCCGATGCTCAGGCGCTCCCAGGCGCCGGGCAGGCGCAGCTGCGTGGACAGCTGCAGGTAATCCTCGGGCAGGTTGGCGTAGATCGCAGCGGTGGGCGGGCGCGTCACCTTGACGTGGGTAAAGCCGGCATTGACGGTCCAGCCGGGCAGGATCTCGCCGTTAAAATCCATTTCCCAGCCACGGCTCTTGGTGCCGTTGATGCCGATGTAGGCCGAATTGCCGTCCGGCAGCGAGGATTCCGGCTGGGTCATGTCGCGCACGGCGAAGTTGTCCTGCTTGGCCTCGAACACGGCGGCGGTGGCCATCGCACGGCCGTCGAGCAGCTGCGCCTTGATGCCGGCTTCCAGGTTGGAGCCTTCCACCGGGGCGAGCAGGTTGTTGTCCTTGTCGCGGTAATTCTGCGGGTTGAAGATTTCGGTGTAGCTGGCGTAGAGCGACACCTCCGGCACGATGTCGTAGACCAGTCCCACATACGGGGTGACTTCGTCGCTCACCTCGTACCGGCCGCTGGTGCCGGTGTAGGCGCCGCTGGCATTGAAGGCCTGGGTGCGGGTTTCCCAGGAGCTCAGGCGTGCGCCGGCGATCAGCGACAGCGGGTCGGCCAGGCGCAACCGGGTGGAGGCATACACGCCACGCTGCGTGGTGCGCGCCTCGCTGCGGCGGCCGTTGCGCGCATAGGTCACCTCGGGGATATCGCCATCCCAGTTGCGGATGTCGGGGATGAAATAGCAACGTTCGCTGCCGCAGGTGGACCAGTCGGCGGGATAGGTCTGCGCGACGCCATAGGAGGTCGACTGCAGATCCTGCCAGCTGCCGCCGACCACTACATCGTGCTGGTGGCCGAACAACGAGAAACCGCCGGACAGGTACACGTCCACGCCATCGCGCGCGTCGCTGGTTTCGCCGGCAGCGGTGCGCAGGAACATGCCGCTGCCATCGGCGGCCGGATAACCGGTGCCGTAGACGCGCAGGCTCTGCACATCGCCCTTGGTGTGCGCGTAGTTGACGCGCAGCAGCCAGTCCTCGCCGAAGCGCTGCTCCAGGTTGGCGAAAGCGGTGCTGGTCTCGCGCTGCCAGCGGCTCCACTTGGGCGCCATGTTGGTCGAACGCGGCAGGTTGGCAGGCGAACCATCGGCGGCGAAGAACGGCACCGTGCCCCAGGTCGAGCCGACGGGGGTGTTGTCCTGGCGCTGATAGCCGACGGTGAGCGTGGTGCTGTCGGTCAGATCGCCTTCCAGCACCGCCATGCCCGACATCTTGTTGTCGTGGTAGCGGTCGTAGTAGTAGTCGCGGTCCTGCCAGGCGGCGACCACGCGGCTGCGCCAGCGCCCGTCTTCGGTCAGCGGCGCATTGACGTCGGCCTGCATGCGGCGGAAATCCCAGGTGCCGGCGCTCACCGCAAACGAGGCATCGAAGTCCTTGCCCGGGCGCTTGCGCAGCAGGTTGACGGTGGCCGAGGGAATGCCGGCGCCGGTGAGCAGGCCGTTGGCGCCGCGGATCACCTCGATGCGGTCGTAGAAGACCGTGTCGTATTCCTGGTTGGTCGCACCGCTGTAGGTGGGCAGGCCATCGACCTGGAAGTCGGTGATCTGGAAGCCGCGTGCGAAATACAACGGGCGCTGGGTGTCGTAGAACGACACATTGACGCCAGTGACGTTGCGCATCACATCGTCGATGCTGAACAGCGATTGCTCTTCCAGCCGCTGCAGCCCGATCACGCTGACCGATTGCGGCGTTTCCTGCAGGGTCAGCGGCAGGCGCGTGGTGGTGGCCGGCTGTGCGCGGCTCACCGCGCCGTTGACATTGACCTGGTCCAGCGTCTTGGCATTGCTTGCATCGGCGGCATCGGCGGCACGGGCAGCGCAGGGCGTCAGCGCCAACGCGCATAGCAAGGCAGCGGACAACGTGGCCAGGGGAGCGGAAATCGCGGGCATTGGAGGGTTTCTCATCGATCGGTGCGGGACGCGTGGCGTCACGGGGAAGAAAAGCGCAGGCATGCGCGGCGCGTCCCACTCGGGCGACGAGCTGGCTGGCCCTGCAGGGCTGGCGGATCGGCGAGAAGACATGCCGGACGCGGCCGGATGTTACGCAAATGTAAATCGTTATCGTTTGAGAGGCAAGTCACACTGCGCGCGCGCCCTGCCTTGCATCTCGCCGGATCACCCCAGATGCGAGAGCGGCAGGCCTTCCGGCGCCTTCACCGTGCGCAGGACGAAGCTGGAATTGACGTCGGACACGCCGGTCGCATTGAGCAGGCGGTCGAGCAGGAAGCGCGAGAAATGCTCCAGATCGCGCACCTGCACCTGCAACAGGTAATCCATGTCGCCGGTGAGCGCCCAACAGGCCACCACCTCGTCCCAGCCGCGCACGCCATCGGCGAAATGTTCGATATCGGCCTGGCCGTGCTGCTCCAGCTGCACCCGCACGAAGGCCTGCAGCCCCAGCCCCAGCGCCTTAGCATCCAGGCGCGCGCCGTAGCCGGCGATGATGCCGGCCGCCTCCAGCCGCTGGGTGCGGCGCAGGCAGGCCGAGGCCGACAGATTGACCTGCACCGCCAGCTCCGCATTGCTGCTGCGGCCCTGCGTCTGCAGCAGGGCGAGCAGGCGCAGATCGGTGCGGTCCAGGGCGATTGGCTGGTCCATATGTTGCGCAGCAGCAGAGGAAGACGCACGAATCTTGCGCCTTCAAACACTGGACACGCAAGATTCGCAATCCCGTTGCGCGGCCGTCGGGCTAAGGTGAGCGCTGATCATCGGGAACTGCCGCCGCATGAACATCGCACCGCAACGCGTCGAGAATCAGCTCACCGACAAGGGCTATGTGCCGGTCTACACCACCGCCGTGGTCGAGCAGCCGTGGGATGGCTACAGCGCCGACGACCACGCCACCTGGGGCACCCTGTATCGCCGCCAGCGCGCGCTGCTGGTGGGGCGCGCCTGCGACGAGTTCCTGCAGGCGCAGGATGCGATGGGCATGGGCGAGACCCACGTTCCGCGATTCGATGCGCTCAATACGGTGCTGCAGGCGGCCACCGGCTGGACCCTGGTCGGCGTGCAGGGCCTGCTGCCGGAGCTGGATTTCTTCGAGCATCTGGCCAACAGGCGCTTCCCGGTGACATGGTGGATCCGCCGCCCCGATCAGATCGACTACATCGCCGAACCGGACCTGTTCCATGACCTGTTCGGGCACGTGCCGCTGCTGATGAATCCGCTGTTTGCCGACTTCATGCAGGCCTACGGCCGTGGCGGGGTCAAGGCGCACGGCATCGGCGCGGACGCGCTGCAGAATCTCACCCGCCTGTATTGGTACACGGTCGAATTCGGCCTGATCGCCACGCCGCAGGGGCTGCGCATCTTTGGCGCCGGCATTGTGTCGTCCAAGGGCGAATCGCTGCATTCGCTGGAATCGCCGGTGCCCAACCGGATCGGCTTCGACCTGCAGCGCATCATGCGCACGCGCTACCGCATCGACAGCTTCCAGAAGACCTATTTCGTCATCGACAGCTTTGCGCAATTGATGCACGCCACCGCGCCGGATTTCACTCTGATCTATGCCGATCTTGCGCAGCAGGCGCAGGTGCCGGCCGGCGACGTGCTGGACACCGATCAGGTTCTTCAGCGCGGCAGTGGCGACGGCTGGAGTCGCGACGGCGACGTGTGAGGGGTGCGTGGGACGGCGCTGGATCGCGTCGATCCAGGATCGGCGCGCGAGCGCAGCTGCCTCACCGCCGCATCCGCTGCACCGACTCGACACCACCGCCGACGCGCACTATGGTCAAACCTCCCCACACCGCCTTCGCTCAATGGACCTGACGCAGCTTCGCATCCGGCGCTTGGAGCTGGACGACACCCGCCTGCTGTTCACCCTGGTCAACGGCATCCGCATCGACGAGCCGATCCAGGCGCATCGGTTGTTGTTGAAGGCATCGCCGCCGCTGCGCGCGCAATGGCAGCTCACCGACGACGGCTTCGGGGTGAACTGGCCGGCAGTGGCGCCGCCCACGGCAGAGGGGCTGCTCAACATGCCCGAATTGCTGTGGCGCCGTCGCAGCGCACGGGTGCAAGCCAAACTGACCGCGCTGCGAGGACGCAGGGATGCCTTGTCGCCGGGCGAGCGCGAGCTCGTGGCATTGGCGCGGCTGGATGCGGACATGAGCGAGAGCGGCTATGCACGCTATTTCGACCGCTGGGATGCCGCCACCCGGCGTGACGCAGTGCAGGGACTGGGCGCGATGGGTGCGGCGCAGGCGCGCCAGGCGATCGAAGGCCTGGGCGCGGTGTTCGAACGCCTGGAAGAAGATCCCAACCTGCTCAGCATCGAAGACATCCTCGATGCGATGAGCGAGACCGACCGCCAGCGCGTGGAGGGTTGGGAAGAGGTCTACTACCGCCGCTCCGGCGAACTGGCCCGGCTGGGGCTGCATCACTACGGGATCGACAAGGCGTAAGGAGGCGGGCGCCCGCTGCCGGACAGGGCGCGGGCGTTGTGCAGTGACGCTGCAGGTGTTGCCAGGCGTATGCCTCCGCCCTCAGCTTGCAGACGCCGCCGCGTACCCGGGCAGATTCACTGGCTGCGCGGCAATGGTGGGCTGCGCCCACGCCGGCCCAATGGCAGGGACAGCGTAAAGGTGCAGCCCCTGCCGATCCCGGCACTGCTGGCGATGACGCTGCCGCCGTGCGCCTGGACGATCTGCCGGACCACCGCCAAGCCGATTCCCAGGCCTGCACCGTTGAATCCGATCGCATGACTGTCCTGCATGAACGGCTCGAAGATGCGCTGCAGCGCCTCGTTGCCGATGCCGATGCCGTTGTCGCTGACCACGATGATGGCGCGGCGTCCGTGCAGGTTCAGCTGCAGGGCGATGCTGCCGCCTTCAGGGGTGTACTTGGATGCGTTGTCCAGCAGGTTGCGCACCACTTGCGACAGGCGGACAGCGTCGCCATGCAACAGCGTCGGCTGCGGCGGCAAACGCAACGCGAACGCCTGCTCACGTGCGGTGAGCAGCGGCAGACACGCTGCCGCTGCCTCTTCGACAACCGCATGCAGATCGATGGATTGCTTGAGGATGCGCAGTTTCCCGGTGCGCACGCGCGACAGATCGAGCAGATCGCCGATCAGGCGTGTCATATGCTGCACCTCGTGCTCGATGATGTGCCGCATCCGCGGCAACTCCGCGCATGGCAAGCTGTTGAGCATCGAACTGGCGACCAGGATCGGGGTCAGCGGATTGCGCAATTCATGCGCGACGAAGGCGAGCATCTCGTTCTGTCGTTGCATCCCTTGCTTGGCGGCCGCATGCAGCTGCTGCGCACGCAGCGCGGCCAGGATCAAGGCGCTGTTGGCCTGACGCAGCGCGTCGTGCGGATCGTCCGGCAACAGCGGCGGATCTGCAGCGGCCGGCGCCGGATCGGCGTGCGCCAGGTCCACGGCGATGCAATCGCGGTAGAACATGAAACGCGCCGCGACATTGCGCTTGGCGCAGTACATCGCATCGTCGGCATGCTGCAGCAGTGTCATCCCGGTCTCGCCATCGTCCGGATACATGCTGATGCCGATGCTCGCGCCCAGGTGCAGTTCGTGCTTGCCGACCAAGCAGGGCGTATCCAGGCTTTGCACCAGCTGGCTGGTGATCGCGGCGGCCGCCGCGTGGCTGTCGACGCCGTCCAGCAACACCACGAATTCGTCGCCGCCATAGCGCGCCACGATGCCCGAGGGCGCCGCCGCAGCAGTGAGCCGTTGCGCGGCCAGACGCAGGAATTCGTCGCCGGTGCTGTGCCCGAACAGATCGTTGATGCGCTTGAAATCGTTCAGATCCACAAACAGCAGGGCGATACGCGTGCCCTGGTGCTGCGCGGCGACGATGGACTGTTCCAGCCGCTCGAAGAGCAGCGCGCGGTTCGGCAACTGGGTCAACGGATCCCGGTTGGCATTGTGCGCCGCTTCACGCAATGCGCGCACGTGATCGTCCAGCTTGCTGTGTGCCTGCAACGAGGACAGCACCAACTGCTCGTTGGCGGCCTGCAGATCGAGTTGCAGCGCAGACGGCAGTTGCCTCTTCAGATGCGTCAGGTCCCGATGCAGATGCCGCAGTTGCAGCCTGACGCTGCGTGTCTGCCGCCGCAGCTCCGACAGCTCGCGCCTGGCGAGGTCCGTGTCGGCGTTGCGGGGCGGCGGCTCCACGCTCATCTGCCGTCGGCGGCAGCCGGCTTGCGTGTGGATCTGCCGCTGAGCAGGCCTTCCTGCTGCTGCAGCGGCGCACCCAGATGCAGACCGGCCTGATCGATATGGAATTCGCGCAGCTCGTCCGAATGCGCGCTGGCCCGCACCTTGACCACCGCCAGGATGCGCCTTAGCCGGCTGTCCACTTCGACGTAGCGTTGCACGATGATGGCGTCGGTCATGAACGCCGTCCCGTAGGGGCTGAAGCGCAGATCGGTGTAACGGTCCTCCAGTTCGGAGGTCATCAATACGGTCACGCCGGTGCCGGCCAAGGCCACCACCAGGCGCGACAGCGATTCGCGGAAGTCCTCGCGGAAGGTGGGCGCCAGCGCCAGCTCGAATGCGGACAGCGAATCGATCACCACGCGCGTGGCGCCGAGTCGCGCGATCTCCTGCAGCAGCAGCGCCAGGGTCTCGTCGATCGACAGGTCCGGCGCGCGGCTGTCCACCACCCCCACCTGACCGCTGGCGATCACCGCCGACAGCGCCGGCATGCGCGAACGCGGGCCGTGCTGCTCGAAGCGCGCCAGCACCCCGGTTTCGCCATTGCGCACGCCTTCGATCAGGAAGGCCGCTGCCAGCAGGCTCTTGCCCGACCCGGACGGCCCGGCCACCAGCAGCGAATAGCCCTGCGGCAATCCGCCGCCGAGCATGGCATCGAGCCCGTCGATCCCCATGCCCAGACGTGGTGCCACGTGCGCCGGCAACGCGTCCTGGCGGCCGCCCACGCTGGGGATGGGTGCGAACACGCGCAGGCCCGCGCTGTCGATGCGGAAGCTGTGCAAGCCCGGCAGGGACGGCCTGCCGCGCATCTTCATGACCTCCAGCTTGCGCACCATCGAATTGCGCTGCACGCTCTGGCGCAGCCAGATCAGCCCGTCGGCCACCGTGAACACCGGGTTGGCATCGGTCTCCACGAAGTACTCGCCGATCAGGAAGGTGGTGGATTGCCAGCTGGTCATCAGCATGCCCAGCTGCTGCACGAAACGCTGCAGGTTGTTGTGCACGTTGCCGTCGGCATTGCTGGCCAGCACCACCGAACGGAACGAATCCACGAACACCATCGCCGGCCGATGCGCCTGCACCTCGGCGACGATGCGCAGCAGCACCTGGTCCAGATCGCCGGCCAGGGTTTCTTCGGACAGATTGATGAAATGGATCGCGCTGTTGATCGCCTCGGCATCGAAGAAGTCGAACTGCTGCTGGTAGCGCAGCATCTTCAAGGGCGGCTCGCCCAGCACGGTGAAATACAGTGCAGGACGCTCGGGCGTTGCCAGTGCAAACATCAGCTGATGCGCCAGCGTGGTCTTGCCACACCCGGGTGGGCCGGCGATGAGATTGAACGAAAACTCGGGCAATCCTCCACCCAGCACCTCGTCGAGCCCGGGTACGCCGGTCTGCAGGCAGTGGATGGCGACTTTGCTGCTCATGGAATGTCCTGCGCGGAAAGTCCGCTGGAAAAAGTGATCCAGACCGAGCGCAACAACCGCTCGGTCAGGGAGGGGCCGATCATGCTGACCAGCACCGCATGGAAGGTGTGCACGAAGGCAGCGCCGCCGGCAGCGGCCATCTCCGTACCCTGTTGACTCAGCACACCGCCGACGGTCTCGACAACGTTGCGGTCATCGGACGCCTCGACCGCAACGAAGGCCGCGTCCAACCAGGGAAAGTCGTCCTTGGTCAGAAATAGCGCACGCTTGAACAACGCTGCGACACCGCGCGGTCCAAGGATGGGAGTCAGCACCGTTTCGATTTGCTGCAACATCGCCACGACGGTGGACGCGATCGTCGATGCTTCAGCACCCGCAACGACCTGTCGTTCGAGAATCGCTACGGCTGCGGCTAGTGCAGGATGATCCATGCCTAAGCGCGCGCCTGCGTGAGTGTCGGACCACTGTATACCTTTCGCGCAGCCGCAACCCGGGGGGCTAATGGGGCACCTGCATGAGCCTGCTTGCCCACGCGTTGCGCGCGACAGCGGCAGTGCGCCATCGTGACGAGCACACGCAGCAGCGACCCGAACATCTTCGTGCGCGTCGTGCGGCTTGGGATGGCCGATCATGCCGATGGTCATGCCGCGCAACACACCGCAATGGCTGCCGGCCTGGAGCGAGTGACACCGGGTCACGGTGTTGGGCCGGCAAGAAGTCAGGCTGGGCAGCGCATCTACGCTGCCGGCACGTGCGATGCACCAGGCCGACGGCTCACCCTGCCGGTTCGAGAAGATAGGCCAACAGCAGCACGAGTGGTTCCTCGCCGGTCTGCTGCAGGGCATGGGTGCTGCCTGGGCGCGTCAGCAGCGCATCGCCTGCATCGACCTGGTAGTGCTTGCCATCCAGCGCGTACAGCCCACGCCCGCTGACGATGTAATAGATCTCGTCCTTGTCGTGCAGATGCAGGCCGATGCCGGCGCCTTTGTGCAGCACACGTTTGCGCAGCACGAACGGCAGCTGCGGTGCGTCGGCGAAGAACGGATACGCCGTGGTCGGCCCGGCACCGCCGTGTGGGCCGGGTTGCGGGCGTGCGAGATCGCGTTCGTGCACCACCAGCGAGGGATGCGCCTGCGCCGCGCGTTGGGCGGCGGTGTCGGCGGCTGCGCCGCAATCGGCATCGCGGCGCAGCTGTGGCGTGAGATCGGGTTGCAGCTGCACCCAGCCATGCACGACCAGGCACGCCACGGCGGAGGCGCCGGCGCGGCTGAAGTGGGTGCCGTCGGCCTTGCCTTGCTCGGGGACGAACAGGAAATACGGCCTGGCCGCCTGTTCGCCGAGGGCACGGATCCAGTCGCTGGAACTGGCATTGAGATCGATCAGGCCAACGTGTTCCTGCGTGGCGAGTTGCTGCATGGCCAGGGTGTAGCGGCCGTGGGTGTCGAGCAGCGCACCGAAGTCGTAGAGCAGACGTGCAGCAGGCGTGATCAGGATCGGCGTGGCGCCCTTGCCGCGCGCGGTGGCGATATAGCGGCGCAGGAACTGCTGATAGTCGCCTTGCGCATCGGTGTAGCGGCTGGGATCTTCGTGTTTGGCGTCGTTGTGGCCGAACTGGATCAGCAGGATGTCGCCGCGTTGCAGTTCGCCGGCGATGGCGTCCAGGCGCCCTTCGGCGATGAAGCTGCGGGTGCTGCGGCCGCCCTTGGCGTGATTGCGCACCTGCCATTGCGCCGGGTCGAACCACTCCTGCAGCACCTGGCCCCAGCCGGCCTGCGGGGCGCGCTCCGGGCCATACTCGGCGGCGGTGGAATCGCCGGCGATGAAGATGTGGTGGGATGCGGCGCGGGCGCTGTTTGCGCAGAGCAGCAGCAATGCGAACAGCAGCAGACGCATGGTGGGCTCCGGGAAAAATGCTGAGTGCGCGACGCTGTTTCCTTCTCCCATCGGGAGAAGGTGCCCGAAGGGCGGATGAGGGTACGGCGGCATAGAAAATGTTGGACGGCCGTACTGTCGTCTCAAGCCTTTCAAGCCTCCCCGTTCAGGCCAGCTGTCTTCCGCCTTACCCTCACCCCAACCCCTCTCCCGGCGGGAGAGGGGCTAAAACGCAGTGGCTAATTACGCCGCTGCTGCGGCGGCTTCGGGCTTGCCCAGCACGCCGGCGACGAAGGCGCGGATCTCGGCGTCCTGGGCATTGTCGAAGAAGCACTGCTGGAAACGCTCGCCGCCCACGGCCTGCTTGATCAGCTCCGGGTCGATGGCGCGCAGGCCTTCCAGGTAGGACTTGGCGGTGGCCTGCTTGAGCTGGGTCAGGATGCCGGCGTTGGCGGCCTGCGATTCGCGACGCTCGGCCGGGTAGCCCATGCCACGCTCGCCGCTGAAGGCCTTTTCGAAGATGTAGCGCACGTTGATTTCCGCGCCCCAGCCGTAGCCCTTGGCGAACGCCAGCGACAGCGCGTTGCCGTTGTTGACCTGGGCGAACAGGTAGGCGTCGGTCGGCTCGATGCAATAGCCGCAGAACACGCCCGGATGCGCATTGAGCGACATCATCGCGCCCTGGCCGGTGCCGCAGCCGGCGACGACGAAGTCCACGGCCTTGGAGTTCAGCAGCAGGCTGGCGACGATGCCCAGGTGGATGTAGGTCAGGCGGTGGTCGTTGTCGCCGTCCATGCCGACGTTGAAGACGCTGTGGCCCTGCTCGCCGGCGACGTCGTTGAGCTGCTGCAGGATCACCGGGTTCTTGCCGGCCTGACTGAACTCATTCATGAGTGCGATTTTCATGGGGATGCTCCGATTGGTTTGGGGACGTTGTTTTGAATGTGGAATGTGGTGACTGCGCGCGTCTGGGTGCTGTCTTGATTCGCTTTTCAGGTGCCTTATCCGTGAGGGATCAAGGCTCTGTAGAAACGTTGCCGGGTATGCAGCGCACGTTTGCCTGATGCGCGTGCTCGCCGGCCCTCATCGGCCCTTCGGGCACCTTCTCCCGGAGGGAGAAGGCACCGCGTGGGTTTGACTCAGCGTGCCAGCCAGCCGCCGTCGACCGGGATGATGGCGCCGTTGACGTAATCCGAGGCGCTGCTGGCCAGGAACACCGCGGTGCCGCCCAGGTCGGCCGGCACGCCCCAGCGCGCGGCCGGGATGCGGTCCAGGATGGCCTTGTTGCGGTCCTGGTCGGCACGCAGCTGGGCGGTGTTGTCGGTGGCCATGTAGCCGGGCGCGATGGCATTGGTGGTCACGCCCTTGCTGGCCCATTCGTTGGCCAGCAGGCGGGTGATGCCGGCGATGCCGGACTTGCTGGCGGTGTAGGACGGCACGCGGATGCCGCCCTGGAACGACAGCATCGAGGCGATGTTGATGATCTTGCCGCTGCCCTGGGCGATGAAATGGCGGCCGGCGGCCTGCGCCATGAAGAAGGCCGATTTCAGATTGACGTTCATCACGTCGTCCCAATCCTGCTCGCTGAAATCCACCGCGTCGGTGCGGCGGATCAGGCCGGCGTTGTTGACCAGGATGTCCAGGCGACCCAGGCCGTCCAGCGTTTCCTTGAGGATGCGCTCGACCGGTTCGACGCTGATCAGGTTGGCCTGGATGGCGATGAAGCGGCGGCCCAGGCCCTTGACCAGTTCTTCGGTCTCGGTCGGCGCCTGGATGCCGGCGGCGGCGATGTCGGCGCCGGCCTGCGCCAGTGCCAGCGCGATGCCCTGGCCCAGGCCCGTGTTGGCACCGGTGACCAGTGCGACCTTGCCTTCGAGACTGAACGGATTGCTCATTACCTTATCGCTCCTGCTGGATGTGCCACGTTGGATGAGTGCGTGCGTCCGCGCGATGCGCGGCCGCTGGCATGGGGTGGATCTGGCGCGTTGATCGGGCTGTCGCATCGACGCGGTGAGTGCGGTGCTGCCCGGCACGCATGGGGTTACTTGAGCTGGCAGATGTCCAGCACGTGCATGTCGGTGTAATCCAGGTTTTCGCCGCCCATCGCCCAGATGAAGGCGTAATTGCTGGTGCCGGCGCCCATGTGGATGGACCACGGCGGCGACACCACCGCTTCGTTGTTCTGGATCACGATGTGGCGCTGCGCGTCCGGCTCGCCCATGAAGTGATAGACGCGGTCGTTGGCGCCGAGATCGAAGTAGAAATACACCTCGCTGCGGCGGTCGTGCAGATGCGGCGGCATGGTGTTCCAGACGCTGCCCGGCTTGAGCACGGTCAGGCCCAGCAACAGCTGCGAGGACTGGCAGGTGGTCGGCACAATGTACTGGTAGATGGTGCGCTCGTTGCTGGTTTCCAGCGCGCCGCGCTCCAGCGCCACGGCGTCCTTGATCGACAGTTGCTTGGTCTCGAAGCGCGCATGCGCCGGTGTCGACGCCAGATAGAACCTGGCCGGGTTGGCGGCATCGTCCGAGGCGAAGCTGACTTCGGTACTGCCCATCGCCACGTACAGGCCGTCCTTCGGTCCGAGCGTGTAGACGGTGCCGTCCACGGTCACGCTGCCGGTCCCGGCGCCGACATTGAGGATGCCCAGCTCGCGGCGCTCCAGGAACGGATGGCCGGCGGCAGACGCGGGTTCGGTCTGCCTGGGCAGTTCCAGCGTGGTGCCGAGCGGTGCTGCGCCACCGAGCACGAAGCGCTCGTAGTGGGTGTACTTGAGCGTGACCGCATCGTCGACGAATAGGCCATCGAGCAGATAGAGCTCGCGCAGGTCGTCGTTGCTGGCGCCCTTGATGGCGTCGGGATGGGTGGCGTAGTGGGTCTTGCAGTACAGGGACATGCGCGATCTCCGGTGCCAAGCGCGGGGGGAATGGCTTGCACCGAGCCATTCTACCGGCTCTGGTTAACCGGTGTCATTGCGCAGTGCACGATAGCCGCGTGGCGGCTTGGGAATTCTTTCTCCCGTCGGGAGAAGGTGGCGCGTAGCGCCGGATGAGGGTGCGCCTCAGGCGATTGCCACTGCCTGCCATGATCAACGCGTCGCCACGCGCCGTCACAAGCGACTCGCCAGCGCCTTGCCTGGCATCCCCTTGCCCGGGCTTCGACCTCGCTCAATCTTCCGGCGGTTGGCAGGAGTCGCGCACGATCAGGTGCGGGCGCACGCTGGCGGTGGGTAGTTGCGGGGCGTTATCGGGCTGGATCAGCATCGCCGCGGCGGTGCGGCCGGTGTCGCGGGTGTGGCGGCGCACCGAGGTCAGCGGCGGCCACAGGCGGGAGGCCAGCGAGCTGTCGTCGTAGCCGATCACCGACAGCTGGCGCGGGATGTTGATGCCGGCGCGTAGCGCGACCTTGTAGATACCGGCCGCCATTTCGTCGTTACCGGTGAAGATGGCGGTGGGGCGTTTCTTGCCCAGCAGCAGTTTTTCGGCCGCGGCCACGCCCGATTCGAAGGTGTAGCCGGCTTCGACGATGCGCTCGGGCGGCAGTTCGATGCCGCGCCGGGTCAGCGCGTCGGCAAAGCCGGAGGTGCGCTCGATCGAGGAACGGTAGGCGCTGGGGCCGGTGACCAGGGCGATGTCGCGGTGGCCGAGCGAGAGCAGGTAGTCGGCGGCCTCGGCGGCGCCGTCGCGGTCGTGGGTGATCACCGTCTGCGAGGTGGTGTCCAGCGCGACCGAGGCGATGCGGGTGTAGCGGCAGCCGATCTCGGCCAGCATGTCGGCCAGCGCCTGGTCTTCGGAGGCGCGTGGGACCAGGATCACCCCGTGCAGCTTCTGCGCCTGGGCGAAGCGGCGCACGCCTTCGATGTAGCCGGGGCTGCGGCTGTCGCAGGGGTGTACCACCAGTTCGAAGCTGGAGCCGCGCAGCGCGTCCAGCGCGCCGTACTGCATGTCCACGATGTATTGCGCGGTGGGGTTGTCGTAGACCATGCCGATCAGGAACGAGCGCCGGAACGCCAGCCCGCGCGCGAGCGGGTCAGGGGCGTAGCCGACCTCGCGCATCAGCGCCTCGACCTTCTCGCGGGTGTCCTGCCGCACCAGCGGCGAGTTGTTGATGATCCGCGAGACGGTCTTCTTGGAGACTCCGGACATCCGGGCGATGTCGTTGATCGTGGCTACCTTGCCCTTCGGCAGGCCAGGCATTCCCTCTTCGGGCATCTTGCGGGCGGGCATAGCGGTCAACCGTTCGAGTTGAATGGATTCTACCGGCCAGCGGGCCGGCAAGCCTTCGCAGGCCTGCCGATGTCCCGCATCCGCAGCATCGAGGCAGGCTGCGGCCGGGTGTGCCGCAGCCTGCCTGGCAGTGCGGAACGGTCAGTCCAGGGCGCGGTAGCGGAAGTTGCGGAACTCCACCTGGCCCTGTCCGGCGGCATACAGCGCCGGTTTCAGTGCCAGGAACTTGCCGGCCACGTTGTGGTGATAGCCGGACACTTCCATCTGCACCGGGTACTTGGTCCAGGTGGTGCCGTCGGTGCTGCTGTGGATGGTGACGATATGGCGGTTGTTGGTGACGCGCAGCCACAGCGCACCGCCCTTGGCACTGGGCGCCAGCCTGGCCGGGCGTTCCTCGCCGTAGCGGTGCATGACGAAGTTCTCGCCATTGCTGCCCACGCCGGCGTAGAGCTTGTCGCTGTAGAACAGCAGCGCCCCGCCCTGCCCGCCCGGCGCGACGGTCATCTGCACCTCGAACTGGTAGGCCTGGTCGGGCGCGATCACCGTCAGTGGCGAGGCATCGCGCGGCGCGCTGCCCTTGCCCTGCAGGCGCAGTACGCCATCGCCGACCTGCAGGCGCTTGGCCTCGTCGGCGGCGGGGTTGAAGAACGCCCATTGCGGGCCCAGCGTGCTGGCGCGGAAGTCGTCCGACAACGCCAGCCCGTGCGGCAAGGCCTGCCCGCTGGGCTTTTTCAGCGGCGTGCCCAGGTCGCCGCCCTTGGCGACGAACCAGCCGTCCGGGGTCCATTCGATCGGGTCCAGCAAGGCCTGCCGGCCCAGCGTCCAGTAGCCGTGCTCGTAGCCGTGATAGAGCATCCACCAGCGTTGGTCGGTGCCTTCCACCAGGGTGGCGTGGCCGCGCGACCACCACGGCTCGTCGGCGCTCTTGGTGCGGGTGATCGGGTTGTTGGGCGCGTTCTGCCAGGGGCCGTGGATCGAGCGCGAACGCGCGGTGATCACCATGTGCCCGGTCGGCGGGCCGGCGGTGCCGCCGACAGCGGTGGTCATGTAGTACCAGCCGTTGTGGCGGGTGATCTTGGGGCCTTCCTGCGCGTAGCCTTCCACGTCCCAGCTTTCCGGGTATTTCCAGCCGTCGTAGACGTGTTTGGGGGTGCCGACCACCTTGAGGCCGTCGTCGGAGAGCTGCACGTAATCGCCGCCGCTCAGGAACAGGTAGCGCTTGCCGTCCTCGCCCACCGCATGGCCGGGGTCGATGTACTTGCCCAGGCCGATGTCGATCGGCGCGCTCCACGGGCCGGTGATGTCGTCGGCCCAGACCACGAAGTTGCTGCGCTCGCCCTGGTCGCCGCGGCGCGCCGGGAAGTAGATGTAGTAGCGCTTGCCGTGCTTGATCAGGTCCGGCGCCCAGATCGCGCCAACGTTCTGGGTGATGGCATGGCCCAGCGGCCGCCAGTTGACCAGATCGCGCGAATGCCAGATCGGCAGGCCCGGATAGGCATCGAACGAGGACAGCGTGAGGTAGTAGTCCTGCCCGTCCTTGAGCACCGACGGGTCGGGGTGATCGCCGGCCAGCACCGGGTTGAGGAAGGTGCCGTCGCCCTGGTCGGCGATGCGCTGGTGTTCGATGCCGCGCTTCCAGTCGGCCGCGGCAGCGAGCCCGGCACACAGCAGCAGGCCGCCGGCCAGCAGCCAACGCAAACGGGTTGAAGCGATACGCACACGCATGCTTGCTCCTAGTCCCCGCTCGGCGGGGCGATACGACGGCCAGCGCCTGGAGCGTCGGCCGCCTGGATGAGGGCGGAACTACCTTCCAGCAGCCACGCTGCGCAGCGCGCCGGTAACGTCGGCCGGCGTTTGTCGGGCGAGGCGCGGCGCGCGGACATCGCATTGCACGCGCCGTGCAGGCCGCTGCCACGCACCGACGACGCCCGCCCGACGGACGCAGTCGGGATCGCGGGCACTTACGCGCGCAGCGCGCGTGGCAACCACAGCGACAGTTCGGGGAAGAACGCCACGATCAGCAGCACGCACAGGGCCGCCAGCCAGAACGGCCAGATGGTGCGCATGCTCTGGGCGATGGTGATCTGCCCGATCGAGGTGCCGATGAACAGCACCGAGCCGATCGGCGGGGTGATCAGGCCGATGCCGCCGGCCAACACCATCACCAGACCGAAATGGATCGGGTCGATGCCGTAGGCCTTGACCACCGGCAGGAAGATCGGCGTGCAGATCAGGATCTTCGGCGCCAGGTCCATGAACATGCCCAACAGCAACAGCATCACCACGATCATCAACAGCACCGTGTTCTTGCTGTCGGCGATGGCCTGCAGGAACTTCACCGCCGCCGCCGGCACCTGCAGATAGGCCAGCAACCAGCCGAACACCGCCGCGGTGGCGATCACGAACAGGATCACGCCGGTGGTGCGCGCCGCATGCGTCACCGCGGCGAAGAACTCGGCCCAGCGCAGCTGCCGATACAGCAGCGCGGTGACGATCAAGGCGTACACCACCGCGATCGCCGCGCTCTCCACCGCGGTGAAGATGCCGGCACGGATACCGATGAAGATCAACGCCACCAGCCCCAGGCCCGGCAACGCGCCGATCAGGCGCAGCGCCACTGCGCGCCAGCCGGGGAACGGCTCGGTGCCGTAGCCGCGGTGGCGCGCCACCGCATAGCCGGTGACCATCATCGCCGCGGTCATCAACAGCGCCGGGAAGATGCCGGCCGCGAACAGATCGGCGATCGACAGCCCGCCACCGGCCGCGGCCGAGAACAGGATCAGGTTGTGCGAGGGCGGCACCAACAACGCCACCAGCGCGGCGGTCATGCTCACATTGACCGCGTAGTCGCGGTCGTAACCGCGCTTGATCATCTGCGGGATCATGGTGCCGCCGACCGCCGAGACGTCGGCGATCGCCGAGCCGGACACGCCGCCGAAGAACAGCGACGACAGCACGCTGACCTGGCCCAGGCCGCCACGCACGCGCCCCACCAGCGAGGAGGCCAGCGCGATCAGGCGTTCGGAGATACCGCCGCGCAGCATCAACTCGCCGGCGAAGATGAACAGCGGGATGGCGATCAGCGAGGCCGAGCCGCTGCCGGCGGAAATCTGCTGCACCAGCACCACCGTGGGCAGGTCCAGATACAGCAGCGTGGCCAGTGCGGCCGCGCCCAGCGCATACGCCACCGGCACGCCGATCAGCAGCAGCACCACGAAGGTTCCCAGCAACATCGCGATGCCCATCAGCGCACTCCTCCGGCCTGGATCGGGCGCAGCACACGCCACAGCTTGTACAAGGCAAAGATCACCATCAGCGCACCGCCGATCGACAGCGGCAGGTAGTTGATGCTTTGCGGCATCTGCGCGCCGGCCATCTTGATATCCAGGCCATCGAGCAGCAGCGCCGCGCTCCACCACGCCAGCACCGCACCGATGGACATGATCATCAACGGGCGGATCAGGTCGAACACCCTGCGCACCAGCGGCGGCACGTGTTCGCCCAGCAGGTAGAAGCCGAAGTGGCGGTTGGTATGCACGCCGGCAGCCGCGCCCAGGCTCAGCGCGGTGCTGAGCAACAGCAGCGTCACCGGCTCGGTCCAGCTGGGCGAGTCGTTGAGCACGTAGCGGGTGAACACCTGCCAGCCCTGCACGACCACCAGGCCCAGCAGCGCGATGGACGCCACGCCAACGGCGGTATCGGAAACGCGGTCCAGCGCGCGCTGCAACGGCGCGACCGGGACGGCGACGGTCTCGGGTTCGGTCATCGGGTCACCTCTATGCAAAGTCGCGGATGCGGCGGTACAGCGCTTCGATCTCCGGCTGCTTGCGGTACTCGGCCAGCAGCGGCGCGGCGGCGGCGCGGAACGCCGGCATGTCGACCTGATTGAGCTGCACGCCGTAATCGATCACCTGCTTGCGCGCGACGGTTTCCGACGCGTCCCACAGCTGGCGCATCACCGGTACCGAGGCGCGTGCCAGTTCCACCACCAGGGCGCGATCGTTCGGGCGCAGCGATTCGAAACTTCGCCGCGACATCACCAGGATGTCCGGCGCATAGGAATGCTCGCTCTGCGACCAGTAATGCGCGGCTTCAAAGTGCCGGCTGGACTGGAAGCTGCGCATGTTGTTTTCCGCACCGTCGATCATGTGCGTTTCCATCGCCGAGAACGTCTCGCCCAGCGACATCGGGGTGGGATTGGCACCCAGCATGCGCATCAGCTTGAGGAAGATGTCCGACGAGGCCACGCGCAGTTTCAGGCCCTTGAGATCCTCCGGGCGGTGCAGCGGGTGCTTGGTGTTGTAGAAGCAACGCGCGCCGGAGTCGTAGATCGCCAGGCCCACCAGGTCGCGCTGCTCGAAGCTGCGCAACACGCTGTCGCCGACATGGCCGTCGATGGCGCGGCGCAGATGCGGCACCGAGTCGAACACGTACGGCAGGCACAGCGCCTGGGTCAGCGGAAAGGTGTTGTTCAACGCGCCCGAGTACACCCGGGTGATGTCGATGGCGCCGAAGCGCGCCATGTCGATCGCCTCGGACTCGCGGCCCAGCTGGCCGGAGTGGTACTGGCGCAGCTTGAGCCGGCCGTTGCTGCGTTGCTCCAGCTGCTTGCCGAACCACCGCACCGCCTCCACGGTGGGGTAGTCGCCGACATGCACGTCGGTGGCGGTCAGCAGCTGCCCGCCGGGGATCGGCGTGGTGGCACCCGCGCCCAGCCAGGGGGCGGCCGCGGCGGCACCGAGCCCGGCACCGAGGAAATGTCTGCGTGTGATCATTGGCGCCCTCCCAAGCGTCTGGTCACTGGGTCCGGCGTTACTTGGCGGACACAGCCGTACAGGAAATGTCGCCGATGCCGGCGAAGCGAATCAGCGCATGCTGTCCCACTTCGATGTCATGGATACCGGTGGCATTGCCCGTGGCGATGAGATCACCGCGCTTGAGCGGACGCCCGCGCCGGGCCGAACGACTGAGCGCAAATGCGTAGGCGGCGCGCAATCCGCCCGGCAGCGTGGTGGCCCCGCCGGTGCCGACGAGCTGGTCGTCGATCAGGGTTTCGGCGGTCAGCGCGGCTTCGTCGCGCGCCAGCCAATCGCTCACTTCCGGGCCCAGGATCAGGCCATTGTTGTTGCCGAAGTCGGAGATCACCACGCGCGGGCCCAGCGTGTTGATGGTCGCCAGCGGACTGCTGGCGATTTCCACGCCGATGAACAGCGTGGCCGGCAGCTGCGCCGCCTGCTCCGGGGTGAAGTGGGTCTGCTCGGCCGGCGCGTCGGCGTCCAGGCGCAGCACGTACTCGGCCTCGACCGCACCGAAGCCGCCTTCGTAGATCGGGAATTTGGTTGTTCCACCGGTAGCATTCCAGAGCTTGTGCGAGAAGATCGGGCCCAGCAGGCGCTCGTCGCCCGATGCATCGCGGCGCTCGGCGGCGATATAGCCCACCTTCCAGCCGACCACCTGGTCATCCCACTGGCTGATGGCGATATCCTGGACCTGGTAGGCGGTGAGCAGATCGTCGGGGATCTGCCCTGGAAAGTCCGGCAGCGATGCCCCTGCACGGCGTGCCTCCACAAAGCGCTGGGCGATCTGCGACAGCGAGGATGTGGCGGATGGTGGGGTGGCGGCGTCGTTGCTCAAGGGTGTCTCCCTGATAGGTGTTTTTGTTGCACTGCCAATCGACAGCGGCACGGTGTGCTGTATATGGTAAACCGGTGTCATTGGCAATGTGCAGTGCGGCAAAACCGGCCGCAACAACGCAGCAACCCTGGGAGGGGTGGATGGAACAGACAAGCCAGATGCGCGCTCTTGCCGCGTTCTCGAAGGTCATGCGCCGGTGCATGACGGTGGTGGTGATGGGATCGCTGCTGGCCGGGCCGGCACTGGCCGCCGAAGTGCCCGGCGCCGATACCGCTGCCGAGCAGGCCAGCCGGATCCCGCTGTGGCCCAAGGGAGTTGCACCGGGAGACAAGGCGCTCAAAGAGCCACAGCGCATCGTCCAACGCAGCAGCGACCCTGCCCTGCCCGATCGCTACATCCAGCAGATCAGCACGCCTTACCTGGTGGTCTACCGGCCCAGGCGGCCGAACGGCACCGCGCTGTTGGTCACTCCCGGCGGCGGCTACCAGCGCATCGTGCTCGACAACGAGGGCAGCGCATTGGTGCCGAGCTTCGTCGACCAGGCCGGCATCACCCTGTTCGTGCTGCGCTACCGCTTGCCTGACGAAGGGCATCCGAACGGCGCCGACGTGCCGCTGGCCGATGCACAGCGCGCGCTGCGGCTGATCCGCGCCAACGCCGCCCGCTACGGCATCGACCGCCAGCGGGTCGGGGTGATGGGCTTCTCGGCCGGCGGCCATGTCGCCGCCAGCCTGGGCACCCGCTACGCCGCGCAGGTCTACCCCAAGGTGGATGCGGCCGATGCACTGAGCGCGCGGCCGGATTTTGCGCTGCTGATCTACCCGGTCATCGACATGGACAGCGCCAACGCGCACCCCGGCTCGCGCGAGCGCCTGCTCGGCAGCAGTCCCAGCGATGCGCAGGTGCGCGCGTATTCGCCGCAACTGCATGTGGATGCACGCACCCCGCCCAGCTTTCTGCTGCATGCGCAGGACGACACCGTGGTATCGGTGCGCAACAGCCTGCTGATGCACGACGCGCTGCTGCGCGCCGGTGTGCCGAGCGAGCTGCACGTCTTCCCGCAGGGCGGCCATGGCTTCGGCACCGCCAGCGGCAGCGGCCTGACCGTGGCCGCCTGGCCGCAGCTGGCGCAGGCCTGGATCGCGCATGTCGCCAAGGCGCAGCCGCCGGCACCTGCATCGGGACCGGCGCAGGACACGGCGCGATGACAGCGCCGTCCACGCCCGACGCGCGCCGACGTACGCTGCTGCGTGGCGGCCTGCTTGTCACTGCCGCGGCAGCACTCCCCGGCTTTGCTGGCGCCGCCGCACCCCCGCCGCCACGCGACGACAGCGCGCCGCTGGCGCGCGTGCGTGGCGGCGCCTTGCGCGGTTATCGCGACCAGGGCATCTGCGTGTTCAAGGGCATCCCCTATGGCGGCGACACTGCCACGCGGCGCTTCCAGGCAGCGCTGCCGGAAAGCCCGTGGCAGCACGTGCGCGAGGCCAGCGCCTATGCTGCGGCGGCGCCGCAGCTCAAGGCCAGCGAGCCCACCAGCGAGGACTGCCTGTTCCTCAACGTATGGACGCCGGGCCTGCGCGATGGCGGCAAGCGCCCGATCCTGTTCTACATCCACGGCGGCGGCTACACCACCGGCTCCGGCAGCGACCCGCTGTACGACGGCGTGCGCCTGTGCAAACGCGGCGATGTGGTGGTGATCACCGTCAATCACCGGCTCAACCTGTTTGGCTACCTGTCGCTGGCGCAGCTGGGCGATGCCGGCTTTGCCGACTCCGGCAATGCCGGGCAGCTGGACCTGATCCAGGCACTGCAGTGGGTGCGCCAGCACGCCGGCGAGTTCGGCGGCGACGCCGGCAATGTCACCGTGTTCGGCCAGTCCGGTGGCGGCGCCAAGATCGCCACCCTGATGGCGATGCCGGCCGCACGCGGCCTGTTCCACCGCGCCTGGACCATGAGCGGGCAGCAGGTCACCGTGGCCGGCCCGCGTGCGGCCACGCAGCGTGCGCAGTTGCTGCTGGATGCATTGAAACTTGCGCCTGGCGCGCTTGCGCGCATCCGCACGCTGCCGGTTGCGCAGCTGCTGGCTGCCGCGCAGCTGCGCGACCCCTCGCGGGTGGAAAACAGCGCGCTGTACTTCGGCCCGGTACTGGATGCACGCAATGTGCCGGTGCATCCGTTCTGGCCGACCGCACCACTGCAATCGGCCAGGATTCCGCTGGTGATCGGCAACACCCGCGACGAGACCCGCGCGTTTCTCGGCAACGACGCGAAGAACTTCACATTGAGCTGGGACGAGCTGCCGGCCAGGCTGGAAAGCCAGCAGTACGTCGACCTGCTGCCGCAGGTGGTGATTGCCGAATATCGCCGGCTGTATCCGCACTACTCGCCTTCGGACGTGTTCTTTGCCGCCACCACGGCGGGCCGCTCGTGGCGCGGTGCGGTCGAGGAGGCCGAAGCGCGCGCACGCCAGGGCGCACCGACCTGGGTGTGTCAGCTGGACTGGGGCTCGCCGCTGGAGGGCGGCAAGTTCGGCGCCTTCCACACGCTGGATATCCCGCTGGTCTTCGACACCATTGCGCAGCCCGGCTCGCGCACCGGCGACGGCGCCGCTGCGCAGCGCATGGCCGAGCAGATGAGCGAGGCGCTGCTCGCCTTCGCACGCCATGGCGACCCGAATCATCGCGGCCTGCCGCGCTGGCGCCAGTACTCGCTGCAGCACCGCGACACGTTGCTGTTCGATGTGCCGAGCCGGATGGCCAACGACCCGCGCGGCGGCGAACGGCGGCTCTACCAGCAGGCGCCCTTCGTCCAACGCGGTACGTTCTGAGCGCTTTCGTTGCGGCGGGGCGATCAGCACGTGGCCTGCGGTCGCCACACCTGTACGAACGTCCCAGACCGGGAGGTCTGCGCAGGACACGCCAATTCCGCAGCGCTGGCCGCCCCCATCCGGCGAGCGCGCAGCAGTGTTTCAGTCGTTTTCGAGGTGATGCATGCGTAAGGACTGTGTTGTTGCACCGATGCTGCTGACAGCGCTGGCCGCTGCCTGCCTGCCCTTTGCCGATGCTGCCGCTGCCGCGCGGGTCGACACGCCGCTCGGGTCCGGGGCATCGACCGCCAACGTCTCTGCGCCCGCCGCGCCGGCCGCTGCGGCTTCGCTTGCCGCCAGCAAGATCGTCCTGGTCGGCGACTCCACCACCGCCGTGCAGGGCGGCTGGGGGCCGAGCTTTTGCGCGCAGCATGTGACCTCGTTTCTGAGCTGCCTCAATCTGGCGCGCGGCGGCCGCAGCACGTCCAACTACCGTGCCGAAGGTTCGTGGGAGATCGCGCTGCACGAGCTGCGCAGCGGCGGGTATCGCCAGGTGTACGTGCTGATCCAGTTCGGCCACAACGATCAACCGGGCAAGCCTGGGCGCTCCACCGACCTGGCGACCGAGTTCCCCGCCAACCTGCGCCGCTATGTGGCCGAGGCGCGTGCTGCCGGTGCGATTCCAGTACTGGTCACACCGTTGACGCGGCGGCAGTTCGCGCGCGGCCAGTTGCTGGACGATCTGGCGCCCTGGGCCGAGGCCACGCGCAAACTCGCGCAGGAACTGCAGGTGCCGTTGATCGACCTGCATGCGCGCAGCCGCGCCCTGGTGCAAGGCATGGGCCCGGTGCTGGCAATGCGCCTGGCGCAGCGGCCGGCCGATCCGGAGCAGGTGCTTGCCGCGCAATCAGGTACCACCATCGGCAAGACACCGGCGCAAACCACATCGACACCAGCCATCCCTGCCGTTGCCGCTGCGCGTGCACAGGACAACGCCAGCGCCGAGCCGATGGGCCAGGCCAAGCTGGCATTCGATTACACCCATCTGGGTGCCGACGGCGCCGATCTGTTCGCGGCGATTGTCGCCGACGAACTGGCCAGGCAGGTGCCTGCGTTGCGGCCGCTGCTGTTTCCGTGATGGGTGACGTGGTGCGTGGTGCGCGACGTGATGCATCGCAAGCGCAGGCGTTTGCGATGGCACCCTCACCACGCGTGAGCCTCAGCCCAGAACAGGCACCGGTGCGTCCGCTTCGATCACCTGGTCGCGCTTGAGCTCTTCCCACACCGCTGCCGGAATCGCCACCCGCATCGAGGCCGCATTCGCATGCGCCTGCTCGGCCGTGCGCGCGCCCGGAATCACCGCCGACACCACCTTGGGTGCAGCGGCAAACTGCAGCGACACCGTGCGCAGATCCACGCCGTGGCGCTCGCAGATGGCCAGCGCCTTCTGGCGCATGGCCGGCGCCCATTCCGGTACGGTGCCGTCGTAGAGATAACGCTCGCGCCCGGCCAGATAGCCCGCCAATAGCGGCGCGCCGACCACCACCGACGCGCCATGCTTTGCGATCTTCGGGAAGGTGTCGTGCAACGCGCGCGCGTGGTCGAGCAACGAATACTGGCAGGCCAGCAGGAAGATGTCCGGGTCGGCCTCCTCGATCGCACGCAGGGCCGGCTCGGGGCGATTGACGCCAAAGCCCCAGGCCTTGATCAGGCCCTCCTTGCGCATCTTGGTCAGCTCGGGCATCGCGCCTTTCACCGCTTCGGCAAAACGCTGTTCCCATGGCATGCCGAGGTCTTTCTCGTTCTCCGGCGACAGGTCGTGGATGTAGGCGATATCGATCTGCGACACGCCCAGCCGTTGCAGGCTGTCTTCGATCGAGCGACGCACCCCGGAGGCGCTGTAGTCGTAGCGATAGTCGAAGGGCGACGGCTGCTGCCACATCGTCTTCGGCGGTTTGCTGGTGGCGGTGAGCAGGCGCCCGACCTTGGTCGACAGCACATAGTCGTCTGCAGCGTGATTGTGCAGGTGGTGCCCGGTACGGCGCTCAGACAGGCCCAGGCCGTACCACGGCGAGGTATCGAAGTAACGCACGCCCGACTCCCATGCCGCAGCCAGGGTCGCTTCGCTTTGCGCATCGCTGGTTGGCGCAAAGCCATTGCCGATTGCCACGCCACCAAAACCCAGTCGACTTGAAGGCCGATAGCGTGCGCCCTTGCTTGCGGGATTGGTCGGCAACGCGGATGCGGCGGCCTTGCCGCGCGTGGGCATCACGCTGCCGGGTGCGGAGGTTTGCGCCAACAACGGGGCGGCGGCCAATGCGGCGGTGCCGACAGCAGCGGCGGAGAGGAACTGGCGACGGGTATTCATGAGAAATCCTTGCAACGACGCGATGCACAAGGATGGTCCCGCCTGCGTGCAGACAAGGTCAGCGCAGGGGCCGGGGGCCTACACATGCAGGCAACGAACGGCTCGCGTGCAGGTTTGCACAAGCAGGCACGTCAGCGCGGGTTGTCAGCGGTCGCTGCTGGCGGTCATCGCATGCACCGCATGCTCAGGGCATGCTGAAGTGGCCTGTGTGTCGGGCCGATGCACCTCATCGCTCGGCATTGTCCAAGAGCAGCTGACACGACATCGCAAGCGGTGGTGAGGTGGGTTCTGGCGCGCACTCAGAACTGCAGTGTACGCGTGGCACATGCCGCTTCCGAGCAGCGGCGGTGCAGTCGTTTTGCTAGCCGCTCTAGATCCCGGCGCAAATCTCCGTTGCACGGATCCAACTTGCATCAGCGTATTTCTAGCAGCTGCAGCTGCGCACGCGGCGGGCCACCGCCCAGCCACAGCGTGCCCACGCTGATCGGCAGGCTGAAGCGACGGGGGCCGGCGCTGCCCGGATTGATGTACAGCACGTCGTCGCGCGTGTGTATCGATGGCTTGTGCGAATGCCCGCTGATGATCACATCTGCAGCAACACCCGCCGCCAGCGCTTTCAGATCGTGCAGCACATGAATCCGCACGCCCGCGACCAGCAGATCCAGCGTTTGCGGAAGCTGCGCTGCCCACGGCGTGTTATCGATGTTGCCGGCGATCGCATGCAGCGGTGCCAGCGCCTGCAGCGCAGTGAGGATCTCCGGCTTGCCCACATCGCCGGCATGGATGATCGCCGCGCAGCCCTGCAATGCAGCCACCGCCTCGGGCCGCAGCAGGCCATGCGTGTCGGAGATCAGGCCAATGCGTAAGGCGGCAGCCGTCATCGGGTGTGGGTGAAGGTGGCGGGCGATCAGGATGCACTGCCGGGTGAGGCCGTTGCGTCAACGGGCCAGGTTGTTGGGCCAGCAGCATGGCCAGCGACCAAGCGCGACGCCGCAGGTGTTGTCCGGCACACCGTGGCGTGCCAGGCATCAATCGCGTCAGTGCGTCGACTCAGCGCGTTGCGCGCGCTTCCACGCCCAGACACTGTTGGGGTCGCCCTGCAGCCCGCGCCGCCTGCTCGCACGCGCCAGTTGCCAGTACGCCCATGCCAACACCAAGGCGATCAGGTCCACGACCAGCACCGTCGCGTCCTGCCATGGCAGTACAACGCCACGTGCCGAAACACAGCTGGCCAGCGGAATCAGCGCGGTCAATCCAGCGCAGGCCAGCAAGACCTCGTACGCACCACGTGCGGTAGGGCGGACCAGCGCCCACACCAGCACGGCCGCAAAGACCGCGTAATAGACATAACGCTCCTGTCCTTGCGCAAGCAAGCGTGCGGCGATGAACAAGGCCGAGATGCCGGCGACGCTGCCCAGGCAGACGCCGATGGTCAGGCGCGCCATCGCGTGGGTGCGCCGCGGTTGATCCACCAACCGACGCTTGCGGCGTGTCTCGATCCACAACAGGTTGCCGCTGTAGAACAGGAACGCACCGCCCAACCCGAGCAGGAAATACAACCACTGCACCGGCGCATGCCCGAAGTTGCCGAAGTGCAGCCCTTGCAGCCCGCGCAAGGCAGCCGTGCCTGCCGACATCGTCCGTGGTTCGAGCACGCGCAGGACCTGGCCGGTTGCCGCGTCCAATGCCACGCCACCGAGCGTGTTGAGGCGGCGCTGATCGTGATGGCCATACACTTCCGCGCGTGCATTGGCATCGCCTGCATCGTGAAACCCGATGCTCTCCGGTACAAAGCCCGAGCTGGCCGCGCGCGCCTTGTCCAGTAGCACCGCCAGCGGCAACACCGGTGCCGCACGCCTGGCCGCTTGCACATGGGGGGTGAGTTCGAACTCCGCTGCGAGGATCTTCATCAATTTGCCGTCGAACACCAGAAACTGGAACGGCGCCAGCAGCAGCACCCCGAGGCACAACACCGCGCCGGACCAGGCAAAGAGCACATGGAACGGCAGCGACAACATGCCGACCACGTTGTGGGCGTCCTGCCACAGCCGCTTGAGGTTATGGCCCGGCCGCAGCGCGAACAGGTCCTTGAAGAACACCGGCGCGTACAACACCACCCCACTGAGCAGCGCCAACCCGTACAGCACGCTCACCACGCCGAACAGATAGGTGCCGAACGCGCGCGGCAGGCCGGCGGTGAAATGCAGGTCGTAGAGGAAGTCGGCAAAGCCCACGCGCTGCGGCAGTTCCAGCAGGCGGCCATCGGCGGCCTGTTGGTACTGCCGCATGCCGCCACTGGCCTCGGCCTGCGGCCCATACCAGTACAGCCGCGGAGTCGGCCCGTGCTCGCTGGGCAGCAGCACCAGGAAGGATTCGGCCACCTGCGGATGCCGTGCGATCACCGCATCCAGCAGGGTCTGCGTGGCGGCGACGGGATCTGCCGGCGCAGGCTGTGTGACAGACGGCGTGGCCTGCCAGCCGCTCAATTCGTGCGTGAACACGGTGATGGCGCCGGCATAGAAGGCGATGAACAAGGCCATGCCCGCCAACAGACCCATCCAGCTGTGGACCGACAGAAACGCGCGCAAGGTCGATGCTTTCATGCACCCAGCTCCGTCCAGCCCAGTGCCTTGATGCCCGCAAGCGCCAGGTAGCACAGCAGCGTCAACCCGCCGAGCACGACCCAGGCGCGCGCTGCGCTACGGAACGCGAACGGCAGTGCCATCGCACCCACCCATGCCGGAAACATCAGCAGCAACCATGCCAGCGTGTAGCTCTGCTGCGGCCCCGGCAGCAACAGGGCGCACAGGCCCACCACGCCGACTGCCAGCGGCAGGCCCAGTACCACCGCGGCCAGCCATCTAGCCCACATTGCGCACCTGCCTGCGTTGCGCACGCGTCTGCTGCCAGGCATCCAGATACGGCAGCGCCACCGCCACCAGCATCAGCGCCGTGACTGCGGCGAAGATGCCGGCCCAGGTGCCCAAGGCCTGCATCGCGCAGCCCAGCGACAGCAGCAGCGATGCGCTGGCGCCGATGCGTAACGCGCGCGCCGACAGCCGGCGCTGCGGCCACAGGCGTTGATGCCGTGTTGCCAGGTAGAACGCCAGCGCCGACGCCGCAGCGGTGAGCAGATAACACCATGTCATCAAACCGCTCATGCCTGCGCCTGCGCCGAAGCGGAGAACGGCAACACACCGAGCTGCACCGGCCACATGTCGCCATGCCGCACGCCGACACACAGCGAACGTGCAACCCGCACCAGTGCATGCGCGCATCCAGCAATGCGCACAACATGGGTAAACGGCTCAACCATCGAAGAAGTCACCGCCATCAAGACGCCCACGCACAACACTCCCGTACACACGGTCGACGGAAGGCATGGCGGCGGCTGTGCCCGGCAGCCCTCCCCGGGCTGCCTACGTAGCGGCTAACACCCCTGTTGCGAAGCCCGGTGGGCGCTTGCAGCGAAGTGTTGGCCGCTCTACGGCGCGCAATCTAACAGGTGCCACAGCGCCGGACCAGCGGTCCGGCGCTGTGTGCGCTGCATCAGCCCTGCGGCGTCAGCACGATGACGCCCAACGGCGGCAACAGCAGCGGCAGGGAGTGCGCGTGGCCGTGCATGCACTGCTGCTCGGCGCTCACCACACCGCCATTGCCCAGATTCGCACCGCCATAGATGCCGGCATCGCTATTGAACACCTCGCGCCACTGGCCGCCTTGCGGCACGCCGATGCGGTAGCCATGCTGCACGATCGGGGTGAAGTTGATCACCACCAGCACCGGCGCATCGCCGCGTTTGCCCTTGCGCAGGAACGCGACCACGCTATTGGCCGCGTCATCGCCGACCACCCAGGCAAACCCGGCCGGGTCGTCGTCCTGCGCGTGCAGCGCGGGGGACTCGACATACAGCCGATTCAGGTCGCGCACCAGGGTCTGCACGCCGCGATGGCGCGGGTCGTCGAGCAGGTGCCAGGGGATGCCGCCGTCGTGGTTCCACTCGGTGGGCTGGCCGAACTCGCAGCCCATGAACAGCAACTTGCGCCCCGGGTGGGTGAACATGTAGCCCAGGTAGGCGCGCAGGTTGGCAAAGCGCTGCCAGTCGTCGCCCGGCATGCGGCCGAGCAACGAACCCTTGCCGTGCACCACTTCGTCGTGCGAGATCGGCAGCACGAAGCGCTCCGAATACGCGTAGACCATGCTGAAGGTCAGCTCGCCATGGTGGTACCGGCGGTAGATCGGATCCAGCGCCGCGTAATGCAGGGTGTCGTGCATCCAGCCCATGTTCCACTTGTAGTGGAAGCCCAGGCCGCCGTGCGCCACGTCGGCGGTGACGCCGGGGAACGCGGTGGATTCCTCGGCAATCATCACCGCACCCGGCGTGTGCTCGCGCACCACCTCGTTGAGCCGGCGCAGGAAGGCGATGGTCTCGTAGTTCTCGCGCCCGCCATGGATATTGGGCACCCACTCGCCGGCATTGCGGCTGTAGTCGCGGTACAGCATCGAGGCCACCGCATCCACGCGCAGGCCGTCGACGTGGAAGCGCTGCAGGAACTCCAGCGCACTGGCGATCAGGAACCCGGACACCTCGCGCCGCCCGTGGTTGTAGATCAGCGTATTCCAGTCGCGGTGGAAGCCTTCGCGCGGGTCGGCATGTTCGTACAGCGCGGTGCCGTCGAAATGCGCCAGGCCGTGGGCGTCGGTGGGGAAATGCGCCGGCACCCAGTCGACGATCACGCCGATGCCTTCGCGGTGGCAGCGATCGACGAAGTGGGCAAAGCCATCCGGCGAGCCGAAGCGCGCGGTCGGCGCGAACAGGCCCAGCGGCTGATACCCCCACGAGCCGCCGAACGGATGCTCGGTCACCGGCATCAGCTCGACGTGGGTGAAGCCCATATCGGCCACGTAGGGAATCAGGCGGTCGGCCAGACCATCCCAGTCCAGGTCCACGCCTTCTTCGCGCAGCCAGGAACCGGCGTGGATCTCGTAGATGCTCATCGGTGCGTCGTGCGCCTGACGGCGCGCGCGCGTGGCCATCCAGCCGTCATCGCTCCACTGATGCGGGGTGGGGTCGGCCACGATCGAGGCAGTGCCCGGCGCCAGCTCGGCACGCCGCGCCACCGGGTCGGCCTTGGCCGGCAACTCGTTCCCCTGCGGGCCGCGTAGCTGGTACTTGTAATGCGCCCCCGGGCCGACGTCGGGCACGAACAGCTCCCACACGCCGGACTGGTGCCGCAGCCGCATCGGATGCCGACGCGCGTCCCAACTGTTGAAATCGCCCACCACCGCCACGCGCGTGGCATTGGGCGCCCACACCGCAAAGCGCGTGCCGCGCACGCCATCGACTTCGATCGCGTTGGCGCCGAGCGCATCGGCCAACTGCAGGTGATGGCCTTCGCTGATCAGGTGCAGGTCGAAGTCGCTGAGCTGCGGGCCGAACGCATACGGGTCGGCGGTGTCCTGCTCGCCGCCTGGCCAGCCGATGCGCAGACGGTAGCCGCCTTGCGCCGGCAACGCGCCGGCGAACAGGCCCGGTTCCGGGCCCGCCTCCAGTGCGATGACCTGGCTGTCGTCGAGCACGGCATTGACGTACGCGGCGCCCGGTTGATAGGTGCGCAGCACCCGACCGCTGTCGGTCGGGTGCGCGCCCAGGATGGCGAATGCGTCGCCATGGCGTGCCTCGGCCAGGGCGCGGGCCGCGCCGGGATCCCATCGATTGGTCACTGCTGTCATCACTCCACTCATCATGTGTCTCCCGCACCAGCGCGCGCACGGTGCAGGATGCGTCGCAAACCCTCGATCGGCACCATCAACCAGCCGGGGCGGTTGGCAGCCTCGTAGCGCACCTCGTAACAGGCCTTCTCCACCAGGAACAGCAAGGTGGCCGCGTTGAACGCTGCCGGTGCGATCCACGGGTGCGTACTGGCATTGAGCACGGCATGGTACGCGTCCAGAAACGCCTGTGTGGAACGGCGGCGGAACTGCACCAGGAACTCGTCCAGATGCGTGTCCACGCCCACGCCGGCGCGCGCGGCGGTGCCTTCTTCGCCGCGTGCCGACACTTCGCTGGCGTAATCGAGCGAGCGCAGGAAGCCGGCCACATCGCGCAGCGGGCTGGCCTTGGCGCGCCGCTCGGACAGCGGCTTGGCCGGCTCGCCTTCGAAGTCGATCAGCACCACATCGTCGAAGGCCACCAGGATCTGGCCCAGGTGGAAATCGCCGTGCACACGGGTCAGCAAGGAATCGGCCAGCACGCTCGGTGCCTGGGCGAGCAAGGCATCCAGCTGCGGGCGCTCGGCCAGCACTGCCTGCAGCGCTTCGCGTTCGGTCGCATCGTCGCTGCCGGCCAGGCGTGCATTGACCGTGTCCCACATCTCTTCGACCTGGCGTGCGACGCCGGCCACCACATCGTTGGCGGTCGGAAGATCGATACGCTGCGGGGCGAAGTCGGCATCGTCGGTGTCGCGCGACAAGGCCTCGTGCAACTCGGCCAGGCGCTTGCCGACCACCGCGGCAAAGGCATCGTAGCCGGCGATGGCTTCGGCACGCGATTCGTCGGTCTGCGCGGTGGCGTACTCGTCGAAGCTGCGTGCCAGATGGTCCAGCGTCCAGCGCCAGGCATCGCCCTGGTTGCGGATGAAGCCCTGCAGCAGTGCGATCGTGGTGATGGTGCCATGCGCATCGATGCGGCTGACGCTGCCCAGCAAGGGCGCGGCATTGGCATAGCCCATCTCGGTCAGGCGACGGCCGATCTCGATCTCCGGGTTGGCACCGTTGGCCACATGCCGCAGCAGCTTGAACACCGCCTTGTCGGCCACCACCAGCGAGCTGTTGCTCTGCTCGGCCGACAGCCAGCGGATGTCCGGATCCTGCGGGATCTCCAGCGTGGCCAGCGCCGGTGTCGCTTCGAAGCGCACCTGCCCCTGCTGCGAGACGTCGTCGCCATCGCAAAAGTCCAGCGCGGCGTTGTCGCGCAAGGCGTCGATCACCCCGCGCACCATCGGCTTGAGCGCGAAGGCATCGGTGAGGTAGCCCACCTCGCGGCCCTGGCGCACGCGCGCCAGCGCAAGCTGCTCGGCCAGCGTGCTGGGCTGGTCGCGCTCCCACACGATGCCCACCGGCAGCATGTAGCTCTCGTGGCGGCCATCCTCCAGCTCCACCTCCAGCTCCAGCAGGCTCATCGGCTCGGCGCCCGGCAGCGGCGTACGGCGCGAGATGCGCACGTGCTTGAGCGCCTGATCCTTGGCCGAGAACCAGCGCCGTGCCGACAACCAGGCCGGCAGGATCTCCGCTTCCAGCGTGGGCAGGTGCGGCAACAGCGCGTTGCTCTCGTCGGTGTCGCTGCGCAACACCAGCGTGCGGTAGTCCGGCAACGGCACCGGGCTGGGCACATGCCAGTCCGGCAAGGTGCCCTCGCTGACCAGCTGGAACGCGTAGAAGCCGAACGGCGGCACGGTGAGCAGATAGGTCAGCCGCCCGACTGGCGGAAAGCTACCGCCGCCGATGATGTCCACCGGCACGCGTCCTTCGAACTCGGACAGGTCCAGCTCCACCGCCTGCAGCGTGTGCGACAGGTTGGCCACGCACAGCACCGTCTCGTCCTGGTAGCACCGCAGGTAGGCCAGCATGCGGCGGTTGCCCGGATACAGAAAGCGCAGGCTGCCGCGGCCGAAGGCCTGGTAGCGCTTGCGCACGCTGAGCACGCGGCGGGTCCAGGTCAGCAGCGAATGCTGGTCGCGGATCTGCGCTTCCACATTCACCGCCTGGAAGCCGTACAGCGGGTCCATCACCGGTGGCAGCACCAGCTGCGCCGGGTCGGCGCGCGAGAAACCGCCATTGCGGTCGATCGACCACTGCATCGGCGTGCGCACGCCATCGCGGTCGCCCAGATGGATGTTGTCGCCCATGCCGATCTCGTCGCCGTAGTACAGCACCGGCGTGCCGGGCATGGTCAGCAACAGGGAGGTCATCAGCTCGATGCGGCGGCGGTCGCGCTCCAGCAGCGGCGCCAACCGGCGCCGGATGCCCAGATTGATGCGTGCGCGGCGGTCGGCGGCATAGGTCTGCCACAGATAATCGCGCTCCGAGTCGGTGACCATTTCCAGCGTCAACTCATCGTGGTTGCGCAGGAAGATCGCCCACTGGCAGCTCTCCGGAATCTCCGGGGTCTGGCGCATGATGTCGGTGATCGGGAAGCGGTCTTCGCGTGCGATCGCCATGTACATGCGCGGCATCAGCGGGAAGTGGAACGCCATATGGCATTCGTCGGCGTTCTGGCCAAAGTACTGCTGGGTGTCTTCCGGCCACATGTTGGCCTCGGCCAGCAGCATGCGGTCCGGGTATTCGGCATCCAGGGTGGCGCGGATCTTGCGCAGGATCGCGTGGGTTTCCGGCAGGTTCTCGTTGGAGGTGCCGGAGCGCTCGATCAGGTACGGCACCGCATCCAGGCGCAGCCCGTCCACGCCGCGGTCCAGCCAGAAGCGCATCACTTCCAGCACCGCTTCCAGCACCGCGGGGTTGTCGAAGTTCAGGTCCGGCTGGTGCGAATAGAACCGGTGCCAGAAGTACTGCCCGGCAACCGGGTCCCAGGTCCAGTTGGATTTTTCGGTATCGCAGAAAATGATCCGCGTGCCTTCGTATTCCTGGTCGGTGTCCGACCACACATAGAAGTCGCGCTCCGGCGAACCGGCCAGCGCGTTGCGTGCGCGCTGGAACCACGGGTGCAGATCGGAGGTGTGGTTGATCACCAGCTCGGTGACGATGCGGATGCCGCGTGCATGCGCCTGCGCCACCAGCTGCTCGAAGTCTTCGATGCTGCCGTAATCCGGATGCACCGCCATGTATTCGGCGATGTCGTAGCCGTCGTCGCGGCGCGGGCTGGGGTAAAACGGCAGCAGCCAGATGGTGTCCACGCCGAGTTCGGCGATGTAATCCAGCTTGGAAATCAGCCCCGGGAAATCGCCGATGCCATCGTCGTTGGAGTCGAAGAACGACTTGACGTGCACCTGATAGATGATCGCGTCCTTGTACCAAAGCTGGTCTGCAACCACCGCGGACTGTTCCGCGTCGGCTTGTAACGATGGGACTGCATTCATGCGACCTCTCCTGCGCGGATGCGCCATAACGCGAACGGCCGCGTCGCCTCTAAACGGATGTGTTGCTGTTTTCCCTGCCATGTGAAGCGATGGCCGTCCCACAGGTCGTCCACCGCCACGCTGGCGTGATCGGGCAGGCCCAACTCCCACAATGGCACTTCGATTGCGGCATCCTGCGCAGCGTTGGGGTCCAGGTTGATCGCCACCAACACCATGCTGCGGCTGCGCGACAGGTAGCCGGCATCCAGAAACTTGCCGAAGTACAGCACCTGGTCGTTGTGCGCCTGGTAGAAGCGCGTACCCAGGTGCGACTGCAGCTCCGGGTGCATGCGGCGCAGCTGATTGAAGCGGGTGATCTCATCGACGATGTCGCCGGGCGCACGCTCGGGCCAGGCGCGCAGCTGGAACTTCTCCGAATCCAGGTACTCTTCCTTGCCCGGCGCCAATGGCGTGGCCTCGCACAGTTCGAAGCCCTGATACATGCCCCACAGCCCCGACAGCGTGGTCGCCAACGCGGCGCGGATCAGATGCCCGTTGCGCCCGCTGGTCTGCAGGAACAGCGGATTGATGTCCGGCGTGTTGACGAAGAAGTGCGGACGGAAGCACTCGCGCGGCACGCCCTGGTTCAACTCTTCCACGTACTCCTGCAGCTCGTGCTTGTGGTTGCGCCAGGTGAAGTAGGTATAGGACTGCGAGAAACCGCACTTGGCCAGGCGGTACATCATCTTCGGCCGGGTGAAGGCCTCCGACAGGAACACCACATCCGGCCGGCGCCCGCGGATATCGGCAATCAACCACTCCCAGAACGGGAACGGCTTGGTATGCGGGTTGTCGACGCGGAACAGCGTCACGCCCTCGTTGACCCAGAACAGCACCGCATCGCGCAACGTGTTCCACAGGTCCGGCACCGCACCGCTGGCATAGAAATCGACGTTGACGATGTCCTGGTACTTCTTCGGCGGGTTCTCCGCATACGGAATCGAGCCATCCGCGCGCCAGGTGAACCAGTCCTTGTGGTCCTTCAACCACGGGTGATCCGGCGCGCACTGGATGGCGAAATCCAGCGCCACTTCCAGCCCGTGCGCACGCGCAGCCTGGATCAACCTGCGGAAACCTTCGAGCCCGCCGAGCTCGGCATGCACCTCGGTATGCCCGCCATCGGCCGCGCCGATCGCATACGGGCTGCCCGGCTCGCCATCGACCGCAGTGACCGAGTTGTTGCGGCCCTTGCGGTTCTTCGCGCCGATCGGGTGGATCGGCGGCATGTACAGCACGTCGAAGTGCATCGCGCGGATATGCGCCAGCCGCTCGATCACATCGTCGAAGGTGCCGTGCCGTTGCGGATCGCCGCTTTGCGAGCGCGGGAACAATTCGTACCAGCTGGCGAAATGCGCCGCGCGTCGCTCGGATTCCACCCGGAAGGTCACCGGCGTCTCGGAGCGGAACGGCTTGTCGTCGGCCGCGGCCATCGCCTGCGCGGTGTCCGGCTCCAGCACGATCGCCAGCTGCTGCAGCGGCTCGCTCTGCGCACCGATGCGGGTGAGGATGGCCTGCAGGCGCTCGGTCAAGGCACCGCTGCTGCGCGCGTGCGCGGCCTGCACCACGGCCACCGCTTCCTGCACGTCCACCGGCAGCACCGTGTTGGCGGCGCGCTTCTTTTCCAGATCCGCATGCAAGGTGGCGAACACATCGCGCCAGCCTTCCACCCGGAACTCATAGGTGCCGATGCGCTCCAGCGGGAACTCCGCACGCCAGCGGTCGTTGCCCAACGCACGCATCGGCGCGCTGGCCCAGGTCTTGGCATCGGCCGGGCGCCACAGCACCGCCACCGCGATACGGTCGTGCCCATCGCAGAACGCATCGGCTTCCACGCAGATGCGGTCGCCCACGGTGCGCTTGACCGGGAAGCGGCCGTTATCGACCGACGGGGTCACCGACTCGATGCACACCCGCGGCCAGGCGGCCGCGGTCTGCGGGCGCGGGCGCATGCGCGGCACCGCCAGCACGTGCCGTGCGGGCACGCTGCGATAGACCCGCACCTCACCCGGCTCCAGTGCTTCCAGCGTCGCGCCGGAGAGCGTGCTGCCATCCTCGCCCACGAGTGCTTCGGCATCGCCGAGCAGGCGCAGCAGATCCGGCGCCGGGACCGGCACCACATGATCGGCATCGCCATTGATCAACAGCAGCGACGGCAAGCCGCCCAGCGGCTCGATCGCCACCGCCGTCAGGCCGGTGCCCTCGCGCAACAGCGGTCGCAACCGCAAGCCGGCATTGCTGGGCGGCACGCCATCGCTGGCCCTGATCGACAACGGCAACGTCTCCAGCTGCGTCTCGTCCAGCAGCCACGCCCCGCCCAGTGCCTGGGCCAGTTGCCAGTGCTGCCCGGCAGTGGCCGCACGTTTGCCATCGGGTGCACCCACCACCGCCACGACCTGCGACGCCAACGCGCGCAGCGCCGTGTCTTCGTCGAAGAACCAGCTGCCGCTGCCGTCCCACCAGGCGAGCGAGGAGAACCCCACGTCGAACCCGGCACCGGCCAGCTGCTGCAAGGCCTCGATGCCCAGGCCCGGCGTCCATGCCGCAAACACCACCTCCGGTGCCTGTGCATGCACGCGGGCGATCAGCTCGCGCCAGCGCTGCGCCGGCACCTGCTGCGGCTGCAACAGGCGGAAGCCGGCCACGCCCTGCGAGGCCCAGTCCAGCAAACGCGCACTCCACCACTCCACCAGCGCCGCACCTTCCTGCGCATAGGTAAAGCGTGCCTCGGCCACTTCGGGCGTGGCGCGCGGTTGGCGCGGGTCCGGTACCGCCGTGCTGCGTGCCCGGAACCACTGCGGGTTGTCGCGCACCACCGCGCTGGCGCCGCCCACTTCGTCCAGGCGCACATCGAGCAGCAGCTTCACGCCGGCCCGGTGCGCGGCCTGCACCACCTCGCGCAGACGCTGCGCGTCTTCCTCGCCGGTGGTGGCAACCTCGCTCAGCCGGCCTTCGGCATCGCGTGCAAATGGCGGCGCGAGCACGACATGATCAAAGCCCGCCTCGCGCGCCGACTTGCAGCGCTGCTCCAGCCCGGCCTGCTCGCCGGTTGCCTCATTGAGAACACAGATCCGCATGGCGCCCCCTCAACCGACCACGGCGCGTACGCGCGCCGTGCCAAAGAAAGCGATGCGGGCCGACCCACCCCGCAGATCCGCCGGCGCTCGGTCACGACGCACCAGTCCAACTCCCGTCCGGATCGACCCGTCTCTACCCGATCCCTGGTCGACCCTTCCTACCGTGACTGCACTCATGCGCAACTCCGCAACGATTCTTGACCGCTGCAGTCAAGCACCCCCACTGCGAATTTCATGTGTCGGTGGAATTGACGAAAATCAAACAAGCGCGGCTGTGGCACGCATGGCGTGTGGTGACACGGTCCTGCTGAAAAACCGGTCGTCTTGCCGCACACTATCGCTCCACATTTGGAGTGATTGCCATGCATAAGGCCTGGATGCTTGCCCTGTTGGGCGTATCGCCGCTGGTCCACGCCGCGTCTGCCGACGAGGACGTTACCTGCCGCAACGGGTTGTTCACCAGCGCGCCGGTGGCGTTCTCGCTCGGCAAGGTCATCCCGCCGCGCCTGTATCTGCTCAAGGACACCGATGGCTGTCCGGACAAGGGCGGGGCCGCATGCCAGGGACGCGCCTACGTGGTCAAGAACGATATCGTCCTGACGGCGCAGCGCCGCAATGCGTACGTCTGCGTGCTCTATCCCAACAAGGGAGGCGGCAATGCTGGTTGGGTCGCACAGTCCAGCCTGCAGATGCAGCCAAGCGCTGCCACGCCCACACCGCAGGCGTGGAATGGCCACTGGCACGACGGCGACAACACGCTGCAATTGACCACCAACCCAGACGGCAGCATCACCGTCAACGGCGATGCGTACTGGCCCAGCGCCTTTCCCGACCCGGAACAGACGCCGGGCGGCCCGCACACGGGCTCGGTCACCGCGCGCGGCTATCCAGAAGGCAACCGCGTTGAGGTCAACGAAGACACGTGCAAGGTTCGCCTGCAACTGGTGGGCGACATGCTGCTGGCCGACGACAACCTGGAATGCGGCGGAATGAACGTCTCCTTCGGCGGGGTATACCGAAAGAGGTAATCGCAAACCTAGCCACCCCGGTGCGCCGCACTCCTGCAGGGGAAGGCGCACAGGTGGTTGCGCGACCTCCAACCACCGGCCCATCCCAACGCAGTCCTACACGCCCCAACCAATGGAAGCACGCACGCCATCACTACCACCGCGCGGCATAAAAGCCGATGCCAAGCGGTGCAGTGCGGTTTACGGTGGCCCGCAACGACCAGAACGAATTCGGCTCGCTCGATCCCGCAATCAGTCCAATGGACGGTGATAGCAGCAGGACGCGCCAGAAGACCTTTTCAGGGGTGACGCACCGCGTAGACCGGCGTCATTTATCATTGTCGATTGCTGTTTTGAAGGAATTGCGTTGAGACGTTCCGCCACGCGTTTGATGCGCGCACCGCTGCTTGCTGCCATGGCGTTGCTTGCCGCTTGCAGCACAACCAACACCACCAACAAATCGTTGCTGCCGTCGGCGGACAATCCCGTCAACACCAGTTACTGCATCGGGCGTCTTGCCGTGACGACCGATGTGCCCCTGCACTTTCTGGGGAGTTCCGCGCAGTTTTATTGGGGCGACATCGATACCTACCGCGAAGACGCGGCCAGCTATGCGCAGCGCCTGCTGACCGCACAAGCATCGGCCAGCGATGGCAAGGTGCGCCAACTGATCAAGCCGGTGGAAACACTGGCACAGGATGATGGCAGGGTCATCGTCGCACACGCGGAAGACGCGTTGCCGCTCGACCCGAATGTCGTACAGGTCACCGGCTTCGCCCATCGCGACGGCACCACCTTTCGCTTCCAGAAGACGGCGATCAGCCGCCTGCAGGACATCACCGAACGGCGCACCAAGGAAATCCTGGCCTCGATCACCAGCAGCGCATCGCCCTTCCCGCCAGCGGCACAGTCCCAGCAGGGGTTTTGCGTCATGCATGGCGCCGTCAATCTGGCCCCGGGGCACGACTGGCACGAAGCTTCCAGGGTCGAAGGGGAATTCACCCTGCAGGAAGCGCGCTACCGTTTCAGTCTGCGTTCGCGCTACCTGCGCTCGCTGTCGTTGAACGCGCAGGAAGTGACAAACCAGCGCGACCTGCTACTGGCACTGGCGGGCGCCGTACCGGACTCCGGCCTGGTACCGATCAGTGAACTGCCGGTCGCCGCCAGCACCCCATCGCAAGGCAGCGCCAGCCTGCTCGAGATGACGACAGCCGACGGCAAGCACCAGGTCTATGAGTGGCACATGCCGGCCATTAGTACAGCGCCTGGTACGCCGGCAACGTTCCTGTATATCTGGCCAGCGTCCGGGCAGGCGTCAGCGCAGGACCAAGCCAAGTTCAGAAGCTGGGTTGTGGCCCACCCGCAGCAGACGACACCGCTGTTGCAGATACAGCAACTAGCCAGCAGCGTTGAACAGCAGCAGGCGACGCCAGCAGTAGAAGAGAGCAGGCTGGTGTACCGGATGCAGCTGCATTACCACGGCGACCAGGCTGCCGGCGGGCGCCATTACGTGATCTACAAGGATGGCCAGAAGGTCGATGATGGATTCAGCGATGCCCACGGTTTTACCAAGGCGCACAACGCGGATTACGACCAGATATGGACAACCGAGGTGCTCAATAAATGAGTACCTGCCTTAGCACACGAAAACCGCGCTGGTAGTGCCAAAGCCAACCAGATTGGCGGACTGGTTGGCATGTCGACCGCCTGAGCGATCGAGGCGTATGGGTTGGATACGGCAGGAGGCGAGCACAGCCATTTACAGCGCATGTGAGAGCGAACTCGATAAGACGCGGGAACAGGGCTTGCATGCTCTGGTGCGCACCTTACGTGCGCCATTAGGACGAACCCATGCGACTGCAGTTCTGCTTGCTTGCGTTGGCAATGACATTTGCGCCACACGCACTTGCCAAAGGACCTTCTACAGCGTTGTCTGATGCCAACATCAGGACGCTGCTGATTCAACAATCGATCAATGCATATCCCGGCAACTGCCCCTGCCCGTACAACGCGGCACGCAATGGCAGCAGCTGCGGCGGTAGAAGCGCATATAGCCGTGGTGGTGGCTACGCCCCGTTGTGCTACCCAAAGGACGTGACCAAGGCAATGATTGCCGACTACCGAGCTGGAGCACAGTGAAGCTGATGGCCCAAGCTGGCCACACCATTCGGGCCAAACGGCCCTTACGTCGTTCGTCTTCTGCGGCCCTGCATAACCATCAAGTAGTTACGAGGAAACATCCATGAAAAAGGCAAAGATCGTTTTGGCGGTCGTGGTAGCGCTCGCCTCCGCGTCAGTGTGCGCGCAGACCCGTGTCAATGGTTACCACCGCGCTGATGGCACTTATGTGCAACCTCACTATCGCAGTGCGGCCAACAGCACAACGCTCGACAATTATTCGACACGTGGGAACGTGAATCCATACACCGGAAAAATTGGAACTGTCGATCCGTATAAAGAACAGAACACTTATCGCCAGCCAGCACCACAGCCAATCTACGAACCATCCAGGGCTGACGCCGTCAATCCTTATGGATCCGGTTACTGATGCATCAAACCCTGCCTCGGCAGGGTTTTTTATCTGCGTCGATGTTTGCTGGTCGTAGCGCACCGGCATGCGTGTACAACACGGCGAGGATGCATCCTGATGTTCTCATCCGGCAGGCAACGCCCCCGGGCGTATCACTGCGCAGCAGCCCGGCACGCGGCCAGTGCGCGGCTGATGTGCTTTTCCACCATCTTGATCGAGATGCCCATGGCTGCGGCCACTTGCGGGTAGGTGAGGCCGTCGATGCGGTTGAGGATGAAGGCCTGGCGGCATCTGGGCGGTAGTGCGGGCAGCGTGTGGGTGTGCAGGTGCTGCAGGATGCGGCGGGCGTCGGCGATCTGGTCGACATGAGCGCCGTCTGCGGCCAGTGGTGCGATCAGGTCCAGTGCGACGTGGGCGTTGGCGTGGCGGCGGTGGCGGTGGCGCGTGCGCCAATGCTCCAGCACCACGTTGTGCGCGATGCGGTACATCAGCAGTGCGTAGTCGCCGATGTCGGGCGCGTCGCGGTAGGCCAGCAGGCGGAGCAGCGTTTCCTGAGTGAGGTCGTTGGCGGTGTCGCGGTCACGCAGGCGCCGGTGCATGTAGGCGAGCAGGTCGGCATGCAACAGGCCGATGGCCTGGTCGAAACGCGCTCTGCCCGCTGCCGGCTCCTCGCGTACGCGCCAACGCGTGGTGTGGCGTACACGGGCGTAGCCGCGCATAACTGCGGCGCGCGGATGTGCGACGTCCGCCGTGCATGTAGTGGCGGTTGTGCCTGAGCCGCTGCGCCGATGCCAGGCGGTGCAGGTAGTGGTTGCGCGTTCGGCTGGCAGCGGCATCCATGTGTTGCCGAAGCGCGGGGATGTGCCGAAGGTGCCGGCCAGGGTGTCATTCACCATGCGAGTTCTCCAACTGCGGGGTACACGCGCGGAGGCGGGTTGGTCACTCGGCAGGTGCCACGGTGACGACCAGCTCGCCGTTGCGCATGCTTATGTTGAGTTTGCTGCCGATGGTGAAGCCGAGTTGTTCCAGCCAGCGGCCGCGTAGGCGCAGCGTGGGGATGCGTTGGTGGCTGTCGGGGTAGTAGCCGTAGCCGACGGTGCAGTGTTGCGGGGCGCGGGGGTGGCCTTGGCGGCGCGGCTTGCTGGGATCGGGGCGGGGCTCGGGGATGGGGGTGCGCTCGAGGTAGCGCCGCGGCGTGATCGAGGGGTCGAGCGAGCGCCAGACGACCTCGGTGGGCGGTGGCACCGTGGCGCGCTTGCGCGCTGGCTTGGGACTGGACGTGGATCGACGCATGGCAAAGCCCTCCTTGACGAACAGGCCCCGCCGCCGGGAGGCGACGGGATGTCGGGAGGTTAGAAACCGCACAGAGCCGGCGGGCGTATTTCCCCGAAGGGTGTTGTATTAGCCGCCCTCCCGACGCAGGCATCGCGTCGGTTGCACCTGCAAGATGCTGCAGGCACAAAAAACCCACCGGTTTGACGGAGGTGGGTACCGCTCTGTGAGGAGTTTCTACGCTCCTTGTGGTAGAGATTGCTGCGGGTTTGTTGGGATGTCAACTGCTTTGAGCTAAAAAGTGACAGTGATTTTTTTGAGTGCGGCCACTACGAAGAACATGCAGATCGCGCCTGTTCTTGCTCGCTTCGCGCCATGCAGCGGACTACCGCTTGGACGAAGCATTGAGATTGTCCATGTCCGAGAAGATCAACCAGCGCTTGCCGGAATCCCGATGCAGCGTGAGAGTGAACTTTCCTATGTCGCCGGGCGCATCTCCGTAGCCGTACGCACCTATGATGTAGGCGACATCATCCTTGGCGGAAAAACCGAGTGAGCGCAGAAGTTGCGGCTTATCTTCGGCGGCAGGGAATTTCCTACGCGCATGCCATTGCAAATCCTATGGCGTTTCACAAATTTTCGGTTAGGTGATCGATTTGTACTTGGCAGTCAAAAAAATGTCTAAGGCATGTGCTATACCTGACATGCAGGGGGTGGGGCCTACGTGGTAGCCACAGTGCGACGGCGTCGGCTATGAGTCTTGGAGAGATGATGTTTATTCGATATGGAAGTTGTGAGCGTAAGGGCAGCTGCGGCCGCACGATTCTTGTTTTGGCAATTCTCTTAGGGGTTTCGGCTGCGTCAGTCGTCCCGGCTATTGCGCAAGAGAATACCAGCCGAGTCAGTTTGGCCTCGGTGGATAGTCAGACGCAAGCCGCTTTGACGCACGCCTTGAAGCTGGACTTGCAGAAGTACATAGACAACCACATGGGTCGAATTTGGGACCAAGAGAAACAAATCTTAGTTAACAGCGTTAGCGTGAGCGGCAAGGGCGAGTTGATAGTGGATTTGAGTAAAGGTTTTCTCCCGCCCAAGCCGGCAAGGATTGAGGAGAATCGACGGGATCAGATGAAGGAGCTCTATGTCGAAGTTATCGATCCAGTGCTGTCGGTGGATTTCCGCAACGCTCCGGTGATCTTTACTTTCGACGGCCGATCGATGGAAGAGGTCCAGCCCGAAGATCCTACGCTTAAGCCAAAAAAAAAAATAAGAGCATCAATAGTTGAACCTAAAAAGGTTGTAATTTCTGCTTCCCATGGACTTTTTTACAACCACGGCAACAAGAGGTGGGAGTATCAGCGACCAGACAAATGGAACGGGATCATTGAAGATCTCTTGACTCCGTCTCACGTGGTTGAGCTCGCTGCGCTCGTGACAACACGGAGTGAGGATGATGTGTACGAGCCCAGGACCAGAAGTACGACGATCAATTCGACGACCAAGAGGCCGTGGTGGGAGATGGCTGCGAGATATAATCTCGAAAGGGTCTATCCTGGACGGACTGATATCTGGGGTGTGACGGCAAGCCCTAATGATCCTATGCGTGAGTATAATAAGGATATTAATTCACGACCGCGCTATGCCAACGAGGTCGGGGCGGATGCTTTGATCAGCTTGCATACTAACGGCAGCAAAACCAACCCAAACGCGCGTGGAACGTGGGTACTGGTTAAAACTGATCGCCCCAATGACTACGCATTGGGTCAAAGCATTCTTTGTGCGATGAAAGAGCAAATTCATGCGGTCCCGGCTTATTCTGATTACCATGTTGACGAGGCACCGCGCGAAAGTGAAGCTTACGGTGAAAATAGTGGTTTCCCTGATATCAAAAAAGTTGTTGTGGAGACCGGATTCCACACGAACGTAGATGATGCTGCCGCGCTTCAGGATCCGGTATTTATTACTGCCGCAATGAAGGGGGTCGAAAAAGGCTATCGGCTAGATAGGGATGGCGTTACTTGTGCGCCGTTCAAAATTACGTCAATCCCGAATGTTACGTTTACCTACGGAAGTGGGTTGCAGAAGACTCCTATATTAATTCAAGGGTCTCCTCGTTATCCAATTGTCTATAAATCAGAAATAACTTCTTGCAGTGGAAGTTGCAGCGGTGCGACGAAGACAATCGCTGATGCCAGCGGGCTGACGATGGATTTCACTTGCCGGCCCGGCGGTTCAACGACGCTCTCTGCAAAACTAAAAGCTACAATGACCGACGCTGATCAAGTGGTGTCGACCTATGAGCACAGCGTTACCTGCAAAAAATAAAACACTGATTATTGTGGATTTCAAAAGCCTCTTCGCGAAACCGTGGAGAGGCTTTTTTAGCAATTTATTACTGGCGAGTCGTTTAAAGATGTCGTGAATCGGCAGGCAACATGTCTTGCCGTGATGCCGCTACAGTGACTAGCCAAGGCGTCAGCGCACGTAAGCCAAAGCCGTGCTCCGGGAGGCCAGCTCTTCGTTTGCGGCTATGCGTCTCTGATATGACCGTACCGCTACATCCGAGTGGGAGGAAATCCTACATGCGAGGTAGCCTTTTGCTGAGCCCGCTGCTGCGTGGGTCAGGGCAATCTACCCATGCCGTACGCGGTGCCAAAGTGGCCACCCAACCTGCGTGGCACGATGTCGCAGTGCCCGCGCTGCTGAAGAGCAGCCCCGACCGTTGCCACTTTATAGCAGGCCTTTGCCGGCATGGCCGACGTGATCGAGGACGGCGCCATCACGGGCGACGATACCCAATTCGTCTCCCGGCGGCTCGATGAGATCCTCGCCTGGCATGGCCTGGACAACCGCGACCGCGACTCGCGACCGCGACTCGCGACCGCGACTGCTGAGGGACTGGCATGTGCTACTCCGCTGAGATCCAGGCCGACTACCGGAAGCTGGTGCGCAACTTTGGCGCGATCATGTCGATCGGGGAGTCGACACTCCAACTGCGGGGTGCACGCACTGAGCGCGGGGTGCGGCTGGTTGGTCACTCTGCAGGTGCCACGGTGACGACCAGCTCGCCGTTGCGCATGCGGATGTGGAGTTTGCTGCCGATGGTGAAACCAAGTTGTTCGAGCCAGCGGCCGCGTAGGCGCAGGGTGGGGATGCGTTGGTGGCTGTCGGGGTAGTAGCCGACGGTGCAGCGTTGCGGGGCACGCGGGTGGCCTGGGCGGCGCGGCTTGCTGGGATCGGGGCGGGGCTCCGGGATGGGGGTGCGCTCGAGGTAGCGCCGCGGCTTGATCGAGGGATCGAGCGAGTGCCAACCGATCTCGGTGGGTGGTGGCACCGTGGCGCGCTTGCGCGCGGGCTTGGGGCGGGATGTGGATCGACGCATGGCAAAGCCCTCCTTGACGAACAGGCCCCGCCGCGGGGTTCGATTCGCACAACGTCCTGCAGTCGGATACCCTTGCGAGAACTCCGGCAGACATACGGAAACGAATGCACTTGACGGATACTTCCGGCAATCTGCATCGCCAACAGCCAAGACTCGGAAGGAATAATGGGTATGGGTGCCAATCACCGAAAGGCCTATGTAGCATTCGCTGGATTGCTTTGCGCCGCAGTAGCGGGGTGTACCTCACCTGCACCCGCCACCGCGTCACAGCGCGAGCATGCAAGTCAACACGCTGCAAAGGCTCCGGTTGTGTCTTGCCCCTCCAAAGATTTCGGCACGTTTCTGCAACGCTATGCGGATTCTGCCGACGAGAGCGTGCGTCGCAGCTTCACCGACGATCCGCTGGAATATGAGGTGCCAACTCACACGGTCGAAAAAGAAACGGATACGTCACCCGCCACGCATCTCTCCAAGCGAACAGGCCTCTCCCGCCTAGAGCTGTTCCCGTATCGTTATTTCAAGGATGCGAAGGTCTTTGATCGAGTCGTTCCAGGGGAGATGAAGCCAGAGCGCCAAAGTAAGGTGGGATACCCTGTGTCTATCCAGACGATGGCCGGTGACGGCCGCAGTGTGGACTTCGGCATGGAGTACGAAGTAGATACCTACGTTTTCAGACGGAGCCAGGGCTGTTGGTACCTGGCTCGCGCGATCAACCTGAGGGACTAACCAGGGAGTGGGCACATGGACGCACAGGATGCAACACAGCAGGTCCCTTATCGCGTCATTCAACTTGAGTGGGATGCGGAGAAGGGTTATCACAACGAGGCTGTCGAGAACTTCGATGGCCTGGTCACGCACCATCCCAACAGCAACAGCGGTGCGCATCTGGTCAATGGCACAGTGGTTGGCGGGCAAGCTGGACGCACGCTGGCGCTGGTTGGCGGTGAGATCCAAGAAATCGAGGTCGCCAAAGCGAACAACGATTATGGCCTTCGCCCAAGCCAGGTATTGCTGAAGAAAGATTTCATCCTTGAAGACTCCGCAATGCCCTCTGGACCTGCGTCAAGGGCACAGGATGTTCCATCGCCTGTTGCTGGTGTCGTGGGCACGGTCAACGCGAAAACCGGCCTGGTCGATGTGCTGGATCGGGAAGGGGGCGATGTCATCCTGCGTGTCCGTCACATGTCCCCTCTCCTTGTGCAGGAGGGTGACCAGGTCGAGTATGGCCAGGCGCTGGGGGTACAAGGCAAGCAGGCGACAGGCGCAATCCACGTGCACATGGAAGTGGATAGCCGTTACTACCAACATTACGAAAACTATGTCGGCGACCTCGTAAGTGGCCGTCTGTCCATCGATGCAGCGAGACGGGACCACGGCATCGAGCCCAGGCCGTTCGTGGATGACGGGACAATCCGTATCGGTGAGTCGTCGGAGATGGTGCGGCAGGTGCAGCAGACATTGAATGCCGAAGGCTTTCGAGGTGCTGACAATCAGCCGCTGCAAGAAGATGGCGTCTACCGCCTTTCGATGCAGGCTGCCGTTATCAATTACCAGCAAGCGCATGGCCTCTCCCAGACCGGAGACATCGACCCTGCAACGTTGCAGCAGATTGCTCCGCTCACGTTCCCGCCAGAGGTGAACAAGGACGATTACAACGCTGCGCCGACGTATCAAAACATCCAGGGGGCCATGCAATCACAAGACCCACTCCATCGCCAGGCAGAAGATGCCGTGCGCCGCCTGGAACAGGGACTAGGCCGTGACTATGACGACAACAGTGCCCGGCTGGCAGCAAGCAGCGCGTATCTGGCCAGGGATAACAGGCTATCAAGGATCGATCACATCGTGCTGAGTACCGAGACAAGTTCTGTGCGGCAGGGCGAGAACGTATTTGTTGTTCAAGGGGCGCTCGACAACCCTACCCACCTGATGGCGCACATGAAAACAAGCGACGCCATCGCACGGCCAGTAGAGCAGTCACTGAGTCAGTTGCAGGCGCTTGGCGAGATGCAACGGCAACAGCAACAAGCGCAACAGCAAGAACAGCAACAGGAACCTTCGATTACTCCACCTCATCGAATGGTGTGAGGTCGCAACCCCGCTCACCGGCGGCATACCAGGCCTAACCCAACGAATTTGTGTACGCGTTTGTGTACGCGGCGCGCCAGCGTTATTCCGTAGGTGCCACGGTGACGACCAGCTCGCCGTTGCGCATGCGGATGTTGAGTTTGCTGTCGATGGTGAAGCCGAGTTGTTCCAGCCAGCGGCCGCGTGGGCGCAGCATGGAGATGCGTGGTTGCTGGTGAAGTAATAGCCTTGGCCGACGGTGCAGTGTTGCGGGGCATGTGGGTGAGTGGCGGCACCTTGGGGCAGATCTGGCGTTTTGAGTTCAGCCGCTCCCAAAGCAGGTTTGCCTTGAATGAATTTTCTGACGCGACATTGGATCTCTAGCGGGTTGGGTCATAGATATCCAAGTCTAAGGAAATGCCTCTTTGTCCAAGCGCCAACAGGGCTTTAGCGGAAAGTGCTAAACCGTCATTCCTCCCGGCCATGAAGATGCCGCAGAACAAGTCAGGCTGATAGCGATTGCTCAAGTATTCCCACACAGTCAAGTCTTGGGTGAGCTGGTTCAGGATTTCGAAGATCTGTGCCTCGAGGTCCTCAGGCTCGCGTTGCGTTGAAGTCAGTCTCCAGCTGCCAGTCTTGGCAATGCGCACTGTGCCGTTCTTCAACTTAAGTTCTTGCCCCTTATGCCTGGAGGCCGTTGGGCTGCCCAAAAGCAACGCGCTGATCTCGTCGGGCACCAGGTCGTCTCCAAAGAATCGGAGTGTTGCTACGGAATACTCTAGTGCTCCCATTGGATCCCAATGTCTGAATTAACCCGCACCGCGAAGCGGCGTCGGCTTGGACGAACTACCAGGCTTATTTCCGCGTTGACGCATGCGCGGCCAGGAACTCGGTGATGCTATCAGGCTCGCGCTTGGATCCAGGCAGCCATTGAGGCTGCCACTCAGTGATTCGTGCGCCGCTTTGGTGCTGATAGACGCCTGGACTGGGTTCATTGATCGATTCCAGCTGCCGCACCAAGACCACGGGTGCCTCGGCACCCCTGTGCGCCTGCGAGAAGGCCAATGCCGACTCGTATTGCGCGAACGCGGCGAAGTAGTCATCGTCTCCAGCCAGTGGCGCCGCTCCCTGCTCGGGATGGAGCCAGACCCTGTACTCAAGGACGTGGTCATAGAAGTAGCCCCCCCCCCGGACTTCGACCGCCCTGAATAAGTTCCGACAAGCGATGGCTCTGCTGCCAGCGGATAGCGGCTCTGCTGTGATACAGACTGATCAAAGTGTGCAGATGAGAACGGAGCGATTGGACGAGAGCACGCCGCGACGACAACTGCCAACAATACTGCGATAAAGAAATTCGCTCGTTTCATTGCTTTCAAAGTATGACCTAGCCTGTGTGTAAAGCCGAGTCGCGGAGCAACTTCGGCTTGGATAAGTTTTTAGGGTACCCCCGTAGTCAAAGCACCATCTCCAGCACAGCGCTACGCATGCTGGTGTGCAGCCTGCGTCCGCATGATGCTCGTCGAGTCGGTGCCTACCGTCAATTGTTGGCCGCCTTGTCTGTCGCCTTCTCGCCATCATCCGCCACGGTGACGACCAGCTCGCCGTTGCGCATGCGAATGTGGAGTTTGCTGCCGATGGTGAAGCCCAGTTGTTCGAGCCAGCGGCCGCGTAGGCGCAGGGTGGGGATGCGTTGGTGGCTGTCGGGGTAGTAGCCGTAGCCGACGGTGCAGCGTTGCGGGGCACGCGGGTGGCCTGGGCGGCGCGGCTTGCTAGGGTCGGGGCGGGGCTCGGGGATGGGGGTGCGCTCGACGTATGGCCGCGGCTTGATCGTTGGGTCGAGCGAGCGCCAGACGACCTCGGTGGGCGGCGGCACCTTGGCGCGCTTGCGCGCTGACTTGGGACGGGACGTGGATCGACGCATGGCAAAGCCCTCCTTGACGAACAGGCCCCGCCGCCGGGTGGCGACGGGATGTCGGGAGGTTAGAAACCGCTAAGAGTCGGCGGGCGTATTTCCCCGAAGGGTGTTGTATTAGCCGCCCTCCCGACGCACGCATCGCGTCGGTTGCACCCGCAAGACGCTGCAGGCACAAAAAACCCACCGGTTTGACGGAGGTGGGTACCGCTCTTAGAGGAGTTTCTACGCTCCTTGTGGTGAAGCTTGCTGCGGGCTTGTTGGGATGTCAACTATTCCGAGCTACAAAGTGACGGTAATTTTTGAGTGCGGCCACTACGGAGAACATGTAGATCGCTCCACCTTGTTTACTCGCCTCGCACCATGCAGCGGATTACCGTTTGGCCGAAGCATTGAGATTGTCCATATCCGAGAAGATCAACCACGGTTTGCCGGGCGCTCGATGCAGCGTGAGGGTGAACTTTCCTATGTCGCCGGGTGCGTCTCCGTAGCCGTACGCACCTATGATGTAGGCGACATTACCTTCGGCGGAAAAACCGAGTGAGCGCAAACGTAGCGGACCTCCGCTGCTACCTTCATAGACCGCTTGAATAGCTGCCCTGCCCCGGATTGGAGGATGATCGCTCTGCAGCAAAAAGCCATCTTCCGCAAATAGTGCAGCAAGCGCGCCTGCGTCGCCCTTACGCCATGCGCGCTCATAGTCGCGAAGTACTCGATCAAGTTCGGGCGGTAACTCAATGCTGGGAACCGCTATTGGCTTGGTTCTTTCTGTGACGTTCTGACCATGCAATGGCCCCGTGGCAAGCACGAGACTGAAGACAAAAAAGGCAATGACTGATCGGCTCATATGTCTCAATTCTTCTAGAGCCTCGTTGGTTGACTACAGAATTATTCCGCCGCTTCGTAACTGCGGCGATCACATCGGATTTTAATTCAACCTGATCCCGTTATTCGCTCGAAAATTCGTTTGAAAGACTCACTGCCGTTGGATAGCCTCTGACACCTCTACAGCCCAACGCGAAGTGTGAATGATCCGCGTCTCTTGCAGCTGTTCTTGAAGGATCTCGCGTTTGGTCAGTTGAGAAACCGCCTCCCACTCGTTCCTAAAAATGTAGGTCGCGTTGCCTGACTCCGGACTCTCGAAGACATATCGGCGCCTGCGCGTGAATCCGAAGACGATGTACTCGCTAAATCCACCTACCCCCACCGCCATGAAGTCGGGCTCGTGCCGAGTGATAGTCCGGATGCGATTGGTCGCAGCTTCGCGAACGCTTTCCGATAGCCGCGCCAGGTAGCCCTCCAAGGCTAGAATCGCTCTATCGAATGGGAAGGCTCCAGGTGGAAGAATGCGCCAGTTGATCTTTTGAACCCTGACCGGCACCGCAAGGGTTGGATTAACGATCTCAAAGTGCGGGAAGCATTCTAAGTAGATATTGAGGAGATTGGCGATGCCATCTTCTGGCTCCGTCCGGTCAATGACCCTTGTGGCCATTGCGATGCCGCCAACAGTTAGTACTGCCGTCAAGAACTCACCAGGTGGAGCGATATATTCCCTAGGATAGGTGTCATACGATCTCGTCTGTGTGCCGTGATGCGTCCGCCCGTGCCAGTCTTTCCATGAGGTGTTGATCGTTCGAGACTTACTGATCATCGGAAGGTCTTTCCTGATGATCTCTTTTCCACGTGCATTAAAGAACGTAGCCGGCCCATCGGCGCTGGGCACAATGGATGCACCCGCGGGCGGGATATCGCCAAATCCCAGCAGCGCCGCTTGGACATCAGTTAGCGGTGCGCTGAGCAGGCGAAACTGTGGCAGTCGTCCGATTGTGCTTCGGTAGATTGAAAGACCTCTCACTTGCTTAGGCATGCGCTAATCTCTATGTAATAACCAGGAGAGTGGGTCAGGTGGACTTTTTAAGTAAACCTGACCCCGTTCTTCAGAGGTTACGCGACAGCGACAGCGACAGCCGCTGCCGGCCCCTTTTTACGAACTACTTCGGTTGCAACAGAACGCGCATTCACCTCTTTGATAAAGCTGTCAAAAGCGAGGATATCTGCCAGAAGTTCGTCTGGATCCGGCAATGCTACCCCTGCGATTTCCGGGCGGTCATGGGCGTAGTTCGAGCATTTAGTCATGCCGTCATTCACTCGCGCGTAGTCCCCATCTGAGACCGTAACTCCCGATAGGCGCTGTGTGTCGACACTCTTACGGAAGCGAATGACTACATTGCGAAGCAGCACTTCTTCGACGGACCGCTCCCAAGCGAGCCTCAGCAAGGTGTACGCCCTAACCGTATGCATCTCATAGTTCGCTTGGTCGTTCTGGCTGTGAGCCTTGGCAGCGAGGACTTGTATGTTCTTCACGACGCCCACCCGTTGACTGCTCGTCTTGCCTTCAAATGGGAGATCAGCGCTGGTCACGCCGAACCCTTGCTGCTGCCTGCTCACGCTTTGGGTCTGGACACTTACGCCCAAGCGCTTGCCGTCGTCTGCAAGGAGCTTTAGGAAGTAGAGGTCATGAGTAAAAACGATGACCTGCCTCTTCGCCGCCTCTTGAACCAGACGCTTTGCGACGAGCTCGCGCCGCCTGTGGTCGAGCGAGCAGACCGGATCATCGAAGATGATGCCGCTCGTTTGCCCATTCAAAGAGATCTCTGCCAAAAAGGACGCAATGGCGATGGCTCGCTGTTCGCCTTCGCTTAATATCTCCGAGGGTGTACGCGATTGGGGAAGCTCAAGGCGAAGCCGATGAAGTGGCTTACCGCGTTCGGAGCGACTTTGCGTACTGACCCGCAAGGCATTGACTTTGAGCACTGCGAATTCGCGATTGAGCGCATCAGCTAGCTCTTGGGACACGACCTTTTCAGCCAGCTCAGACGCCTTTGTTGATATGCCGTTTGTACGAAGTGCAGGTAGACAGGCGTTCAGTCTTGCCAAATGAGCAAGTTTGTCCACGGCTGACAACACCGCGTCCTTGACCAAGCCGAGCTGAGCCCTGGCGTCAAGTTCCCCGAGCTCTGATTGCATTGCCTTGCGTGCAGCCTCGTCAGATGCTTCTTCCAATGCTTTCGCCGAAAGATCAAGCTGGACCGATAGCTGGGAGAGTCGCTGGCTGAAACTAGTAGCGAGAGACAGCACGACACTCCAATCATTGCTCTCAGCTGCTTTCCGGATTGATTGCTGTCGATCCAGAAGCGCCGTCTCATGGGTAGATAAGTCTTCGGCAATCCCCTCATCTTCCGAACGAAGCGCCAAAAGAAGCGCCTCGTCCAAACCAAAGGCGATGGGTTGCTTGGTCACGGGGACGTAGACAACGGCTAACGCCGCCTTTTTGGCGGTATGAATCTTTTCTGCTTCGGCTTGAACGAACGCTTCGAAGCGATGCATCCGTGCAGCTCCCTCTTGCAAAGGCTGCTGGCAAAGAAGACAAGCATCTTCCGGCGTGAGATCGACAATGGTCTTGCCTGGGTCGACTTGCACTGAGAATCGTTTGGCCGCCTCGTATAGCTCGCGCCACACATCGCCGCCCGTGCCTGGCAAGAGGCTCTCGCCTTCGCTATGAAGTTGCGCGGCAAGCTCAGCAGCAGCTTTGGCAGTCCGATACTCATCAGCTGCTTGGCGAACCACAGCCAGCGCCTCATCGCTGACGCGAGCTTCCTGCTCTGCGACCTTGGTCGCAAGCACCGCCCAACGACGCGCGCGAATGCGCAGCGCTTGGGCTTTCTCCTTGGGATTGTTCTCCTTGAGACTCGTCCCAAGCTCCGCTCGCCGCGATAGCTCTGCGGCACTAAGTGTGGCAAGTGACTCAATTGCCTCCGGCTTCGACTTGGCTGTGAGCGCCGCGATCTGCTTGCCAACTGCTGTCTCTCCGCGCAGGTAAGCAAACGCACCGAGGTCAACTGCGCCTGCCAGGATCTGCTGGTCGACCTTCAACTTAAGCCGTTGACTCAGACGCGCGAGTGAACCAAAGACATCCAAACCGTAAGGGACATAGGAGAAATCATTCTCCTGTTCCAGATACGATTTCGCGCAGCGCGCGTCGAACACTGCAATGGAAGACAGTTCAGCAGGTGGTGCCGCATCGAGCCGCCAGACGATCTCTTGGTTAGCCCCGTTCACCGAGATCTCAAACGTGGCTTGGGCAACCCCGCCTTGACTGGCCGGCAGATTCGCGTTGGGATGGATTGGCTCTGATTGATCCCGTGCACGACATGCGCGCTTCAACACTCGCGAATAGCCAGACTTTCCCGAGCCGTTGTCGCCGTAGATCACAGTGACACCGGAAGGCGCCATCATGACCGACTGATCTGACGCAATGGCATTGACGTGGTGCAGGTGCTTCATCGTATGAAGCAGCACGACATCTCCTGTAACAGCAGCGGCGGGTACTTGGTCCTGTGACAAAGGCTTAGAAATCCGTCCTTCAGGGTCGGGAATTCCATTTTCTGAATAAAGCATCGCAAGCAGATCGTCGTCATCGCTGTAATCGAGATCTACCTTCGTCAGAAGACGTCCAACCGCATCACTTTGCCAAGATGGAAGCGTCGTCGTCCATTTGAAAATCTCTTGCAAAATACTCATAACAGCCCCCTGTTAATTTTATTTTGTTAGGTCTCTCGCCTAAGAGCCTGAGCTGCGCTCTCACGTATCGACTCCCAAGAAGTCTCCGGTGTGATCTTTATATCTAACGTCAAGAAATTATGTGGCCGAGCATCACGTCGTGGGTCACCTTGCCCAATTTTTCTCCATTGCCCGCGAAAACAAACAAGCAGTTCAAGCAAGACATCTGAGAATGCAATTCCGTTAGGAAATACTCCTTTGAGGTGCGGTACTTTGTTTACAGGATCAGTCCAAGCATTTGCATCGTCGAGTAGCGAGTTGACCGGTATGGCGGTAGCGCCATACATAGAGGATTGTCCAGGTGTAGAGCTCACACAGAACCCTTGTTCCCAGCTGGAATAGCCATGTTGTGCCCCATCAAGATGCTGTGAGGGCACATACACGAGAAGGAAGGCTAGATCCCCACAAGTGTTTCTCGCCTTAATAAGCTGTTTGCGGAGTGATGCATAACCACCAGGGGTCGCGCACCGGAGCTTTCCTGTCGCAGGGTCAAGAACCTTAGCCTGAAAGAGGCAGTCTTTTAGTCCTTCCGGGGATTGGACAACTAGGCGGAGATCAGCTCCGTTTTTCTTTTCTTGCTTGGCTGTAGTCTTTTTTAGATGTATGACGAAAGGTGGACCAGCTGGGGGAGAATGATTGAGCCAAATACATAGCATGTCGCAGAGTTCATCGGTAAGCGTGCGCTCATCAGACGAAAAGCTTTCGAGCTTTGCTGCAAGGTGTGCTCCTAAAGATCGGCAACACGCAGTTACACCAGCCGCATCAGTCAATGTTGTAAAACCGAAGGCAGTCGACATAATTCTTCCTAAGAGACCTAATGCCTGGATTAAGCCGCGCCGCTAAGCGGCGTCGGCTTGAATGAATTGTTAGCAATCATTCCGTGTCGTAGATTACTAGAGGTGTTGCAATCCATTCACCGAACGAAGTGTTTGCTGAAAAAACACGAACCAATGCGCGGCTAGGAAGAGATAGCCTATCGACTAACAGATGTGTGAGACCCTTAAACGCAGCAATCCCAGACATGAAGTATTGATCTGTCGGTGATAGAGCGAATTTGGCATCGCCGCTTTTGAAGCTAAAGAATGCTTCTTCTCCAACGAGTTCTTCACTTTTTTCGCTCTTGTTTGGATTTGATTTCCCAATGAGCGTGATTGTTTGCTTTGTCCTCGTTACTTTGATCTTGCTGATTCCAAGAGCACCCTCAATCCAGCAATACGTCGACGGTGAGTCCATTTTGTAATCGAGCGTCGCGAAATCTGGGTACTTAATAAGGCGGTTGTGAAGCTTATCCAACATCTCCAGGCTTGAAATACTGTAACTTCTGCTCTCACTGGAGTTGCCGCCGCCTGAAAGAAAGGCGATAGATGCCGATGCTTGAATTCCCTCAGTGCGCGTAATTTGAGTTTTTGGCGAGTAATCAAACTCTGATTCGTACAATCTCGATACGAACTCAGAGTCGAGGTAGATCAATCTTTCAGATAGCCGTTTATCTTTCATGAGAACTAACTACTATTGAACCGCCTAAGCGCGGCGTAACCTGATCCTCGGCGACTGCCTGACTGCGGTCAATCGCTACAAGTGGTTGAAGCTCATCGCTTTTCAACCGCATTCCTACTGCGGCCACACTAAGTGCCACGATGCCCCATGCCTTGCTCAACATTGTTTCTTCCCCCTGAAGAAATTTGTGGCTTTGCGGCTGCGTTACATACTGCGTGCCTTGATCCTCGCCGAGTTTTTGGGTTGCGTCAATGCGCTTACGCGACTGATCGCTGGCTTTATCGGCTTTGCCCTGATCCGCCCTGCGGGCACCTTCTCCCGCGCGCGGGAGAAGAGCTTGTGTCTCGGGTTATTGGCTGTTTTTTGCGGTTGCCGGCTTGGTCGGCACGGGTAGAGCGAGATTATTGTTGAGGTCGGTAATCTCCGGGGCGTTGCCTTCGGTCACCACACGCAGTTGCGCGGCTTTTAGATTTGCCGCGTTGGTTAGCGGCAGGCGTACCTGCGTGGTGATTGGCTGCAGATCGCGTGGTGCCGCGAGTGCCGGAAACGCCGCTCTGGCCAGCTCCTTCCCACGCGCATCCTCCAGCACCACAAACCCAGCCGGCGCATCCGCATGGCCGAGGCTATGCACGGTCACTTCAATGGCATCGGCAGTCACACGCACGTCGTCGTGGCCGATGCCCAGGTCCGGGCGTAGCTCGACCGGGCTGCTTTCTGCAATGCGTTCGAGCTGCAGGACGGTGGTGCGGCCTGCGGGGAAGTCGATGTCGATGGCCGCGCTTTTTTCGAAAGCGACCTCTTGCGTCTTGGCGTTTCTGTCGAGCTTGCCGTCATTGGCCTTGCTCACGCCCTGGGTGATGCGCCATTGGCCCGGGGCGACGTTCCAGCCGGTCATGCTGGCGCGTTGAGTCTTGTTTGAGGTGTTGTAGGCGATGACGGTGAAGCGGTCTTGCTGGGGTGCGGGGATGGCGATGGCCACTTGGGTGGCGGCCTCCGGGTCGTTGAAGCGCCAGCTCACGGTGTGCCCGGGGTAGGTTTGATTGCGCTTGAGCGCCACGCCGCCCAGGCGTGCGCGTTGCAGATTGACGGTGGGAGATTCCACGCGGTCGCTCCACCAGTGGCCTTCGGTGTTCATGTAGAAGTTCTGCAGTTTCTCGCGTGCCTCACTGCGGTAAATGGCGGCGAGATACTCGAGGTTGCCGGTTTGCTCCCAGGCCACATGGTGCGGGAAGTCCGGGGCGCTGCCGTCGTCCTTGTTTGCGGCATCAATGAGCTTGCCGCTCCAGTCGCTGCGCTTGCCCATGACGTCGAGGAAGTTTTCGTTGAGCAGCGACAGGCCGTTGGGGCCGCTGTTGGCCACGCGGTAGTCGATGGGCTTGAGATAGCGCTGCTCGCCGGTGAAGCGGTAGGCAGCCCAGAAGGTGTGCAAGGTGTCGGCGCCGCCGCTGCCTTCGAACAGTTCACCGCCGCGGGTTTTGCCGGTTTGCCAGTTGATCTCGTTGGGTAGCGCCCAGTTGCCCTTGGCGTTGGTGTAGGCGTGGGCGAGATAGGCGTCTGCCAGGCCGGTGACGATGCGGCGGCTGTTGGGGTCGGCGTTATAGCCGCCCAGCAGGATGGCCGGGTGCACGATGGGGAAGGAGTACGGTTTTTGCCATTGCCAGTTGGGCTCGCGGTACACCTTGCGGCCGCCGAACCAGTTGCTGGCAAACAGCAGGTGGCCTTGCGGGTTGACCTGGATGATCGTGTCGAAGGCTTTGACGGTTTGCATCAGGCGCTCGACGGTGCGCGGGTCGCCCCAGTTGAGGTACAGCAGGGCGCTGTTGAGGTTGATGCCCTCCTCGTAGGAATGCAGCTCGTCGGTTTCGATGGTGGACAGGCCGTTGGTGAACATGCCGTTGCGGTAGTTGGCATCGGACAGCGCGAGCATCGAGGCGTTGAGCATGTCCGGGTCCACACCCATCAGGGCGACGCCGGGCCATTGCTGCACCAGGTCCGAGTCGTCGGAGATGCCGCCACCGAAATCGCCATAGGCCACCTGGCGCTGCTCGATCCACCAGCGGATGTAGCGGCGGGTGGCGCTGAGGTCTTGCAGCTGCCAGAACGCCCAGGCGGGCACGCCCTTGGGCACGCTGGGCATCTCCACGGGCAACGCGCCCTGGTTGGCGTAGCTGATGTCGTTCCAGTACTGGCGGCCGAGGGCGTGGTCCGGGTCAACGTGCAGCAGGTCGGTGATGTCGGCGTCCAGGCGCTTGTAGAGCAGCTGGCGCTTGGAGGTGGTGTGCTCTTCGACCAGGAAGCCCCAGTTGTCCTTGACCTGGTTGAAGCGGTCGGCGACGTGCTCCTTGATGGCCTCGGCGCGCGGCTTGAACACCAGTTGCAGCTGGGTGCCGTCGAGTGCGTTGGCGTTGAAGCCGGGCGCGGCGGCGGCGATGCTGAGCATCAGGCTGTCGTTGCTGAGGATTCTGTCGCGCAGGTCCAGCCACAGCGTGCGGGCCTGACCAGGAGTGACCGCGACCGAGACATCGATCATGTCGCGCGCGGGCCAGATGGGGTCCTTGATGCGGATGTTGAGCGGGATGCTGCCGTTGTGGGTGGCCGGCAGGTTGAGCGCCGGCAGGGTGATGGCGATGCCGTCCAGGCCGTCGTGCATGTTCTCCCAGCCGTAGGACCAGCTGCGCATCAGCGCCTGGTCCGGCGGCGGGTCGCCCAGGCTGGACGGCACCAGGATGTGCACGATGGGTTGCTGCGCGCTTGCTGCGGTCTTGTCACTGGGGCGCTTGCGTGCGGGTGCCTTGGTAGGCAGCGCGATGACGGTCTGGCGCTCGCCTGGCGGGTAGCGGCCGGCGATGACATCGCGCAAGGGGGCGAGGTTGTCGTAGTCGGGCTGGATGTCGCTGCGCACGGTGTAGCTGAGTTGCGCGCTGCCTTTGGGCACCTCGCCCGGCTGCACGTTGTAGGCCCAGATTTCCTGGATGGGGGTTTCCTGCGCGGTGTTGGCAAAGCGCAGGGTGCCGCCGCGGCGCGCGGGGAACTGGTCCACGCTGCGCACCACGCCCTGGCTGCGCGCGAACAGCGGCTGCGGCTGCGCGTTGGGCGCGGCGTATGTGGCCTGGCCGTAGGCGGCGCCGCGCAGCTCGATGCGGTTGACCGGCTCGTCCGGCAGGGTGAGATCCAGCGCCTTGCCGCCTTCGACATAGGTGTTCCAGTCCGGCAGCTGGAAGTAGTCGTCGCGCCCCGGCAGGCGCGAGCGGTTGTAGACGCCGGGCCAGGTGGTTTCGGCGATGCCGTCGGTGGCCTTCCACATCCATTGCTTGAGGTCGCGCGCGTCGGTGAACTCCACCTTGCGGATGCGGGTGACCGGTGCGGTGAGTGCAGGCGGTGCGTGGCCGTTGTCCCAGCCGTAACGGTGCAGGAAGGCGGCGTGTTGCGATGCCGGTGTGGCCAGCTCGGCGGTGGCGGGCTCCTGCAGGCGTGCGAGCGCGGCGGCGCCGCTGGCGTCGAGCATGCGGTCGTAGATGCGGATCTCGTCGAAGTCGCTGCCGCGCAAAAAGTTGTAGCGGCTCTGCACCTGGTGCGGTGACATCACGCGGCCGGCCAGGCCGAACTGGTCGAGCGCGGCGTCGAAGTCGAGCGCGCCGCCGTTGGCGCAGGGCGCACCGCAGTCCACGCGTGCGGCTTCCTTGCCATCGACATACAGGCGCACGCCGCGGTTTTCGTCCCAGGCAAACGCAATGTGGGTCCAGTCGCTGGCGGCAGGATTCTTGTCCAGCTTGAAGGAGACGCGGGTGCGCGCGAGGTTGGCGTCGGTGACGAAGGCATCGAAACCGTGGCCATTCCAGTCGATGCGCAGCCAGGCCATGTCCCAACTGGTGTGGTCGGCGTAGCCGACGCGGAAGATCACGAACGGCGCTTCGCCAACGGGATAACGCGCGCGCCAGAAGAAGCCGAGCGTGCCGCGCTGGGTGTAGAGGTTGCCGGGCGCATTCCACGACAGCACGCCGTCGTCGGCCCATTCGATGGCGTTGCCGCGTTTGCCGGTGGGCACCAATGTGATCTTGTCGCGGAAGTTGGGCACGCCGTCGCCGCGGGCCACATCGGCCTGCAGGTCGCGGTCGGCCGACACCCGGAACAACAGCTCCGGCGCGGTGGTGGTGGCCGCGCTCACCGGCAGCGCGATCAGGCACAGCATTCCCAACAAGAACTTCGACACGCTCACCTCGTCAATTCCAAAACGTAAAACAGCCACCGCGCGCTTGCACGCGGTGGCGACGACGCACTTACAGACCGTTGGCGGTGCGCCACTTGGGAATGTCGTCCTTCAACAGCTTGTCCGGCCAGGTGCCGTGCCAGGCATAACCGACGCGGCGCTCGTTGGGCACCTGCATGTACTCGGTCAAGGCCTTGCCGTCGCGGTTGGCATAGAGCGGGCGTTGATTCTGCAGGTCGTAGAAGCGTGCCCATAGTGACGCACCCGGTTGCGCGACGAGGATCACGTCCTGCCCGGTTTCCTGGGTGGGGTCGTCGATCTTCTTGGTGGCCAGGTCGCGCATGCGGTGGGTGTCGAACCAGCGCGCAGCGGCCTCGACCGCGGTCTTGATCTGCGCGGACGGGTTGGGCTGGCGCATCAGAAAGCGCACGATGCTGACCGACTCGCTGGAGGCCAGCGACGCCAGCTCATACGCGCGTGCCTTGGCCGGCTTGAGCGTGACCTCGTCGTACTGCGCGCCCCAGATGGTGAGCGTGCCGCCGATCTTGACCTGGGTGGCGAGCACGCATTCCAGTCCCTTGGTCACCGCCTGGCGGGCGCGTGCACCGTGGCTGGCACGCAGCAGCGCACCGGTGTCGCCCTTGCCCTCGCTGATGTCCTGCAGCAGGTTGAGCACGCGCACCATCGCGTCGTCGTTGTAGGTGATCTGGTGATGGTAGGACGACAGGTCCGGGTAGAACTGCGGCCAGCCGCCGTTGGCGTATTGCGCGGTGAGCAGATAGTCCACGCCGCGCTTGGCGGCAGCCACGTACTTGGCGTTCTTCTCGGTCTTGTAGAGGGTGGAGAGGTAGCCGATCTCGTAGGTGGTGGCCTTGTTGTCGATGGTGGCGTCGTCCTTGCGCCCGGGTTGCTGCAGCTCGGCGATTTCCGCAGCGGTGAAGGTGCGGTTGTAGTCGACGGCGACGCCCTTGTACTGCTTGGACCAGCCACCGGAGGCGGTCTGCAGCAACAGCATGTTGTCGGCGATCTTGTCGGCCAGTGCGGACAGCGGTGCCAGCAGCAGCGCGGTGGCGAGGGCGAATGTCGTGAGCTTGCGCATCAGAACGGCCTCCAGCTGCCGAGGATGGTGTTGCGGTCCAGCGCGGCGGCCTGCGCAGCAGTGAGCTGGCGCGACCACTTCACGCGGCGCGACGGGTTGGCGCCGGCGCCGCTGCTCTGGTATTCGCTGTAGCGGGCGGTGGCCTCGTTGGCGGCGTTGCCCCAGTTGTTCCAGCCCTCGGGCAGGATGTGTGCGCCCAGCTGGCTGCCGATGAAGCTGACGCTGGCATACGGCCGCCACGGCCGGCCCAGGAACACGCGGCTCACGCCGCTGGCAGCGGTGACGCGCGCATTGCGGAACACGAAGCCGCGTGCGCTCTCCTGCGGGGTGGAGGCGGCGGTGAGATAGCCGTCGCCCAGCGAGTGCAGTTGCACGTTCTCGAACAGCGCGGTGCCGGCGCCGAACACGAAGTCCACGGTGCCTTCGACATAGCAGTCGAGAAAGTAGGACAGCTTGGCGCCGCGCAGGTACAGCGTGTCCTGGTAGCCCAGAAAGCGCACATTGCGGAATGCGGCGCGGTCGCCATCCACACGCACCGCCACCGCCTGCCCGACCGGGCCGGCGTGATTGCCGAAGCTCAGTTGCTCGGCAGTGAAGTCGTTGCCGGCGATGATGACGCTGGACGAGCCGGAGGTGCCGTACTCGGTACCGGTGGCCGGATTGATGCGTGAGGCGTAGTTGTCGTAGGTGATGATGGTCTGGGTGGCGCCGGCGCCGGTGAGCTTGAGCGCCGGTGCGTTGGACGGCACCACGATCAGTTCCTGGTAGGTGCCGGCGCCGATGTTGATCTGCGCGCGCTTGCCGCCCTGCACGGCCGCATCGATGGCGGCCTGCACGGTGCGGTAGCCGGCGCTGCCTTGCTTGGCCACGGTGTAGACCGGGTCGGCAGCAATGGCGGCGTTGCTGCACAGGCCTGCCACGGCCACCAACGCGGTGGCAGCCAACTGACGTAAGACGGTTCTGCGATGCACTTGCATGTCGCTCTCCTGGTCAGAACTTGTAGCGCGCGCCGATGTAGTACTGGCGCCCGGTGACGGTGTACTTGTCGGGCAGTTCCAGCGTGGAATCGACGTAGCGGCGGTCGGGGGTGTCAAGCAGGTTGATGGCCTCGAAGGTCAGCGACAGCTGGTCGTTGAGCTTGTAGGACATGTTGAAATCCACGTTTTCCACGCTGTATTTGCCGGTCACGTCGGCTGTGACCAGGCGCTTGCCATCCAGGTCGTAGACGTCTTCCTGGGCGAGGATGTTGTTGATGTAGCCATCGCGATAACTGGTGGACACGCGCGCACTGAAGCGGCCGTCGTCGTAGTAGACGGTGGCGTTGTAGGACTGCGGCGAGAGGTTGAGCAGGTCGCGCTCGGTGGCGGTGGTGGTGATGCTGGTATTGCCGCTGCCGGCGGTACTGAACAGATAATTGATCTTGGAATCGACCTGGGTGTAGTTGAGCTGCACACCGAAGTTGCGCCAGAAGCCGGGCAAGAAGTCGAAGGCCTGTTGGTAGGTCAGCTCGAAGCCCTTGAGCGGGCCGCCGGGCGTGTTGAAGTAGCTCTGCACGTTGAAGATGGTGTCCGGCGTAAAGCCGGCCGGCAGCAGGTCCAGCGAGTAGCCCATCGCTTCCCAGGTGCTGAGCACGCGGGTGCGCTGCACGTAGCTGTCGATGTCCTTGTAGAACACCGCCGCCGACAGCAGCGAGCCTTCGCGGAAGTACCACTCGGCGCTGAGGTCGTAATTGGTGGAGCGGAACGGGTCGAGCTTGGGGTTGCCCAGGTTGATCGAGAAAAAACGCCCGTCGTCGAAATACTGGGTGGGGCCGCCGCTGACGCTGGGCGACAGGTACGCCAGCGTGGGGCGCGCCATGGTCTTGGCCGCGCCCAAGCGCAGCACCACCTCGTCGCTGACATCCCAGGACAGGTTCAACGAGGGCAGGATGTCGCGGTAGTGGTGGTTGACGGTGGTGGGCACCAGCAGGCGCTCGCCGGCCGCGGCGGTGGCGCTGGCCACGCCGAAGAACGACTGGCAGTTGGGCGAAATCGCACCGGCCGCGGTGGCCGTGCACGGCGCATAGCCGCTGGCGGCGATCTGCGTCTGCACATAGCGCACGCCCAGGTTGCCGCGCAGCGCGCGGCCCCACAGGTCGGTGTTGAAGTCCAGCTGCAGGTAGGTGCCCAGGCTCTTTTCGTTGACGGCGAAATTGTTGTTGGACGAGCCGAAGTGGCCGACATCGGCCAGGCGGTAGTCGCCACCGGGCACGCCGGTGTCGCAGTCGCAATTGATGTTGAGCAGGTCGGCGACCTTCTGGAAATCCGGAATCACCCAGGTGGTGGGGAAGCTGCCGTTCAAGCTGCGGCCGAAGCCGTCCAGGTTGGTGCTCAGCTCATTCACGCCCACACCGGCCGGCAGTGCCTGCGCCAGTCGCCCGTAGGAGATGTTGCGCGACTCCGACGTGTCCATGTCGTAGTTCTTGTAGGCCAGCCCGGTGCGGAAGGTGAAGGTGGGGCTGATGTTGAATTCCAGATCCACCTTGGCGGTGTCGAAGGTGTTGCCCACCGACTGCGGGTTGAGCCGCACCTCGCTGATGTTGGTGCCGCGCGCGGTGCCGTTGCTGTTGACCGGCACTGCGCCGTAGCCCAGCCACTGCCAGTTGTTGGGGTTACCCGCGTCGAAGGGGAAACTCATGCTGGGGTAGTCGCCGCCGCCGCGCCGGTCCAGCACGAAGCCGTCCAGGTTGGTGTTGTCGAAACTCACCATCGAAAACTCGGGGCGTTCGTAGTCCGAGGTCGACTGGCCGACCAACGCGTTGACGCGCACCTGGTCGTTGAAGCGGTGCTGCAGGTCCAGGCTGAACTGCTTGAACTCGGTGGATTCTTCGATGTTGCTGGATTCGGTGCGGAAGTCGACGTTGTCGAACACGCCGTAGATGAGGCGGTTCTGGTCGTCCACCTGCGCCTCGCGCACGGCGATCTGGGTCTTGCCGCCGACGTTGGCGGTGCGGTGCAGGTTGGCGCCGACCGAGTCTTCGCGCTGGTCTTTGTCCAGCTTGGAATACAGCATGTCGAAGTTCAGCAGGGTGTCGTCGCTGACCTTGAACTGCAGCGCGCCAGTGACGCCCAGGCGCTTGATCTCGTGGTCGGTGCGGATATAGCGCGGGTAGCGCGGAATCCAGGCGTTGGTGGCGGTTTCGTAGGCCTGGATGTTCTCCGGCGTGTTGGCCGGGCGCGCGATGCCGGTGCCGCAGTTGGTGGCGCTGATGCCATAGCTGCCCCAGCCGTTGTTGCGGTCCTGGTTGGCCTGCGAGCCGACCCCGGCAGGGGTTTCGTTGGCCAGCGGGTTGCGCGGGGTCTGTGGGTTGTAGCCCGCCGGCGAACAGAAGCCGTAGGTACCGTTGTTGGTGGCGGTGCTCTGGTTGGAGTTGCGGTAGTTGCCGTGCTCCCAGCGCACCGGGTTGTAGCCTTCCTCGCGCAGATGGCGCTCGCTGTAGGACACCGACATCAGCGCGCCGACGCGGCCATCGGCCCAGATGTTGCTGATCAGGCCGGAAAAGCGCGGGTCCTTTTCGCGCGAGAGGTCGTTGTAGCCGTATTGCGTGGACGCGGCCGCCTCGAAGCCGTCGAAGTCGAACGGGCGCGAACCGCGCAGGTCGACCGTGGCACCCAATGAGCCTTCGTCCATCTGCGCCGACTGGGTCTTGCTGATGGTGACGCGGCTGAAGAGTTCGGAGGCAAAGGTATTGAAGTCGAAACCGCGGCTGCGGTTGACGCCATCGCTGCCGCTGCCGGCGGTGGCCAGCGCTTCCAGCCCGTTGATGCGCACGCGGGTGAAGTCCGAACCCAGGCCGCGCACGGAGATCTGCTTGCCCTCGCCGCCCTCGCGGTCGATGGAGACGCCGGCGATGCGCTGCATCGATTCGGCCAGGTTCAGATCGGGAAACTTGCCGATGTCTTCGGCATAGATGGCATCCACCTGCTCCACGCTGTAGCGCTTGGCGTCAAGCGATTGCTGCAGGCTTTCGCGGTAGGTGGCCTTGACCTGCACGCGGTCCAGGTCGACCGCATCGGTGGGCGTGGCCGGCGGGCCGACGGTTTGCGCGGCAGCGCCGACACCGTGCAAGGCCAGGACGATGGCCACCGACAGACGTGCGGCGGACAGGCGGACGCCTGCCTCGGCAGCGGGACGACGCAAACGGGCTTGCATGATGCACTCGCTCCAATGGCACTGGCTGCAATGACGCGCTCAGCCTCCCCACGGGCCACCGGCGTCGAGATGAGCGACCGGCAGCACCGCTGCGCAGTCGTCAGGCGACTGTCCGCTGCGTGGTGCCTGACGCTTCCAACATCACGCCCACCGCGTTGCATGCGTGCGGCAACGGCAACGCATGCGCAGCGATCAGGCGTCGGATCGGGGCCCGCTGCGCGTGTGCGCAGCGGGCAGACAGCGGGTCAGAACTTGTAGCGCAGGCCCAGCAGGTACTGGCGGCCGGTTTCGGCGTACTGCAGCGGCAGCTGGCCGGTACGCGGCGAGGACACCCATTCGTCGGAGGCTTCGTTGGTGAGGTTGATGCCTTCCAGGCTCAGCTCCAGCTGCTTGCTGATCTTGTAGCGCAGCGAGGCGTCGAGGATGGTGGTGCCGGTCATGCCGTGCACGCCGTCGACGTTGAAGCCGGTTTCCGCACCCGGTGCCTGGGTGAGGTAGTCGTCGCGGTTGGTGGCCGACACGCGCCCGGCGAAGGAGTCGCCTTCGTAGAACAGCGTGGCGTTCCACGACGAGCGCGATAGACCGAGCAGGTCGTTCTTCATCACCGGTGCGCCGCTGCTGGCCAGGTACTGGATCTGCGAATCGACCCAGGTGTAGTTGAGCTGCACGCCCAGGTTGGCCCACTTGCCCGGCAGGAAGGTGAAGGGCTGGGTGTAGTTGGCTTCCACGCCCTTCAATTCGCCGCCTGGGGTATTGAGCGGGATGCTGAAGGCGAAGTCGTCGTTGACGGTGGCGCCGGTGCCCTCCAGCAACGAAGCCGGCAGGCCGCTGCTGGAATACGGGCGCACTTCGCGCGCGGTCTGGATGAAGCTCTCGATGTCCTTGTAGAACAGGCCGACACCGAGCATGGCGCCTTCGTCGAAGTACCACTCCAGGCCGAGGTCGACATTGGTGGCTTCGATCGGATTCAGATCCGGGTTGCCGCCGGCCACGGTGCGCGCGCCGCCGGCCACCGCCACGGTCACGCCGGGGGTGAGGCTGCCCAGGCCCGGGCGGCTCATCACCTTGGCCGCACCGAGGCGCAGCAGCAGGTCCGGTGCCAGCTCGGCGACCAGGTTGAACGAGGGCAGCGTGTTGTCGTACTTGCGGCCCACCGTGGTCAGCGCCGGTGCGTTGTTGATCAGCGCATAGCCGGTGGATTCCTGCTCGGTCTCCACGTAGCGCACGCCGAAGTTGCCCGACAGCGGGATGGAACCCAGGTCGGTGGAGAACTCGCCCATCAACCACACGCCGCGGTCCTTTTCCTCGACGCTGCGGCTGTTGTTGACGCGCGGTGCCACGGCGAAGGTGCCGCTGTTGCTGTAGATGCCGAACAGGTCGGCCACCGCATCCAGGTTGGGCACCACCCAGCTGGACGGGCTGCCGTTAATGCCCTTGAGCCCGGCCTGTTCGGTCAGGTCGGCCGGCACGATGGTGCTGCCGTTGGCGAAGCTGGGCACGGCCAGTTCGTTGGCGCGGCGCAGCTCGACGGTGCTGAAGCTGTAGTTCTTGGCCAGCACGCCGCCCTTGAGGCGGAAGCCGGGGCTGATGTTCCAGTTGAAGTCAATCTGGCCGGTGTCGAAGTCGTTGTCCACCGACTGCGGACGCAGGCGGATTTCGGCCAGTTCCCAACCGGCGGGGTTGGTCGGGTCGATGCCGTAGTTCAGCACCGGCGCGCGGCTGTTGCCGCGGTAGTCGTAGCTGTACCCGTCGACGTCGTACTTGTCCATGATGATGGTGGTCTGCACCGGGTTCTCGTGCGCAGAGCGCGAGGTGCCGACCCGGGCATTGATGCTGAAGTCGTCGTTGAAGCGATGCTCCAGGTCCAGGCTGACCTGGGTGAACTTGGTGTTCCACTCGTCGTGGCGGTTTTCCGAGCGGATATCGACATTGTCGAACTCGCCATAGACCAGCGCGTTGTTGCGGATCTCGCCGTTGCGCACGATGGTGCCCGGCTTGCCGTCGCGCTCGGGCCGGCGCGGGGTGAGCCCGTCGCGGTTGCGGCTGAAGGAGATCGCTTCGATGTAGTGCTCGTCGCGCTTGGCGTCGATCTTGGAATACAGCGCGTCCAGCGACAGCGTGGTGCGGTCGGTGGGCTTCCACTGCAGCGAGCCGGTGACGCCCAGGCGCTGCTGGTCGTGGATCTGCTGGGTGTAGCGCGGGAAGCGCGGGTGGTAGACATCGGCCGAGCGCGCTGCGGCGTACGGCGAGGCGGCACTGAAGTTGCCGTTGCTGGGGCCGTTGGCCCAGCGGCCGGTGTTGGCGCCTTCTTCCAGCACCTCGCGCTCGGTGTAGGCCACCGACAGCAGGGCGCCGAAGGTGTTGTCGGCCCAGGTGTTGGCGATCAGCGCGGCCACGCGCGGGTTGGCCTTCTCGGCCATGGCGTTGTAGGCGGCCTGGCCGCTGGCGGCGAAGGTGAAGCCGTTGTAGTCGAACGGACGCGCGGTGCGCAGGTCGACGGTGGCGCCGAGCGAGCCTTCTTCCACATCGGCCGAAGCGGTCTTGCGCGCGATCAGCTGCGAGAACAGGTCCGAGGCGAACACGTTGAAGTCGAAGCCGCGGCCGCGGTTGGTGCCGCCGCTCTGGTCGCCGGCGCCCACGGTGGTGAGCGCTTCCATGCCGTTGATGCGCACGCGGGTGAACTCCGGGCCCAGGCCACGCACCGAGATGGCGCGGCCTTCGCCGGCCTCACGGGTGATCACCACGCCGGGGATGCGCTGCAGCGACTCGGCCAGGTTGAGGTCGGGGAACTTGCCGATGTCCTCGGCGACAATGGCATCGACCACGCCGGCTTCGCCGCGCTTGATGTCCAGGGCCTTTTCCACCGAGGCGCGATAGCCGGTCACCGTGACGGTGTCCAGGTCGACGGCCGGTTCTGCGGGCGCTTGGGTGGTTTCTTGTGCTGCCAGATGGCCGCTCAGCACAAGGCCGATCGACAACGCCAGCAAGGTAACCGGTGTCTTCCGGCTGGTGGTCCGAAATTGCATGTACTCCCCTCCCAAGGGTCCATGAACAACATGAAAGTCTGGTTGTGAGCGGTAATGACACCGCTAGTCAAAAAGACGTTACCAGCTGAATCCTCCCGTAACATCTTGCAGCGCAGCAGAAAACGCCATCAAATTTGCCCAAAAGGGGTGCAAGCGGTCACTGCGCGTCGCATCATGGGCCTCGCCCGGCGCGTTAGGCGCCGGCTAGAATGACACCGATGGTCATCCTGACGCGCAGCGGTTCCCCCACACCGTGACGCACCACACAGCCGAGGTAATTGCCGCATGAGTCGTGCCCGTATCCTGTGCTTTGGAGAGTTGTTGCTGCGCCTGGGGGCGCCTGGTCATGAGCTGCTGCTGCAGCAGCCGCGGCTGGACGTGCATTGCGGCGGGGCCGAGGCCAATGTCGGCGTGTCGCTGGCGCATTTCGGCCATGCCGTGGCCATGGTCAGCACGGTGGCCGACAACCCGCTGGGAGCGGCGGTGCTGGGCGAGTTGCGCCGCCATGACGTGGACACACGGCATGTGCGGCGGGTGGACGGGCGCATGGGGCTGTACTTCCTGACCACCGGCGCGCTCCACCGCCCCAGCGAGGTGGTCTACGACCGCGCCGACTCGGCGTTTGCGCTGGCTCCGGCCGACGCCTACGACTGGCCGGCCCTGCTGGACGGGGTGCAGTGGCTGCATCTGTCCGGGGTCAGCCCGGCACTGGGTGCGGACGTGGCGCAGGCCACGCTGGCGGCGGCACGCGCGGCGCGTGCGGCCGGGGTCAAGGTCTCGTTCGACGGCAATTACCGGCCCAAGCTATGGCAACGCTGGCAGGGCGATGCGCGCGGCATCCTGCACCAGCTGTTCGCCTGTGCGGACGTGGTGTTTGCCGACTACCGCGACATCGGCGTGGTGCTGGGCGGCGAGTTCCCGCAGGACACGCTGGAAGCGCGTGTGGAAGCGGCCGCGCAGCAGGCCTTTGCCGCATTCCCGCAGCTGCAGTTGATGGCCTGCACGCAGCGCGTGGCGCACAACGTGGACCACCACAGCCTGGGCGCGCTGCTGGTGCCGCGCAGTGGCGCGGTGGCGCGCGCGCCCAGCGAGGAACTGAGCCCGATCATCGACCGCATCGGCGGCGGCGACGCGTTCGCCGCCGGCGTGCTGCACGGCCTGATCGAAGGCTGGCCGCTGGAGGACACGGTGCGCTTCGGCCTGGCGGCAGGCTGCCTGAAGCACTCGATTCCCGGCGATTTCAATCCGCTGTCGGTGGCCGATGTGCAGGCTTGCGTGGGGGATGCGCGGTTTGATGTGCGGCGCTGACGCGCCGGGAATCGGGAATCGGGAATCGGGAATCGTAAGAGCTTAAGAGCGCTGGCTTTCGGCGCTCTGTCCAGGCTTGTTGCTAACGGAGCGCGGTGCGCTCAGAACTGACGCGTTGTTGCGGCCGCAGGGCGGCGGGTAGGTGCTTGCTAGGTGTTGTTCGCTGCGCTCACGCGTTTCAGGCGGGCGCGCGGGTGCGGCGTTTGTTGGTGATCCATTTGAGTGCTGTGCTCAGCAGCACCACGCACAGCGACGCCGGGACGCTGAAGAACAGCGTGATCAGCAGGGCGTGGTTCCAGGGCGGTGCAGAGCCGTCCTGCATCACCACGGCGCAGACGACGGCCGTGGTGATCAGCACATTGGCGATCGCCTTCAGTGACCGGTGCAACCTGACGAAGCGCAGCACTACGGCGCAGGCCACGCTGACCAGAATGGCCAGCACCAGAAAGGCGATCAGTTTGTCCATTGGGGGCGGGGATTTGGGATTAGGGAGTTGGGATTCGTAACCGCGAGGGCAACCGGCATCGATTGCCGATTGTCCTTGCCGCAACGCATTTGGATCCAGCGTAGATCAACGATGCAGCCACCCACCGCTCTTGCAAATCCCAAATCCCAAATCCCGATTCCCGAATCCCTGCTCTCAGCTCAGCTCGATGCAATCGAACTTCACGTCCGTCGCTACATCGGCGTCGTAGTCCACATCGTCGCGCTCGAAGCCGAACAGCTTGAGGAACTCGTGCTTGTAGCCGGCGTAGTCGGTGAGCTGGAACAGGTTCTCGGTGGTGACCTGCGGCCAGAGCGCCTTGCAGGCGTCCTGCACGTCGTCGCGCAATTCCCAGTCGTCCAGGCGCAGGCGGTTTTCGGCGTCCACCTCGGCGGGCTGGCCGTCTTCGCGGTACAGGCGCTCGCGGAACAGGCGGTCGAGCTGCTCGATGGTGCCTTCGTGCAGGCCCTTTTCCTTCATGATCTTGTAGACCATGGAGATATACAGCGGCATCACCGGGATTGCCGCGCTGGCCTGGGTGACCACCGACTTGAGCACCGCCACGTTGGCGCTGCCGCCGCGCTTGGCCAGGCGCGCGTGCAACCGCTGCGCGGTGTGGTCCAGGTCGACCTTGGCCTTGCCCAGCGCACCATGCCAGTAGATCGGCCAGGTGATCTCGGTACCGATATAGCTGAAGGCCACCGAGCGCGCGCCGTCGGCGAGCACGCCGGCGCCTTCCAGCGCGTCGATCCACAGCTCCCAGTCCTGCCCGCCCATCACAGTGACGGTGTCTTCGATCTCCTGCGCGCTGGCCGGCTCGATCGAGGCCTGGATGATGGTGTCCTTGTTGGTGTCGATGGCGGTGGCGGTATAGGTCTGGCCGATCGGCTTGAGCGCCGAGCGTTTCACTTCGCCGGTGGCCGGCAGCTTGCGTACCGGCGAGGCCAGCGAATACACCACCAGGTCGACCTGGCCGCCCATCTCGGTCTTGATCAGCTCGATGACCTGGGCACGCGCGGCATCGGAAAAGGCATCGCCATTGATCGACTTGCTGTACAGGCCGGCGGCCTTGGCGTGCTTGTCGAACGCGGCCGAGTTGTACCAGCCGGCAGTGCCGGCCTTGCTGGGGCTGCCGGGTTTTTCGAAGAACACGCCCAGCGTGTCGGCACCGAAGCCGAACGCGGCAGTGATGCGCGAGGCCAGGCCGTAGCCGCTGGATGCGCCGATCACCAGCACCTTCTTCGGGCCGTCATTGCGCACGCCGCGCGCGCGCGTGGCAGCGATCTGCTCGAGCACATTGCGCTCGCAGCCAAGCGGATGCGTGGTGGTGCAGATGAAGCCGCGCACTTTGGGATGGATGATCAACGTGAACTCCTGGTCAGCAAGATGCTGGCGGCATCTTAATCGCTGGCCTGCTGGCGAAACAGCCTGAGACGCACCACACGCCGCTGTATGGCGTTGCGTGAAGCCCGCTTGCAGCGCCTGGCATGCCGCGTGGCCGGGCCTGCATCTTCCGCGCACGGGCGCGAACCAACAGCAATCACCATCGATTGCCTGCGCCAGCGCCTGTGCTACTTTTGCGCCTGCCGTGCCGTGCCCGGCCGCGCCTGATGGCGATCGTCGAGGCCCCTCCCACCGTGCGACCGGTATCCGAGCGAATGTCTCTTCGAAGCGAGCGCGTCACGCAGCTGGGCTCTGTGCCGCGGTTTCGGCTTGGGCCCTTGCTGGTCGAGCCGGAACGGCTGGCACTGATCGACGACGGCCGGACCATCGCACTGGAACCGCGCATGATGGAAGTGCTGATCGCGCTGGCCGAGCGTGCCGGCGAGGTGGTCAGCGCCGAGCAGTTGCTGATCGAGGTGTGGCACGGCAGTTTTTACGGCGACAACCCGGTGCACAAGACCATCGCCCAACTGCGCCGCAAGCTGGGCGACGACAGCCGCCAACCGCGCTACATCGAGACCATCCGCAAGCGCGGGTACCGGCTGCTGCCCAAGGTGGTGTTTCCCGACGATTATCGCGGTGCGGTGATGGGCGCGCAGGTGTGGGGACACGGCAGCCCGTATGTGGGGCTGCAGGCGTTCGATCCCGCACATGCCGAGGTCTTCTTCGGCCGCAGCCATGCGATTGCGCAGGTGCTGGGCGCGATGCGCGCGCAGTTGCACAGCCAACGCGGGCTGGTGCTGGTGAGCGGCGCCAGCGGGTGCGGCAAGACCTCGTTGCTGCGCGCCGGCATGGTGCCGCTGCTGGCGCAGCCCGGCGGGCTGGATGGGCTGGAAGCCATTGCGGTGGCGTACTGCAACCTGGCGCAATGCCGTGGCGGCGATGTGCTCGCCACGCTGGCGCGCGCACTGGGCGACTGGGCCCCCGGCGGGCGCGCGGTGTTTTCGCCGGCGCAGATGGCGGCGTTGCCCGAGTGGCTGCAGCGCCCTGCCCCGCTGCATGCAGCCATTGGCGAAGCGATGCGTCAACGCCCACCAGCGCGCGACAGCGCACAGACCCAGCGCCATCTGCTGCTGGTGATCGACCACGCAGAAGCGCTGGTGGCCACGCCCGGGATCACCGATGCCGACCTCGCCGCACTGGCCGCCGCCTTGCAGGCGCTGTGCAGCAGCGCGCAGGTGGCGGTGCTGATGCTCACCCGTAGCGATTTCTACCCACGCCTGATCGATGCGTTGCCGCAGATCGTCGAACTCAAACGCGGCGACGGCCATGTGGATCTGCTGGCGCCGTGCGATGGCGAGATCGGCCAGATCATCCGCGTGCCAGCGGCCATGGCCGGGCTGCGTTTCGAAGAGGACCGCGACAGCGCCAGCCGGCTGGACGATGTGCTGCGCGATGCCACCGCGCGCCAGCCCGATGCGCTGCCGTTGCTGCAGCATCTGCTGCATGCCTTGCACGCGCAACGCAGCGACGACGGGCTGCTGACCTTTGCCGCCTACCGCGCATTGGGCGGGCTGGAAGGCGCGTTGGCGCACCATGCCGAACACACCTTCCGTGCCTTGCCCGCTGCTGCACAGGCGGCGTTGGGCGAGGTGCTGAGCTTGCTGAGCGTGATCCATCCCGACAGCGATGCGGTGACCGCGCGGCGTGCGCTGTGGTCGGCCCTGCCGGCGCACGGCGCAGCGCGCGTGCTGGTGGATGCCTTCGTGCAGGCGCGCCTGTTCGTCAGCGAACTGGTGGCCGGCGAGCCGGGGTTTGCGGTCGCGCACGAGGCCTTGCTGCGGCAATGGCCGCGCGCGGCCGACTGGATCCACGAAAACCGCCGCCTGCTGCAGGCGCGCAAGCGGCTGCAGCTGGCCGCACAGCGCTGGGCTGCCGAAGGCCGGCGCAGCGATCACCTGCTCAACAGCGGCCGCCCGTTGAGCGAAGCGCGTGAGGCGGCGCGGCGCATGCCGCAGGATCTGGACGCGTTGGATCACGCGTTCCTGCATGCCTGCGAACGCTCGCAACGGCGCCGCCGCGGCCTGTATGCGGCGGCGGCGACCTTGCTGGTGGTACTGGCAAGCGCCTCGATGCTGCTGGGCTGGCAGGCGCGGCAAGCGCAACAGGTGGCCGAACAACGGCGCGACCAGGCCCAGCAACTGGTGAGCTACATGCTGGGCGACCTGGCCGAGCAGTTGCGCACGGTGGGCAACCTCAAGCTGCTCGACAGCGTGGGCAGCCGCGCGCTGCGCTATCTGGAAGACCTGCCCAGCGCGAGCATGCAGCCGGGCGATCTGATCAACCACGCCCGTGCGCTGCGCACCACCGGCGAGGTGCTGATGAACCAGGGCAAGCTGGACGAGGCGCATGCGGCATTCACGCGTGCCGCCGCCACTGCCGAGCAGGCGCGTGCGCGTGCACCGGCGTCCCTGGAGGCGCATGCCGAAACCGGGCAGACCGCGTATTGGCTGGGGGATCTTGCCTACAGGAGCAAGCAGTTGCCTGTGGCACAGCGGTACTGGTCGCAGTACCTGGCCGCCTGCGAGCAGCTGGTGCGCGCCGCGCCGCAGGACCCGCACTGGCAACTGGAGCTGTCCTACGCCCTCAACAACCTCGGCACGCTGGCCAAGGAACAGGGCCGGACCGGTGCGGCGATCGGCCTGTTTGCACGCTCGATCGCCCTCAAGCGCCAGTTGCTGGCGCGCACGCCGGACAACGCGGCGCTGCGCTACGAGCTGGTCGACAGCCTGTCCTGGCTGAGCCTGACGCAGGAAATGCAGGGCCTGCTGGCCCCCGCCGAGCAGGGCTATCGCGAGCAGATCGCCATGCTGCGCGTGCTGGTCGACCACGATCCCGACGCGCATGCCTGGCGCAGGCGTCTGGCCGGCTCACTGATCCGCGTCTCCAACCTGGCGCTGGCGCGCGGCCATCTGCGCCAGGCGCAGACCGATGCGCAGGACAGCCTGCGCATGCTGCAGGCGTTGGTGGCCTTGCAGCCGGACAATGTCGCCTGGCGCCGCGATCTGGCGCATGCCGACGCACAGATCGGCTGGATGGCCGCGCTGGACGGGCAACCCGAACTGGCCGTGCGGCACCTCGATCGCGCCCGCCAGACCATGGCCGCGTTGCTGAAACAGGCGCAACCGCTGCCGGAGTGGCAGTGGCTGGACGCCATCATCGCGCTACGCCTGCAGCGGGTGCAGCGCGCACGCGCCGGCAACGATACCGACGGCCTTGCGCCGATCGTTGCGCAGCTGGATGCCTTGCACCGCGCCAGGCCGGACGATCTGCTCGGCCTGTCCGCCTTGGCCCAGGCGCTGGTCTGGCACGGCGAACAGCAGGCCGCCGCCGGCGACGCAGCCGGTGCACGCGCGGCGTGGCAGCGCGCGGTGGCGGTGTTGGGCAAGGACATCGGCAACAGCCGCGACAAGAACCTGCTGGACCCCTGGATTCGCGCACAGGTGCATCTGGGTCAGCGCAGCGCCGTTACGCAACAGCTCGGATGGCTGTATCACGCGGGCTACCGCCACCCGGGGTTCGTCTCCCTCTATGCCCCGCTTCTCAAGGAACAGGACAGCTCATGACGGATTTCAAGATCAAACTCACGGTGGCACGGGTGGGATTCGGCGGCAACACCGGCGCTGGCGAATATTTCTACAGCTTCGCCCCGGACCTGCTGATCGTGGATAAGAACGACAAGGCATCGACGCTGCTCTATTACTTCGATGAAGACGTGGTCCCCAGGCATTTCAAGATCAAGAGTCTGCTGAGTTCCGATGCCTTGAAACAGATCGGAGAACCCACGATCAGCCCCGACGGCCGCAGCGTGCATGTCGCCAATGCCAATAGCGTCCCGACCCTGATCTTTCTGACCATCATCGTCGAGGACGAAAGCCGGAAGGACAAGAAAACCTGGTTCAGCTGTGACCCCCAGGTCGGCAACGATCCGCAGATCAACCCGCAGGAAACCCCACCCCGGCCGTAAGCCCTGCGTCGACACCTGCCTGGCGGCTCGCCGCCAGGCGGTGTGTTGCTGCGGTGTGTTGGCGCGGCACAGCGTGCGCATGCGCGGGACTTGGGCCAGCGATGGCCAAGCCACTGCCGTTGGCACCTACGGTCGACCTGCGCACCGGACCAGCTGCCACCGGATGACACTCCTGGTGGTCACGATGCATCTCGCTGCGAGCTGGCTGACGTGCACCTTGCTAGGTGCTCCGGCCCACCGTAGATAGCGGCAGGCAGGCCTGCCGCCGTATCGCCAACGGTACCTGACGACGTTCTTATCCTACGCAGTCCCGCGCGCGCGGCTGGATGCCGGCCGGCGCGTCCACCAGGCCGGCAGTGCAGTGCGGCGCCACCGGGTGCAGGCGGTCATCGCGCTCGGAGCCGTTGCTGAAAGCCACCTTGAACTGGCCGCGGGTCGACCACGCCACAGGCGTGCCGGCTGCGATGCGATGGGTGCTGCCAACGCCGCGCCCTGTCCATGGCCGACAGGCCGGGCCCGGGCTGCAACCACCCTGGTCGGTATGGGCGGACAAGCTGTCGCAGGTTCGGGCCGCTGCGCCCTGCGCGGTCAGGTCGCAGGGCGCCACACCGACACGCAGGTCGCGCTCGGTTGGCGGCTGGGTATGCAGTGCGGCCTGGACCCAGGCGATCGGCAAGTCGGCCTGGGTCGGCGCCGCCCAGGCGCTGGTGGACAGCACGACGATCAGCACGAACAGATACCGGACCAGGCGCATGACGCACTCCGCAGCGGACCGGAGCGCGGCGCGTCCCCGAGCGGCATCGGTGGCCGCCAGACGACCTTGGTGCCAGGCCGCCCACACGACCTGACGGCAACCTTACGGTTGTTGCCCGATCCAGCCGAAGCCAGGAAATTCCATTTAAAAACAACCAGATGGAACCTGACGGAAACAGCGTTGTCGGCGACGATCAGCGTGCGTCATGCGCATCGCACTGGCAGTGGCGCATGGTGGCGGCAACGCACAGATCTCTGCTCCCGGCCCGCATGAAGGCCAGAGTTGCTTTGGAGAAGAGCAGGCTTTGAGGCAGAGGGGCCTTTTTGCATCAAGCATCCCACCTGCCAACTTACGCTCCTGCGATTCCCGATTCCCGAGTCCCGAGTCCCCGCCCTTACGAATCCCCAATCCCGACTCCCCAATCCCCGCCCTCAAATCACCCGCAACGTGATCGCCTTCAACACCGCGCGCGTACGGTCGCGGGTGCCGAGCTTTTCCAGGATGGTGGAGACGTAGTTCTTCACCGTGCCTTCGGCCAGGAACAAAGTGCGGGCGATCTCCTTGTTGGAATAGCCGCCGGCGAGCAGGCGCAGGATCGCCACCTCGCGTTCGCTGAAGGTCTCGCGCGGGGGCTGCTGGTCGCGGAACTGGTAGCGCGCCCGCACCGGGTCGGTGCTGACCGGCTGCAGCAGGGTCTCGCCGTGGGCGACCCGCTCGATTGCCTCGCGCAGGTCCTCCGGGGCCGCGTCCTTGAGCAGGAAGCCCTGCGCGCCGGCTTCGGTGGCGCGCAGCAGCAGGTCGCTGTCGTCGAAGGTGGTCAGCAACAGCACCGGGGTGCGGTCGCCGCGGGCACGCAGTTGCTGCAGCGCCTGGATGCCGTCCATGCCGGGCATGCGGATGTCGCTGAGCACTACGTCGACCGTGGTGCTGGCGAGCGCGTCCAGCAGGCCCTGGCCGTCATCGGCCTCGCAGACCACTTCCACGCCCTGTTGCTGCAACAGCGCGCGCAGGCCGGCGCGGACCAGGATCTGGTCGTCGGCCAGCGCAATGCGATGTGAACTCATGTCGGTAGTCTCGCCATCAGATGCATGCCGCCAGTGGGCGTGCGGCCAAGTTCAAGCTGCCCGTGCAGGGCAGCCAGGCGTTCGCGCATGCCGGTGATGCCGTTGCCTTCGCGGATATGCTCGGCGCAGCGGCCATCGTCGCAGATGTCCACGTGCAGCTGCCTACCGGCGTGATGCAGGTGCACTGCAACCTCGTTGGCGTCGGCATACCGCACCGCGTTGGTCAGCGCCTCCTGCACCAGCCGCAACAGCAGCTCGGCCACGCGGGCATCGGTGATGCGCACGTCCGGGTCGATCTGCAGGCGCAGCGCAGGGCGCGGGAACGGGGCGGCCAGCGCGCGCAAGGCGGTCTGCAGGTCCAGGCCCTGGTCGTCGCGCAGCGACTGCACCACGTTGCGGATGTCCGACAGTAGTTCGGCCGACAGCTGCTCCACCACCGCGATCTCGTCGCGCCGCGCCAGCGCCGGGTCGGCGCCGAGCAAGCGCAGATTGATGCGCATGGCGGTGAGCTTATGCCCGGCCACGTCGTGCAACTCGCGCGCCAGGCGCAGGCGCTCGGCATCGCGCGCGCTATCGGCCAGCAGGGCGCGGGTGGCCAGCAGATCGGCATTGACGTAGGCCAGGGCATCGCGCGCGCGCTCGGCGCTGCGTGCGTAATGGGCGGTCAGCGCGGCGAAGGCCTGGAAACCGGCGTAGATGCCGACGATCAACCACGGACGCTCGAACCCGGCCTGCACCAGCAGCGCACACATGCCCGCGTTCAATGCCAGCGCCAGCAACAGCACACGCACCGGTGGCCAGGTCATGCCCGCCTGCGCCACCAGCATGACCAGCAATACCGGGGCGGTGCCGGCACGCGGCTCCATCCAGACCATCAGCAAGGCCATGACCGCTTGCAGCAGCGTTGCGACAGTGCGCAACGCATGTAATGGCGGCAACACGGTGTGCAGCAGAAACAACGCGGTGAAGCCGGCCAGCACGCCCCAGCGCCAGGCGCCCTGGGGTGAAGCGTCCGGCACGAACGACAACGCCACCGCGGCAATGGTGAACGCACCGGCCAGACGCAGGGGATGCAGAAGATGAGGCAGGGAGGAATTCATTCGGCGATGCTGACGGCCGCGCGGCCACTCGGCAATGGTGCGCATGCACAAAGTGACTTCCGGCAGGTGCGATCGATGACCTGCGGCCCCTGCCGTCGCTGCGGCGCGTCCGCACACTGGCATCACCAGCCCACCCATCGCCACGGAGTCACGCCATGTCCGCTTCCAGTCTGTTTCTTGCGCTCAATCTGCTGTGGGGCGGCTACGAACTGCTGCTCAGTCGCCGCCGCCGCGCCGGCGACGGTGGCGCGCACGATCAAGGCACCCTGCAACACCTGTGGCGCGTGTTGTCTGCGGCGGTGGCCGTTGCGGTGGCACTGGCCTACAGCGGCCTGGCCCACTGGCCACAGGGTTGGGGCGCGCCGCTGCAATGGGCCGGCTGCGCCTTGATCGGCAGCGGGCTGGCGTTGCGCGTGTGGGCCATCCAGGTGCTGGCACGTTGGTTCACGGTGGATGTGACCATCCAGCCCGATCACCAGCTGGTACGCAGCGGCCCATATCGCTGGCTGCGCCATCCCTCCTATACCGGCGCGCTGATGGCCTTTTACGGGCTGGCGCTGGGCATGGGCAATGGGTTGTCGGTGGCGGCGATCGTGGTGCCGGTGACCTGGGTCTTCCTGCATCGCATCCGTATCGAAGAGGCCGCATTGCAGCGTGCCTTTCCGCTGGCCTACCCGGCTTATGCAGCGCAGAGCCGGCGCTTGCTGCCGCTGGTGTGGTGAGGGTTGAGAAGGCAGCGGGGCAGCACAGCCGCGCGGGGCCTCGCCGGGCTTGCGTCCCGCAGATCGCGCAGCAGTCCACCGGCCACACCGATGGTCTTACACTCAGCGGCTACCCGCCGCTGCCGTGCATCTTCGATGATCATTTCCGCCGCTTCCGACTACCGCGCCGCTGCGCAGGCGCGGCTGCCGCCGTTCCTGTTCCACTACATCGATGGCGGCGCGTACGCCGAGCACACCTTGCGGCGCAATGTCTCGGATCTTGCCGATATCGCATTGCGCCAGCGGGTGCTGCGCAACATGTCGGACCTGAGCCTGGGCACCGAGCTGTTCGGCGAGACGCTGGCGATGCCGGTGGCGTTGGCGCCGGTCGGGCTGACCGGCATGTACGCGCGCCGTGGCGAAGTGCAGGCCGCGCGCGCGGCGGCCGCGCGCGGGATCCCGTTTACGTTGTCCACCGTGTCGGTGTGCCCGATCGAGGAAGTGGCGCCGGCGATCGCGCGGCCGATGTGGTTCCAGCTGTACGTGCTCAAGGACCGCGGCTTCATGCGCAACGCACTGGAGCGCGCCAAGGCGGCCGGGGTGACCACGCTAGTGTTCACCGTGGACATGCCCACGCCGGGCGCGCGTTACCGCGATGCGCACTCGGGCATGAGCGGGCCCAACGCAGCGCTGCGGCGCATGCTGCAGGCGGTCACGCATCCGCGCTGGGCCTGGGACGTGGGCCTGCTGGGTCGCCCGCACGACCTGGGCAATATCTCCACCTACCGCGGCAGCCCGACCGGCCTGCAGGATTACATCGGCTGGTTGGGGGCTAACTTCGACCCCTCCATCGCCTGGAAGGATCTGGAATGGATCCGCGAGTTCTGGACCGGGCCGATGGTGATCAAGGGCATCCTGGACCCGGACGATGCGCGCGATGCGGTGCGCTTTGGCGCCGATGGCATCGTGGTATCCAACCATGGCGGCCGCCAGCTCGACGGCGTGCTGTCCAGCGCGCGCGCGTTGCCGGCCATTGCCGATGCGGTGAAGGGGCAGCTGAAGATCCTGGCCGACTCGGGCATCCGCAGCGGCCTGGACGTGGTGCGCATGCTGGCGCTGGGCGCCGACGCGGTGCTGCTGGGGCGCGCGTTCGTCTATGCGCTGGCGGCCGGCGGCCAGGCCGGCGTGGAGAATCTGCTGACCCTGATCGAGCGCGAGATGCGCGTGGCGATGACCCTGACCGGCACCCATTCAATTGCCGAGATCAGCAGCGATGCGTTGAGTCGGGTGACGCGGGAGAACGCGGTCTCGCCTTGATGGGATTCGGGATTCGGGATTTGGGCTTTGGGCTTTGGGATTCGGGATGCGTTGGTAGCTAAGAGCGGGTGACCTGCGGCTTTGCTGCAGGGCCCTTGCCCGCCCACCATCGCAGGACACGCCGCAAGTACGTCCTTGTAGACTCTTACGCGGCATCCATGCCGCGTAAGGTCCCGCGACGGTGAGCGGGCAAGGACCCGTCGAGAGGGTCGGTGCGCATGGTCAGGCTGTGTGCGTGATGCGTGTCTGATCGAATGAACGTAGCGAGCAGTCGTCGGGTCGGTGCGGGCTGCGCGCAGGACCCGCGATGTACGCGTTACATGCCGGCTCCGAGCATCGACCGCGCCCGCCTGGTGGCGGCGCAGTCGTCTTGTTGGCTCTTAGTGGTTGTCGTCGCCGGTGGGCAAGTATTGCTGCAACGCCAGCACCGATTCCCAGGGATCTGCACGCTGACGCTTGGCCCGTTGCAGTGCCTTGTCCATCGGGAAGGCGTCCGGGCCGCTGATCTTGCCGAGTTCTTCCCAGCGCAGCGGCACGGCGACGGTGGCCTTTTCGCGCGCACGCAGCGACCACGAACACACGCTGGTATTGCCGCGCCCGTTGCGCAGCCAGTCGACGAAGATCACACCGTGGCGCTTGGCCTTGCTCATGGTGGCCACGTAACGGTCCGGGGCGTGCGTTGCCAGTGCCTGGGCGAAGGCCTCGCAGAAATCGCGCGCCTGTTCCCAGTCCGCTTCCGGCACGATCGGCACCACCACATGCAGGCCCTTGCCACCGGACAGGCGCACCGCGCTCTCCAGGCCGGCACTGCGCAGCTTGGCGCGGATGTCGCGCGCGGCCACCACCACGTCGGCCCAGGACACCCCGTCGCCGGGGTCCAGGTCGAACACCAGCCGGTCCGGATGCTCCGCATCGTCGACCTGCGCGCCCCAGGGATGCAGCTCCAGCGTGTTCATCTGCACCAGCTCGAGCAGGCCGGCGGCATCTTCGACGTAGATGTAGTCTTCGGTGCCGCTCTTCTGCTGCAGCGCAATCGCCTTGATATGCGTGCCCAGGTGGCGGCCTTCGTGCTTCTGGAAGAAACAGTCGCCACCGGCACCATCGGGGCAGCGCAGCAACGACAAGGGGCGGCGTGCGATCTCTGCCAGCACCAGCGGCGCCACTGCGCGGTAATAGTCGGCCACATCGCCCTTGCTGATGCCCGCTGCGGGAAACACCACCCGCTCGGGATGGGTGATGGTGATGCCGTCCGTCGACGTGGCGGTGGATTTGGATGTTGTGGACTTGGACGCCGTGGATTTGGAGACCGTGGACGTGGACGCTGCAGCCTTTTTGGATGTCGTCGCAGTCGTCTTCGATGCCGTCGACCGCACGCGCTTGCTGGCGGTGCTGGTGGATGGGTCGACCGTCGTTCTCGACGTTTTTTTACTCGCCGCCTTGCGCGCAGGCGCAGTGGCCGTGGTCGCAGCAATGCCTTTACCTGCAGCACGCGCCTTGGCCGGCGCGGCGCGGTCGCCGCCCAACTCGCTCATGGGTTTGTCCTCGCGCAGACGCTTGAACGCGGCCTGCCGCAGCAGGCCTTCCTTCGCCCAGCCGCGGAAGGCGACCTCGGCGATCAAGACCGGCCGTACCCAATGCACATCGCGTGGCCGCCCCGGGATATGGGTCGGCAATTCCAGCGTGGCAGTGTCGCTATGCAGCGCCTGCAACAGCGCGGTGATCTTGCCGAGCAAGGCATCGTCGAAGCCGGTGCCCACACGTCCGACGTAACGCAGCGTCTTGCCCTCGCGTTGCGCCATCAGCAAGGCGCCGAAGCCGCTGCGCGCGCCCTTGGGATCGGTGTAGCCCACCACCACGAACTCGTCGCTGTCTTCGTGCTTGGTCTTGACCCAATCGGCACTGCGCCCTTCGCGATACCGCGCATCGGCAAGCTTGCTGACGATGCCTTCCCAGCCGGTGCCGGCGCTGGCCGCGAAGACCTCCGGGCCGTGGCCGACCACATGGTCGCTAAACGCCAGCGTGCCCGGCACCTCGCCGAGCAACGCATGCAGCAACTGCTTGCGTTGCAGCAACGGGGTGTCGCGCAGATCCACCCCGGCGACGCCGAGCAGGTCGAACACGATGTAGCGCAGCGGCTGCGTGACGCTGCCATCGAGCGCGCGTTGCAGCGCCGAGAAATCGCTGCGCCCTTGCGCATCCAGCACCACCAGCTCGCCATCCAGGCGCGCATCGCGCACCGGCAAGGCCTTCACTGCGCGCACCACCGCCGGGAAGCGCTGCGTCCAGGCCTGGTCGTTGCGCGAGCGCAGCTGCACCTCGCCATCGACCATATCGGCCAGCAGGCGATAGCCGTCCCACTTGATCTCGTGCAACCAGCGCTCGCCATCCGGCGCCTGCTCGCGCAGCAAGGTCAGTTGCGCGCGTAGCTCGGTTGGGCATGGCGCATCGCGCGCACCGTCCAGCGCCAGGGCGCGGGTGCGCCAGTGGCTGGAATCCGCACGCTTTGTGCGTGCGCGTTTGCTGGCCGCAGCCGTCCCGGCGCTCGCCGTTGCCGTCGGCGCGCGCCGCGCCCGGCTGGTCTTGGCACGCGTTGCCGGCGCCGCGGCAGCCGCAACGCCGGCCGCCTGCTGCACCACCAGCGCATCGGCATCCAGATCCGCCGCGTACGCATCGGTGCGCTTGAACAGCAGCCACTGCGGTTTGCCGCCGCGCATCTGCGTGCGCACCAATGCAAAGCCGCCGCGCAACAGCGTGCCCTGCAGTTCGAATTCCAGCTTGCCCGCGTCCAGCGCCGCCAGCGCATCGCCTTCGCAGTGCCAGTGTCCGTGGTCGAACACATCTACATGCCCGGCGCCGTAATGGCCTTGCGGAATGTCGCCCTCAAAGCTGGCATACGACAGCGGGTGATCCTCCACCTGCACCGCCAGGCGCTTTTCGCCCACGCGCAACGAAGGGCCCTTTGGCACCGCCCAACTCTTGAGCACGCCGTCGACCTCCAGACGGAAGTCGTAATGGCGCGAGCTGGCGTGATGCAATTGCACGACGAAGATCGGCTGCTTGCTGGCACGCGCAGGCGCGTCGCCGGCCGGTTCCGGGGTCTGGTCGAAGCGGCGCTTGGCGTTGTAGTCGTGCAACGACATGGGCTACGCCTATCCGGCCTTGCGGCGCGGCGCCGCCTTGCTGGCGGTGGTCTTGGTGGTCTTGGCTGCGGTTTTCTTGGTGGCCTTCTTGGCCACTTTCTTGGCGGCGGTCTTTTTGGCCGACCCAGCCGTCGGTGCGCTGCTCTTCTTGGCCGGCGTGCGCGTATTGGCCTGCAGGCTCTTCTGCAGCAGCGACATGAAGTCGACCACGTTGGTGGTGGCGTCTTCGTGCTGCGGCGGCTCGACATCCACGGTGGTGGTGCCGCCCTTGGCCTGGATGCGCTTGCGCAGGATCTGCTCGAGCTTGCCGCGGAATTCGTCGTGATAATCCTCCGGCTGCCAGGTGCCGGACATCGACTCGATCAGCTGCTTTGCCATCTCCTGTTCCTTGGGCGTGATGCGGTACTCGCCCACCGCACCGGACGGCAGCTTGAAATCCTGCGGGTCCACCACCTCCTGCTGGTAGCGCAGCAGCAGCAGGATCAACGCATCGCCCTGCGGCATCACCGCGGCCAGATATTCGCGCGTGCGGATGACCACCTTGGCAATGCCCACCTTGCCGGTGTCGCGCAGCGTCTCACGCAGCAGCACATAGCCTTTTTCGGCCTTCTTGCCCGGCACCAGGATGTAGGGCTTTTCGAAATAACGCGGGTCGATGTCGGCGGCGTCGACAAAGGTCTCCACCTCCACCGTTTCGTGGCTTTCCGGCGAGGCCGAGCGGATGTCCTGCTCCTCGACGATGACATAGCTGCCCTTGTCGTACTCGAACGCCTTGACGATCTCCTTCCACGGCACCTCGTCGCCGGTGTCGGCGTTGACGCGCTCGAAGCGGATCGGCTTCTTGTCGCGCGAGTCGAGCATGCGGAAATGCAGATCCACCTTGCGCTCGCCCGACATCAACGACACCGGCACATTGAGCAAGCCGAACGAGAGGGTTCCAGTCCAGATCGGTCGTGCCATCGGGTGTGTGACTCCGGGTGCTGTGCGAATAGCCCATAGCTGTAGCGCGGCCGCCGTGATCCATGCGTGAGCCGTGCGTCTGCGGCTGCCGCTGCGCCCTCTTCACCCGGCGCGCGGTGAACTGCGTATCCCTCTCGATGACCAGGAGCACCGCATGTCCCGTGACCCACTGCGCGACCAATCCACCCAGCCGGGCGAACAGCACGGCAAGCGCGATACCGAACACTACGAAGACCGCGGTGCCGGCGATGCGCCAGAGAAGCTGATTCCTGCCGATGGCGACACTCCGGCCAAGACGCCGGGCACCGCGCCGTCGACCGTGGCAGACCGCTGAAACCAGCCGGCTGATTCCCCGCCCGGCAGCACAGCCAGGCGGGCCTGGGTTACGCCAGGCCTGCCCGCTGCAACTGGGCGAACTCCTCGTCGGCAAACAGGCGCGAGCGCACCAGAAAGCGCACGCCCTCGCCGTTTTCCAGCGAGAACATGCCACCGCGGCCCGGCACCACATCGATGATCAGCTGGGTGTGCTTCCAGTATTCGAACTGCGAGGGGCTGATGTAGAACGGCGCACCGCCGATCTCGCCCAGCAGCACGTCGCGGTCGCCGACGATGAAGTCGCCCACCGGGAAACACATCGGCGAGGAGCCATCGCAGCAGCCGCCGGACTGGTGGAACAGCACATCGCCGTGGCGTGCGCGCAGTGTGTCGATCAACTGCAACGCCGCCAGCGTGGCCATTACCTGCAGCGGCAGCGAAGGAGCGGGCGAGGGCGCGGTCACGGGCGGGCGCTGCGGGCTCAGGCCGCCAGGTCGAGCACGACGCGGCCTTCGATCTTGCCGGCATGCATGCGCGCGAACACGTCGTTGATGTTCTCCAGCGTGTCGGTGGCCACCGTGGCGGCGACCTTGCCCTGCTCGGCGAACTCCAGCGACTCCTGCAGGTCCAGGCGCGTGCCGACGATCGAGCCGCGCACGGTGATGCCGTTGAGCACCATGCCGAAGATGTCGAGCGGGAACTCGCCCGGCGGCAGGCCGTTGAGCGCCACCGTGCCGCCGCGGCGGACCATGCCCAGCGCCTGCTCGAATGCCTTGGGCGAGACCGCGGTGACCAGGGCGCCGTGGGCGCCGCCGATCTCCTTCTTGAGGTAGGCCACCGGGTCGGTGGTGAGCGCGTTGACCGTGACCGTGGCGCCGAGGCGCTGGGCCAGGGCCAGCTTGCCGTCGTCCACGTCCACTGCGGCCACGTTCAGCCCCATCGCCTTGGCGTACTGCACCGCCATGTGGCCGAGCCCGCCGATGCCGGAGATCACCACCCACTCGCCGGGACGCGTGTCGGTGACCTTCAGGCCCTTGTAGACGGTGACGCCGGCGCACAGGATCGGCGCGACCTCGACGAAGCCGATGCCCTTGGGCAGGTGGCCGACATAGTCGGCATTGGCCAGCGCGTACTGCGCGAAGCCGCCGTTGACCGAGTAGCCGCTGTTCTGCTGCGCCTCGCACAGCGTTTCCCAGCCGCCCAGGCAGTGCTCGCAGTGGCCGCAGGCCGAGTACAGCCACGGGATGCCGACGCGGTCGCCTTCCTTGATGTGCTTGACGCCCTCGCCGACCGCCACCACATGGCCCACGCCCTCGTGCCCGGGAATGAACGGCGGGTTCGGCTTGACCGGCCAGTCGCCCTCGGCGGCGTGCAGGTCGGTGTGGCAGACGCCACAGGCTTCGATCTTGACCAGGATGTCGCCGGCGGCCGGGCGCGGCACCTGCACTTCCTCGATCACCAGCGGCTTGCCGAACTCGCGGACTACCGCGGCCTTCATCGTCTTGTCCACATTGCGCTCCTGTTGCGGTTGCAGTTGTTGTATCGAACCGTAGTCCCGTGGCGCGAGGGCGGCCTTGATCGTGATCAAGGCCGTCGCCGCGGCGGGCCGTGGCTCAGAAGAAGCCCAGCGCCTTGGGCGAGTAGCTGACCAGCAGGTTCTTGGTCTGCTGGTAGTGGTCGAGCATCATCTTGTGGTTCTCGCGGCCGATGCCGGACTGCTTGTAGCCGCCGAACGCCGCGTGCGCCGGGTAGCTGTGGTAGCAGTTGGTCCACACCCGCCCGGCCTGGATCGCGCGGCCCATGCGGTACAGCCGCGACGCGTCGCGGCTCCACACGCCGGCACCGAGCCCGTACAGCGTATCGTTGGCGATCGCCAGCGCCTCGGCCTCGTCCTTGAACGTGGTCACCGACACCACCGGCCCGAAGATCTCCTCCTGGAACACGCGCATCTTGTTGTGGCCCTTGAACACCGTGGGCTTGACGTAGAAGCCGCCGGCCAGGTCGCCGTCGAGGGTGTTGCGCTCGCCGCCGATCAGCACCTCGGCGCCTTCCTGGCGGCCGATGTCGAAGTAGGACAGGATCTTCTCCAGCTGCTCGCCGGAGGCCTGCGCGCCGACCATGGTGTTGGGGTCGAGCGGGTTGCCCTGCTTGATCGCCGCCACCCGCTTGAGCGCCTTCTCCATGAAGCGCTCGTAGATCGATTCCTGGATCAGCGCGCGCGACGGGCAGGTGCACACCTCGCCCTGGTTGAAGGCGAACAGCACGAAGCCCTCGACGGCCTTGTCGAGGAAGTCGTCGTCCTCGGCCATCACGTCGGCGAAGAAGATGTTCGGCGACTTGCCGCCCAGCTCCAGCGTCACCGGGATCAGGTTCTGGCTGGCGTACTGCATGATCAGCCGGCCGGTGGTGGTCTCGCCGGTGAAGGCGATCTTGGCGATGCGCGGGTTGGAGGCCAGCGGCTTGCCCGCCTCCAGGCCGAAGCCGTTGACCACGTTGAGCACGCCGTCCGGCAGCAGGTCGCCGATCACCTCCATCAGCACCAGGATCGAGGCCGGGGTCTGCTCGGCCGGCTTCATCACCACGCAGTTGCCGGCCGCCAGCGCCGGGGCCAGCTTCCAGCACGCCATCAGCAGCGGGAAGTTCCACGGGATGATCTGGCCGACCACGCCCAGCGGCTCGTGAAAGTGGTAGGCGATGGTGTCGCTGTCGATCTCGGAGATGCCGCCTTCCTGCGCGCGCACCGCGCCGGCGAAGTAGCGGAAGTGGTCGGCGCACAGCGGCACGTCGGCGTTGAGGGTCTCGCGCACCGGCTTGCCGTTGTCCCAGGTCTCGGCATAGGCCAGCAGCTCCAGGTTCTGCTCGATGCGGTCGGCGATCTTCAGCAGCACGTTGGCGCGGTCGGTGGTGGAGGTCTTGCCCCAGGCGTCCTTGGCCGCGTGCGCGGCATCCAGCGCGGCCTCGATGTCCTCGGCGTTGGAGCGCGCCACCGAGGTGAACACCTTGCCGCTGATCGGCGTGGTGTTGTCGAAGTACTGCCCGCTCCTGGGCTCGACCCAGCGCCCACCGATGAAGTTGCCGTAGCGTGGCTTGAAGATGGACTGCGGATCGGTGTTCAGCGGCTTGGCGGACGTGACGGCATTCATCGGTGTCTCCTGCGGTACATGGGAGGAAGGCCCGTTACGGGGCGCCCGTGATGTCACGCAAAAGGGATGCCAGGTTTGGCCTGCTGCACTGCGTCACGCCTGAGCGCGGCGCGGGTGCGACCGATGGGCGCGGTCTTCGCTGCGGTGCGTCACGCGCGGCGATTGCGCTCTGTCCGCAAACGTGGTGTTTATCGGGACAGTGATCTTCTGGACTGTCGCAGATTGCGACACGAGGTGGGCAATGACGATGTTGACGGAGCAGCAGTTGGGCCGCGCGCGGCGCTCGTTCTTCGAGCGCGGCGCGATGCCGGCCGGGCAGGTACCGGACGCGATCCTGCAGTCGTGGCGGCGCTGCCAGCGCCAGGGCCTGGCCGCCGAGGCGGCGCCGGCGATCGAACCGGTCAGTGCCGCACGCCTGCGCGAGATGCGCGCACGCCACGAGACCCTGTGGCGATGCGCGCGCGCCGAGCTGGAAGGGCTGTCGGCCGACGCCGCGGCCACCGGCAGCATCGTGCTGCTCACTGACGAGGCCGGCTGGATCCTCGACGCCGAGGGCAGCACCGGCTTCCTCGACCGCGCCGGGCGGGTGGCGTTGATGCCCGGCGCCTGCTGGAGCGAGAGCGTGGTCGGCACCAATGCCATCGGCACCGCGATCGTGGAGAGCCGCTCGATCGAGGTGCGCGGCGGCGAGCACTACCTCGCCCCGCACGGCATCCTCAGCTGTGCCGCGGCGCCGATCTTCGACCCCTACGGGCAGCTGGTGGGCGTGCTCGACATCTCCGGCGACGCACGCATGCAGCACATGCACGCGCTGGGACTGGCGCGGCGCGCGGTGACCAGCATCGAGCACCGCTACTTCGACGACGGCATCGCCGATTGCGAACTGCTGCGGGTCCACCACGACCCGGCCCTGCTCGGCACCGCGCGCGAGGGCCTGCTGGCGTTCCGCGGCGGGCGCCTGGTGGCGGCCAACCGCGCCGGCCTGCAGCTGTTCGGGCTGGAGCGCCACGAGCTGGGGCGCGCGCGCTACGACGCGCTGTTCGAGGAACCGCTGACCCGGCTGCGCCATGACGGCGCCCTGTTCGACCGCCAGGGCCGCGCCCTCTACGGCCGCGTGGACGCGCATGGCGACGCGCGGCCGCGCCGGCGCGCCACGCAGCCGCCGATCACGGTCTCGGCCGCCCGCCAGGACGGCGACCGCGACGCGCCGCTGTTCGAGGCCGAGAGCGAGCGCCTGCTCGGGCGCGCCCGCCGGGTGCTGGATGCCGAGCTCCCGGTGCTGGTGCAGGGCGAGACCGGCACCGGCAAGGAAGTGTTCGCGCGCGAGCTGCACCGCCGCTGCGCGCGCGCCGGCCGCCCGTTCGTGGCGGTGAACTGCGCCGCGCTACCCGAGGGCCTGATCGAGGCCGAGCTGTTCGGCTACGAGGACGGTGCCTTCACCGGGGCGCGCAAGCACGGCAGCCCGGGCCTGCTGCGCCAGGCCGAGGGCGGGGTGCTGTTCCTCGACGAGATCGGCGACATGCCGCTGGCGCTGCAGCCGCGCCTGCTGCGCGTGCTGCAGGAGCGCGAGCTGTCGCCGCTGGGCGGCGGCAAGCCGGTGCGGCTGGACTTCGCGCTGATCTGCGCCACCCACCAGGACCTGGAAGCGGCGATCGCCGATGGCCGCTTCCGCGCCGACCTGTACTACCGCATCGCCCACCACGCGGTGGCGATGCCGGCGCTGCGCACGCACGCCGACCGCCCGCGGCTGGTGCAGGAGCTGTGGCAGCGCCTGGGCCAGGGCCGCCGGCTCACCGGCGACGCGCTGCGGGCGCTGGCCGACTACGACTGGCCGGGCAACCTGCGCCAGCTCTCGGCCTGCCTGCGCACGCTGGTGGCGCTGAGCGAACCGGGCGAGCAAATAGACCGCGACGCGCTGCCGGGCTACCTTGCCACCCGGACCGCAGTGTCGGCGGTAGCCGCTGCCGCAACGGCACCGGCACCGGCACCGGCCGATAGCCTGGAGCAGCTGGCGCAGGCGGCGATGCGGCAGGCGCTGGACGCCAGCGGCGGCAACGTCGCGCAGGCGGCACGCCGGCTCGGCATCAGCCGCAGCACCCTGTATCGCCGGCTCGGCCCGCAACGGGCCTGACACTGGGCGCACAAACGCATCGCCCGCCGACGCGGCCCAGCAGAGCGCGGATACGCTTGCCCAACGCCAAGAACCCCTCGCGGCCGCCATCAGTGCCGGCGTGCGTCATGCGTATTCCTGGACGCAAACGGTGGCGTGTGGGCAACGGGAAACGAGGACGCGAGCCAGCTCGGCGCATTACCCCTGCTGACCAACGCCATCTCACGCTGCGCATCAAATCGGGATTGTGCGGGTACAGAACGTTACTCCGCCATTCCACTCAAAGTGCCTGGACTTTCGCCCGCCATCGCGATCGCTGCAGGCCGCGACCGCAGTGCCGCCGTGGATCGCGGCGGGCGACTTGCACGCCGGGCGCACGCACCCTAGCCGCGCGGTGCAGTCGGCTTGAGGACGTCGGGATCGGCCATGGCAGCAGTGCAGTCCTGCACGTTTCTCAGATGATAGGACTGCAACTGCCAGCCTGCCGTGGCCGATGCCGCCGTCCATCGATACGTCCAGTGATGGCGCATCCCCGCGCCACATGCGTCGATGGCGACCGCATCCCCAGGCTGACCATGCTCCGGAAACGCCACCTCGGCACTGGTCAGGTCTGCACGCCCGCCGGCACCTGGTGCGTACGTGAGGTAACTGGTGCGCAGCTGGCCTAGCTCGGCGGCGCTTGCCGGTGGCTGTTGCCTGGACGGCTGCGCCAGCAACCAGCGATGCACCTGAGCCACGGCCGGGCTATTGGCAGGATAGGTTCGCGTGACCTGTAGCGTGCCTGCTTCCGAAGATGCAGCGGCACTGGCGATGGTGCCGCTCAACAGACTGGTCGCGGCGAGCACCGCAACCCACACCACTCCCAGGAATGCCATTCCATGCTCCATGCATCGTGTGCGGAAAATCGAGCGTAGCACGCACCGCACGACCGGCTGAGATCAGGCGTTGCAGCGACGCTGTGCCCGGCCAAGTGCGCCTTACGCAGCTCAGCGATTGCAATAACGTGCCATGTCAGAAGTGGCTGCGGGCATGCAATCCGATGACGCCAGCACCCGCGCGCACAGCGCGGCGATCAGATCCAGACGTCGTTGTCTGCGGTATATGCGCCGCCCGCATCGCCGGTATTGACCACACCGCGCGGCTCGACCAGCAGCACGCTGCATTCGCGCTCCGCCGCCGGGCGGTGTTCGACACCCTTGGGCACCACGTGCATCTGCCCGGCCGACAGCGCCACCACGCCGTCGCGAAACTCGATGGTCATGTTGCCGTCCAGCACGATGAACACCTCGTCCGTGTCCGCATGCTGGTGCCACACGAATGCACCTTGCAGCTTGACCAGTTTGAACTGGTAATCGTTCATTTCCGCGACGACACGTGGGGACCAGTGCTGCGACAGCAGGGCGAGCTTGTCGCTGAAATCGATCGGGGCGTAGCGCGTGTTCAACGGAAACATCCTTGTGCGGGGAATGCGCTGGCAAGCTTAGTGCATCGCATCGCCGGCAGTCACCGCTGCATCAACGCGGCGCATTGCAGCGACGCACGGCGAACAGCGCGAGCGGTTTGCCCGGCGCGATGGGCTCATGCGCGAGCGTTGCTGGTGCCTGCCGCGCGCCAGGCCTGCACCGCTGCGGTGACCTGCGCACCATGACTGGCACTGACATCACGCGCGGCAAAGGCGTGCGGCCGCCATTGCACCTGCGCGGCCAGCCGTGCGCAGGCGGCATGCCCGTCTGCCAGCACATCGGCCTGCTCGGTTGCATTCAACGCCAGCAGGAGCGAGAGGCCGGTGGCCGAGATCGAGCAGTTGATGTCCAGCCAGTAGCGGTTGTCCGCGCGCAGCAGAAACCAGTCTGCGGGGGCGTGATCGATGACGATCATGTGGGGGGCCTGGGGTGGTGGGTCGATGGCAGACCGTGCGTTGGCGGGATGGCTTTGTCGCGCCCGGGTGCGCTCCTACGGGCGGTGCGTGTTGTTGAACGCGCACCGCCTGCGGGTAGCTCAGCCGCCGAAATCCCATTGCAGGCCGACCGTGTAGGTCCGGTCCGGACCCGGTTCGTAATAGCGCCCGTTGCCGTCGTTGACGATCACCGAGCCGATGTAGTGCCGGTCCAGCGCATTGTCGATGCGGGCGAAGGTGCGCAGCCCACCCAGCGTGGTGGTCCAGCGCCGGGACGCTTCCAGGTTGACCAGCGCATAGCCGGGCGCACGCTCGCTGGCCAGGTCGTTGGCAACGGTGGCGTCGGAGGCCACCGTTTCGGCGGCGAACTGCCATTGCAGCGGCTGCCACTGCCAGCGCGCGAACAGCTGCTGACGCGGCACGCCCGGCAGGCGCGCGCCGCTGGCCACCGGCGCGGTGGGCGTGGCGCAGCCGCTGCTGGCGCAGGTGAGGTAGCCATCACGCACGCTGGCATCGACGAAGGTGTAGGCCAGCTGCAGCTGCTGGGTGGTGCCCACCGGCTGATTCCAGCTCAGCTCCGCGCCCTGGCGGCGGGTGGCGCCGATGTTGCGATAGGTGCTGCGGCCATTGGTGTTGCTGGCCACGGCCAGTTCGTCGTCGGTGTCGGCGCGGAACAGCGCCACCTCCACCGCTGCGCCGCTCTGCGCGCGCCACTTGCTGCCGATCTCATAATTGCGGCTGGTCGCCGCGCCCAGATCCAGCGCCAGGCCGGCGCCGCCATCGCTGCGATACCCCAGCTCGTTGAAGGTGGGCGTTTCGAAACCGCGCCCGACCGAGGCGTAGAAACGCAAGTCCTCGGCGGCACGGAACACGATGCCGGCCACCGGCGTGGTTGCCGAATAATCGCGCTGGCCGCTGTCGTCGGGATTGCGCCCGACAATGTAGCGGTCGTCCGAGTCGAAGCGCACCTGGCTATGCCGCACGCCCAGCAGGGCCGACCAGCGCGCGCTCCACTGCCACCACGCCTGCGCGAACTGGTCCACGTTCTCGACCTGATCGCGCTGGTCACGGCGCAGCGCGCCCTTGACGCCCAGCGTATCGCCGACAAAATTTTCATAACCGGTACGGTGCTGGCGCTGGCGATCCACGTTCGCGCCGACGGTCAGCTGCAACGGCCGGCCCAGCGCCTCGCCTTGCCAGGCCCAACGCGCATCGGCGCCTTCGTAATTGCTGTCCAGATCGATCACCCCGCCCGAATGCAGCGGGTTGCGCTGCACCGCCACCGGAATCGCCAGGAACTGCTCCACGCTGCGCTGCCCGCCGTAGGCCATCAGCCGCAGCGTCTGGCCCTCGAACTGCTGGGTGAAGATGGCGCCGGCCTGCGACTGGCGCACCGATTTGCGGGTATTGAACTGGGTGGCCACCGCCGTGGCCTGCGCCGGGTCGGCATTGAACTGGGCGCGGGTCAGGCCGAGCGGGTCCTGTGCGTCGGGTGCGTCCAGATAATTGAGCACCAGGTCCAGCCGGCGGCCCTCGGCTAGATGGAAGCCGAGCTTGGCGTTGACCGAGTCGCGCTTTGCGCGGCTATGGGCGCGGAAACCGTCGGTTTCGAAATGATTGGCGGCCAGGTTGTAGTGCACCGCGCCCTGCTGGCCGAGCAGTTGCACACCCGTGTTGACGGTGGCGTTGCTGCCGTAGGTGGCGCGCAGCCGCCACGGGTCGCCGGGCTTGCCGTCGGCGCTCCACAGCTGCAGCACGCCGCCGGAGGAGTTGCCGTACAGCGCCGAGAATGGCCCGCGCAGCACTTCCACCCGCTCGGCCCCCAGTACATTGAAATGCGAGAGCTGGCCCTGGCCATCGGGCATGCTGGCCGGGATGCCGTCGACCAGCAGGCGCACGCCGCGCACGCCGAAGGCGGAACGCGCACCGAAGCCGCGGATCGACAGCTGGGTGTCCTGCGCGTAGTTCTGGCGGTCGCGCGCCACCAGGCCGGGAATGCCGTCCAGCAACTCGGACACCTGCGCGCCGCGGCGGTTGTCGGCATCGGCCGCCACCACGGTGAACGAGGCCGGCAGGTCGAAGTCGTCCACCCCGCGCACGCGTGCGGCGTCCACCTGCACGGTGGGCAATGGCTGGATCGGTGCGGAGGCAGGCGGCGCCGGATCGGCGGCCAGGACGGGCGGCGCGGCGCTCGTGGCGAACAGGCCGCAGGCGGCGGCCAACAAGGTCAGTCTGGGCATCGGTGTAGTGTCCCTCATCCGTACTGTGGCCGCATCGTTGCGTACGGAACAAAGCATGCTACGCCGGCCATGGGCTGCTACGATGAAGTGGTTTGGCCCAGCCGCGGCCGAGCATCCCGGAAGTCCCTCACTCTTTCGTCCTTCAGCGAGTCATGCCGTGTCCTTCTTTGCAAACGTGGAACAGGTTCCAGGCGACCCCATCCTGGGCCTGACCGAGGCCTACAACGCCGACAGCCGCCCCAACAAGGTCAACTTGGGCGTGGGCATCTATTACGACGAAAACGGGCGCATCCCGCTGTTGCGCGCCGTGCACAAGATCGAGCAGCAGCTCGCGCTGGACGCCAAACCGCGCGGCTACCTGCCCATCGACGGCCTGGCCGCCTATGGCAAGGCCACCCAGGAGCTGCTGTTCGGCGCCGAGTCGGCGCTGGTGGCCTCCGGCCGCGTGGCGACCTCGCAGACCGTCGGCGGCAGCGGCGCCTTGCGCGTGGGCGCGGACCTGCTCAAGAAGCTGCTGCCCACCTCCACCATCGCCATCAGCAACCCGAGTTGGGAAAACCATCGCGCAGTGTTCGGCGCGGCCGGCTTCGAGGTCGTTGACTACACCTATTTCGATGCCGCCAGCCATGGGCTGAACTTCGACGGCATGCTCGCCGATCTGGCCAGGCTGGAGCCGGGCACGGTGGTGTTGCTGCACGCCTGCTGCCACAACCCGACCGGTGCGGACCTGAGCAGGGAACAGTGGAAGCAGGTCGCCGGGCTGTTGAAGGAACGCAACCTGTTTCCGTTCGTCGACATCGCCTACCAGGGCTTCGACAAGGGCATCGAGGCCGATGCGTACGCGGTGCGTCTGCTCGCTGCCGAAGGCATCGACAGCTACGTGGTCGCCAGCTCGTACTCCAAGTCGTTCTCGCTGTATGGCGAGCGCGTGGGCGCGCTGTCGGTGGTCTCGGCCACTGCGGCCGAAGCCAAGGCGGTGCAGTCGCAGGTCAAGCGCATCATCCGCACGATCTACTCCAGCCCGTCCACGCATGGCGCAGCATTGGTGGCCGGCGTGCTGACCAGCCCGGAACTACGCGACCTGTGGGAGCAGGAACTGACCGAGATGCGCGAGCGCATCCACGCCCTGCGCGCGGGCCTGGTCGCCAAGCTGGCCACATTGGGCGCACCGGAGTTCGACTTTATCCAGCGCCAGGCCGGCATGTTCTCGTACTCGGGCCTGACCAGAACCCAGGTGGACCGCCTGCGCGACGAGTTCGCGATCTACGCCGTCGGCACCGGCCGTATCTGCGTGGCCGCGCTGAGCCAGCGCAACCTGGACTACGTGGCGCAGGCCGTGGCCACTGTCAGCCGCATGTAAGCGAGCGCATCGCGATCGGCCAGCGCGGCCGACGCCTGCAGACCGGGAGCGCGCCAGCCTCCCGGTTTTTTTGTGGCCGTTCGCCACCCTTGCCGGTGTGCATAGCTGCGTCAGGGGCAAGCGGCACCTGCCGTCAGCCCTGTCTTTGCCAACACATTCGCGCACGTTCGATCAGGTTTGCTGCAAAACGCGCATGCAGTGATCGAAATCTAACGGCGCAATGGCGACAATGGCGGACCACTTCCTACACAGGCTGCCCGCTCCCATGTCGCGTCCCTCGCTGACCCGCTTCCTGATCGAAGAGCAACACGCCGGCCGTATCGACCCGGAATTGCGCCAGCTGATCACCATCGTCTCGCGCGCCTGCAAGCGCATTTCCATCGCCGTCAGCAAGGGCGCCCTGGGCGGCGTACTCGGCGATGCCGGCACCGGCAACGTGCAGGGCGAGGCGCAGAAGAAGCTCGACGTGCTCAGCAACGACATCCTGCTCGAAGCCAACGCCTGGGGCGGCCACCTGGCCGCGTGCGCGTCGGAAGAAATGGATCACAGCCAGCCGGTGCCCGACCAGTACCCCAGCGGCGATTTCCTGCTGCTGTTCGATCCGCTGGACGGCAGCTCCAACATCGACGTCAACGTCTCGGTGGGCACCATCTTCTCGGTGCTGCGCGCCCCCAAGGGCACCGAAAAGCCGGGCGACGAGCACTTCCTGCAGCCGGGCACCCAGCAGGTCGCCGCCGGCTACTGCATCTACGGCCCCAGCACGATGCTGGTGCTCACGCTCGGCCACGGCACCCACGCCTTCACCCTGGAGCGCGAGGAAGGCAGCTTCCTGCTGACCCAGGCCAACATGCGCGTGCCCGAGGACACCGCCGAATACGCCATCAACATGTCCAACCAGCGCCACTGGGAACCGGCCATGCAGTCCTATGTCAGCGACCTGCTGGCCGGCAAGGACGGCACCCGCGGCAAGGACTTCAACATGCGCTGGATCGCCAGCATGGTCGCCGACGTGCACCGCATCCTCACCCGCGGCGGCATCTTCATCTACCCCTGGGACAAGAAGGACGCGTCCCAGCCGGGCAAGCTGCGCCTGATGTACGAAGCCAACCCGATGAGCATGCTGGTGGAACAGGCCGGCGGCGCGGCCACCACGGGGCGCGAGCGCATCCTGGACCTCCAGCCCACGCAGCTGCATCAGCGCGTGCCGGTGTTCTTGGGTTCGAAGAACGAAGTGAATGAAGCCACGCGTTATCACCTGGAGTTCGACAAGGCGCAGGACTAGACCCTGATGTAGACCCAATCCAGCACGACACCAGGGTCTGTGGTGTCGTGCTGGACGATACCCTTCTCGGACGATGGCAACATCAAGCCACCCGATCTCATCAGGATCAACGGTAATTATCCGGTTCTTGTGCCCACGTCGATCGATATCGGCAAGTGTCGGCCTGGGCAAAAAAACTGAGCGTATCTCGACATGGGCATTATGATCGATACGCATTTCGCTGGGCGCGGCCCCTACACCACAGAAGCGGACGCAGACTTAATACGTGTCTGACTTGGACATGATGGTCAGCTGCGGTCGGCCTTAGACCATACGTACCGACAATCATCAGCATCCCAGGACTCCGCCCCGACCTCTGATCGGGACGGACCAGCTGGAATTGCGGCTTCATGTAAGGCATTATACCGCTGGGGAGGCAGTCGCTTGCCGGGGACCGGCAGTCGTTATTTGAAGCGTGAGGATAGTTGTCCCGGCGGGGGACGCAGTGCATTTGCCTCATGCACTCTAGCCAAGCATAGAATCTAAGCCTTACAGAAGATGCATGCGGCGTAAAATTTTTTTAACCAGGGGTTTCCAATGAAGCTGAGCTTTTTGTTGTTTTTTCTTTTTGTTCCTAGTGTTGCCTTTGCAGACACCACACAGAGAGGAACAATATCTCGCTTCGTTGTCGAGCTAACCTATTTATCTGTCTGGCTTGAAAATGAGCCTACAAACAACGAATGCCTTTCAGACGGCAGATGGGTAATAGATTTCTCAAACGATCCAATCGCAAAAGAAAAATATTCGGCGATCCTTGCCGCCGCGACCTCAAGAACGCCCGTAGTGCTGCAATATACTTCCACTCAGGGGTGCGGCTCTTTTGGCGCAAAGAAAATACATTACGTAGATGTTTCATATTAATAACCACAAGGGATGATTGTGAATCAGATCAGCCACTCAGGTTAGGTGGACATCCGCACTTAATCGAATGATTGATTAGCGCAATGCCCGAATTCAACAAAGGAGTCTTGCCCACTTCTAATTATCCATGCCGTGAATGCGCCGCCCCCTACGATCCAGCGGGACCGCCGTTGCGGACCACGCATTGGGCCATGACGACGGAGATCGTTGGGATTCCGTCGTGTGCACGTCAACGCCGGGAGCATGCCGGCACTGGCAGCGCCAACCACAGTTGGCCAGCGACGTGCACGCGCTGGCGCTGGTCCAGCGCGATGGCCGCGGGTTATGCGTCATGCCATTTGACGGCATCGATCAGACGCCGGATGCGCTCGTTTCGGCCATGTCACGGTGGATGGCGCTGACGGCGCAGCGCGCCATCGCCGCGTGAGCTGCGCGGCAAGGCCACTGGCGGCGCCATGTCTGAAGCACTTGACCATCGTCGCCCACACGGGCCAGTCTCGGGGGCTGGCGCGGCGGGGAGTCGTGCCGCTGGCCTTCAACGGAGAACCGCCGTGGACCGTCGTACCTTCCTCACCCTGTCCGGCATCGGTGCTGCCGGGCTGCTGCTGCCGAACACGCGCCTGATCGCGGCCGAGCAGTTGCTCACACCCAACGATGCCGCGCGCAGCCGTCGCTTGTCCGACACTGCGCTGAGCACCGCCAAGGCAGCCGGTGCCAGTTATTGCGATGTGCGCGTGGGCCGGTATCTGCGCCAGTTCGTCATCACTCGCGAGGCGCAGGTGGAGAACGTGGTCAACGCCGAATCCAGCGGCGTGGGCGTGCGCGTGCTGGCCGATGGCGCCTGGGGGTTTGCGGCCACCAATACGCTCACCAGCGATGGCGTGGCCACCGCCACGCGCCAGGCGGTGGCGATCGCCAAGGCCAACGCGCGGCTGGGCGGCTCGCCGGTGCAGCTGGCGCCGGTGACGCCGGCCGGACAGGTCAGCTGGAAGACGCCGATCCGGAAGAATGCGATGGCAGTGCCGCTGCAGGACAAGGTGGCGCTGCTGATGGACGTCAACGCGGCCGCGCTCAATGCCGGCGCCACGTTCGTGGCCTCGCGCCTGTTTGCGATCAACGAGCAGAAGTATTTCGCCAGCAGCGATGGCTCCTATATCGATCAGGATGTGCACCGGCTGTGGCTGCCGTTCACCGTCACCGCGGTGGACAAGGCCAGCGGCAAGTTCCGCACCCGCGACGGACTGTCCTCGCCGATGGGCATGGGCTACGAATATCTCGACGGCGATGCCGGCCAGAAGCATCAATTGCCGGGCGGGCTGATCGGCTACGGCCACAGTTACGACGCGCGCGAAGATGCGATCGCCGCCGCCAAACAGGCACGCGCCAAACTCACCGCACCGTCGGTGAAGGCCGGCAAGTACGATCTGGTGATCGACCCGAGCAACCTGTTCCTCACCATCCACGAGTCGGTGGGCCACCCGCTCGAGCTCGATCGCGTGCTCGGTTACGAGGCCAATTACGCCGGCACCAGTTTTGCCACTCTGGACAAGCGCGATGCCGGTTTCCGCTGGGGCAGCGATGCGGTGACCTTCGTCGCCGACCGCACCCAGCCCGGCAGCCTGGGCGCAGTGGGGTACGACGATGAGGGCGTCAAGAGCAAGCAATGGGAGCTGGTGAAGGACGGCATCCTGGTCGATTACCAATGCACGCGCGATCAGGCGCATCTGCTCGGCAAGACCGCGTCCGATGGCTGCAGCTATGCCGACGCGTGGTCCAGCGTGCAGTTCCAGCGCATGCCCAACGTCTCGCTGGCGGCAGGCAAGACGCCGCTGGCTGTTGCCGACATGATCAAGAATGTCGAGCGCGGCTTGTACATCCACGGGCGCGGCTCGTATTCGATCGATCAGCAGCGCTACAACGCGCAGTTCGGCGGCCAGTTGTTCTACGAAATCGAGAACGGCCAGGTCACGCGCCTGGTGGAAGACGGCGCCTACCAGATCCGCACGCCGGAATTCTGGAATGCCTGCAGCGCGGTCTGCGATCAACGCGATTTCCGCCTGGGCGGCTCGTTCTTCGATGGCAAGGGCCAACCCAGCCAGGTATCAGCGGTCTCGCACGGGTCGTCCACGGCGCGCTTCGATGGCATCAACGTGCTCAACACCGCGCGCGCATTGGGTTGAGAGAAACTGGTCGGTAGAGGGCGCGGTGCCCAAGAGATTGAGCTTGCGCACCAGCATCGAACAGCGCGCATCACACACTGCTCTTACCGCTCTTCACTGTGCACACCGATCATCTCGACAGGTCCTTGCCCGCCCACCGTCGCGGGACCTTACGCGGCATGGATGCCGCGTAAGCGCCTACACGGATGTACTTGCGGCGTGTCCTGCGATGGTGGGCGGGCAAGGGCCCTGCAACCAAGCCGCAGACCAAACGCTTTCAGCCAGACCCCCATGAAGCAAACACCGCACCCAACGACCTGCTGATCGCACATGCACGATCGCAGACAACCACGCATGCCTGACATCCAGACGTCTCAACGCGCGGCCGCATCCATCGCAGCCGGTCAGCAGTGCTCGCCACGCGTGCAGGCCTGCTGCGCCACCCGATTCATGCAGGTATAGCGTTTGCGCACCGACCCCTGCCGAAAGTCATTTGACGCAGCGTTCATCGCCCGGCAAGAATCGGCGATACCGCGCAGATAGCGATCTGTGCGTCACCACACTACCTGCGCGCCGCGCGGGATCATTGGGGAGTTGCCGTGCAGCGACGTGATTTCCTGGCCCTGACCGGGCTGACCATGGGCGGGCTGATCGTGCCCGCCTACTTCGGCAAGGCGATCGCCGCCGAGCAGTTGGTGACGCAGCTGGATGTGGGCCGCAAGAAGCGCCTGGCCGATGCCGGCCTCAACGCCGCGCGCCAGGCCGGTGCGAGCTATTGCGATGTGCGCATCGGCCGTTATCTGCGCCAGTTCGTCATCACCCGCGAGGACAAGGTGCAGAACGTGGTCAACACCGAATCCATCGGTGCGGGCGTGCGCGTCCTGGTGGCTGGCGCCTGGGGGTTTGCCGCCACCAACGAGCTCACCGAACAGGGCGTGGCCAAGGCCGCCTCGCAGGCCGCCGCGATCGCCAAGGCCAATGCCAAGGTGCAGGGCACACCGGTGCAGCTGGCGCCCACGCCGGGCGTGGGCGAGGTCAACTGGAAAACGCCGATCAGGAAGAACGCGATGGAAGTGCCGATCAAGGACAAGGTGGACCTGCTGCTGGGCGTCAACGCTGCCGCCACCGCTGCCGGTGCCAACTTCGTCAACTCGATGCTGTTCGTGGTCAACGAGCAAAAGTACTTTGCCAGCACCGACGGCTCGTATATCGACCAGGACGTGCACCGTATCTGGGCGCCGCTGAGCGTGACCGCCATCGACAAGGCCAGCGGCAAGTTCCGCACCCGCGACGGCTTGTCCGCGCCGATGGGCCTGGGCTACGAATATCTGGATGGCGCCGCCTCGGGCAAGTTCGTCTCGCCCAATGGCGTGGTGAATTACGGCCTGTCCTACGACATGAAGGAAGATGCCATCGCCGCGGCCAAGCAGGCGCAGGAAAAGCTCAAGGCGCCGTCGGTGAAGCCGGGCAAGTACGATCTGGTGCTGGACCCCTCGCACACCTGGCTGACCATCCACGAGTCGGTCGGCCACCCCTTGGAGCTGGATCGCGTGCTCGGCTACGAGGCCAATTTCGCCGGCACCAGTTTCGCCACGCTAGACAAGCTCAAGGCCGGTTTCCAGTACGGCAGCGACAAGGTGCATATCCTGGCCGACAAGATCCAGCCCGGCAGCCTGGGCGCGGTGGGCTACGACGACGAAGGCGTCAAGACCAAGCAGTGGGATCTGATCCGCGACGGCAAGCTGGTGGATTACCAGGCCATTCGCGACCAGGCACATATCCTCGGCAAGACCGCCTCCGATGGGTGCTGCTACGCCGACTCGTGGTCGAGCGTGCAGTTCCAGCGCATGGCCAATGTGTCGCTAGCTGCCGGCAAGGCGCCGTTGAGCGTGAGCGATCTGATCAAGAACGTGGAAAACGGCATCTACATCATCGGCGACGGCTCGTTCTCCATCGACCAGCAGCGCTACAACGCGCAGTTCGGCGGCCAGCTGTTCTACGAGATCAAGAACGGCGCGATCACCCGCATGCTCGAGGACGTGGCCTACCAGATCCGCACGCCGGAATTCTGGAACGCCTGCAGCGCCGTGGCCGATCAACGCGACTACCGCCTGGGCGGCTCGTTCTTCGACGGCAAGGGCCAGCCGAGCCAGTCCTCGGCGGTCTCGCATGGCTCGTCCACCGCCCGTTTCGACGGCATCAACGTCATCAACACCGCCCGCTCGCTCGGCTGACAGGAGAAACCCACATGAGCATCCTTACCGAAGCGCAGGCCAAGGCCATTCTGGACAAGGTCATCAAGCTGTCCAAGGCCGACGAGTGCACGGCCACGCTCAGCGGCTCGATCGACGGCAATATCCGTTTCGCACTCAACAACGTGTCCACCAGCGGCATCGTCGACAACACCGACCTGCAGGTGCAGGTGGCGTTCGGCAAGCGCGTGGGCATCGCCACCATCAACGAGTTCGACGACGCCGCGCTGGAGCGGGTGGTGCGGCGTGCCGAAGACCTGGCACGGCTGGCACCGGAAAACCCGGAATTCATGCCGGCGGTAGACAAGCAGACCTACAGGCCCAGCCCCACCTTCAGCGAATCCACCGCCGCCATCGACCCGGCATTCCGCGCGCAGGTGGCCGCCGATTCGATCGCCCCGTGCAAAGGCAAGGGATTGATCGCGGCCGGCTTCCTGGAAGATGGCCAGAGCTTTACCGCGTTCGCCAACAGCAAGGGCAACTTCGGCTACCAGCGTGGCGCGCGGTTCGACTACACCTGCACCGTGCGCACCGAAGACGGCCGCGGCTCGGGCTGGGTGGGGCGCAACCTCAAGGATGCCGCCGACTTCAAGGCCGAGCAGGACATCCGCATCGCCATGCGCAAGGCCAGCGACTCGTCCGAAGCCAAGGCGCTGGAGCCGGGCAAGTACACGGTGATCCTGGAGCCGGCAGCGGCGGCAGGCCTGATTTCTTTCATGATGCGCTACTTCGATGCACGCATGGCCGACGAGGGCCGCAGCTTCCTGTCCAAGAAGGGCGGCGGCAACAAGCTGGGCGAGCAGGTCTACGACCCGCGCGTGAACATCACCGCCGACCCGTGGGATGCGCGTGCCGCCGTGCTGCCGTGGGACGAGGAAGGCCTGCCGCGCGAGAAGATGCCGATCGTGGAGAACGGCAAGATCGCCAACCTGCAGTATTCGCGGTTCTGGGCGCAGAAGAACGGCAAGCGCGCGGTCGGCGAGCCGGGCAACCTGCTGATGGCCGGTGGCGACAAGAACATCGCCGAGCTGGTGCGCGGCACCGAGAAGGGCATCCTGGTCACGCGCACCTGGTACATCCGCATGGTCGACCCGCAGACCGTGCTGCTGACCGGGCTGACCCGCGACGGCACCTTCTACATCGAGAACGGGCAGATCAAGTACCCGGTGAAGAATTTCCGTTTCAACGAATCGCCGATCATCATGCTCAACAATATCGACGAGCTGGGCAGGCCGGTACGCGTGGCTGGCGATGAATCCAGCTATGTGATGATGATTCCGCCGATGCGGCTGCGCGATTTTACGTTTACCTCGTTGTCGGATGCGGTGTGACTGAGAGCCGGGAATCGGGAGTGGTGAATCGGGAATGGGAGAGCGGAGCAAGCTCTTCGCGGCCCGATGGTTTTCCCGCACATCCCGTTCCCGGTCTACACGCCCTGGCGGCGCCCGCGACGCGCCGTCATTTCCTTGGATTGCTGCTCGGTAGCGTCGCTGCGTTGGCGTTACCGCGGCGCGCGCGGGCGGCGGGCAACTACGATTTCTGGTTTACCCGGCTGCGGTACGACTCGGGCGATTGGGATGTGGATGCGCGCATGCCGTCCAACCTGATCACCGCGCTGATCGACTACACCCAACTGCGCGTGGACCCGCAGGAACATGTGCTGGATCTGGCCGATCCGCGCATGCTGCAGGCGCCGTTCTGCTATCTGTCCGGGCACAAGCTGGTGGAGTTCAATCCCGCCGAGCGGCGCAACTTCGAGCGCTATGTGCGCAATGGCGGCTTCGTGTTCGTGGACGATTGCAACCACGATATCGACGGCCTGTTCGCCACCTCGTTCGAGGCGCAGATGACATCCATCTTCGGCAAGACCGCGCTGCAGAAATTGCCCAGCAACCATCGTCTCTACAGCGCATTCTTCAAATTCCCCGACGGCCCGCCGGCCACCAGTTTCGAGCTCAATGGCTGGGGCGACGACCTGGTGCACGATTATCTCAGGGGCATCAGCATCGACGGCCGGCTCGGCGTGTTGTACAGCAACAAGGATTACGGCTGCGAATGGGATTACGACTGGCGCAACAAACGCTTCCTGGCCGAAGACAACACCAAGTTCGCAGTGAACATCGTGATGTATGCATTGACCAATTGAGATCGCCCCGTAGGAGCGCGCCTGCGCGCGATGCCGTGCCGGTAACGCCGCATCGCGCGCAAGCGCGCTCCTATGGAAATCGCGTGATGGTTTGCGGGCACTGCGGACCGACAGCACGACATCCAACGCCGCCGTTGCGCAACGAAGATCGACCGGTAAACGGGTCGCCCCAGCGCGCTCCTACGCCAGCAGCCACATAACGAGACTTCCCCCATGACTTCCCCCGACGACGACATCCTCACCCGGCAACTCTCCCAACTCGGCGCGTTGCGTGCGGCCCTGGCGCAGGCGGTGGTGGGCCAGGACGCGGTGGTGGAGCAACTGCTGATCGGCCTGCTCGCCGGCGGCCACTGCCTGCTGGAAGGCGCGCCCGGCCTGGGCAAGACGCTGCTGGTGCGCTCGCTGGGGCAGGCGCTGGAGCTGCAGTTCCGCCGCGTGCAGTTCACCCCCGACCTGATGCCCAGCGACATTCTCGGCACCGAGCTGCTGGAGGAAGATCACGGCACCGGGCATCGGCAGTTCCGGTTCCAGCAGGGCCCGATCTTCACCAACCTGCTGCTGGCCGACGAGCTCAATCGCACCCCGCCCAAGACCCAGGCCGCGCTGCTGGAGGCGATGAGCGAGCGCACGGTGAGTTATGCCGGCACCACCTATGCGTTGCCGGCGCCGTTCTTCGTGCTGGCCACGCAGAACCCGATCGAACAGGCCGGCACCTATCCGTTGCCGGAGGCGCAGCTGGACCGCTTCCTGCTGCATGTGCGGGTGGATTATCCCAGCGAGCAGGAAGAGCGCGACATCCTGAGCCAGACCACCGGCACCGGCAGCGCGCAGGTGCCCAGGGTGATGGACGCCGACAGCGTGCTGGCGCTGCAGCAACAGGTGCGGCACGTGCACGTGGGCGCGGATCTGCTGACCTGGATCAATCGCCTGGTGCGGGCCAGCCGCCCCGGCCCGCAGGCCAGCGAGGACGTGCGCCAGTGGATCAAATGGGGCGCCGGCCCGCGTGCCGGGCAGTCGCTGGTGCTGGCGGCCAAGGCGCGTGCGCTGTTGCATGGCCGCCTTGCCGCCACCCGCGAGGATGTGATCGCGCTGGCCGCGCCGGTGATGCGCCATCGCCTGTTGCTGTCGTTCGCCGCCGAGGCCGAACAACGCAGCGCCGACGATGTGGTCGCCGCGCTGCTGCGCGCCGTGCCATTCCCCGCGTGAGGCGCGTTGCGGCGTGAGCATGGACGTGCCGGCACTGATTCCTGCCGAGCTGCGCAGCCGCCTGCGCGGCCTGCAGCTGCGTGCGCGGCAGGCGCAGGGCGCGCAGGGGATCGGCCAGCACGCCAGCCGCAGCCGCGGCGCCGGGCTGGAATTCTCGCAATATCGTGCCTACGAACCCGGCGACGCCTTGCGCCAGATCGACTGGAAGCTCTACGCCCGTTCAGACCGTTTCTTCGTGCGCGAGGCCGAGCGCGAAAGCCCGCTGACGCTGTGGTTGTTGCTCGATGCCACCGCCTCCGCCGGCCAGGCCGACCAGGCGCGCCCGCAGGTCACGCGCCTGCAGGCGATGGCGACCCTGGCCGCGTGCGCCACCGAGGTCGCGCTGCAACAAGGCGATCAGGTCGGCTTGTTCGCGGTGCATGGCAATGGCCTGGTGGCCGTGCCGGCCGGGGGCGGGCCGCGCCAGCGCGACCGGCTCTGGCTGGCCCTGCACGGGCTGCGCGCCGGTGGCCGCTGGCCGGGCATGGACGCGTTGCGTCCACTGTGGGAACGCATCGCCGCACACGCGCTGGTGCTGTCGATCGGCGACGGCTTCGACCAGGACCTGCTCGGCGCGCTGGAAAAATTCGCCGCCGCACGCCGCGAAGTGATGCAGCTGCAGGTGCTGACCTGCGACGAGCGCGATTTCCCCTTCAGCGGCGGGCACCGCTTCCGCGACCCGGAAACCGGCGAAGAACTGCTCGGCGACGGCGCCGCGATGCGCGCTGCGTATCTGCAACGCTTCGGCGCTGCCCAGCGCGCGCTGCAGGCACGCTGGCAGGCGGCCGGCATTGCGCACGCGCTGCATTATCTGGATGCGCCACCGGATGCGGCATTGCGCGAGCTGTTTGCACACGGTGCGCGGCGATGAGCCGGCACACCGGCGCCAGCGCCGCAACTGAGGGAGCGCAGCAGTGAACCTGCTCCTGCTGTTCCCCGCCGGCCTGGCCGCATTGGCCGCGTTGCTGCTGCCGTTGCTGATCCATCTGGCCCGACGCAGCGAACACCGGCCCACCGACTTTGCCGCACTGCGCTGGCTGCGTGCGCAGCCGCGGCCCCGGCATCGGCTGCGTTTCGACGAATGGCCGCTGCTGCTGGTGCGCCTGCTGCTGCTTGCCGCAGTCGCGCTGCTGCTGGCCGAGCCGGCCTTGCGCGACCACCAGCAGGCACGCCCGCGCGTCGTGGTCAGCCCCGGCGTGGATCTGGCCGCGGCCCGGGCGCTCGGCCACGCGGCCAACGCGCAGTGGGTGTGGCTGGCCCCAGGCTTCCCGGCGATCGCTGCCGATGCGGTACACCCACCCGCCACGCCCGCCGGCACCGCGCCGCCGGTCGGCAGCCTGCTGCGCGAACTCGATGCCAGCCTGCCGCCGGAGACCGCGCTGAGCGTGATCGTGCCCAGCCAGTGGGGGCCGCTGGATGCGCAACGCCTGCAGCTGTCGCGCGAGGTGCGCTGGCAGGTGCTGCCCGGCCAGTCGCCGGCGGCCGCCGTGGCGCCCATCCCACCGTTGCGGCTGCAGGCAATCGCCGACGCCCCCGCCGACCCGGCCCTGCGCTATCTGCGCGCCGTGCATGCCGCCTGGGCACTGCCCGGCGCGCTTCCGGTGAGCGCCCCCAGCGCGGCCGAACCGGCGCGCTGGCCAGCCGGCACGGTGGTGGCATGGCAGTCGCAGCGCCCACCGCCGGCGCCGGTCATCGCCTGGGTCGCGGCCGGCGGGCAGCTGCTGCTCGATGCGCAGACCCCGGCCCCGCCCGCACTGGCTGGCCCGCTGCAAGCGCTGCTGCAGGACGCACACGGCGCCGCGCTGATCGATGCCGCAACGGTTGGCCGCGGCCGCCTGCTGCGCTGGGCCGCGCCGTTGCAGCCGCAGCGGCTGCCGGCGCTGCTGGACGCCGATTTCCCCACCCGCCTGCACGACGCCCTGCAGTCGACACCCGCACCACAGCGCGCGCTGGCGCAGACCCAGCAGCCGCAGCGCGGCCCCGCCATCCGCCTGGCCAGCGCCCCCTGGCCGCTAGCGCCCTGGCTGATCGGCCTGGTGCTGCTGCTGTTTGCGCTCGAACGCTGGCTGGCCACCGCGCCCCGCCGGAGCAGCGCGGCATGAGCACGCCGGCCCTGCGCCACGCCTGGCAGGCCTCGCGGCGACGGCAGGCCGCAGGCGTGCTGCTGTGCGGGCTGCCGCTGGCGGTGCTGCCGGCGCTGCTGGCGTGGCGCGCCGGTGCGCAGCCGGCGATCCTGCCGTTGCTGCTCCTGGGCCTGCTGGTGCTGATCGGCGTGGCGCTGCTGGCGGCCCGCCGGCTGGACCAGGCCTGGCTGATCCGCCGGCTGGATCGCGACGCGGATCTGGAAGACAGCAGCGACCTGCTGTTTGCCCCGGCCGGGCAGCTCGGCCCGTTGCAGGGCCTGCAACGCCGGCGCCTGGAACAGCGCCTGCGCAGCACCCCGCGCGATCTGCGCCCGGCCTGGCCGCGGCGGCGCGCCTGGGCATGCGGCCTGCCCGGCCTGCTCGCCTGCATTGCGGTGCTGCTGTGGCCGCACCCCGCCTACCTGCCCACCGCAGCCAACGACCGGATCGCCGCCGCCCGTGCCGGCACCGGCGCCCCCACGCTGGGTCAGGCGCGGCTGCACAGCACCCCGCCCGCCTACACCGGCCTGCCGCCCGCACGCCTGCCCGGGCTGGATGCGCGCGTGCCGACCGGCACCCGGCTGGACTGGCAGCTGCAGGTCAACCCGGCCCCGCGCAGCGTGGCGCTGCGGCTCAGCGACGGCCGCAGCGTTGCGCTGGCCCGGCAAGGCAAGACCGATCGATGGCAGGGCCAGTGGGTCGCCGAGCGCGCCAGCCTGTACCGCATCCTCATCGACGGCGCGCCGGTCGACCGCCAGCTGCACCGCCTCGACGTGCTGCCGGACCGCCCGCCGCAGGTGCGCGTGCTGACGCCCGAACAGAGCCTGGTGCTGTGGACGCCGTCCCAGACGGGCAATCGCGGCTGGACGCTGCGCTTCGAAGCCAGCGACGACTACGCGGTCGCCGCCGGCGCCGAGCTGCGCCTGACCCTGGCCCAGGGCAGCGGCGAGAACATCACCTTCAAGACCCAGCGCCGCACCCTCAACGGCAGCGGCCCGGCCCGGCAGCGCGGCTTTTCCACCACGCTGCAGCCGCAGGCGCTGGGCATGGCCGCCGGCGACGACCTGATCGCCCAGCTCATCGTGCACGACACCCGCCAGCCCGGCCCGCAGGAAGGCCGCAGCGCCAGCGTGATCCTGCGCTGGTCACCGCCGGAGCAGACCATGGCCGCCGGCCTGGAGGCCAGCGTCAAGCAGGCCTTGCCGGCCTACTTCCGCAGCCAGCGCCAGATCATCATCGACGCGCAGGCGCTGCTGAAGGAAAAGCCGCGCCTGGAGGCGGCCACCTACCTCAAGCGCGCCGACGCCATCGGCGTGGACCAGCGCCTGCTGCGGCTGCGCTACGGCCAGTTCCTGGGCGAAGAGAGCGAAGGCGCGCCCAAGGGCCCGCCGACCGCCGACGAAGCGCCAACCAGCGACGCCCCGGCCGACGCTCTGCCCACCGCCGACATGCCCACCGCGGATGCGCCGGCAACGCCTGCGGCGCCCGCGCCCGCCCGGGACGAACACGGGCACGATGCGCACGACCACGCCGCCGAGGCCGGCGCTGCCGCGCTGGACGACCACGACCATGCGCATGGCGACGGGGCGCCGGAGCGCGGCGGCTTCGGCCAGGCGCAGGACGTGCTGTCCGAGTTCGGGCACACCCACGACCATGCCGAAGCCGCCACCCTGCTCGACCCGCAGACCCGCGCGCTGCTGCGCGCCGCGCTGGACCAGATGTGGCAGTCCGAGGGCGCGCTGCGCCAGGGCCACCCGGAGCGTGCGTTGCCGTTTGCCAACAAGGCGCTGGGCTTCATCAAGCAGGTGCAGCAGGCCGAACGTATCTACCTGGCGCGGGTCGGCACGCAGCTGCCGCCGATCGACCCCGGCCGCCGTCTGAGCGGCGACCGCGCCGGCCTGGGCGACCGTGCCGCCGGCCTGGACAGCCGCCCGGACCCGGACCCGTCCGCCCTGCAGCTGTGGGACGCCCTCGGCGAGCAGGCCCCGGTGCCCGACGCCACCCTGGCCCGCTACGCGCAGTGGCTGCAGACCCAGCAGGAGCGCCTGCAGGATCCGCTGGGCCTGGCCGCGGCGGTGGAAACCCTGCGCGCCGAACCCGCTTGCGCCAGCTGCCGCGCCCAGCTGCGCGCCCAGGTCTGGCGCACGCTGGTCGCCCCGCCGGCCCCGCTGCACCGACGCGCCCCTGCCGACGCGCGCGGCCAGCGCTATCTGGATGCCCTGCGCCAGGAGCCGCAACCATGATGCTGCCACCAATCCTGTTGACCGCACGCGGCAGGTTCCGCCGGCTGCACGCGCGCGCGGCAACCCGGCGCGTGGGGCCACGGCGGGCTGGATGCACGCAAACGGAGCCGCAGGCATGACGCTCGCGCTGCCCTGGCTGGTCGGCAGTGCCTTGCTGCTGCTGGTGATGCTGAGCTGGTTCCGGCTGCTGCGCGCACACGCCCGGCAACCACGCGCGCGCGCGCGGCTGTGGCTGTTGCTCGCCGCCCAACCGCTCCTGGCCGGCCTGCTCTACCCGGTGCTGCTGCCGCCGCCGCGCGCCGGCAGCGCGAGCGCACTGCATGTCGCCAGCGCGGGCACCCAGGCAGACCAGGTTCGCCCGACTGCTGCGCCGTGGGTCGCCCTGCCCGAGGCGCCCGCCTTGCCCGGCGTGCCACGCGTACCGGACCTGGCCACCGCGTTGCGGCGCGCGCCCGGCACCACCGCCCTGGTCGTGCATGGCAGCGGCCTGCCGGCGCGCGACCGCGACGGCCTGCGCGTCCCTGTGCGGCTGGCGCTGGCTCCGGCGCCGACCGGTCTGGTCGCCGTCTCCACGCCGCCACCGGCCGCACCCGGCGAACGCATCGCCATCAGCGCGCGCGTGCAGGGCCTGCCGGGCGCGCGGGTGGAGTTGCTGGACCCCGCCGGGCAGGTGGTCGACACCGCCACCGCCGATGCGGCCGGCCAGGTACAGCTGCGTGGCCTGGCGCGCGCACCGGGGCAGGTGCTGTTCGCGCTGCGCCTGCGCAATGCCGCAGGCACCGAACATAGCCGGGTACAGGTGCCGGTGCTGATCGCCGCAGTGCCTTCCGCGCGCGTGCTGTTGCTGGCCGGCGCACCGCAGCCGGAACTGAAATACCTGCGCCGCTGGGCCAGCGATGCCGGCATGCAGGTGCGCAGCCAGATCGCGGTCGGCGCGGGCATGCAACTGGGCGAGGGCATCGCGCTGGATGCCGCCAGCCTGGACACGCTGGACCTGCTGGTCATCGACCAGCGCCGCCTGGTCGCCCTGGGCAACGCGCAGCGCCTGGGCGTGCGCGCTGCGATCGGGCGCGGCCTGGGCGTGCTGGTGCGCACCGACGGCCCCCTGGATGCTGCCGCCCGCGCCGCGCTCGGTGAGTTGGGCCTGGCCGTGACAGGCGGCAGCACCGGCGCAGCGGTCCCCGCGCCGCGGGCGCTGGCATCGCCCGGCGCCATCGACCCAGCCGCAGCGCCGGCCGACGCCACGCCACTGCCGCCCCTGCAACGCCGCACCCTGCAGCCGCAACAGGCCGATGCCGTAATCGCCGCACGCGCAGACGACGGCAGCGCGTTGGGCTGGTGGCGGCCGCAAGGCCGCGGCCGCATCGGCATCGGCCTGATCGAAGACAGCTTTGCCCTGGTCCTGGCCGGCCGCGGCGACCTGCATGCCGCGCTGTGGGCGCAGCTGTTTAGCGCAGTCGCCCGCGCAGGCGGCAGCGCGCCCGCTGCGGTACAGACAGGCTGGTCGCAGCAACGCATGACGCTGTGCGGTGTTTCCGCGGACGCAGCCGTCATCGGCCCTACGGGTACGCCCCAGGCGCTGCTGATCGATCCCGCCAGCGGCATTCGGGCCTGCGCCGCCTACTGGCCCACCACCGCAGGCTGGCGTCGTCTGCAGACCGGCACCGAACAGCGCTGGCTCTATGTCCGCGCGCCCGGCGATGTCCCCGCGCTGCACACCCAGCAGACCCGCGACGCCACCGTTGCGATGGCCGCCATCGACACGCCCGCGACCCTCCACGCGCCAACACCGCAGCCCGGCACCCGCTGGCCCTGGCTGCTGGCCTGGCTCACGCTGGCCGCAGCACTGTGGTGGCTGGAACGACGCAGGCGCTGACTGCGGCAGTGCATGGCCACATCAGCGCAAGATCGCGTGCGGTGCTGCTTTCAGACAGTCGTACTTGAAATGCATTGAGTTGGGAAACAGCGGTGCTGCAACATCGGCAGACCATCGGCGACACACCTCAACGCGACTGGCGCGACCACACCCGGCAACAGTTGTTCGCCGGCAACGCCACGTCGTCGATCAACTGCAAGCCCACCGACGCCGCCAGTGCATCCACCGCTTCGGCATCGCGAATGCCCGATGCGGCATCGCGCGCGCGCAACATCGCATCGAACGCGCGATTGCTCTGGCTGGTGAATTGACCATCGCGGTTGAACGGCCCGTACACCACCAGTAGCGCATCCGCTGCCATCACCGCCGGCAGCCCCGCAAACAACGCCTGCACCTGCGGCCAGCCCATGATGTGCAAGGTATTGGCGCTATAGACAGCGTCATAGCCGGCAGGCGCGCCTGCCTGCGCAGGCGGCAATGGTGGCGTGGGCGCCAGGCCTGGTGTCGGCGTCAGTACCGCCTGCAATGCAATCGGTGGCGGCGTATTCGGCAGTGCCGCCGCGTCCAGCCACTGCGTCATTCCCGGCAGATGATCGGCATGATCGCTGGCCTGCCAGCGCAACCACGGCATCGCCACCGCAAAATGCACCGCGTGCTGCCCGGTCCCCGCACCGATTTCCAGCACATTGCGGCGGTCGGCAAAGTGCCGTTGCAACACCTCCAGGATCGGATCGCGGTTGCGTGCGGATGCAGGTGAGAACGGCTTGGTCATAAGGAATATCAAGAGAAACGTCAGGACGTCTCTGCATTATGGATGCAAAACATCCAACGAGCTCATGCGCTCATCGGTGGTTTTCACGCAGGCGCATGCCCATCGATTTAGCGATACCCATCCCAAATGCCTCGCTATCGTTTGTGCATGATGACGCGGGGGCATACTCCGGAGGAGATCTGCATGAACAAGGCCGTTGCTTTTTTGACCACGAGCTTGCTAGCGATTGTTGCGAGCTTTGCTGCCGCGCCCACTGCAAACGCACAAGCGTCAACCGTAATACTCGACTGCGCAGGCAGTGATTATTGCTGGGCTGGCGTAGACAGCCCAGGATCACCAGCGCCATTCAAATATGCATGGACATTCAACAATACTGCTGGCGCCATCTTCCCCAGAAATTGCACCAATAGCGAGGATTGCAATTTTTATTGCCCACGTGGCAATACCTTCATCACCGCCAATGTCATGGTGAGCGACGCCAACAATCAGTTTATCGGTTCGGCGAGTGCGCGCGCACTCTGTACACCGCAACCTCTGTGAACTCAGGCAAGAACCTGCGCGTCAACCGATAGCGGCTCCGGACCGCAAGGATCTGTCCCCATCCTTGCTGGTCCGGTGCTTTCACCAGTCAGCTTGTCAATGCCTCATACGCACGTCGCACCGCATCCTCGCCATAATGCCGCTCCAGCCGGCGCACGATGAAGTGACCGCGCGCCATCGCCTGGAAGTGGCGCATGAACACGGTATTGAGCGTTGCGCCGCTGACCGCACCGACCAGCGGCACCGCCTGCACGGCGAGTTTTTCGCCGACATTGACCGAGAACCTGGCCGCAACGCGCGACACCAGCGACACCAGCACCGGCGCGCCCTTGCTGGCAAACCCATGCGCTGCGACGTAATGCGCCGCAGCGCTGAGTTGTTGCGCCATCGCCGCGCGCACCGCGAAGTAGCCCGACTCGGCGCCGTCGTCGCTGACACTGCGTCCGCCATGCGCCAGCACTTCCAGGCAGGCCAGCGCGGTTTCCGGATCGTGCAGCGATTCGCCTTCGGAACGGGCGATATCGGCGATAGAGCGCAACATCACCGTAGTGGTCACCGGCAGCTCCACCAGCAGGCCGGGCAGGCCGAAGAATCCGCCCGCGCCGCCGGCAACAGCCACCGCCAGAGTGTGGCGTGCGGTAGACGCAGGCTGTTGCAGATCGGTCTTGCCGCGCAGGCTCAGTAACGCCGATTTCATCGCCACCTGCAGCGCGCGACGGGTGACGCCATCGATGCTGCGGGTGACCAGTTTCGGCAGCCGCCGGGTGATCAGGCTCTCGATCGGCGCGCCTAGTGCATTGGCCAGTTGGGCGGCCACGCCGGGGTTTTCCAACAGCGCGTGCGCGGTGGCCAGATCGCGTTGCGCGGCAACGTCCATCACCGGGATCGGAAGCGTCGTCATGCCTGCTCTTCGTCGTTGGGGGCTTGCGCCGATGGTACCCAGCGCCACGTGAGCGCCAGACGAGCGGACTCGGCTGGCAAAAAAACGCCCTTCTGCAATTGGCCGGCAAAATGCGCGATCATCGGGCTCTATGCAGCCAATGCTGACCAGATGAATCGTGAGATCCGCCACAGCGTCGTCATTGCGGCCGCGCCGGAGGTGGTCTGTGCCGCGTTGTCCGAGCCCAGGCAACTGGCTCGCTGGTGGACGCGCGAGGTGGGCCTGGTCGAGGACCGGGTGCGGCTGGACTGGAGCCGGCAAGGCTGGCGGGTGGAATTGAGTATCGACGACGGTGCCGACTACCGTCTGGTGCGCTGGCGTTGCCACGCCTCCAACATGCTCGACACCGATGCCTGGAAGGGCACGGTGATGCGCTTCGACCTGCGCCCGACCAGCCAGGGCACGCAGGTGGAGTTCGAACACTCCGGCTACCGCGACTCGCCCTGCAAGGAAGCTTGCGCCCGCGGCTGGCGCTTCTTCCTGGGCAGCAGTCTCAAACGCTATGTGGAAACCGGCGAAGGCATGCCGTCGGCCGATATGCGCAGCCCCGCGCTGCCCGACAGCGGCGGCCACGCGCCGCGCTAGCGGCAACTGTCTGCAGGCACCCATTGCCATCGCGGCGTGCACGGTTGCCGCCGCTGCGTTAGACCACGCGGCTTTGCGTGCCAGCCGCATCGGCGAACCCGTGATGGATCGGTCGCTCGCGCAGAGTCCGCCTATGCCGTGCGCGGCTGGCCCATGGCTGGCGCTGGGCTGCCAGGCAACTGCGCGTCCACCGTCACCGGGCTGTCGCCACGCAGCAACGCACGCGCCTCGGCATCGGTGGCCACCGCTGGCGGCGAGCCGCGCAGCGGCAGGCCGGCGGTTTCGCGCACAAACAACATGGTCACCAGGCCGATCGCCGCCGCGCCCATCAGGTAGTACGCCGGCACCATCGGGTCGCCGCTGCGCTCCACCAACCAAGCGGTCACCAGCGGCGTGGTCCCGCCGAACAACGACACCGACACGTTGAAGGCGATCGACAACGCGCTGTAGCGCACCGGCGTGTAGAACAGCGCCGGCAACGTGGACGGCATCGAACTGGTGAAGCACACCAGCGCCAGGCCGAGCAGCATCAGGCCGGCAAAAATCAAGCCGTCATGGCCGCTGCCGATCAGCAGCAGGCAGGGGATGGCCAGCGCGAACAACGCAATGCAGGCACCGATGATCATCGGCCGGCGGCCCAGCCTGTCGCTGAACAGGCCGCCGACGATGTTGAGCGGCATCATCACCAGCATCACCAGAATGATCAGCAACAGGCCCTTGCTCTCGGCATAGCCCATGGTGACGCTGAGATAGCTGGGCATGTAGGTCAGCAGCATGTAGTCGGTGACGTTGAACACCAGCACCAGGCCCACGCACTTGAGCAGCTGCGGCCAATGCAGGCGCAGCATCGTCAGCAGGCCCTGGGCGGCGGTTTCGCGTTCGCGTTGTTCGGACTGCTCGGTATAGGCGCGAAATGCCGGGGTTTCCTCCAGCTTCATGCGCATGTACAGGCCCAGCAGCCCCAGCGGGCCGGCAATCAGGAACGGTACGCGCCAGCCCCAGTCAAGCATCTGCGCCTGGGTCACGGTCATGTGCAGCGCCGTCACCGTGGCGGCGCCGGCGATGTAGCCGCCCAGGGTGCCGAATTCCAGCCAGCTGCCCATCAATCCGCGATTGCGGTCGGTGGCGTATTCGGCGATGAAGGTCGCCGCGCCGCCGTACTCGCCGCCGGTGGAAAACCCCTGCAACAGCCGCGCCAGCAACAGCAGCGCCGGTGCCCACAGGCCGATCTTGGCGTAGGACGGAATCAGGCCGATGCTGAAGGTGCCCAGGGCCATCAGGATCATGGTCGCGGCCAGCACCTTCTGCCGCCCGTAGCGATCGCCGAGCGGGCCGAACACCAGCCCGCCGATCGGCCGCACCAGAAACGCGACGGTGAAGGTGGCAAAGGTGGCGATCAACTGCGCGGTGGGATTGCTGGCCGGGAAGAATACCTGCCCCAGCGTCACCGCCAGATAGCCGTACACGCCGAAGTCGAACCATTCCATCGCATTGCCCAATGCGGCCGCGCCCACGGCCTTGCGCAACATGCCGCGATCCACCACGGTGACTTCGTCCAGTTGCAGTTGGCGGCGGCGCTTGAACCAACCGAAGTGCGAGGCAATCGCGCGCGTGTCGTGCATGTGTTGTGTCTCCATGTGCGGCCATCGCTGCCCGCTCGCCCCGGCAACGCACAGGACACGGCGTATCACGCAGGCATGGCAATGGCACATGCACAAGATGACGCCGGAGGCATTCCCGGACGGCCGCGTGGATTCAGCGACGCTGCGGGACAGATGACCAAGGGGGTGGGCAATGCCCAAGGGCTTGATCAGCCGGTTATGGTACTACAGCGCGCAGATCGCTGCAGCCGCGATGGTGGAGCATCGCGGAAAACCGCTTGTTTCAAGGCATCTGGCGCATCGGGCGCGCGCATCGCGCCCTCGCTGCACTGCGCATGTCCTGCCATATTTACGCGCCATCGATCAGGCGCGTTACTCGCTTACACCAGCGCCGCACCCAGCTGCGACAGCAGCGGTTGCAGATCTTCGCGCGTCTGCGGGCGCACGGCGCGTGCCACTTCCACACCGTCGCGCAGCAGGATGATGGTCGGCCACAACGTGACACGAAAAGAGCGGCCCAGGGGCCGTCCTTTTCCATCTTCGATCTTGCGATAGTCGAGCGCTGCAACGCCACCCAACAATTTCTGCAGCAGCGGTTGCGCGGCAATGCAATGGCCGCACCAGTCGGTGCCGAATTCCAGCACCTGCAGACCGGCCTGTGCATCCACCGCGCTACGTTCGGGCGCCTGGGTGGCGTAGTCGCGAACAAACCCCATCGTGTGACAGCTCCGTTGTGCTTACGACAGTGCGCGCTGAATGTCTTCCAGCGGCAGATTGGTCAGGTCCTTGGCCAGGTCGCCAACCAGGCGTTGCTGCGTTTCCTTGTGCAGCAGCGGACGCACCCGGCCCAGCGTCGTCGGGTCGGCCACCAGCACCAGATGCGTGTACTCGTGCTTCAGCGCGCCGTCGTTCAAGGCATGCGACAACTGCTTGGCGAAGGTCATTTCGTCCATGTCCGCCTCGCTGAGATCCTGCGGCGCCTTGCCGGCCGGGCCATCGTCGTCGACGTTCTGCACATCGGTGCGCGCATGCTGGCGCAGCACCACCTTGGCCTCGTTACCGGTGTTGGTGAACCAGCGCGCTTCGCCGCCATCGGCCACCACTACCAACGCACCCTGAGGAATTTGCAGACTCATTCGATTCTCCTTGTTAGAGCGGCGCTGCATGTGCAACGCCAGTCGGCCTCAACCTAGGCGAGAGGATGTAAGCGCCGCGCCTAGCCGGTGTCAGCATGGCGTTAGCGTGGTGCCGCCAGCGGCGGAGGCGGCAGACCCAGGTGCTTGCTGAAGAAACGCGCCGCTACCCGCAGCGCCTGCTGGCTCTCCGGCAGTGCATTGGTGAGGTGGAAGGCGTGCCCCAACCCATCCCAGACATGCAGGTCCGATTCGCGGCCCAGGTCCACCAGGCGCGAATGCGTGTAGGCGGCATTGCTCAGCTCGGCAGCACGCGTGGCGGTGAGGAACAGCGTCGGCGGGAACTGCCGCAGCACCGCATCGGAAAACACCGGTGAAACCAGCGGATCGTGGAAATCCACGTTGTCGCCGTAGTACAGGTCTTCCCAGATCGGCAACGCACCGGCCTTGTCCGGCAACAAGGCATCGTTGACTGCCGCCACCACACTGCGCGAATCGCCGCGGTAGCGCGCATCGCCTGCGGCGCAGAACAGCCCGGCCGCCGCCGGCATCGGCAACTGCTCCTTGGCGAACCACGCCAGCGATTCACCGGTGAGCACGCCGCCGGCCGAACAACCGAACAGGCCGATGCGCTCGGGCGCATAGGTCTTGAGCGCAGCGCGATACACCGCTGCCACATCCTCGCTGGCAGCCGGGAAATGGTGCTCGGGTCCCATCCGGTAATCCACCGCGACCACGGTCATGCCGGTCATCGCCGCCAGCGGAATGGCTTCCATCAAGCCGAACGAGGCCGGGCTGCCCATCACGAAGCTACCGCCATGCAGTTCGATCAACAGGCGCTTGGCCTGCTCGGGTGTGCGCGTGCGCGGCTCCACCCGCAGCACCGGCACGCCGTTCCAGGTCTCGGGCGTGATCTCCACCGCGTAGCGCGTGCGCAGCTGCGCAATCACGCCTTCGGCCCAACGCTCGGTGTCGGCGCGGAGACTCGGCAATTGCTTGAGCAAGGTGGCGTTGTCGGCCTTGTCCATCGGATCAACGCGGGCCGCCCCGGCGGCCACATGCGCACGCGCGGCAGGGCTCAGATATTCCGACACCGGCAGGTCGAAGGCGGGTACATGCCGGATGCCATCGGGGGCCGAAGCGGGGGCCGGTGGTGCCGGCTCGGCGGCGGTTGCGTGCATGCTGCACGCGGTACAGATCAACGTGAGCGCCAGCGTCTTGTTCAACCAATGACGTGTCATGCAGTGCCCTCCCAGGCAAGTCGAACCGCCAAGGATACCGGCAGTGGCCGGCTTGCATCGCGTGCAGACAATGGCGTTGCATGTAACGACGCGATGTAACGCAAATGCTGCAACTACGCACACCACAGCGTGCAATCGGACCATCGTGCGCGAGCGTTCGATATCGCAGCAAGGTCATGTGTTCCTCTGCATCCAAGCGGACATCGAGATCCCGCGACCGCCAGCACCGACACTGCGCCTGCCGACGTGTCGATGCCATGCACCGAGCCCATCGTCGCGCTCAGGCGACAGGTGCCGACGCTGCGGTGGGCGGCAGATGCTGCAACGCCTGCAGCGTGGAGGTGGTCAGTGGCGACGGCAGTGCGTCCAGCGCGAACCAGCCGATGTCGGCGATCGCTTCGGGCTCGCGGCACACGGTGTGCTCGCTGCCCTGGATCGCGGCCAGATACACCGGCGCAACCCAATGCTGCGGCGGCCGCAGGTCCGGCTCGAAGTAGCTGACGATGCACAGCACATCTTGCAGTTGCACGTGCAGGCCGGTTTCTTCCAGCACTTCGCGCACCACCGCGTGTTCCACCGTTTCCATCCAGTCCACCTTGCCGCCGGGCAGGCCCCAATGGCCCTGCTCGGGCGCACGCCCGCGCTGCACCAGCAGCAGGCGGCCATCGGCGCGCCGGATGAAGGCGCCGCATCCGACGCGTGGACGAAGGTCGGTATCGATCGAGCTGGACATAGGCATCCCGGAGGTTGTGCCGCGTAGTGTCCCAGATGTGCGGCGGGCAGGTGGTGCATCCACGCATCTGCAAGTGCATGATCGTACGGAGCGCTCTCCACGCCGATCCACACCAATGACGCTGCCTTAGCGCCATGTTGGCGAGGATGCGCGCAGTCCGCGCCGCGCCGGCGCACCGTGTTGGAGGTTGGGATGTCGCGTATCGTCGTGATCGGCGGCCATGGCAAGGTCGCACGTCTGCTCACGCCGTTGCTGGTGCGTGGCGGGCATTCGGTCACCGCACTGTTTCGCAATCCTGCGCACGCAGACGATGTGATTGCCGACGGCGCCACCCCGCAGGTATTGGATATCGAACAGGCCGACACCGCTGCGATCGCCGCGCAACTGGCCGGCCACGACGCGGTGGTGTGGTCGGCCGGCGCCGGTGGCGGCGATGCGGCACGCACCTACGCGGTGGACCGCGATGCGGCGATCCGGTCGATGCATGCTGCCGCGCAGGTACGCGTGCGCCGTTACCTGATGGTGTCCTATCTCGGTGCCGGGCTGGAACACGGCATCGGGCCGGACGATGGATTCTTCGCCTACGCCCAGGCCAAGGCCGCGGCCGATGCGCACCTGCGCAGCACCACGCTGGACTGGACCGTGCTGGGGCCGGGGCGACTCACGCAGGAGCCGCCAACCGGCCGCATCACGTGCGACCCGGGCAGCGCTGCCGACGGCGGCGTGTCGCGCGCCAACGTGGCGCAGGTCATTGCGGCGGCACTGGCCACGCCGGCCACCATCGGCAAGACCGTGGGCTTCATCGACGGGCAGACGCCGATCCAGCAGGCCCTGTCGCAGCTGGAATGAACGCCGCGCCTATCGCAACCGGCGCGCGGGGCGCACGGTGGATGGGCCTAACGAATTCCTAAAGCCAGCCTCGGCATAGTCACAGACGCAGCCCATCGTGGAGGTCGCTTATGTCTGCATTCGTCACGCCACGCCGTGCCGGCATCCTGCCGCCGTATCTGCTGGACCATGTGGCCCGGGCGGCGCCCGAGCGTGCACGCCAGTGCGCGCTGTTGTCGCGGCAGATCACCGCGCAGCTGCGGCAACAGCGCGCGTTCGGCCTGCTCGCACGCGCCCAGGCACTGGCCGCCGATGCTGCGAGCACGCCCACCGCGCAGGCGGTGCAGCGGCAGATCTACGACGCCCAGCAAGGCAGCGCGCTGCCCGACACCCTGGTCCGCGCAGAGGGCGCTGCCGCCACCGACGATGTGGCCGTAACCGAGGCCTACGATTATCTCGGCGCCACGCACGACTTCTTCCAGACGGTGTATGGGCGCAATTCCATCGACGGCGACGGCATGCCGTTGATCGGCACCGTGCATTACGAGCGTGGCTACGACAACGCCTTCTGGAACGGCGAGCAGATGGTGTTCGGCGATGGCGATGGCGAGGTCTTCAACCGCTTCACCATCGCCATCGACGTGGTGGGCCACGAGCTGAGCCATGGCGTGACCGAGCGCACCGCCAACCTGATCTACCAGGGCCAGTCCGGCGCCTTGAACGAGTCGCTGTCGGATGTATTCGGCGTGTTGATCAAGCAGTACACGTTGCGGCAGCAGGCCGGCGAGGCGGACTGGATCATCGGTGCCGGCTTGTTGATGCCCGGCATCGACGGGGTGGGCCTGCGTTCGATGCGCGCGCCCGGCACCGCGTACGATGACCCGGCCCTGGGCAAGGATCCGCAGCCGGCCAGCATGGCCGGCTACGTCGACACGCAAGAGGACGATGGCGGCGTGCATTACAACTCCGGCATCCCCAACCACGCGTTCTATCGCGCGGCCGTGGCCATCGGTGGCTATGCCTGGGACAAGACCGGCCGCATCTGGTACCGCGCGCTCACCGGCGGCGAGCTGGCCGCCGGTGCGGACTTTGCCACCTTTGCCGCGCTCACCGTCAGCATTGCCGGTGCGGACTACGGCGCCAGCAGTGCCGAGGCAACCGCGGTGCACCAGGCCTGGCGCGACGTGGGCGTGCTCGCATGAGTCCACAGCGTCCGCCGGTGGATGCAGGCGTGACCTTGCGGCTGGCACGCGAAGGCGGGGTGGCCGCCTTCCCCGCCATGCGGCGTGAACGGCAGCTGGTGATGGATGACCTGGACGATGCGCAGCGTCTGCAGCTGCGCGCCTTGCTGGACCAGTGCCTGGCGCATGCGCTGCCGCATCCGCAGGCCGGTGGCGGCGACCGCCGTTACTTCAGCATCGCCTGGGACGGCGCCAGCGAGCCGCTGCGCATCCCCGAAGAACATGCACCGGCTGCGATCGTGCGGCTGTGGAAGCAGGGCACCCTATAGCGGTCGCACCACGATGCCGCCGCCCGCGCCACAGCGCGCGTGCCCATCGCCCACCACAAACGAAAACACCGCGCATTGCGCGGTGTCTGTCGACGGTAAGTGGTCCAACTGCGGATGCCTGCACCCTTTAAGCTGCCTAGATGCTCTAGGGCTGCACAGCTGGTGACGCATAGTGCGGGCTGCTGCGTTAGCGCCACGTGCAGCGGAGCGGTCAACTTGAAGACACCCGCTCGTCGCTGCAGTGCAGCAGGTCATTGCCGGTGTCCGGGGCTGGCTGCGCGCATGCCGATCTGCCCGGGCCTGCACCCGCTGCGCCGGCAAGGCAAGCGCATCCGCCATCCCGACTGACAGGCACGCAGCGGCATCTGCCCGGGATGCCCACCTCCAGCGCCTGCAGATTGGAACCGCATGGCGGCGGGGCCACTGCACCGTGATCGGCAGGGTGCCAGCCAGCAGGGCGCGTCGAACCCATCGTCACAGCGCAGCAAGACGCTGGGCGGCAGCTCCTAAGGCGAGTTACCGGACGCGGGCAATGCGATCGGCCGGGTTCGGCCTCGCCCGGCGCCGCACGCCTGCATTGCCGTCAACACCGGCTTCGCGGATAGTCGCGCCACTGATCAGACAAAATCTATGACGCCCGTGATTGTGTTGCTGCTTGCTGCCGGACTGCTTGCCGGCCTGGGACTTGCCGGTGTCATTGCGTGGCTGCTGCTGCGCCGTCGTGCGCAAACCGCCGGTACCCCTGCCACCTCCGCCGTCTCCGCCGCTGGTGCGCATGCCGCACCGGCAGCGCGCGCGCCGGGGCAGGCGGCTGTGCAGGTGCAGGCGCACCAACAGGCACAGGCGCATACCGCCGCTGCACCGCAGCCCCTGCCGCCCCTGCCGCCCGGGCCGCCACCGATGCAGCCACTGCTGCGCCGCATGTATGCCGCGGTGATGTCCACCCCATCGCTGGCCGAGGGCCACCTGCCGACCGACCCGGCGCAGGCCGCGGTGCTGGCTGCGGTCGGCAATGCGCTCGACCACGTGGACCTGCGCCCGCAACTGCTGCCGCGCCGCCCGCAGTTGTTGCCGCAGCTGATGCGCGCGGTCAACGACCCGGATGCCTCCGGTCGCGGCATCGCCGCGATCATCGCGCAGGACCCGGCGCTGGCGGCCAACCTGTTGCGCATCGCCAACAGCGCGCTGTATCGCCCGCAGGGCGGCCCGCTGGAAAGCCTGGAGCGGGCCGTGGTGCATATCGGCACCGAGGGCGTGCGCCAGATCGTCGCCGCCGCAGTGATGCAGCCGGTGCTGAGCCTGGAGGGCGGCCTCTACGCGCGCCTGCCGGCCGCCGTGTGGGATTACGCCCTGCGTACCGCCGCAGCCGCGGCTGCCTACATGCGCGAGCGCGGTGGCGACAGCTTGTCGGCGCAGCTGGCCGGCCTGCTGCAGGGCCTGGGCGCGGTGGTGATCCTGCGCGTGCTGCGCGATGCCTATGCCGAGCGCCCGACCCTGCCCTACAGCCTGGAAGTGGCCGCCGCATTAGTGGAACGCCACACCGCCGCAGTCGCCAAGACCATCGTCACCGCCTGGGATCTGCCTGCCACGCTGAGTACCGCGCTGGACGAGCAACGCCCCGAGCACGACGCCACCGTGCTGACCACCTCGCTCGGCATGGCGCTGCGTTATGGCCGGCTGGCCGCCGCACTGGCCATGCTCGCCCGCCATGGCGCCGAGCAGGAGGAGCACGCGCTCAGTGTGCTGTCCACGCTGGAGCCGGACCACGCGGCCAATGCCGCGCTGTGGCAACGGCTGGTCGCTTCCAGCGTGGAGTGAGGCCGGTCCGGTTGCGGCAGGTCGGGCACCCACGTGCCCTGACGAGCGCACGTGCAGCACCCCACCGCTCAGCCCTCGCTCGCAATCATCTCCTGGACCCGCGTCGCCAGCAGGCTGACGCTGAACGGCTTGGCCAGCACCGCCATGCCGGGTTCGAGGTGGCGGTCGTTCAATTGCGCGTGTTCGGCAAAGCCGGTGACGAACAACACCTTGAGTTTTGGGCGGCCCACGCGCGCGGCATCGGCCATCTGCCGCCCGTTCATGCCGCCGGGCAGGCCGACATCGCTGATCAGCAGATCGATCCGCACCGGCGACTGCAAGATGCCCAGCCCTGCAGCGCTGTCGCCGGCTTCCAGCACGGTGTAGCCCAGCTCTTCCAGCACCTCGGTGAACAGCAGGCGGATGGACGGCTCGTCGTCGACAATCAACACCGTTTCGCCGGCCAGCGAGGGCGCAAGTGCCAGCGTGGCGGTGCCGCTGTCGCTGCTGTCGTCGGCACCGGCATGACGCGGCAAATAGATGCACACCGTCGAGCCCTTGCCCACTTCCGAATGGATGCGCACCTGCCCGCCGGATTGCTTGGCAAACCCATAGATCATCGACAGGCCCAGGCCGGTGCCTTCGCCGATGGGTTTGGTGGTGAAGAACGGATCGAACGCGCGCGCCACCACATCCGGCGGCATGCCGGTGCCGGTATCGCTCACGCACAGCGACAGGTAGTGCCCTTCCGGCATGCCCAGCTGCTGGCCCATCTCGCGGTCGATCCAGCGGTTGCTGGTCTGCACGCGCAGGCGCCCGCCGTCGGGCATCGCATCGCGCGCGTTGATGCACAGGTTGAGCAGTGCGTTCTCCAGCTGCGGCGCATCCACCAGCGCCAGCCACAGTTCGGCAGCGGCGATGTTTTCCACGCAGATCCCCGGCCCCACCGTGCGCTGGATCAGCTCCAGCATGTCGACCACCAGCCGGTTGACGTTGGTCGGCTTGGGCAACAGCGTCTGCCGCCGCGCAAACGCCAGCAAGCGGTGCGTCAGCGCGGCCGCGCGCGTGGTGGCGCCCTGCGCGGTGGCCACATAACGCTCCAGGTCGCGATAACGGCCTTGCTCGATCCGCAGGCTCATCAGCTCCAGCGCACCGGAAATGCCCGCCAACAGGTTGTTGAAGTCGTGCGCCAGCCCGCCGGTGAGCTGCCCCACCGCTTCCATCTTCTGCGATTGGCGCAGCGCTTCTTCCACCGCCATCAGCTCGCGCGTGCGCTCGGTGACCTGCTGCTCCAGCGTGTCGCTCAACTCGCGCAGTGCCGCCAGCGCGCCGTCGCGCTCTTCCGACAGTGCGTGGCGCGCCTCGATGTCCAGCAGCACGCCGGGAAACCGCAACGGCGTGCCATCGGCGCCCTTTTCGACCCGGCCATTGGCTTCCAGCCAGTAATACTTTCCGTCGCGCCGTTTGACCCGGTACTGGTGCGCGTAGGCGCCGCCGCGGGCGATGGCCTCGCCAATGGCCGCGCGCAGCCCCTCGCGGTCGTCCGGGTGCACCGTCCGTATCACCTGTTCCAGCGTCAGGCCGCTGCGGCTGGTGGACGGATCGAAGCCGAAGTTCTGCGCAAACGCCTCATCCACCGAAAACGCGTCGCTGGGCAGGTCCCAGATCCAGGTGCCGATGATCGCCCCGGCCGCCAGCGCCAGCTGCACCCGCTCGGCATTGCGGCGCGCCACCGTTTCGGCTTCCAGCGCACGATCGCGCTCGCTGGTGCGGTTGACCACCTCATGCACCAGATGGGTGTTTTCGTTGCTCAACATCGCATGCTGGATGTCGCGGTTGCGGTCGGCCGCTACCTGGGTGGTGGTTTCGATCGCGATGTTCATCAGCCCCACGATGCTGCCGTCTTCACCGCGGATCGGCGAGGCGGTGGCATTCCAGTAGGTCATCTCGCTGACGCCGTTGCGCAGCATCGGCAAGGCGATGAACCCCTGGCCGAAGCCCTCACCGGTTTGCATCACCCGGTCGAAGTCCTGCGCGATGGGCGCGTAGGTTTCCTTCCACACCTCGGTCACCGGCTGGCCCAGCGCCCGCGGATGACGGTCGCCCAGCGAGCGCAGGTAGACATCGTTGTAGAACATCCGCAGCTCCGGCCCCCACAGCACCGCACCGAGCAGGGTGGAGTTGAGCACCACCGACAACGACGAGCGCAGCGACTGTGGCCAGGTCTCCGGCGCGCCCAGTGGCGTGGCGGCCCAGTCGTGTGCGCGCATCAACGCGCCCATTTCGCCCCCCCCTGCTAGGAAATCCAGACCGACGGGCTCGATGGCGGGGGGCGCTGTGCTCACGTGACGGCATTGCCTGGCGGAAAGTGCGCGCATTGTGGCATGCAGCGGCCTCAGCAAGGCATGCGAGGCACGCCCGCGCCCCGCGGCCACGCTGCGCGCGCGGCAGCTGCGCGTCCTGACGCGGGCACAACGGCATGCCCACATCGCACTCACGTGCCAGGGGTACAGACTGGGCCGCAACATCCCCAACCGTAAGAGGCACCCCGTGGACAAGAACCGTATCGAAGGTACCGCCAAGCAGGTCAAGGGCTCCATCAAGGAAACCGTTGGCCGTGTCACTGGCGACAAGAGCACCGAGCTCGAAGGCGCTGCCGAAAAGAATGTCGGCAAGGTGCAGAACAAGGCTGGCCAGGTCGCCGACAAAGTGCGCGACGCATCCAAGTAAGTCGAGCGCGCCAACAGCGTTTGCAGTGGTGGCAGGCGTTGCGCCTGCCGCGCTGACGCAGTGGAGTGGCCGTCAGGCGTCATGTACGACCGCGCAGACGATCTACTCCACTTCGGCCAGAGATCACACCAACGCCCCGACATGTTCGGGGCGTTGGCGTTTTGGGGCTTGGATCTGCGCTTTGATCTACCGGACGGATGGCAGGTGCAGAATGCCCGGCACCCACGCACGCAATGTGTGGGCTAGCATTAGGGCGCATAGGGGACACACCATGGACAGGATCACCATCGCGCGCCGTGTCGCGCTGGCACTGACAACGCTGTGCGTGCTTGCGTGCGGACAAGGCGTCTCGGCGCAGAGCATGCGCTCAGCCACTGGCAAGGCGACGAGCAAGTACATCCCGCCAGCGCGGCAGCCGTACAACTCCATGGCGCGCGACACCACGCCCTTCAATTGCGAGCAATACCGCGCGCACCCGCACCCGGGCATGGTGCGTTACTGTCAGGGCATCGAGAACATGACCCTGCGCAACGAGGCGCATCGGCAAGGCCGCCCTGCTCCGTCGGATTCCATCATTGCGCTTCCCGGCCTGGGCACCGCAGAGGCCAGGCAGCTGGGCTATGCGTGCGTAGGCGGGCAGGCGATGAAGCGGCTGCACAATGGATGGGAGCAGGTGTCGGCCGCTGCGGGTGGCTGGCAGCGGTGTCAGGGCGGATAGGCAACGTAAATCCGTCCTGACACCGACGAGCAATGACGCCAACACGGAGGTCTCCGGCTGGTGCGACTACCTGGTGCACCTGCCCGGCTGGGCGTGATGCACCGCCAACCCGCGCGACGCATTGCCCTGGCGTTACTCGCCCACCGCCGCGCGGCAGGCGGCCAGGGCGCGGCTGATGTGCTTTTCCACCATCTTGACCGAGATGCCCATGACGGCGGCGACTTCCGGGTAGGTGAGGCCGTCGAAGCGGTTGAGCATGAAGGCCTGGCGGCATTTGGGCGGCAGCGCGGGCAGCGTGTGGGTGTGCAGGTGCTGCAGGGTGCGGCGGGCGTCTACCAACTGGTCCACCGCCGTGCCGGCGGCGGCAAGCGGTTCGCTGCCCTCCAGCGGTACATGGCGGGAGGCGTGCCTGCGGTGGCGCGTGCGCCAATGCTCCAGCACCACGTTGTGGGCGATGCGGTACAGCAGCAGCTTGTAGCTGTGGATGTCAGGCGTGTTGCGGTAGGCCAGCATGCGCAGCAGCGCTTCCTGGGCGAGGTCGGCGGCGGTGTGCGGGTCGCGCAGGCGCCGCCGCATGTAGGTGAGCAGCTCCGCCTGCAGCTGTACCAGGGCCTGGTCGAAGCGTTCCCTAGGCGGCGCGCGCTCCTCGCGCACGTGCCAGCGCGTGGTAAAGCGGCCAAGTACATAGATGCCCGCCGCGGGCGCGCGGGCGGGCAATGCGCTCGCGGTGTAGGCGCTGCGGTGGCGCCACGGGCGGCTGCCGTAGCGCTCAACCGGCACCGCGCTTGCGGCGTGCGCGCGTGCCGCTACCACCTGGCCGATGACACCGTAGCGGTCTGCACGCGACGCGCCGGTCATGCCCTCACTCATCATGCGACGTCTCCAGCAACGGGCCGGGCACATGCGGTGCGCGCATGCGCTGCGGCGTGATCAGCGTGGGTCTTACAACGCTGATGACCAGCTCGCCATCGCGCTGGCGGATGTGCAGCTTGCTGCCGATGGCAAAGCCCAATTGTTCCAGCCAGCGGCCGCGCAGGCGCAGGGTGGGAATGCGCTGGTGACTGTCGGGATAGTACCCATAGCCGACGGTGCACTGCTGCGGGGCACGCGGACGGCCGGGCCGCCGTGGTGTGCGGGGTTCGGCGCGAGGTTCGGGGATGGGCGTGCGTTCGAGGTACGGCCGCGGCTTGAGCGTGGGATCGAGCGAGCGCCAGACGACTTGGGTAGGCGGTGGTACCGTGGCGCGCTTGCGCGATGGCTTGGGACTGGACGTGGACCGACGCATGGCAAAGCCCTCCTTGACGAGCAGGCCCCGTTGAGCAACGCAGCGGGATGTCGGGAGGCTAGAAACTACAGACAGACTTCAGAAGTGTTTTCCCAAACAGCTTTGCATTAGCGGCACTCCGACGTAGGCATCTCGTCGGCTGCACTCGTACAAAGAATCCGGGCACAAAAAACCCACCGGTTTGACGGAGGTGGGTACCGCTGTCTGAGGAGTTTCTAGGCTCCTTGCAGCCGAGATTGCTACCTGTTTGGCGGTGTGTCAACTGGTAACTAGTGCGTCATTGGGCCGCGTGTCCATTCGAAAAACCTCGTGAAAAGCCGCATCTCTACACGCCGGGCATCGCTTCACCTTGACCCAACTCACCGCCACACGCACACTTCCGCTCGGAGCCTAGAAACTCCACACAGACAGCGGTGCCCACCTCCGAGAACTTGGTGGGTTTTTTGTGCTCGGCCATCTGGCCTGGCACTGCTCGGCGTTCTTGCGCCGGGAGGGCGGCGAATACAACACCCGCAAGGGGAATAAGCCCGCCGGCTGTCTGCGGTTTCTAGCCTCCCGGCATCCCGCTGCGTTGTGCAGCGGGAGCTGCCTCACGGCAAGGAGAGCGGCATGCACAACGAACCCGGTTACTGGATGTCCGAAGGCACGCACTACCACCTGCTGCGCGTGCGCGACCAGCTGCGCCTGCTCGCTACCCTGGCAACACCACGCACCCGCGACGAAGCGACGCTGGGGACGCCAACAATTCCATTGCAGGAATGGGCGCATTGCCTGCAGCACCTGTCCGAGCAGGTGGAGGATGTACTCGCGGATTTGGGCACCTTACCCTAGCGGCGTGCCTGCGCGGACGCAGCGCACGCGTCCGTATCTTGGCTTGGGGAGCTACCACTGCCCGGTCCTGGGGCGCCTGAGTTAAACCGACCCGTGGAGTACGTTTGGACTGAATGCATTGCTAAGCGGGCGCGCGGCATTTGAAGTGAACATGCTCATCGACCGTTGTCGACATGAAGTTTCCTACGGGCGCGAACTGTGGGTCGGAATGCGTAAACGGCGTCGAGGTTAGCCATTCCACGAAGATCGATGTTGAAGCCAAGATGGCGTCACCTAACACCCATTCGACGAAACCAGGGTCTATGTCTAGATGCTCTTTAGTGTCGCCGAGCATCACGACACGGGCTTGCTTTTCTCCATCCGGCGACGGAACGCTGACCACATCCCCGAGCCTTATTTCCGAGCCATCGTGATATCTCATGCTGCCGCCTGACTCCTAAAATAACTTGATCTATGCCGCCAACCGCTTGGTGGCGAAGCGGCCGCTCGTGTTTATCGATGTTACTGCCGGGGTGTTTGCGAAGATTCCGCAACTTGATGTGGGGCTGATTGATAGGCGTTATTCCAACGGCCGTGGCGACGGGCGCTGGTCCTTGGAAAACGTCTTGTGCAGTGATGCGGCGCGCTCGTCGGCAACAACGTTTTCGATGCTGCTCAAACCACGCGATGCGATGACGGCCGAGGCTTTTGCATCGCCCAACAGGTAGGCCAGGCGCAGGTAGGCCAGGCTGTCGACCAGGTTCTTGTTTGCGGTGTCGCTGGCATACACATCCGACAGCCCGTAGTACGCATACAGGTTCCCCGCCACCGCGGCCCGCCGCAGGATGTCGATGCCCTGATAAAAACGGCCCGCCAGTGCGGTGTTTTTGCCATAGATCACCGTGGCGGCATGGTTGCCTGCCTGCGACTCGGCCTTGAGCTGGTCCAGCGTCAGCGTTTCCAAGCGAGCCAGTTCGTGTTCGGTCGGGTAGCCGTGGCGCAACAGCCACTGCGCCTCTGCATCGGAATTGGCGATCAACGGCCCACCGGCCGGGCAGGCATTGGGGCCTTGCGGGCAGAGATAGCGCCTTGCCTGCTGGCCTGCCGAGGGCGGATTGCTGTTGGCCGCCTGGTCGGGCGGCAGTGCGGCGGCGTTGCCTTGGGCAACGGCCGGGCCGCGTGCCGCCAGCGCAGACGTGGGCGCCTTGCCGGCCTGTGCGGGCTGGTCCGGGTTTGCGCAGGCGCCGAGCGCAAGGCTCAGTGCGGCCAGGGGCAGGAGTTTGGTGACGTGCATGGGCCATCCGTTGCGGGCTGCAGTGCCGGTGCGTGATGGTGCGTGATGCCTGCCCGCAATGCGACTGCATCCCCTCGCCGGCCGCGCTGGCATTGGCTGCCCACACCGCGCCGCATGCAATGCCGCCCCGATGGCAAAGCACATGTGCGCCATCGCGTACGTGCCGCGCGCCTGGGGCCTGCGCTCGATGTTCTGCCCGTTCCTGGCACGGCGTCCGCCAGGCGGCCGTGATCAACGGCCCTTACCTGCCCACGATTGCGCGGTGCACCAAAGCGGGCGCTAGCGCAGGCACCGGGCGTGGCCTTCTTACCCGATGCGCTGCGCTCTTTGCGCAGTCGGGCCGCTTGAGACAATTCGCAACCCTGATCTGCATCTTTCCGTATACCGTGACATACATCACACTTAAATGTGATGTATGTCTCATTACTACGGAAGAAGGATCTGGCGATGGCCGACGACAGGGTGGGGCTGCAGCCGCAGCCGCTGGGCGCATACGGTGGGGCAGGTCAGCCATGGGCTGCGCTGCTGCCGGCGTCGACGAGATCTCCAGGCGACAGCCGCACCGCACCGCCGGGCACCGACGCCATCAGCCTCAAGCGCCTGCTGCGCAAGGGCGCGCGCGGGCTGCTGCGCACCCTGCCGTGGCGGCACCAGGACCGGCTGTACTACCTGCACACCTTCGGCCGGCTGCCGGATCTGTACGACCCCAAGTGCTTCAACGAGAAGATCCTCTACCGCAAGTGCGTGCACGGGGATTACCCGCTGTACCGGCGGCTGGCGGACAAGTTTGCGGTGCGGCCATACGTGGCGGCCAGGATCGGGCAGGCGCATCTGATCCCGCTGCTGCTGGACAGTACCGACCCGCAGGAGCTGCTGCGCCTGCCGCAGTGGCGGCAGACCGTGATCAAGGCCAACCATGGCGCGGCGATGGTGGAGGTGGTGCGGGAGGAGCCGGACGCGCTGCAGAAACGGCGCATCGTGCAGCGCTGCGGCCAGTGGCTGCGCACCGACTTTTCCGACAAGGTGCGCGAGATCCACTACCGCGATATTCCGCCACGGCTGCTGGTGGAGCAGTACATCGGCGATGCGCAGCAGGTGCCGGTGGACTACAAGTTCCACATGTTCCGGCAGGCCGATGGCAGTTTCCAGTATGTGCTGCAGGTGATCTACGGGCGCTTCGACACGCCCAAGCTGGCGATGACCTTCTTCGTGAACAACCTGCACACGGCCTTCCACCGCATCCGCGACGACGGGCGCACCCCGCCCTGCGCGCCCGCGTTGCTGGAGCAGGCGCTGGGCCTGAGCCAGCAGCTGGCCGGCGACTTCGACTACGTGCGGGTGGACTGGTACATCCAGCATGGCCAGGTTTTTTTTGGCGAGCTGACCTTCACCCCGGGCGCGGGGCTGGTCACCGGGCTGGACCGTGGCCTGGACCGGATGATGGGCGACATGTGGATACAGCGGCGTGCGCCGCTGGAGGCAGGGTTCCCCGCGCAGGGCTTCGGGGCCGGGATGCGGTCGCCGGTGCGGTGAGTCCGGTCATCGCACCATTGCCTGCGCCCCAAGACGCGCATGGCCGGTGTGCACGGGCATGCGTTACAGGCGCACGGCGGGTGCGGCCGGCCGCGCAGGCGCCATGCACCGCTTGCCCGGGTGTGATCGTGCCAATGCGATAATCCGCAACGCCTGCACAGGCCCGCCCCGGTCACACTGGTGAGCGCGCGCGTGGCCACGCTGCCGCACAGCGGCCGGCCACACCGCGCCTGGTGCGATGGCGGCCAGGCAGCGGATACTCCGCGTCCGCAGGCGCCCGCACGTGGCGTGGTACCGCTCCATGCGCACCTTTTCTTCTTACAAGGACGTCACCGTTGCCGCACGTTTCCCCCCGCACCTTCCTGCCGCTCGCATTGCTGGGCCTGCTGTCTGCCTGCAACGGCGGTGGCACGGCCACCCCCAGTGCGCCGCGCCCGGAGTCCGAGCATTTCACGCTTGCCGATCTGCAGCAGCTTGGCTGCACGGTCACCGCCACGCCCAAACGCGATGTCCGCAAGATCCCGTTGCTGGGCGAGGTCGACGGCTATGGCGTGACCAGCACCAGCGCCTGCGCGACCCACCTGATCAGCCTGCTGCAGCCGATCACCTACGAAGACGCGGTGTGGCAGGGCGCACGCACCGCCGCCGGCACCTTTGCCGACAAGCGCGGGTTCGCGCGCGAGAGCCATGAAGGCCGGCTCGGCGAGTACAGCGAGATCGAGGTGTTCAGCCACGGCGGCAGGCCGGTGGGCTTCGAATACAACGTGCAGGCCAGGGGCACGCTGCATTCGGTGATCGTGCTTTCCGACAGCATCGCGCCGGATGCGGCGTTCGAGGCGGTGTTGAAGACCAAGCTGTGAGGGTGTGAGCCGCTTTTTAATTGAGCAGGTGGCGCTGTAAGCCGTGCCTGCGCGCGGTGTGGGCGCATGCGCAGCAACGCGTGTGCAATGCGATACAGCTGGAAGATGGGCGCGCCTGTCAGCGCGAAAGACGATTCTTCCGAAGTAACCGCTCCGAGCGCATCACGTGAACCACGACAACGCGCTGCCCGTCCACACGGTAGAACACGCGGCAAGGTGGCTCGACGATTTGACGGTAGCGGGAGCGCTTGAGCTCCTGCGGCCGGCTTCCACTCTCCGGGTGCTCAGCCAATTGCTCGACATGCGCAAACACCCGTCTCACCAGTGCCGCTGCGGCGGCAGCGTCCTCAAGTGCAATGTAGTCGGCACTCGCGTCCAGGTCGGCCACCGCCGGCTCCGACCAGACTATTTCAGCCATCGCGCCAGGCGTTGTTTGGCTTGCTCGTGGCTCAGGCTGCGGCCTTCGGCTACCGCCATTTCACCACGGGCAATTCCTTCGAGGATCGCCATGCGCTGTTGCATGCGTTCATAGCTGGCGACGTCCACCAGGTATGCGCTGGGCAGGCCATGCTGGGTGATCAGGATTGGCTCCTTGTCGCGCTCGACATCTGCGAGGAGCTCGGTGGCCTGCCGCTTGAGCGTGGTGACAAGTTCTGTGCGCATGCAGTGACACTAAAGTATCACTGCGGGTGGGGCAAGTCGGCTGTGCCGGGCGAGGCTACACCCCACCCAACGGCCGCAGGCACAACCAGATCGCGTACCAGTGCGAGAGCGCGCCGCCCAGCACGTGGGCGTGCCAGATGGCGCGGTTGTAGACCAGCGCCTTGCGCACGTAGAAGGTGACGCCCACGGTATAGAACGCGCCGCCGGCGGCGATCAGCCAGAGCACGGTGCTGTCCAGGCCGGCGACCAGCGGCTTGATCACCACGATGCCGGCCCAGCCCAGCAGCAGGTAGATCACCACCCAGAAGCCCTTGGCGATGCCGGGCAGGAACAGCTTGGCGAACACGCCGAACAAGGCCACGCCCCACACGCCCAGGATCATCGCCCAGCGCCAGGTACCGTCCAGGGCGACCAGCAGGAACGGGGTGTAGGAGCCGGCGATCATCACGAAGATGCCGGCGTGGTCGAACTTGCGCAGCATCGGCTGGCGCTGCGGCGGGGCGAAGTTGTAGGCCGCCGAGCAGCCGAACATCACCAGCAGGCCCAGCGCGTATACGCAGGTAGCCAGCAGCATGGTCTGGTTGGCATGCGCGCGCCAGACCATCCAGGCGCCGCCGACGATGGCCAGGAACAGGCCGGCGGCATGCACGATCACATCGGCACGGCGGGCGGAGCGGGTCTTGTAGTGCGGGGCGGTGAGGCTGGGGGACACGGGCACGGCGGTTCTTCGAGATGGGGGAGCCCACGCCGTGCAGGGCAACGCTGACGCGGCGGGGGCCACAGAATACCCGGCTTGCTGAATCCGCTCAGTGACACAGGCTCGCCGGTTTCGCCCCGGTCTCATACCCTGAGACACCTCCCCTGTCTCATGCCCCTCTTTGGGAGCCGCCGTATGCCTCCGTTTGCCCTCGCTCCCCGCACCGAAACCGCCGAACGCGCGCTGGCCACCACCGATGGCCGCCCCAGCCGCGACGGTGCCTTGCTCACCGAGCGCCTGGAACGGCGTTACCACGACCGCATCACCGGCAGCTTCACCCTGCCCGGGCGCGAGGGCCGCTATGCGCCGATTCCCGCCGATGTGCCAGCCGCACTGGCCGACGCCTTGCGCGCGCGTGGCATCACCCAGCTCTACAGCCACCAGGCCGACGCCTGGGCGGCCACCCAGCGCGGCGACCATGTGGCGATCGTGACGCCCACCGCGTCGGGCAAATCGCTGTGCTACACGTTGCCGGTGGTGAGCGCGGCGATGCGTTCCGGTGCCAAGGCGCTGTACCTGTTTCCCACCAAGGCGCTGGCGCAGGACCAGGTGGCCGAGCTGCTGGAACTGAACCGCGCCGGCGCGCTGGGGGTGAAGGCCTTCACCTTCGACGGCGATACGCCTGGCGATGCGCGCCAGGCGATCCGCCTGCATGGCGACATCGTGGTGAGCAACCCGGACATGCTGCATCAGGCGATCCTGCCGCATCACACCAAATGGGCGCAGTTCTTCGAGAACCTGCGCTATGTGGTGATCGACGAGATCCACACCTATCGCGGCGTGTTCGGCAGCCATGTCACCAATGTGCTGCGCCGGCTCAAGCGCATCTGCGCGTTCTACGGCGCCAACCCGCAGTTCATCCTGTGCTCGGCCACCATCGGCAACCCGCATGCGCACGCACAGGCGCTGATCGAGGAACAGGTGCATGCGATCACCGAGTCCGGCGCGCCCACCGGCGACAAGCATGTGCTGTTGTGGAACCCGCCGGTGGTCAATGCGGACCTGGGGCTACGCGCATCGGCACGCTCGCAGAGCAACCGCATTGCGCGCATCGCGATCAAGAGCGGGCTGAAGACGCTGGTCTTCGCGCAGACGCGCCTGATGGTGGAAGTGCTGACCAAATACCTGAAGGACATCTTCGACCACGACCCGCGCAAGCCGCCACGCATCCGTGCGTACCGCGGCGGTTACCTGCCCACCGAGCGGCGCGAGGTGGAGCGCGCGATGCGCGCCGGCAACATCGACGGCATCATTTCCACCTCGGCACTGGAACTGGGCGTGGATATCGGCGCGCTGGACGTGGTGATCCTCAACGGCTACCCCGGCAGCGTGGCGGCGACCTGGCAGCGCTTCGGCCGCGCCGGGCGCCGCCAGCAACCGGCGCTGGGCGTGCTGGTGGCCAGCTCGCAACCCTTGGACCAGTACGTGGTGCGGCATCCGGATTTCTTCGCCGATGCCTCGCCCGAACATGCGCGCATTGCGCCGGACCAGCCGCTGATCCTGTTCGACCACATCCGCTGCGCGGCGTTCGAACTGCCGTTCATCGCCAGCGAACCGTTCGGGCCGATCGATCCGCTGGTGTTCCTGGAAGCGCTGGCCGAAAGCGAAGTGGTCCACCAGGAAGGCGACCGCTGGGAGTGGATCGCCGACAGCTACCCCGCCAATGCGGTGAGCCTGCGCTCGGTGGCCGACGGCAACTTCGTGGTGGTGGACAAGAGCGACGGCAAGCAGCAGATCATCGCCGAGGTGGATTATTCGGCCGCTGCGCTGACCTTGTACGAAGGCGCCATCCACATGGTGCAAAGCACGCCGTACCAGGTGGAGCGGCTGGACTGGGAAGGCCGCAAGGCCTATGTCACGCGCACCCATGTGGACTACTACACCGACAGCATCGACTACACCAAGCTGAAGGTGCTGGACCGCTTCGACGGCGGCGTGGCCGGGCGCGGCGATTCGCACCATGGCGAGGTGCATGTGGTGCGGCGCGTGTCCGGCTACAAGAAGATCCGCTATTACACGCACGAGAACATCGGCTATGGGCCGGTCAATCTGCCCGACCAGGAACTGCACACCACCGCGGTGTGGTGGCAGCTGCCGCAGGCCACGCTGGGCAAGGCATTCGCCTCCAAGCAGGATGCACTGGACGGATTCCTGGGGGCGGCCTACGCGTTGCACGTGGTGGCCACGGTGGCGGTGATGGCCGATGCGCGCGACCTGCAGAAAGCCGTGGGCAATGGCGACGGCGCGTGGTTTGCGGTGGCCGACCAGACCGGGCGCGGGCAGCTGCGTGGCGTGGACGAGGGCGAGCAAGGCGCGGTGGAATTGCAGCAGGCGTTCGTGCCCACGGTGTATCTGTACGACAACTTCCCCGGCGGGGTGGGCCTGAGCGAGCCGCTGTGGCTGCGCCAGGCCGAGCTGCTGCAGCGCGCCGACGAGCTGGTGCGGCGTTGCGACTGCAGCGCCGGCTGCCCGGCCTGCGTGGGCCCGGTGCTGGCCGCGCATGAGCAAGCCAAGGGCGAGTCGCCCAAGTCGCTGGCGTTGACCGTGCTGGCGTTGCTGGTCGATGCGGATGCGCCGTTGCGGCATGCCACCCGGGTGGACGACGACCTGGCGCTGGACGTGCCTGCATGAGCGTGAGTGCGGACCGGCTGCGGTTGTTGCGGCGTCAGGCCGGGCACGCCGATGTGCCTGCGCCGGTGACGGTTGCACACGGCAATGCAGTGGATGCTGCGGATGGGCCCCGTGTGGTGGATGCGGATACCGATGCACGACAGCTGCACTGTGCAGCGGTGGGGCGAATCTCCGGTGATGCAGTTGGTGCGGGCGCTGTTGCAGGCGATGCGCACACACGCGCCGCCGGTGGCATGCCTGCAACGGCGCAGCCGACGGGTGCGCCGGCAGGACCGGTGCCTGGCAGCGATGCTGGGGTGAGCGCAGAACGTTTGCGCCTGCTACGCCGCCAGGTCGGCGGGCTGACGCCCACCGCGCGCAAGGACGATGCGGTGATTCCCACGCGTGCGCAACGTCAGACTGCCCCCGGTGCTGCTGCGTCTGCGCCGCGCGCTTTGCCGCGCGATGCGGTTGCGCAAAGCGCACAGCCCGGCAGCGTAGATGCTGCCAGTGCACCGCGTCCCCAGGCCGCCACACCGGCCATGACACGCCGCGCCCTGCAGGCGCCGGTTGCTGCGGCGCCTGCGCGCGATAGCTCGGCGTTTGCTTGGGTGGACCACGACGTGCGCCACAAGCCGGCAGGTGCGGCGGTCGATGCGGCAGCGCGCGTGCCGCCTGTGCGCGCGACACCTGCCGCACCGACATCCATCCCGGCACCGCAGCGACGCACCGATATCGCCGGCCTGCGCAAGATGATCGGCCTGCGCGAGCGCGCGGTCTCGGCGCATACGCCGGTGCGTGCGGCCTCCACCGATCGGCATCTGCCCGGCAACGAGATCGCGCCCGGCCTGCACCTGATCGACGCCTTCCTGCCGCAGCCGATTCCGCACCAGGCCCTGTCGCTGGCCTTCGCCAAGCGCGAGGACGCGGTGGACCCGATGAATCTGCTGTTCTTCGACACCGAAACCACCGGCCTGGCCGGCGGCACCGGCACGCGCGCCTTCATGATCGGCGTGGCCGATTGGTACACCGACACTACGCAGGGCAGCGGGCTGCGCGTGCGGCAGCTGATGATGTCCACGATGGCGGCCGAAAGCGCGATGCTGGACCTGTTCCGCAGCTGGCTGTCGCCGCAGACGGTGTTGTCCAGCTACAACGGCCGCTGCTACGACGCACCGTTGTTGAAGACGCGCTACCGGCTGGCGCGCCGCGGCGACCCGATCTCCGCGCTGGACCATGTGGACCTGCTGTTCCCCACCCGTCGCCGCTATCGCGGCACCTGGGAGAACTGCAAGCTGGCCACCATCGAACGGCAACTGCTGCGCGTGGTACGCGAGGACGACCTGCCCGGCTCCGAGGCCCCGGCCGCCTGGTTGAGCTACCTGCGCGGCGGCAGCGCGCGCAACCTGCGCCGCGTGGCCGAGCACAATCATCAGGACGTGGTGACCTTGTCGCTGCTGATGCAGCGCCTGGTGGCGGCGGACGCGCAGGACCGCGAGGTGATTCCGCTCTTGGACGCGCCGTGAGCTCGATGCGTGATCGGTCGCGCGATCACCGCAGACCCTGCAAGGGCCGCCGTGATGGATGCGCCATGGAAGGTCCCCGACCGTCTTACGCTGCGCAGATGAAGGTAAGTGTTGCGTAAAGCCCCGCTTTTTCGGGGGCGTGCCTCGTTCTCGCATGGTTTGCTGCGCGCATGAGGGACTTGCGCCGTGCTGTGTAACATGCGCCTACGCAAGTACTTCCGACACCTCAGTCGTCATCTGCCACGCTGCAAACTCCTGCTCGAACTCGGCCAGCGTCAACAAGCCCATGCAGGCATGCGCGCCGATCGGTAACGCCTGCCCTTCGGCAAGTTTGCGTACCAGCAGGATCGCGGCGAAACAGGGAATTTCCGGGCCGTGCAGCATCGGGGCGGTGAGGTCCCACTGCAGTCGCAGCGGCTGACGACTGCTGGTTTCAGCGTGCCCGATGCCGCGCAGCTCCACGCGCATGCCGCCCAGGTCGGTGCCCAAGCGGTCGAACCAGCGCGCGGCGCGTGCGAACACGTCAGCCAGGCGCGCCATCGGCAATGGCACGCCGCAACGACGCAGCCAGGCGACGGTCGCCAGGCAGCGCTGCAGGAACGGTACCTCCAACGCGGCGCGAAACTGCACGGTCCGCACGCCGGGATAGCGCTGCGGCAACAGGTCGTGGTCGGGCACATCGCACGGTGATGCAAGGCGCGGTGCGAGCTGTGCGAACTGCGCACGTGTGGGCCTGGCCCAGCCCACCACCGTTTGCCAGCCACCGTCGTGCCACCACTCGAACGGCGTGCCGCAATACGACAACACCGCACGCACCGTCGCAAGGCCCAGCGGGGTGCCTTGCGCGGGCGCGATGACCATGCGGATGTCATACAGGGCCGAAAAGCGCGGCAGCAACGCGTCGATGACGGCACTGGAGAGTGCGGGCAAGGTGCTGGCGCCGCTGATGGCCACACGCTGCGCTTGCTGTGCCACGGCGTCCAGTGCAGCGGGGAAATCGCGCACGAAGGTGCGGCCGTCGGCCAGGTCGATGTAGTGCATGCCTGTCTGCAGGCAGGTGCGCGCCACGGCGTAATCCTGGCCCTGGAACGGGCCTGCGGTATGCACCACCACATCGGCGGCGGTGGCCGCCAGTTGCGCGGCGAAGTCGCTTGCCGCGGTATCCAATCGGCAGGCGGTGATGCGCCCGGGTGCGACATCCGGCCACTTGGTCGCCACATCGCCGGGATGCCGCCCGGCCGCGATCACCTGGATCTGCGTCGCCGCCGCCAACGCCCGCACGATGCGTGCACCGAAATGCCCGAAGCCACCCACCACCACCACCCGATACGTCATCGCCTGCTCGCCGTTTGCACCCATTGCACAGTATCGGCGAGCAGACCGGCACCAGCGCGTCCGGCGTGCCCGCACGATGGCGACACGGTGCGACCAAGAGCGGCTGACCCAACGTAGCGAGCGGCCGCCAGGCGGGGCGGCGCGCTCAGAACCGCAGTGTTCGCGTGATACATGCCGATTCCGAGCACCGACTGCGCCCACCTGGCGGTGAGCGCAGTGATCTGTTGAACGCTCTAACCGGAAACCCTTGTGACCAGACCACGGGCCAATGCCTCGCGCAGCACCTTGAGCGCTTCGCGTGTGGCGAGCTTGGACGCACCGGCCTGCTTGGTCGCCAACGCGGCCTGCCTGTCGGCCAATGCACGCTGTTCCTTCGCCAATGCCTGCAGCGCGTCGGGCATCGCGCCCTGCTGCGAGGCTGCGGACGCAGCGGCCGAGGGCGTGCGTGTCGAGGCCTGAAGCGCACGCGGCTCGGTCTGCGCAGAGAGCTGCGCGGCCAGTGCGGCCTGGCGCTCGCTCACTGCCTGCTGACGCGCCGCCACGGTGGCCTGGACGTCGGCCAGTTGCCGGCTGCGGACATGGGCCGCGCTCAGCCGATGCATCAGCGTCGGATCACGCACCAGGTACTGCACGCCATCGGCGCGGAACCACAACACGCGCTGGCCATTACCGCCGTACGCGCGTGCGGTCTGCAGATCGCTGAGCGAACCATGCATGACTTGGTGCTCGCCGTGCACCAACACATAGGCATCGCCCTCGTCCTGGGTGATTGCGGCGGTTTTGCCGCACGCTGCGTTTGCTCTGGCACGCGGTGTGACCGGAGCTGCTGCTGCTGCACTGGACGCAACGGGTGCGACGGGTGCCGAAGGCGCGGTTGGCGCGATCGCTGTTGGTGCGAGAGGAGAAGCCGCAGGTGCCGGCAACGCCGGGGTGGCGGGCGCTGCCGGCACGGCAGCCAACGCACGCGGATGCGCTGCAGATGCAGATGCGATCAGCGAGGAACCAGCGAGTGCGGCGATGGCCAGCAACAACGCGGTGCGTAGGCACGACAAGGGGGAAGCGGTCTGGATCATGAGAGATCTCCACGAAGGTCACGGCTCGTTAGGTGCCGCCTGCGTAAGACACCGGCGGGGTAGGAAACAGCGATCACGCGGCCACGGCGTTGCCGACGCTGCGCAGCGTCGTCACGCAGGAAGTGCCGGGCTGTGGCGGGCCCGTGTCATGCAGGTGCTGCGTGGTGCGCTGCCATCGCACGACGCAGGCAGGTGCCTGGCGTCAGGCAGTGCTTACCGCTGCCGCCGGTCTCCCGGCCGTGCACGGCCGGAAGCGGATCGGGGACTGCACGCCACGCGTTGCCCAGGCGTGGCCGCTAGAGACGGTTGCTGACGCGACCTGCGGTCTGCAGCAAATCCGCTGCGGTTGGCTTTCCATGTGCGGTGGCTGCAGCGGCAGGCCGGACGGTGCGAGCGCCGTCGACCGGTGTAGATGGCGCGCCAAGAAGCGGCTTGGCCCAAAACCGCAGCCAACGCGTGGTCCATGCCGGCTCCGGGCGCTGGTTGCGCCCGCCTGACGGTGGGCGCACCCGTATCGTTGATGGCTCCTAGTTGTTCTGCGCTTGTTCGGCGTCTACCTGCGCTTGCACCGCCTCCCGTTGTGCTTGCGCCGCTTGCTGCTGCCCGCGCGCGGCCTCGATGCGGGCCTGACGTGCGGCCTGTTTGCCCATTTCAGCCTGTTGCCGGGACAGCTCGGCCGCTTGGCGCACCGCAGCGGCATACGCGTATTGCGCCTGGCGATGCTGCTGCGCCATCTCGCGGATCTGTTGCTCGGCGTCGCGCGCCTGCTGTTGCGCGTCCTGTCTGGCCTGCGCCAGTTCCGGCCCCAGGGAGGCCAGCTGTTCGCGCGCTTCCTGCAGTGCGTCCTGCGCGTCCTGCATCTGTTCCTGTCGACGTTCAAGCTCGCTGTTGTCCGCACCCAGCGCATCGTGCATGGCGCTTTGCGCGTCACGCATGGCTGTGGCGGCGGCCTCGCGGCTGACGCGGTCCAGCTCGGCCTCCCAGCCGCCTTGCGTCCCATCCCAGCCATCGCCGTGCGTCTGCTCGGTGCCCAGTACATCGGCAATGACACCCTGCGAGGCGGGGGCAGCGGGTGCCGCAGGCAGTGCGGGCAGCGCCGGTGCAGGCAGTGCGCTCATCGGTGCGACGGCGTCCGCAGCGCTGCTGCCCTGTGTGCGCGCTGCCGGCGCGGTCACCACGATGGGCCGCATGCTGGCGGAGGTTGCCGGCACCGGCATTGCGACCAGACGCAGCGGCACCACGCCAGCCACGGCCACCGTTGCCAGGATCACCGCCGCGGCCAGCCGCGGAAAGGCGCTGGTGTCCTGCAGCATCACCAGCCTGCGCTTCAAGCTGAGGAACGACGGCGAGGCGCTTGCCACGCCACCGAGCAGACGTGGCGACACCCCGAGCTGCAGCAGCAGGCGTCCATAGTGGTGACGGCAATGGCGATGCCCGGCGACCACGGCCGCATCGCAGGCAGCCTCGCGGGCAATGGCGTACTCGCGTGCGGCCAGATGCACCAGCGGGTGGAAGAAAAACAGGTGCTGGGCGAGAGATGGCAGCAACCCCCACCACAGGTCGCGGCGGCGCAGGTGGATCAACTCGTGGGTCAGCGCCATGTCCAGGTCGTCGTCGGCCATCTGTGGCAAGCGCGTGGCCGGGAGCAGCAACACCGGCCGCCACGGGCCGATCAACTGCGGTGAGTCGATCTGCGAAGACAGCCGCAGCGCGGGTGCGCGCGACAAGCCATGGGCCTCGGCCGCCATCTGCAGCGACCGCACCAACGCCCTGTCGGTGCAAGGCTGGGCAGCGCGCGCCAACGCCCGGCTGCGCCAGTAGGCGCGCACCGTGCCGGTCGCTATCACCAGCACGCCGGCCGCCCACGCCGCCAACAGCCATACAGACCACGACGACCAGATCGCGACCTCCATGGCGTGCGCCGTCGCACTGGCCGCCATCGATGCCGGCACGGCAGCCGTCGCTACCGGCACCAACGTGTCGGCGCTGCCAAGCGCAGATTCAAACGTGTGCGCCGGCAGTACCGGCAATTGCACCGGGCTGCTCCACAACAGGCCGACCACGGCCTGCACGCCCACCAGCCACCACAGCCAGGTCTGCGTGGTGGCCGGCAAGCGGCGCACGCCACGGCACAGCGCCCACACCGCCAGCGTCAGCACTGCGGTCTGCACGCTGGTGGCGCCGAGTCTCCATAACAGCGATTCGATCAGGGGCGACATGGCTCAATCCTCCTTGCGCTGCGATTGCAGCTTGGCGACCAGGGCTTCGAGTTCGGCCAGTTCGGTATCGCTGACCTCGGCGCGCTGCGACATCCACGCCACGAACGGCGACACCGAACCCTGCAAGGTCTTTTCCACGAACTGCCCTACCGCGCCACGCACCACGTCGTCCTGGCCGGCGGTGGCGCTGTAGCGGTACACGCCATCCACCTGCTTACGGCGCAGGAAGCCCTTGGTGCGCAGCCGCTCCATCATGGTCAGCACGGTCGAGCGCGCCAGCCCACGCGGCTCACCGAACGCGGCCGCCACTTCGCCGACGCTCGTGTGCCGTTGTTCTTCGATGTGTTGCAGCAGGGCCAGCTCCTGGTCCCCGATGGTCTTGCCACGCATGCCGCTCTCCCTGACTACAGTTGTCGCCACCGTAAGCGTGACGACAGGTGTAGTCAATAGGTCGGATGGCAGGGGGGGCGGTGTAGATGAAGGACTGGGCAACGCAGGTGCCGTTCGGCATCCCCCAAGCTGATTGGTGAGGAATATCTTGAGCGCGCAGTGATGACGTTGAACATCCCGACGCATCAGCTCGCCGGCCAGTAACGACGATCAGTGCTGCGAGCGTTTCTTCCGAGCAGACGGCTCGCTAGCACGCGGCTCTTGGTGGTTCGTGATTCCGACGCAAAGCCGTTGAAGGAAGAGGTTCGCCAAGATTGGCGATTCCGACAGGCAGTTTTCCTGCTGCCAGATGCACGAATTTGACGGGACCAACCGGGGCATCAAGATTGCGTCGGCTATCGATCCTAAGCGGACAGCCGACGTGAACTTGCTACTGCCTTGTTCACCCTTTCATCGTCGGCAAAGGGCGTTGTCGTCCGTGCCGATGGTGACGATTCAACGTATCGAATCGATCAATCAGCGTTTCCGGCTCCGGCGGACATGCCGGGCGAAGGACATGGTGTCCTCATCGCGCGGAAGTGGGTCATTCCCTGCCGCACAGGCGGCTCCCATGGACGGCATGGACGCGGAGGTGACCATCGACAGGGCTGCCTACAAAGTTGCTCGGATACTCGTCCACCCCGGCTACAAGCGTATGTCCGACGTATCGGGCCAGGAAACTTTGAAGTCGGGCGATCCGCCCAAGATTCGCGCCTTTCTGGCTGGTTCGGATGACATTGCCTTGATCGAGTTGGGTGCGCCTGTTGAGCAAGCGCAGTCCCGATCGATGGTCCGCGCCGAGAATACGCAGACGTATCGCGCACACGCGCAGGCACTGCAGGTAGATGCAGCGGGCTGCCTTCACATGCGCCACCATGCCAGCGCGCATGATCGCAACCTCTAGCGGCGCAGATGCTGCACAGGTCATGTCTCGATGCCGCCACAGCGGAAGGCTTCTGCGTTCTCTCTCTGGTGGCAGTCGATTACGCGGCCAGCAGCAACGCTGCACCAGTCCCCGGTCGCTCAAGCGCCGCAAGGCGCGGCCCTGTTCGGCGACGAACAGATGCAGGCGCTGGGACAGGCCCTGGCGCAGACACATGTGCTGCACACCGGGCCCGCGCGCGAACTGCTGCTGGCGCAACTCAAATCCAACCAACGCGCGCTTGGCAGCACTGCTGCGCGATTGACCGAGATGGCGGCCGACGGCGTGCAATTGCACCCGGCGGGCGAATGGTTGCTGGACAATTACTATCTGGTCGAAGAACAGATGCGCCTGGCGCGTCAGCATCTTCCGCCCGGTTACAGCCGGCAATTGCCGCGCGTGCGCACGCCCACCTCGGTCGGTCTGCCGCGCGTCTATGAGCTGGGCTTGCAGGTGGTGGCGCATGGCGACGGGCGCGTGGATGTCGTGACGTTGAGCCGCTTCATCGCCGCCTACCAACAGGTGGCACCGCTCAAGCTCGGCGAGTTGTGGGCGATTCCGATCATGTTGCGGCTGGCGCTGATCGACAACCTGCGCCGCATTGCCGACGACATCATGCACGATGGACGCGACAGCAGCCTGGCGGCGCATTGGGCGGCATTGCTCAACGCCACTGCCGCCACGCAACCCAAGGATGTGGTGGTGGTGGTGGCCAACCTGGCGCGCTCGCAACCGCCGGCGACCGGTGCATTCGTGGCCGAGCTCACGCGCGGCATCCAGGGCCGTGGGCCGGTGTTGTCGATGGCCAGCGCCTGGGTGGAGCAATGGCTGGCAAGCGAGGGCCACAGTGTGGAAGCGCTGGTGCATGCCGAAAGCCAGCGCCAGGCAGCCGAGCAGGTCTCGATCAGCAACAGCATCGGTAGCCTGCGGTTCCTGGATGAAATGGATTGGCGCGACTTCGTCGAGGCCATGAGTGTGGTCGAGCAGCGTTTGCGCAAGGATCCGGCCGACGTCTACGCACGTATGGATTTCCATACCCGCGATAGCTACCGGCATGTGGTGGAACAGCTGGCGCAGCGCCTGGAGCGCGACGAGCCGGCCGTGGCCGAGGCGGTGCTGCAGCTGGCGGCGCACGCAGATGCCGCGATGCCGGTGGCCAGCCACGTGGGCTATTACCTGGTGGATGCGGGATTGCCGCAGCTGCGTGCCGCGCTGCGCGACCCAGCCGCGTCAGATACGCCCACACCTCCTCGCCCGCACGCGCGTCGCGTTGCATTGCCGGTCTACCTGTTGCCGATCGCGGCGATCGCGTTGCTGTGGACCGGCGTGCTGCTGCAGGGCGTGGGCGCAGTGCCGCCAACGCTGTGGTGGATCACCGCCGGCATCGCGCTGCTGGCCGCCAGCGAGCTGGGCATTGCGCTGGTCAACTGGGTGGCAACGTTGTGGGTGCGCCCACGTCCGTTGCCGCGCATGGACCTGCGTGCCGGCATCACGCCCGATTGCCGCACGCTGGTGGTGATGCCGAGCATGCTGGCCAGTCACGATGCCATCGACGAGCTGGTCGGCGCGCTGGAGGTGCATTACCTGGCCAACCGCGACGCGCAGCTGTACTTCGCGCTGCTCACCGATTTCCTCGATGCCGGGCAAGCATCGCTGCCTGCGGACATGGCGCTGGTGGCGCACGCGGCGCAGCACATCGACCGGCTCAACGCGGCCTATGCCGATGCGCACGGCGATCGTTTCTTCCTGCTGCACCGCGCACGCCAGTGGAACGCTGGCGAGGGCTGCTGGATGGGTGCAGAGCGCAAGCGCGGCAAGCTCGAAGCGCTCAACCGCCTGCTCTGCGCCGACGACGCGCGGCAGCAGGCGGCCAGCGAATTCCTGCAGGTGCAAGGCGATGTCGCCGCGCTGGTGCAGGTGCGCTATGTGATCACGCTCGATAGCGACACCCACCTGCCACGGGATGCGGCACGCGCACTGGTCGGGGCGATGTCGCATCCGTTGAATGTGCCGCGCATGGATGCGTCCGGGCAGATCGTCGAGGCCGGTTACGGCATTCTGCAGCCCGGCCTGGGCACCGGCATGAGCGAGGGCGGCGAATCGCGGTTTGCGCGCATGTTCGGCATCGAGCCGGGCATCGACCCATACACCCGCGTGGTGTCGGACGTGTATCAGGATCTGTTCGGCGAAGGCTCCTTCATCGGCAAGGGCATCTATGCGGTGGCCACCTTCGAGCAGGTGCTGGCCGGCCGCTTCCCCGACAACCGTGTGCTCAGCCATGACCTGCTGGAGGGCTGTTATGTGCGCGCCGGGTTGCTCAGCGACGTGCGGCTGTACGAACGGCATCCGCAACGCTATGCCACCGATGCCAAGCGGCGCGCGCGCTGGGTGCGTGGCGACTGGCAGTTGTTGCCATGGCTGTTGCCGTGGGTGCCCGACCGTGGCGGCCGACGCGCGCGCAATCCGCTGTCGTGGTTGTCGCGCGGCAAGTTGCTGGACAACCTGCGCCGCAGCCTGGTGGCACCAGCCGCTTTGAGTTTGTTGTTGATCGGCTGGCTGTGCTCGCCCACACCCTTGCGCTGGACGCTATGGCTGCTGGTGCTGTGGCTGGTGCCGGGGCTGTGTTCGGCGCTGTATGCACTGGCGCATCCACCCGAGGGCCTGGGACTGCGCCATCACGCGCGCCAGGTCGGCACGGGGCTGCGTCAGCACCTGCTGCGCACCGGCGTGGTGCTGGCCTGCCTGCCATTCGAAGCCGGGCTGCAGCTGTCGGCGATCGCCCGCACGCTGGTGCGGATGTCGATCACCCGGCGCCACCTGTTGCAGTGGGCACCGTCCAGCGAGGTGGAGCGCAGCGCGCGCAGCGGCAATGCCGAGCAACAACTGATGGCCGGCGCCGCCTGCAGTGCGGCCTTGGCGATCGCTGCGGTGGCGTGGTGGTCGCCATTGGCGTTGTGGGCGGCATTGCCGCTGGGGCTGGCGTGGATGGGCGCACCCTGGCTGATGGCCTGGCTGGGCGAGCAGCCCGCCGCGCCGGTGGCACAGTTGTCGCAGGAGCAGCGTGCCTTCCTCGGTGGATTGTCGCGGCGCACCTGGGCGTTCTTCGAGAGCCATTGCACTGCGCAGCACCACTGGTTGCCGCCGGACAACGTGCAGGAGTATCCGGTCACGGTGGTGGCCAACCGTACCTCGCCGACCAATATCGGCCTGGGCCTGCTGGCCAATCTGGCCGCCTACGATCTGGGCTACCTGACGGTGGCCGGCGTGATGACCCGCGTGGCCGATACCTTGACCACGCTGGAAACGCTGCCGCGTTATCGCGGCCACTTCTACAACTGGTACGACACCGAAACGCTGGTGCCGTTGTTGCCGCGCTACGTCTCCACCGTGGACAGCGGCAACCTGGTCGGACATCTGTTGACGCTGCGGCAGGGGCTGCTGGCGCTGGTGGATGCACCGGCGGTGGCGATGGCGGTGTTCGATGGACTGGCCGATACCCTGGGCGTGCTGGCATCGCAAGCGCAGACACACAGCGACGCCGCCGACCAGGCGCTGGACGCAATGTCGCAAACCTTGCAGAGCATCCGCAGCCAGCCCGCGCCGAGCCTGCACCAGGCCGACCAGGCGCTGCGCCTGCTGCTGGCGCAGAGCCACACGATCCTGGCGCTGATGCCGGACAGCGACGACGACGAGCCGTGGCCGCAACGCTTGATCGACAGCTGCGAGGCGGCCCTGGCCGAAGTGGGCCATTGCGAAACCACGCCCGCCGGTACCGATGCGCATGCGACGCAGCCCCCTGGCGCCGCGGTCGCCACGCTGCGGCAACTCGCCGTCAGCGACCACGCACCCGGGGTGCAGGCCTGGGCCGCCGGACGCGTGCAGGAGCTGCAACGGCTTGCGCATATCGCCGGGCAGCTGGCGCAGCTGGACTACGACTTCCTCTACAACCCCGCCCAGCAGTTGCTCTCGATCGGCTACAACGTCGACGACCAGCGCCTGGATAGCGGGCATTACGATCTGCTCGCCTCCGAGGCACGCCTGGGCATCTTCGTGGCCATCGCCCAGGGCAAGCTGCCGCAGGACAGCTGGTTCGCGCTCGGGCGCACGCTCACCGACACCGGCGCCGAACCGACGCTGCTGTCGTGGAGCGGCTCGATGTTCGAGTACCTGATGCCCGATCTGGTGATGCCCAGCTACCCGCAGACGCTGCTGAGCCGCTCGATGCGCGGTGCGGTGCAGGCGCAGATCCGCTACGGCACCGCACGCGCGGTGCCGTGGGGGGTGTCCGAATCGGGCTACAACACGGTCGATACGCGGCGCAATTATCAGTACCGCGCGTTCGGTGTGCCCGGCCTGGGGCTCAAGCGCGGCCTGGGCCAGGATCTGGTGATCGCCCCGTATGCCAGCGCGATGGCACTGATGGTCGAACCGGATGCGGCCTGCCGCAACCTGCAGCAGCTGCAGGCGCTGGGATTCGGCGGGCGCTTCGGCTTGTACGAGGCGATCGACTACACCCCGTCGCGGGTGCCGCGTGGCGAACAACATGCGCTGGTACGCTCGTTCATGTCGCACCACCAGGGCATGGCACTGCTGGCGCTGGACCACGTGTTGCGCGATGCGCCGATGCAGCGGCGCTTTGTCGCCGACCCGCAGTTCCAGGCCACGGTGTTGCTGCTGCAGGAGCGCGCGCCGCGCGCCGGCGTATACGTCAAAGGCCTGGCCGACGCGGCGCAACGCCCGGTGGCCGCCGAGGCAGGCATGGCCTTGCGCATCCATCGCGACCCCAACCTGGCCCAGCCGGCGCTGCAATTGCTGTCCAACGGGCGTTACCACGGCATGCTGACCTCGGCCGGCGGTGGCTACAGCCGCGCGCGCGACATGGCGGTGACCCGCTGGCGCGAAGACGGCACCCGCGACCACTGGGGCACGTTCTGCTATCTGCGCGATGTGGACAGCGGCGCGGTGTGGTCGGCCGCGCATCAGCCCACCTGCGTCCCGGTGGAGCGCTACGAGGCGATCTTTTCCGAGGCCAAGGCCGAGTTCAAGGGCAGCCACCAGCGCTACGACAGCCACCTGGAAATCGCCATTTCCGCCGAGGACGATGTGGAACTGCGCCGGCTGCGCATCCGCAACCGCTCGCGGCAGACACGCGTGATCGAAATCACCACCTACGCCGAAGTGGTGCTGGCACCGGCGCAGGCCGACGAGGCGCATCCGGCCTTCAGCAACCTGTTCGTGCAGACCGAGATCCTGGCCGACAAGCAGGCGTTGCTGTGCACGCGGCGCCCGCGCGGGCACGACGAGGCGCAGCCGTGGATGCTGCATCTGGTGGCAGTGCACGATGCCGACGTGGCGTCGATCTCCTACGAGACCGACCGCGCCGCGTTTGTCGGGCGCGGGCGCAGCACCCGCAATCCGCTGGCCCTGCACGATCAGGCCAGCCTGACCGGCGCGGCCGGCTCGGTGCTGGACCCGATCGTGGCGATCCGCTGCCGTATTTCGCTGGCACCGGATCAACAGGCGCAGGTGGACATCGTCTACGGCGTCGGCACCCAGCGCGCGGCCTGCACCGCGTTGATCGACAAGTACCGCGACCGCCGTCTGGCCGATCGCGTGTTCGACCTGGCGCTGACCCAGAGCCAGGTCACCCGCCGGCAGATCAACGCCTCGCTGGAAGACGCGATGCTCTACGAACGGCTGGCCGCACGCGTGCTGTTCGTCGACCCGCAACTGCGCGCCGACAACGAGGTGCTGCTGCACAACCATCGCGGCCAGTCGGCGTTGTGGAGTCACGCCATCTCCGGCGATCTGCCGATCGTGCTGTTGCGCATCGCCGACCCGGGCAATCTGGAGCTGGTGCGGCAGCTGGTGCAGGCGCACGCGTACTGGCGCCTGAAAGGCCTGCGCGCGGATCTGGTGATCTGGAACGAAAGCCAGGCCGGCTATCGGCAATCGCTGCAGGACGCCATCCTGGGCCTGATCGCCGCCGACCCGGAGGCCAATGTGCTCGACCGCTCCGGCGGCATCTTTGTGCGCGCCATCGAACACATCTCGCAGGAAGATCGCGTGCTGCTGCAGACCGTGGCGCGCGCGATCCTGAGCGATGCCAACGGCAGCCTGGACGCGCAACTGCAACGTCACCCCAGCGCCCGCGCGCAGCCGCCATTGCTTGAGCCGGTGCAGCAGCCGGACAGCGTCGATCATCCGACCAGCACCCATGCCGCCTACCTGGACAACACCCTGCAGGCCGCAGCCGAGGAACCGGTGTTGTTCGACAACGGCCTGGGCGCCTTCGCTGCCGACGGCCGCGAATATCGCATCACCCTGGACGAAGGCGCGGCCACGCCGGCGCCATGGTGCAATGTGATGGCCAATGCACAGTTCGGCACGGTGGTCAGCGACAGCAGCCCCGGCTACAGCTGGGCCGAGAACGCGCACGAATTCCGGCTCACGCCGTGGCACAACGACCCGGTCGGCGATACCTCCAGCGAGGCCTTCTACCTGCGCGACGAAAGCACCGGCCAGGTGTGGTCGCCGATGGCGCTGCCGTGTCGCGGCAACGCTCGCTACACGGTGCGCCACGGTTTCGGTTACAGCGTCTACACCCATATCGAACACGGCATCGGCAGCGAGCTGTGGGTGTTCGTCGATGTGGAGCGGCCGATCAAGTTCAGCCATCTGCGGCTGAAAAATCTGTCGGGGCGCCCGCGCCGGCTCAGCGTCACCGGCTATGTGGAGTGGGTGCTGGGCGACATCCGCACACGCTCGCAGCAGCATGTGGTCAGCGAGGTGGACCTGGGCAGCAGCGTGCTGACCGCGCGCAACCCGTACAACACCGAGTTCGACGGGCGCGTGGCGTTCTTCGATGCCGATGCGCCCAGCCGCAGCATCACCGCAGACCGCAGCGAATTCATCGGGCGCAATGGCAGCCTGGCCGCGCCCGCCGCACTCGGCCGGCAACGCCTGTCCGGGCGCGTGGGGGCGGGCCTGGACCCGTGCGCGGCGATCCAGATTCCGGTGACGCTGGCGCCCGAACAGAGCTTCGAAACGGTGTTCCGCCTGGGCGCTGCCGTTGATCGCGACACCGCGCTGGCACTGGCATGCCAGAGCCGCGGGGTTGCCGCAGCGCAGGCCGCCTTGCTGGCGGTGCGCACGCAGTGGCAGCAGGTGCTGGGCAGCGTGCAGGTGAGCACGCCCGATCCGGCAGTGGACTTGCTGGCCAACGGCTGGCTGCTCTATCAGACCATCGCCTGCCGGTTCCTGGCACGCAGCGGCTACTACCAGTCCGGTGGCGCATATGGGTTCCGCGACCAGCTGCAGGACAGCATGGCAATGGTGCACGCGCAGCCGGCGCTGGCCCGCGCGCATCTGCTGCGCTGCGCTGCGCATCAGTTCGCGCAGGGCGATGTGCAGCATTGGTGGCATCCGCCGCAGGACCGCGGCGTGCGCACGCAGTGCTCGGACGATTTTCTGTGGTTGCCGCAGGCGCTGTGCCGCTATCTGGACGTCACCGCAGATGCCAGCGTGCTGGACGAGCGGGTGAGCTTTATCGACGGGCGCGCCCTCAAGCCCGACGAGGAATCGTATTACGACCTGCCACAGATCAGCGGCAACATGCAGTCGCTGTACGCGCACTGCGTGCTTGCCCTGCAGCGCGGCATGGCACGGCTGGGCGAGCGCGGCCTGCCGCTGATCGGCAGCGGCGACTGGAACGACGGCATGAACCGGGTCGGCAAGGACGGCAAGGGCGAGAGCGTGTGGCTGGGCTTTTTCCTCTACGACGCGTTGCTGCGCTTTTCCGCCGTGGCCGTGCAGCACGACGATGCGGCATTCGCGGCGACCTGCCGCACACATGCGCAGGCCTTGCGCACCGCGCTGGAACAGCATGCCTGGGATGGGCAGTGGTACCGGCGGGCCTGGTTCGACGACGGCACGCCGCTGGGTTCGAGCGATTCGGACGAATGCCGCATCGATTCGCTGTCGCAGAGTTGGGCGGTGCTGTCCGGCGCGATGGACCCGGCACGCAGTGCACAGGCGATGGACGCGATGCACCAGCAGCTGGTGGATCCCGACGCCGGGATCGTCAAGCTGCTGGTGCCCCCGTTCGATCGCACCGGGCACGACCCCGGCTATATCCGCGGTTACGTCCCCGGCGTGCGCGAAAACGGCGGCCAGTACACGCATGCGGCGGTGTGGGCGACGATGGCCTTCGCCCACTGCGGCGACAGCGCGCGCGCCTGGCAACTGGCCAGCCTGATCAATCCGATCCACCACGCCCGCGACGCGGCGGGCATGCAACGCTACAAGGCCGAACCCTATGTGCTGGCCGCCGATGTCTATGCGGTAGCGCCGCACGCCGGCCGCGGCGGCTGGAGCTGGTATACCGGTGCCGCCGGCTGGATGTACCGGCTGCTGACCGAATCGCTGCTCGGCCTGCAGCGCCATGGCGCGCGCATGCACATCGCCCCGTGCATCCCGGCCGGCTGGCCGGGCTACCAGTTGCGCTACCGCTTCGGCAGCAGCACCTATGTCATCGACGTCACCCAACGCCCGGGCATCGAGGCGCGGCTGGAGATCGACGGCGTGACACAGGCCGAGCTGGCTTTCACTCTGGTTGACGACGGCGCGGTCCACGCTGTGGCACTGGACTGGCCGGCAGACGCGACATGAGCACACGCAGACACACCCATACCAGCCATCAACTCGCCGACCTGGGCAAGATGCTGTCGGTCTGGCCGCAGCGGGTGCGCGACCCCAGCCAGTTCTGGCAGCAGTTCGACGCCTTGGCCAAAGGCATCCTGGATGAGGCCGCCGCAGCCGATCTGCAGCGGGTGAAACGCCGCCTGCGGCAGCTGCTGCACCGTCACGGACTGACGCGTACGCGCTAAGCGCGCCGGCAATCTGCACGGCACCATCTGCATTGCCACAGCTGCGCGCTGGCTGCGCATGGGCTCGGCCCCTGCGTGCAGCGGCTTCCCGCATCCCGGCGGGCACACGACCTGGACGCCGGCAGGACCGTCGGGGCTGGCCGAAGACGTGCAGGTGCAGGCGCGCATGGCGCAGCGACCGCATGTGCCTTGCGCATGGCGGCCGTTGCCGGAAGGTTTGTCGTGGAGTCGTCCCTAAATCGAGGTCATCGCCAGAAGCTGGTCATCGCGGTCACGCAAGAAGGTCTAACCCCTGCGTCCCGGGTAGCGGCAGGGCATGGCGCGCCTGGCACCACGGCGCGGGCAGCGGGCAGCGGGCAGTCTTCATGCCACGCCAACAACGCTTTCTTCACGCTTGCGCCATTCTTCCGCTGGAGATCCCAGATGATCCGCACCCTCGCCCCGCTCGCTGCCGTGTTATTGCTCTCGGCCTGCGCCTCCAACCAGGTCGTGCAGGTACAGCCCATCGACGGAGTCATCTCCGGCCAGTGCCATATCGACAAGGTGCGCGGCGCGGTCGGCCTGGCCGCGGCGGCGCAGACCATCGAACGTGCGCGCGTGGACAGCGACAGCCTGCAGGTCAGCGTGCGCCGCGGCGAACGCGCCACCGGCGGCACCACCGCCAGCGGCCTGGCCGACCCGGCTCAGGGCGCCAGCGAAAGCGGTGGCGATCACCTCACCGTCGAGACCGGCCCGAACAACAACATCACCGCGATCTACTGCGGCTGAGCGGGGCGCTGGTTCGGCGACCGCATGCGCGGCGGCTGTTTACGGGTCTTCGGGCCTGTCGCCGCCGCGGCACTCACTTCCGCTTCGATGCAGCTTTTGCCGGCGTCTTCAGCTTGCCGCGCGAGGTGGTCAGGAATTTCAGCGTCGCCGCCTCCCATTGACGTTCGCCACGCACGCCGGTGGCCATGGCCTGCAACTGACCGGCGCGCCAGCCTTCGAACACGCACGGGTCGATATACGCCTTGCGACACACCGAGGGCGTATTGCCCAGCGCATCGGCCACTTCGCGGATGACATCGTTCTGCACCTGGGTCAGCGCGCGTTCGCTGATGCGCTCTGGCAGCGGCAAGCGTGCCAGACGTTGCAATGCCGCCAGCGTGCCGCCCCAGGTGCGGAAGTCCTTGGCGGTGAAATCCTCGCCCATCGCCTCGCGCAGATAGTCGTTGACCTCGCCCGAATCCACCGGCTGCAGCTGGCCGTCGTCGTCGCGATACTGAAACAACGATTGTCCCGGCAATTGCTGGCATTGCCGGATCAGTTTGACCAGCTGCTTGTCGTCCACTTCGATCTCGTGATCCTGGCCGCTCTTGCCGCGGAACTTCAGCCGCGCACGTCCGCCGCGCAGGAACTCCATGTGCCGGTTGCGCAACGTGGTCAGCCCATAGGAACGGTTGCTGCGCGCATATTCGGCATTGCCCACACGTACCAGGGTGTCGGCCAGCAGCGCCACCACGATCGCCAACACCTTCTCGCGCGGAAATCCCGGCAGGACCAGATCGCGGCGCAGGCGTCGCCGCAGTTTCGGCAACGCGGTGCCGAAGGCGATCACCCGTTCGAACTTGCCCTCGCCACGCACCTGCGCCCAGTCGGCGTGGTAGCGGTACTGCTTGCGCCTGCGCGCATCGCGGCCGGTGGCCTGCAGATGGCCATTGGGCTTGGCGCAGATCCACACCTCGGTATACGCCGGCGGAATGGCCAGCGCGCGGATGCGTTGCAAGGTGTCGGCATCGGCCACGCGTTGCCCGTCCGCACTGCGGTAACTGAAGCTCTTGCCGGCCTTGCGGCGGCTGATGCCGGGCTGCTGATCGTTGACGTAAGTCAGCCCGGCCGCGCGCGCGGTGGCCTTTGCCTGTGCGACTGCGGCCACGCTCGCCACCGCAGCCGTGGCGGCCACTGCGCCGGCGGCAACGGTGACCAGCTTGCCGGCGGCGCCGACACCGTCTGCAGCATTGCGAAGAATACGTTTGGCTTTCATTGCGCGCCGATTGAAGGACAGGCGTCGATTGTTGAGCCAGGCAGGACTAGGCTGCGTCAACGCTACGCCAACGCCATGTGGGCAAGCGATGCCCGCGAGCGGTTTTGTGCTTATGCTTGGGCTTCCCCAACTGTGCTGGAGCTATCGATGCGCGCTGTCCTGCCTACCGTCCACCTGGCCTGTACCCTGGTCGTGCTGGCGGCATTGACTGCCTGCGGCTCGCCGCAACCGGACGAGCAGGAAGCCGTCTCCACCAAGGCCCAGCAAGCCGCCGAACAAGCGGCCGCACCAGCGCCGGCCGCCGCACCCGAAGCGCCGCCGATCGGCAGCTGCGATGCCACCCAGGTGCAATCGCTGGTGGGCCAGGCGCTGACCGATGCGGTGAGCGAACAGGCCCGCAACGATGCCGGCGCCAAATCGGTACGCGTGCTCAAACCCGGTCAGATGACCACGATGGAGTTCAATGGCGAGCGGCTCAATCTGGAAGTGGATGCCAAGAACGTGATCGCCTCCGTGCGTTGCGGCTGAGCACACGTTGGCGCCTGTTGGCGAACAGGCGCCGAGCCAGCTGGCACAAGGCCTTGCGGCTACCCTCGTTGCAGCTGTAACGGTGTATTGCGGCACCGCATCAACTGTGGTCTAGTCGATCATCCGGTGACCTCTTCGAAACGCTCCACGGATCGAGCGCTGCAACGTCGTCGCCGCTCTCCCAGATCGCAAAGAGGCAGACATGGCCCCCCGCACTCGCCAAGGGCTCAACGACCACGGTCTCTACGACAGCGCGCGCGACGAGCGCGACGCCTGTGGTTTTGGCATGGTCGCCCAGTTGGACGACCAACCTTCCCGCTCGCTGGTGGACACCGCGATTGCGGCGCTCTCGCGCATGACCCACCGCGGCGGCGTGGCGGCCGACGGGCTCACCGGCGATGGCTGCGGTCTGCTGATCCGCAAACCCGATGCGTTCCTGCGCGGACTGGCGCGCGATGCCGGCATTCCCCTGGGCACGCGCTACGCGGCCGGTGTGGTGTTCCTGCCGCTGGACGAGGCCGATGCCGCACGTTGTCGCACCGAACTGGAAACCCAGTTGCATGGCGCCGGCGTGCAGTTCCGCGGCTGGCGCGTGGTGCCCACCGACGACAGCGTCTGCGGCCAGCTGGCACGCGCCACCTTGCCGCGCATCGAACAGGTATTCGTCGATGCCGGCGCCGAACAGAGCGAAGACGGCTTCACCCTGGCGCTGTTCCTGGCGCGCCGCCGCGCCGAGCAGGCACTGCGCGAAGTGGAGAACTTCTACGTCACCACGCTCTCGCCCAACGGCATCAGCTACAAGGGCATGGTGCTGCCGGACAAGCTGAGCACGTTCTACCCGGACCTGCAGCGCAGCGATCTGTCCTCCAGCGCGATTGTCTTTCACCAGCGGTTTTCCACCAACACGCTGCCACGCTGGCCGCTGGCGCATCCGTTCCGGCTGCTCGCCCATAACGGCGAGATCAACACCATCGAAGGCAATCGCCGCTGGGCGCAGGCGCGCAGCAAGGTGTGGCAGACCCCGCGCTTCGATATCGCGCAGTTCGACCCGGTGATCTCCATGCACGGCTCGGACTCGCAGAGCCTGGACAACATGCTGGAGTTGCTGATCGCCGGTGGCATGGACCTGCTGCAGGCGCTGCGCATCCTGGTGCCGCCGGCGACCCAGTCGCTGGAGTTCAAGGACGCCGACCTGGCCGCCTTCTATGAGTTCTACGGCCTCAACACCGAGCCGTGGGATGGCCCGGCCGGCATCGTCGCCTGCGACGGCCGCTACGCCGCCTGCATGCTCGACCGCAACGGCCTGCGCCCGGCGCGCTGGATGTTGACCTCCGACCGCCATTTCCTGGTGGCCTCCGAGGCCGGCGTGTGGGAACTGCCGGCCGAGCGCATCACCCGCAAGGGCAAGCTGGGCCCGGGCGAGATGATGGCGATCGATCTCAAGCGCGGCGACCTGCTGGACTCGGACGCCATCGACCGCATCAACCGTGCGCGCGCGCCGTACAAGCAATGGCTGCAACAGGGCGTGACCTATCTGCAGACCGAACTGATCGACCCCTCGCTGGTGGAGGAACCCTTCAGCGAGCAGACCCTGCGCAGCTACCACAAGCTGTTCCAGCTCAGCACCGAGGAAGTGGAGCAGATCCTGCGCCCGCTGGCCGAGACCGAGCAGGAAGCCACCGGCTCGATGGGCGACGACACCCCGATGGCGGTGCTCAGCCGCCAGACCCGGCCGCTGTACGACTACTTCCGCCAGGCCTTCGCGCAGGTCACCAACCCGCCGATCGACCCGCTGCGCGAAGGCATCGCGATGTCGCTCACCACCCAGCTCGGCAAGGAGACCAACATCTTCCACGCCGGCGCGGAGACGGTGAACCACGTCATCCTCAACTCGCCGGTGCTCAGCCAGCGCAAGCTGCGCCAGCTGCTGAAGATGGAGCAGTACGTCGAGCGCAACCGCCTGATCGACCTGTCCTACAGCGTGGAGGAAGGCCTCAAGGCCGGCCTGGAACGCATCTGCCAGGAAGTGGAAGCGGCCGCACGCGCCGGCGCCGTCATGCTGCTGCTGTCGGACCGTTACCCGGTGCCGGACCGGCCGATGGCGCATGCGCTGCTGGCCACCGGCGCGGTGCATCACCACCTGTGCAAGGTGGGCCTGCGCTGCGACGTCAACCTGATCATCGAAACCGGCACCGCGCGCGATGCGCACCACATGGCCTGCCTGCTCGGCTTCGGCGCCACCGCGGTGTATCCGTATCTGGCCTACCAGACGCTGTTCGACCTGGGCCGGCGCGGCATCCTGCAGCTGAGCAAGGGTGGCGAGCAGTCGCAGATCGGCCGCCGCTACCGCAAGGGCATCTACAAGGGCCTGTCCAAGATCATCTCCAAGATGGGCATCTGCACCATCGCCAGTTATCGCGGCGCGCAGTTGTTCGAGATCGTCGGGCTGGACCCGGACGTGGTGGAGCTGTGCTTTGCCGAGACGCCCGCGCGCATCGGCGGCGTGGGCCTGGCGCGGCTGGACACCGAGGCGCGCGAGCTCACCGCGCGCGCCTGGAACGACCAGCTCAAGCCGGAGGTGGGCGGCCTGCTCAAGTACGTGCACGGCGGCGAGTACCACATGTACAACCCCGATGTGGTCATGACGCTGCAGCGCGCCACCCGCACCGGCGATGCCGGCGACTGGCAAAAGTACGTCGACGCGGTGCATGCGCGCCCGGCCTCCACGCTGCGCGATCTGGTCCAGCTCAAGCGTGCCGACACCCCGACCCCGCTGGACGAGGTGGCCCCGGCCGAAGATGTGTTGCGTCGCTTCGACACCGCCGCGATCAGCCTGGGCGCGTTGTCGCCCGAAGCGCATGAGGCGCTGGCCATCGCGATGAACCGCCTGGGCGGTCGCAGTAACTCGGGCGAAGGCGGCGAAGACCCGGCCCGCTATGGCACCGAGAAGCGCTCCAAGATCAAGCAGGTGGCCTCCGGCCGTTTCGGCGTGACTCCGGAATACCTGGTCAACGCCGAAGTGCTGCAGATCAAGGTCGCCCAGGGCGCCAAGCCCGGCGAAGGCGGTCAGCTGCCCGGGCACAAGGTCAACGAGCTGATCGCGCGGCTGCGCTACGCTAAGCCCGGCATCGGCCTGATCAGCCCGCCACCGCACCACGACATCTATTCGATCGAGGATCTGGCCCAGCTGATCTACGACCTCAAGCAGGTCAATCCGACCGCGCTGGTGTCGGTGAAGCTGGTCGCGCACGCCGGCGTCGGCACGATTGCCGCCGGCGTGGTCAAGGCCGGCGCGGACCTGATCACCGTGTCCGGCCACGATGGCGGCACCGGGGCCAGCCCGGTCAGCTCGATCCGCTATGCCGGCGTGCCGTGGGAACTGGGCGTGGCCGAGTCGCACCAGGCGCTGGTGGCCAACGACCTGCGCGATCGCACCATCCTGCAGACCGATGGCGGGCTGAAGACCGGCCTGGACGTGGTCAAGGCCGCGTTGCTGGGCGCCGACAGCTTCGGCTTCGGCACCGCGCCGATGATCGTGCTGGGCTGCAAGTACCTGCGCATCTGCCACCTCAACAACTGCGCCACCGGCGTGGCCACCCAAGACGAACGCCTGCGTGCGGGCTATTTCACCGGCCTGCCGGAGCGCGTGGAGCATTTCTTCCGACTGTTGGCCGAAGAGGTGCGCCAGTGGCTGTCCTACCTGGGCGTGCACTCGCTGGACGACATCGTCGGCCGCACCGACCTGCTCCAACAGCTGGAGGTCTCGCCGCGTGCCGGGGTTAAGGTCGACCTGTCGCGCCTGCTGACGCATGCGCGCTACGATGGCAGCCACTGCGCCGCCCAGCGCCTGTACGAATCGCCCGACAGCCTGGCCACGCAGATGGACGGCCTGCTCGCCGATGCGATCGCCAACAAACGCGGCGGCGACCATCGCTTCCTGATCCACAACACCGACCGCTCGATCGGCGCGCGCCTGTCCGGCGCCATCGCGCGCGTGCACGGCAACCACGGCATGAGCGATGCACCGCTCAACCTGCGCTTCCGCGGCAGCGCCGGGCAGAGCTTCGGCGCGTTCAACGCCGGTGGCCTGCAGCTGGAGCTGGAAGGCGAGGCCAACGATTACGTCGGCAAGGGCATGGCTGGCGGCCGGCTGGTGGTGCGCCCACCGCGCGGTGCGCGCTTCGAGGCCCGCAGCACGCCGATCGTGGGCAACACCTGCCTGTACGGCGCCACCGGCGGCGAGCTGTTCGCGGCCGGGCGCGCCGGCGAGCGCTTTGCGGTGCGCAACTCCGGCGCGCTGGCGGTGGTGGAAGGCGCCGGCGACCACTGCTGCGAGTACATGACCGACGGGGTGGTGCTGGTGCTGGGCAAGGTGGGCCTGAACTTCGGTGCCGGCTTCACCGGCGGGCTGGCTTACGTGCTGGATATCGAACGCGACTTCGTGGACCGCTACAACCATGAGCTGATCGACATCCACCGCGTCTCCGCCGAGGGCTTCGAGAACCATCGCCAGCACCTGCACACCCTGATCAGCCGCCACCGCGAGCTGACCGGCAGCATCTGGGCGCAGCAGATCCTGGACGAGTTCCGCGACTACATCGGCAAGTTCTGGCTGGTCAAACCCAAGGCGGCCAGCATCGAGTCGCTGACCGAGTCGCTCAGGCGTGCCGCCTGAGTGACGGGAGTGGGGAGTCGGGAATCGGGAATGGTGAAAACCTGGTTCGTCGATTCTCGCTTCCCTCGCAGAGCCGCCGTTGCGATTCCCCATTCCCCATTCCCGATTCCCGCCCTATGAGCCGCAAGCAAGCCTTCCAATTCCTCGACCTGCCCCGGACCATGCCCACGCGCATTCCGGTGGAGCTGCGTACGTCCGGTGACTGGGGCGAGTTGTACGGCAAGTTCGACAAGGCCGACGCGCAGTACCAGTCCGGCCGTTGCCTGGACTGCGGCAACCCGTACTGCAGCTGGAAATGCCCGGTGCACAACGCGATCCCGCAGTGGCTGCAGCTGGTGCAGGAAAACCGCATCGAAGAAGCCGCCGCACTGTGCCATTCCACCAATCCGCTGCCGGAGGTATGCGGGCGGGTGTGTCCGCAGGACCGCCTGTGCGAGGGCAGCTGCACGCTGGAGGAATTCGGCGCGGTCACCATCGGCGCGGTGGAAAAATACATCGTCGATACCGCCTTCAAGATGGGCTGGCGCCCGGACCTGGGCAACGTGCAGCCGAGCGGCTGGCGGGTGGCGGTGATCGGCGCCGGCCCGGCCGGCCTGTCCTGCGCGGACCGGTTGGTGCGTGCAGGCATCGAGACGGTGGTCTACGACCGCTACGAGCAGATCGGCGGCCTGCTGCAGTTCGGCATTCCCAGCTTCAAGCTGGACAAGTCGGTGATCGGCAAGCGCCGCGAGATCCTCGAAGGCATGGGCGTGCAGTTCCGCCTGGGCGTGGAGATCGGCAAGGACGTCAGCATCGAGCAGTTGCTGGGCGAGTTCGATGCGGTGTTCCTGGGCACCGGTGCCTACCGCTACACCGATGGCGGGCTGCCCGGGCAGGACCTGAAGAACGTGCTGCCGGCGCTGCCGTTCCTGGTGCAGAACAGCCGCATCGTCAGCGGCAACGACCCGCACGGCCGGCCGATCGCCGGCTGGGAAGACCAGATGGCGCTGCCCGATCTCAACGGCAAGCGCGTGGTGGTGCTGGGCGGCGGCGACACCGGCATGGACTGCGTGCGCAGCGCGATCCGCCTGGGCGCGGCCAAGGTCACCTGCGCGTACCGGCGCGACGAGGCCAGCATGCCGGGCTCGGCACGCGAGGTCGCCAACGCGCGCGAGGAAGGCGTGCGCTTCTTGTTCAACCGTCAGCCGCTGTCGATCGAATCCGGCGCCGACGACGAGGCGATCGGCGTGACCGTGATGGAAACCCGGCTCGGCGAACCCGATGCCAGCGGGCGTCGCAACGCGGTACCGGTGGAAGGTAGCGAATCGCTGCTGGAAGCGGACGTGGTGATCATCGCGTTCGGCTTCTCGCCGACCCTGCCCGACTGGCTGGCATCGCAGGGCGTGCAAGCCGGCAGCAACGGCCGCATCGTCGCACCGGCCGACGATAACGGCCGCCTGCCCTACCAGACCAGCAACCCACGCCTGTTCGCCGGTGGCGACTGCGTGCGCGGCGCCGACCTGGTGGTCACCGCCGTGGCCGAAGGCCGCGATGCAGCCGGCAGTATCGTGCAGCTGCTCGGCGTCAAGGCGCAGGTCAAGGAACCGGCCGCGGCCTGAGTGCGGACCAGCGCGTGGGCTCGGGCCCACCGCTGGCTGCGTCCTCGCGTGCGCGCAATCCGCACGCTGCATGGGCGACCAGGCCGCATGACGCTGCCCGATGCAGCGCATCCACCGCGCGGAAAACGCCCGCGCGGGCGACGAAGAACCCTCGCCTGGCTCAAGTCCCTGGGCTCTACCTGCCTGCCACGCAGGCCAGACGCCTTCCGGTGCGAAGGCAACATCGCAGCCGCAGGTCGTGTCTTATCCGACCCGGAACGCGCGACGAGACACGCAAGCTTGCGCCGCGACCGACACCGCGCCGAGCATGCGCTGCGCCTGACAACGTCAGCAAACACAAACGCCTATCCGCCATGCGAGCCCGCTGTACGCACGCTCGAGCCTGCAATCGGCATGCAGGCAGGGCTGCATCGATCTGCAGCCTCAACGATTGCACCTGTCTGCAAAGTGTGATTTAAGTCACATATCGACTGTCGCTGTCTAACGCGATCCCCCGCATCACCACCGATGCGCAGGACGCCCTGCGCCGAACCGAACGTACTCGGTAGCGATGGAAGTCGGTCCGTCCCGGGTGCGCGCAACGCCGCGGACTCCCTAGACCTCATTCACCTGTCGCCGCGCCACGCGGCGGCGAAGCCGTGGGCCTTACCAAGGAAGCAACCTCATGACACAGCAACTCACTACCGGCCAACACGGACGCGACGACTGGGTGGACTGGCTCCGCGGTGCCAGCGTGTTGATGGTGATCGTGCTGCATGCCTATGGCTTCGCCTTCGATGCCTATCCGGAACTGCGCGGCGGCGCCGCTGAAGAAAGCAGCGCACTGATGCTGTCGATCGAACGCCTCAATCGCTCGCTGGCGCCGCTGCGCATGCAACTGATGTTCCTGCTCTCGGGCCTGTTCGTGGCGCGCGGGCTGGACAAGGGCATCGCGCCCTACCTCGGCGGCAAGCTGCGGCATGTGCTGTATCCCTACCTGCTCTGGTCGGTGCTGATCTTCGCCCTGCGCGAGGCAGGCTCGGTGCTGGCCAAGGCCGAGCCGATCGCCTGGCTGGATCTGGGCAAGATCGCGGTCGGCAACGTGGCGCTGACCTGGTTCCTGTTCTACCTGTTCGTGTTTCTGGTGCTGATGCCGTTGCTGCGCCGGCTGCCGGCGCCGTTGGTCCTGGCCGCCACCGTGCTGGGCTCGGTCTGCCTGGGTCCGCTGCTGCGTCAGGGCGCCGATCCGTTCTATTACTTTGCGTTCTTCTACCTCGGCACGCTGCTGGCCGGCCGGGTGCCGGCGCTGCTACGGCAGGCGCCGCGCTGGATGTGGCCGCTGTCGTGCCTGAGCCTGTGCGCCATCGTGCTGATCGCCAATCTCACCACGCTGCACAGCATCTGGATCGGCTACCTGCCGCTGGTGCTGATCGCGCTGCCACTGCTGATCGCCGTGGCGACGTGGGCAAACCGGCAGCCGGCCGCGCAGGCGGTCCGCTATGTGGGCCGCAATTCGGTGGTGTTCTATCTGAGCCACTTTCCGCCGTTCATCGTGCTGGCCTACCTGCTGCCGCGCTGGATCGATGAGGGGACGGTACTGTTCTTCGCCTTGTTGGGCATCGGCGTGCTGGTGCCGGCCGTGCTGTGCCTGCTGCGCGCACCGGGCCGCCTGCCCGCACTGAACCTGCTGTTCTCCGCACCGATGCCTGTGCGTCGCCCGCGCAGTACATTGCCTGTGGTCGGCAAGCTGCACGCCTCCCCGGTGTCCGCGTAGCGGGCCATCCATGCAGGCCGTGCCGCTCCGCTGCTGATCCGATTTACACGACTGACGTCGTGCAGTAACACCACCATGCACTGCCGTTCGAAAACCCAGGCGATGCATTCCATGCGGCATCGCCTGGGCCGACCGCAGTACAGGCGATCGGCCTGCAGCCCTGTGGCAGGGCTGCAGGCCAGGCCATCAGGCCGCCTTGTCCAGCGTGGCCATGTCGATCACGAAGCGGTACTTCACATCGCTATTGAGCATGCGTTCGTAGGCCTCGTTGATCTGGTCGGCGCGGATGGTTTCGATGTCCGAGACGATGTTGTGCTTGGCACAGAAATCCAGCATTTCCTGGGTCTGGCGGATACCGCCGATCAACGAACCGGCCAGGGTGCGGCGCTTCATTACCAGATTGAACACGCTCGGCGAAGGATGCGATTCCTCAGGCACGCCCACCAGCACCATCGCGCCGTCGCGCTTGAGCGCATTGAGGAACGGGTCCAGGTTGTGGGGCGCGGCGACGGTGTTGAGGATGAAGTCCAGCGTGTTGGTCTGCGCGGCCATCTGCGCCTCGTCCCTGGACACCACCACTTCGCTGGCGCCCAGGCGCAGCGCATCGGCGCGCTTGCTCTCGGAGGTGGTGAACAGCACGACCGTGGCACCCATCGCCTTGGCGATCTTCACCGCCATGTGGCCCAGACCGCCCAGACCGACCACGCCCACCTTCTGACCGGGACCGACCTTCCAGTGCGCCAGCGGCGAATAGGTGGTAATGCCGGCGCACAGCAGCGGGGCGACTGCAGCCAGGTTGTCGCTGTGCGAGATGCGCAGCACGTACTTCTGGTCGACCACGATGTGGTCCGAATAGCCACCGTAGGTATTCTCGCCGCCACCGAACATCGGGCCGTTATAGGTACCGGTGAAGCCCTGCTCGCAATACTGTTCTTCGCCTTCCTGGCAGGACGCGCAGTTGCGGCAGCTGTCGACCATGCAGCCGACACCGGCCAGATCGCCGACCTTGAAGCCGGCGACCGCATCGCCGACTGCGGTGACGCGGCCGACGATCTCGTGGCCGGGCACCGACGGGTAGCGCGTGCTGTGCCATTCGTTGCGTGCGGTATGCAGATCCGAGTGACACACGCCGCAGTAGGCGATATCGATCTGCACATCGTTGGGGCCTGGGGCGCGTCGTTCGAACACGAACGGTGCAAGCGGTTGATCGGCGGTTTGGGCGGCGTAGGCGTGGGCTTGGCTCATGGGGAGACTCCAGGAAGTGACGTCCCCCGCGACAGTGCGGAAGACTAAAGAATAAGTGGCTCTAGCTTAAGACAGGCGCCTGTCGCGCTCCTGCGACAGTGCATCTTGCCTGTCGGGTTGCGGACATGACCAAAGCGGCATGGTGCGCCCTGCAGGTGTTTGCGCATGATCAAATCCGCGTTCGCTGGCGTGAATGGCGCGCTAACGCGAGAGCTTCTACGCTGATCCACCACCGTCCTGCCCTGCACCATCCCTGCTGGCCGTGCCCTCCCCCTGCGGCCGCCTACGTCGATGCCGAAGGAGGCTTCCATGTTCCGCTCTCCCCCCCATGTCACATCCCTGCGGAGTGCTGCACTCGCACTGGTCTTGCTGGCTGCAATGCCGCTGGCGCACGCCAAGGAGCCTGCCCGCCCCGGAAAGGAGTCCAGTGGCCTGAAGTATGTCGGCGTCAATCTGTCCGGCGCCGAATTCAACTCGCGCAAGAAACCCGGCACCCTGTTCAAGGACTACACCTACCCGGCCGCGTCGGATTTCAGTTACTTCGCCGGCAAGGGCATGAATACGATTCGCCTGCCGTTCCTGTGGGAGCGCCTGCAGCCACAGCTCAGCGGCAATCTGGATCCGGCGCAATTGGCGTTGCTGAAAAAGTCGGTGGCTGCGGCCAAGGCCAACAAGCAGTACCTGATCCTGGATGTGCACAACTACGCCAAGTACAACGGCAAGCGCATCGGCAGCAGCGAGGTGCCCACAGCCGCGGTGGCGGATCTGTGGCGCCGGCTGGCGCTCGAATTCAAGGACGACAGGTCGGTGATCTTCGGGCTAATGAATGAGCCCAACGGCATTTCCGCCACCGATTGGGCAAGCGCGGCGCAAGGCGCGATCAACGCGATCCGCAAGACCGGCGCCAGGAACCTGATTCTGGTGCCGGGCACCGCCTACAGTGGCGCGCACAGCTGGCGCAGTTCCAACTATGGCGTCTCCAACGCCAAGGCCTTGGAGATTCTCAAGGACCCGGGCAACAACCTGGCCTTTGAGGCGCATCAGTATCTGGACAACGATTACAGCGGCACCAAGCCGGTGTGCACCAGCGCCACGGTTGGCGAAGAAAAGCTGCGCGGCTTTACCGCGTGGCTGCGCGAGAACAAGCAAAAGGGCTTTCTGGGCGAGTTCGGCACCGCCAACAATCCGGTCTGCGACCAGGCGCTGGAAGGCATGCTGAGCTATATCGAAAACAATAGCGACGTGTGGCTGGGTTGGACCTGGTGGGCCGCTGGCGCATGGTGGAAGCCGGAGTACTTCTTCACCGTCCAGCCGGGCAAGGACGGCAGCGACAAGCCGCAGATGGCGATTCTGAGCAAGTACGCCCGCCGCGCGACCAAGTAATCCGCACGGGCGAATCGATTACGGTGGGCGCAGCTAGTGCTGCGGCCACCGTTTTTTTTCGCTCCATCCTCCCTGTCCTGCAACGTCTCAGCAATGACATCGGCCAACGATTGCAGACAGCGCAACCGCAATCCCATCTGCCTGTCGCAGACGTATTGGCCGCCCGCTGCCGGAAAGCATGACGCAGCCCACAACCATCGCGTACCGCACATGCAAGCGCCGAAGTTCCGCAATCACACCAGGTGACGTTTGCATGCGCGGGCGCGGTGATACGGCAACACAGTTGCGACTGCGCATGCGGCGGGTTGCGTTCTGACCAGTGCCCTGCGCAGGGCAGCGCATCGCAGTTCCGATGCCCATCGCTGCCGAGTACGCGACGCCATCGACCTGCAGCGTTGCGGTCGCACGACAGCATTCTCCAGGGATGCCGGCCCCCGATATGTCCGCAGCGATCCGGCGCAGATGACGGCCGACACGCAACGCGAGTGACCGCACGGTGTTGCTTCACCACAACCATGCCTGCGCATGTTCGGCAATAACTGCGAAGTCGTTCACAGCTCGGATTAAGTGATATCTCGCATTCGTAGTTTGAATGTTCAGATGCGATTAGGGTGAACGCAATGCAGTGTCGTCATGCACGTGGCATGTCCACGCCAGGGCAATGCATCTCCCCCGCGACTGTTTCAGGAGTCACCCAATGATGCCCTCCCCCACTCCGGCGCGCCGGCTGTCCAGCCGTGCGTTGTCATTGCTGCTGCTTGTCATAGTACTGCTTGCAGGCGTGCCGTTCGCACATGCACAGAACCGCCTGAAGTATGCAGGGGTCAATCTTTCCGGTGCCGAAATCAAATCCTCGCAAAAGCCCGGGGTGCTCAACGTCGACTACCTATATCCGGCCGCCAGCGATTACCGCTACTTTGCCGGCAAACACATGAACATCGTTCGGCTGCCCGTCCTGTGGGAACGCCTGCAGCCCAAGGCCGGCGGCGAGCTGGATGCAGCGCAGCTGGCGCTGATCCGCCAGGCCGTGCTCAACGCCAAGGCCGCCAAGGTCTACCTGATCCTGGATATCCATAACTATGCCAGGTATTACGGCAACAAGATCGGCAGCGCGCGCGTGCCGATCAGCACCTTCAACGATCTGTGGCGACGCCTGGCGATCGCCTTCAAGAACGACAACAGCGTGATCTTCGGGCTGATGAACGAGCCTTACGACATCAATCCGCAATCCTGGGCCAACGCGGCGCAGGCATCGATCGACACCATCCGCAAGACCGGCGCCAACAATCTGATCCTGGTGCCGGGCGCGCTATGGAGTGGCGCGCACAGCTGGTATTCCACCGTTGCCGGACAATCCAACGCAGTGGCGCTGGCCTCCATTCGCGACCCGCTCAATCGCTACGCCATCGAAGTGCATCAGTACCTGGATACGGACTCCAGCGGCACCAGCGCCGGGTGTGCCAGCAGCACCGCCGGTGCCGACCGCCTGCGCAGTTTCACCCAGTGGCTGCGCATCAATCACAAGCAGGGCTTTCTTGGCGAGTTCGGCACCGGCAACAACGCCACCTGCAACAGCGCACTCAACGGCATGCTGGGGTATCTGGAGACCAACCGCGACGTCTGGGCGGGCTGGACGTGGTGGGCCGCCGGCGCGTGGTGGAACCGGGCCTACCCCTTCAACGTGCAGCCCGATGCGCAGGGCCGCGACAAGCCGCAGATGTCGATCTTGAGCGCGCGCGCAAAGCGAATCACCCACTAAACGGAGCCAGCAGCGCGCGACGGGCAACCGTCGGAGCTGCTGGCGCAAACATCCAGTTGGCATGTCCACGCAGTCCGCACACATGCGAGGCAACGGCCGTGTCCGCCCGCGATGAGCACAGTCCTCACCAGTAAGAACGCCAGCACGCAGCGCGCGCAACAGCGTGCAGCGTCAGTGATCCGACGTCGCACCCTTGACGGCGAGCGCATCCATTCGCCGATTTCTCGACAGCCCCCATGCGTGCGATGGCGGGTCGATAAGCGTGCGCAACCGCGGTGCGTCATAGCGTTCTGTTCCAGAACGTGATCGCTGTGAAAAGTGACTGCGACTCAACCTACACATTTAGTTCACATCCGATGTGCTGGGTGTTTAGGCACGACAGATGCATTGATGACGACAGGTGTGGCGCACCTCGCGCGGATTGCACGCAAACCGCTGCGACACACCATCCCCGTCGTCGAAGGAGCTGTTTATGTCTGCTGTCTCTCAAACGCTGCGCACCGTTTTCCACTGCATCCTGCTCTGCATCCTGTTCGCCACAATCGCACCCGTCTATGCGCAAACGCGCGTACTGACGTATGCCGGCGTCAATTTATCCGGGGCCGAATTCGCATCGTCCAAAAAACCCGGCGTCCTCAATAAGGACTATATGTATGCCTCGGCCGGCGATTACACCTATTTCGCCGGCGTCGGCATGAACACGATCCGCTTGCCGGTGTTGTGGGAACGCCTGCAACCAAGTGCGCGCGGCGAACTGGATCCGGCCCAGTTGGCCCTGGTGCAGCAAGCCGTGGCACGCGCCAAGGCATCGGGCATGTATCTGGTGCTGGACATCCACAACTACGGCAAATACTACGGTTACAAGGTCGGTGGCGACGAAGTGCCGATCGCCACGTTCGCCGATTTGTGGCGCCGCCTTGCGCTGGCGTTTCCCAGCGACAATGCCGTGATCTTCGGGTTGATGAATGAGCCCAATGGCGTCTCGGCCAGTGCTTGGGCTGCAACTGCACAGGCAGGCATCAATGCGATCCGTGCCACCGGTGCGAACAATCTGATTCTGGTGCCCGGCGCATTGTGGACCGGTGCGCACAGCTGGTACTCGCCCACCAACGATGGCTATTCCAACGCAACCGCATTGGTTTCGATCTACGATCCGCTCAATCGCTACGCGTTCGAAGTGCATCAGTACCTGGATGCCGATTCCAGCGGCACCACCAATGTCTGCGTTAGTACCACCATCGGTGTCGAGCGTCTGCGCAGTTTCACCGAGTGGTTGCGCATCAACCATAGACGCGGGTTTCTGGGCGAATTCGGCACCGCCAACAACCCCGTCTGCAATGAAGCGCTGCGCGGCATGCTCCGCTACATCGATGCCAATGCGGATGTCTGGGCAGGCTGGACGTGGTGGGCTGCCGGTTCGTGGTGGAACGTCAGTTATCAGTACAGCGTGCATCCCTACAAGGACGGCACCGACAAGCCGCAGATGTCCATCCTCTCGCCGCAGGCCGTGCGCGCCACACGCGCCATTCCGTAATGTGAGGCAGATGGATTGAGTCAAGCGAGCCGCCGCAAGGCAGCTCGCTTTTTTCGCGTCTTTCGTACTGGCTATCAGTTGGATGACAGGCCGAACAACACAGTCTCGATGTGACAACGTTTATGTCGCTCCAGGGCACACTGGGCGTCCCTTGCACCGCGATACAGCGCGCAGCCCGTTGATGAACGTACGTACGCCATCAGACGCACCCCAAGCGCATCATCACCAAAGCTTGAGCTCACTGAACTTTTGCCGCGGCTTCCAACGGTTATTCACCTGGCAGCGATAAAGCCGCGTCCAGCATGAGCGCACTTCACTGCAGGAGCATCACATGGCACATCGACTGATGAAGACCGCGCTGATCGGCGCACTTGCATTGGCAGCGCAGGGCGCATTTGCGCAGGCCGCCGCCGACAGGCCGGCCAAGGCGCTGACCTCCCGCGAGGTCACCAGCATGCTGACCGGCAAGGGCTATACCAAGGTGCACGACGTCAAGTTCGAACATGGCGTGTGGACCGCCGACGCACGCAGCGGCGACGGCAAGGACGTGGATGTGCGTATCGATCCGGTGACCGGCCGCGTCTATGGCGACCAGACCACCTCCAAACTGAGCGAGGCCGATATCCGCGCCGCGTTGTCGACCGGCGGCTACTCCAATGTGCACGACCTCAAGTTCGAAGACGGCTTGTGGAAAGCCGATGCCGAGCAACGTGGCGGGCAGAAGGTGGATCTGCATGTCGATCCGGAAGACGGGCACGTGGTCAGCGTGGATAACGATTGATCAACGCGCCTCGGAGTCGATGGCGTGCCGCCAGTGCCGCTACGTTGCCGGCAACGCATTGTCGGCAGCACGCTTGAAAGCATTGCGCAGCGCATCGACGCTGTATATCGACACCAATCATGAGCTCGTGCGCAACTGGCACGGCCAGGACGAGTTGACGCAAAGGGCCTCCAACAGGAGGCCCTTTGCGTTGATCGCACCGTGCAGGCTTGCCGCTGCACCGCATCCTGCAGACCGCACCACGATGTCATGTATCAACTGTATGACATCGCAGACGGTTCCGAGCCCGGTCAACGCGCCGGTGTTGCCTTTTTGTCCGCGGCAGCGGCGTCTTTCCCGGCCTCAGGCGCCGCTACCGCGGCGCCCGCAGGGGGCTTGCCGGCCATCATGCGATCGCGCGCAGCCTTGAACGGGTTGCCGGCATACCAGTTGGGCCAACGCTCGCCGGCAGCCACCTCCTTGCCCACGCCATACACCGCCTGCAGGTCTTCGATGGTGCCGTCGAGCTTCCAGCTGGCCGCATCGTACTCGTCGCCAGGAGCGTGATAGCGATTGCGCCCGTAGTCTTCGGCGGCCGCACGCCCGGCCGCCGTACCGCCCTGGCGCAGGTCTTCGCCGCCATCGGCATACAGTGCCGGCACGCCGGCCTTGGCGAAGTTGAAGTGATCCGAGCGGAAATACGAGCCGCTTTGCGGCGTGGCTTCGGCGTGCAGGGTGCGGCCCTGCATCGCGGCGATCGGCTTGAGGATGTCCTCCAGCTCCGAACTGCCCATGCCCACCACGGTGACATCGCGTGCGCGCCCGGCCACCGACATCGCATCCAGGTTGACCACCGCCGCGATCTTGTCCAGCGGAAAGCTCGGGTTGGCCACGTAGTACTTGGAACCGAGCAGGCCGGACTCTTCCAGCGTCACCGCCACGAACACGACCGAACGTGCCGGCTTGGGATCCTGATGCGCGAACGCGTCGGCAATTTCGAGAATGCCGGCCACGCCGGTGGCGTTGTCCACCGCGCCGTTATAGATGTTGTCGCCACTCTCGCCCGGATGCTTGCCCAGATGATCCCAGTGCGCCATATACAACACCGCCTCGTCGGCGTGGCTGGTGCCCGGCAGCACGCCGACGACGTTGCGCGAGGATTTCTCCGCGATCGTGCTCTTCAGGTCCACCGACCAGCTGGCCTGCAACGGCACCGGCCTGAAGCCGCGCTTGCTGGCGTCCTTGTAGGCCTGCGCCAGATCCAGCCCGGCATTGGCGAACAACTGCTTGGCGGTCTCGGCGCTGATCCAGCCCTGCACCGGCAGGCGCGGATCGGGATCGTCCTTGGCCGGCAGGTCGTATTGCGGGCCAGCCCAGGAGTTCTTGACCACGTCCCAGCCATAGCTGGCGCCCGGGGTGTCGTGCACGATCAGCGCGGCGGCCGCGCCCTTGCGGGCGGCTTCCTCGAACTTGTAGGTCCAGCGCCCGTAGTAGGTCATGCGCTTGCCGTCGAACAGCTTGGCATCGCCGGTGTGGAAGCCCGGGTCGTTGACGAACATCACCACCGTCTTGCCCTTCCAGTCCTGGCCGGCGTAATCGTTCCACTGTTGTTCGGGCGCATCCACGCCGTAGCCGACGAATACCAGCTCGCTGTTGTCCAGCTTGACCTCGGCCTGGCCGGTGCGGGTGCCGACCACGATGTCGGTGCCGAAAGCCAGGGTGCGGGTCTGTTCGCCGCTGCGCAGGGTCGGCGCGGTGGCCGCATCGGCGGTGGTTTCCACCATCGGCACGTCCTGGAACCAGCTGTCGCCGTTGCCCGGCTGCAGGCCGATGCGCTGCATCTGATCGCGGATATAGGTGACGGTTTTCTCTTCGCCCGGCGTGCCGGGGCCGCGTCCTTCGAATTCGTCCGAGGCCAACGTTTTGACCAGCTCGGCGAAGTCGCCGCCGGTCAGCTCCGGCGAGAAGGCGTGGCGACTGACCGGCGCGCTCGGCGCACTGTCGGCCGGCGCCTGCGCGGCGGGCACGCTCGGCGCATCGGCGGGTTCACGCTTGCAGCCGGCCAGGGCTAGCGTGGCGGCCAGGCACAACAGGATCTTGCGGGGCATCGGGACTCCTCGTGCGGCGAAGGTCCCCCGATTCTAGGCGCTGGCCCCGTGGTGAGCGCGTCAGTCCTTGGGCGCCACGTCGCTGTCGAAGCTGCGCGCGGTGGCGCCGGTGACGGCACCGATCTTCGCAGTGCGATGCACGTACAGGCTGACCTCGCGCTCGAACTCCAGCGGCCCTTCGACCACCGCTTCCGGGCCGATCACCACACGCGGCTTGCGCGCAGGCTTGAACGAAAGGCTGAAGTTCGGCTTGGTGACCTCGATCCCGCCATGCACATGCGAGCGCACCCCGACGGTAATGTCGCCGTTGACGGTCTCGATGCCCTTACCGAGCTCGGTTTCCACCAGGCCGATACTGCCATTGACGGTTTCCACGCCGCCGCTGATGCGGCTGCCGCGTTCCACCAGCACGCTGCCGTTGACCGTCTCCAGCCCGCCGGACACCACCACCTTCTGGCCCAGCGTGATCGCGCCATTGACCGTGGAGACATCGCCGGTGCGGGCGTTGTCGCCGATCTGGATGCTGCCGTTGACCGTTTCCACCTTCCGGGTCTGCGCGCCGGCGCCGACCTCGATGGAGCCGTTGACGGTGTCCAGCCCGCCATAAACCTTGCCGGCCTCGGCGCTGATGCGGCCGTTGACCTTGCTGATGTCCTCGTCGGCCCAGGCGCTTGCGCAGACCAGGGAGAGTGCCAGAAGAAGATGCTGGGGCTTCATGCTGAACCTTGCGCGGCGGCGGCTGTCTTGGGCGTGGCGGCGATCACACCATGCTTGGCTACAATCGCGCACCTGCCTGAAGTCACTGGACCTTTCGTTGCCCCTGTCGCCCGCCCCGCGATCGCGCCTGCCCTCTGCCCCCGCCACCGGCCGCTCCCGCGCGTGGCTGGCGGCGACCGTGCTGGCCTGCGCGCTGCTGGGCAGCGCCGGTGCCGGTGCGCAAAGCCAGCGCGAGGCCGAGCGCAAACTGCAGCAGCTGCGCGACGAACTCAAGACCATCAGCGCCGACCGCCGCGCACTGGAAGGCAAGCGCGGCAATGCCGCCCAGCAGCTGCGCCAGGCCGATGAGAAGGTGGCCAAGACCTCGCGTGCGTTGAGCGAGACCGAATCGGCGATGCGCGAGCAGGAACAACATCTGGGCACGCTGCAGCAGGACCGTGCGCAGCTGCAGCGCGGCCTGCAGAACCAGCGCGTGCAGCTGGCCGCCTTGTTGCGGGCGGCCGATCAGGTCGGCCGCAACGCGCCGTTGAAGGTGCTGTTGTCGCAGGACACCGTGGGCAATGCCACGCGCATGCTGGCCGATCATCGCTACGTGCAGAACACGCGCGCGCAACGCATCCAGGCGCTGGCCACGCAGCTGGATGCGCTGGCGAAGGTGGAGCAGGACATCGCCAACCGTCGCCAGATACTGGATGCGGCGCGTGCGCAGCAGAAGGCGCAGGCCGCGTTGCTGCAGAAGGATCGCTCGCAGCAGGCGGCGACCGTTGCGCAGCTGGACGACCGCTACAAACAGCGCGCCGAGCGCGAGAAAGCCCTGGGCCAGGACGCCAGGTCGCTGGAGCAGCTGCTCGCCAATCTGCGTGCGGCCGCCGCCAAGGCCGAGGCCGAACGCCGCGCGGCCGCCAAACGCGCCGCCGCCGAAGCCGCCGCGCAGGCAAAACGCGGCAAGACCGAGCGCCTAGAGCGTCCCGGCAAGACCCCGCCCAAGGTCATCGCCAGCGCGCCGGCACCCAAGGTCGGCGGCCTGAGCTGGCCGGTGTCGGGCAACCTGCTGGCGCGCTTCAACGCCACCTTGCCGGACGGCCACACCAGCAAGGGCGTGCTGATCGGCGCGCCCAAGGGCAGCACCGTCACCGCAGTGGCCGACGGCACGGTGGTGTTCTCCGACTGGATGACCGGCTACGGCATGATCCTGATCGTGGACCACGGCAACGGCTACATGAGCCTGTACGCGCACAACGACACGCTGTTGCGCGATGCCGGCGCGTCGATCAAGCGCGGCGAAGCGGTGGCCAAGGTCGGCAGCTCGGGCGGGCAGGGTGTGCCGGCGCTGTACTTCGAACTGCGCCGCAACGGGCAGCCGGTGGATCCGTCGAGCTGGTTGCAGCGGCGCTGAGTGCGGCGCACGCCGCGTGCGTGCCGGTGCATGACCGGCTCCACCCCTTGCCTTGCCAAGTCAACGCGGATTTACCGCGGCTTCGCGCATAATCCAAATCGCTCCGTTGCGGGGCGTCTCATCTCTTTGTCGGAGTGCTTCATGCGCGTAGCCGTCCTGTCCGTTGCCCTGTCGCTGGCGTTGTTCGCCTCACCCGGTTGGGCGCAGAAAGCCAGTCCCGCCGCCGCCCAGACCACTGCGGACGACCCGGAAGCCAACGAAGCCGCCGTCTCCAAGGTACCGCTGGATGAGATCCGCCGTTTCGTGGCGGTGTACAACGCGGTCAAGCAGGCCTACGTCGATCCGGTCGAAGACAAGAAGCTGATGCACGCCGCGGTGCGCGGCCTGCTCTCGGATCTGGACCCACACAGCACTTACTTCGACAAGGAAGATGCCGAAGCCTTCGACGAGCAGGCAACCGGCGCCTATGACGGCATTGGCGTGGAATTGCTGCAGCAGCAGGACAACACGCTCAAGGTGATCGCGCCGATCGACGACACCCCGGCCGCGCGCGCCGGCATCCGCGCCGGCGACGTCATCGTGGCCATCGACGGCAAGCCGATCGACGCCAGCAAGGCGATGGAACCGCTGCGCGGCGAATCCGGCAGCAAGGTCGTGCTGACCATCGTGCGCGACAAGGCGCCCAAACCGTTCGATGTGACCCTGCAGCGCGAGACCATCCGCGTGGCCAGCGTGCGCAGCAGGCTGCTGGAACCGGGCTATGGCTACATCCGCATCAGCACCTTCCAGGCCGACACCGGTGCCGACTTCCAGAAGAACCTCAAGCAGCTGCAGGCCGGCGGCAAGTTGCGCGGGCTGGTGCTGGACCTGCGCAGCAACCCGGGCGGCCTGCTGACCTCGGCAGTGCAGGTGGCCGACGACCTGCTCGACAAGGGCAACATCGTCAGCACGCGAGGGCGCATCTCCATCAGCGATGCCAAGTTCGATGCCACCCCGGGCGATCTGCTCGGCGGCGCGCCGGTGGTGGTGCTGGTGGACGCCGGCTCGGCCAGCGCCTCGGAAGTGCTGGCCGGGGCGCTGCGCGACAACCAGCGTGCGCGCATCATCGGCAGCCGCACCTTCGGCAAGGGCTCGGTGCAGACCGTGCTGCCGCTGGACAACGGCGACTCGGTCAAGCTGACCACCGCGCGCTATTACACCCCCAGCGGCAAGTCGATCCAGGCCAGCGGCATCGTGCCGGAAGTGCTGCTCACCCCGGAACCGCAACCGGGCGACGCCGACGTGCCGGCCAGCCTGACCGACTTCAGCGAAGCCACGCTGCCGGGCCATCTGCGTGGCGATGCAGAAGGCGAGGAGGGCTACACAGCCGGCGACGTCCTGCCGGGCGATGGTCCGATCGCCTCCGCGCTGGCCGAGCTCAAGCAGCCCGGCTCGGCGGCCAAGGCGCAAGCCGCGCTCAAGGCCAAGGCGCAGGCAGCGCAGAAGGCCAAGGCCGCCAGGACCGCAGCCGAGCCAAAGCCGGCCGCGCGCCCGGCAGCGACCGACAAGCCCAAGCCTGCCGACAAGCCGAGCGAACCGGCTGAGAAGGCCAAGCCTGCGCCGCCGGCGGAACCGGCCGCGCCTGCGCCGGCCGAACCGGTCAAGTAAGCCGGCCACAGCGCAGCGGGTGAATCCCCCGCTGCGCGCCAGGCCCGATCGAGACGCGTCGGCACTGCCACGCCACCTGCACGCATCCCTGGATCACCCGGCCACCACAGCGCCGGCGGGTTTGGACCCCGAGGCGTTTGTAGGAGCGACCCCGGTCGCGACAAGCCTCGCCGATCGCGCGATCACCCCTTCTTCAAACACGCGCTATCGCGCAATCGCCAACGCCTCGGGATTGACCAGGTTGCGCGGCGTACCGGCGGCAAACGCCAGCACGTTGTCGAACGCCGCTTCGAAGTACTGCGCATAGCTGTCGCGTTCCACGTAGCCCAGATGTGGCGTCGCCAGCACGCGCGGATGCTGCAGCAGCGGGTCGCGCGGATCCAGCACCGGCTCACGCTCGAATACATCCACCGCCGCCTGCGCCGGCCGGCCCGCATCCAGCGCGGCCAGCAATGCGCCGGGCGCGATCAGCTCGGCGCGGCTGGTGTTGACCAGCAACGCATCCGGGCGCATCCACGCCAGATCCTGCGCGCTGATCTGGTGGCGGGTCTGCGCGGTCAGGCGCCGATGCAGCGACAGCACATCGCTGCGTTCGAACAGGTCCTGCCGGCTGGCGGCAACGTCGAAGCCATCGCGCGCAGCCTGCGCGCACGAGGCCTCGCCGCCCCACACCAGCACCTGCATGCCGAACGCACGCCCGAAGCCGGCCACGCGCTGGCCGATCCGCCCATAACTCCAGATACCCAGCGTGCGCCCATGCAACGCGCGCCCCAGGCCGGGATCGCCCAGCGCCTGCCAGCGGCCCTGATGCAGCGCGCGCTGGTACTCGCTCAGGCGCCGGCTGGCCGACAGGATCAGCGCCCAGGTCAGTTCGGCTGGCGCCACCGGCGAACCGACGCCTTCGGCCACCGCCACCCCGAACTCGGTGCACGCGGCCACATCCACATGCGCGCCGACCCGGCCGGTCTGGCTGATCAACCTGAGTCGCGGCAATCGCCGCAGCAGCGTGGCGTCCACGCGGGTGCGTTCGCGGATCAGCACCAGCGCATCGGCTTCGACCAGCCGCTCGGCCCATTCGTTGGGGTCGGTGGCCAGCGCGCCCAGCACCTGCACATCGTGGCCGTGCAGGCGCTGCAGGCAGGGCAGGTGACGCACGGCGCCCTGGTAATCGTCGGGCACCAGGATGCGCATCAGCGCGGCTTGGTCGGCAGCGGGAACGGCGTGACCACCTTGTCGCCGGTGGTGGCATCGCGGATCACCGACTGGCCTTTTTTCTCGACTTCCTCGATACGCACGATGCTCTGCATCGGCAGGTGCAGCGTCTTGGTGTTGCCGAACTCTTCGCGCAGGCGCTCTTCGGTGGGATCGACCACCAGCCCGTCGTGCACGTCGAACACCAGCTCGCCGATCTGGTTGAAGCCCCACAGATGGCTGCCGGTGACCTGGCGGGCGTAGAGCTCGTACACCTTGCCGTGATTGAGGAAGGTGACTTTGTACAGGGGCTTGGACATGCGGCGATTATAGGCGCGCCACCGTGCAGCGACGCAGCGCGCGGCCGGCGCAACACAGCGCCCGGTGCGCCTTGCCCCGACTGGCGCCGCGCTAGAACCCGTGGCGTTTGCGCAGTCGCCGCGCGATCGCCGCGCGCACGTACAGCCCGTAGACGATGCCGAATACGAACCCGGCAATATGCGCCGACCACGCCACCATGCCGAAGGCCGGGCCGATGTAGGCGAACACCACCTGCAGCAGCGCCCAGGCACCGATCAGCAACGGCGCCGGCACCCGGATGAATTCCAGAAACACCCCTAGCGGCAGCACCACGCCCAGCTTGGCGCCGGGAAACAGTGCCAGATAGGTGCCGATCAATGCCGACACCGCGCCCGAGGCACCGATGATCACCCGGTCCGGCGTGCCAATCGCGAAGATCGCCGCCAGGTTGGAGGCCGCGCCGCCGACCAGGAACAGCAACAGCAGGCGCCACGGCCCGAGAATGCGCTCGGCCGGCAGCCCGAAGATCAGCAGGAACACCAGGTTGCCGAGCAGGTGCGACCAGTCGGCATGCAGGAACAGCGCGGTGAACAGCCGCAGCACGCTACCGTCGCGCAGCGTCGCCCACCAGTCGCCCAAGTTGGACACGCCGCTAGACAGCGCGCCCCAGTCCAGCCATAGCGTACTGCGCGCTTCGCCTGGCCGGCTGATCGACCACAGATAGGCCAGCCAGACGGTTGCGAACAGCAACGGCACTGCCCAGCGCGGGGTGGGTTTCTTGCGGGAGGGCAGAGAGACGAACATGAAAGTGGCACTTTAGCGGGTTCACGCTCCTGAACCCATCCCTAACCTGTCTAGCCGATCAAAACGTGCCTCGTTATTGTTCGGTTAATTGTGGTGGGTATACTGCGTACGGCGTCGTATGTCGGGGGGGGGTCTCCGGCGCGCCCCAGCAGCCACCTGGCGCTGGGCGCGGGCGCTGTACCGACCACTGCAGTCTTTATCCGGAGAGCACCACCTTATGTCTACCGCTTCCACTCTCAGCCGCGCCACCCTGTTGGCCGTCGGTATTGCCGGCGTACTGGCCGTTGGCCAGGCCCACGGCGCCGCCTTCCAGCTGAAGGAAAACAGCGCCAAGGGTCTTGGCCGCGCCTTCGCAGGTTCGGGCAGCGCCCCGGACGACGCCTCGATCATCGCCAACAACCCGGCCGGCATGCGTCAGCTGGACGGTCGCCTGTTCCAGGCCGACGTCAGCGCCATCAGCTTCTCGGCCAAGTTCCAGCCCGACACCGCCACCTACGCCAACGGCGCCCCGGTCTCCGGCGGCAATGGCGGCGACGCCGGCATGATCGCGCCGGTCCCGGCGATGTATTTCCATGTGCCGTTCGGCGAGAACGACAACATGCACTTGGGTACCTCGCTGACCGTGCCGTTCGGCTTCAAGACCGAATACGACCGCAACTGGGTCGGCCGCTACCACGGCACCAAGACCGAGCTGCAGGCGATCGACTTCAATGTCGCGTTCTCCTACGACGTCAACCCGTACGTGTCCTTCGGTGCCTCGGTGTTCGCCGAGCGCCTGGATATCGACCTGGCCAATGCGGTCGACTTCGGCAGCGTGCTGGCCGCGCGCCGCGTGCCGGGCTTTGCACCGGGCAATGCCGATGGCTACTCGCGCATCAAGGGCGACAGCACCGAAGTGGGCTTCACCCTGGGCGGCTTGTTCAGCATCGACGAGAACACCCACATCGGCTTCAGCTACCGCTCGGAAGTGGAGCACAAGATCACCGATGGCGATGCCGACTTCACCGTGCCGGGTCCGGCTGCGGCAGTCCTGAGCGTTGCCGCACCCGGCACCTTCGTCGACACCAAGGGTCGCGCCACCGTCAAGCTGCCGGCCAGCGCCACCGCCAGCTTCACCCACAACGTGAACGAGCAGTGGTCGATCATGGCCGACGTCACCCGCACCGCCTGGAGCAAGTTCGACCAGGTGACCGTGGACTTCGCCTCCAACCAGCCCGACAGCGTGCTGGACTTCTCCTACCGCGACACCACCTTCGCCTCGATCGGTGCCGACTACCGCATGAGCGAGAGCCTGACCCTGCGTGGCGGCCTGGCGTACGACCAGACTCCGACCACCGCAGAGCATCGCGACGTGCGCGTGCCGGATGCGAGCCGCAAGTGGGTCTCGCTTGGTCTGAGCTGGCGTCCGTCGCAGCAGGCCGAATACAACTTCGGTTACACCCACCTGTTCACCAGCGACCCGACCAGCGACACCCGCAGCGCCACCGGCGACCGCTTGGCAGGCAGCTATAAGGTGAAGGGCGACGTGCTGGCCGCTTCGGTCAACTACAAGTTCTGATCGACGCCTCCCGGTACGCGTGACTAAAAACCCCGCCTCGGCGGGGTTTTTTTTTATTCCCTGCGACCGATATCTTTACACGACCCCCCCATTGATGCCGATAACTTGACCGTTAATGTAACCGGCGAGTTCGGAACATAAAAAAGACACCAATGCAGCAACTTCGTCCGGCGTACCAGCGCGGCCGGCAGGTGTCATTTGCCTCAAGTACTGCGGAGTGAAATCCTGATCCTGCGCCATTTTCCCTGAGATCAAACCTGGCGCAACGACATTTGCAGTGATTCCGTGTACACCCATTTCTCGCGCTAGCGACCTAGTCGCTCCATGCAATGCAGACTTCGCAGCTGCATAGTTCACCTGTCCACGATTTCCCAGCATTGCTGCCACACTGGAAACGTTGACTATCCTGCCCCAGCGAGAGCGTGCCATCGGCAAAAGAAGAGGCTGAGTCACATGAAAGAAACCATGCAGCGAGACATCTATGACGTGTTTCCAACTTGCATACGACATGCCCGCCATAGGTGCATCATCATGCACACCTGCATTATTGACAACAATCTGGATAGGGCCACCGACCAACAGAGCGTCAATCGACCTGCGCGCAGCATCCGAATCGGTAACATCGAAAGCCACTGCACTAGCACTCATGCCTTGCGCGACAATCCCCTCCACGACCTCGTCGGCGGCCTTACGATGATGACCCGCGTGAACAATCACGTGGCATCCAGCAGATGCCAGATGCCTACATATCGCGCCTCCGATGTCGCCACTACCGCCCGTCACCAACGCGCGTTTCAGCATCCCATCCATTTGGCGAGTATCCTATAAACTTAGTATCTGGCACGGTTCAGCAATCTATTTTTGAAACTATTGATTATATTTTTAACTGGATTCACGCAAACTCGCCGCACGCAGCTCCAAATACTCTTTGGATTTTTCCGCCAATGAAACCTCTGTTCCTTGCGCAACGAGCCTGCCATTTTCCAGCACTAAAATCTCGTCAAAGTACTTGAGCAGGTCTAGCCGATGAACTGAAGCGATCAAACACGTATCGGAAAAGTGCTTGAATAAGTTGCGATAAACAATCAATTCTGTAGGAGCGTCAAGATTGGACGTCGGCTCATCGAGCAGTACCATCGAACTGCCGCGTGCGGCCAATATACCTCGTGCCAGCGCAACGCGCGCGCGTTGACCACCAGACCAGTTGGAGGCGTTCTCGGCGATTAATACCTGCATCGGATCTGCATCGGGCGATAGAAATTCAGACACGACCGCCAACTCAAGTGCATGCCGAAGATCGTCGCACACCGGCTGACCATCGAGTGATTCGCACATTTCCAAGTTGCTTGCGAGAGAAGCTTCAAAAAGCTGAACTTCTTGAGGGACCAAGGTCGTGGAGCCGCGCAGCAGCCTCGCCACGTCTGCGGGCGAAGCGGATGGATACGCATCTCCTCGGTCCAGTTTGATTTGATCGGCGACGTACAGCCCCGCAAGGATGCGCAGAAGAGTGGTCTTTCCCGCCCCGCTTTTGCCTATCAATGCGTAACGCTTGCCGCGCTCCAGTGACAAGTGGATATCGGTGAGGATAGGGGTAACGCTACGCTCGCCTTTGAAGCGGAATAAGACATCACGGATCTCACAATGTTTCCAAGTAACGTGTGGCACTGGCTGCCTGTCGACCTCACTGACTGAGATTTCCCGAATGACATCCGCACTCTGATAATTCGCGTACTGGGTAGCGAAAACTTGGAAATTCATTGCCACCGACGCAACTACCGTTCCAGCCTGTAACGCGTATTCCCACACCATGTAGACATCTCCCAACATCAACGGCTTTTCTCCTGCCGATGAACGGAGAGCAAGCCAGGCATACAAGCCCACCAGACAACAGCTTAGTAACCTGCTTGCAATATCGACCACGCACCATTTGCCCTCATTGATCATGATCATGCGCTTGAAGGGCTCGACCAAGGCCTCCACGCGCTGTTGCAGCAATCGCACAAATGGGCGGGTCTGGCGCAGCGCCTGCATGGTCGTCGCATTACCCAGCGCATCGGCCAGCGTTGCACTGTAGCGGCGCTCGGCATCGTTCGCGCAGATGGCAAGCCGCAGCATGGCGCGATCAAAACCCACAACGGAAATACAAATCGCCAGCAGGCCAATCGCGGCAACGGCGCCTACCAGCGGATGGATGATCAGCAGCAAACCAATCGGGCCGACGAGTTTGATGGCGCTGCCCAAGTAAATGAACTGACTTTCGGCAAAGGTTCCCAGCGCTGCACTGCTTTGTTGCACACGGTGCGTACTGGCCACCGAATGGTGCTCGTCGTGCCAGGAAAGCGGGAAGGCAAGGAGTCGCTCTGTTAACGCAGCGGCGACACGCTTGCGCACCTCAAGTGCCACATTGCGCTCGATAATGCGTGCTGGGCCATGGATCAGCCAGCTGGCAAGCGTCGCGCCCAACATGGCAAGCAACCAGAGTGCTGCATGCCAGGCACCGGCTTCACCTTTCATCTGTAGGACATTGAACGCCCGTCCGACCAGATAGGGAACCAACAGCAGCACCAACTGTGCAGCAACCAGCAACAGCATCGCAGCCACGAGAAGGCCCCGACGTCCTTCCGACTGCTTCCAGAGCTCGCGGTAGAGTAGCAGTACCGGGTTTCCTTGCCTGCCCGACTTTGAGTCGTCACTGTCCATGCGATTCCGGCGAGCCACGGGATACGAGCGCGTACTGTAATACAGTGCAGGTAGAACACAATCTGCATCAACGGATCAAATGGCAGTTCAGGCCCGTGTTGCCGGTATGACTGTCGACCAGGGTTTTGGCGAAGTCTCCTACCGCACCGCAACACAACGCTGGATTCGAGGATCGAAAGCTGAACCGTGGGACGATGCAATACACGGGTCCACTCGGAATAAATGCGACGATGCATCTTCGCGGTGCGCGACGGCCTTCCGGCATTGCTTTGCTCAACTGTTTGCGCTATGAAATGCCAATGGTGGAAAGGAATTCATCGGACGGCGGAGAGAAATGATGTCGCAAAAATCCATGATTGATGGTTATGACACGGCCATGCAAGGCGCGGTAATCGAGTCGTATTATGGCTCCAGCGATTTCTATAACTTCGGCTTCTGGACCTCCGATGATCAGACCCAATCCGAAGCATCCGAGCACCTGGTTTCGCGTTTGCTTGATTTGATTCCAGTCCGTGAACGGACCGGCCGCATTCTAGACGTCGCATGCGGCCTGGGTGCCTCGACTCGCCACCTTCTGCGTCATTATGCTGCAGACCAGGTCGTTGCCATCAACGTCTCGGAACAACAGCTTGAGCGCGCGCGCCACAACGCTCCCGGCTGTCATTTCATGCTAATGGACGCTACGCGGCTGGCATTTCCGGATGCATCCTTCGACAACATCCTCTGCGTCGAGGCCGCCTTTCACTTCGACACGCGTGCTACATTCTTGCGCGAGGCAAAACGCGTATTGAAGCCGGGTGGCAGGCTGGTTCATTCAGACGCTCTCATGACCCCGCTCCCTGCTGCCACCATGAAGCGCACGCATATTCCCGACGCCAATGCAGTTGCAAGTCCCGCAGAACTGAAAGAGATCATCCTCGACGCCGGTTTCGCGAGCGCCGACGTCATTGATGCGACGGAGCAGTGCTGGAAGCCTTTCCTTCGCTCGGTCCGCAGGTTCAAGGCGCTCCACAGGCAACCGGCGAACACCGCGCAGGCACATGGCTCGCGATCCAGAAAGCCGATCTTCTTCGGCCCTGAATATTTCGCGCGTTTCATCCACCATTACGTGTTGGCCTGTTCACGCAAGGCATTAGATTGAAAAGGCGTCGCACGCTTTTTACGTAGGTCACCAGCCTGGGCCGCAGCGCGCGACTTATCTCAAGGGACCGCACACCTCGTGGCAATGAACCAAAAAAGGGCATAAAAACGCTTTACCCGTGAGGCAAATGGACATCGACTGTCCCAGAAGCCGCGAGGATGCCCACATGGGTTGACGCTCGATGGCTAGTTGGTGAAGTATCCGCTGCTGGAGTTGTGTCTTACCACATGCGCACCATCATCTTGCCAAGGTCAACTGGCAGGCATAAGTGGAGGTCTTTGGATGGACTTGGACGTTGCTGTCGAAAGCCCTGCGGCCTTGGGGGAGGATATCGACGCGGTTCTCCGGCGAGACCCGATGGGCGTGTATGCTCAAATGGACCAACGCTCTCGCGGCGATTATCAAGCGCGCGTCGCGTCCTGGGCGCAACGCTCAGGACGCCAGCCGGTGTCGGTCGCGCACGTTGCGATAGACCTCGCGCTCCAGTCCCTCCAGCGTCACGGCGCGACTGATCGCCGCTCCCATGTCGGCTATTTCCTGACCGATGGCGGTATCGCAACACTTGCTCGCACACTAGGCACAACACTCAGCTTGCAGGAGCGCATGCGCACGCGTACCTTGCCTGGCTTGGTGCTCGGGTACTGCACACTGGCCTTTTTGTTGTGCGCCACATATGGCGTGCTTTCGGTCTGGCTGCTCAAGATAACCTTGCCCTGGCCAGGCAAGATGCTGCTAGCCATGGCGGTGACGTTCTACGCGCATTGCATCATCCCCGGCTGGTTCAATATGCTGCTGTCGCGCCGGCTGCGTCCACGCCGAATGCCGCGAATGGACTTCAGCACCGGTGTTCCGGTCTCGGCCAAGACCCTGGTCGTCATTCCCTGCCTGCTCACTTCACGCGAGGGCATCGACAAGCTTATCCAATCGCTGGAACGCTTGTACCGTAACAACCGCGATGCCAACGCAGGCTATGCGTTGCTCTCCGATTTCACCGACGCACCGACGGCCCAACACGACGAGGACGCAAGCTTGCTCGATGAAGCCTGCGCACGGATCTCGGCGATGAACGAACGGCACGGCGGTGGGTTCGTCTTGCTGCATCGTCCTCGCCGTTGGAATCCGGGTGAGGGAATGTGGATGGGCTGGGAACGCAAGCGCGGCAAGCTGGAGGAGTTGAATGCCTACCTGGTGGGAGCGGCATCGCCCTTTCAGACGATGCACGGCGACCTGGATAAGGTCGCCGGGACGCGATACGTATTGACAGTGGATGACGATAATGCCCAGTTGACGAAGGGTGCGGTCAGCGAACTGGCAGCAGTACTGAGTCACCCGCTGAATCGTCCTGTCCTCAGCCAGGACGGAACGCGGATCGAAGCGGGTTTTGTGATCATCCAGCCTCGCGGCATGATTGCCTTGCCGGACAATGCCGCACCCAGCCGACTTGAGAGATTCCTGCATTCGACCGTCGAGATCGAGACCAGCGATGCGATCCGCTCGGAACAGCCGGTGGTCGATGTGGACCAGGATGTCTTCGGCCAGGCGGTCTATGTCGGAAAGGGCATTTACGATGTGGAGATATTCTACCGGCTGACGCATGGGCTCATTGCCGAGAACACGATTCTCAGCCACGACGTGCTTGAGGGTGGCATCGTGAGAGCCGCTGTCGCGACCGATATCATCTTGCATGAAACCTTCGCACCCACCTTCTATGCCGCCGCCCGTCGTACCCACCGGTGGCACCGTGGCGACTGGCAATCGATACCATGGCTGTTTCCTCGGGTGCGCAACGCGTCCGCCACGCTGGTCAAGAATCCGCTATCGCCTTTCGGACGTTGGAAGATCTTCCATAACGTGGTTCGGATGCTCTTTCCGATCGTGTCGCTTGTGTGTTTCGTCGCCGGCTGGCTCGCCTCGGCGGTTCCGGGCCTATGGACACTCAATCTGTTGATGATCGCCTGGTTCCCGCCGCTGGTGGGACTCACGATCGGAGTGGTAAGGAACCTGTTGTCGGGCAGCTTTAGGTTGATGGCACGCGGATTTTGGTCGTCGCTGTGGATGCGCTCTTCGCCTTTCATATTCAGTGTCGATAATGCAATGAACGCGTTCGATGCTGCGGCCCGCGCAACATTCAGAATGCTGATCTCTCGCAGACACCTGCTGGAGTGGACAGCATCCATCATCGTCTTCACCGGGCGCGGGCACACGCTGCGGCAGTACCTCGAGATGATGTGGGTCTCGCCGGCATTCGCTCTAGCGACCGTCGTGCTCGTCGCCTACCTCAACCCTGCTGCTTTGAGTAGTGCGATACCGTTTGCGCTGCTATGGATATCGGCACCCATCGTTGCCTGGTGGTGGAGCCAGCAGCAGGAAGAACACGTCTGTACCGCCCAGCCCTCTGGCTCCTAGCGATGCGCTCCAAGGACTGGATCTGCATTGAATCTCCATATCGCCTTAGGGGCGGCACCGTCAATGACGTCTGTTCCCGCTCCAAACGCTGGTCATGTGCAACCTTCTAGCAAGGACTACGAGCTCATATGTTGATACTAGGCTTTTATGGTGGCCCAAATACCGAGTTCGAGATCGATTCGCCTACACAGACGCACGACGGCTCTGCCGTTCTCTTAAAAGACGGCAAGGTGGTGGCCGCGATCGAGGAAGAGCGACTCAACCGCATCAAACATTCGTATACGGCGCCGCTTCGGGCAGCCGGAAGCGTGCTCGCCCAGGGCGGTGTCACCCTTGCCGACGTGGATTACATCGCCATCCCCTATGGCCCCCAGTTCGCCGAACGCCTGCTGCGCCGGATATACCTTGCCAACCCGTCCGCTACGCACACGCTGGACGTCATCGATGCGCTACGGGCACAGTGGCACCTGCATCTGGGCGTGGACGTACCGCGTGAGAAAGTTCGCTTCGTCCCTCACCATATTGCCCATGCGACAGCGACATTCGAGATGTCAGGCCTGGACGAGGCGCTCGTGATGACGATCGATGGCCAGGGCGAGACCGAGTCAGGGCTCGTCCTGAAGGGAGGGCCTACTGGCCTTGAGTTGCTGCATCGAGTTCCGATTCCAGAGTCGCTGGGACATTTCTACTGGCATGCCATTGGCTTCCTTGGCTATCAGTTGTTTGACGAGTACAAGGTAATGGGGCTTGCACCCTACGGTGATCCGGCACGATTCCGTGCGCGCTTCGATGCTATGTGCGAGCTCCTTCCGGAAGGCAGCTGGCAGCTGCGTCCACAGTTGCTCGAGACGATGTTCGAGATGCTGATGCCACGCCGCAAGGGCGAACCGATAGAGCAGGTCCACATGGATTTCGCCGCTGCGTTGCAGGAAATGCTGGAACGCGCGGTCTTCCACGCATTGAAACACTTCAGGGCTTCCACTGGATTGCGAAACCTCTGCCTAGGCGGCGGCGTGGCGCACAACTGTACGATGAACGGCAACATCCTCCGCTCGGGTTTGTTTGACACGGTATTTGTGCATCCTGCGGCGCACGACGGCGGCAATGCGCTTGGCGCAGCGCTCAGCGTCCATCGCTCGGTCGGCGGCTCTCTGTCTCCACAGCGTCTTCGCAGTGTCAGTTGGGGTACTGACATCGGTGGCAACAGGGAGATTGAGACCGTGCTGGGCGAGTGGTCGGATTTCCTCGAAATCACAATGAGTAGCGATGTGGAAGAAGATACCGCTGAACTGATTGCCGCCGGACAAGTTGTAGGCTGGGTCCAGGGGCGCTCCGAGTTTGGGCCGCGCGCATTAGGCTACCGCAGCATTCTTGCTGATCCCAGGCCTGCGGACAACAAGCGCCTGATCAACAGGATGATCAAGACGCGGGAGTCATTCCGTCCCTTCGCACCTGCGGTCCTGCAGGAAGAAGCCGCAGACTACTTCGAGTTGCCGCAAGGCGAAACCCGGTTCCCTTTCATGACGTTCGTGTTGAACGTGCAACCGCACAAGCGGGAGCTCCTGGGTGCGGTCACCCACGTGGACGGCACCGCACGTGTACAGACCGTATCCCGTGACGATAGCCCACGTTTCTGGCGACTGATCGACGCATTTCGGCGACGGACCGGCGTACCGGTCGTGCTGAATACGTCGTTCAACAATAATGTTGAGCCCATCGTCGATTCGGTTGATGATGCCATTGCCTGCTTTCTGACGACCGGCCTGCAAGCACTGGTCGTTGGCGATTTCATCCTCACGCGCAAACACGCGGCCAATCGCGCGTCGCTCATCCCGCAGCTGTTGAACCATGTCCGGCTGGTCGAGCGTCGGCAACGGCAGCCGGATGGGACCATCGCCGATCACTGCGAAATCAGGCGGGCGACCTGGAACGGTGAGGCCAGCAAGATGCTGACGCCTCCGCTGTTCGCGCTGCTCAGGCAGGTGGGGGATGGCGCTTCCATCGAACAACTTGCCAACGCAGCAGGCATGGCCCCTGAGATCGTACTGCCGACCATGGAAGAGCTTTGGGCAGAACGCTACCTAACCTTGAGTCCCCGTTTCACCCGCCACTGAACGTCAGAGATCGACATGTTTATGCAAGGACGGGACAGCAGTACCCAGATCGGCAGGCTGCCCCCCTCATTTGCGAATCGCCGCAGGTTCACCTAAGGAGATACCAGCAATGAAGCCTTATACCCTCATTTCCGTGGATGGACACGCCGGACTGCCGACAGCTCAGTATCGCGACTATCTTGAGCGGAAATACCACGCGGCGTTCGACGACGAAGTCCAACAGTTGGCAGCGCTACGCAAACGCTTCCTGGTGGCCGGAAAGAACGCCACCGAAGTACCGCTGATGTATGAGGCACATATGCACCGTTATTCGGACCCGGACAATGCGGAGATGCAGGAACGCATCCGCGGTGCATGGGATATCGATGTACGGTTGAAGGAGCTCGATGCCGAGGGCGTCGTGGGAGAGGTGCTGTTTCCGGATGGGCAAGGGTTCAATTCGTTCCCCTTCGATGGCTTCTTCGGCGAGCACCCGAAACCGATTCGCGACCCCGAGCTCCGCTCGGCCGGTGCACGGGCGCATAACCGCTGGCTGGCGGAATTCTGCGCGGCGGGCGGCGGAAGACTGCAAGGCGTCGCGATGATCATGCCTTACGACATTCTGCAGGCGGTAGCCGACGTTCGCGCGGCCTTTGCGTCCGGACTTCGCGGCATCGTGTTGCCTCCGCCGGACGATATCTATCTGCCCTACCACGAGAGTGTCTATGACCCTCTATGGGCGGTCTGCGCCGAGCTGGGCATGGCAGTCCATTCGCACGGCGGCGATCCGCCGAAGATCTACGGCAGCAGCGTCGCGTCGCAGACGCTGGCCATCCTTGAATTGGGCTTCTTCCGGCGTCGGATTCTTGCCCAGCTGATTTTCGGCGGGGTCTTCGTACGACACCCGAAGCTACGATTCGTCTACACCGAAGTGGGCATCGATTGGCTGCCGAACTTCGTGGAATTGCTGGAGCATGTCTACCATAACGACTGGCTGCGGATGGGAAGGGCACCGAAGAAGTGGTTGTCCCTGTCTCCCAAAGATGCATGGGCGCAGAACTGCGCTGCGGCAGCGACTGCGGCGACATACGAGGAAATCCAGGAGGCACGCCGGCTGGGTGTCGATACGGTGATGTGGGGAGCCGACTATCCGCACGTGGAGGGCGGCTGGCCACATTCGTGGCAGGAGATCCGACAGGCATTCGCTACTGTCGACGATGTCGATCGCCGCAAGATGATCGGTGAGACCGCAGCGGAGTTCTATCGCTTCGATCCCAAGGTTGTTGAAGCGCAGGTCGCGCGAATCGGCCCACCTGCCGGCACGTTTGTCAGTGATGATGCGCCTGGACGAACGGAGTACACCGTGCATGACTTCACCAACGGTTGGGTCAATACGTACGGCGGCTTCGCACGCAACATGCGTTGGTCACTGGAGTCGTAGTCGTATCGTGGTTGGCAGTCCAGCCGGGGCTCGGTCGACACATCCAGCCAGGGCATTCGGCTACCACACCGACTATTCTCAAGGTGATCGATGAAAGTTTCGATGTTCCATTTGATGCCGTTGCGCGACCTGCCCGCAGACTTCGAGCACCGTTATCGCTCCGTGTGGGTGGATGTGCCTTGGCATCAACTGACGACCCCGCAGCGGGTCGGCCAGTTCTACAACCAGTCGCTGGATGAGTTGCTCTATGCAGCGCAATGCGGCATCGACGGCATCTGCGTCAACGAGCACCATCAAAATGCCTACGGAATGATCGCGAGCCCAAATCTGATGGGATCGATCCTGGCTCGGCAGACTGCCGGGCTGGATGTGGCCTGCATCCAGCTTGGTGCCACGCTGCCCAATACCCATCCGCCTACCCGCATTGCCGAAGAGTACGCGATGCTCGATTGCATCAGTGATGGACGGATCGTGGCAGGTATGCCACTGGGCACACCGTTCGACGTGAACTATTGCTATGGAATCACCCCGCTGGAGCAACGCGAACGCTACTACGAGGCACATGATCTGATCCTGCGTGCCTGGAGCGAGCGTGAGCCGTTCGCCTGGAACGGCAAGTACACGCAGCTACCCATGGTCAATCTCTGGCCACGCCCGGTTCAGGCGCCGCACCCACCCATTTGGGTTCCCGGCAGTGGCAGCCTCAGTACCTGGGAGTTCACTGCGCAACACGATTATTGCTACTGCTTCCTGTCTTACCATGGCATCCGCTTTGGCAAGAGCGTGATGGACCGCTACTGGGAGTTCGTCAGCAAGAACGGGCACGATGCCAATCCCTATCGGACGGGGTTTTTGCAGCTCGTCGCTGTATCGGAGACCGATGAGCAGGCAGAACAGGACTACTACGAACACATACGCTACTTCTACGACAAGACCCAGCACGTTGCTCCAGAGTTCACGCCACCGGGCCATCAGGACTATGCCTCCATGGTGAATACCATTCGCAGCCAGGTGTCACAGGTGCAAAGCGTGCGATCGAAGATCCCTCAGTTCAAGTTTCGCGATTTCGTCGATAACCAATTGGTCATCTCGGGCAGCCCGGCCACTGTGCGTGAGCAGCTTGCCGAGTCGGTACGCTCGCTACGCGTAGGCAACCTGATGGTATTGCTACAGATCGGCTCGATGTCGCACGAATTGACGCTTAAGAATATTCGACTTTTCTGCACCGAGGTTCTTCCGTACCTGCGCGACATCTGGGACGACCAAGGATGGGAGAACCACTGGTGGCCGGAGAAACTGCGGGCAACGCGTCGGCCGCCGTTTGATCGCGCCTCCCCTGCAGGAATAAGCGCATGACCATCGAGCAACGCGTGGTACTGGCCTGGAATGGCCGGATCCAGACTCGTGTCGATGTCCAGGGGGACGGTCCGCCAGTGCTGTTCCTGCATGGCGAGACTGGTGAATGGGATCCCTTCCTAGAACGTCTCGCACGTCGATTCACTGTCTACGCACCGGACTTCCCGGGTACCAGTCCCGGCTCCGAGGCCGCAATCAACGAACTGCGCGACGTTTGGGACTTGACCCTGTACTTGGAGGAGCTGATCGACGCGCTGCAGCTGGACTCGGTCGCTGTTGTCGGTCATTCGGTCGGCGGTATGTTCGCTGCAGAGCTGGCAGCCCAGTGCCGTCGGCGCATCCGACGCCTCGTATTGATCGCCCCTGCCGGGCTTTGGCGAGACGATCATCCCATCCCGAACTGGTGGTCGATTCCGACCGAAGAGCTTCCCGCATGGACACTCGCCCAGCCATACGGCCTGGTGGGGAAAATCATGTTTTCGCCGCCCACCGACCGCGAGGAAGCGCTACAAGCCGTAATCCGGCAAACCTGGGCCAAGGCCTGCGTCAGCAAGTTCACATGGCCCATCCCCGAGAAAGGGCTCTGTCGCAGGATGCACCGCATCTGCGCTCCTAGCCTGGTGGTGTGGGGAAAGCAGGATCGTCTGATTCCCCCGCTTTACGCGCAGGAGTTTGTAGGCCGCATCGCCGATGCGTCGGCCTTGCTTGTCGAAGATGCAGGACATATCCCCCAACTCGAGCAACTGGATATCGTCTCCGAGGCGGTCGTGCGCTTCCTCGGTTGAGATGCCGCTCTACACGATCGGGAACCCGTTGATTTTTCCGGCGCTCTGCGATGCGCTACCGTCACAGGGCACCGGCCGGGTCAACCGGCATCTTCCAGATTGATCCCGGGCTCGCCGTAAATCGTGGGCGGCTGACCGCCGGCAAGCATCATCAAGATGCTGATCTGGCCACGGTGATGGGCCTCGTGCCGGAACATCAGGTGCATTAATTCCACGCGTTTCCACGGCTTTCCGTAGAAATTCACCGTCTCGCCCATCCACGCCTCCTGCTTGCCGAGCGTCGCTTCCAGTAAGGAAGCATGTGATGTACGGAATGCCGCCGTCATTTCTGCGACCGTTGGCGGCGGCGCATCCATCGGCACCGCATTCTCTCCCGCAGGGACCGCCCCCATGATGTCCGCGCAGAACCAGCGCTCGGTAATGCAGATGTGCCAGATCAGTCCTCCCAGCGTCCAGCCTTTCTGCGCAACAGCCGTTTGATCGTTGTGCCCTTCCGGTATCGCCGCCAGCACCTCCAGCGTGGTCCGGTGCTCGTAGTCCCAGGTTCCCAACAGGTCTTCAATCTGTGTGCTCATCGGTGCCTGTGCTCACTTTGGGGGCGGCCTCCAGGACCGCCGACGCTACGTCATCTCTGCCTTGGGTTACAGCGCCGCACCAGGCGATCGCATGTACACCATGAACTGTACGGCCTCGGTCTTGGTCAGGCTGTCCAGCGTAAGCTTGCCGAGCCGGTTCCATAACAGATGGGAAAGAACTGCGCCGGAATAACCCAGCCTTGCCGCGGTACGTTCAATTGTCTGCTTTTGCACGGGGCTGATCGCACCGACAGGGCGGGAGCGAGCGGCCAATGCCGGCTCGATATAGCGTGCGGTTTCTCCGATGTCTGCAATGATTTTGTCCACTTCCTGGCCTTCCAACTGTGGCGGACAGAACTGGGACGACGCCGTGTCCGGCAGCAGTTCTGCACAGGCGCTGCGAAGCACCGAGCGCATCCCGATCACCTTCTCTCTGAGCGTCGCGCGCGGCCGCACGTATTCCGCTTCGATCTCCGGCATCAGCCTGGCGTAGCCTGCATGATGATGCGATCCGGCAAGCCGCGAACCAAGGTTCTGGATGTACGAATCGCGATGGACATTGTCCACGCAGAGAAAACGACCGAATCTATTGCGTTTGAAGCGCAAATTAAACGACATCGCATCGTCGATGTAGCCAAGATAATGCCAGATCAAGGCCGGCATATAGATGGTCTCGCCGGGCTGCAGCACCGCGTGGTAACCGCCCACCTCGGCGACGAAGTCCAGTTGCTCTTGCGGGGACATCCTCTCTAGGTAGACGCCCGAGGACCAGGGCGATCCGGCTGCGGTCCTCAAGTGGATGCAGGTCTCTGGCTGGAACAGCAGGACCCGCTTCCGGCCGAACAATTGGTGCAACAGGACCTGCCGATGGTCGCCATCGAAGTGCAGGTGGGCACGGTTGCCTTGATTGGCCACGAAAATATTCGCGCACAGGTCGTGATCTCCATACTTTCGCGGCATGCCCAGGACCTCCGGCTCATGCAGATCGTCGGCGAGGCACAACTCCGGGAGCCGGAACATCTGCATGATCTTCGCGGGAATCTCGTACTCGGTGGACAGCAAGGCAGTATCGGGATGCTCCCGCACATGCGCCCAATACTGGTCGAACGTCATCGTCGTTTCGACCGCGGTCTCAGGAGAGCTCGCCGCCACTGCGTACTCGGTCTGTACGTGCAGAGGAACGCTACCGAAAGCGGCACTGGCGTCCGCCTTGGTACGTATCGTGTCGATGCGCTCCCCCGCAAACAGATCCGTGATGATCACCGGTGTGCGCGTCTGAACATAGTCGCGCAAGAACAGCGCAGCATCAGGCCTGGAGATTCTCGCAATTTCCTTCGCTTCCATAGCGTCTCCCGATTCTCAAATGGCTCGCAGGTCGTCGACGACCTGGCTCTTTATCGATCGCACGGCTGGAATCAGGCCGCCAAGAACCCCGATCAGCAATGCCGCGCATAACCCTTTCAGTACCACTGACGGCGTCAGTACCACATTGAACACCAGTTGGCGCAGATCACCACCAACGGCAGTACTGACGGTGCTGCCGTTGGCTACCAGCCAGGCCATCGCCGCACCCAGTACGCCACCCACCAGCGCAAGCAATGCGGCCTCCACGAGGATCGATGCTACGACGACAACCGGCGGAAAGCCGATGGCGCGCAAGGTGGCGATCTCCCTTCGCCGATCGTCGATACTGGAGTACATCGCATTGATCGCGACAAATGTCGCACCCAACGCCATGATGCCACCCATCACGTAGGCCATGAAGCGCAGCATGCGGTTCAGACTCTGGGTTTCCCGCTGGAGGAACTCCGGTTCGGTGAATACATCCATCGCCAGGCTCGGGTTGGCCGCCAACGCCTTCTTGAAACGTGTGAATGCCTCTGCGCCAGGAAGCACGACCGTGATGTTCTGGAACATGGGGCGATGGCTGACGCTCATGATGGTACTCACATCGGCCATCAACTCGGATTCGCGAATGCTGCGGCCTGCCGAGTAGATCCCGACGACCTTCCACGTTGTGCCATAAGCGACCAGATCGCTTCCCAGCGCCAGACCACGGAACTGCTCCAAGGCCTTGCGCCCGACCACGATCTCGAACTTGCCGGGCTCGAACATGCGGCCTTGGACGATCTTTATTTCCGGACGCATCGCCATGATTTCCGTTCCAACGCCACGGATGGTGCCGTTGACCTCCATGCCGCTGCCACGCTCGATCAAGGTCAGCGGCGCAACCGCCTCCCCAGTGATCAATGGCATCCCATCCGGGCTCCGTCGCAAGTCGGCGGAATTGGCGATCATGTTCCGCTCTTCGTGCGAGATCGCACTTGCGATCTCGACGGTGGAGCCGGCACGCAGCACGATGACGCGATCGGACCGGCCGGCGTCGCGCATGGCCTCGTCGAGCCCGGCATTCATCGCCAGAACGCCGGAGAAAACCGCTACGACACCCGCGATGCTGACGATCATGACCAAGGCATTGACGCGCCTGCCCACAAGTCCATGCAAATTCATCACAACGGCCGAGACGATCAGTTTGAACGATGGCATAAGGCCTCCTAGCGTCCGGACAAGGCGGCGACGATGCTGAATCGCATCGCCCGAAGAATCGGCAGCACCGCGCTGACCACGGCAATGCCGACCGCGATGAGCAGCACATAGACCATGGCTGCCGGCTGCAGCCGCATGGCACCGAACAGCTCGGCAACGGACGGAAATACCAGCGTTGTCAGACCGATCCCCGCCGCCGCCGCCAACAGACACAGCAGCAATGACTCTGCGAGGATCAACAGGGCAATACGCAACGGGGTAAAACCCAGCGTCATCAGCAGGGCGAGCTCCGCGAAGCGTTGGCGCACCGACTGCATCATGGTGCTGGCACTGACCACGATCAGGGTGAACAAGACGGTCCCGATGATGAAATTGCTGACCTTGCGCAGATCGTTGATCTGTCGCCACTGCACGGCGGCGTACGCGTTCTCGGTGCGGGTACGGGTCTGGAACGCGGAATTTTCCGCCATGTCATCGATCGTCTTGGCGATCGCTCCGCTCTGTCGCTCGTCCTGCACGCGGACGATCATCAGGTGGACCGAGCCGGCCCCATAGGCACGTGCCTCATCGAAGTACTCCAGATTGATGAAGAACAGGTCGTTGAGTGCAGGAGATGCCTCAATTGGCTCATAAATGCCGACCACGTCGAAGTACCACACATCGCTCCCATCCTTGCGCGGCCAAAGCGAGGACTTGATCGGTATCCTGTCGCCAGGCTTCCAGTTGAAGCGCTTTGCCAGGTTGCGGCTGATGATCGCCCCGGACCTGATGCGAAGCATGTCCTGTACCTTCTCGGCAGGCAGGCGCAGCTCGGGATACATGCGGAACATTCGCTGGACATCGGCGGCGACAATCGGCAACTGCACCGTAGGCCGCTGGTAATAGCCGACAAAGTAGGCCCAGTAGGCAACATCCGCTACTCCAGGGATCTTTTGTATCTGCTCCGCCAATGGCAACCCCAGTGGGTGATACATGCTGATGCGGTTCATCACGTACAGGCGATCCAGATGGAACCGTTCAGTGACCGTGTTCAGCCCCTGGTTGATGCCGCTGAGCAGTCCGAACAACAGGAACGCCACGGTCATCGAAGCGAAAGTCAGGCCGGTACGCACCGGCTTTCTCCATAGTCCTTTCCAGACCAGCAACAGATGATTCATTGAATAGCCACTCTCGGCGTCAACTCGATGGATGCTGGGTTCATTCGATGCCTTCCTGAAATGGGAGTACCAGATCTATCGGCGACCTGGAGTCACTCGGAGGACCTGAGCGAGCGTGCGAACGGTTCGATACTTGCCGGATACGGCATGCGCGGCGCTGTCGCTGCATCGAGCAGCGTCATCTGAGCCGGCGAAAGCTGGAGATCGGACGCACCGAGATTCTGCTCTAGCTGAATCGGCGACGAGGCGCCAAACACAATGGCGCTGATGCCGGAGCGGTTCAATATCCAGCGCATGGCGACCTGTGACCTCGGTCGCCCCAGTTGTGCAGCCACCTCAGCGAGTGCGGAGAGAACACCCGGCTCGACGGCATCAGGACTCCAGGCGCCTTGCTGAAGATCGCTCACCCTTTCTGTCAGCGCTCCCCGTGCGAGCGGACTCCAGGCAAGAACACCGATACCCTTCTGCGAACACATCGGCAGCAGATCGATCTCGATGTCCCGATCGCGCAGATTGTAGAGCGCCTGTATGCAGCAGTAGCTGGCGCAATTGCGTATCAGCGCGATCCAGAGCGCCTCGTTGAGGCGCCATGCCGTGTAGTTGGACGCCCCTACGTACAACACCTTTCCCTGCCTGACGAGCTGGTCGAAGGCGCTCAGCGTCTCCTCGATCGGTGTCAGGAAATCGTCCGAGTGCGCCAGGTACACATCGATATAGTCGGTCTTGAGACGACGCAGCGATGCCTCGCATGCCTGCACAATATGCTTGCGCGAGAGTCCCGCATCATTCACTCCGGGACCGGTCTGGCGGAATACCTTGGTCGAAATCACCAATGCTTGGCGCTTTTCGTGCGCGAAGACTCCCAGCAAGGCCTCACTTTCGGGGGCGGCATCGGCCGTGTCGAAGAGATTGATCCCAGCATCGATGGATCGATTCCAGATCAGCCGCGATACGTCCGGCGATACGCGCGTACCGAAATCGACCATGCCCAGGCACAGCTGCGAGATCCGCAAACCCGTCCTTCCCAGAAAAACATAGCGCATGGCAGGTCGGCTCAGTGAACCGCAGGGGCGTCGATGGTACGCCCCTTGTCCAGATGTAACTGGCGCGTCGCACGCGCTGCGGCCAACGGGTCATGGGTGACCATGACGATCGTCTTGCCGTGCTCGCGATTGAGCGCGCCAAGCAACGCAAGCACCTCATCGGCGCTGGTCCGATCGAGGTCGCCGGTCGGCTCGTCGCAGACCAGCAGTGGCGCATCGGTGACGATGGCGCGTGCGATGGCGACGCGTTGTTGTTGTCCCCCTGAAAGCTGCGACGGCTTGTGATGGACGCGGTGCGAAAGTCCTACCAGATCCATGGCGATATGGACCTGCTGCCTGCGCCGCACCGCGCTCAGGCGTGTCAACAGCAGCGGCAGTTCGACATTCTGCGCAGCGGTCAACGCCGGCATCAGATTGTAGAGCTGGAATACAAAGCCGATCTGGCGTGCCCGCCAATGCGCGAGCTGCGTGGTGTTCATGCTTGAAATATCCTCGTCCGCAACCCGCACTTCGCCCGAGGTCGGCTTATCCAGTCCGGCAATGATATTGAGCAGGGTGGACTTGCCCGAGCCGGAGGGACCCATCAGCGCCAGGAATTCGCCCTGCGCAATGGTCAGATCCAGACCATGCAGCACGTCAACGCAATGCTCCGCAGGGCCGTAGGACTTCCTCAACGCGCGTAGCGTGACCAGGCTCATGCGTGCTCACTCGGCCGCGGAGCAAGCGCTCCTGCGCTGAACAAGGCCTCCAGACGCAAGCGCAGGTCGTCTCCCGAACGGATCCCAAGACGCGGTAGCACCAGTGAATGGTGCTCTGCAGACGCAGCCAGGTTGCCGGTGGTGACCGCCACGGTGAAACCCGCCTGTGCCGTAAATTCGACGGTCTCCTGGTCGAATCCGCCGTGCGGGTAGGAGAGGGTCGCAACCTCCTGCTCGAGCACGGCTTCCAACCGACGTTTGCCGAGCACGATCTCGCGTTGCTTGGTCGTGGCCGGCTGCGCGGGAAGCAATAGGTGGTTTTCGGTGTGCGCACCGATCTCCATGCCTGGCAAGCGACTCAACACACGCAGTTCATCGGGGTTCAACGCCCGGACATGTGTCGCGTTCGTCGACGACGGCAAACCGCTCCATTGCAAAAGTTCGCGGATGCGCGCCTGCCGTACTTCGAGGGGCAACGGGTAGAAGGTTGCCCTGACCGCGTCGAACGCAGCCCGCCGCTCTTGGCGTGTTCTGGTCGGCATCTCACCGACCCCGTCAGGCAGTGCCTTGTCGATAGACGGCGGAAGGTCCGAATGCGCAAACACGCGCTCGAGCGTTTCCCACCAGAACTCGCCTGGTCCATCGAGCGTGGAGGAGATGGCGAAAAACGTCGCCGGAAACCCGAACTCCTGCAGGACCGGCGCGGCGTGCGTGAGCGCATCCAGATACCCGTCATCGAAGGTGATCGCGACGCTGCGCTCGGGCAGGGCACCGCTTTTCAATCCTGCAGCCAGTGTCTGCAGCGGAAGCACGCGATATCCAGCATCGTCCAGAAAGGCCAGATGCTCCCGAAACTCGGCAGGGGAAACGCACAGATCGGTGCCATCGTCGGCAATGCGGTGGTACATCAGGATGACGGCGGCCTGGCCTCGAGGCGTGGTGTCCATTTTCCTTCCGGGTCTCAGTGGGTAACGACAGGCGGGGGGGCGCTCACGCGGATCTGCGAGATCAAACGGGTCAGGACGCTCCCCGGACCGGCTTCCTCGAACGAAGTGGTGCCGACCTTCAGCATGCTTTCCACGCACTTGACCCAGAGCACCGGCCGCACCATCTGCCGGACCAGAAGGGATCCAATGACTGCGCTAGACGCCTGGGCCGGATAGAACGTTCCCGTCACGTTGGAGATGACGGGTATCTGCGGGCGAAGAAAGACCACATCTTCGATGAAATCGGCAAATGCGCGAGCTGCGTTCGCCATGCCACGGGAATGGAACGCTCCGCTGACGGGCAGACGAATGCATGCTGCCGCACCGGCCAGTTCGAACACGCGCGCGGCGTTCTCCACCTCGGCGGCCGGACCGGAAATGACGGTTTGCGTGGGTGCGTTGTAGTTGGCAACATCGATGGCCTCCAACCCTTCGGCCATCATGATCTCGATGATCCTGGCCGAACTCAGTCCGAGCACGGCGATCATCGCGCCACCCTGCACCTCTGCCATCAATTCACCGCGCTTGGTCACCAGGCGCAGTCCTGTCATCAGATCGAAGACGCCTGCCGCCTGTAGTGCGTTGTACTCGCCGAGGCTATGCCCGGCGACGCAAGCGACCGCCATGCCACTATCTAGCGCGCGGATACCGTGCAAGGCGTTGACCATGTACAGGCATGGCTGGGTGATCCGGGTGTCGGTCAGCGCTTGCGCGTTGTCGAGACACATCCGACGCAGCGAGTAGCCCAGTAGCGCGTCGACCTGTTGCTCGATCTCGGTGTAGTCGCGCAGGTCGAATAGCTCGCCACCCATACCGGATTTCTGAGAACCCTGTCCCGGGAAGATCATCGCGCGCATCGTGCTCTCCTTGTCGTCCATCGGCCTATCGCGCTCATGCTCGGGCAAAACGCCAGCTCGCCCATGCCAGCAGGCGTAGTCGCGGCCACAGTGGAATCGGCCTGGACCAGAGCTCTGCAAGCAAACTGCGGTAGATGCGAGGTCGCTTGGCGAAGCTGCGGGCCTTGCGCTGAAATCCTCCCAGGTCGATGGGCACACCTGGAAAATCCGCTGCTCCTTGCACCGGCACGCGGTCGGATTTTGGCTCGAACAAGCGCAGGACCTGGTCGTTGCCGAAGTGGTTACTGACGACAAATGGCTCGACGACATCGCTCATATCGACAAAGCGCAGGAGCCGGTCATTGGGGGCGACCGTGGTCTCATCGTAGCCGGCAACACGACCGCTGAAGTCATCCATGCGACCTGCGATGAAGGCGGTCGCCTCGACCGCACGGTCATCGGGCAGCGACCAGCGTTCCTGAAGCAGCTGCATCAGCGCAGGACCGCGTTCCGACCGATACCACAGGTCCGCGACCTGGTGGTGGATTGCAAGCACCGTCACGTTATGTTGCGGCCACCGACACAACAGCGAGAGTCCGGTGGAGAGAACCCAATTGCCGCGATGCCAGGTGCATTGATAGCCGAGTGGTGCTCGCCGGCTATGCAGCAACTCCCATTGCCGGCTGTTTCTGCTCGCCAACGTCGCCACGGGAGCAAGCTCGCTGCTGCGCTCGGTGATCACGCGCTGCATCTGTTCGATGAAGTTCGATGGCAGCGCATCGTCGTCGTCCAGCAGCGTCGTCACCAACAGGCTTGCCTGCGGCGGCGCATGCCGACTCAGCCACTGTGTCCCGCTCAGGTCCTCGCCGGGATCGTAGTCGTGCAGATGGGTGCGTGCCCGGGCGGCCACCAGGGTCTGTAGCCGCTCACGCCACGGCTGCGGCAGGTCCGGATCTACGATGATGAACCAGTCGAAGTTCTGCTCGGTCTGGGCCAGCAGCGATGGCAAACAGGTCAGCTCGAACAGGCAATAGCGAAACGCCAGGCGTTCGGGCTGCAAGGGATCGCGGCGAAGTACCGAAACCAGCACGCCGTTCAGACCGGCTCGCGTGGTCGAATGGCGATAGCTGAAACGCGTAATGACAGCATGCCAAAGCATCGTTCAACCCAGTTGATCGAGGTGAAGCGGCGGAGCGCCGTGGGAATCCAGCCAATGGGAGACATAGTGGCGGACCAATGCATTGAAGCGCACCGGGTTATCCAACATGACAGCATGGCCGGCCCTGTCCACCGCTTCGACGGTCGCATGCGGTATACGAGCGAGAAAGTCCTCGGTCCAGCGCTTGGAGCATAACGCCGATACGGCGCCACGCACCAGCAATAGCGGAACCATGATGCGTTCGAGCGCATCCCACAACGTCTGCTCAAGCCTGGGACACGGCTCCTGGTAGCCGAGCGCCCGATCCGCCTTGAGCCGGAACTCTGCCGGCCCCAGCGCTTGCAGCGCATCACTGGCGATGGCCTGCAGCAGCGATGTCGCCGCCAGTGGCATCGATGCCTGCAGGTGCTCCTGGTATTCGGCAATGGAGTGATAACGGAACTTCGAGCGAAGGAATTCGTCGCGGATATAGGCTGACGTCGACGCACTCAAGCCGGGGCCACCGTCGATCAATACGACCGCACGCGGAGGGCAGGGCAAGCGCTCGGCAGCCAGAATCGAAACCACCGCACCCAATGAATGCCCGATCAAAACATAGTCCCGCAGCTCGAGCGCACGCGCTACCGTGACGACATCCTCGACATGCGATACCACCGAATAATGTCGCGTACGATCACGGTCTGAGTCGCCATGGCCGCGCAAATCGACGGCTGCGATCCCACACTCTGGCATCGAGTGTGCGAGCGCACGCCAGACGAAGCCACCTTGTCCAAAACCGTGGACCAACAGCAACTTGATCGGTGGTGTCCCCCAGACGCGCACATGCAGCGCCACATCCTCGGCCACGCGGATGCGCATCGATGCCTCGCTCATTGCGTGCTGCCGCTGCCGGATGCGTTTTCCTGCAACGCCAAACGGACGCTGCGCGGCGTGAGGTCTGTCCAGACGTCATCGACATAGTCCAGGCATGCCTGTTTGGTCGACGGGCCGTGCACCACCCGCCATCCTGCGGGGACGTCGATGGAACATGACCAAAGCGAGTACTGCTCCTCATCATTGATCAGCACGATGAAATCCTCGGATGTATCTTGCTCAGACATCTTCACCTCCGGCTTTGGCGGGACGATATCCCGCGCTGTTGGGTGGATCGACGACGCCAGGAGATCAATACCAGCCACTGACAGCACCAATGGCGTCGTTCGGTACGACCTGCGTCAACAAGACTGCTCCTTGACGCTGATCGGTTCATATCGTGTAGCTCAAGGGTTGGGGGCGTGTTTTTCCAGACGTGGTCCGCGATACCGATGTCGTCAAGGCGTCGTCGACTACCCACTCATGTTCTTCGCGTCCCTCCATGATGTGCCGCAGCAACGCATCCAGGGTCGGATGGTCGAATGGACTTGTCGTGGTCAGCTCTAACTGCAGCGACTGGTTCAGACGCTCCACCCATTGCACGGCGAGCATGGAATCCAGGCCGTAGTCGGCGAACGGGAGCTGCGCGTCGAAGTCGCCAGCATCAATGTCCAGCACGGCACATAGTTCCTGCAGCAGACGCTGACGCAGGCCATTACTCGAAACCGATGCGACGGCGGCGGCCGAGTGTCCGATGCCGCTCGTTGCCGGTGTGGTCGGCGCAGCATCTACGCCGGGAAGCAGCGCACCGATATGCAGGACCAGTGCATCAATGGTTGGATGGTCGAACAAGACCGTGCTGGTCAGCTCGATCTCGAAGCTCTGGTTCAACACCTCGACGATCTGAACCGCCAGCATCGAATCGATGCCGTAGTCCACGAACTGCGCATCGGAGCGCATGTCACTACGCTCGATACCGGCAACCTCGATCAAGGTCTGAACAATCGCCTGTGTGATGCGATCCGTTGACGCCGGTAGCGCAGCCGTAGGTGCCGTTATCGTTGTCGGTGCGGGGCTGGATGGAAGCGATGTGGGCACAGTCCCACCAATCCTTTGGATATGCGCCACGATGGCGTCCACTGTCGGATGGTCGAACAGGCTGGTCGTGGTCAAGCTGGTGTCCGCCTGCGTGTTGAGTACCTCTACCGCCTGCACTGCCAGCATCGAATCCAGGCCGTAATCCGAGAGTTGGATGTCGTCACGGATGTCGGCCACGTCGATAGCGAGCGTGTCGGCGAGGGTGCTGCGGACAAGCCGGCGAAGCGAGGCAGCAGCGCTGTCGGTCTCGACCTCGAGCTGTTCGACCGCGACCTGCGCCACGGCGGCAGTGATTGGCTTGGCGCGAGCTGCGACGTGCTCGACTCGAACCATCGTACTGGCGAGCGGCTGGCGGACCCAGCCATCGCTGGCGGCGACGATGATCTGCTGTCCCAGCGCACTGGCGTTCTGGGCCGGCAATGCAATCGCACCGAAACCCTCCTCGGCCAGGACATCGCACCACGATTCCGGCGACAACGCCGGCGACCCGGGAAGACGCAAATGGGCATCTGCATATAGCCACCATCCCTTGAGCAGACCGAAGGTGGCATGGGCGAACAGGCTGGTGGCGCTCACCTCGTTCAGGACGATGACGCCGTTGCGCTTCAGGGCCGCCTTGGCATTGCGCAGCGTCTTGTGGATATCGACGGTCGCGTGCAGGACGTTTGCGGCAATGACGATATCGAATTCCCCGATGCCGATGTCCTGAGGCGCCACTGCGCGCTCGACGTCGAAGGTCTGGTAGCGCATGTAGGGCACCTGCTTGCCGTAGTCGTTCTCCGCGGCCACCACGAATGCCTTGGAGATGTCGGTGAACAGGTAGTCGGCAATGACATCGGTATACGGTGCTAGGACCTGGATCAACGGCGCGGTGGTGCCACCGGTGCCGGCGCCGATCTCCAGGATACGCAGACGCACCTCCGGATCCAGACGACGACGCCGTTCGATGTAGCGGGTCACCACCTGGCAGAGGACACGATTGAAGAAGTCCGGCACCGGGCTGTCGCGATAGATTCCTTCCACCAGGTGCGACGATGACTTCGGAAATAGCACATCGGTGGCGGCGCGCTTGCCACCGAGCACTTGACCCAGCTCACGAAGCGTTGCTTCGGCCAACAAGACCGGAGCGGCGAGCTGCGGAGTTGCGCGCCATTGCTGCGCGCAACGCTCCCATTCCACCCAAGGCGATGCCGTCGCCGACGGCCCGAGCCGTCGCCAGCGACCATCGTGTTCGGCAGCCAGGCCGTGCTGCGCAAGCACGTCCAGGGTGTGCCGCAGCCAGGGACGGTACTGGGCCACGACTGGATGATCAGATACCTGCACATCAGCGAACGCGCCAAGCTGTTCGAGTTCGTGGCACATCAGCTCCAGCAGCAGTGCTTCGAATCGCGGGGGCAGGCCCTCGCTGACCAGTGCGGCGGGATCCATGTCTATCTGGACATCCAGTGGTACCACTGGCGCGGCGTCCTCCACGCGTGTCAATCGGTCGTCGGAGAACTGCACTCCCCGCAACGCGTTCGGCCGTTCTGTCTTGACGAACGCCAGCTGGCGGAAAGGGCCGGCCAGCAATTTTTCCAGTGCGAGCATCCCCTCTGCCGGCTCCACCGAGCCCATCCCAGCTTGCGCGATCCAGTTGCGGTAACCACTGGAAACGGCGGCAAAACCGACGCTGCCCCAATAACCCCAGTTCACCACGCGCACCGGACAGTTCCATTCTCGTGCCAACCTGGCGGCGTAGGCATCTTCGACGGTGCATCCAGCTGCGTAGTTCGCTTGGCGTTCGGTCTTTTCCAAGGCCTGGATGGATGAAAAGAACAGTACGAAGTCCAACGGCAAATGCGCAAAAGCCTGGGCCATGCGCACCGAGACTTCGATCTTGGCGGCTAAGCCGCGCCAGAAGCGCTGTTCGTCCATGCGCTCTAGCGTATCGCCAGCCATGAGCAGCGCCGCATGGACGACCCCATGGATCGTTCCGAACTGCGTCTCGACCTCGATACAAGCCCGCTCCAGTGCGACTTGGTCGGTGGCATCGGCCGAGATGTAGTAGGGCGCTTGCCCCAGCGCGCTCAGACGGCTGATCTTCTGTTCGATGACATCGTCGCGCTTTCGCAGCCCGATCCATACCACCTGGGCCGTGTACTGACGAATCAGATATTCACTGAACGCCTCGCCGATACCGCCGGCGCCTCCGATCAGGACATAGACGCCGTTTTGACGGAACGCCGGCTGCGTCGGCGGGGGCATCGCGCACGGCATCCAGCGCTGCCGATACCATCTCCCATGACGTGACGCCCAGGCATTGCCGTCGGCGTCCGCAGGAATGGTCAATAGATCTCCCAGTGGCCATGGCGCGCCTGGCTGCAGATCCAGCAGGCGCACGCGCCAGCGTGGATATTCCTTGGCGGCGGTTCCGACGATCCCGTGCACGCCAGCGTGAGTGGGGTCGTTCGCTTCACCCTCGAGCACCGGTTGGCTGCCTTTGGTGATGATCGTCAGGCCCAGCGGCTTGTCGGCGTGTCCGAGCTTCACCAATGCCTTGACGAGCCGGAAGATGGTCAGCACGCCGCGCTGCTGTTCGTTGACGATGCTTTCGCCGTCAATGCTGCGGTATGCGCTCTCCGGTACCAACCATAGAAGGTGATCCAGCTTGCCGATGCTGCGCAGTTGGTCGGCGGCGTGTTCGGCGGTGTCGCCGATCGATGCTGGAAGATACTTCGCGCGCGGATAGAGGCTTTTGAGCGACGAACGCTGGGTCTCGTCACCGCCGATGACCACAAGCGCTTCTTTGTTGCCTGGCCATGGACTTGCCTCCGGGGGGAGTGTCGGTTCCCAGACCGGGGCCAAGGTCAAGGTGCCGACCGGGCACGCGTCGCGCAAGGCGTCCGCACACAGGTCATCACGCGTTGCCTGAGCGCTTTCTGCAGCCGCGGCCCCTGGTTCAGTGCGTGCCGGCGCCGCTTGATCCAGCCCTCTGCTGGACGGCGTGGGCAGTGCGGTAGCCGGCCTTGTGTCGCTGCGCGCAGGTCCGCCGCTCGGGCGCGAGGTGACGCCCTGCAACTTGATCAGGATCTGTCCAGCCGCGTCAAAGAGATCGATGTTGAGCCTATGGCTGGATGCGCCTGGCTCGCGGCGAATCCAGACCCAGACCTGAGCCGGACAGTGGCCGAACACCTGCAGCTGATCGAGTGCAAACAGCATCAGTGAACGCGGCTGCGTCTCCTCAACCGGGTCCATAGCGCGCTCGACTCCGATCTCAAAACCGATCGACACCTGCAGTGCGCTATCGAGCAGACTCGGGTGCATCAGGAAGTCCGGATGCGTCTGCTCGGCGCTGGCGGGCACCCTGACCTGTGCCAGAATCTCGTCCGCGCCAACGAATGCCCGTTCGATACCCCGGTAACTTTCCCCATAGGCAAGTCCCATGAGCTTGAAGGCGTCGTAGTAGTCGCGCGCGGACAACTGGCGTTGCTTGCAGCGGCTGCGGATCGATGCAAGGTCGATCATCGGCGAAGGGGATGCTCGACCCAACACCGCACGGCCCTGGCAGTGCGGTATGTCGTTGTCCACACCGAGCACGCGGAAGCTGACATCAGCGCCTTGCGGCGGCTCCAGGACCACCCGCAGTTCCACCGGGGCTCCGGCGACAAGAGGACGCAACCAGACCACATTACGCAGCTGGCGGACATGCCGGCCTGGATAGGCCAGATCGACGGCCGCCCATGCCATTTCCAGACACGCGGCACCCGGGAGCATCGCGACTCCTTGCACGACATGATCGCGAAGGAAGAACTCCTCGCCCGTCCAACGGGTGACGAAGCTGGCGTTGGGTGCAGTGTCCAGCACCCCATGCACGAACGGATGCAATGGCTCCACCGGCGGCGCTTCCGTCGTTGTAGCTGTGCCTGTAGCCGATGCCGGGTCGATGGCCATGCTGCCAGCCCGGCTGCTCTGCGGAACCCAATACCGTTTGCGCGAGAATCGGTAACCGGGGAGCGGGAGACGCCTTTGGGTCCTGAACACAGGGCCGAGTTGCATGCGCGCTCCCTGCACGTACAGCGTCGCCAGTTCGGATAACAGACGCTCGCGCTTGCCGCTATCGGTTTCGAGCGCCAGCATGCCGATCCCATATTGCGCCTGCGCCGAAATACCAGCGTGGGCAGTGCTGGGTGCGGCCGCAGATGCCGTCACGCGCGAGGTCGCGCCCGCCAGCCATTGGCGCAGCTCGCGTGCGGCATCCTTCGCGTCACCGGCGATCAACGCCAGGCGATGACCGTGATGACGCCGCCCCGCTGCGAGGGTGAACCCGACCGCGGCAATATCGACAGCGGCATGACGCTCCAGGTGCTCGGCCAACGCTTTGGCCTGCGCCGGCAAATCCTCGGCGCGATAACCGGACAACAGGAGCAAGTTAGGCTCCGCTGAAGCGGCTTGCGCGACAGATGCCGATGCGTTTTCTGCTTCTTCCACCACCACATGCGCATTGGTACCGCTTAATCCAAACGAGCTCACGGCCGCCATCCGACGTTGCCCACTGGGGACGGTCCAGTCCTTCAGCGCGGTGTTGACGACAAACGGGCTATCACCGAAGGCGATATGGGGATTGGGCTGGCTGAAATGCAGCGAGGGTGGGATCTGCCGGTGGCGCATCGCCAGCAGGACTTTTATCAGGCCTGCGACACCGGCAGCGGCACCGGTATGCCCGATGTTGGTCTTGATCGACCCCAGCGCGCAGAAGCCTTTGCGCTGGGTGTAGTGACGGAACGAACGGGTCAGCGCCGCAGCCTCGATCGGATCGCCGAGGATTGTCCCGGTTCCGTGCGCCTCGACCATCTGCAGGTGTTCCGGATCGATCCCGAACGTGTCGTAGACCTGACGTTGCAGGCGTTCCTGCGCGGCGGCGCTGGGCGCGGTGATGCCATTGCTGGCACCGTCCTGATTGATCCCACTGCCCTTAATCACGCCATGGATATAGTCCCCGGCGTCCAATGCGTCCTGCAGTCGCTTCAGCACGACGACAGCGACGCCTTCGGACGGCACGAAGCCGTCCGCATCGGCACTGAAGGCGCGGCATTGACCCGTTGGCGATAGCATGCCCGCGCGGCTAGAGGAGATCAGGAAGCCTGGCGTGCACTGGATCCAGACACCACCGGCAAGCGCAATGTCCGTTTCTCCTGTCCACAACCCCTGGCACGCCAGGTGCACGGCAACCAGCGAACTTGAACACGCGGTGTCCAAGGTGATGGCCGGACCCTGCAGGTCGAGATAGTAGGCGATACGTGCAGATAGGACAGAGGCCGCATTGCCCCACATCGCATGCGGCGGAAGCGATGGCTGTTCCTGGAGCAACTGGCCGTAGTCTCCACCATTGAACCCCATATAGACGCCGCAGCGCGCGCCGGCGATGCTTTCCCCTGCATACCCTGCGTCTTCCAGCGCATGCCAGGACGTTTCGAGCAGCAGTCGATGCTGCGGATCCATATAGGTGGCTTCGGTCCCGGAAATATTGAAGAAAAGCGGATCGAACTGGTCGATGTCGTCCAGGAACCCGCCTCGCGGGCACACCCGGGTATGTTCCGGCAGCTGCGAGGTATCGACCTGCCAGCGCGTGATCGGTCCGATGACCTCGTCGCCGGCAGCCAGGTGAGCCCATAGCTCCTGCAGGTCGCCCGAGGCGGGAAAGCGGCCGCTCATGCCGACGATGGCGATCGGAGCGGCGATGCCGGCGCCGGGCGCGGCAGCTGTGTGAGGCTGCAGGCGGCTGGCGCCGTGCGGCGGCTCTTGCACATGCGTCTGCGCAGGCGCCGCAAAATGTGGCAAGGACGTGTCAGCACAGTGGAGCAACTGCCCGTGGTCGTACGCCTGCAGGATGTGGTGAACGAGTTTGTTCACCGAGCTGTGGTCGAACAGCGCTGTGCCGGCCACATCGATCCTCAAGGCATCGTTGAGTGCGCGCACGATCCGCGCGCTGCTGATCGAATCTACACCGTAGGAGGCGAATGCCCCATCGGGATCGATACGCTCTGGAGCGAGCTTGAGTGTTGCTGCCAGCTGGGAAAGCAACGTTGTTTTCACATGGGCTTCGACGTCGATGGCGGCCACCGTATTGGGAAGTTCGAGCATTTCAACGACTTCAGGTGAGGATGAGACAGCGTCTGGTGATGATTCCGGCCGCTCGTCCGGCGAGAGCCGGTGCAGGACCGCTAGCTGGGGCACAGCGGCATGCATGAAGATTTCCAGGGCATCCATCGCCTCCTCCGGCTCCAGCGCGCCGACGCCAAGTTGGGCAAAGCGCTCGCTGACGCTTGGAGGCAATGCCGCCGTCGCGCCGATGCCGCCCCAGAAGCCCCAATTGATCGTCTTGATCCGTGGCGCGAGACGGTTCGCCAAGTATCTGGCCAAGGCATCCTGGTACAGACTCCCGGCGCTGTAGTTGCTCTGGCCAGCCTCGCGCGAATAACTTGCGAGCGAAGAGAACAGCACGATGCAGTCCAGCGGATCCTGCCCGAAAATACGAAACAGATTGCTTGCCACTTGCGCCTTGGTGGCGAAGATTTGCTCGAAGCGCTGCGCATCCATGCTGGCAACGCTCTGATCGTGCAGTTCGATCGCCGAATGGATGACGCCATGAAGCTGGCCATACGTCTCCATCACGCGTACGCGCACCTCAGCCAGCGCGACCGGATCAGTCGCATCGGCCTGCAAGTAGAGCGGGGCCGGCCCCAGATCGGCTAGATTGCCCAGCTTTGCAGCCACGCCGCCATCGGCCGGCCGACGTCCCACCCACACCACGCGGGCCTGGTAATGACGCAACAGGTACCTGGTAAAGACTTCGCCGACGCCACCGGCACCGCCGACGATCAGATAGACGCCGTTGCGGCGGAAGGCACCATCGGCGCGGGACGGCACCGGGACGGGCTGCAAATGCTCGCGTGCCCACTTGCCCGAACGATGGATCCAGGTCCGCCCGGTCGTATCAATCTGTATGGCAGCGATCTGGTCGACGGGCATCGCCTCGTTTCGGCCGATATCGACTAACCTCGCGCTCCAGTTTTCCTGCTCCTTGACCGCGCTTGCGACCAGACCGAGTAGCGCGGCGTGGGACGGCGTTGCGTTGAGCTCACGCGTGATCAATGTCCACTCCAATGGCGCGGCTGCGTAGCCATGCTCGAGCATTGCCTTGATCGTCCGGAAGCAGGCATGCACCTGCTCGGATTGGCTCTGATAGGCCAGAATCTCGTCGGGACGCGCAGTCGCGTGGTCTGCTGCGATCCAGACGATATGGTCGATATGCCCCAGAGCGCGCAGCGACGCGACCCACGCATCGACACCCCCGGCGGTGGGCAAGTTCAGTCGATCAGCACGTGGCCAGAAATGCACGAACGCAGCGGCTTCGCTGTCACTTGCACCCACCAGGACCACCTGCGCCTGCGCATCGACGCCGGCGACAACGGGCGAGGGCACAACGTGGAGCTCGGGAATCAGCAGTTCGAGATGCGCGAACGGTGTCGCCGGCGCCGAAGCGGGTTGCGGTAGGCATTCGTCGGTGACCGGGGGGCCGTCTCGTCCAGGTGCAGCGGCGACATCGCGATCGACGACAGCACCTACCCAGCAATACTCCTTGGCGAACGGGTAGGTGGGTAGGTGCGCCAGGCGTACGCGGCTTGATCGGGACAGATCGCCCCACCGCGGATCGAATCCTTGAACCCAACGCGCGGCCACCGCTGCAAGTCCTTCGGCGCTATTGCCGTGGTAGTGCAGCGTCTGCGTATCGTCATCCTGCAAGCGGGCATCGCGCATCAGTGCAGTGATGTGCCCGAGCAGCAGATCATCCGTCGCATCGCCGGACAGGTAGTGCTCCAGCTTCGCGATCGCCTCTTCCCGGGTATCGACCACAAAGGCCAGTCGATGTTCGAAGGCCTCGCGTGCGACCTGCAAGGTGAAGGCGACGTCGGGCAGCGGAATGTCCTGATCCAGGGAAAGGTAGCGGAGCAGGGAGCGGCACTGACTCTGCAGCAGGTCAACGTCGCGGGCCGAGACCACGAACAGCACCGGCTCCGGTTCTGAATGAGACAGTGGGGTCGGGTCGGTCCACTCCTCCAGCACGAGGTGCGCATTCGTGCCGCTATAGCCGAACGAACTCACCGCAGCGCGCCGAGCCGTCGATGCGGAGCCCTGCCATGGGCGCAGCTCGGTATTGACCACGAAGGGCGAGAGCTCCATCGCGCAGTGCTCGTTGGGCTGTGTGTAATGCAGGCTAGGTACCAGCTGCCGCTCGCGCAGCGCCAGAACGACCTTATGCACGCTCGCCACACCCGCTGCCGCTGAGGTGTGCCCGATATTGCTTTTCACCGATCCGAGTGCGCAGAACCGCGTATCGCTGGTCGCTTCGCGGAAGGCCGTGGTCAGCGCCTCGAATTCGATCGGATCGCCGAGCTTGGTTCCGGTGCCATGGGCCTCGACATAGCCGATCGATGCCGGATCGATTCCATGACGTCGATACACATCGCGCAGCAGATCGATCTGGCTGCGGACGCTTGGCGCAGTGATGCCGTTGGTACGTCCATCCTGATTGATGCCCGAACCCAGCACGACCGCGTGAATACGGTCGTTATCGGCGATCGCATCGCTGAGCCGTTTGAGGACCAGCGCACCGGCGCCCTCGCCGGGCACGAAGCCATCGGCAGCGTTATCGAATGCACTACATCGGCCGGCAGCGGAGAGCATGCCGGCCCCGCACATACTGATATAGCTCTCCGGCGTCAGGTACAAGGTGACACCACCAGCCAGTGCGAGATCGATTTCGCCAGCGAGCAGGGCTTGGCAGGCCAGGTGGGTGGCCACCAGCGACGACGAGCAGGCGGTATCGATGGCAATCGCCGGGCCTTTCAGATTCAGGTGATAGGCGATTCGTGCGGCCGCAATCGATGCGGAATTTCCTGTCGCTTCGCCGATGCCCGCGCCGGCACGCTGGCACAGGCTCACGTACTCATTGCCCATGATGCCGAGGTAGACGCCGCATCGGGCGCCATCCAGACGCGATGGGGCATAGGCGGCATCCTCGAAGGCACGATAGCTTTCCTGCAGGAACAACCTGTGCTGTGGATCCATCAATGCAGCTTCTGCCGGCGAGATGCCGAAGAACAGCGGATCGAAATATTCGATGTCATCCAGCGCACCCATCGATCTGCAATACATCTTGCCAGGCAGCTGTGGCCGAGCATCGTAGTAATCCTCAACCTTCCATCGCGACGGTGGAACGTCGCGGACTCCCGACCTGCCTTCGGCCAGCAACTGCCAGAACGCTTGGAGCGAGCCAGCGCCGGGATAACGACCAGACATCCCGACGATCGCGATGCGCTCGCTGGCCGGCGTCGCTGATGATGGCGTCGACGACGGTGTTGCCGTCTGGTCCGTTCGCGCCGGCGCAGCCAGCATCGCCTTCGCTTGCTCCGGCGTGATCTTTCTAGCTTGCAATGCGCCAAGAATGTCTTGCTGATTCATATCCGTCGTCCGTTTGATCTTCCTGAAGCAACGATCCGCCACACATCATCTCTATGGCCGACAAGCACTAGTCACCTGATTCACGGCGGCCGGCGCGCGCTTCTACAACCGCAGCGTGCCGGCTCAGTGAGCATGCCGGCCTCCGGCAGAGGCGGCATGTTGGACCTGCAGCCAATGCGGTGCGTCGTCCGGGCTTGCCGTACCGTCATAGATGGCCTGAAGCCATTCGTCGATGGAACGCTGCTGTGCAGGTGGTGGCTCTTCCAGTGCGGTGCTAGGCAGTTGCGACAGCACAAACACGGCCAGTTCGCTGAGCGTCGGGTATTCGTAGATCTTGGTCGCGCCAAGCGCTACGCCCAGCTCCTGCTGGATCATCGGCAACCACTCCACCCCCATCACCGAATCCATCCCCAGATCGACGAAGGCGGTGCGCACACCAATGTCGGCCACTTTCATGTACAGCACTTCGGCAAGCGTTTCGCACAGGATGCGCTCGATGCGCCGGAGCTCACTGCCATTGCCGCGGGCCGGGGCCGGGGGAGAATTGCTGGTATTGACCGGAACCGCTACAGGCGGTGCGGTCGTCTGCGAACCAGGTGCGTCGGTCGTGCCAGCAGACCTGTGGCCAGACGGTTCCATTGGCACCGAGGCAAGCCGACGTGCGCCAAGCAGGTCAGGCGCCCAATAGCGCGTGCGCGCAAACGGATAGCCGGGGAGGCGTAAGCTGGGCAGATACCGCTCGTGGTACAGGGAGTCCCACGGGCACTGCGCCCCCGTTACCCAGGCGTCCATCAAACGTCGCTCTTCGCCGCGTTCGAGCATTGCGGCAAGCTCGGTGGGCGATAGCACGCTCATCGCTGCCTCATCGACCTCACCACAGGCCACGTTGTGGCGATCGCCCTGAATGAAGGCCTGCAACTTCTCGCAAACTTCGGCAATCGACCACGCCGAGAGCCCAAGCCGGTGCACATGATGTTCGCGTCCGGTCTGCAGGGCACGGGCGATCGCGTGTAACTCAGCCGGATCATGCGGTACGGTGGACAAGACAGCCCGCAAATCCCTAGCCGCCTGCATCAGGCGATCAGGCGCACGCGCACTGAGGAGTATCAGGTCGGGACCGGGCGGCGCATGCGGATCGGGTATCGTCCGTGCAGCTGGGTGAAATTCCTCCACGACTACATGGGCGTTGGCCCCCCCCGCGCCGAAGGAAGACAGCGCCGCGGTGCGCGGCAACGAGATGCCGTTGCTGTCGCGTTGGCTCTGCCACGGCTCCAGCGTGCGCTGGACGACGAACGGGGTCTGCGCGAAATCGATGTTCGGATTCAGACGCTGCGCATGCAGCGTAGGAACCAGCATCGCATACTTCATCTGCAGCAGGATCTTGGTCAATCCAGCAATTCCCGCCGCGCTCTCGCAGTGGCCGATGTTGGATTTTACCGAGCCGATGGCGCAGAACTGGGTGTCCTGGGTTGCGTTACGCAGCGCACGTGTCAGCCCGGCGACCTCGATAGGATCACCCAGGGCGGTACCGGTGCCATGCGCCTCGACGTACCCGATCGCTCTGGGTGATACACCGCTACGCTCAAGGACCCGGCCAATCAATTGGCTTTGCGCCGTGGCGCTCGGCACCGTGAACCCGTTCGAGCGCCCGCCATGGTTGATGCCGCTGCCCTTGATCACGCCGTAGATACGATCGCCGTCGGCAATGGCCTTGTCCAACGGCTTGAGCAAGACCGCGCCCACGCCTTCGCCAGGGACGTACCCATCGCCGCCATCGCCGAACGCTGCGCAACGGCCGGTACTGGAGGCAAACTTGGCTTGGGAAAGGCCCAGATACTTGTTCGGGTGCAGCGAGACATTCACCCCACCGGCGATCGCCACGCTGCAATCGCCATCGCGCAAGCTCTGGCAAGCCAGGTGAATCGCGGTCAATGACGAGGAGCACATGGTGTCGACCGCCAGCGAGGGCCCTTGGAAATTGCCGAAATAGCTCACCCGGTTGGCGACCGATGCGATACCCGATCCCAGCACGAGCGGCTCACCCCCCACCTGTGCAGTGGCGCCGTAGAGTTGGTACTCGGTGTGCATCACACCAACGAAGACACCGACCCCCGCGCCCCTGGCCTGGGCGTTGAGATTCAGCGCTTCCCGGGTGTAGCCGGCGTCTTCCATCGCGTCATGCGCACACATCAGGAACAACCGTTCCTGTGGATCCATCATCGGCGCCTCGCGCGGCGAGATGTTGAAGAAGCTGGGATCGAAGTCGGCAACTCCATCGATGAAACCGCCCCACTTGCTGTAGCTCTTGCCGGGCACGCCTTGCTCCGCGTCGAAGAACGATGCCATGTCCCAGCGATCCGAGGGGATTTCGCTGATGCAATCGACGCCTGCCTTGAGATTCTCCCAAAAGGCCTCCAGCGTCGGCGACTGCGGGTAGCGTCCCGCCAAACCGATGATGGCGACATCGCTACCTGGTTTCATCGACACGTCTGCACCTGTGTCGGCCATAGTCTGCTCGGCCGGTGGCAGGATGGCGCCAGATGGCGGCGCTACCTCCGCTGACGGCAAGCGCCGCTGTCCAGCCAGATGGGCCGCCAGGTCGGCGACCGTGGCATGTTCGAAAAACAGCGTCTTGGACAGCGGGCCGTACTGCTTCTCCAGCGCGGCAGTCAGCCTGACTGCGACCACCGAATCTATCCCAAACGCGTCGAAGGTGGCATTGGCATGGATACGCGCCGGAGCGATCATCAGATGCCGGGCCAAAAACTCGCGCAGCGCATCGATGGTCTGCGTCGTTGGCGGGACCCGCTCAGGCTCTGGCGTCGGCATGCCAGTCCCGGCCGCCGTGCTGCCCAACAGCAGGCGGCGAATCTGCGCGGGCTGGCCATGTGCGACCGCGAGCTGCGGAAGGTCCGTGGCCAGCGCGCGGGCAAGCGCATCCACGCCGGTCTGCGCATCCAGCGGGACGAATCCCTGGCGCCGCATGACCTGGACCATGTCGGCCGGGAGCTGCATGCCGCCATCGGTCGCCCAGTAGGGCAACGCAAGGGACAGGCTCCGCCCGCTACGTTCGCCGAGCGCCTGAAGTTCATGACGGTATTGTGCGTATTCATCCAGAAAGGCGTTGGCCGTTGCGTAGGCCGCCTGGCCGATGGCGCCGGTACGCGTCGTCAGCGACGAAAACAGCACGAAGCAGTCCAATGCCAGATGGCGCGTTGCAAGGTCCAGATAGCGCGCGCCCAATGCCTTTGTTGCCAGCACCTCGTGCAGTTCGGATGCAGTCAGTGCAGCGAGCAGGCGGCTATGGGCGCTACCCGCGCAATGCAGTACGCCGTGCAGGCAACCGAAGTGCCTGACGATCTCCTCGACCAACTCGTCCACTTGGGCGCGATGCGAAACGTCCACCCGGCGATATTCCACGCGTACGCCGAGGGCGACCAGTTCGGCCAAGTGCTCGCGTCTGCCCGTGTCCAGATCGCTGCGGCAGGCGATGATGATGGTCGCCGATCGCACACTGCGCGCTATGTCGGCCACCACCGCCCTGCCAATGCCACCCAGGCCACCCGTGATGAGGTAGACACCGTGGTCGCGCCAGGGACCGGTGGTGCCGCGACTCGGCGGCTCGATCTCGACCAGGGCATCGCCACGTGGCATGCCCGGTACGGCAGCAACAGGACTGACCTGCGGGTGATCCAACACCAGCAGCTGGGTGCGCAGCCCGCGCGTTTCCAACTCCGCACCGCGTAACAATGCGGCCAGCCCTGCATGAAGACGGCCAGTGCCGCGTTGCGGTACCAGAACCTGGAGCAGGGTTGTTTGACCCGTGCGCTGCCGCTGTAGCGTTCCCAGGACATCCAGCAGTTGCTCGGCGTAGGCGCTGAAGCGCTCAGCCGGATCGGTCGCGGTGCTCTGCAGGACTTTACTCTGGGACGCTGATGCGAACGGCGCCATTGCCGCCGCCGGAAGATCGCACGCCAGCACGATCCTTTGCTCGTGCTGGTCATGTGCGGGCAACGCCGGTGCCGGTGCCGGTGCCGGTGCCATGAAAATCGTCTGCGCTGTCCCGGTCACGCCGGAACCGGAGCGATACGTCCTGCCGGTCAGACCTTGCAGGCGGACGCAGAGGCGACCGGTGTCGTCACAGATGTCGATATGGGTCTGCGCCAGGCCCGAGGTCATTTGTCGCACGATGGCCCAGCCATCGCGCGGACAGGGAAAGAACCACTGCAAGCTATCCAGCGCGAATGGCACCGATGCCGGGCCGTGGCTGTCGCTTGCGGCAGCGACATCGTGAAGGAAGCCGGCAGCCTGCACTGCCGAATCCAGCAGGCCGGGAGGAAGACCCAGGCGGCCCGCATCTGCCAACGCTGGCAGGCACAGACGCGCCAGCACAAAGCGGCCCTCCGCGTCCTGGCCCGCCTGCAGTTCGACCAGTCCTCGGTGCGAGGGCCCATACACGACGCCCATGGCGCTGAGTTCGCGATAACAGCTGTCGCCGTCCATCGGTGCGCCGGACAACGCGGCGCGCAGCGCGGCGATGTCCCGTACCGCCCCCACCTGGGGCTGCATCGAGACCTTGGCTCGGGCGCAAGGCGCCGTTGAGGCATGCGAGCCGTCGGCACCGCGCGCATCCTCGTCGAGCAGAAACTCGCAGACCAGGTCGGTGTCCTGCGGCGTCACCTGGATGTGCAGGTGCAGCGGGGCCGGGCCGGCCATCACCGGTTTGAGCCAGACCACATCGCTGATGCGGAGGGAACTCACCTGTTCGACGTTGAGTGCCAAGGTGGCGGCCGCCTGTGCCATCTCCAGGTAGGCGACTGCAGGGAGGATCGCCTGGCCGGCGACGACGTGATCGGCGAAGACCGGTTCGTTCCCCTTGAAGGTGGAACTGAAGCGCAGCCCGTGAATGGACGATGTATTGCGCTGGACCAGCGGATGCAGCGCAGACATGGCATGGGCCGCGACGGACGACGCTGGCGCGGATGCTTCCATCCAGTAACGCTCTTTTGCAAACGGATACGTCGGAAGCGATATCCGCCGCGGCCGCGCCTGCGGATACAGCTGCTCCCAATCGATGTGCGAGGCGCCAGCGACCCACACCTCCAGCAACCGCTCCAGTTTGCCGCGCGCCAGCCAGGTTGCCAGCAGCGTCTGGATATCGTCGTCGTCGCGCAACCAGGACAGGGTCCTGCGAGCGTTGCGGGTGTCTCCATAACGGACGTCACCGCTAGTGGTCTTCTCACGCAGGAATCGCTCAAGGCTGTCCTGCAGTTCGGCCAGCGATTGGACCACGCAGCCGAACCGCACTTCCATCGCTTCGCGTGCCACCTGCAACGTGTATGCGACATCGACCAGCTGCGATTCGTCCAACGCACCGCACGCCTGGAGCAATGAACGCACGTAGTCATCCAGGCGTGCATCGTCCTTTGCCGACAACAGCACCAAGTAAGGTCCGTGTGCAGCTGTCGCTGGCGATGGGTGGGCGACGTATTCCTCGATAATCACATGCGCGTTCGAGCCACCGGCACCGAACGAAGACACGCTGGCTATCCGTTTGCCCAGCCCGCTTGCGGGAGGATTCCAGCTCACCAGTTCGCGCTGCAGTCGGAACGGGCTGCTATCGAAATCGATATGCGGGTTGGGCACTTCCGCATGCAACGAAGGCACCAATTGGCGGTGCTTTAGCTGGAGCAGTACCTTGGTCACTCCGGCGACGCCTGCGGCAGCCTCTAAATGCCCGATGTTGCTCTTCACCGAACTGAGCGCGCAGAATCCGCGCTCGATGGTCGACCCCCGAAAGGCTTGGGTCAGCGCATCGATCTCGATCGGATCGCCAAGCTCGGTTCCGGTTCCGTGGGCCTCGACATGCGAGATGTCGCGGGCGCTGATCCCCGCTTTACGGATCGCGGCCTTGATGAGTTCGCGCTGGGCCGCCGGATTGGGCGCGGTATAGCCCTTGGCCTTGCCACCATGGTTGATGCTGGTCGAGCGAATCACCGCATGGATGGAATCGCCATCGCTGATGGCCTGGGAGAGACGTTTGAGGACAAGGACACCGACGCCTTCGCCGGGAACGAATCCATCGCCTCCGGCACCGAAACTGCGGCAACGTCCCGAGGTCGACAGAAATCTTCCCTCGCACGATGCCACGTAACGCGATGGATGCAGGTTGAGGTTGACGCCACCGGCGACGGCCACGTCGCACTCGTCGCGTAGCAGGTGCTCGCAGGCTTCGTGGATGGCCGTCAGCGACGAGGAGCACATGGTGTCGATCGGCATGCTTGGGCCTTGCAGATCGAGCAAGTAGGAAACCCGGTTGGCCACCGAGCCGAACGAGGTCTGCGGATAGATCGCATTACCGTCCGGATCCTGGCCACTGGCGCAGCGCTCGAAGCCGGACTGGGATACGCCAGCGAAGACGCCGACCCGGCGCGCGTGCCTGCTGGCCAGGCTGGCGCGTGTATAGCCGGCGTCCTCGAACGCCCGCCAGCTTTCCTGAAGAAACAACCTTTCGTGCGGATCGATCGCCATCGCCTCGCGCGGCGCGATTCCGAAGAACAGCGGATCGAAGTCTGCGAACCCATCGATGAAACCGCCCCATTTGCTGTAACTGCAACCCTGTGCGATGGCGCTGGCCGGATCGGCATCGAAGAAGCCGTCCAGACTCCAGCGCTCGGCCGGGATCTCGGTGATGCAGTCTTCTCCGCAGCGCAGCCGCTCCCAGAAAGCGTCGAGGGTGGCGGCCTGCGGATAGCGCCCGGAGACGCCGATGATGGCGATCGCCCGGTCCTCATGCGGGGCAGCGGCCACCTGCGCCGGGGCAAGGGGGGGAGTGGCGAAGGGATCGGCAACCTCGGCTACGGCCGGAGGCGACGGGAACAGGCCGTTTGTTGGTACCGCCGCCGAAGGTAGCAAGCGTCTGGCACTGTCGGCCTGCGTGGTCAGCAGATGCGCGGCGATAGCGACGACGGTACGGTGCTCGAACAGCAGCATACTGCTGACATCCTCGAAGGTCGCGCGTAGTTCGTTGGCCACACGGATGGCGAGGATCGAATCCACACCATAGTTCTCCAGCGGCTCATGGATATCGATCTCATCGATCGGCTGTTCCAGCGTACGGCCGACGATCGAACGTACATATGCGGTCACGATTCCACGCAGGTCGGTCTCCCCTGTGCGCGGCTGCAACGTAGAACGCGGCGACGCGATTGGCTTCACCGGCGCCGCGGCCGTTGTATTGGTCGGCAGCGATTGCAGATATCCGGCGAGCGCGCGTGCATTGGAGTATTCGAAGATCACCGTGCTGGACACATCGGGGAAGCGCGTCCGCAAGGCATTGGCGAGGCGGATGGCCAGTATCGAGTCGATGCCGTAACTCTCGAAAGGCTCATCGGCATCGATGTCGTCTGCGGTCAACTCCAGCACCTCAGCAACCAGACCGCGGACGTAAACGGTCATCGCTCCACGGGGTGCGTCGGCACTGGATGTCTCGGTGCCAGATGGGTCGGCCCGGAGAGGGAGCGCACCGGCCGGGGGCCGTGCACCTTGGTCTTCGCGTGAAGGCTGCACCGCCGTGCTCTTCTGTCGAAACACTCCGTCGCTCTCCGCAATGATGATTTGCTGCCCGAACCGATGCGTCTCCCCTAGCGGGAAACGGATCGCGCGAAATCCTTCTTCTTCCAGGACCCGGCGCCAGGTCGCTGGCGCCAGCCCGGGCGAACCCGACTCCCGCAACCAGCCGTCCTGGTAGGCCCACCATCCTGGCAACAGGCCAAAGGTCAGGTGTGCGAACAAGCCATGGCCCTGCATCTCGTTGATGATCAGCAGGCCATTGCGTGCAAGTCCGCTCTTGGCATGGCGCACGGTACGATGCATCTCCCGGGTCGCATGCAGGACGTTGGTCGCGATGACCACGTCATACGTTCCGCAGTCCAGTCCTTGCGCGGCGAGCGGACGTTCGATATCCAGCAGCAGGCAACGCAGATACGGTGCCTGCTGCCGGTACTGCCGTTCGGCATGTCCGAGGAAGGCGCGCGATATGTCGGTATAGCAGTACTCCGACACGGACGGCGTCAGTGGCCGTAACGTTTCGAACACGCGTTGGCTGGTCGCCCCCGTGCCCGCGCCGATCTCCAGCAAACGCAGTTGCGCGTTCGAATCGCTGCGCAGTCGCTGCTCGGCATACTGACCAACCAGGACCGCCACAATGCGGTTGTAGTAATCGATGTACGGGTTCTTCTTGTAGACATCCTCGACACGTTGCACGGACGCGTTGGAGAACATGACGTCGGTTGCCTGGCGTCTACCGGCAAGGATGTCCGGCAACGCGCGCAGCATCGGTTCGATCAGGTCGGCATGGGCGCGCTCGCTCTCGCTGCTTCCGGCCTTGGCGAAGTAGCGCTCCACCGTTGCCCAATCGGCATCTGACGCGGAGCGTTCGAACTCGAATTCCCCATCTTCACGCGCACACGCATATCCCGCCGAGCACAAAAAGCGCAGCGCTTCGTGCAACCAACGGCCATACACCTGCGGCTTTGCAAGCCGAGCGTGGAGCGAGGCCAGCGACAGCGTGGTCGCGGTGCCGCCAGCAAACACGCTGAGCTGGTGGAACAGGCCGGACGCGAGGACCGCATCCAGCGGGTCAGGCGGTGCCGGCAACGCGAGGTCGGGGAGTTCCACCGATAGCGATGGATCGGACATAGCAAAGCGTCCATTGGTCAGCGCCGTTGCAAGCTCCACCCTATCGTCGGTGACGATTGGCAGCGCTGCGCCGCCATGCGCAGCGCTACGCTTGAGCAACGCCATCTGCTCGAACGGCCCGGCCAGCACGCTTTCGATGAAGGGCATGGCCTCTGCGGGTTCGATGGAGCCTTCACCGATATGCGCCATGCGCCGCCGATGCGCCCCCGAGGCCACGATCCCTACGCTGCCCCAGTAGCCCCAGTTGATGACGCGTGCCGATGCCTGGCCGTTGCGACGCAGCCAGGTGGCCAATGCGTCGACATAGGCACTGCCCGCGGCATAGCTGCTCTGGCCTGGTGAGGGATTGAAGCTCTGGAGCGCTGAAAAGAACAACACGAAATGTGCGGGGCGATAGCGCGCCAGTGCGCCCGCCAGTGCCGCTGCGGTCAGGATCTTGGACGACAGGGCATCGGCGAACTCGGCTTCCTCGACAGCCATGACACCGCGATCGTGCAAGCTCAGCGCGGTGTGGATGAAGCCGTGGATGACCGCATGCTCGGTTTCGACCTGCTTCAACGCCGCTTCCAGCGCGGGGCGTTGCCGTGCGTCCACTTGCAGGTAGCGCAGGCTGCCGCCGAGCGCGCTGAGCCGTTGCACGGCGTTCGCGATCTCGCCCTCCGGCGAGCGCCTTCCCAACCAGACCACATTGGCGCGATAGTGACGCAACAGATAGTCGGTCCATGCCTGGCCAAGCCCGCCCGCGCCTCCCAACACGACGTAGACGCCGCCTTCGACAAGACGTGTGGGTAGGGCTGCAGGCAGCACGGCCGGAATCAGCCGCTGCGCATAGCGATTGTGCCCACGTATTACGGTCGAGCTGCGTTCCGGGTCCGCTGGGGCACCAAGCACCATCGGCCACGGGCAATGCTCGGCATGGTCCACATCGAATGCATGCACCGCCCAGTGCGGATATTCCTTGGCCAATGCGCCGATGAAGCCATGCAGCGCGGCCTGCGCCGGATTACCGGATTCGGCGTTGTGCACGGCGAGTGCGCCGCTGGTGATCGCCGCCAGGTGCAGCGGTTGGGTCTCGTAGCCGGCGTGCAACAGCGCCTTGGCCAGGCGCAGGCAGCACAGGACATGCTGCTGCGGATCGGACCCGGCATGATCGTCATTGGCGATCCACACGACATGCGTGGGCCGTTGGGAAAGAATCAGCGAGGCCAACTCGGCCTGGCCGGCGTCTGCCGGCAGCGTGCAGAGCGCATCTGGACCGCACGCCTCGCGCAGCGAGGTCGCCAGCGGTGGCGTGGAGCCGATCAACAGCACCCGCTGCGACTGGCCGCTATCGGTGATCGCCGTTTGTGGCCCGAGGCATTCCCAAACCGGGACCAGCGGGACCGCTCCAAGCGACTGGCCCAGCGTCGCAGGAGGAAGCTCGGACACGGTGCTGAGCGACCCTGCGGCAGTCGGGGCCACCACCCGCGCACTCAGACCCGCCATCTCGACGACGAGATGTCCTTCCGCGTCGTAGATGCGCACATCCAGTTTGTGCACCAACTGCGAGCTTCCGGCAGCCTCGCAGACGTACACCCAGGCCTGTTCTCCCGGTGGTTGCAGGATGCTCACCCTGTCGACACTGAGAGGCAGGGTCTGCTCCAGTTGGTCGTCGGCCAGCACGCCGTCGACCAGGCCCATGCCGATGGAGGCCTGCAGCGCAGCGTCGAGCAACCCCGGATGCAGGACCAGGCGCCGGTCGCGAACCGCCTGCGCATGCAGGCGCAGGTGTCCAAGCGCGAAGCGGGTGCCGTCCTTCGCCTGCCCTGGAGCGGTTTCTACCAATGCCCGCAGCGATGGGCCATAGCGGCAGCCAAGCCTGTCGAACAGGGCGTAGCAGGCATCCCCATGTGCGGGCTGGCCGCACGCACCGCGCAGTGAGGCGATGTCCAGTTGCTCACCGCGCGCCTCCGGCGCCAGGGAAGCGGTGCCCTCACAGTGAACGCAGGCAGGCGCATCGTCCAACTGACTGTAGATCTGAAACGAGACGTTCCTGGCATCGCGCCTATCGACTCGCACATGCACTGTCAGCGGATCGGTCGCGGCGACCAGCGGACGCAACCAACTGACATTGCTCAGCAGGATTGGCGTCTCCATCGAGCGCAGCGCTTGCGCCACTGCGGCGCGTGCCATTTCCAGATAGGCCACGCCCGGCAGCAATCGCGCACCGCGCACGTTGTGGTCGGCGAACACGAACTCCGCTCCGCTGAAGCGGGTCGTGTAGCGGTGCTCGGCCAGGCTGGAGGTGTTGCAATGCAGTAGCGGATGCAACGTGTGCTCCTGCGTCGCAGGCAGCGCCGGTGTCGACCGTCGATAACGGGTCGGAGCGAAGGGATAGGTCGGCAACGAGATCCGGCGCGGCGCGCGCGCTCCCGTCCGGCACAGCGTCCAGTCCAGGTCTGCACCCGCCATCCAGACCTCGCCGACCTTGTGCCAGTGGCCGGCCTGAATCCAGTAGGGGAGCAGGCGCTGCAACTCGCCGCCATCCAGCCACTGGGGAGTGGCGCCATTCTGACCCCTGTGCTGGGCAAGAGCGTCCTTGCCGATGAATCCGCGCAGGCCCACGCATAGTTCGTCCACGCTGGAGGCCTGCAGTGCGAGGCGACAAGCGAATGGTTCGCGCCCGACCTGCAAGGTGTGGGCGATATCGTGAAGATCCAGGCCCGGATAGCGTTCCAGGAATGACAGCAGATCCACCGCATACTGGCGCAGCTGCTCGGGCTTGCGCGCTGACAATGGCACCAGGCAGCGGGCTGTTGCTGCGGTGCCGATGGAAGGCGCGTGGAATTCCTCTAGCAGCGCATGGGCATTGGTACCGCCGATACCGAACGAGCTGACGCCTGCGCGATGCGGGGTCTGTCTCGGAGTCAGCGTCAGGTGCTTGCTCACCACATAGAAAGGCGACGCTGCGAAATCGATGGCAGGATTGGGCGTGTCGTAGTTCAACGAGGCCGGAATCTGGGCGTGCTTCAGGCCGAGCGCCACCTTGATGCAGCCGACCAGGCCGGCCACCGTATCCAGATGGCCGATGTTGCTCTTCACCGAACCGATGCCGCAGAACTGATGCCGCGACGTGTGGCGTCCGAACGCATCGACCAGCGCCGCCACCTCCAGCGGATCTCCCAACCTGGTCGCTGTGCCGTGGGCTTCGACATAGTCGATGGTTTCGACATCCACGCCGCTAGTGCTCAGCACCTTGTCAATGACCTCTGCCTGCCCTGCCAATCCGGGTGCGTAGTAACCCGCTTTATCGGCACCGTCGTTGTTGATGGCGACTCCGCGCAACAACGCGTAAATCGGGTCCTTGTCGGCGATCGCCTCGCGCGCGCGCTTCAGCAGCAGCACTGCCACACCTTCGCCGCCGAGCATGCCATCGGCTCGCTCATCGAACGGCCGCAGATGCCCGTCGCTGGAGAAGTTCATGCCGCGCTCGGCGACGTAGCCAAGTGTGGCGCTGTCCGAGAGCGAGGCAGCGCCAACCAGCGCATGCCTCGTATCGCCGGCAACCACGCTGCGATATGCCGTATGCAGCGCAACCAGCGATGACGAACAATTCGAATGGACGAACAAGCTCGGCCCACGCAGACCCAGGCGGTGGGAAATAACGGTGGGCAGCGCACCGGGCTGTGACCATGCAGAGGCGACGTACTGCTTGGAGCCTCCCATCACGCTCCATGCCGCCGGTGGAGCATCGCCGTGGTAACCGGCATTGGCGGCGGTCATGAACACCCCCGCGTCGGCGATGTCCGATGGCCGGTAGCCGGCATCCTCGACCGCTTTCCAGGCATGCTGCAAGAGCATCCGCACTTGCGGGTCGATCGCCTGGGCATCATGTGCGGGAATATTGAAGAACTCGGCGTCGAAGCAGTCCTTGTCCTCGATGATGGCGCGCGCAGTGACCAGCCCCGGCGTCTGCAACAGTGCTTCCGGCACGCCCAGCGACCGCAACGTTGAGGTGCTGAGAAATTCGATGCTCTCTACGCCATTGCGTAGATTCTCCCAGAACTGGCGATGATCGCGTGCCCCGGGCACATGGCAGGACATGCCGATGATGGCGACACAGTCGTCGATTCGATCGGGCATGGTGCCGCACGACTCCACTGCGGCAGCAGGCGTGGCGATGGCCGCCTGGACGGTATCACCGGCGCGGAACTCTGCGATGTGCCGGCTGATTCCTCGCACGCTGGCCAGCTTCAGCAATGCGGTCACGTCGAACGGCATGTCGAAGGCTTCGGCAACGCGACGCGCCACGCTCACTGCGAGAATGGAATCACCGCCCATGTCGAAGAAGCCTTCGTCCAATGCCACGTCCTGCACCCGCAACACCTCTCGCATGATCGAACGCACGGTCGACTCGATAGCAGGGGCATGTTCCATCGCGTGCTGCTCCTTCGTGTGGCTGTCCTGCCAACCTGCTGCCAGGGCGCGTCGATCCACCTTGCCGTTCGCGTTGGTCGGCAGCTGCGGGACCAGTGTGACCCGTGCTGGCTGCATGTAACCGGGCAGATGCTTGGCAAGATATGTCTTTACTGCTGCAGCATCCGCAATGCCGGCCAGCTGCGAAGGAACAATGAACGCCGCCAGTTGCTTGCGTTCGTCCAGCACCACAGCCGCACACTGCGCTACGCCCGGATGGGCTTGCAGTACCGTCTCGACTTCACCGAGCTCGACCCGCGAGCCGCGGATCTTCACCTGTGCATCGACACGTTGGACGAACTGCAGCTCGCCATCAGCGAGCTCGCGCACGCGATCGCCGGTGCGGTACAGGCGGCTTCCCGGCGGCCCCGACGGGTTGGCGATGAAGTTCTCTGCTGTCAGCCCCGGGCGGCGCAGATACCCCCGCGCCAACGCGATGCCCCCCACGAACAGTTCTCCCACCTGACCAGGCGCGATCGGCTGCAACGTCTCCGGATTCAGCACAACGGTGCTCGTGCCCCTGATGGCACGTCCAATGGACAGCGAGCCGGAGGGAAGAGACACGTCCGGATCGCTCGCCCCGCGCGTTGCATCACCGACGATGGGCGGTACAGGATCACAGGTCTTGAATGTCGCGCAGACCGTTGTCTCGGTCGGGCCGTATGCATTGACGAAGCGGCACCGTCTGCTCCAGCGCGCGGCGAGCGCGGGCGCGCATGCCTCGCCCGCCACGATGAGCAGGCGGAGTTCGGGCAGGTCCACCGATTCGAGCAACGTGAGTGCAGATGGCGGCAACGTGGCGACGTTAATGCGATGCTGTTGCATGAGCTCGGCGAGCTGTCCGCTGCGCTGCAGCGAGCCGCCAGGCGCCAGATGCAGCGTGGCACCGGCCTGCAAGGCCATTGCCATTTCCCAGACGGATGCGTCGAACGTCCAGGGAGCGAACTGCAGTACCCGCTCGCCTGCCGTCACCCCGAACGCCTCGGCCTGAGTAAGCGCCAGGTTCGCCAGGCCTGCGTGCGGCACTGCCACTGCCTTGGGCCTGCCGGTGGAGCCTGAGGTGTAGATGACATAGGCGAGTTGTCCCGGCACGACGACGGGCGCCACATGGCCAACGGCGGTGCCCGTGATCGCCTCGACGAGCACCAGATGCTCTACCGCACAGGGCAGTCGTTCACGTAGCTGCTCGCGTGTGACGATCGTCACGGGGGCCGCATCTTCGATCATGAAGCGTAGTCGCTCGGCCGGGAGTTCCGGATCGAGGGCCAGATAGGCGCCCCCGGCCTTCCATACCGCGAGCAAGGCGCAGACCGCATCGATCGACCGCTCCAGCAATACGCCGACGAGGGAGTCCGCAGCAACGCCAGCGCGCTGCAGGTGTTCGGCCAGGGAGTTCGATCGCGCGTCGAGTTCAGCGTAGCTGAGTTGCGCTGTCTCGTGCACTACAGCCGGCACCTGCGGATAGCGCTGGCACTGCACACCGATCGCCTCGTGCAGCGGGCACCAAGCGACCTGCTCGGGAAGAACCGCACCGTGATCGACGCTGCGCTCTGGCCTCAGCGCAGCGTCGATCGCGATGACGATCGAATGCAGCCAGCTCTCAGCCGTGTACTCAGCTACCTGGCTGGCGTCATGGTCGAAGTACAGGATATAGCCGCTTTCCTGCTCGGCAACTTTGAAGGCGAGCGCATACTCGCCCTCCTGGTACAGGCCTTCCACAGGCTCGAAGCGCACCCCTGCCCATTCCCTCCGTGTCGAGGGCAGCGCGAAGAAGCGGCGACTCTTGTACTCGAAAACCGTGTCGAACAGCTGGGAAGATCCATCGCCACGCTGATGCAGCGCACGCGCCACACGCTGGAACGGATAGTCCGCATGTGTCAGGACCTCGGTCAACCCGGCGTGGGTGCTGCGGAGACGATCATCCAGCGATGCGGCGAACTCGGACGTGGAGCGCACGGCGACGAGATTGACGAAGCAGCCCACCGTGTGGTCGAAGCCTTCGTGTCGACGGCGTTCGACCGCCATGCCGATCGTGATATCGCTTTTGCCGGAAACAGACCCAAGCAGCGCTTGATACATCGACAGGAAAAAGCTTGCCGGCGTGATGCGTAACCGTGCGCAGAGGCTACGGATCTTTTGCGTTGCATCAGCGTCCAGCGCATGCCGCAGCGTATGCGGGCGGCACGGATCCGCCGTGGCCAAACCCAAACCGAGTACCGGGGTGGCACCGTGCAGCTTTTGCTTCCAGAACTGCAGCGAGGCCGCACCAGCCTCGCTGGCGACAAAGTCGCGTTCCCATTGCACGAATGCACCAAAATCGAGCGCGCTCATCTGCGGCGCCGCCGTGGACAGACCTTTGGCCAACCGTTCGTAGGTGGCACACAAGGTCTGCATGAAGACAGCGACCGATCCGCCGTCGAAGGCGATGTGGTGAACGACAAGAAGCAGGTGCCAGACCTCGTCGGTGTGCGAGTACAGATCGGCCCGCATAAGCGGTCCTTCATCCAGTACGAACGGCTGTTGCAGCCGCACCGACATTGCCTCCATCAGCGATGCATCGTCCAGATGCACAGCCGCATGCCGTGTGAGCGACAGCGTATCGGGAGCCAGGGACCGCCGCTGCGGACGCCCGTCGCGCTCGACAATTGCCGATGCCAGCATCCGGTGGCTACGCATGACCTCGTACAACGCACCTTCGAGCGCTTTCTCGTCCAGCCGGCCTTGTAGTCGCAGGCAGAGCGGGATGTTGTAGGCGAATGACGTCGGCTTGGCCGATTGCAGCATCCAAAGGCCCTGCTGACCTTCGGAAAGCGGTTCATTGGCCACTTCGTGCTGGAGCAGCTGTCGGCGCAATTCATCGCGCGATATCTGTCCACGCTTGAATGCACTTAACAGCTCACGGACGGTCATCGCGCTGCTCCCCCTTCGATGAGTCTTTCCATGGCATCGATACCGAGTTCGCCGGCCTCGAATGCATCCAGCAGCGCATCGATCCCGTGGTGCGGATTGCTGGCGGCAACGACCGGGGCAGTCACCGGCGCAGGGACAGCGGCTAGCACCTCAGTGATGTAGACCACCAGCGCAGCGACCGTACTGTGGTCGAACACCTCTCGGCCAGACACCTTGATGGCGTAGCGATGCCCGATCTCGCGCATGAGCCGCATGCTCACCAGCGAGTCTGCGCCCAGCTCCTGCAGGTCGATCTCCGGCGTCAGCTCACCGGGATTGAGCACGAGCGCGCGTTCGAGGAAGTCGACGATGAAAGTCTGCAACTCATCGCCTGGTGAGGTGCTGGACACGGGCGGCGTCACCGCTGACACATGGGCGGCGGGATCCGGCGCGGCGTCGACCAGCCAATAGCGCTCGCGCGCGAACGGATAGGTCGGTAGCGGAATGCGACGCGCCTGCAGGCCGAACAGCGCAGCGAAATCGGGCGTCGCACCACGGACGAAGAGCTCGCCCAATGCGTCCAGCTGGGCGCGGCGCTCGCGCGGGTACGCGGCCGCCTCGATGCAGCGCTCCGCTTGCTTGGTCAACCCCTCGCGCTCACGTGTGCCCAACCGAGTTGACGCAGTGTCGGGTGAGGTTGCCAATGCCGTCTGCAGCGCCGATAGCGTCTCGGCGATATCGGCGGCAACGCAGGACCAACGGCAATCGAGGTGTTGCCGGCCCTGCAGCAGGGTGTGACTGAGCTGCATCGGGTCCAGATCCCGCCTCGCTTGCAGGTGATCGAACAGACGTTGCTGGCTGATTCGCAACTGGCGGGGGGTGCGTGCCGATAGCGCGATGGGCCATGCACGCCCGGTTGATCGGGAAACCGGGAATGCTGGTGCTTCTTCGATCACCAGGTGCGCGTTCGTTCCGCTGAGGCCGAAGGCACTGAGCACCGCCCGTCGTGGGCCGTGTTCGGGCGCTGGCCAGTCACGCAGCGTGGTGTTGACAAAGAACGGGCTATTGCTGAAATCGATATGCGGATTTGCCTTCCGATAATGCAGCGTGGGTGGCAACTGGCGATGCCGCAGTGATAGCAGTACCTTGAACAAGCCCGCCATTCCGGCCGCCTCGGCGGCGTGACCCATATTGCTCTTGACCGAGCCGATCGCGCAGTAACCGACACGGTCGGTGCGCTTGCGGAATGCCCGTGTCAACGCCTGGACTTCGATAGGGTCGCCGAGCACCGTCCCGGTACCGTGCGCCTCGGCCATCTGGACGTGCGAGACATCGATGTTGAAGCGCGCGTAGACACTGCACTCCAGTTGCTCTTGTGCTGATGCACTCGGCGCGGTCAGGCCGTTGCTGGTGCCATCCTGGTTGATCGCGCTGCCCTTGACGATACCCACGATGTGGTCGCCATCGGCCTGGGCTGCCGAGAGCCGCTTCAGTACGACAATGCCGACGCCGTCGGCGGGCACGAAGCCATTGGCCCGCTCGTCGAAAGTGAAGCAACGGCCATCCGGCGATAGCATGCCGGCACGGCTACCGATGGCATGGAAGCCATCGGTGCATTGCACATGCACACCTCCGGCAATGGCCAGCTCGATCTCATCCATCCACAATGCCTGGCACGCCAGATGGACAGCCACCAATCCGCTCGAACAAGCGGTGTCGATCGTCATCGCCGGCCCGTGCAGATCCAGGTGATAGGCAATACGCGATGACAACAGGGCTGTCGAGCTGCCATGCATGGCGGCGACCGGAAGTTCGCCGTCCAGCAGCTGGGTATAGTCTTCGCCACTGCATCCAATGTAGACACCGCAGTGACTGCCGGCGATGGCTTGGCCAGCGTAGCCCGCATTCTCCAGCGCCTTCCACGACTCCTCCAGGCAGAGGCGCTGCTGCGGGTCCATGTGCAACGCGTCGGCACGCGATATGCGGAAGAACAGTGGATCGAAATACTCGACATCGCGAATGTATCCGGCATGAGCGCAGCGCACGTCGTCGTCACCTTGCCGCGCCTGGCTCTGCCAGCGCGTGGCCGGCTCGACCAAATCATGCCCGGCAGCCAGATTCCGCCAGAGCTCATCGACATCGTCGGATTGCGGAAAGCGTCCGCTCATGCCGATGATGGCGATTGGTTCGCGCTGGATCGGTGCCATCCGTGCGACTGCCGGTTGCGGCGAGGTGGTAGTGGTTGACCCGGAAACACGGTCGACTGGGGCATGCCGTGCGGCAACGCGGTGACTGGCCAGGATATGCGCGGTGAGTTTGTCGACATTGGGATGGTCGAACAGGCAAGGCCCCGGCAGGCTGATGCCCAGACTCTGGTTGATCGCTCGAACGACCTTGAGACCGATGATGGAATCGAGCCCGAATTCGGCGAACATCGCCTGCTCGTCCAGCAAGGCCGGATCCAGCCCGAGGGCACGGCATACTTCGCTTGCGACCGTTGCCTGCACCGCCTCGCGCAAGGTCGGGTCGGTATCGTCTTGGCCAGTGCTGGCGGCATCTGCGTCCTGCTGAGCCTGCGGGATCCTGCGGACGCGGTCGCCATCGAGACCAATACGATCGACCAGGTTCACGCCTTCGACTGCCAGCGGCGCGTGCGTGCGCAGGAAGCCGAGTTGTTCGAACGGGCCGGAAAGCAGGACATCCAGCGCCCAGCCACCTGAAGCAGCATCGATGAAGTCGATCCCGATCTCGCGCAGCTCGTCCGATCGCCTCGGGTCGTCGATGGTCCAGTAGCCCCAGTTCATCACCCTGGCCCTCACTCCACGTAGCGACAGCGCACGCGCGAAAGCGTCCTGCCACGCGCAGGCTGCGGCGTAATGGCTTTGCTCGCGATTGCCGATGAACGACACCAGCGATGACAGAAAAATGATGCCATCGCGAAGGTCATTGGCAAAAACCTGAGCGAACGCCACAGCTGGGCGGACCTTGGCGCCGAATGCCTCATGCAGATCGCCCTGCGACAATGATCCGAGCGGCACCCTGGAAAAGTGGGTCGTCGCCACCAGCACCGCGTCGATCCGTTGGTGGCGCCCGAGCATCTGAGTTCGCAAACGACGCAGCGACTCCAGGTCTCCCGCATCGGCCTGGCAATACTGCAGACGTCGATCGCCACCGAAGCGCGAGAGTGCCTGCTGTATGTCCGCTTCCGGTCGCCGCCCTACCCAGACGACGGTGGCCAACCCGCGCAGCAGATACTCGGTAATGTGCTGTCCAACGTGGCCAGCACCTCCAACGAGGATGTAGACGCCCTCGCGGACGGACGTAGACCGTGGTCGATCCAGGTGCAGGGTGGTCAGCTGGCTGCGTAGCCAACGACCATGACGATGGGCATACACGCTTGTCCGGCCGACGACCGCGTGCAATGCCGCCAATACTCCGATGTGCGGCGTCTGGACAACGGGGAGATCGGCCACCACCACCGCTGCATGGCGATACTCTTTTGCAGCCGATCGTAGAAACCCGACCACCGCTGCGTGTGCTGGATCGGGACAATCGTCCGCCACCGCCGATTGGGATTGCCGCGTCACCGCAACGAGGGCGATAGCGGTACCGCACCGGCCGATCGCGTCCAGTTCCTGCAACAGCTCCAGGCACTGTGCGACCGCCGCGGTGTGCTCCTCTATCGGCGCATCGAACGCGGCCTGCAACGCATGGGGAATGAACCAGATCACCCGACTCACAGGCCGCTCGATCAAGCGGTGACGCAGGGACGCGCGATCACTCCACGCGACCGCTGCGACACCGCTAGGCGAGACGGCTTCTATCGTGTCCGGCAGTGCGTCGGTCACGCCGATGACCAGTACATCTGCATCGACTGGCAACGCGTCTGGCGCGGCGATGTTCTGCCACTCCGGCACCAGCAGGGTCGCATTGCCGGCGACAGCGTCCACGGGGAGAGCACTGGTCGCACCCTGCTCTCCTGCGGGCGCTGCACCGGCACGCCCGCGCAGCGCCACGACCGGCCAATATTCTTCTTCCGCGAACGGATACGTCGGCAACGACACACTGCGGGGCACGCCGTGGTACAGACAGGCCCAATCGAGCTCCGCCCCGCTCGACCAGGCTTCTAGCGCCACCTCGTGGGGACCTGCCTGCCAGCCGTCCGGCAACGTCGGCATCGCGCCACCGCCCATTCGCCGGCCGGCGTAAAGCTTGGAACGGCGCGGTTGCTCATGCACATACGCATGCAAGCTGTCGATCACCTGCGCCAAGGAGGTGGCCGCAAACGCGATTCGATATTCCATCGCTTCCCGACCCAATTGCAGCGTGGCAGCGACAGCGGACACGTCGGCATCGGTGAACGAGCCGCGCTTGAGGGCGACTTCGAGACGCTTTGCATATTCCATCAGCCGATCGGGCCGACGCGCCGAAACCACGATCAGCGCAGGCCAGCCCGAGGCACGAGACATCGCAATGGTCTGCGGTAGGGCTGGCGGAGCCTCCTGCACCACCAGGAAGGCGTTGGCCCCGCCAGCGCCGAACGAGGACACCGTAGCCGTGCGCGGAACTGCAGCGCCATCAGCCCGGCGTGGCCGCGTCCAAGGCGCGAGCTGCTGCTGCAGCACGAAGGGTGTACCAGCCAGATCGATGTTGGGATTGGGGTTGGTGCTATGCAGCGTCGGCACGAGTTCACCGTGCTTGAACTGCAGCAGCACCTTGGTCAGCCCGGCGATCCCTGCCGCGGCTTCCAGATGGCCGATATTCGACTTGACCGAACCCAGCGCACAGAACCCGAGTTCACGCGTGCTTGTAGCGAATGCCTGCGAGAGCCCTTCCACCTCGATGGGATCGCCCATCTCCGTTCCGGTGCCATGTGCTTCGACGTAGCTGATATCGCGCGCATCCAGGCCGGCCCGTGCCAGGGTCCGCTGCACCAGGTCGCGCTGGGCGCGTGGATTGGGCACGGTGTAGCCATGCGTGCGGCCGCCATGATTGATGCCCGAGGCCAGGATCACGCCATGGATCCTGTCGCCGTCGCGCTGGGCACGCGACAGCGGTTTGAGCAGCACAGTACCGACGCCTTCACCAGGTACAAAGCCCGTGGCGTTGGCACCGAAACTTCGACAATGCCCATCGGTGGACAGCATGCGCTGCGAACACAGACCCACATAGGTCGACGGATGCAAGTAGAGATTCACACCTCCAGCCAGCGCCATCTCGCATTCGTCGCGTAGCAGATGCTCACAGGCCTCGTGAATGGCGGTCAACGACGCCGAACACATCGTATCGATCGGAAGGCTGGGTCCATTCAGATCGAGCAGATAGGACACCCGGTTGGCCACCGAGCCGAAGCTGGTGTAAGGCGTTGCCGCGCTGCCGTGCTCGGCCAGATCCCGGGCATGCAGCTCGAAACCGGTCTTGGTGATGCCGACAAACACGCCGACACGCCCTCCATGCCTGCTGGCCAAGCTCCGACGCGTGTAGTTGCCGTCCTCCAAGGCTTCCCAGCACGCCTGCAGGAACAGCCGTTCCTGCGGGTCCATGTCGAGCGCTTCGGCCGGCGCGATAGAGAAGAACAGCGGATCGAAGTCGGCGAATCCTTCCAGGAATCCGCCCCACTTGCTGTAGCTCATCCTGCTGGCGATCGCCAGCTGCGGGTCTTCGCAGAAGAAGCCTTCCAATGGCCAGCGCTGCGCAGGAATATCACCGATGCAGTCGCGGCCAGTGCGCAGGTTTTCCCAGAATGCATCCAGACTGCGGGCCTGCGGATAGCGGCCGGCGAGCCCGATGATCGCGATTGGTTCGCCTGCATCGGCCGCGCTCCGTCGGATTACGGCAGGGTCGGCCGCAGCAACCGTCCTGTGAGGCACGGCAACGTCTTGGGCAGCGACGGCTGGCAGCAAGCTACCCACCCAGAGCGCGCAACTCTCGGCATGTTCGGCTGCCAGGAAGTCGCCGATCGCCTTCAACGAGTTGAACTGGTAGAACAGCGTCTTCGGCAAGCCGGGAAAGGTGGCCGTCAGGCGCTGGTTGAGCTGGGCGATCATGATCGAATCGATACTGAACGTCTCCAGCGCCGCGGTGCCGTCGACACGCGCGGGATCGATCTTGGACACCTCGCTAAAGACCTCGATCAGCCGTCGCAGTGTCAAGCTGGCGAGATCCGGCGAAACGTCTATCCGCTGCATGCGGGCTACGTCAGGCTTGCGTTCGGCGATTGCGGCAAACAGCGCAGCCATGTCGGCGCGTTCTCCGGCTAGCACACTCACGCACGACTCTCCGCTCTGCCAAGCACGACGAAGTGCATCCATGGCATCGACGGTGCCAAGCGGCGCCAGGCCAGCCTGTGCGAGTTCCGCCTCGGCCTGAGCGGACAGGCGCATGCCGCCATCGCGCCAGTATGGCCAATCGATGCAGAGTGTCCTGCCCTGACGCAGTCCAAGAGCGACCCGTGCAGCGCGGGCCGTGGCAAAAGAGCGCATGAAGGCATTCGCAGCGGCGTAGTCGCACTGTCCAGCGCTGCCGAGTGCGCCGCCGATCGAACCGAAGCAGATCAGGAAGTCCAACGGAGCAGAGCCATGGCAGGCATCCAGGTGCTCGAGTCCGGCCACCTTCGGCGCCAGCACGTCCTGCAGTTGCTCAGCGCGCTTGCGCGCAAGATATCCGTCGTCCAGTACGCCGGCCGCATGCAGGATGCCATCGATACCGCCGTACCGATCGGTCATCTCGCCCAACACTGCCTGCACGGCGGCACGGTCGCTGACATCGGCGCGGCGGTACTCCACGTGCAATCCCGCCGTACACAACGCTGCCACCTGTGCAGCAAGCGCTGGCGACGCCTCGCTGCGACCGACCAGAACCAAGGTGCCGGTTCGCAGTGTCGCGGCCATTTCCCGAGCCAGAAGCAGCCCGAGTCGACCGCCACCGCCGGTAATCAGATAGCGACCGGCATTGCGCCAGGGCCAAGGCGCTGGCTGCGCTCCGTTGGGCACCGGAACGAACCGACGGATCAGCGGCTCTGCATGCGTGCAACGTAATTCGCGCATGTCAAAGGGTTCGCACTCGATCAACTGCAATGCGGCCTCGGTGGTTGCATCCGCCGCAAGATGAAGGAGTTGTACTTCAAGTCTGTCGTACTCGCGCTTGGCGCTGAGCAACAGCGACACCAGCGCGCCGCAGACGCGCCCTTCGTCATCGCCCGGCAGCACCAGCTGGATCATTGCCGGCGCCATCGACGCCGCTTCGCGCACCAGGTCGAGCAAGGACGATGCGTAGGTCGTGAATCGTGTGCCGATGCTGTCGCCTGTCCGTGGCCACACCCGCACCGCAACGTCGGTGCGGGTGTGGATGACATCGGCAAACGGGGTGGAAGGAGAAACATCGCAAAACACGACAAACCGGGGGTGATCCCAGGTCATGCGCGGCGCCGCCGAGTGCTCCCAGCGCTCGGCAAACAACGCCACCTTCAGCGGCTGTGTCGAGGCCACAGCGGGCTCCATCGCGGGGGTATCCAGCCAGAAACGTGTTTTGTTGAAAGGATAAAGGGGTGCGTTGATCCTGAGCGGTGGCGTGGTGCCATAGAGCGAACGCCAGTCGAACGGAAATCCGCTGACCCATAACGAAGCCAGCATGTCCTGCTGCCCCTGCGCGACCCACCGTGCCAGCGCTGATGCCAACTCTGCACTCGCCGGGTCGTTGTGCGCACGCGGCGAGGACGGGCTCGCATGACCGCAGTAAACGCCGGCCGCAGCGGACTCGCCGTCCAGGTAGCAGCGCAATCGGGTCTGCAGCAGATCGCTATCGCCTGCGACGATCGCAATGCGATACGGCATTTCCTTGCGGCCCACTTGCAAGGTATAGGCAAGACTGCGCAAGGACAGCGTTGGCCGATGCTGGACGAAACTCGCCAGCTGTTGCGCGAGCACGCGCAGGCATTGCGGATCGTGTGCAGAAAGCGGAAACAGCCATGGCCCGATCGCTTCCTTGTCTTGGTCCTGCGCGTGTCGCGCGATGCATGCCTCCAGGATCGCATGCGCATTGCTGCCTCCCACGCCCATCGCACTGACCGCCGCACGATGCGGTGCCGGTCCCTGCAGTCGGCGCCGGGCATCGACAACGAAGAACGGAGACTGCTCCAGCTTCAAAGCAGGATTGGGCGAAACGAAATGCAGCGAGGCCGGGATCTCACCATACGACAGACTGAGCGCCACCTTGATGCAACCGGCCAGTCCTGCCGCCGTGTCGAGATGGCCGATGTTGGTCTTGACCGAGCCGATGCCGCAGTACTGCCGTCGTCCTGTACGGGCACCATAGGCCTGTGAGAGTGCGGCGATCTCGATCGGATCGCCGAGCGGCGTGCCGGTACCGTGCGCCTCGACATAACTGATCGACTCCGGGTCGATACCGCTGACGGCCAGCGCACGGTCCACCACGTCACGCTGACCCGCCACGCCGGGAGCGTAGAAGCCAGCGCTGTTGCCTCCGTCGTTATTGGTCGCCGTGGCACGTAGCACTGCGTAAATGGGATCTCCATCGGCAATCGCGTCGTGTGCGCGCTTCAGCAACAGCACCGCTACACCCTCGCCGCCGACGGCACCATCGGCAGCGGCATCGAAGGCGCGCAGATGGCCGTCGCTGGAGAAATTCATGCCCTCCTGGTGCACGTAACCGGTGCCTTCGAAGCTGGCCACACGCGCCGCTGCGACGAGGGCGAATGGCCATTCGCCCTCCAGCAGTCGCCGGTGCGCCAGGTCCAACGCACTCAATGAGGAGGAACAGTTGGAATGCACGAACAAGCTTGGTCCCACCAAGCCGAGCTTGTTGGAGATCACCGCGGGCAGCGTGCCGTTCTGGGCCATGATCCAACCCACATACTGCTCGATGCTCTGCGCCGATGCGGAGGCCGAGGCCAAGAGATGTGCGTGGTAGGCGCTGGTGCTGGCGGTGGCGAACACCGCCGTGCGGGCTACCTCGTCGATGCGATAGCCGGCATCCTCGATCGCGCGCCATGAATGCATCAGCAGCAGGCGTAGCTGTGGGTCCATCAGCTGCGCATCGCGCTCCGAGACGTTGAAGAACGCCGCGTCGAACACATCGCGATCGTGCAGCTGGGAACGTACCGGGACGTACTTAGGATCGGCCAGGACATGCGCGGGAATGCCGAGTTGGCGCAATTCACCATCCGGGACGCGCTCGATGCTCTCTTTTCCGGCCAGCAGGTTATGCCAGAACTCCTCGGCATTGCTGGCACCCGGGAAAGCGCAGGACATGCCGATGATGGCGACACTGTCGGCGTAATACGCCGGTACGTCTGTCGGTGCTGAAACAGCACGGGGCGTGGGTGCACGCTCAACGGGCGCTGGTCCAGTGGCCGTATCGGTCAGCGATTCCAGATGACGGGCAAGGCGGGCAATGGACCCGAATTCGAAGATCGCGGTGACCTCGAAACCAGGATGGAGTTCTGCAGCGATTCGCTCTGCAACGACAATCGCCTGCAGCGACGTTCCGCCCTGTTCGAAGAAGCCATCGTCAGGGCGAAGGTCGCGCCGGCCGAGCACGGCCTGCCAGATGAGCAGCAGGCGTTGTGTGATGGTATCTGCCGCAGAGGCCTTCACCTGCACTGGGGCTGGATCAGCCAAGGCACCGACCCCTGCACGGTCGATCTTTCCGTTCGCCGTCAGCGGCAATGCGGGTACATCGACATACGCCACAGGAATCATGTGGTCGGGCAGATGCGCGCGGAGGTAGTCCATCAGTTCGCGACGGCCCGGCGTTTGTCCCGGTGCGGGCACATAGGCTGCGACGAGTTGGGGCTCGGCATCCTGGCGTATCGCGCAGGCGCATAGATCCACGCCCGGGTGCCTGGCCAGTGCGGCTTCGACGTCGCCCAGTTCGATGCGAAAGCCCCGTAGCTTGACCTGTGCATCCCGACGCCCCAGGTATTGCAGGCATCCATCGGCCAGCCAGCGCGCCCGATCACCGGTCTGGTAAACGACCCGACCAACCGCGAACGGATCGGCGACAAAGCGCTGCGCGGTCAGAGCGGGCTGCTTCCAGTACCCGCGTGATACGCCGTGACCACCGATATACAGATCGCCCTCCACACCGATCGGCACCGGTTGCATCGCCGCATCCAGGACATAGGTGCAGGTGTTGGCGATCGGTCTGCCGATGGTGATCGGACCCGTTGGCGTGATCGGTCCTGTAGTGGACCAGATCGTCGTCTCGGTCGGTCCATACATATTCCATGCGATGCCGTCCTTGGCAAGACGATCACGCAAGGCATCCGGAAGCGCTTCGCCGCCGCACAGGGCTTGCATGTCGCCCTGATTGCGCCAGCCAGCGCGATACAGCATCTGCCAGGTGGCCGGCGTGGCCTGCATGATTGTCGGCCCGACCTCGTGTATGGCCTGCATCAGGCGTCGCGCATCGCGCGCCTGCGCCGACGTACAGATATGCGTCCTGGCACCGCGTAGCAACGGCATCAGCAGTTCCAGCCCGGCAATATCGAAGCTGTATGGTGTGACCGCAAGCAGTCGGTCGCCATGGCCCACGGCGAACTGATCTGCCATCGCACCGAGCAGGTTCAGCAGCCCACGATCGGTAATCACGCAGCCTTTGGGCCGCCCGGTGCTTCCCGAGGTGTAGATGATGTACGCAACGCTATCGGCAGAACGTGTGACCGGGTCCGCCTGCCCGGACCTGGCCGACAGCAGATCCGGATCGTCGATGAAGAGCAGACGATCGCTCGCGATACAGGAGGCCATTGGCGCGACGCTCGCGCGATCGGTCAGGATGCAACACACCTCGCTGTCCTGCACCATGTAGTCGAGGCGATGCTGCGGATAAGCCGGATCCAGCGGCACATAGGCGGCTCCGGACTTGAGCACTGCCAGCATCGCCACGACGAGCTCCACCGAACGCTCGACGCAGATGCCGACCCGGCAACCTGTGCGTGCCCCCGAGTGTTGCAGTCGCTCGGCCATCAGCGCACTGTCCCGATCAAGCTCGGCATATGTCAGCGAACGCTTGGCGCAGCTCACCGCGATGGTCTGCGGCCGGCACCGTGCATGGTGTCCGATCAGCTCGGGAATCGACTGGGCGAGCAGGCCTGCGCGTGCAGTGGCGTTCCATGTCTGGAGCAGACGTTTGCGCTCGACCTCGCCGAGCAGCGGTAGTCGACTGACCCGCGTCATTGGATCTGCAAGCGCTCCCGCAAGCAGGCAAAGTAGATGATCGCCCCAGCGCTCGACTGTGGCAGCATCGAAGACATCGGTGGCGTACTCGTACTGGCACGACAGGCCATCTGCCGATTCCTCGACGTACAACGACAGATCGTACTTGGCATAGTTCCAGGGACCATCCACGCACTGCCATGCGGACGAAGGCCCGCTCTGGGGAGACGGCTGGTTCTGGAGCGAGAAAAACACCTGTACCAGCGGCTGTCTGGCCAGGTCGCGGGGTGGTTGCAGCTCATCGACCAGGTGCTCGAACGGCATTGCCTGGTGATCGTAGGCGTCCAATGTCACGACGCGGGCACGCGCCAGCAGCGCGTCGAACGATGGATCATCCGTCAGGTCCAACCTCAGGACGATGGTGTTCAACAAGGGCCCGACCACATCGACCAGACCCGGTTCCATGCGCGTGGCGATGGGCGAGCCGATCAGCACGTCTTGGCGGCCGCTCAACCTGGTCAACAGGACGTTGAAGGCCGCGAGCATCGTCATGTACAAGGTGACGCCGCGCGCTGCGCTCAGCGTCGACAGCCCGCGATGCAAGTCCGCCGATAGGGTGAAGCGGTGGAGCGCGCCGCGGTACGACTGTGACGGCGGGCGTGGGCGGTCGGCCGGCAGTTCGAAAACCATCGGCGCGCCTGCCAACTGTTCCAGCCAGTAGCGCTTGTGCGCATCCAACGCATGCCCGTCGCTACGCTCCCGTTGCCAGGCGCTGTAGTCGGCATACTGCAGCAGCGGTTCCGGCAGTGGTGTGTCACGATGGTCGGCGAAGGCTGTGTAAAGAAGGCGCAGCTCCTTCACCAGCAGTGCGATCGACCAGCCATCTGCGGCAATATGGTGCGTCGCCAGACAGAGCAGCCAGATCTGGTCCGCGCACTGCAGCAAGCGCGCGCGTAGCAGAAGGTCCTTGCTCAAGTCGAAGCGGCGTTCTATGTGCGCCCGCTGCAGGTCCATGCACGCATCGGCACAGATTGCCTCAGTCACTGCGCGAAGATCGTGGATCTCCAGCTCGACGCCCTGCGGCGGCTGTATGACGCAGTGGGGACCTTCGGTATCGCAAACGAAGATGGTCCGCAGCACCTCGTGCCGGCGCACGAGCTCTGACAACGCCCGCTGCAGGGCCAGGGTGTCGAGCCTGCCCTGCTGGCGCAAGGTGATCGGCATGTTGTAGGCGCCACCGGCCAAGCCCAGCCGGTCAAGCATCCATAGACTCTGCTGGGCGCTGGACAACGACATCCGGTCTGAACGCGCAACCCGCCCCAGCACTGCCACTGACGGAAGCACCCCCGCACCCGACGCGACCACCTTGGCCAACTGTTCCAAGGTGTCGGCAGCGAAGAAGTCGCGTACGGAAAGATCCACGTGCATCGCCTCGCGAATCCGTCCCACGGCGCGAGTGGCAAGCAGGGAATGTCCGCCCAGACGGAAGAAGCTGTCTTCCACGCTCGGTGGCGAACATCCCAGGACCTCGACCCAGATCGCGGCCAGTTGCCGTTCGCTCGGCGTTCGCGCAGCCGTGTGTGTCTGCGCCGTGGAGACCGCCACCGCCGGCGGCAAGGCAGCCTGATCGATCTTTCCACTGGATGTCAGCGGAAACTGCTCCAGCACGACCAGCGTGGAAGGCACCATGTAGGTCGGCAGACGAACGCGTGCGGCGGCCAGCAATGCCTCTGGCGAGACGGCACCTGGAACGGTGGCGACCACGTAAGCGATCAGTCGCCGGCTGTCGAGTTCTCCCTGAGCCAGTACCAAGGCTTGACCGACGCTACCCTCCTGGAGCAATGCCGCCTCCACGTCGCCCGGTTCTATGCGGTAGCCGCGCACTTTCAGTTGGCGGTCGAGACGTCCAAGGAATTCCAGGCTGCCATCCGGGCGTAACCGTCCACGGTCGCCGGTCCGGTACATGCGCGAACCGGGATCGGCGAAAGGATCTGCGAGGAAGCGCTCGGCCGTGAGTGCCGGCCTGCCATTGTAGCCCCGCGCCACTCCGGTCCCACCGATGTAGATCTCGCCCGCAATTCCCGCCGGCACACGCTGCAGCGCGTCGTCGAGTACGTAAACGCGCACATGCGCCAGCGGCTTGCCGATCGGAGGGTTGCGAGGATCTGCCGGATCGCAGACGTGAAGGGTTGCGCAGACAGTCGCCTCGGTCGGACCATAGGCGTTGATGAAGCGCACTGTCGTTGGCCAACACCGCACGATGGACGCCGCGCAGGCTTCGCCGGCGACCACCAGCGTTTCCAGCTTCGTCGCGGCACCAGCCTGCACAAGCCCGGGAATCGCGCTGGGTGGCAACGTCACATGGGTGATCGCGCGTGCCTGCAGGGTGGCAGCAAGGGTGTCGCCGGCCAGGATGTCCATTCGGCCAGGCAGGCATAGGCAGGCACCGCTGCACAAGGCGGTGAACACTTCCGAGACCGAGGCATCAAAGCCCAGCGTGGCGAACTGCAGGAGCCGGCTGGCCGAGGTGATGGCGAATGTTTCGATTTGTGCGACGACCAGATCGCGCAGTCCACGGTGCTCGATCAACACACCTTTGGGTCTGCCAGTCGAGCCGGAGGTGTAGATGACATAGGCGAGGTCATCGACGGAGGGTTCGGCACATACGGCTTGCAGTTCTGTTGCCTCCGCGGTCACCGCCGCCGTGGCGATGGACTGGAACGCGACGGCAGTCGCCCGCTCCGGCAACTGTGCAAGCATCGACGCATCCACCAGTACCAGACGTGGACAAGCGTCCCCGAGCAGACCTCGCAGCCGCTCTTTGGGGGATCCCGCATTGATCGGAAGATACGCCGCTCCGGCTTTGATCACGGCGAGCATCGCCACGAACGTATCGACGTCGCCATTGCTGATCACCGCGACGATATCGCCGGGGCCGATGCCGTTTCGACGCAGCCACAGCGCCCAAGCATTGGCGCGCGCGTTCAGCTCGGCATAGCTGAGGCAAAGAGAGGGCGATTCGATCGCTGGTGCATGCGGGGTGAGCGCGGCCTGGGCCTGGAACAAATCACTGACACTGCGGCGCGGCGCAGACGCGGCCCCCGGCGGGAGCACAGGTGTTTCGCCTGTCAGGGGCAGACGCGAAACCCTCAGAACGGGACGCTCCATTGCCGCCTGCAGCAACGTGCTGTACATCTGTGCCACATCCGCGATGGTGGTCGCATCGAATAGATCGGTGGCGTATTCGATCTCAGCAACCAGGCGGCTTCCGACCTCGATGACGTTCAAGGTCAGGTCGTACTTGGAGGTCGCGCTGGGCAGGGCGATGGGCTCGACGCGTGCGTTACCGAAGCGCAACTCGCCGGGGGGCGTGTTCTGCAGCGCGAAGATCACCTGCACGATCGGCTGACGCGAGAGGTTACGGGTTGGCCTTAGCTCGGCCACCACCTTCTCGAACGGCGCATCCTGGTGGGCATACGCAGCAAGCGCGGTTTCCTTGGCGCGTACAAGGATCTCGCGAAAGCTGGCATATGGATCGATATGTACGCGCAGCGCCAGCGTATTGATGAACAAACCGATGAGTTGCTCGGTTTCCTGGCGGGTGCGGCCGGCGGTCGGCGTGCCGACCACAATGTCTGAGCTGTCGCTCCAGCGCGCAAGCAGGATCTGAAACGCCGCGAGCAGCACCATGAAGGGGGTGACGTCTTCCTCGCGGGCGAAGCCGGGCAGGCGGCGCGAAACCGCGGACGGCAGCGTGAACCGATACATGCCGCCACGAAAACTGGCCACGGCCGGACGCGGCCGGTCCGTGGGCAACGCCAGCAGATCCGGAGCATCGGCCAGTTGCCGCTTCCAGTAATCCAGTTGTTGGCAGACGCGTGCTTCTGTCAGCCACCGACGCTGCCACACGGCGTAATCGGCGTACTGCAGCGCAGGCGCAGGCAACGGCGGAGTGTCCGGGTGGGTGCGGACGCGGTAAAGCGCGCTGAGCTCGCGAAACATCACCGTATGCGACCAACCATCCGCGGCAAGATGGTGCGCGGCCAGGATCAGCACATGTTCGCTGTCGTGAATGCACAGCAAGCGTGCACGGAACAGTGGGCCACGTTGGAGATCGGTCTGGTGGCCTGCCTCGCTGGCCAGCAGGTCGGCAACGCGTGCCTGCACCTGTACAGTGTCCAGGCAGCTGAGATCGTGGACGACCAGAGGGTCTTGCGAGCCGGCATCGATCACCTGCCGCGGCTCCTGGTCTTCGACGACGAACCGAGTGCGCAACATCTCGTGACGTTGCACAAGCTCGGCGACCGCGCCTCGCAGCGCCTGCACATCCAGTGCTCCATGGATCCGGAAAGCCAATGGCACGTGGTAGGCGGCGCCCACCAGGCCAAGCTGTTCGAGAAACCAGAGCCGCTCTTGCGGGAACGAAAGCGGGATGTGCTCCCAGCCAAGACGTGGCCTTAGCGGCGCCTCCGGCTCCTGCAAGGGCGCATCCAAATGCTGTTCCACCTCGGTCTCGAGCCCGGAGATGGTCGGATATTCGAAGATCGCTCGCAACGGAACATCGATCGCCAGCTGGCTGCGCAGCTGAGTGACGATACGCATCGCCAACAGCGAGTTGCCACCGAGCTCGAAGAAGCTATCGTGCAGCCCTACCCGATCCAGGCGCAAGACATCGGCGAAGATTCCAGCCAGGGTTCGCTGCAATGGCGTATGAGGTTCGGCGTAGTCGGCCACATCGGGCCGCTCGTCGGGCGCGGGCAGACGTTGCTTATCCGCCTTACCATTGGCGGTGAGCGGTAGCGCCGGCAACAGGATGGTCGCCGACGGCAGCATGTGCTCAGGAAGCGAGCTGCGCAGGTGCTCGCGCAGCTCGCGCAGGAGCGTTTGCTGAAAGGCGCCGGCCAACGGATCGTTGGTGTAGTGCGATAAATCAGCCGCTAGCGTCGTCGCTACTGCACTAGGATGCAAGGCGGTCACGGTGGCGCGACGGTCGATGAGATCCGCTGACAGGTACCCGGCCACTGTCTGCGACCAGGTGAGTATCACATCGTAGCCATGGCGTTCTCCCAGTTGCCACAGTGCTTCCGGCTCCAGCGCAGGCACATGCAGCTTTCCGACCTGCTCACGCAGCTCGCGCACAGACAGGGTGTCGCTGCAGCTGCGCAGACATATCAGCGTGGCCAACGCGATCGCAAGCCGAGCATTGGGCATGTCGGTCAACCGCACGCATGCCGGCTTGTGCTGGGAAAAATACCCGTCGAGCTCCTGCAGCGGATCGTTGCCTTGCGGCCGCCACACTTCCGGGAGGGGGATTGCTTGCTCAGCGGCTCCCACTTCTAGCCATACGTCATATCGGTATTGGTTGAGTTCGTTCTGCGCATCGCCACGCTTGAGCAGGATTTCGACATGGGTGATCGTAGGCAACCAGTGCGGCAAGGCTCGAAAGAAGTCGGGCGCAACCAGGAGTTCCTTTTCCTGCCAGATGCTACGGTCGATCGCTAGGCGCAGTTGCGCCACTGGCATATCGTCGTTGGCCCGTGCCAACTGTACGGACGCATGAAAGGCCTCAAGCAGGTCGTAGTTGCGTACGTCGCCAATGAAGATCCGTCCCCCCGCCTTCACCCGCTCGACCGCCTGTCGTAGCACCTCCAGCAGGTAGTCGGTGCCGGGGAAGTACTGGATGACCGAGTTCAATACGATCGTATCGAAGCCGTCCGGCAACCCTGCAAACTCGATCGCCGGCTGCACATGGACGCTGACATGCTGCAGACTATCGGCCGAGTGTATCCACTCTCTCAGGCGTGATATCGCCGCTGACGAGAGATCGGTACCGACGTAGCATTGGCAATGGGGCGCAAGCTGCTCCAGCACGAGGCCCAATCCGCATCCGATTTCCAACAACCGCTGCGGATGCCGTGCCAGGATCCTGCTCGCCGTTGCCTGCAGCCACTGCCGCATGTCCTGTTCTGGAATGGGTGCGCCGGTGTAGCTGCTTAGCCAGCCGGTAAAACTGGGCGCGCACTGCGTACCGACAGGTTGGTAGGTCTGTTGGTAGAGCGCCTGCCATTGCTCGACGCTCTCGTCGGCGCACGACGCGATCTCGGATGCCGAGGCGGACGAGCCGACGACATAAGCAATCAGAGCGCTCTGCTGATCATCGCTTTGCTTGACCGTCACGACCGCTTGTCGAACGGCTGGATGCCGCAGCAGAGCAGCCTCGATTTCCCCAAGCTCGATCCGGAAGCCGCGCAGCTTGATTTGCTGATCGGTGCGACCAAGATATTCGATCTCGCCGTCTGGGGTGCGTCTGGCCACATCGCCACTGCGATACAACCGCTCCCCCACAGCGAAGGGACTGGCGATGAAGCGAGACGCAGTCAACGAGCTGCGGTTGAGATAGCCCCACGCCAAACCGGCGCCGGCGACGTAAAGTTCACCTGGGGTACCGTCTTCGACCGGTCGCAGTGATTCGTCGAGGATATGGATTGCAAGGTGCGGTAGCGCCTGCCCTAGGAGGCTTGCAGACTGCTGCTGTGCGTCTACGTCCACCACACGCCGCAGGGTGACATGCACCGTCGTTTCGGTGATGCCGTACATGTTCACCAGCTCCGGGGTGGTATCGCCGTGCCGCTCTATCCAGCGACGTAGACCACTGAATCTTAGCGCTTCGCCACCGAAAATGACCAGCCGCAGATGTAATGCCAGACGTCGGAACTCGTCGACCGCCATAAACTGCGAAAATGCAGAAGGCGTCTGGTTGAGGACAGTGACGCACTCTTGGCTGACGAGATCGTAGAAAGCCTCGGCATTGCGGTTGACGTTGCTGGGGACGATGACCAGCCGGCCGCCATGTAACAAGGCTCCCCACATCTCCCATACCGAAAAGTCGAACGCATAAGAGTGAAACAGCGTCCAGACATCCTGCGGACCGAAGCCGAAGCGCACCCGGGATGCATCGAACAAGGCCGCCACGTTGGACTGTGGCACTAATACCGCTTTAGGCTGGCCGGTCGATCCGGAGGTGTAGATCACGTAGGCCAACGCACCTTGCGAAAATGCTCGGGGTGAGCCGGCCATTGCGCTCGACGTTGCGCTTCCGGCGTCACGGTCCAGTCGCACGACGGTGCGGCCCTTCAACTCTGGCTCATCGCACAGGTCCGGCTCGGCCAACAGCAGGCTTGCACCGCTATCGTCCAGCATGAATGCAATGCGCGCAGCAGGCGTCCCTGGGTCGATGGGTAAATACGCAGCGCCAGTTCGGAGAACGGCGAGCACGCTGCTGATCAGCAGTGGCGATCGTTCAATGCACAGTCCGACGATGCAACCTGGTCCTGCGCCTAGCTCCTGGAACCTACACGCGAGCCGCCAGGCGCGCTCCTGTAGGTCGCGATAGGTGACATGGATGCTGCCCCATGTCAGCGCAATCGCATCGGGTGCGCATTCGACTTGCGCCATGAAGCGGTCCAGCAACGATGACCCAAGGCCGTCGGGATCAGCAGGACCGCTCACTGGGGCATTACGACTGCATGTCGCTAAGTCCGTAGGGGTTGTCACGCATACATCTCACGATAACGCATCACCCATTCTTCGGAGATTTCATCGGACTGGCGCCGATGCCGGGTTGGTGCGATGGCTCCGCATTGCGCCGACAGCCCTAGGAAATTCAACACCGAGTGCAATGTGGATTCATAGTTCGCTGCGAGATCTTCATAGTCGATCGTCAACGGCTGGAGCCTGTATCGCTTGAAGAATGAACGCCAAGCGTCGTCGCCACTTTGTAACCAATCGGCAAGACGTCGGATCGCCGCGGAGTCGAAGTCCTCGACGTTGATCGGCTTTATCGGGTCATTAGAGCCCTCCACACGGACGAACTCGCTGGTCTTGAGGGCCTTGAACAGCGACACAGCCTGCTCGATGCGATCGGAACGGCGTAACCAGATATAAGAAAGGCGCGGAAAAGCTCGACTGAACAAAACATGGGGGGATGCCAGACGATCGTTAAAGCTAGCCTGGAGTAGCTCCACTGCGTTATGGAAGTCGGAAAATGGCCGCTGAAAGTGAATTTTTACGCCGAACACACCGTTGTCGGTGGTGCCTGCATCGATAATTTGACGCAGCGTCTGATCTGCGGGATGTGCCTCCCGATGCGCCTGTAGGAGCGCCTGGTAGCGTGCAGGGTCCATGTCGAAAATCTGCGCTTGTGGCAGACGCACAGGGGGCGCGAAATACTCTTCGGGCCGGCCCGCCATATTCGTCTGACGTAATCCGCTTGCGAGTAGCGTACTTCCGCTGCGCATCGTGGTGCAGATGATGTAAGACTGCCTGTTCCGCATCCTTGAGAACTCCTAGTGTCACGGAATTTCGGACCGTGCCGTTACGACTTCAACTTTCGCTCTTTCAGAGGCTTGGGTTGCTCACGAAAAGGCATCTCTCTTTTGCATCACCGACGCGTGAAATCAACCACATCTGACGTCTGGCGACTAAGCGAGATCAAGCATAACCACCCAACACTTGGCTGATTCTGTTGAAAAAGTAATTCTTGCGGCGCTGCGACGACCCCGCAGGACTCCAAAGCATCAAAATTATCGTAAGGGCGCGCCATCATCTTGCCATCGCAAGAGGGATCGACTCTGAATCCGAGCAACGTCTTCAAGGCATCCTGCACTCCACGTTGAGGGCCTCTTGCGCATTCAGCAAGCGCTGATCGAGGTCGTACTTCGCATCCTCTTACGATCAATCGTCCTAGTCAAGCTAGTCGACTCCCCCGCTAGCTATTACGCTGAAGTTACTAGGTTGAAGCCTAGAAACAAACGCAATTGAGCCAGAGCGAGCGCATTGATGACAGATCGGACTGTCACAAATTTTTGTAGCTTGATTGTCGTAAGGTTTTACAACAAGAACAATTCTGGCGTGCTCGTTAAAATTTCTTGAATTCAGATTGATCGTCCGCTTAACAATCAAACAACAATTAACAACCTGACTGCTTGGATTGGCATCATCCTCACCGACAGCTCCAGATCTCGATGCATTGTGAAACAGTGCCTTTGGGGCGGCACTCGGGCAACTTCACTGCCTGCTCCAATAAGCTATTCGAATGCCAGCTTGACAGTCATAGTCAGCGCATGCCACCGCAACACACTAATACCTAGATGAGCACCTGATCGACTCGAAATTCACGTGCTTGATGGTGCTGCAATGCAGCACTTAGCGGAGCAGCAGGAGAAGATTAAGGGAGTGGCGGACATACACCAGTGCGCGCAACGGCTATGCGTGCACCAAAGGACAAAACCGCAAACACATAGCAACGCTGGGACGAGTAGTGCTGGCTTCTGATTTTTTGAGCAATATTTGTAAGATCAGTATACCCTGATGCATACTGATTGGATTCAGGCACTTCACCATGCCATATGAAAATTCGATCCTATGACTGTATTGTGTCGACTGTCCCGCCTGGATTGAAACGCTCCAATCGCGGCCTTGGCGTCAGCACCAGAGAATGATTCGTGGCAAACTTAGCGTCCATCTCCCATATTTTTTCACGAAAGGTTTCGCTCAGTTGAGCGCGGTAGTGCTCTGCGTAGTCTTTCGTGCAAAGCAGAAACTTTGAGGCAGCGGCGATGTCTTCCCGATCAATCACGCAAAATACTATCCAATCGGGGTGGGCGCTTAGTGCTTCGGCGACTCCAAGCATAAGATCCGGATAAGCGGGGCTTAGCATGTCGTCCAGGCAGACTACACCGTAAGGCTTCATGCAGCTAAACGCGAGTGCCATGTCCTGCATCAATGACGTCTTATCATGATCACCGTCGATATGAAAGAATCTGAAACCCTTGCTTTCCCCTTTGGGAACGATCATTTCAACCTTCATTGATCGGCTATCTCCACAGATAATATCCACTCGATCCCTTAGACCAAACAGGCGTAGACGCTCATCAAGCCGGACATTGACGTGGATATCCGGCCAGTCAAAGCGGTCTATTGCCACCGCGCGCTCTTGCTCATGCAGCCCAATTGCCAGTGCTATCAAGAAACGCCCCTCGAAGGCACCTATTTCTGCGATGTGCCCTCCCCATCCAAGGTGGGTCTGACCTCGTAACAGTGCGTGGCAAATCCTCGCCGAAAATGCCGAGGACATTCCTGGTACTTTGAAATAGTGATCTTCCATGTAACAGTTGAAATTTAACATTTCAGGATTCGGGTAGTGATGACTGGAGGATGTTGGCGCATATTTTTTAAGCTTGCCACCTAGCTGCGCAACGCGTCGCTGGTTAGTGAAATTATTGTTATGTTGGGCACCAAATCGTTTGCTTCATCTTGTGGTGAACGCTCCATTTGGCTTTGTAGGGTTGTTCCTCCGCTACTCGCATACCAGGTCACGCATCGATGGAGCTTCTGAACAGCGCGCAGTAGTCAGGCAACACTAGCCCGCACACGTTGAGGAATGACCCATGCAACTGACGTTCGGTGACGCTGAGGGCTTGGGCAAGCGCAAGCAGACCCGCCGCGAGAACTTCCTGGCCGAGATGGATCAGGTCGTTCCATTGCAGCAATTGCTTCGGCTGGTCGAGCGCACTATCCGTTGTCAGGACGCCCTGGTCGATAGCCGTATGCACGGGCGGATGTTGCGGATTCGTTTGCTGCAGCACTGGCATGTCTGTGGATGGTGCCCCGGCAGGCGCTGCCGGTCAGGGGGATGCTGCCCGGTGGTGGCATGAGCCGCTAGAACCTGCATGAATCACGCGACTCAGGCCAACTACACGCTTCATCTCGACGATGTCGTCTGAACTTCGAAGATCCTTGCTGTTTGTTCAGAGCTTCCCTAGACAAGGCATTCAGCGAATTATGGAAGGGGATTGTGCTGTGACCGATTTCAGCAAGAAGACTGGATCAGTTCTCGTTACCGGTGGCGCTGGTTATGTTGGAAGTCATGTCGTCCTACAGCTGTTGGAGAAGGGTGAAAGAGTCGTGGTACTGGACGATCTGAGTACAGGATTCGCCGAAGCTGTGATAGGAGCAGAGCTTGTGGTGGGTAATGTCGGTGACATTCAACTCGTATCTCGGCTGATCCAGGATCATCATGTCGATGCGGTGATGCATTTCGCTGCGCGCACAGTTGTACCGGAATCTATCGAAGCTCCACTGCGCTATTATACTCACAACACAGTATTCACCAGCAATCTACTGTATTCTTGCGTTAATTCAAATGTGAAGAATTTTATATTCTCCTCTTCGGCTGCTGTGTATGGCATGCCGGAGTCGGGTAAAGCCAGTGAAGAGACACCGCCAGTACCTATAAACCCGTACGGCACTTCGAAGCTGATGAGCGAGTGGATGTTGCGCGATCTTGCGACCGCCAAGCAACTGAGTTACGTAGCACTGCGTTATTTCAATGTCGCTGGTGCTGATGTACGAGGACGTATAGGACAATCTACCCGAAATGCCACGCTTTTGATCAAGATCGCATGCGAAGTTGCGGATGGTAAGCGGGATTGTGTCGAAATCTACGGAACAGATTTTCCAACGCCCGATGGAACGGGCGTACGCGATTATATCCATGTTCAGGATTTAGCATGCGCACATGCCCAGGCTCTCGATTATCTCAGAGCCAACGGAACATCAGTTGTTCTTAATTGTGGATATGGGCATGGCTCGTCGGTACGTGAGGTATTGAGCGCTGTCGAGCGGGCCTGTGGCGGCCCGCTTCGGGTACTTGAACGGAGTAGAAGGATTGGTGATACACCTTTTCTGATAGCCGATTCCAAGAAGATTCGTTCAGTACTCGGTTGGTCTCCACGTTACGATGATCTTGATCTGATTATAGAGAATGCTCTAGCCTGGGAGCGACGACTACCTGGTTTTCGGGCGGCGTGAATAAAGGTTCTCGTCAATAGATAATTAGGTTAGCGCTGCCACGAGAAACTGGTGCGCAAGGCGTGCAGCAAGTAGTTGATCGTCGACGTGCAGAGTGTGAGAACACAGATACGGCGAGTCAGAAAGACTATGACGCAGGCCAGAAAGTCTCAGGAATCAAGCGACATATCGCCGTAAACAACAAAGCCCACCGAACGCGGCTTGGCCAAGAACACCGTGCAGGTGCCGACGTTGTTTGCGCTCTCCAATCTGTGGATGGTGCTCCGCTAGTCGCTGCCGGTCAGGGATGATGCTGCCTGGTGGCGGAATGAGCCGCCAGAAGCTGCATGGATTACGCAACTCAGGCCAACTACACGCCTCATCTCGACGATTTCGTTTGAATTTCGAAGATCTTGCAGGTTGTTCAGAGCTTTCCTATACGCAGCTAATTTTTGACATCGATTTTCCGTCAATACGTCAAGATTAGTTTTTTTACACCAATATTTTTTGTATTTTTTCTCGTCGCCTGTAAGTGATTTATATGTAGTGCAAGGTGTTGTCGAGATTGGTATTGTCATGCGCATGGACCAACCCGACTTCATTCAGATCACCGACCACGCAGTGTCGCGGCAGGATTGCGCCGCCATCGTGCAGCGCATGCGCGCCAGCCAGCAGCTGAAACCGGGCCGCGTCGGCAGCGGCGTGTTTCCCGAACTCAAGCACAGCCGCGACCTGCGCATCAGCGGTGTGGCCGAGTGGGCCGAAGTGGAAAACCGCCTGCAGCAAGCCGTGTTCGAAGGCGTGCTGACCTATCTGCGGCACTATCCACAAGCCCTGATCTCGCCGCTGATGCTGCAGGTCACCACCGCCGACGGCAGCCCGCATCGGCTGGTGGCCGAGGACATCGCGCAGATGAGCGAGCAGGCGCTGGGCGACCTGGCCCGCACCTGCCTGCGCCCAGGCGCGATCAACCTGCAGTGGTACGCCGCCGAGCAGGGCGGTTATCCGTATTGGCATTGCGAGCTGTACCCGCGCGATGCCAACGCCGACACGCTGCACCGGCATCTGCTGTGGACGCTTTACCTCAACGACGAGTTCGAACACGGCGAAACCGAATTCCTGTTCCAGCAGCGCAAGGCGCGCCCGCGCACCGGCAGCCTGCTGATCGCCCCCACCGCCTTCACCCACACCCACCGCGGCAACCGCCCGGTCGGCGGCGACAAGTTCATCGCCACCAGCTGGATCCTGTTCCAGTCGGCGAGTGCCTTGTACGGCGGGGAATAGGGAATCGGGAATGGAGAATCGCAACAGCAGAGCCACGCTGTTGCGAATTGCTGTCGCCGTTACGATTCCCGATTCTCCAATCCCGATTCCCCGCCCCTAGAACAGACTGCCTTGCGGCGATTGCGGCACCGGCTTGGCCGGCGGCGCGGGGCGGCGGAACTTGGTCGTGTCCAATGCCGGCATGTCGCGTGCGTCGAAACCGCTGCGGCGGTGGGCCAGGGCGAAACGGCGTGCCAGCAACTCCGCGTAGACGCCCTGGCCGCGCAGGCGTGTGCCGAAGGTGCTGTCGTAATCCTTGCCGCCGCGCAATTGCTGGATCGTGCTCATCACATGCCCGGCGCGTTGCGGGTGATGGGTCTGCAACCAGTCGCGGAACAGCGGCGCCACCTCGTGCGGCAGCCGTAGCAACACGTAGCCGGCACTGTGTGCGCCGGCGTCGGACGCGGTCTGCAGGATCGCTTCCAGCTCGTGATCGTTGATCCACGGGATCACCGGCGCGGCCATCACCCCGACCGGCACGCCGGCCTCGTGCAGCGCCCGCATCGCGCGCAGGCGGGCATGCGGTGCGGACGCGCGGGGTTCCAGCCTGGCCGACAGATGCGGGTCCAGCGTGGTCACCGAAAAATGCACGTTGACCAGGCCCTCGCGTGCCAGCGGTGCACGCAGGTCCAGATCGCGCGTGACCAACGCATTCTTGGTGATCAGCGTGAACGGGTGCCGCGTCTCCCACAACACTTCGATCAGGCGCCGCGTCAGTGCGCGTTTGCGCTCGATCGGCTGGTAGGCATCGGTGTTGATGCCCAGTGCGATCGGGCTGGGCACATAGCCCGGGCGCGACAGTTCGCGGCGCAGCAGCTCCGGCGCATTGGTCTTGGCGAACAGCTTGGTCTCGAAATCCAGCCCGGGCGACAGATTGAGATAGGCATGCGAGGGCCGTGCAAAGCAGTAGCTGCAACCATGCTCGCACCCGCGATACGGATTGACCGATTGCGAAAAGCCGATGTCCGGCGATTGATTGCGGCTGATGATGCTGCGCGCGGTTTCCTCGGTGACCTGGGTACGCAACGCCGGCGCGGCGAACTCCTCGCCGTCGTCGGCGTACCAGCCATCGTCCACCGGTTGTTGGGTGGTGGTTTCGAAGCGTCCGGGCAGATGGCCGGTCGCACCACGGCCCTTGATCGCAGTTGCCATCGCGTCATCGTACGGCCGGCAGGTCTCAGGCAATGCGACCAGGCGCGCGCCACGATGAAGCTTTCAGACCCGGCGCGGCGATCGCGTTGGCCGCACGGTCACCGCAGCGGTGCCTGCGGCCCGTAGAATCCGCGCATGCTCGCATCCGTACAGGGCGCGTGGGACTGGCTGGCCACCATTCCCCACCTCGAAGCGCTTCTCCTCGCCGCCTACGTGCTGTACCTGCTATGGATCGCCGGCTGGATCGTGCTGCAGAAGCGCGAGCCGGTGGCTACGCTCAGCTGGGTATTGTCGCTGGCCGCTTTGCCGTATCTGGGCCTGCTGATCTATTACTGGCTCGGCCCGCAGAAGGTCAAACGCCAGCGGCTGCGGCGCGGCCGCTCGCGCTCGGGCATGGAGAGCTACAGCAGCGTCTGCCCGCCGGACGCCGACTGCACCGAGCTGGCCAAGATCGCCCAGTCCACCACCGGGCTGGCTCCCAGCAGCGCCACCGAGGTGCACTGGCTGGTGGATGGCGCGGCCACCTATGCGGCCATCATCGAGGCCATCCGCGGTGCACGCGACCATATCCATCTGCAGTACTACATCTTCCAGCCCGACCACAGCGGCACCGCGATCTGCGATGCGCTGATGGAGCGCGCACGCGCCGGGGTCAAGGTGCGCCTGCTGATGGATGCGGTGGGCTCGTCGGCGATGACCCGGCGCAGCTTGCGGACGCTGCGCGCGGCCGGGGTGGAGACTGCATGGTTCCATCCATCCCAGCTGCTCAAGCCGTTCAAGCGGCCGTGGTTGAACCTGCGTACCCACCGCAAGGTGGTCGTGGTCGACGGCAGGATCGGCTTCACCGGTGGCATCAACGTCACCGACGAAGAAAACGAGCAGGTCCGCAGCGATGCCTATCGCGATCTGCATGTGCGCCTGCAGGGCCACGTGGTGCGCAGCCTGCAGCTGGTATTCCTGGAAGACTGGTTGTACGCCACCGGGCAGGGCCGCGCCGCCTTCCACGGCCAGCAGCTATGGCCCGAAGACGTGCCGAGCCGCGCGCAAGGCGATGTCGATGCGCAGGTGCTGATCTCCGGGCCGGATTCGTCGTGGGAGTCCATCCACCGGCTGATGGTCGCTGCGATCCACGAAGCCCGGCATCGGGTCTGGTTGGTGACGCCGTATTTCGTCCCCGGCGAGGCCGCGCGCATGGCGCTGACTTCGGCCGCATTGGGTGGCCTGGACGTGCGCCTGCTGGTGCCGCGCGTTAGCGACTCGCGTCTGGTCACCTACGCGGCACGTTCGTATTTCGACGAGTTGCTCGAGGCGGGCGTGCGCATCTACGAATACGGCCCGCGCATGCTGCACACCAAGGCGCTGCTGGCCGACGATGAGGTCTGCATCGTCGGCAGCGCCAATTTCGACAGCCGTAGCTTTCGCTTGAATTTCGAGCTGTCGATGCTGTTCCGCGACCAGGCGGTGGCCGCCGAACTGGCCGGTTTGATCGACGCCGACCTGCAGCAGGCGCAGGAAGTGCGCTTCGTCCGCCAACGACCGTTGTGGCGCTCGCGGCTGCCCGAAGCCTGTGCACGGCTATTGTCACCGCTACTCTGACCCGCAGCGCTGCGCCCACGTGGAACCATGTGGGGCGCGGCGCTACACTGCCGCCACTGATCGGGGAGCTCGTCATGCACTGGCTGTTTCTGCTTATGGCATTGGGTGCGCTGGTGCTGGCCTTCAGCACGCCGCACGTGTGGTTGCTGGTGGCCTCGCTACTGGTGGCGCTGCTGCTGCTGTTGCTGTGGACGCGCGGCTGGTTCGCCTCGCGCATGGGCGATACCCAGCGCGACACCAGCAGCCTGATCGACCCGGCCGAGCTGCGCCGCCTGCGCGAGATCGCCGAAGCCCGCAAGGCGGCCGCCCTCAACGCCACGCGCGATGGCGAGCCGCAGGCCTGAGACCGACGCAGTGACCACCCAGCTCAGCGTCAACGTCAACAAGATCGCGGTGTTGCGCAATTCGCGCGGCGGCCCCGATCCGGATGTGGTGCAGGCCGCACGCACCTGCATTGGCGCCGGTGCGCACGGCATCACCGTGCACCCGCGTCCGGACCAGCGGCATATCCGTGCCGACGATGTGGTCGCGCTGAGCGCGTTGACGCGCGAGCACGGCGTCGAATTCAATATCGAAGGCAACCCATTCGCGCCACCGCGCGGCGGCTACCCGGGGCTGCTGGAGTTGTGCCGGGCCACGCGCCCCGAACAGATCACATTGGTCCCGGACGGCGACGGGCAACTGACCTCCGACCACGGCTTCGATTTTGCCCAGGACCCCGCGCAACTCGCGGCGTTGATTGCCTCATTCAAGGCGCTGGGTGCACGCGTCAGTTTGTTCGTCGATGCCGGTAATCCCGATATCGCTCAGGCGGCGCTGCTCGGTGCAGACCGTATCGAGTTGTACACTGGTCCGTATGCGCAAGCGCATTCGAACGGGCAGCCGGGGGCGGCATTCGCGTTGTTTGCCGGGGCAGCGCAGCGCGCCAGCGCCGCAGGTCTGGGCATTAATGCCGGGCACGATCTGTCGCAAGGCAACCTTGCCGACTTTCTCAACGCTGTCCCCGGCGTGCTTGAAGTGTCGATCGGCCACGCGCTGATTGGCGAGGCTTTGTATCAAGGGTTGGATGCGAGCGTGCGTGCGTATCTGACGATACTGCGCAGCGCATCGGTTGACGTTTGAGATACTCAATCAAATAAGCACGTGTATCGAAAACGACGGCGCTGACCGCGATACTGCGGCGCGGTCTGAGTTCGAAGTCGCATGGACCTCTGGATTCCCGCGCCCTCCATTCCTGCCCCGCGTCTATACGCGCCTGACGACCGCTCGCTACGTTTTTATTTACTTTAAAGCGACTGAACGCTGTAAAAATCATTATCTACATAGAGGCAGAGTTTCTCTGCCCGGATGAATTATTAACTCCATTAGTTATTGCACAAGACTGATGCGATCAGCCTGCGCATTTTTTGCCGCATCCAACACCTTGGCCATCACCGCGTACTCCGCATCGGCACTGACGGCAATCCGCAGTTCCGGCTGATTTCCAGATGTTTCGCGCATCTGTTCGGTCAACCGCAGCTGCAACTCCTGCAGTGTCACCGGGCTGGAATTCCAGAACACCTGACCACGGGTATCCACACGCAATGCGATCGGTGCAGGCGGCTCCAACTATCGCTGTGGTGGGTCGTTGTGCTGCGGCAGATCCACCGTGCTTGGTCGCGTCAACATCGACACGGTGACGATAAAGATGATCAACAACACCAACATGACATCTACCAGCGGCGTGATATTGATCTCCGCCAGCGGTCCACGATTGCTCGTCGTACTAAAGCCATGACTGCCTCCTGTGCTGTGAGCGTGGGTGCTGCACGATTGAGCACACACCTGGTCGGGCGCTGCGATAGGGCAGGTCGGCCGCAGGGAAGCAGCGTTTATCTAGCGAGCCGAAGCGGCACGCCGGGGTCGATCACGCATAAAAAAACGCCACCGTTTCCGGTGGCGTCTGCAGTCGCGTCATGACTGTGGTGTTGCGATCTTGCGAAGTCTTACTGCATGAAGCCGATTTTCTTCATCTGCGAGTTCTTTGCCGCAGCCAGGACTTTGGCCATCACCTCGTACTCCGCGTCCTGGTTCGCATCGATGCGCAGTTCTGGCTGATTGGTCGGATCGCTGGCGATCACTTCTTCCATCCTCTGCTGCAGCTGATCCACTTGCACTGGACTGTTGTTCCAGAACACCTGGTTGCTGGCATCGATCCGCAACTCGATCGGCGGTGGCGGTTCGGTCGTCTGCGGTGGCGGGTTGAGTACCCGCTGCGGCAGATCCACGGCGATCGGATAGGTCATGATCGGCGCGGTGACGATGAAGATGATCAGCAACACCAACATCACGTCCACCAGGGGCGTGACGTTGATGTCGGCCATCGGGCCACGGTTTCCACCGGTACTGAATGCCATGGCTTACTGCCCCTTCTCTTTAGTCGCGACGAAGCCGATGTCCAACATGCCCTGACCCTGCGCGATCTTGGTGATCTCGTTGATCGTACGCATCTTGGTCGTGCGGTCGCCACGCAAATTGAGCGGCGGTTGCGGCGTCTGCTGTGCGGCGGTCGACAGGCGCGACTCCAAGGCCTCTTTTGAAATTGACTGATCGTTCCAGAACAGATCGCCGTTTTCTTTAACCGCTAAGGTGATTGGATCAGAGCGCTTTGTTGCTTCCTCTTCCTTGTTCAAGTTAGCGTGCGGCAGATCCACCTTGACCTTATGGGACATCAGCGGTGCGGTGATGATGAAGATGATCAGCAGCACCAACATCACGTCCACAAGGGGCGTCACATTGATGTCGGCCATCGGGCCACCGCTGTTTCCACTACTGAAGGCCATAACGGGCTCCGTCTAAATCGTTGCGAGGTCGTTCTTTACTACGGATTAGCGAACGCGCGAACCAGTGGCGAAGAAGTCGTGCAGGTCGTGGGCAAAGGTATCGAACTTGGCGATCACCGAGCTGTTGACCTTGGAGAAGAAGTTGAATGCAAACACCGCCGGGATGGCGACGAACAGACCGATCGCGGTCATGATCAGCGCTTCACCCACCGGGCCGGCCACGACCTCAATGGAGCCCGAACCGGTTGCACCGATCTTGATCAGCGCGCCGTAAATGCCCCACACGGTACCGAGCAGACCGACGAACGGCGCGGTCGCACCGACGGTGGCCAGCAGGGTCATGCCGGACTGCAGCTTGGTGCTTTCGCGGGTCACGGCCTGACGCAGGGCGCGGTCGACGAACTCGGAACGGCTCAGGCTCTCGCCCAGACCACCGACGCTGGTGCCTTCGGCACGCTGGTGGTGAGCGGCGGCCTGGGCTGCGTCTAGCGCGATCTTCGAGAAGGGCTCGGAAGCCGGCTGCTCTTCCATGGCGCGGATGGCGTCCTGCGCATTCGGGGCATCCCAGAACGCGGTGGTGACGCGGTCAGCCGCGCTCTTAAGACGGGTGGCACGGAAGATGTTGATGACAGTCCAGTACCAAGATGAAGCGGACATGGCGATCAGCGTGATCAAGACGACCCAGGACACGGCGAAATCGCCGGGGCTGGAGGTCATTTCGGTCATCAGATGCTCAAAGCCCATCTGCGAAAGACCGGCCGACGGATTGGAGCCCCCTGCAGCGGCGGCGATAAAGATTTCCTGCAGCATGACGCTTACCTTTGTTGTGTGTGGTGATGAAGGGTGGAGCGAAAGGAAGACAGGATCCTGGGCCGACCGTGGCCGGCCCGTGGGATCAGTTCAGAGCAAAGTTGACCGGGACGCGGACACGTCCGGCGGCTTTCTGCCCGTTGACGGTGGAAGCATTGAATTTCCACTTGCGTGCTGCATCCATCGCGGCACGGTCAAGGTCGCGGTTGCGGCTGGACTTTTCGACCGACACATTGGTCACGTTGCCGTTCGCATCCACATCCACGATCAGGATGACCTCACCTTGGACACCGGCACGGAATGCAGCCGGCGGGTATTTCGGCGGGTTCATGTTCTTGGACGAGATATCGACACTGGCGCCGATGTCACTCGGCGGTTGCGGCGGAGCCGGCGGGCTCGGCGGCGTGACGATATCGCTGGGACGCGGTTCGGGAACATCGACGACCGGAGCTTCCGGCGGCGGCGGAACCGGTGACGGCTTCGGCGGCGACAGATTCTTGACCGGCGGCGGCGGCTTGTCTTCCGGCGGCGGCGGCGGCGGCGGCGGCGGGGGAGGAGGCGGTGCATCCACCAAGGTGACGATGGTGGTGCGCTCCTTCTCAGCCGGAGCCTTCGGCGCCACTGCAGGGATCAGCAACATCATCAGTGCAGTGAGGTGCAAGGCAATTACAAAAGCAATGCCGATAATGCGGGCCCAGCTCAGACCCTGGTTCCCGGCATCATAGTCATGCCTGTGGATAACGAGTTGTTCCGTCATGCGCCAATGGCTCTTTCAGTGGGGGCCCCGGATCACGGTGGTGATCCCCAGGTTTTCGGACGGCTTTGACACCGCAGGAACCCCCAAGCTTATACCAATCCCGAGTCCTGTAACCACTAAAAACACAGGGATTTCGGGGGTTTATTTTCTTTTTACTTCAGATTGATGATCTTCTTGGCGTCATCGGGTTTTTTGACACCCTTGGCGATTGCCTGCTGCGCGGCCTGCTTGGCCTCCGGGATGCGACCTTCCGAATGCAGCACCTTGGCCAGATTCAGATAGGTCTCGCCGTCCTTGGAAAGCGGTGCGGCCTTCTGCCAATTCTCGATCGCCTTGGGTACGTCTTCGCTGTAGTAATACGACTGCGCCAGCGCAAGGTATGTCTGATAATCGGGTTTGAGGATGCCTTTTTGCATACCTTCATTGATGACCGCGATGACGTCCTTTTCCTTGTTCTCGGTGTTGGCGTAGATGGAATACAACTGCTTGTACTCCTTTTCTTCGGTCAACTGCCCGGCAGCGCGCAGCTTGTCCATCACTGCGGCGGCCTTGTCCATCTGATCGGCCTGCATATACATGCTGGCCAGGTTGAGCTGAGCCTTCTTGTCGTTGGGCGTCTTGGCGGCAAGCGCTTCGGCGGCGGCCACCGCTTCACCGGTCTGGCCGGCTTCGGCGTAGGACGCCATCAGCAACTGGTTCCAGGTGTCCTTCGGCTCGGGCGAGGCGGCGATGGCCTGCTTCAACACCGGAATGGCTTCTTTGTAGCGCTCGGCCTGGTACAGCGCCTGACCCTTGAGGATCAGGTCTTCCGGACGCTGCGACTTGCTCTCTTCCAGATACTTGTCCAGCGTGGCCAGACCTTCGGCCTGTTGGTCGTCCTGCATCTGCAACTGGGCCAGCATCAGCATCGACTGGAACTGGCCGTTGTTGTCCAGCGCATTGAGGCCGATCGCCTGCTGCAGGTACTTCTTGGCAGCGGCGGTGTCGTCCATGTTGTACGCCGCCTGGGCGGCCAGCTGCGAGGCCAGCGCCTTGTCGGCTTCGTTGGCCGAGCCGTTGGCGAGGATCTCATCGGCCTGGGTGCGGACGGCCGGGAAGTCTTCGCCCTTGTTGAAGGTTTCGATCAGCTTCTGCAGCTTGCTGCCCAGCTTGGACGAGGGCTTGATCGTCGGCGCGGCGCGGGTGGACTGCGGATACAACTCTTCGGCCTTGCCGTTGCCCTTGGACTTGCGGCTGGCGCGCTCGGACGAACGATCCGACTGCGCGACCGCGTCGGCGACAACAGCCCCGCCCAGCGATGCGGCGATGAACAGGGACAACAGGGCTTGCTTGCGGTTGAGCAGTTTCATGTTTCACCTCGGACGAGCCGCCGTCGGGCGGTACGGAAAGCGGAATAGACGCTGTACGAAAAATCTGAGCCGGCAAACTTAGCAGAAAGTCTCAGTTCCCGAAAACGGTTTCCATGCTGTGTTGCGACATTCGGTACGTGCGCGCTGGGATATCAGCCGCAACGCGGTACACGCCCGTCCTGTCGCGCCTGCCGGTAAACCGGTTGGAGTTGATCGACGTCTGCCTGGAGTTCGCGGATGCGATTGGCGGGGTCGGGGTGAGTGGACAGCCACTGCGGCTGGCGGTTGCCGCTGGCCGCCATCATGTTCTGCCATAACGTGACCGCCTGGGCAGGGTCGAAACCGGCCTGGGCCATCAGGCGCTGGCCGACCACATCTGCCTCGCTCTCCTGCGTGCGTGAGCCCGGCAGCAGGAACACGGTCTGGGCGGTCATCCCGCCGACCTGGTTGATGGCACTGGCCGCGCCGTCGCCATAGGCCGCCCCGGCAAGCGCGCCGATGATGCCCAGGCCGGTCTGCGCGCCGAGCTGGCGGGTGATGCGCTCTTCGTGATGGCGGGAGATCACATGGCCGATTTCGTGCCCGAGCACGGCGGCCAGCTGATCCTGCGTCTTGGCGACGGTGAAGATGCCGGTGTTCACGCCGACCTTGCCACCGGGCAAGGCAAAGGCGTTGGCTTCGTCATCGACAAACAGCGCAGTTTCCCAACGGGTTTCTCGCCACTGCGGCGGCAGCTGCGCCACCAAGGCGTTGACCACGCACTGCACGTAGGCGCTCTGCTTGCCATCGGTGCTGACTTTTTCCTTGGCCTTGGTCTGCGCGAACGACTCGGCGCCGAGTTTGTCGAGCTGGTCCTGCGTGACGCCTCCCACCACCTGTCGGCGGCCGGTCGGCGAAGTTGTGGTGGCACATGCCGCCAGTGCAAAGACGGCAACAACGATCAACAGCTTGGCTTTCATCCAATCCCCCTTGAACCCTGGGGACATTTTGGCAGGCTCGTCTTAACTTTTCGTCAATCCGCTCAGCCGACGCCAAAAAAGTACAGCGCCGCCAGGGCGGTGGCATTGTTGACGCCATGCGCCACGATCGGTGCCCACAGCGTGCCGGTGCGCCAGTACAGCCATGCGAACGCCGCACCCATGCTGCCGTAGACCAGCCACAGTTGCGCGATGGCAGCCGGGCCGTTGCCACTGACGCCGGGCACTTCGTGCACCAGCGCAAAGATCGCACTGCTCAGCGCAATGCCCAGCCAGGGCCGGCCGGCGGCGAGCAGGCGGCCGAACAAGACGCGTCGGAACAGCAACTCTTCGTACGCCGGGGCGATCGCCACGGCAAACACCACCAGCGCCAGCGGCCATTGCTTGATGGCTTCTTCCATCAGCGGCAGGTTGGTCGGCACCGGTTTGATGCCCAGCGCGGACGCCGCGACGCTGACCAGATTGCTGAGCAGGAACACGCCAACCGCGATCAGCGCGGTCCAGCCCCAGGTGGAGGCACGCCTTGCAGCGGCGCGCGAGGCCCGGTGTTCGTCTGCGCTGGCTCGGCGGCGCCAGTAGTACAGCAGCAGCGCCGGTGATGCTGTACTGACCAGTGCGGTAAGCAGTTGCACCAGCACGCCGGGCTGGCCGATCGCGGCCATGATCTCGCTCGAGGACAGCGTCAGGCCCTGCGCTTTGGCGGCCTGCGCGGCACCGACGCCGCGGAACATGCCCCAGAGCGCAAATCCGGCCACGCTCAGCGTCAGCAGCATGCCAGTGGCGATCAGCACATCGATGCCGAAGCCCAGCAATGGCGGCAGCAGCGGGGCGGTGCCGGCAGCCGGCGTCGGTGCCGGCCTCGGGGAAGGATCTGCGCTCATCGTCGTCCTGAAAAAAACCGCAGGCGTCGGCGCAGCGCCAAAGCGATGCGCCGACGGGCGACGGTGGCTCAGATGTCCAGGTTGGACACCTTTAGCGCGTTGTCCTCGATGAAGTCGCGGCGTGGCTCGACCACATCGCCCATCAAGGTGCTGAAGATCTGATCGGCGGCCACGGCATCTTCGATACGCACCTGCAACAGGCGGCGCGTGTCCGGATTGACCGTGGTTTCCCACAGCTGTTCGGCATTCATTTCGCCCAGGCCCTTGAAGCGCTGTACCTGGCGGCCCCGCTTGGCCTCTTCCAGCAGCCAGGCATGCGCCTGGGCGAAGCTGGTGATCGGATGGGTCTTGTTGCCACGCACGATCTGCGCGCCTTCACGGACCAGGTCGTGCAGAGCCAGCGAGACGTCGCGCAGCGGACGCAGCTCGCCGCTTTCGAACGCACCCATCGGCAGCACCTGGGTGAATTCCTCACCCATGTGCCTGCGCACCGCCACCAGCGATGCCGAGGCGCTGTCGGTAGCCGGGTCGAAACGCAGCTGGTAGCGCGCCGTACCCAGGGTGCCGCGGTTGAGCACTGCCTGCAGCGCATCCAGGGTGGGATGCACCTCGCCTTCGGCCTGCAGCTTATCCACATCCAGCGGCGGCAGGTCGATCAACGCGGTGAGCAGCGCCGGGTCGTAGCGGTGTGCGTTGCGCGCGATCGCCTCGTTGGCGCTGGTGAACAGCATCAACAGCTTCTCCAGCGCCTCGCCGGTGATCGGCGGCTCGTCAGTGGCGGGGATCAACGCCGCGCCTTCGACCGCGTTGCTGGCCAGGTAAGAGTTGAGCGCCGCGTCGTCCTTGAGATACAGCTCGCTCTTGCCCTGTTTGAGCTTGTACAGCGGTGGCAGACCGATGTAGATGTAGCCGCGTTCGATCAGCTCCGGCATCTGCCGGTAGAAGAAGGTCAGCAGCAGGGTCCGGATGTGCGAGCCATCGACGTCGGCGTCGGTCATCAGGATGATACGGTGATAACGCAGCTTGTCCGGGTTGTACTCGTCGCGGCCGATGCCGGTACCCAGCGCGGTGATCAGGGTGCCGACCTGGTCGGAGGCCAGCATGCGGTCAAAACGCGCGCGTTCGACGTTGAGGATCTTGCCGCGCAGCGGCAGCACCGCCTGATTCTTGCGGTTGCGGCCCTGCTTGGCCGAGCCACCTGCCGAGTCACCCTCGACGATGAACAGCTCGGACAGCGCCGGGTCTTTTTCCTGGCAGTCGGCCAGCTTGCCGGGCAGGCCGGCGATGTCCAGCGCACCCTTGCGGCGGGTCAGGTCGCGCGCCTTGCGGGCGGCTTCACGCGCGCGGGCGGCGTCGACGATCTTGCCGGTGATGGCCTTGGCTTCGTTCGGATTCTCCTGCAGAAACTCCTGCAGGCGCGCACCGAAGGCGTTTTCCACCGCCGGACGCACATCCGAGCTGACCAGCTTTTCCTTGGTCTGCGAGGAGAAGCTGGGGTCGGGCACCTTCACGGAAAGCACCGCGATCATGCCTTCGCGCATGTCGTCGCCGGTCAGTGCGACCTTGGCCTGCTTGGCGATGCCGTTCTGCTCGATGTAGTTGCTGAGCACCCGCGTCAGCGCGGCGCGGAAACCGGCCAAGTGGGTGCCGCCATCCTTCTGCGGGATGTTGTTGGTGAAGCAGTACATGGTTTCCTGGTAGGCGTCGGTCCATTGCAGGGCCACGTCCACCACGATGCCATTGTGCTCGCCGGTCACCGAGATCACGTTCGGGTGCAGCGGCGACTTGAGCTGCGCCAGATGCTCGACGAAGCTGCGGATGCCGCCCTCGTAGTGGAAATCGTCGCGGCGGCCGTCGCCGCGCTCGTCGATCAGGGTGATCTTGACGCCCGAATTGAGGAACGACAGCTCGCGCAGGCGGCGCGCCAGGATGTCGTAATGGAACTCGACGTCACTGAAGATCGCCACGGCCGGTTTGAAGCGCAGCGTGGTACCACGCTTGGTCGAGGCTTCCAGCTGCTTGAGCGGGTACTGCGGCTCGCCCAGCGCGTATTCCTGCTGGTAGTGGAAGCCGTCGCGCCAGATGTCCAGCCACAGGTGTTCGGACAGCGCATTGACCACCGACACGCCCACACCATGCAGGCCGCCGGACACCTTGTAACTGTTGTCGTCGAACTTGCCGCCGGCGTGCAGTACGGTGAGGATCACCTCGGCTGCGGAGACGCCTTCTTCCTTGTGGATGTCGACCGGCACGCCGCGGCCGTTGTCGGAGACCGCAACCGAGCCATCGACCAGAATCTTGACCAGGATGTCGTCGGCATGGCCGGCCAGGGCTTCGTCGACCGAGTTGTCGACCACCTCGAACACCATGTGATGCAGGCCGGTGCCGTCATGGACGTCGCCGATGTACATGCCGGGGCGCTTGCGGACGGCTTCCAGGCCACGCAGCACGGTGATCTTGCTGGAGTCGTAGGTGCCGTTGGGGGTGGGCGAGGTGTTCTGTTCGTCGGTCATGCGTGTGCCGTTAGCTCCACAACACGGGCGTAGGCGGCAGGAGCCGCATCGCACCGTGGGAAAAGGGGGATAGCCCGGAAATTATACCAGTCGGCCCACCTGCGCCGCCGACGGTTACGCGGAGTGCGTCAGCACGGCCACAGTGCCGTGTTCCACGTGGAACCGATGCAGCAGCTTGCCGGATTCGGCCAAGCCGGGCGGAATTTCGGTTGCGGTGATCAGCACCTGCGCCGGCGCGGACGCCAGGCGCTGCAGCACGCGTGCCTGGTGGTGGCGGTCCAGCTCCGAGCCAAGGTCGTCCAGGGCGATCACTGGCCACTCGCCACGCTCATGGGCGAAGTCTTCCGCCTGCGCCAGCAGGCAGGCGAGGGCGGTGAGCTTTGCCTGGCCCCGGGAGAGCGCATCCTTGCCCGGCAGTGCATCGAAGGCAGGCGCCCAATCGGCACGGTGCGGCCCTTGCGAGGTGTAGCCGTTCTGACGATCACGCTCGCGTGCCAATAGCAGCGCGTCGGCAAGTGACACTTCATGGCGCTTCCAGCCCGGTGCGAACGTCAGCGCGGATAGCCCGAGCGACGGGGCGATCGCGGTTGCGACCGGAACCAGTCGCTCCTGCAGGCGCTCCAGATAGCGAAGACGACGCGATGTCAGCGTTTCGCCAGATTCGGCGAGTTCATGATCCCAGGCATCCAGCATGCGTGGCTGTGCGCCCTGCTTGAGCAGGGCATTGCGCTGTTTGAGCGCCCGCGCGTATCGCCGCCACAGCGCCAGGAAGTCAGGTTCCACGTGGAACAGCCCCCAGTCCAAGAAGCGCCGGCGCGGCTCACCACCACCGCTGATCAACACATGGCTGCCAGGTTCGAAGGTCACGACAGCCAGCGCGGCACACAAAGCGCCCAGCTGGGCGACAGCTTCGCCGTCCAGCCGGCCGGTCCATTCCTGGCCGCTGTGGCGCAGTCCCGCCCGCCGCGTGCGTTCCCCAATCGCGGCGGTTCCCTCGCGCCACTCCACGAAGACTTCCAGATCGCTGGCACCTTGCTGGATCAGCCCGTCACGTACACGGCCACGAAAGCTGCGGCCATAGGCCATCAGATGCAACGCTTCCAGCACGCTGGTCTTGCCCGCGCCGTTATCGCCGGTCAGCAGGTTCAAGGAACTGGCGGGGTGGAGGTCGACGGTCTCGAAACGACGAAGTCGATGGATGGACAACCGCACTACGTGCATCGATCGGTCTGCTCTGCGCTGTGATCCGGCATCCCGGTCGGAGCGGAGGATACGTGATCGATGCGGGTCCTGCCCATGCAGGCGTGAAGCGACCCGAGGGACAGGCAGGGGACAACCTGTGGATAAAAAGCAGACCTGAGCAACCTCTGCCGCTTACCCACAGGTTATTGACCCCTCCACAGGGGTCTAACCACAGGGTTTCGAAGTACAAAACAGATTTAAAAACAAGCACATAGGGTGGTTTCCGGCGAAATCTGGCCCTACCATCACCACCAAGCTCTTAAATTCTTTATAGATTTAAAAGCAAAGCTCAATGTGCATAACTCAAAAAAACGGCTTGAGGACGCTCAAGTCAGACGCAGCTATACGTCCTGGCTCGGATCGAACCACTTCGCTTTTGATGAACTGGTTCAGGCTAATACCCATGCGGGTGACTTCGCTGGACGACAAAACCGCAGCGCTCATGACTGCCGAATCTCACTAAGGCTGCGACAAAGCCAACTTTTTCAATGTTGGTTGGTGACACGAGGAGAACCACGTTGTTCCACGTGCACGCCGTTGACCTGCCAACAGGGTCTTCGTGACTCGATAGGTCCCGGGTGGGTAGCCTACTTGCGCGGAGCACACCGACCTCACGTGGCACTGTCTTTAGGCAAGACAGCTCACTGATCCTTTGGGATGCCTGAAATCACAGATTGGCAAAGCATCCGTGCCGGCGACAGCCGCGCACCAGGCTTTTGCCCCTCTTTTTTTGATATCGCTCGCCTACGAACTTGCGCCCGTCAATCCAAGCAAATGAACTAATGCGCTTGTGCGATCGTTGAAGTCTGACTACCCGGGAGTGGCGTCTATCGAACCGTCCTTGGCTCGGTGATCGTGCGGCACTGCTACTCCGAGGATCCTGCCCGAAGGCACAGCCGCTTCAGCTAAGACACCGAAGCATCCAAGCGCCAAGCCGATCTCCCAAAACAGCCTAAGCCTCCCAAAGCCTTACACCGCAACGAACCCAACGCTCTCGATCTCCAAAACGAAAAAGCCCGGCTGTCGCCGGGCTATTCGTGTTCCACGTGGAACTGGGCGTCAGAGGCGCAGCGGCATCACCACATGGCGCGACTTCTCGCTACTAGCCTCGCGCACGAGCGCCGACGAGTTCGCATCGCGCAGCTGAATGACCACGTGCTCGTCGCGCAGTGCAGACAGCGCGTCCAGCAGGTAGTTCACATTGAAGCCGATCGCCAGATCGTCGACCTTGGTGTCGGCCTCGATTTCTTCCTGCGCTTCTTCCTGCTCAGGATTGTGCGCGCTGATCTTCAGCTGACCTGGTGACACTTCCACCCGCACGCCGCGGTACTTCTCGTTCGACAGGATCGCCGCACGTTGCAGAGATGCGCGCAGTGCCTCACGGTCCACCTTGACCTCGCGGTCGGCGCCGATCGGAATCACCGCCTCGTAATCCGGGAAGCGGCCGTCGATCAGCTTGGAGGTGAAGGTCACATCGCCACGCTTGACGCGGATGTGGCTACGACCGACTTCCAGCTCCACTTCGCGGTCTGCCGCTTCCAGCAAGCGCAGCAACTCGGTTACGCCCTTGCGCGGCACGATGATCTGGCGCTTGGCACCGCCGCATTTCTCCAGCTCGGTCTCGCACAGCGCCAGACGGTGGCCGTCGGTGGCCACGCAACGCAAAAGACCCTCGCGCAGGTCGAACAGCAAGCCGTTGAGGTAATAGCGCACGTCCTGCTGGGCCATGGCGAACGCAGTGCGCTCGATCAGCTCCTTCAACGCCGCCTCTGGTACTGCAACGCGCTCGGTGGCTTCGACTTCGTCCACCGACGGGAAATCGTTGGCAGGCAGCGTGGCCAGGGTGAAGCGGCTACGCCCGGCCTGTACCGTGACCTTGTCGCCGGTCTGCGAGATGGTGACGCGGCTGCCGTCGGGCAGGGCACGCAGGATGTCGAACAACTTGCGCGCCGGAATCGTGGTTTCGCCGTCCTGCGCGTCTTCCACCATCGTGCGCGAGATCATTTCCACTTCCAGGTCGGTACCGGTCAAGGAGACCTGTCCGTCCTTGACCTGCACCAGCAGATTGGCCAGAACCGGCAGGGTTTGACGGCGTTCGACCACATTGACCACCTGGGCCAATGGTTTGAGGAAGGCTTCGCGCTGCAGTGTAAAACGCATGTGGTTCCGTGCCCCTATGCTTTAAAAGATAATGGAATAAATCAAAAGCTTGGTGGTGATGGTAGGGCCGTTCTCAGCGGATAACCACCATAACTGTTTGTTTCCAAAGACAAATTAGCGCCTGAAAGTCGTTGGACTAGTGCCCCTGGGCTGGCGGTAAAACCTGTGGATAGTTTTCCGCCCGCCCTGCGAGGCAACGTTATCCACAGATTCTCCCGCATTTGACCCCAACGTTTCCACGCTTTTCTCCAAGCGGGCCGTCCAGGCGGTTGCCGCCTCACTCACTGAGCTTGCGAATCAGCTTTTCCCAGTCCTCGCGCAGCTTGCCGTCGGCCTCCATCAGCGTGCGGATCTGCCGGCAGGCATGCAGCACGGTGGTGTGGTCGCGGCCGGCGAAGGCGTCGCCGATCTCCGGCAGGCTGTGTTCGGTCAGCTCCTTGGCAAGCGCCATCGCCACCTGGCGCGGACGCGCCAGCGAGCGGGTGCGCCGCTTGGAGAGCAGGTCCTTCATCTGGAGGCCGTAATAGTCCGCCACGGTCTTCTGGATGTTGGGGATGCCGATCGCCTGCTGCTGGGCGCGCAACAGGTCGCGCAGCGTCTCCTGGGCAAATTCCACCGTGATCGCGCGGCCGGTGAAGTTGGCACGTGCCACCAGCGTGTTGAGCGCGCCTTCCAGGTCGCGCACGTTGGAGCGCATCTTCTTGGCGATCAAAAACGCCACGTCGTCCGGAATTTCCGCGCCGCGCTCGCGCGCCTTGGCCAGCACGATCGCCGCGCGGGTCTCGAAATCGGGCGGATCGATCGCCACCGACAGGCCCCAGGCCAGGCGCGACTTCAGCCGCGGCTCCAGGCCTTCGACCTCGCGCGGGTAGCGGTCGCAGGTCAGGATGATCTGCTGGCGGCCATCGAACAGCGCGTTGAAGGTGTGGAAGAACTCCTCCTGCGTGCGGTCCTTGCCGGCGAAGAACTGGATGTCGTCGATCAGCAACGCATCGATCTGCTGGAACTGGCGCTTGAACTGGTCCATCGCCTTGTCCTGCAGCGCCCGGATCATTGCGCTGAAGAACTGTTCCGAGCGCAGGTACATCACCTTGGCGGCCGGATTGGCCTGGCGCAGCGCGTTGCCGGCGGCGAACATCAGGTGGGTCTTGCCCAGGCCGGTGCTGCCGTACAGCAGCAGCGGGTTGTGTGCGCGGTCGCCGGGCTTCTGCGCGGCCTGGATCGCGGCGGCCAGACCGAGCTGGTTGCTGCGGCCCTCGACGAAGTTGGCGAAGGTGTAATGCGAATCCAGATTGCCGGCGAACGGCACGATCGGCGCGGCGACCGGTGCGCTGGGCGCGGCCATCGGTGCCGGTTGCGGCTCCGGCGCACGCGGGCGCGAGCCGACCGCCAGCGCCACTTCGCCGTTGCCGACGAAATACGCCACCAGTTCGCGGATGCGCGGCAGATAACGCTCGCGGACCTGGTCGACGATGAAGGCGTTCGGCGCATACAGCACGATGCTGTCGCCGCGGTCTTCGGCTTGCAGGGGTTTCAACCAGGTGTGGACGTCTTCGGGCGGGAATTCGGCTTCGAGACGTTCCAGACAGCGGGGCCAAGCATCCATCAAAGTATGATCATCTGTTGCTGGCTGCGGCGCGCAGAAAAGCGCCGTGCTCGCAGCCCGGTAGTGAAAAGAGGATGCGCCAGACTAGCACCCAGGGCAGGGTTTTCCCAGACTTATTCACAGGTCCATCCACAGGGCTTGACCGCCATCACCTCCGCTAACGTGTCCGGGGAGTTGACCCGGCCGCTGCAGGCCCTATAGAATTGCCGGTTCTATTCGTCTCCATTCATGCAGAGGGCCCCATGGCCACCAAGCGTACTTTCCAACCCAGCAACCTCAAGCGAGCACGCGACCATGGCTTCCGCGCACGTATGGCAACCGCCGACGGCCGCAAGATCCTGGCTCGCCGCCGCGCCAAGGGCCGCAAGCGCCTGAGCGCTTGATTGCCGCGCCGCTCCCTGCGGCCGAGGCAGTCCCTAACGTGAACGCATCGAACCCGTGCAGGCGATTTCCTCGCTCTGCGCGGGTTCGTACGCGTGCGCAATATACGGTCGTTTTCGATACTGCACGTCGTACCTCGGACCCGTTGCTCAGCCTGCACTGGCGGACCGGCGATACGCCGCCGCGCCTGGGCATGGCGGTGTCGCGCAAGGTTGATACCCGTGCGGTGGGACGTAACCGGATCAAACGCGTACTACGCGATGCCATGCGGCATCTGCTGCCCGAGCTTGCCGGCGGCGATTACGTGATTGTGGCGCGCTCCGCAGCCGCAAAAGCGACCAATCCACAGATTCGCGACGCCTTCCTGCGCGTGCTGCGCCGTGCCGGCGCATTGCCCCTGCCTCCTGCGCCCGGCACAATGCCGCCCGCCAGGACGATGCACCCATCCTCCCTTCCCCCGACAGAGCCGGAACCCAGTTCCGACTGAGCGAGTTGCTGCCCGATGAACCAGACCCGTGTTTTCCTGATTTTTGCCTGGCTGATGGTCGCGGCGCTGCTGTGGATGGAGTGGGGCAAGGACAAGGCGGCCGCCAATGCGCCGGTGGTTGCGGCAACGCAGTCGGTGCCGGCTGCGCGCGATCTGGACGCAGCGGCACCGGTGGCCAATGTGCCAGCGGCCCAGGCCATCCCGCAGGCGGGCGTGCCGGGCGCTGTCCTGGCGACCAGCACGACTGCCGCGACGCCGGCCGCTGCCGGTGCTGCGCCGGTGATCACCCTGACCTCCGACGTGCTGCGCCTGAAGCTGGACGGCCGCAGCGTGCTCGACGCCGAGCTGCTGCAGTTTCCGCAGACCAAGGACGGCACCGCGCCGGTCAGCCTGCTGACCGAAGATGCCGCGCATCCTTATAACGCCACCAGCGGCTGGGCCAGCGAGCATTCGCCGGTACCCGGCGTGGGCGGCTTCCGCGCCGAACAGCCGGGCACCGCGTTCGAACTGGCCAAGGGCCAGAACACCCTGGCGGTGCCGTTCGTATGGAATGGCCCCAATGGCGTGTCGATCCGCCGCACCTTCACCCTGGAGCGCGGTCGCTACGCGATCTCGATCAAGGACGAGGTGATCAACAAGAGTGGCGCGCCGTGGAACGGCTACGTGTTCCGCAAGCTGAGCCGGGTGCCGACCATCCTCAGTCGCGGCATGACCAACCCGGATTCCTTCAGCTTCAACGGGGCGACCTGGTACAGCCCGCAGGAAGGTTACGAGCGTCGCGCGTTCAAGGACTACATGGACGACGGTGGCCTCAATCGCCAGATCACCGGCGGCTGGGTGGCGCTGCTGCAGCACCACTTCTTCACCGCGTGGATTCCGCAGAAGGACCAGGCCTCGCTGTACGTGCTGAACCAGGACGGCCCGCGTGACGTGGCCGAGCTGCGTGGCCCGGCCTTCACCGTGGCGCCGGGCCAGACCGCGACCACCGAGGCACGTCTGTGGGTGGGCCCGAAGCTGGTCAGCCTGATCGCCAAGGAAGACGTCAAGGGATTGGACCGTGTGGTCGATTACAGCCGCTTCTCGCTCATGGCCATCATCGGCCAGGGCCTGTTCTGGGTGCTGAGCCATCTGCACAGCTTCCTGCACAACTGGGGCTGGGCCATCATCGGCCTGGTGGTGTTGCTGCGCCTGGCGCTGTATCCGTTGTCGGCCGCGCAGTACAAGTCCGGTGCCAAGATGCGCCGCTTCCAGCCGCGCCTGGCGCAGCTAAAGGAGCGCTACGGCGACGATCGCGTCAAGTACCAGCAGGCGACGATGGAGCTGTTCAAGAAGGAAAAGATCAACCCGATGGGCGGCTGCCTGCCGCTGCTTATCCAGATGCCGATCTTCTTCGCACTGTACTGGGTGCTGGTGGAATCGGTGGAACTGCGTCAGGCGCCGTGGCTGGGCTGGATCCAGGACCTGACCGCGCGCGATCCGTATTTCATCCTGCCGGTGCTCAACATCGCCATCATGTGGGCCACGCAAAAGCTGACCCCGACTCCGGGCATGGACCCGATGCAGGCCAAGATGATGCAATTCATGCCGCTGGTGTTCGGCGTCATGATGGCCTTCATGCCGGCCGGCCTGGTGCTGTACTGGGTGGTCAACGGCGGGCTGGGCCTGCTGATCCAGTGGTGGATGATTCGCCAGCACGGCGAGAAGCCGAGCAAGATCATCCAGGCCAACGCCAAGTAAGCGCAGTTGCACAGAGCCCGCCGCAAGGCGGGCTCTGTGCATGTACCTGCACATGCTGTCTGCCCTGTTGTCTTCATCGCCAAGGACGCCGTCGTGATGTCATCGCCGCTTTATCGCCTGTTGCTGTGCGCCAGTTGCGCCGGAGTGCTGGCGATGGCCGGCTGCGGCAAGCAGAACGCGGGACATGCAGCGCCTGCGGCCAGGGCACCCGCGCAGGCCGCTGCTGGCGCACAAGCCGAAACCGACAACGACGACGCACGCGCACTGATCGCGCAGCTGCGTGAGCAACTGGATCGGCATCGCCGCATCATCGTGTTGCTGGCCGATGCGGATGCTCAGACGCCACGCGATCGCGCCACGTCCAGCAGCGTGGGGCAGCAGCTGTTCCATGAAAACCTTCAACAGCGCGAACGCATCGCTGCGCGATTCGAGACGGTGCTGACGTCGAATGCAGCGCGGCGCTTCGCGACGATCGCCACGGTGCTGGACGAGATCGAATCGGCACCGGATCTCTACGATGCCGACCGCCTGGCGTTCGCCGAAGTGCTGCGCGACCTGCACGCACGCATTGGCCGCGATTCGGCATTACCGGCAGTGAAGCTGCATCAGCGCATCGGCGAGGATCTGGAAGCGCTGGACGAGATCGAGCGCAGCTACAACAAGGAACTGACGCAGATTTTCAGCCGCTTCGATCGCAGCCGCGCGATCGTGCCCAAGCGCGAGAAGTGGGACGACTACGTGGCGCATCTGCGCAGCCTGTACACGCGCGAAAAGATCCTGCGCGATCATGGCGTGGTGGAGCCGTACCCGTTTTCCGCGCGCGATAGCGACAGCGAGATCTTCGGCCGCGACCTGCCGCCCAAGACCGTGGTGCTGACTTTCGACGATGGCCCGCACAAGGCCTATACCGAAGAGATCGTGGCCATCCTCAAACGCTACGACGTGCCGGGCGTGTTCTTCGAAGTGGGGCGCAATCTGGGCAGCCTGGACGCGCAGGGCAAGCCGAACCTGGCAGCGTTATCCAAGATCAGCCACACGCTGATGGAAGAAGGCTATGCGGTTGGCAACCACAGCCTCACCCATGCGCAGTTGTCCAAAACCACCGGCGATGCATTGCGCAGCCAGGTGCTGGATACCGATACGTTGTTGCGTGCGGTGGACGACAAACGTGCGCCATTGTTCCGGTTTCCGTATGGGGCGCGCAATGCCGAAGGCTTGCAGCTGCTGGGCGAGGCGGGCCTGAAGTCGATCATGTGGAACATCGATTCGATGGACTGGGCCGACCCGGTGCCCGAGTCGATCGTGCAGCGCGTGCTCGACCAGGTGAACAAGGAGCAGCGCGGCATCGTGTTGTTCCATGACATCCACGACCGTGCAGTGAAGGCGCTGCCGCAGATCCTGGATCGCCTGATCGCCGACGGCTACCAGTTCGCCGGCTGGAACGGCCGCGAGTTTTCGGTGGCGCACGCGCCCAGCGCGGCGGCCGAGGCGACCGTGACCACCGGCTACGCCAACTCCTGGGCGATCGTGATCGGGATCGACGACTACGCGCACTGGCCCAAGCTCGAATATGCCGCCAACGACGCGCAGGCCATCGCCAGCACCTTGACCGGCCCGTTGGGATTTCCGTCCTCGCAGGTGGTGGTGCTTAAGAACGGGCAGGCCACGCGCAACAATATTCTTGCGGCGTTTCACGATCGTCTCGGCGAGGGACGCGCGCAGGCCAACGATCGCGTATTCGTGTTCTTCGCCGGGCATGGCGCCACGCGCCGGCTGGCATCCGGGCGCGACCTGGGCTACATCATTCCGGTCGACTCGGATCCGCAACAGCTGGCCAGCGATGCGATCGCAATGAGCGACCTGCAGAACATCGCCGAAAGCCTGCAGGCCAAGCATGTATTGTTCGTGATGGATGCCTGCTACAGCGGACTGGGCCTGACGCGCGGCGGGCCGACGTCCGGCGCCTACCTGCGCGAGAACGCACGACGCATCGCGCGCCAGATGCTCACTGCCGGCGGTGCCGATCAGCAAGTGGCCGACAGCGGCCCGAACGGGCATTCGGTGTTTACCTGGGTGCTGCTGCAGGCGCTGGCGGGCAAGGGCGACCTCAATGGCGACGGCCTGATCACCGGCACCGAACTGGCGGCCTATGTCGCACCGGCGGTGTCGGCAGTGTCGCCGCAGACCCCGGCATTCGGCAGCCTGCCCGGCTCGCAGGGCGGCGAGTTCGTGTTCCAGGTACCGAGCGGCGAGGAGTTCCTGACCGCCGGCACCGCGCAGCTGTCTGCCGATGCGATCGCACTCAACGGACGCGTGGATGCGGCGCGTCCTGTCGCTCCGGCCAGCGGTGCTGCAACAGCTGCGGCGCCGGTGACGGTGAAGACATTGCAAGGTGGCGAAGCCAAGCTGGTCTTGCCGACGGCGGTGAAGAGCAGCGACCGCCAACGCGCGCAGCTGGCCAACGAACGCGGCCTGCAGTTGTACAAGGAAAAACGCTACGCCGAAGCGGCCGAGCAGTTTGCCGAGGCCTTGAAGCTGCGCCCGGACTTCGCCTTGGCCGCCAACAACCTGGGCTTTGTGTATTACCGCCAGGAACGCTTTGCCGAATCGGCGCGCTGGCTGGAAAATACCTTGAAAATCGATCCATCGCGTGCGGTGGCCTATCTCAATCTCGGCGATGCCTACGCAAAAGCCGGTGATCGCGACAAGGCGCGCAAGGCCTATTCCACCTACCTGGAATTGCAACCGCAAGGCAGCGGCGCCGCGCAGGCGCGTGCGCAGTTGCAATCGCTGTGATTCACGGCGGCTGACACATCGTTGCGAACAGTCGCCAGGAGCACGCGTGCCGCGATGGAGGCGTTGATACACCAGGGACCCGGGCATCGGCACGATGCCGCTGCCGGTCGCGCAGTCGCTGCATCGCCGCGCTTGTCTTCTTCAATCCACCTCAGAGCAATGCCGATGTCGTCTTCCACTTCTACCATCGTTGCCATCGCCAGTGCTGCAGGAGCCGGTGGGGTGGGCATCGTACGCCTGTCCGGGCCGCAGGCGGCGCAGATTGCCGCCGGGCTGGGCGTTGCGCAGTTGCAGCCTCGGCAGGCGCGGTACGCACGCTTTCGCGATGGGCAGGGCGAGGTGATCGACGATGGCATCGCGCTGTGGTTCCAGTCACCGCGCAGCTTTACCGGCGAAGACGTGGTGGAGCTGCAGGGACACGGCAGCCCGGTGCTGTTGCGGCAGCTGGTGGCGCGTTGCATTGCACTGGGTGCGCGGCAGGCGCGCGCGGGCGAGTTCAGCGAGCGTGCCTTTCTCAACGGCAAACTCGATCTGGCGCAGGCCGAAGCCATCGCCGATCTGATCGCCGCCGGCGACCTGCGTGCGGCACGTGCCGCGCGCAGATCCTTGGACGGTGTGTTTTCGCAACGTGTCGATGCGCTTAGCGACAGCCTCACCCGGCTGCGTATCCACGTGGAAGCGGCGATCGACTTTGCCGACGAGCCGCTCGATACCCTGGGCGGGGCGCAGGTGCGCGACGGGCTACAGCAGGCGCGCGCACTGCTGACGCAACTGCTGCGCGATGCCGAGCGCGGGCGCAAGCTGCGCGACGGCCTGCACGCGGTGCTGATCGGCCCGCCCAACGCGGGCAAGAGTTCGTTGCTCAATGCATTGGCCCGCAGCGAGCGCGCCATCGTCACCGATGTCGCCGGCACCACCCGCGATACCTTGCAGGAAGCCATCCAGCTCGATGGTTTCGAACTCATGTTGGTCGACACCGCCGGCCTGCGCGAGGGCGGCGATGCGATCGAGCGCGAAGGCATGCGTCGCGCGCGTGCCGAACTGCAGCGCGCCGATCTGGCGCTGGTGGTGCTGGATGCGCGCAACCCGCAAGCCGCGCGCGAGGCGATCGGCGATGCCATCGATACGGTGCCGCGTCAACTGTGGATCCACAACAAATGCGACCTGCTGGCCGAACCCGCAGCGCTCGATCGCGATGCGATCGCGATCTCGGCAGTGACCGGGCAGGGACTGGAGCAGTTGCACGCCAGGCTGCGCGAACTCGCACTGGGCGACGGAGCGGACAGCGTGGAAGGCGAATTCTCCGCACGCACGCGGCATGTCGAGGCATTGCGTCGCGCCGAACAGCATGCGGACGCAGCGGATCTGGAGCTGGGTTTCGAACAACTCGAACTGGCCGCCGAAGAATTGCGCCTGGCACAGGAAGCACTCGGCGAGATCACCGGCAAGCTGAGCGCCGACGAATTGCTGGGCAAGATCTTTTCGAGCTTTTGTATCGGCAAGTGACGCTGCGCGGCACCACGTGCAGAGATGAATCCGGTACTGCCTAGGCCAAAAAAATCCGGCCTCTTTCGAGGCCGGATTTGGTAATGCAGTCATTTAACCAGCGAACAATCAGAAATCGTAGCGTGCGGTCAAACGGAACGAGCGCGGAGTCTGATAATTGACGTCGTTCAAATAGTTCGGGCTGATCACGTCGCGAGACGCCTCACTGAACTCGTTGTACTCGGTAACCCTGTCGTTGTTGAAGAGGTTGAAGACATCGAGCTTGATACGCAGCTTGTTGTCGGCCCAGTTGGGGATGTAAGCCGCTGCCAGATCGAACGTCCAGGTCCAAGGTGTTCGCCCTTCGTCACCACGCTGACGCAGCACGCGCGTGCCCTCGGCATTCAAGCAGTAGAAGCTCGAGCCGCTGTACCCGCTCAGTGTCCCCTGGTCGGGCTGAGGAATGTCGTCCAATGGGATATAGCCTTGGCAGTTGACCGGGCGCCCGGACTGCAGAACCAGGTTGCCGCCGAATTGCCATTCCGGTGTCAGGTTGTAGGCACCGAACAGCTTGAGGGTGTGCTGGCGATCGTTTGGTGTCGGCCCATAGGTGCCGTCGGTGAACAGACGGTGGTCGAAGTCCTGTGTCAGGCCCGGATCTTCTTGTTCCAGGGTGGAATTGACGTAGCCCTCCACATTGCCGCGCGTTCTGGCAAACGTGTAGGAACCCTGGAAGTTGAACTTCTCGCCGGTGCGCTCCCAGAAGAACTCCAATGCAGTGTGGAGGCGGCGGTATTCGGGCAGGCCAAGATAAGAAGCTGGCAACGTCGCGAGTTCAAGTTCGCCATCGCCGTTCAAGTCGACATTGATGGTGACATCACTACCCGGATTCAGGAAGTAGCAGCTCGGGACCGAGCTCGGATCGAAGTCGGTAAAGCCATTATCTGCTGCCCAATCGATCCACGGATTGGTCGTGCAGGTATCGTCCATGCCGGACTTCACTTCGCGACGGATCATTCGCACACCCGCCATCCAGTTTTCTGTTAGTTGCAGCTGCCCGCCCAGAATCACTTCGTCCTGATACATGGGCGAAAGATTGGTGGATGCAACTGAAGCCGGGTTTGGCGCAACCAGCGAGCCGTTGGTCTGGGTCGCACCGATCTGCGCGCCCTGGCCGACCGGCGTGCCGTCTGCTTCACTCCAGCCGTTGACGAAGTACCAGTTGGAGACCGTGGATTCCGCACCCGTTGCACGGATGCTTGAGTTCGTGGCGACCGGAATGTAGTACCGACCGGCGGTTCCGAACAGCTTCAGGCTGGCATCGCCCAGCACGTCCCACGAGAAACCAAGCCGTGGTGCCAGTTTGTAATCCGATTCTACCCAGGCAATACCGTCGCCATTCTTGTTTTCGAACTTCTCTCCGCGCAGACCGAGCACCGCGAGGAAGTTTTCTGTCACTTGCCAATTATCTTCGACATAGAACGCGCTATTGATATTTTCGTAACTGGAACTGCTGGTCTGATAAACGCGCGAACGGGCGTAGAGGGCCCCACGTGGGACCAATTGACCGTTGACTGTCCGGCCTGGCTGCCCGGCAAATGCACCAGTTGCCACCGAACTGCCGGGGACCGTGTAGTACGCCCAGTTGATGCCGCCAGCATAGGTCTGACCGCGGTGGCTGGATTCGTATTTTTCCTGATCGGCACCGAAGCGTATGCGATGGTCGCCCAACACCCATTCACCGTCGACACGGAATGCCTTACGGATGTCTTCGTCCGGTTCGGCATTCAAATCGGCGATGGTCGAGATGGTTCCCGGGTTGCAGCCGATGTAGCGGTCCACCACGCTGGTGGTCAGTCCGAAGCTATACGCCCATGGGCATTCCCCGCCGGCTGGGTTGGCTGGCAGGCGCGAGTTGATGAGGTTGCTCAAATAGCCGTATTGCGCTGACAGGGTGAAGTTGTCGGTGAAATAGCCAGTGTATTTAAGGATGCCGACCTTGCCGCCATTTTCCATCTCATACCGTTCGATTGGCGCTTCGTGCCGGCCGACGTTGTAACGGTTTTCGCCGTTGGCATCGAGATTGTACTCATAGGTGCTGTACTTGGTCTTGGCCTGGTTATAGATGCCGGTGAACTCGACCAGATTGCTGTCGTTGATGTACCAGTCTAGCTTGACCAATCCTTGCGGTGTGCTGTCGCGAGTCCGTTGGCTCGTCAATGCTCCGAACGTGTCGTCGGTTTCGCTACGGCCTTCGGCCAAGGCGAAGAAGAACAGCCTGTCTTTGATAAGCGGGCCACTGGCATACGCCGAATAAATGGTACTGTCGAATTGATTGTCGCTGCGGTACTGGTACAACGGGTCTGCCGCATCTGGATCGCGCTCACGCACGTTCTTCCCGGAAGCCCGTCCCCAATCCGGCTCCCATTCGACGCTACCGCCATAATGCCAGTCGTTGGAACCGGACTTGGTCACGATGCTGATAATGCCACCCAGCGAGCGCCCATACTCAGCACCATAACCGCCGGTTTTGACCTGCAGCTGGCCAATGCCCTGGAAGGGCACGTTGGCGAAGGACAGGAACGTGCGCATGTTGGTCACGTCGAAGCCGTTGATGTAATAGCCGTTCTCGGCCACCGACGAACCGCCGAACGAGGCGAGATTTCCTGCGCCCAGACCGCTGTCGCCTCTGACTGCGCCAGGCGCTAACAAGGCGACCGAGGAGACATCGCTGGCCACGGGCAGCGAGATCATCTGTTCGGCCGTGAATACCGTGGTGGATTCAACCGAGGACACGTCGATCGGGTTGAACGCACGTTGGCCTAACACTTCGACCCTGTCCAGGGTCGTCGCGTCATTGTTCAGAAGCACTTGCGAGCCGCTACCGACCTTGACCTCGACCTCGCGGGTTACGCCATCCGAGGTGATGACGTACTTGCCCGGAGGCAGCTGGCTGAAGGTGAATCGGCCATCGGCAGCGGCGGTGGCCGAGCGGCTTACACCCGTCTGGGGGCTTTGGATGGCAATGGTGCTGCCTGGCTGCCCGCTACCAAAAATGGAGCCAACCGCGCTCTGTGCTTGCACACCGCCGGCAACGCACATGCTTAGTGCAATGCTCAAGGCACTGCGTGCGATGTTCTTCGACAAAGACCTACGAACCCCTGGACGTGTCATTCCTCTCTCTCCTGATGAAGTACCGCCACAACGACTGCAAACCGTAGAACCCAACTGCATTGCCGCAGTTGAGGGGGGAGCCCCTTCGAAGGACGCCGACCAGCCCAGCTCGTCACCTTCCTGAAGGGTGTCTGAAGATTAACCCAAGATTTACGGCTGTGTCATTTCTCGGGAACTTTTTAGTGAAACAGGGCTTACGGACCAGGACTTGCTGATCCGTTTCGTGTAGCGGCTGCTGGCCCGGTTGAATACGGGTGTCGTCCGCGTCCCGAGTCTGTATAGACAACAGGTACTCGCTCTCCCAATAGTCATGAGCTGACCGATCAGCGAGGCGCAGCTAAGTTGCGAAGGGTCTTAACAGTGCGGGCGGCAGTGAGACGGCGATTGCCGTGAACGTGCCAGCGCTACGCCGGATCCCGGTCGGCAGCGATGTGCTGCATTGATCCTGCGGAACTCGTGCAAGCGGTCGGCGGCGTGCGCGCAGAATGAGCGAGGCCAAGTGGTCTCGATCAGCGCGTGGTTGATTTGGCTGTTGCGCCTGCGGCCAGTCTGTGTCGGTGGAACGACATGCATCCGGGATCAGACAAAAATCCGGTGAAGCTGGACAACAGAGCGCGGATGCACGTCCGACACTCTCTGTACTGCGCGAGGTCAGCAACAGCCCGGAGGCGGAGCCGTCCTGCTGCTACATCACACCCGGCAACACCGTCTGCAATGCCGCGTTCTCGGCATCGCATGCTGGCGATGCAGCGGTAGTGGCAGGTTGCTTTGCACGTGCCTTGTCGATCTCGCGGCGTGCAGCGGCTAGATCCTTCTGGAACTCGGGGTTGTCGTGCAGGGCGGCGACGGTGGCGGCGCCCATGATGCGGCCCTGCAGGACATCGCTCTGCCAGTGCACGTTGCAGACCAGGCGGCTGTCGCCGAAGGCGCGGCCGCGGGCGAGCAGGGCGTCGCGTTGTGCGGGGGCCAGCTCGGCCAGAATCAGTGCCCAGCTCCAGCCGATGGCGGTGTGGCCGGAGGGGTAGGAGCCGTTCTTGCGCAGCGCCGCGTCGTCGTCGGGCGTGCACATCGGCTGATCGTTGCGCATGAACGGGCGTGGCCGCTGGTAACGGGCCTTGGCTGCGCTGGTGCTGGTGCTGGCGTCGCGCATGCTGCGTTCGAGCAGGCGCAGCAGGTGCGGGGTGTGCGCCTGGTCGATCTGGATGCCGAGCGCGCAACTGAAGTGATTGGCGGCCGCCGGGAAAGTCAGTGCAGCGTCTTGCCTGGCCAGGTCCCAGCGCGGTGTATTGCGCAGAGCGAGCATGGAGGTGGCGATGGCTTGATCGTTGGCGAGCGCGGCGCTGCCGTCCTGCGGCGGCGGCGGTACCAGGCGCAGGCTGTCGGGCACCTGTGCTTTTTCCAGGTAGCCGTGTGCATCGGTGGCGATCACCGAGCCTGCCGGGGCCACCTTGTCGCGCGCGCCTGCACTGCCGCATCCCACTGCCAACATCGCGATGGCGACGCTGGTCAGCGTCCGGGAACAAGCGCGCGCAATGCGATCGGACATGGAGCAACCCTCGGACAACACGGATGGATGAGGGCGCAGATTACGACGCGCAGATGACATCTGCATGCCAGCGAAACGCAGCTGCGGCGCGCAATGCGCAGCTGCTGTCGCAGCACTGTCATGCCCCGGTCGCATCGACGCAAGACAGCTGTCGCACGCTTGCCGTCATCTTTTGACTCGTTCCCCTGCCGCTCATGCCCAAGACCCATCTGTTAAGTGCCGCCGTCCTTACCGCGCTCGTGCTGTCGCCGGCCGCCCATGCCGCCGATCCCGAGCTGACTGCCGACACCGGTACGACCGTGCAGCAACTCGATGCGGTCTCTGTCATCGGCCAGGGCGAAACGCGTCAGGTGCAGCGCATCACCCAGCAGGACATTCCGGTGTTGCCGCCGGGCACCAGCATCCAGAAGCTGCTCAACCGCATGCCGGGCGTCAACGTGCAATCCAACGATGCCTTCGGTGCCAACGAGGAGTCGCAGACGATCAGCCTGCGCGGCTTCAACGGTACGCGCCTGGGCTATACGCTCGACGGCCTGCCGCTGGGCGACAACGCCTACGGCAACTACAACGGGCTCAATATCAGCCGCGCCCTGATCGCGGAAAACTTCGGCGGCGTGGAGCTGGCCTCGGGCATCGGCGCACTGGGAACCGCGTCCACCAGCAACCTGGGCGGCACCATCCAGTATTACTCGGCCGACCCGTCCAGCGTGTTCGGCGGGCAGCTGTCGCAGACGGTGGGCTCCGATGCCAATCGCCGCACCTTCCTGCGCGTGGACACCGGCGACTACAACGGTTTTTCGGCGTCTCTGTCCGGTATCAATGCCGAAGCCGACATGTGGGCGCGCCCGGGCTCGCCGACCACCACGCGGCAGTTCAATGCCAAGGGCGTGTACCAGTTCGACGGCGGCAAGCTGACCGCATTCGCCGACACTTCGCGGACCTCGCAGGCCGATTATTCGTATCTGTCCAAGAGCGGCATGGCGCGTGGCCTGGGCTGGGACTGGAACCTGTACGCACCGGACTGGAACCGTGCGTTGGCCGCGGCGTACTGCGCACCGGCCACGCGCAATGCGGCGCGCTGCGGTTTCAGCGGCGGCGTGGACAATGTCGACGATGCCTATTACCAGAGCCGCGCGTTGCGCGACGACGATCTGTTCTATGTGGCCGGCGACTTCCAGCCCAACGATGCGATCAACCTGCACACCCAGGTCTATCACCACGAAAACAAGGGTCAGGGCCATTGGTGGTCGCCGGGGCAAGCGTCCAATCCGGGCACGCCGCAGGCACTGCCGATCTCCATCCGCAGCACCAATTACTGGATCAACCGCACCGGCGGCATCGCTTCGCTCGGATGGAACCTGGGCCCGCATCACCTCGAAGCCGGGCTGTGGTACGAGCGCAATCACCACGATGTGGAGCGCAATTTCTACTGGATCGACGGGCCGGTCAACGACGATAAGTTCCTGCAGGATCCCGATCGCCGGCTGTTCTCGCAGAACTACATCATCACCACGCGGCAGTTCTACGTGCAGGGCAACCTCAAGTTCCTCGACGAGCGCCTGAGCGTGGATCTGGGCATCAAGAGCCCGAGCACCGAAATGACCGCGCGTGAAACGCCGGGGCTGGCGGTGGAAGCGCCGGTGGCGACCGGCTCGATCAAGGCCAGCGAGTCGGTGCTGCCGCAGGTCGGTCTGGGCTATCGTCTGGCCGAAGGGCAGGAAGTGTTCGCCTCGTACGCGGAAAACATCGCTGCATTCCAGGGCGGCGGCGCCGGTGGTCCGTTGCTGGTGACCCAGGCCTCGTTCGATGCCAGCGTCGGCGCGCTGGAGCCGGAGAAGTCGCGCACCGTGGAGGCCGGTTACCGCTTCGTGCGCGACCATTTCGAAGCCTCGCTGGTCGGCTACGACGTGACCTTCGACAACCGCCTGCTCTCGCTCAATCCCTGCGCCAGCATCCAGCAGGGCACCACGCCGGCGTGCACCACGCGCTTCTTCAACGTGGGCTCGGTGAGCAGCCGCGGCGGCGAACTGACCGTGATCTGGAAGCCGACCAGCTACCTGCAGTGGTACAACTCGGCCTCGATCAACCGCTCGACCTACGACGACAACTACGTGCAGAACGGCGCGATCATTCCGACCGCCGGCAGGACCACCGTCGATACGCCCAAGCGCATGTTCGCCAGCGAAATCGCCTTCACCTACGCCAACTGGAACATCAACCTGCGCGGCAAGTACACCGGCCAGCGCTACTACACCTACACCAACGACCAGGGCTTCGGCGGCTACACCTCGTTCGATGCGGGCGCCGGGTACGACTTCGGCCAGGCCGGCGTGCTGCAGGGGCTCAAGCTCTCGCTCAACGTGACCAACCTCACCGACAAGCGCTATGCGTCCAACCTTACCGCCTTCGCCAACAGCGATCCGAATGGACGTCAGCTGGCGTTCCATGCCAGCGCGCCGCGGCAGGTGTTCTTGACCTTGGATGCCAAGTTCTGAGTTAGGGATTGGGGAGTCGGGATTGGGGATTGGTAACAGCGGGTTTTGTGGCTGCTTAGTGATTTTCGGTGGTGTTCGACGTGGATGGTTTTAGAGTGGCTGGCAAGACCTGGCGAGTGATTGTCGGGCGGGTGCGACGATACGGAGGTGCGGGATGCAAGGCCGTGCATCCCGCCCTGCTCATCGGCCGCGCTCGCCTGGCGATGACGCGGTGGTGTTGATGGCTGCTTTTTGGTTGGAGAACGGCATGATGCAGTTCCACCGTGCGTTGGTGTTGGGAGCGATGATGGTCGGCATGAGCGGACCGGTGTTGGCACAGGCGCCGTTGGCGAAGACGGTGCAGATCTATGCGCACCGTGGCGCCAGCGCATTGCGCCCGGAGCACACCTTGGCCTCGTATGCCAAGGCGATCGTCGATGGCGCCGATTTCGTCGAGCCGGATCTGGTGTCCACCAAGGATGGCGTGCTGGTGGCGCGCCACGAAAACGAGATCGGCGGCACCACCGATGTGGCCAGCCACCCGGAGTTCGCCGCGCGCAAGACCCGCAAGACCATCGATGGCCAGGCGATGGAAGGCTGGTTCACCGAAGATTTCAGCCTGGCCGAATTGAAGACCTTGCGTGCGCGCGAGCGTCTGCCGCAATTGCGCGGCACGCGTTGGGACGGGCAGTTTCAGATCGTCACCTTCGACGAGATCATCGAGTTTGTCGCCGCCGAATCGGCAGCGACCGGGCGCACGATCGGGCTGATTCCGGAGATCAAGCACCCGAGTTACTTCAGTGGGCTGAATCTGGCGATGGAAGACAAGGTGCTGGCAAGCCTGCGTGCGCATGCCTACACGCAGACCGCGCCGGTGGTGATCCAGTCGTTCGAGACCGGCAACCTGCGTGAGCTGCGCGGCAAGATCGGGCGCAGCAGCAACATTCGCTTGCTGCAGTTGCTCGGCGGCGCGCAGATGGCGCTGCCCGATGCGGGCGTGGGCAACGCGCCGCGTACCTACGGTCAAATGATCACGCCCGAGGGGCTGAAACAGGTTGCCGGCTATGCCGATGCGATCGGCCCGGACATCCGCAGCATCATTCCGCTGGATGCGCAGCAACGCCTGGGCACGCCGACCCGCCTGGTGCACGACGCGCATGCGGCAGGATTGCAGGTGCAGCCGTATACCTTCCGCCCGGAAAATTATTTCCTGTCCGCCAACAACCGCAGCAGTGCTGCGGTGACCGAGCGTAACGAGGCCGGTGCATTGGCCGAGTTGAAGGCCTATCTGGATGCCGGTATCGATGCGTTCTTTGCCGACGATCCGGGCCTGGCGCGGCGTGCGTTGAGCGAGCGCAAGTAGCGCCGATGCCGGGCTGCCAAGCGCTCTGTAACGACGCTGGCAATGGCGCGCTCCTACGAATAGGGCGCTACGCCCCCGGTGGCCGCTCGCGCGGCGGGAAGTGCAGCACCACGTTGTGCGAGCCGTCTTCCGGGCGTTGCCACAGCACCGGCACCTGGCGTGGCGGCGGCGGTTCCAGCACGTCGCGTTCGGCGTTGCTGTTCTCCCAGGCGGCGTCTTCGTCCTCGTCTTCCCAGCTGTAGCGCGGCCTGGCCTGTTGCGGGTCGCGCAGGCGCAGCAGCAGCGCGGCGATCAGGCCGGCCACCGCACCGCCCAGATGCGATTGCCATGACACGCCGGCCTCGTGCGGCAGGATGGTCAGCACCATGCCGCCGTAGAACAGGAAGGCGATCATGCTGGTGGCAATCGCCGGGCGGTCGCGGCGCAGCAGGCCCAGCACGAACACCAGGAACATCAGCCCGTGGGTGACGCCGCTGGCGCCCAGATGCCGGCTGCCGGGCTCGCCCAGCAACCACGCGCCCAGCCCCGCGCCCAGCCACAGCAACGGCAGCGCCAGGGCGGTGGCACGCGGATACACGCTGCCGGCCAGCGTGCCCAGGATCAACAAGGCGGCGGCGTTGGCGCCCAGATGCGCGAGCGAGCCGTGCAGCAGCGGTGCGGTGAGGATGCCGAGCAGGCCGTCGGCCTGTAGCGGCGCCACTGCCCAGGCGCGCCAGTCGAACATGCCCTGGGCGGTGAACACCGCCACCAGCAGCAGCACTGCGGCCAGGCTGAAGTTGAAGGCACGCAAGACCCGGGAACGATCCAGGCGATCTTGCGAGGTGGCGTCGGCGGCGGCAACAGGATGCGGTGTCATGCCTTCACGGATGGCGTCGCGCGGGTTTTTTTACAAGCCCGCCGAACGCGGGATAAGCAGGCCCGGCGACGGGATAATCCAGTTCCGCCACCGGTGATTGGCGCAGCGGCTCGCGTGGCATCACGCAGGTGGCTGAGGCGCGACACCGATTGGCTGCAGGGCCCTTGCCCGCCCACTATCGCGGGACACGCCGCAAACACGTCCCTGTAGGCGCTTACGCAGCATCCATGCCGCGTAAGGTCCCGCGACGGTGGGCGCAAGGACCCCTCGCGTTGGTCGGTGCGCATGGATGCGAGCAGCGCACGCGGCGCTGCTGTTCCCAAATCCCGATTCCCGATTCCCGATTCCCAGCCCCTCAGTGCCGAGCCGGCTTGGGCGGCCGCAGCAGGCTCAGCACGATGGTGAAGACCAGGATCACGATCACCGCCGCCAGCGAGACCAGCACCGGAATCTTGTACAGATCGATGATCATCATCTTGGTGCCGATGAACACCAGGATCACCGCCAGGCCGTACGGCAGCAGGTGGAAGCGGTCGGCCATGCCGGCCAGCAGGAAGAACATCGCGCGCAGGCCCAGCACCGCGAACACGTTGGAGGTCAGCACGATGAACGGGTCGGTGGTGATCGCGAAGATCGCCGGAATGCTGTCCACCGCGAAGATCACATCGATCACCGCAATCAGGATCAGCACCACGAACAACGGGGTGAACCAGCGCTTGCCGTCCTTGATCACGCTTAGCGCATGGCCGTCGTACTGCGGGCTCAGGCGCAGATGCCCACGCATCCAGCGCAGCACCGGGTTGGCTTCCAGATCCGGCTCCTTGCCGGCGGAAAACCACATCTTGATGCCGGTCAGCAGCAGGAACGCACCGAATACGTACAGCAGCCAATGGAACTTGGTCAGCAGCACCGAGCCGGCGAAGATCATGATCGCGCGCAGCACGATCGCGCCCAGCACGCCGATGATCAGCACGCGCTGGCGCTGCTCCTCGGGTACGCCGAAGTAGGTCATCACCATCAGGAACACGAAGATGTTGTCGACCGCCAGCGATTTCTCGACCAGGTAGCCGGTCAGGAACTCCAGCCCGATGCGATCGGCCGCCGCATCGCCCATGCTGCCTTGCAGGTACCACCACAGGCCCGCGTTGAAGGCCAGCGCCAGCAGCACCCAGCCGATGCTCCACCAGGTGGCTTCCTTGAAGGTGACCTTGTGGGCACCGCCATGGCGCATCAGCACCAGATCGACCAACAGCGCCACGATCACCACGATCGCGAAGCCGCCCCATAACCAGACATTGCCAATGGTTTGCATACAAGAATCCCGAAAGTGAAACGACCTGGACAGCCGGTAGGCTGAGGCCTTGTGACACGGAAATCGTGGATTCCGGGTGACGGACCTTCGCCTGCGCGGCGAAGGTCTCGCTCACAACCGGCCGGGCCGGTTGCCGTTGCACCGGAGCCTGGCTGGCAGGACTCGTCATGACGGCGACAACGCTGGGAGCTACTCCCCTTCTGTGCCCGATTCTGCGTGCCCGGGGCAGGCACGTCAATCCAGCCGGATACAATGGGCGGATGAATATTCCAGTCCCCGTCGTCCGACTCAAGAATGCGTGGCGCTCCAGCCACCCGTGGATCTTCCAGAAGCTGGTGGAAAAGCCCGCCGCCAAGCCCAAACCCGGCACCATCGTCGATGTGGTCGGCGTGGACGGGGAGTGGGTCGGCCGCGGCTTCTACAACGGCCACTCGCGCATCGCCGTGCGCATCCTGGAGACCGACCAGGCGGTGCCGGTGGATGCGGGCTGGTTCTCGCGCAAGATCGCCGCGGCAGTGAGTCTGCGCCGCGACTGGCTCAAGCTCGACGCGGTGTCCGATGCCTGGCGCGTGGTGCACAGCGAAGGCGACGGCCTGTCCGGCCTGGTGGTGGACCGCTATGGCGACCTGGTGGTGGTGGAGTTCTTCGCCGCCGGCATGTTCCGCCACCGCGAATGGATCTACGAGGCGCTGCGCGAGCAGTTCCCGGGCTGCCGCTTCCACAGCTTTGCCGACGAGCACGTGCAAAAGCAGGAAAGCTTCGACTTCCACGGCAACACCACCACCGACGCGTCGGTGATCACCGAGTACGGCATCAAGTTCCGCGCCGACCCGGCCGGTGCGCACAAGACCGGCTTCTTCGCCGACCAGCGCGAGAACCGCCAGTGGCTGAGCGAACAGGTCCAAGGCAAGAGCGTGCTGGACCTGTGCTGCAACACCGGCGGCTTTGCGGTGTATGCGGCCGCGCGCGGTGCGTCCGAGGTGCTGGGCGTGGACATCGACGAGGACGTGATCGCCATCGCCAAGGGCAACGCCAAGCTCAACAACGTGCGGCCGAAGTTCGTGCAGGCCGACATCTTCCCCTGGCTGCGCGATGCGTCCAATCGCGGCGAGCAGTTCGATGTGGTGATCCTGGACCCGGCCAAGATGACCCGCGACCGCGAGCAGGTGATTCCGGCGCTGAAGAAGTACCTGGACATGAACAAGCTGGCGCTGGGCGTGGTCAAGCCCGGTGGCCTGTTCGCCACCTTCTCGTGCACCGGGCTGGTGGCCGAGCAGGAATTTCTGGACATGCTGCGGCGCGCCTCGTATTTCTCCGGGCGCACCATCCAGATCCTGAAGGTGGCCGGTGCCGGTCCGGACCATCCGTTCATGGCGCACGTGCAGGAATCGCGCTATCTGAAGGCTGTTTTCTGCCGCGTGGTCTAGCGCGGCGATCACCCCGTGGAGCGGCCAGTCGATGACACCGGACGATGAGGAACGCAAGGCGCTGACCCGGTTGCTGGGCGAGATCGAGCGGCCCCATGCCAGTCTGCTGGCCAGCAACTGGCCGGTGTTCGGCGTGTGGCTGCTGTTCGCCGGCGCCTTCATGTATCTGTTCCAGACCGGCAGCGGCTCGCCGTTGCATCCGTTGCTGCTGGCGCTGGGCTCGACCTGCCTGGGCGTGCTCGGGGCCTGGATCGTCTTGCGCTCGGTGTGGGCGCGGCAGTGGCTGCATGTGCGCGAGCACGTCGATGTCGAGAGCGTGCGCGCGCGCCTGGCCGAACTGGGCGACTGAGTGCCGTGCACGCCGGGCGGCATGCGCGCCCGGCGTGGCAGTGATGGACGTCGCAGGCATCACTGCCTGCGGCGGCGGTATGTGCGCGTTGTTTGCCAACCGTTGGAGTGCCCACGCGGTGGCGTGCACGCCGCTTTGAAGTGGTGCCCCACGCTGCCATTCCCTGGCCTGTGCGTGGTCCGTCAGGGAGTGCTGCCCGCTGCCCTGCGACCAATCACCAGCCCGCCGGTCGCGCGGTGATCTCCGGCACGGCCTGGCGCAGGTCGGCGCCGAACTCGGGATTGCGCATGGTCTGGCCATCGGCGTAGCCGTAGAACACGCCTTGCGTGGGTGTGCTGCCTTCGCGCAATTCGCTATCGCCACGCACCTGGGTGGTGCCGGACACGTTGACCGCACCGAAGGCGCCTGGCCCCATGAAGACGGTACTTGCCTGCGCGTTGGCGCCGATCGTTGCGCCTGGATGCCAGACGGTCAGGCCACCGAGTACCGCATTGCCCTGCACGGTGCCGCCCATCACCGTGGCATGGCCGTCGATGCGTGCGTTGCCGAGCACGTTGCCGGCCAGCACGCGTGCACGCGGCCCGACGTAGGCGGTGGACGCAACGTTGGCGGTGCTGTCGACCCAGCCGCCGCCGTTGGCGTGGCGACGGCCCACCGGCGTGGGCGTGGATGCACTGGGCTGGCTGCCTGCCGGTGCGGCGTTGGTCAGGGTCACGCTCCACGGGTAGCGGTAGATCGCGTAATAGGATTGGTCCCACTTGATCTGCTGCATGGTGCCGGGCGCGCCCATCACCATCAGGTACACCGCGCTGTCGCCCCTGTTGCGGGTGACGTTGACGCTGGCCCTGGCGCCGCGTTGCAGGGCGCTGTAGCGCGCACGGCCGGTGCTGTCGATGGTGACCACGCCCCAGCGCCAATCCGAATCCGGCAGCGGGATGCTGGCGGGATCGTTAACCAGGCCAGGCAGGGATGTGGTGGCCGGCGCGGTCTGCACCTGTCCTTCGAAGGCGACCGTGAAGCTGGTCGCGCCGCTGGCGGGAATCAGCTGCACCAGGTTGTAGCCCCAGCGTTGCGGTGCCCACTCGAACGGCACGCGGTAACGATTGGCCTGGCCGGCGACCGGATCGAGCACGGTCAGGCGCAATGCGCGATCGCGGTTGTCCCAGTCCTGCGTACGTTGCGGATCGAACGCCAGGTTGCTGCCGTAACGCGCGCGGTACAGCGCGCCCTGGTCGCTGCCATCGGGATTGGTGTAGTCCCAGTTGACGTTGCGCAGCGCCCAGTCGCCGAACACATCGTTCAGTTGCGACTGGGTCCAGCCCATATTGGTTCTGAGGATGATGAACGGATCGGCGCTGCGCTGTGCCGGATCGCCCGGCTTGGGCGCCTTGGCCCACAGGTCGTTGATGGTGGCGTAGCCGTAGCGGTTCTTCAGGTATTCCAGGAACTGCCAGTTGCAGTAGCGGTCGCGGGTGGAGCCCAGATACAGGTGCGGGTAGTTCACCAGCATGCTGGAGCAATGCACCTGGCTGGAATGGAATTCCGGCAACTGGTGAGTCATCCAGTTGGCGTGCGACTCCCAGATCCAGCCGGTGAACTCCGAATCGCGCAGGCCCAGCGTCTGGCCCTGCAAGGCATGGGTGAGTTCGTGCGCCAGGCCCCAGTGGTCGCGCAGGCCGCCCGGCGCCATCCACATGCCCATGTTGCCGCTGCCGGTGACGCCGCCGCTCAGCCCGAAGCCGGGATCCAGATGAATGCTGGCCTTGTACTTGGTGGTGCTGCCGCAGGCCGGCTCGGGGAATTGCAGGCGGTTGATGAAGGTGTCCCAGACCAGTTCCAGATGCTCGCCGGCGGCGCGCACGTCGGCGGCGGGCACGCCATCGCCATTCCAGCGGAAAGCAAAGTGCGCGGTCTCGTAGCGTACTGCCGGCATGCCGGCCTCGTTGGTCCGGGCCACCCAGGTGCCGGTGGTGCAGCCGGCGGCGCTGGCGGTGGGTGCGGTGCACAGCCCGGCGGCGATCAGGCTGGCGGTCAGCAGGCCTGTCGTCAGACGGGGAGTGGAACGCGGTCGGGGCAGGGCACGCGATGCGGTGGACATGGGAGGTTCTCGCAAAGAATGGGATGCGCACACGCAGCCGCACACACGCAGGGCTGCGCAGTGGCGAAAGAGACCTGGGGAATGTCCGCCGACGTTGGTGGCCGCGCAAGTATGCGTAGCCACGCACTGTGCGCAATTGCTTTGCAGATGTAATTTGCAGAACTGCAACGTGCGCATCGCTCGCGCTGTGGCGCGGGTTGGAGTTGCGCTGCCCTGTCAGGCGATGTGCACAGCGCACCTGTGATGCACTGTGCGAACCCACTTTCCGGTCCGGCGATGGGGCAATGCGCCGGATGATCGCGACCGGCCTGCGCTGCCGCGGCGCTGGCTGCGCAAGCACGCCCCCGGCAACGTCGTGGATCACGCGCGAGCAGGTCGAACAGCACCAGATCGCGGTGAGCAAGACCGGCGCCGACACCTACCAGATCCTCAAGATGAAGGACGACGACGTGATCGTCGGCGAGTTCTGGACGTTTTCCGCAGACGGCAAGACGCTGATCCGCAATGGCGTGGGCAAGTCGCCGGAAGGCAAATCCAAGGCGTATCACGAGTTCTTCGAACGCAAGTGAGCGCTGGCGCGTGGTCAGTGGATCACGCACGCGACATCCCCGGATCGTGCAGCGGCTGAGGCAAGCGCGGCTATGATCGATGCATCCCCCATCTTCTGCGAGCTGCCATGACCCTGCATCGCCTGTGCACCGCCATCTTGCTCAGTCTGGCCGTGGCCGCACCCGGCCACGCGCTGGAGTTTTCCAAGGCCGAGCTGGCGCGCGCCACGGCGCTGCAACAGCGGCTGATCACGCTGGACTCGCATCTGGACACGCCGGCCAATCTGGAGCGCCCCGACTTCGACGTGTTGCAGGCGCATGCCGGCAACCGGCTGTCGCAGGTGGATTACCCGCGCATGGTCGAAGGCGCGCTGGATGGCGGCTTCTGGGCGGTCTATACCGGGCAGGGCAATCGCAGTGTGGCCGCGCACCTGGACGATCGGGATGCCGGCCTGCAGCGGCTGTTGAAGATCCACACGCTGCTGGCCGCGCAACCGCAGCGCTTCGCCTTCGCCAGCACGCCCGCCGATGCCGCGCGCATCAAGGCCGATGGCAAGCGCGTGGTGTACATCAGCATGGAAAACGCCAGCCCGCTGGTGGCCGACCCCACCCTGCTGCGCTTCTATTACGCGCAAGGCCTGCGCCTGATGAGCACCGTGCATTTTCTCAACAACGAGTTCGCCGATTCGGCCACCGACCCCAAGGGCCCGGAGTGGAAGGGCCTGAGCCCAGCCGGCCGGCAACTGGTGCAGCAGGCGCAGGCGCTGGGCATCGTGATCGATCAATCGCATGCCTCCGATGCGGTGTTCGACCAGCTGATCGCATTGTCGCCGGTGCCGATCGTGCTCTCGCACAGCGGCGCGCGTGCGGTCTTCGACCATCCGCGCAATATCGACGACGCGCGGCTGAAGGTGCTGGCCCGGCACGGCGGGGTGATCCAGGTGAATTCCTACGGTGGCTATCTGGTCGACAGCGGCGCCAGCCCCGAGCGCAAGGCCGCCGAGAAGGCGCTGACCGAGCAATACGGCGGCTGGGAGCACATCAAGATCGCCGACGGCACGGCCCTGAGCGCCGCGCTCAAGGACCTGGATACGCGCTACCCGATCAAGCGTGCCACCGAGGAGGATTTCTTCGCCCATCTGGAGCATGTGCTCAAGGTGGTCGGGCCCGAGCACGTCGGCATCGGCATGGACTGGGACGGCGGCGGTGGCGTGGTCGGCCTGGAAGATGTCTCCGACCTGCCGCGCATCACCGCCTGGCTGCTGCGCAAGGGTTACACCGAACAGCAGATCGCCGGCATCTGGGGCGGCAATCTGCTGCGGGTGATGGGGCAGGCGCAGGCGTATGCGGTGGGGAGTGGGGAATCGGGAGTAGGGAGGTAGTGCTGGGATTGGGCAGTCGGGATTCGGATTCGCAAAGCCGAGGCGGTTTGTCGTGCGGGGCTGGTCCTGCATAGCGCCTGGCGGTGGGGCGCTGGCTTGGTTGTTGGTGCAGGGCTGGGGTAGAAGCGCGTTGCTGCTGCGGCGTCGCCGGATTGGCTGATCGGGAGGGGGCGTGGTGCGTCAGCTCTAGCTGTCGGCCCGGTGGTCACTTGGCCGGGTGACCGCGCTGTATCGGGGCGGCCAGCTCTGCACCAGCATGGTTGCTGCAGCATTCCGAGCCTCGCACACGCTCGGGACACCTGATGTGGATTTGGGCATTTGCACAAAAACTGGCGTTTACCTGCCCACAGCCAGGCAGCAGGCTGACGATGCTTCCTGGAACAAGCGCCAACTAGAATGCGCCGACCCCTGTGCGGTGCCAGTGCCAGGGCACTGTGCGCCGGTGGGCCCACCGACTGCTGGAGCGTGCGATGACCCAAGCCTCCCGGCCCCTGCCGCCCCCCGACGGCATGGCCCCGACCTACCGCAGGATCCTGTGGCGGCTGATCCCGTTCCTGTTCGTCTGTTACCTGTTCAATTACCTGGACCGGGTCAATGTCGGCTTTGCCAAGCTGCAGATGCTGGGCGATCTGGGCATGAGCGAGACCGTGTACGGGCTGGGCGCGGGCATCTTCTTCATCGGCTATCTGGCCTGCGGGGTGCCGAGCAACCTGATCCTGCAACGCATCGGCGCGCGCCGATGGGTGGCGATCATGATGGTCAGCTGGGGCCTGCTGTCGACCTGCCTGATGTTCGTGCGCACCCCGGCCGGCTTCTACATCTTGCGCCTGCTCACCGGCGCGGCCGAGGCCGGCTTCTTCCCCGGCATCGTGCTGTACCTGACGCGCTGGTTTCCGCGCGCCCAGCACGGCCGGGTCATGACCGTCTTCATGTCGGCCATCCCGATCTCCGGCGTGCTGGGCGGGCCGTTGTCGGGCTGGATCCTCGGCCATTTTTCGGCCGGGCAGGGTGGCCTGGCCGGCTGGCAATGGATGTTCCTGCTGCAGGGCTTGCCCACGGTGTTGCTGGGCATCGGGGTGTGGTTCCTGCTCAGCGATGGCGTGCAGCAGGCGAGCTGGCTGGACACGCAGGAGAAGCAGGCATTGACCCGCGCGCTGGCCGCCGACGAAGCCGGCAAGCCGGCCGGTGCCTCCAGCTCGCTGGGCGCGGTGCTGCGCAACCCGGCGGTGTGGATGCTGGGCACGGTGTACTTCTGCATCCAGAGCGGGGTGTATGCGATCAACTTCTGGCTGCCCTCGATCATCCAGGGCAGCGGCGTCACCGACCCCACCCGGATCGGCCTGATGAGCGCCATTCCGTACCTGGCCGCGGCGGTGTTCATGGTGCTGATGGGCCGCTCGGCCGACCGCCGCCGCGAGCGCCGCTGGCATCTGGTGATGCCGTTGCTGATGGGGGCGGCCGGGCTGTGCATCGCCGCCAGCGTCACCGACAACCTGGGTCTGGCCCTGTTCGGCATGACCCTGGCCACGATGGGCGCGGTCAGTGGCTTGCCGCTGTTCTGGCCGCTGACCAACGGCTTCCTCACTGCCGCCGCTGCGGCCGGTGGGCTGGCGCTGATCAACTCCACCGGCCAGGTTGCCGGCTTCGTCAGCCCGTACCTGGTGGGCTGGATCAAGGACGCCACCCACAGCACCGAGCTGGCGCTGTACGTGCTGGCCGGCGCCATGCTGCTGGGCGCCGTGCTGGTGCTGCGGGTGCCGGCACGCGCGGTGAACCAGTGATGCATCCGTCCCAGCGAGTGTGCCCATGAAGATCGTCATTGCGCCCGATTCCTACAAGGAAAGCCTGTCCGCGCTGGAGGTGGCCACCCAGATCGAGGCCGGCTTCCGCGAGGTGTTCCCCGACTGGCAGTACCGCAAGGTGCCGGTGGCCGATGGCGGCGAAGGCACGGTCGACGCGCTGGTGGCGGCCACCGACGGGCGGGTGATCGACTGCACGGTCAGCGGCCCGCTCGGCATCCCGGTGCAGGCATTCTTCGGCCTGACCGGCGACGGCCGCACCGCGGTGATCGAAATGGCCGCCGCCAGCGGCCTGGCGCTGGTGCCGCCGGCCGAGCGCACGCCGCTGCGCACCAGCACTGCGGGCGTGGGCGAGTTGATCCTGGCCGCGCTGGATGCCGGCGCGCGGCGCTTCATCATCGGCATCGGCGGCAGCGCCACCAACGACGGCGGCGCCGGTCTGGCGCAGGCCCTGGGCGTGCGGCTGCTGGATGCGCAGGGCGAGTCGATCGGCCCGGGCGGCGGCGCGCTGGCGACGCTGGCCCGCATCGACACGCAGGCCCTGGACGTGCGGCTGCAGGACTGCCAGTTCGAAGTGGCCTGCGACGTGGACAACCCGCTGATCGGCCCGACCGGCGCCTCGGCGGTGTTCGGCCCGCAGAAGGGCGCCACCCCCGGCATGGTGCGCCAGCTCGACAGCAACCTGCAGCACTACGCCGATGTGCTGCAACGCGACCTGGGTGTGCGCCTGCACGACCTGCCCGGCGGCGGTGCGGCCGGCGGCCTGGGCGCGGCGCTGGTGGCGTACCTGGGCGCGCAGTTGCGGCCCGGCGTGGAGATCGTGGCGCAGGCGCTCGGGCTGGATGCGTTGGTCGCCCAGGCCGATCTGGTCATCACCGGCGAAGGCCGCCTGGACGGCCAGAGCCTGCACGGCAAGACCCCGGTAGGCGTGGCGCGGGTGGCGCTGCGGCACGGCAAGCCGGTGCTCGCCATCGCCGGTTGCCTGGGCAACGGCGCCGCGCTGCTGCATGGCCATGGCATCGACGCGATGTTTGCGGTGGTGCATCGCGCCTGCACGGTGGAGCAGGCACTGGCCGACGCCGCCAGCAACGTGCGCATCGCTGCGCGCAATGTGGCCGCCGCGCTGCAGGTGGGCCAGGTCTTGGCGCAGCTGCCTGCGAGTGCAGACATGCGCTGACGGCAGCGCGCGGGATGCCTCGCGCAGGCCGTGCCCATGCCGTGCCCATGCGGTCGCCACGTGGCGACCGGGTCGCGCACAACGCATCTTCTGTGCGATGGCGCACGCAACGCTGCGTTAGCAGGGATGTTTGGTCCGCTAGACTGAGCGGATTGCCCGGGGAACAAGCGAGCATTCCATTGAGCCACCGCGACGCCTTTGTGTCATCCACTCCCCGCGAGACCGAGCGGCTGTCGCGTCTGGCGCTGCTGCAGGTTGTCGATACCGATGCCGAGCCGTTCTTCGATGCGCTGGCCGCCGCCGCGCAGGCGATCGCCGGCACGCCGATCGCGCTGGTGTCGCTGGTGGACGAACATCGCCAATGGTGCAAGGCCAATATCGGCCTGCCCGACGCCAGCGAAGGCTCACGCGAACTCGCGTTCTGCGCCCACGCCATCCAGGACGATGCGGTGATGGAAGTACGCGATGCGCCGGCCGATCCGCGCTTTCGCGACAATACGCTGGTCACCGATGCGCCTGGAATCCGTTACTACGCCGGCGCGCCGATCGTGTTGTCCGACGGATTGCGCATGGGCACCGTATGCGTGCTCGATCAGCGCCCGCGCGCGCTGGAGCCGGCGCAACTGGCCGCGTTGCAGCAACTGGCCAGGGTGGCCGCCGAAGGTCTGGAGCAGCGCCGGCTGATGCTGGAGCGTGAAGCCGCCAACGCGCAATTGCAGCAACGCCTGCGCGAGAGCGAAGCGTTTCTGGAACGCACCGGCCGGGTTGCCGGCGTCGGCGGCTGGGAAGTGGACGTGGCCAGCGGCACCCTGACCTGGTCGGATCAGACCTGCCGCCTGCACGATCTGCCGGCGGGCTACCGGCCGACCTTGGCAGAGGGGATCGGCTTCTATCCGCTCGATGCGCGCGCGGTGATCACCGAGGCGGTCGAGGCCTGCGAGCGCGATGGCACGCCCTGGGATCTGGAACTGCCGCTGGTCAGCGCCACCGGCCGGCAGCTATGGGTGCACGCCACCGGCTCGATGGAGCATGTGGACGGACGCACCCGCCTGATCGGCGCGATCCAGGACGTCACCGACCGCCATCGTGCGGTGGATGCGCTGGCCGCCAGCGAGCGCAAGTTCCGCAACATGTTCCAATACAGCCTGGGCCTGATCTGCACCCACGACATGGATGGCCGCCTGATCAGCGTCAATCCGGCCGCCGCGCGCTCGTTGGGCCGCAGCGTGGACGGTGTGGAAGGCCGCTCGTTGCTGGAATTCGTCCGCCCCGAGCGGCATGCCGCCCTGCAGGGCTATCTGTCGCGCATGGTGCTCGACGGTCAGGACGCCGGGGTGATCGAGCTGGTCGCCAGCGACGGCAGCCTGCGCCACTGGCAGTACAGCAACGTGCTGGACGTGGAGTCCGACGCCACCATCGTACTGGCGCACGCCCAGGACATCACCAACCAGTACCAGCAGGAGAAGCAGCTGCTGGAATGGTCGTTCACCGACCCGCTCACCAACTGCTACAACCGCCGCTTCCTGGACGAGCTCGACAAGCGCGACCCCAGCGTGCGCTGGGGCTGCATCGTGGTGGATCTGGACAAGTTCAAACTGGTCAACGACACCCATGGCCACCAGCGCGGCGACGAGGTACTGGTGCAGATGGCCTGGTTCCTCAATCAACCGCTGCGCACCCAGGACCGGCTGGTCCGTCTGGGTGGCGACGAGTTCCTGGTGCTGCTGCATCAACCCACCCAGCCGCAGCTGGCGGCATTGGCGCGCGACTACGTGGCCGCCACCGACGACGCGCCGATCCAGTTCACCCTGGGCACCGCCCTGCGCAACGATGGCGAGGCGCTGGCGGCGGTGGTCGATCGCGCCGACCGCTCGCTGTATGCGCTGCGCCGGGCGCGCCGCGGCACCAGCGTCAGCGACGGGCGCGAATAACGTGCGGCGTCCTGCAGGCAGCCACTGCCGAAGCTGATCGGCGGCTGACCCTCACGTCTTGCCGGCGCCCGCGAACGTGCCGATGAATACGCGATCGCCTATCATGTAACCGTTTTCAACTACATGGTTTGGAATGGACACCTTCGATCGCACCCAGCTCAGTCCCAAGTGGCAGTTCCGTTTCGATTTCTTCGACCGTCACGGTGGCCCCAAAGACCCCAGTTACAAGAACGCACTGAAGACCTTGAGCTTTGGCGAGAAGGTCAAGGTCGGCATGAACTTCTATGCCTTCTTCTTCGGCGTCATCTATTTCTTCATCATCGGCCTGTGGCGCAAGGCGTTGAGCCTGATCGGCATCAGCATCGTGGTCAGCATCGTGGCCTCGTTCCTGCCCGCCGCGTTTCAGAACGTGCTGTGGCTGCCGTTGTCGTTGTTGACCGGCATGATCGCCAACTACGCCTATTACCTGGACAAGGTGAAGGGCAGCACCAGCTGGAACCCGTTCGAAGGCATGCGCTGGATCTGAAGCAACTGCGTCACCGGCGCGTCGGCCCCTCCCGCCGCCATGCCAGCGTCGCCAAGCCCGGTCACTGACCGGGCTTTTTTATGGGCGAACCAAGCCCCGGGGACCAGGCCCCTCTCCCCCCGGGGCGATAAGGCACAGCGTGCGCGCCACTGGCGCGCGTGCCTGGGAGCGCCCGCGCTGCTAGCGCGGGCCCGGGGCGCGGAGCGGGGGTTGGGGTGAGGGTCCGGCCCACCGATACGCAACACGCCCAGGCGCAGCTCTCTCAACCGACCGCGCGCAACGCAGCCCAATCTGACCCCAAGCCGGCTCATCCGTCAGTGCAGCTGACACGCGCCGGAAACGCAGTACCCGGGCACTCGCAACAGATTGATTCAAAACACCTAAACCTCGGAAAAACTGGCGGAACCCGCACACTTTGCTGCACCGCGGTGTGCAGCAGGTGGGCGAGAATGCTTAATCTTTGCCAACCCGTGACACACGACTGTACCGAATTTAGATCGATCCAAGTACCCCATTCCCCCGCAAGTGTTTGAAAAGACGAAGTCTTTCCGTCGTACTACCGTCCTCGACGAGACGCTTGAATGACCGATCACCGCCGTTGTCGCCCGCAGCTGCTGTCCCGCGCCGTGCTGCTCGCATTGCTGTCACCCCTGCCCGTACTGGCCCAGCAGGTCAGCGCCCCGCAACAGCTCGATGCCGTCACCGTGACCGGTTCGCGCATCAAGCGCGTCCAGGCCGAAGGACCGGCGCCGGTGCAGATCATCGGTTCCGAGGAGATCCGTGCGCAGGGCTTCACCACCGTCTACGACATGCTCGGCACCCTCAACCAGGCCATCGGCACGGTGGAGGCCGACGTCAGCTGGGGCTCGCATACGCCCAACGCCAGCCCGCTCAACCTGCGCAATCTGGGCCCCAACCGCAGCCTGTTGCTGGTCAACGGCCGCCGCGTGGCCGACTACCCGCTGCCGTACAACGGCCAGAGCAACGTCTCCAACTACAGCAACATCCCGGCCGCCGCGGTGGACCGGGTCGAGGTGCTCACCGGCGGTGCCTCGGCCATCTACGGCTCGGACGCGATCGCCGGCGTGGTCAACGTGATCCTCAAGCAGAACTACAGCGGCGACCAGTTCCGCATGCGCGGCGGCACCTCCACCGAGGGCGGCCGCGATACCGCCGATGTGTCCTGGGCCGGCGGCCGCACCGGCGACAACTGGAGCGTGACCTACGCGCTGCAATACACCAGCCGCGACCCGCTGTTCGGCCGCGACCGCCCGCAGATGGACGACGCCAGCGATGCGCCCTACAGCGCCTGGACCGCCGAGCAGCGCCGGGTGGGATTTCGCCCCAGCAGCGGCATCGCCCTGATCGACAACGCCAGCGGCACCCGCCAGGCGCCGCCGCCCGGTGCCTGCGAGCAGTTCGGCGGCGAGTACTACCTGGCCGACCGGCTGCTCTACAACCGCAACACCGGCGTGACCAGCAATACCGGCCAGCTGTGCGGGCTGAGCGCCGACTACGGCAACTGGCTGCTGCGCAGCGGCAGCAAGGACCTGTCCGGCTATCTCTACGGCACCTGGGAGTTCGGCAATGGGGTACAGGCCTGGACCAACCTGGCGGTGTTCGATTCCCAAGCGCAGTGGGGCACCTCGCCGCCTGCGGTGCAGCTGCCGGCCGGGCTCGATTTCCCGGCGTTCTACGATGTGACCAGCGGCCAGCAACTGATCGGCGTGCGCCAGTTCACCGCCGCCGAGGTTGGCAGCCAGGCCGGGCTGCGCAACCGCAACCGCGAGCGCTCCTGGGACATCAGCGCCGGTTTTCGCGGCACCCTGGCCGACGGGCGCTTCGATTGGGAGGCCTCACTGGGCCGTTCGTACTACCGCGTGCAGGAGCGCATCTCCACGGTGGACTGGCAGCGCGCCAACGCCTATTTCCTCGGCCCGCAGCTGGGCACCGTGGATGGGCTGCCGGCCTATGCGCTAGACCGCGCGCGCTGGTGGACGCCACTGACGCCGGGCCAGTACGCGCAGATCGGCGCGCACTCGGTCAATCGCGCCGCCTCCTGGGTCAACCAGGGCGCGCTCAGCCTCAGCGGTACCCTGGCCGACGGCTGGGCCGGGCCGATCGAATTCGCCGCCGTGGCCGAAGCCGCGCAGCAGGGCTACCGGCTCAATCCCGATCCACGCGCCAATCTCGATTACGAGGTGCAGAACGTCGACCGCGGTGGTGGCGAGCGCACCCGCTATTCGGCCGGGCTGGAGTTCAGCGTGCCGCTGACCAGCACGCTGATCGCCACCCTGGCCGGCCGCTACGACCGCTACGGCGACTACAAGGCCTATAGCGACGACGCCAACCTGCTCGACATCGGCACCCAGAAGGAATCCACCTGGAGCGCCGGCCTGCAGTGGCGCCCGATCGACAGCCTGCTGTTGCGCGGCAGCTACGCCACCAGCTTTCGCGCCCCGGACATGCACTACCTGCTCGGCCAACCCAGCTCGGCGCAGGTGCGCACGCTCGACCAGTACCGCTGCATCGCCAGCGGCGCCTACCGGATCAACAATTGCACTGGCGACAACACCGCGGTGACCTATCCGTTCGCCATCAATCGCCGCGGCACCCCGGACCTGGACTCGGAACTGGGCAATTCGTGGACGGTGGGGTTTGTCTGGGACGCGTTCGAGCATGTCTCGTTCACCGCCGACTTCTGGAGCATCCATCTGGAAGACGAGATCCGCGACATCGACGAAACCACCATCCTGCGCGACGAGGCCGGCTGCCGCACCGGGCTGACCATCACCCCCGGCCAGGCCTGGTCCAACCCGGGCGGCGCCGATTACTGCGCCTCGATCCTGGCCCGCGTGCAGCGCGATGCAGGCGGCGCCATCACCGCGATCGAGCGCGGCCCGATCAACCTGGCCCAGCGCGACGTACGCGGCCTGGACCTGTCGGCGCGCTACCAACTCGAAACCGGCGTCGGCGATTTCCAGCTGGGTCTGGATTACACCAACCTGCGCTCGATGCGCGAGCAGACCTACCGCACCGATCCCAACCCCGAGCGTCGCGACCGCGACATCCGCAGCAAGCTGCGCGGCAGCGTGAGCTGGCTGTACGGCAACTGGAACGCCACCGTCTACGGCGACCGTGTCGGCGCGGTGCCCGGCGTGCGCTCGCACTGGGGCCTGGACCGGCTCGACACCCCAGGCGGTTGCGTGCCGTTTGCCGATGGCGGCGTGCCCGACGACCGCGCCAACTGCACCGACACCGATCCGGCCAGCCCCACCTTCGGCCAGAGCACCCGCAAATACTTCGGCCGCGTCGGCCCGGCGATCACCTGGAACGTCAATCTCGGCTATCGCATCACTCCGGCGATGAAGCTCAACCTCTACGTCAACAACGTCTTCAACAGCACCGGCTACAACCACAAGGATCCGTACAAGCTCGATTACGAGTTCTACAACAGCCGCCTGTTCAGTCCGGTGGGGCGCGAGATCGCGGCAGAATACGTGTTCGATTTCTGAGGCGACCAACGCCCGGCGAGATCGTCAGACGGCAGCGGGTGGCCGTGCCGGCGCCGGCACTGCACGCGAGTGCCGGCCGGTCTCGGACCGCCGCTCGTTCGAACGCGGTCGTTGTACGCCGAACGCTGCGTGGTGCAGCGCTCGGCAGGGATCCTCCACCTGCGGCTTCGGTCGCCCGCTCCCCCGAGGTGTTTTGCATGCTCTGCGCAGTTTCGTCCGACCGTTCCGTCTTCCGCGGCGCTGCGCTGCCGTTCTGGCGCCGCGCTGCCGCCGGCCTGTGCCTGCTCGGCATGGCGGTGTGTGCGCCGCTGGCCGCGCAGGACCCGGCGCAGGTCAACACCTTCATCGGCAGCAAGGACGACGGCAACACCTTCCCAGGTGCCTCGGCCCCGTTCGGCCTGGTCCAGGTCAGCCCGATCGGCGCGCACTACGCCGGCTGGCGCTACGACGATCCCAGCATCCGCGGCTTCGGCCATTCATTCCTGTCCGGGGCCGGCTGCTGGGAGCAGGGCGGGCAGGTCTCGGTGCTGCCGGTCACCGGCCGCATCGGCCCGGGCGGCGACTTCGACACCGGCGACGCCAAGGCCTTCGACCAGAAGCGTTACGCCGCCCGCTACACCCATGACGGCGAAGTCGGCCAGGCCGGTTACTACAAGGTGCGGCTGACCGACTACGGCGGCATCGACGCCGAAGCCACCGCGCTCACCCGCGCCGCGGCCGAGCGTTACACCTTCGCCCCCGGCGCCGACACCGGCCATGTGCTGGTCAATCTGGGCCAGGCCAACGACCGCCACGTGGTGATCGGTAGCCAGCTGCAGGTGGTCGGCGACCGCGTGGTCGAAGGCAAACTGACCACGCGCAGTTTCTGTGGCGGCCACGAATACACCACCTGGTTCCGGCTGGAATTCGACCGCCCGTTCACCGCGCACGGCGTGTGGGGCGAAGACGGCGGCGTGCCCGATGCGCGCCACGGCATGGGCGGCGAACTCAAGCCCAATGGCGCCTGGCTCAGTTTCCCGCTGGGCAACAACAAGAACGCGCGCGCAGTGACCGTGGTCAGCGCCATCTCGCACGTGGATGCCGAAGGTGCACGCAACAACCTGCGCGCCGACGGCATGCTCGGCGGCAAGCTGCTGGGTCTGGAGCAGATGCGCCAACGCGCGCAGCAGGCCTGGCGCAAGGAGCTGGCCAGCCTGCAACTGGATGGCGCCAGCGCCGACGACCGCAGCGTGGCTTACACCGCGCTGTATCACGCCCTGCTGCAGCCGCTGACCGGCAGCGATGTCGATGGCCGCTATCGCGGCTTCGACGATGCGATCCACCGCGCCGATGGCTGGACCTACTACGAGTATTTCTCGCTGTGGGACACCTATCGCTCGCAGAACCAGCTGCTGGCGTTGCTGCAGCCGACGCGCGCGCGCGACATCGGCCGCTCGCTGCTGGCGATCCATCAGCAAGGTGGCTGGCTGCCGCGCTGGGGCTATGCCAACTTCGATACCAACATCATGACCGGCGATCCGGTGACCCCGTTCCTGGTCGACCTGTGGCGCTTCGGCGCGCTGCAGGACAACCAGGCGCAGGCGTACGCAGCGCTGCGCCAGAACGCCTTCGAGCAACCGCCGATCAACTCGCGCCACGCCGGCCGCTCCGGCAACGCCAGCTATCTGGCCAACGGCTTCGTGCAGTACGACCGCGCGTTCCCGTCCAAGGGCATGGACGTGGACCCGCACCACGGCGGCTCGGCCACGCTGGAGTACGCGCTGGCCGACTGCGCGTTGGCGCAGATGGCGCAAGCGCTAGGCCACCCCGACGACAGCGCGTTGCTACGCAAACGCGGCGGCAACTGGCGCAGCGTCTGGGACGCCAACGTGCGCGATACCGACACCGGCTTCAGCGGGTTTCCACGGCCCCGGCTGGAAGATGGCAGCTGGTACGCACCCTCGGACGATCGCTACAGCCCGCGCTCGCAGCACGGCTTCCACGAAGGCACCGCCTGGCAATACCAGTGGCTGGTGCAGCAGGACATCCCCGGCATGCTGCAGGCCATGCACGGCAGCGAGCAGGCCGGCAAACGCCTGGATGCCTTCTTCGCCTACGACGACCTGCTGAAGGACCCGCTCAACGCCGCGCGCACGCACTGGGTGGTCGGCCCGTACAGCTATTACAACCAGTACCGCTACAACCCCAACAACGAACCGGATCTGCACGCACCGTGGATGTATACGTTGATCGGCCAGCCGTGGAAGACCGCCACCGTGGTGCGCGCTGCGCAGCAACTATTCACCAACGCGCCCAACGGCGTCACCGGCAACGACGACCTCGGCACGATGTCGGCCTGGTACCTGTTCAGCGCCCTGGGCCTGTATCCGGCGGTGCCGGGCAGCGGACAGTTCCTGCTGCACGCCCCGCGCTTCAAGCGGGTGACGCTGAACCTGGGCAACGGCAAGCGCCTGCGCATCGACGCCCCCGGCGCCGACGGCCGCGCGCTGCAATACGTGGACAGCGTGCATCTGAACGGCGCGCCGCAGCGGCAGGTGTTCCTGGATTGGGCCCAGTTGCAGCAGGGCGGCACGCTGTCGTTCGCGCTGACCAGGCAGGCGCCGACCCAGGGCTGGGGAACCCAACCAGACGCACTCCCGACCTCGTTCTGCGCCACGCCTGCAACCGCGCGTTGAGCGAAAGCTCCTCTCCTGGTTGCGGGGGAGTGCGAGGGAAAGGGCTAACGCTGCCGGCGCACGTGCTCAAGCCCCTCTCCTGCGGGGCGATAAGGGCGCCACTGGCGCGCGTGCCTGGGAGCGCCCGCGCCGCTGGCGCGGGCCGGGGCGCGGAGCGGGGGTTGGGGTGAGAGTACGGAGCGAAGCCCCTGACCAAGTTGGATAACACCAGGCTTCGCCCGTACCCTCATCCGGCCCTTCGGGCCACCTTCTCCCGATGGGAGAAGGGAGTGGTCAGCGCGCATCCGCAAGCAGCCGTGCAGCACAGGACGGCTACCGCCAAGACTTTCCCATCGACGATTCAACCTTGAAGGCGCGTGGCGGCGCGTGCGTCATCGCTGGTCATTGGTGGATATCCGAGGCGCCCCTCATCCGCCCTGCGGGCACCTTCTACCGGTGGGAGAAGGAAGCCACCTCAACCGACCTTCCCCAACCGGCTATTCCGCCGCCCATACGCCACATACACCACCACGCCCAGCACGTTCCACACCAGGAACCAGCCCTGCGTGGTGCTCGGCAGGCTCCAGAACAGGTACAGGCAGCCCAGGATCGCCACCGGACCCACCACCCACGCCAGCGGCGTACGGAAGGAGCGCGCACGCGTCGGTTCGCGCACGCGCAGCACCAGCAGGCACGCCGCCACCGCGGTGAACGCCGCCAACGTCCCGGCATTGGCCAAGGCGGCAATTTCATCCAGCCGCGCCACGCCGGCCAACGCGGCCACCAACACGGCCGTAAACAACGTGATCGCCACCGGCGTACCGGTGCGTGCGTTGACCTTGGACAAACCGCGCGGCAATAGGCCATCGCGCGACATCACGAAGAAGATGCGGCTCTGCCCGTACAGGAATGCCAGCAGCACCGTCGGCAGCGCGATGATCGCCACCGCGCCGATCACCAACGCCGCCTTGCCGTGGCCGAGTTCGCGCATGATCAGCGCCAGCGGCTCGGGGCTCTTGCCGAACACGGTGAAGCTCATCGCGCCCACCGCCGACAACGCCACCAGCACATAGATCAGCGTGCAGCCGATCATCGAACCGACGATGCCGATCGACAGATCGCGGCCGGGGTTCTTGGTCTCCTCGGCTGCGGTGGAGATCGCATCGAAGCCATAGAACGCGAAGAAGATGATCGCCGCCGCCGCCATCACCCCACGCTCCACGCCATCCGGGCCTGCGGTCTTGGGGAAGCCATACGGCATGAACGGCTGCAGGTTGGCGCTGTCGAAGGCCGGCAGGGCGATCGCCACAAACACGCCCAGCGCCACGATCTTCAGTACCACCAGCACCGCATTGAGCGTGGCGCTTTCCTTGGTGCCGGCCATCAGCATGCCGGCCACCAGGAAGGTGATCACCACCGCCGGCAGGTTGACGATGCCGCCGGCATGCGGCCCGGCCACCAGGGCATGCGGCAGGTTGACCCCCAGCCACTGCAGGAAGCCGACGAAGTAGCCGGACCAGCCCACCGCCACAGTACTGACCACCAGCGAGTATTCCAGCACCAGGCTCCAGCCCACCACCCAGGCAATGCTCTCGCCGAGTGCGGTGTAGCTGTAGGTGTAGGCGCTGCCGGCGGCCGGCATCATCGTGGCCATCTCCGCATACGCCAGCGCCGCGCAGGCGCATACGATGCCGGCGGCCACGAACGACAGCAGCACCGCCGGGCCGGCCTTGTCCGCGCCTACGCCGATCAACGTGTAGATGCCGGTGCCGACGATCGCGCCGATACCCAGCGCGATCAGGTGCGGCCAACTCAGGCTGCGGACCAGTTGCCGGCCGGCCTCATGCACGGTGACCTGATCGATGGATTTGCGCCTGAGCCAAGACGACATGCGGACCTCGCGGGAATCAAAGAATTCCCGAGTTTCGCCCAACGCGCCGCAGCAAAGCTATCTGTCCAAGGTCATGCGTCGGCGCAGGCGTGTCAGCGCACGCACGCCCACCGCCTTACTGGGCGCGCACCGCACCTCGCCGGTGCTTGGCGCGGCACGACCGCCACCGACATCCCGGCTTTCATGAATCCGCAATCCCCAATCCCCGCTCACTCAACAGACGGGCGATGCGGTGGGCGCACATTGCGATAGACCAACTGCACCGCCCACGCGCCAATCAAACCCACCGCACCAGCGGCAAAGTGGGTCCAGTCGAGCAGGCGTGGCGCCGCACCGTTGGCGTCATGCCCCCAGAAGTTGAACCACAGCAGCACCAGTGCGGTGACCCCGATCCCGATCCAGAACCACAGCCGCGTGCCGCCGATCGCATAGAACCCGAATGGCAAGGCTGCCCCGATCAAAAAGTGCACCGGGAAGAAATACGCCGTACCGTACGGCCGCATCAGGTACCACACGATCGCCGCAAAGCTGCCCAGAAACGCGAACAGGCCCAGCGCGAACAGACGGGTTTGGTTGGTGGCGGTGGTCATCAGCTGGCCTGGCGGGAACGAAGCCTCACCCTAGCCATGCGCAGGTCACGTTGAGGTCAATGCGGTCCGAGCAGTCTGCAAATCCATCACCACTGCGCTGTCTCGTTCGCTGCACGCCGGCGCCGCACGCAGTGTCTACGGCGCGTTGCAGCCATGACGTTGAAACCCGGCACGCGTCTTCAAGTGTGCGTGATACGCCGCCACCGCCGGCAACGCCGGCCGCGCAATCGGGCTGGCGAACCAGCGCTGCGTCGATAGCCCCAGCACGATATCGGCCAGGGTGAAATCCGCGCCGAGCACGAACGGGCCGCCGCGTTGCAGCTGTGCCTCGAGGATGGTCATGTGGCGATTCCACTCGCGCACGCTCGCCGCAATCGCCTGCGCATCGGCATGCGCCGCGCTGCCACGCACCGTGGCCATGAACGCGTACCGCCAGGCGGTGTTGAGCTCGGTGGCCTGCCAATCCATCCATTGCTCGACCAGCGCACGTGCGGCGGGAGCAGTCGGCAACAGGTCGGTGCGACCCGCATGTGCGGCCAGATACCGGCAGATCGTGTTCGACTCCCACAGCACCAGATCGCCATCGCGGATCACCGGCACCAGCGCATTGGGGTTGAGCGCGCGAAACGCCGGCGTGTCCACCGATGCAAACCCACTGCCATAGGTGTGCAGCGTGTAGTCCAGCGCCAGTTCCTCGCACAGCCACAGCACCTTGCGCATATTGATGGAAGTCGGTTTTCCGTAAAGTTCGAGCACGGTCGGCAACGGCTTGGGCAGGTCGCTCACCTTAGCGCGCATGCCTGCATCTGCGCAGCAGCCCAGACCTCGGCGCGATGCCAGGCCGCTTCGCACCTCCGCCAGGCACATCGCAGGGGTCGCCCATCTGCATCCGACGCAGTGCGCGCCAACCGGCCGTACGCTGCGCCCTGCAGCCGCGCCGACACCTCCGGCCGGCAAGTCACTGACGCAGCCCCTGCGACCGGCCCGGCTACACTGCGCACATGTCATCCCAATCCCTGATCCTTCTCGGACTGCTCGTCGCAGTCCTGGTGCTGCAGCTGATCGCGCTGCTGCGACGTCCTTCCACCAGCGGCCTGGAGCTGGCGCTGCGCGCCGAGCAACGCGACGGCCGCGGCGAACTGCGCGAGCAACTCGAAGGCCTGGCGCGGCAACAGGATGGGCGCCTGGAAACCTTCGCGCGCAATCTCACCGAGCTGTCCACGCGCACCGATCAACGCCTGGACCTGTTGCGCGACGCACTCGGCGAAGACGCCCGCAAGGCCCGCGAAGAAAGTGGCCTTGCGCAACAACGCACCAGCGAACTGCTGACGCTGCGGCTGACCGAATTGCGCACCCAGCTCGACGGCTTCGGCCAGCAGCAGGAAACACGCATCCAGGTGTTCGGCCTGCAACTGACCGAGCTGATCGCACGCACCGACACCCATATGGCCGCCCTGCGCGACGCGCTGGCCGAAGATTCCCGCAAGGGCCGGCAAGAGGCCGGGCAGTCGCAGCAGCGCTTCACCGAGGCCTTGGGCCAACGTCTGACCGAACTCACCCAACGCAACGAGCTGCGCATCGGCGAGATGCGCGCCACGCTGGAACAACAGCTGGCCAACCTGCAGAACGACAACGCCAGCAAGCTCGAATTGATGCGCGCCACCGTCGACGAAAAGCTGCAGACCACGCTCAACACGCGCCTGGATGCCTCTTTCAAGCTGGTTTCCGAGCGCCTGGAGCAGGTGCAGCGCGGCCTGGGCGAAATGCAGCAGCTGGCCACCGGCGTGGGCGATCTCAAGCGCGTGCTGACCAACGTCAAGGACCGCGGCGGCTGGGGCGAGGTGCAGCTGGAGAACATCCTCGAGCAGACGCTGACGATGGAGCAGTACGCGCGCAGCGTGCGGGTCAGGCCCGACAGCGCCGAAGCGGTGGATTTTGCGATCCGCCTGCCGGGGCGTGGCGACGACACCGTGGTGTGGCTGCCGGTCGATGCCAAGTTCCCACGCGAGGACTACGAGCGCCTGATCGATGCGCAGGAAAAGGGCGACCTGGACGCGATCAAGAATTCGACCGCGCAGCTGGAACGCGCCATCCGCATCCAGGCCAAGTCGATCAGCGACAAGTACGTGTGCCCGCCGCAGACCACCGACTTCGCGGTGATGTTTCTGCCCACCGAGGGCCTGTACGCCGAAGTGATCCGTCGCGCCGGCCTGGTCGACCTGCTGCAGCGCGAACATCGCGTGGTGCTGGCCGGCCCGACCACGTTCACCGCCCTGCTCAACAGCCTGCAGATGGGCTTCCGCACGCTGGCGATCGAAAAGCGCTCCAGCGAGGTCTGGCAGGTGCTGGGCGCGGTGAAGAGCGAGTTCGGCAAATTCGCCGGCATTCTCGAAAAGGCCGAGCGCCAGATCAGCACGGTCGGCAAGAGCCTGGGCGAAGCCAGCCGCAAGACCCGCACCATCGAACGCCGCCTGCGTGGCGTGGAAACCCTGGCCAGCGAACACTCCCAGGCGCTGCTGGACGATGCCGGCAGCGACGACACCGGAAGCAGCAGCGAAGACGACAGCAACGACGAGCAGGAGTGATCCGGCTGCGTCAGGCGATGCCACAAGCCATGACGTAGGAGCGCGGCCGGGCGCGACCGGGCATTACCGATAACGCCTCATCGCGCCCGGGTGCGCTCCTACGAACGCAGGTCTCCGGCGTGCCCTTCTTGCGCCCGATGGCGAGCACGCCACGCAGACATCGCCGCCGCGATGCTTGCGTCACCTGGTTCAAGAAGAGGTTTTCCCCGATGGCGACCCGATCGATCCACGCAGTGCTCTGCGCGCTGCTGCTGACCGCATGCAGCAATACCCCGGCGGCCAGGTCGGGCGCTGCGGCAAGCGCCCCGCAGCCACCGCGCGCCGTCTCCGCCGACGCTGCCGACTGCACGGCAAAGGGCGGGCAACTGCGTCCGGTCGGCCGCATGCAGACGGTGCGTTGCGTGGTGCCGTATGCCGACGCCGGCAAGACCTGCAGCGACAACGCCGACTGCAGCGGCGATTGCCTGGCCACCAGCATCGTGCCGACCGGCACCGCGACCTCCGGCACCTGCCAGCGCGACAGCGACCGCTTCGGCTGCCGCCAGGAAGTGGTCGGCGGCATGGGCCAGGCCGCGTTGTGCATCGATTGAGGGCTTCGAACATGGCCAAGCGCTTGCACTGGCCGGTCAGCCGATCGGCCCGTGCGCGTCGCTGCAGACATCTGCCGGCAGCGTGAGCCAGCGGCATCGCTCGCTCCACCCTGGCGGTTTATGCTCTCGGCTCCACCTGTCCAGGACGCACCGATGAGCCAGACGCTTTACGACATCCCCGTGGCGCGCATCGACGGTGCGCCCGCCACGCTGGCCGACTATCGCGGCAAGGTGTTGCTGGTGGTCAATGTCGCCTCCAAATGCGGGCTGACCCCGCAGTACGAAGGCCTGCAAGCGCTGTATCGCGACAAGCAGGCACAGGGACTGGAAGTGCTGGGCTTTCCGGCCAACGACTTCAAGGGCCAGGAGCCGGGCAGCGAGGCGGAGATCGCGCAGTTCTGCCAGCTCACCTACGACGTGAGCTTTCCGATGTTCTCCAAGATCGCCGTCACCGGCGCCGAAACCCATCCGCTGTATCAGCAGTTGACCAGCGCCCGCCCGCAGGCCACCGGCGACGGCCCGATGCGCGAAAAACTGGCCGGCTACGGCATCGCACCCAACCCGGCACCGGGCGTGCTGTGGAACTTCGAAAAATTCCTGATCGGCCGCGACGGCCAGGTCATCGACCGCTTCGCCCCCGACGTGCCGGCAGACGATGCGCGCCTGCGTGCAGCGGTGGATGCTGCGCTGGCATCGGCTGTTTGAGGCCCCTCTTTACCAGGGCCAGACACCACGCGTGCGCAGCAGGGGCAGACGTGGCTTGAAGCGCACGCCGCGGAGCAGGGATTGGGGTAGGGATACGGTTAAAGACGGCTGCACCATCTACACTCGACGCTGATAACAGACAGATGTCTGGAGTGATCTGCACGAGCGCAGGAATACGCTGCGTTTGCTGGCATGACCAAAACATCACGGCCGTTGCGGATAGGCCGGGCTCCGCCAGCAGCATGCGATTGCACTGCTCGATTTCCAGTCGCCGGCCCGCCCGAGCTGCGAGCAAGCTACACCCGATGTGGCAGTGCAATCATCGCGAAAGCGACACAACAAGGAACCTGTCGATGCGTCTTATCTTTGTCGTGCTGATGCAGCTTGGCAGCTCGTCGTTGCAGGCTGCGGAACTTTGCCGCGACCTGCGGACAACCCCGGAAAGTAATGCCTGCTGGAACGAGCAAGTCGGCATATCGCAGGAACGTCTGAACGATTATCTGGCTACCGCGCGCGACACGGCCATTTCCACGCCGGGCGTTCCCGCCGACGCCTTCGACAACGCACAGACGGCGTGGACGATTTACCGGGATCTTCAATGCGGCAATGTGCGAACGCGCTGGCGCGATGCGACGGTCCGGTCGGCAAAAGTAGCGAGCTGCATCGTCGACCTCAACGATCAGCGGGCGCACGACCTATGGAAACACTATCTCACCTATATCGACCGCACGCCGTCGATCAGGCCCGAACCCGCGTTGCGCTCCGGCAAGTGACATCGCAATTGCAATCCGATCTCCGGTTCGGATTGCCCGAGGCAAGCATCCGCAGACGCAACAAAGTCTTCGGTCACCACCTCGTATGATTGTTGCGAAAAAACGAAAAGCCCGGGATCGCTCCCGGGCTTTTCGTACTGACTCCAAACCGCAAGCTCGACCGATCAACGAATCCACTGCGGGATCGGCATCGCATCCACCGGAACGGTGCTGTCCTTGTCTTCGCGCAGGTAGTCGGGCAGCTCGTTGTTCTTTTCGCGATGGCTGCGCAGATCGCGCACGATCTGGTAGTTGCGGCGTTGCATCCACGCATCGCGGGTCAGCGCGTATTCGTCCGGTGCCTGGTCGCGCAGCGAATCCAGCGACATCAGTTGCGCGCGCGTATCCACCAGCTGCAAACCCTGCAGGGCGAAGCGCGCACCGCTGTCGTCGACCTGGCGCAACGGCGAGAGCGGAATGTCGCCGCCCAGCCCGAAGGTATCGCGCACGGTGCGTGGGCCGAACAACGGCAGTTCGAAGTAGCGCGAATTGCGCCAGCCCCACACACCCAGGGTCTGGCCGAAGTCTTCGCTACGGCGCGGAATGCCCGCTGCCGAGGCCGGATCGAACAGGCCAGCCACGCCCAGCGTGGAATTCATCACGAAGCGGCCCAGCGACTGCACCGCATACACCGGGTGGCCCTGCAGCAGCTGATTGACCATGGTCAGCGGCGTGCCCAGATTGTCGAAGAAGTTGGTCACGCCCAGGCGGGCCGGACGCGGCACGACCTTGGTGTAGCCGGTGGCCAACGGACGCGCCACGCCGCGGTCTACTGCCAGGTTGAAGCGGTGCATGCCGCGGTTGTAGCGCTCCCACGGATCATAGGACGACGCGTCACCGGGCTGTACCGGTGCACCGTTGGCGCCGGCCTGCGGGGTGGTGGGGCCGTAGAGCGCAGCGAAGTCGTCCTCAGCCGAGGTAGGGGCACCGGGCGTGCCGGCGCTAGCATCGGCCCTGGTCTGGTCGGTGGACGCCGCTGCGGTGGCCGGCACGGCGTCGGGTGCGGCAAAGCCGGCGGCGGCCGGCTGTGCGGTCACGCCGGCATCGTCGCGCACCGGTGCTGGGGTCGTATCCGGGACGGTCTCGGCAGCGGTCACCGGCGGCGCGGACTTCGGAGCTTGGCCGGCGCAGGCGCCAAGCAGCAGGCAGGCCAACAGGGAAAGGGGGCGAAGCTGGGTCATGGGGTGGCACTCAGGCCTGGAAATCGAAAGTAGGGGACAAACGGTAGGCGGCACGCAATTCGTCCAGACCGGACGCTTCGCCCACCACCGTGACAGGGCTGGCTGCGGTGCTACGCAGACGCGCAGCCAGTTCGGCCAGCATCGCAACGCCAGCGCTGTCCAGGCGTTGTACACCCGACAGGTCCAGCGTGCGAATGCCGTCCAGCTGTGCGATCGCCTGCGGCCATGCCGCAGTGACCGCGTCGCGGTCGAGCACGCCGGTGAGGACCAGTGTCTCGCCCTTGCGTTGCACGGAGCTGTTACTTGCCATTGGCCGGTGCCGCACCGACCTGCAGATTGCCGCTACGCAACTCTGCGGCAACCTTGGCGATGCCCTTCTCGCGCAGCGGACCGTCGAACTGGGTCTTGAAGGTCTGCACGTAGGAGATGCCTTCGATCATCACATCGAAGATCTTCCACTGGCCACCGACGTTACGCATCATGTAATCGACCGGGGTCGGGTCATTGCCGGCGCGCAGCAGGTCGGTGGACACCTTGACGCCGCGGTTGCCCGGCAACGGGCTCTCGGACTTGGCACGGAAGGTCGGCTTGCCTTCGAAGTTCAGCAACGCGGTGCCGTAACGCTGCATTAGGTTGTCGGCCAGCGCATCGGCGAACAGCTTGACGTCCGCATCGGAAGCACCACGGCCGTTGACGCCCAGCACCAGGCGGGCCGAGTAGTCGCGGTCGAAGGCCTTGTTCAATTCGCCGTTGATGTACTGACGCAGGGCGGCCGGGTTGCTGCGGAACTCGGCGCGGCGCTGATCCAGCGTGCCCAGGATGCGGGTGCTGCTGTCGATGACGGTCTTGGTGGCAGCGCCCTGCGCGGGCGTGCTGGCGGCAGCCGGCTGGGCCAGCACGGTGGCCGGTGCGCACACCAGCAGGGTCGAGGCCAGGATGGCGGAAAGCAGGGTGGTTTTCATTGGTGTGATTCCGTAGAGGGAGAAGCGGTCTGGGCCGGCGCGGGGGCCTGGCCGTCGGTGGCGGCCGGGGCATTGCTGCCACCACCGCCACCACTGAACATGTATTTGCCGACCAGCTGCAGCAGATCCACCGCCGGCTGGGTGAAGCCGATTTCTTCGCCCGGCTTGAGCGTCTCCGGGTCGCCGCCCGGCTGCAGCCCGATATAGCTCTCGCCCAGCAGGCCGCTGGTGAAGATGCCGGCCGAGGTGTCGGCGGGCAGATCCTTGTACTTGTTGTCCAGCGATAGGGTGACCACCGAGTCGAACTTGGTCGGATCCAGGCTGATGTCGGAGACCTTGCCGATGGTGACGCCGCCGATCTTCACCGGCGCCTGCGCACGCAGCTGGCCGATCTGGCTGAAGCGCGCGGTCAACGTGTACTGGCTGGACCCGAAGCCCCAGCGCTGGTTGGTCGAAGCCACCGCCAGCACCAGCAGCGAGGCCAGGGTCAGCAGCAGAAAGGCGCCGACGGCGAATTCGAGTCGTGGTCCACGCATGGCCATAGTTATTCCACTCACCTAAACAACATTGCAGAAAGGACGAAGTTGAACATCAGCACCAGCAGTGAGGCGTTCACCACCGCACGGGTGGTGGCGATCGAGGTGCCTTCGATGGTCGGCTCGGCGTGGAAGCCCACGTAGGCGGCGACCAATGCGGCCGTGCCGCCGAAGATCGCCGACTTGAGCATCGCCACACCGAAGTCGTCCCAGAAGTCCACGCTGTTGCTCAACCCCGACCAGAATGTGCCGTTGTCGATGCCCAACACGTGTACGGCCTCGAAGTAGCCGCCGGTAATGGCCAGCGAGCAGAACACGCCGGTCAGCAACGGCACCGTCAGCACCGCCGCCCAGAAGCGCGGTGCCACCGCCTTGGCGACCGGGTCGATGGCCATCAGCTCCAGCGCCTTGATCTGGTCGGTGGCGCGCATCAGGCCAAGCTCGGCCGCGATCGAACTGCCGGCGCGGCCAATGAACAACAGCGCGGTCAGCACCGGTGCCAGCTCGCGGTACAGCGACAGTCCCAGCAAGGTGGACAGCGCATCCGACGCACCGTAGGTGGTCAGCGTGCGGTAGCCCTGCAGGGTCAGCACCAGGCCGACGAAGGCGCCGCCAACGGCGATGATTGGCAGCGAGCGCGCGCCGACCTTGTAGATCTCGCGCACCAGCTCGGCGATGAAGTCGCGCGTGGGCACCGAGCCGCGCAGCACGGTCAGCGAGAACAGCCCGGCGCGGCCGAAGGCGCGGATCGACTCGACCATGCCCATCAGGCAGCACTCCGGTCGCGCCGCGGCGCCGCATCGAAGGCGATCGGGCCATCCGGCTGGCCATGCAGGAACTGCTGCACCAGCGGATCGGTGCTGTCCTGCAATTGCTCGGGCGTGCCGGCGAACACGATGCCGCCATTGGCGATCACCACCGCCTGGTCGCTGATCGGCAGGGTTTCGTGCACATGGTGACTGACGATGATGCTGGTCAGACCAAGGCTGTCGTTGAGGCGCTGGATCAGGCTCATGATCACGCCCGAGGCGATCGGGTCCAGCCCGGTCAACGGTTCGTCGTAGATCATCAGCGGCGGGTCCAGTGCCAGCGCACGCGCCAACGCCACACGCCGCGCCATGCCGCCGGACAACTCGCGCGGCCAGGCATCGGCGGCCGCGAGCAGGCCCACCGCATGCAGCTTCATCTGTACCAGGCGCTGCAGCACTGGCGCCGGCAGGCGCGTATGCGTACGCAGCGGCAGCGCGACATTGTCGGCCACGCTCAGGTCGGTCAGCAGGCCATTGCCCTGCAGCAGTACGCCGACATTGCGACGCATCTCCAGCAATGCACGGTTGCCACGCGGGATTTCCTCGCCGAACAGGGTGACCGTGCCGGCGACCGGACGCAGCTCGCCGGTCAATGCGGCCAGCAAAGTGGACTTGCCGCTACCGGAAGGACCGAGCACGGCCGTGATGCTGCCGCGTGGCACCTCAAGCGAGACGTCGCGCAGGATCGTGCGACCGCCGCGATCGATGCGGACACCGGACAACTGCACGACAGGGGATGCGGACGCCGTCATCGAAGCCTTTAACAGAATTCCAACGCGATAGAGTAACCGTCACACGGCTGAACATAACCGAACCGGCGCGTGCAGTATTGTCGCATGACGCCTGTACTGCAGCAGACGCAGTACGGCTGATACGTGTGCAACAAGCCGTCTCATGCATGACGCAACGCAATCTTCGAACGCATGGGTGTTGTGGCAGGGATGCCCTATGTGGATGATCGGATTCCCTGCCGACCATGAGCACAAAATGGACTTACTGACCCTGGAGCACTTTGCAGGCAGCGTCAACGACACGTTCTCGGCCGCATTGAACGAAGGCGAGGTTCCATTCGTGCTGGTCGAGGCGCGCGCGCTGCCCACCACGCACGCGGTACATCGCGCGCCGTTTTCGCTATTGTTCCGCAACAGCTCGGCATTTCTGTTTCCGCAACAGATCTATCAGCTGCGGCACACGCGGCTGGGCGAAGTTGGAGTGTTTCTGGTGCCGGTGGCGCGTGAGCGCGATGGTTTTCTGTATCAGGCGGTTTTCAACTGAACTCATCCGCAGCTGCGGATTCGGCACAACGCCACTGCATCGCAAGATGCATGTCGTTGGACTCGCTGGCGATAAATCCCAGACGCTGATACAGGCGCCGCGCCGCAAGATTGGTATGCAGCACATGCAGCGATAATGGACACCTGGCTGCACGCGCCAACGTCTGCGCATGCGCCACCAACGCAGTGCCGATGCCCTGGCCGCGCCAGGCCGGCAGCAGGCTGATATCGACCAGCACGTGCTGCGTCGCGTCGCGCTGTAGGTAGAACCTGCCCAGCGGCGCCTGCGCGGTTTCCACGACCAGGAAGTCGGCATCGGCAAAGTGGGTCAGGTAGTGCGCGTGCTGCAGCGCAAACTGTTGGTCGACAAACGTGCGTTTGGTCGCGTCCGGCCATGGCACCGCTGCCAGCTCGGCGCTGCGGGTGCACGCATACAGATCGCGCAGCCATGGCAGGTCGGCAGCGTTCGCTGCGCGTAGCCGGACGCCGCGCGCGTGCAGGACCGGCGGTTGTGCGATGGGCGCATGCCGTTGCGGAAAGGGCAGCGCGGGAAAGCCGGCGGCGGCGGACATTGCCCTTCGCCTCAGCCGAATGCCGGGTAATCTCCGGACAGGGCGATGCAGAAGTTCACCGCAAGATAGGGCTGCTGGTTTTCATGCGCCAGCCCATTGCCGGTCGGCAGCAATGCCGTCGGCGAGAATTGCGTCTCGGGCTGCTGCACGGTGGCAAATGGACGTGCGGTGGTGCTGCCCAGCGACGACAGCGCTGCGCCATTGGCGGGCGTGCCGCTCTTCTTGGTCTGATCCGATTGCGAGAACGCGCTGATGCTGTGCTGGTGGGGCGGGATCTGCGTGCTCAGCAGGCTCACCCCGGCAGTGCCGAACGTGTTGCCACGCTGCCGGTTGCTCAATCCGCCACCCAGGCCTTGCTCGCAGCCGGCGCGCGCGCAGAAGTTGGGCAACTGGAACGTACTGGAGCCGTTGCCGCCATAGGCCACACCCAGCAGCGAGTACAGCACGGTGTTCTGCGTAATCGGCAATGTTGCGCCGTTGCACAGCGCCCAGCCGACGGGATTGAAATCGAAGCCGAACAGCTGGATTTCGCCGATGTATGGTTCGGTCATGAGCGGATTCCTTCGATGGGGCGGATGCGTGCCGCAGCGATTCGGTCGCGGCGCATGGGATCAGGCCTGTTGCGGGAAGATGCCGGTGGTGGCGATGCAGTACTGCACCGTCAACGTGGGCATGGTGTTCTCGTGCGGTTGGCCGCCGCCGGCGATCGTGGTCGATGGCGTGGCCATCGGCACTGCAGTGGCGCCGGTGGTGTCGGTCACGTAGAACACGTCGCCGCTGACTGCGGCGGGCAGCAGCCCGGACGGCGCGGTCGCCGTGGCCGCGGCCGTGGTGGCGACCAGCGTGTGCGTGTGCGCCGGCATCTGCAGTCCGGTCAACGCCACCGTCTCGGTGCCTGCGCGCTGGGCGATGACATAGTTGCTCAGCCCGGGTCCCTGGCCTTGGTGGAGCGGCACGCGGCCGCGCAGGTCGGGCACCGCGAATGTGTTCTGCCCATCGCCGCCGTAGGTGGTGCCGATCAGCACGAACAGGGTTTCGTATTCGGAGATCGACAGCAGTGTACCGTCGCAGGCCTGCCAGCCCTGGGGGGTGCGGCCGAAGCCGAACAAGCGGATCTCGCCGATGAATGGAGTGCCCATGGTGTCCTTCCTGGTCGGTGATACGCCGCGCGCCGTCGGCACGCCGCGCGCATGAGGTGCGGTTGCCTAGCTGCGCGAGGGGAAGATGCCGGACAGCGCGATGCAGAAATTGAGCGTGGTGTAAGGCTGCAGGTTCGGATGCGGCTGGCTGCCGCCCGCAGTGCCCACCGTCACCGGATTCAGCGCCACCAGCGGCCCGGGTGCCGCATACAACGGCGTCGCCGGCCCCGACGTGCTGGCGTTGTTGGCGAACGAGCGGCCGGCAGGATTGCGGTTGTTGCCTGCGGTGGCGGTGGATTCCAGCAGGTGGCCGTGCGCCGGCAGGTTGCTGGGCAGCAGTGAGACGTTCTCGGCGCCGCCGTTCTGGCCCAGCGTCTGCGGCGAGGGTTGCCAGTTCGGATCGGCCGAAGGCGCGAATCCGATCGGGGTACGTCCGCGCATGTCCGGCAGCGCAAAGTTGGTGCTGCCATTGCCACCGAAGCGGGTGCCAAGCAGGCTGAACAGCGCCTGGTTCTGGTTGACCGGCAATAGCTGGCCGTTGCACTGCGCGAAATACCTTGGAGCGAAAACGAAACCGGTCAACATGATCTGGCCGACAAAAAATTCGCTCATGCGGATTTCCTTCCCGTGAGTGCCACCGTGTGTCGGGGCTGCCGTACAGATACCTGGCGCGTCTGGATTCGGCAAGTTGCGGTCCCGCAAAATCGATGAAGTATTAATATTTCATTCTTTATCTGGCAGTCAGTTCCTGTTCAAATACGCCCGCGATGCCGAAGGGGAAACCCGCTAGGGCGGCATGGCCTTCAGGCACGAGGATCGTTGCCGGCGCCGGGGGGCGCTTTCCAGGGGTGCGGACTGTGATCAAGCAGCGGAATTCTGTAACGGACGCCGGTGGCCGGATGCGTTTTGCCATGATGCTGGCGATGCTCATGGTGGCGATGCTGTTGCCGGCCTGGGCCATGGCAGCGACTTCGCCGTATTGTCCAACCTTGAATGCCTCCGTGGTGCAGGGCGGTTCGGTCGTTATCGACGTCACCAACTGCGACGGCCCGAACAATTTCGGCATCGGCTGGGACGGCGTACAACCGGCGCACGGCACGATCGTGATCAGTTCGCAGAGCGGGTCAGGCACGCAGACCGTCACCTATACGCACAATGGCGATTCGGCCACCAGCGACTCCTTTCCGCTGGCAGACGAAGACGGCGACACCATCACCGTCAACATCACCATTACCCCGGCGCTGTCGGCCAGCATCGCGGTGAGTCCTTCCAGCCGCAACGAAGACAGCGGCGCGTCATTTACCTACACGGTGACCCTGAGCCAGACCAGCAGCTCGGCGACCACGGTCAACCTCAGCAGCAGCGGCACGGCTACCAGCGGCACCGACTACACGGGCGCGCCGGCCAGCATCGTGGTACCCGCCAACGCCACCTCGGCCAGCTTTGCCGTCACCCCGGTCGCCGACACCACTGTAGAGGCCGACGAGACGGTCGTGATCAGCGTGGCCAGCGGCAGCGGCTATGGCATCGGCAGCCCGTCCAGCGCTACCGCCACCATCGTCAATGACGACTTTCCGACCGCATCGATCGCCGTGTCTCCGTCCAGCGTGGCCGAGGACGGTGCGGCCAATCTGATCTACACCGTCACGCTCGACCAGGCCGCGTCGAGCGCGGTGTCGGTTGTCTTCAGCGTTGGCGGCACGGCGACCTCGGGCACTGATTACGCGGCTGTGAGTTCGCCGCTGGTGATCGCCGCCGGCCAGACCAGCGGCACCATCACCATCAATCCCACCGCCGATGCCACCATCGAACCGGACGAGACCGTGGTGCTGACCCTTGCGAGCGGCACCGGCTACAACGTGGGTTCGCCCAACAGCGCCACCGGCACCATCCTCAACGACGACCAGCCGACGCTGTCGATCAACGACGTCTCGGTGAACGAGGGCAATGCCGGCACCACCAATGCCACCTTCACCGTCTCACTCAACCAGCCGGCCGCCACCGGCGGCGTCAGCTTCGATATCGCCACCGCCGATGGCACCGCCACCGCCGGTGTGGACTACGTTGCCTCCAGCCTGACCGGGCAGACCATCCCCGCCGGCAGCAGCAGCGCCACCTTCACCGTACTGATCAACGGCGACACGCTCAGCGAGCCCGACGAGACCTTCTTCGTCAACGTCAGCAACGTCACCGGGGCGAGCGTGGGCGACAGCCAGGGCCAGGGCACGATCGTCAACGACGATGCGCTGCCTGCACTGTCGATCGACGACGTCAGCGTCAACGAAGGCAACAGCGGCACCACCACTGCCACCTTCACGGTGAGCCTGAGTATGGCCAGCGGCCAGACCGTGTCGGTCAATTACGCCACCGCCGATGGCACCGCCACCGCCGGCAGCGACTACGTCGCCCGCTCCGGTACGCTGACCTTCGCGCCGGGCGTCACCGCGCAGGGCGTGGCGATCACCGTCAATGGCGACACTGCGGTCGAATCCAACGAGACCTTCAGCGTCGGCCTGTCCGGCGCCAGCAACGCGAGCATCGCGCGCGCCACCGGTACCGGCACCATCGTCAACGACGACGTGGTGGTGACGGTTGGGCCGGCATCGCTGCCGGCGGCGACCGCGGGCAGCGCCTACAGCCAGACCCTGAGCGCCAGCGGCGGCACCGCGCCGTACACCTTTGCCATCACCGCCGGTGCGTTGCCGGCTGGGTTGACCCTGAGCGCTGCCGGCGTGCTGTCCGGCACGCCCACCGCCAGTGGCAGCTTCAATTTCACCGCGACCGCCACCGATAGCGGCGGCAGCCCCACCAGCGGCAACCGTGCCTACACGCTGACCGTGGCCGTGGCGACGACGACCTTGCCGGCGACCAACCTGCCGGCCGGCACCGCAGGCCAGGCCTATTCGAGCGCGCTCAATCCGGCGACCGGCGGCGTTACGCCTTACACCTACGCCGTCACCGCCGGTGCCCTGCCGGCGGGCATCACGCTCAACGGCAGCAGCGGCGCCCTGACCGGCACCCCCGGCAGCGTGGGCAGCTTCACCTTCAGCGTGACCGCCACCGACAGCACCACAGGCACGCCGTCGCAGGCCACGCGCGGCTACACGTTGACCATCGCCGCGCCGCCGATCGTGGTCGCGCCGTCCACGCTGCCGGCCGCCACGCGCGGCACGGCCTACAGCCAGGTGCTAAGCGCCAGCGGCGGCACCGCGCCGTACACCTACGCGCTCGCCAGCGGCACGTTGCCGGCCGGTATCACCCTGGCCAGCAACGGCACGCTGTCGGGCACCGCCACGGTGGAAGGCAGCTTCAACTTCACAGTGACCGCGACCGATGCGGGCAGTTTCACCGGCAATCAGGCCTATGCACTGACCGTGGCCGGCCCGAACCTGGCGCTGCCGGCCAGCACCTTGCCGGCAGGCACGGCCGGGCAGGGGTACTCCGCGGCGATCACGCCGGCCACCGGCGGCACTGCGCCCTACAGCTACGCATTGACCGGCGGCGTCCTGCCGGCGGGTGTGGTCGTGGATGCGGCGACCGGCGCCCTCAGCGGCACGCCGACCGTGGCGGGCACGTTCAACTTCACCCTGACCGTGTCCGACAGCACGCCAAGCCCGGCGGCGCAGGCCAGCCGCAGCTACACGCTGACCATCGCTGCACCTGTGGTCGTGATCGCGCCCACCGCGCTGCCGGCCGCCACGCGTGGCACGGCCTACAGCCAGGTGCTGAGCGCCAGCGGCGGCACCGCCCCGTACACCTACACGCTCGCCAGCGGCACGTTGCCGGCCGGTATCACCCTGGCCAGCAACGGCACGCTGTCGGGCACCGCCACGGTGGAAGGCAGCTTCAACGTCACCGTGACCGCGACCGACGCGAACGCCTTCACCGCTGCGCAGGCCTATGCACTGACGGTGGCCGGCCCGAACCTGGTGCTGCCGGCCAGCACCTTGCCGGCAGGCACGGCCGGGCAGGCGTATGCGGCGACGATTGCCCCGGCCGCCGGCGGCACAGCGCCTTACAGCTACGCACTGACAGCAGGCGCATTACCCAATGGCGTTGTGCTCGACGCTGCGACCGGCGGGCTCAGCGGCACGCCGACCTTGTCCGGCACGTTCAACTTCACCCTGACCGCGACCGACAGCACGCCCAGCCCCGCCGCCCAGGCCAGCCAGCGCTATGCGGTCACCATTGCAGCGGCGACGCTGGTGCTGGCGCAACCGACCCTGCCACCGGCGGTGCGCGGCAGCGCGTACAACCAGGTGCTCACGGCCAGTGGCGGCATTGCGCCCTATCGCTACAGCATCGCCAGCGGCACGCTGCCGGCCGGCCTGACGCTGGCCAGCGACGGCACGCTGTCGGGCACGCCGACGACGCAGGGCACCTCGGCCTTCACCATCGCGGTGGCCGATGCCGGCAATGCCAGCGCCACCCAGGCCTACAGCTTCACGGTGAACGATGCGGCGCCGGTGGCGGTGGCGGATGTGGCGGCCACCATGAGCGATGCTGCGGTGACGGTGGCGGTGACCGCCAACGACACCGGCAACATCACGGCGATCGCCATTGCCGCTGCGCCCACCAACGGCACCGCCGTGGTCAACGGGCTGGAGCTGGTCTACACGCCGGCCGCCGGTTTCGTCGGCACCGATGTGGTGAGCTACACGGTCACCGGTAGCGGCGGCACCTCGGCGGCGGCCACGTTGACCATTGCGGTCAATGCGCGGCCGGTCGCGGTGTCGGTCGCTGCTGCGGCAGTGCCGGGCGAGGCGCAACAGGTCGACCTGACCCGCAATGCCACTGGCGGGCCGTTCGTGGCGGCCGCCGTGGTCGCGGTGCTGCCTGCGTCGGCCGGTACCGCCACCATCACCCGTGTCGGCGGTGCCTCGGCAGCGGCCCGTGCGTCCGGCCCATCGCCAGCGGCGGTTGTCGACGGACCCACCTTCACCCTGACCTTTACGCCCAACCCGGCCTTTGTCGGCCAGGCCACGGTGCAGTTCACCTTGTCCAATGCGTATGCCACCTCGGTGCCGGCCAACGTGGTGTTCACCATCGCGCCGCGTCGCGACCCAAGCGTGGATGCGGAAGTGCGTGGCCTGATCGATGCGCAGTCCGAGTCCACGCGGCGTTTTGCGCGGGCGCAGATCGACAACTTCCAGCGCCGTCTGGAAGCCACCCATCGCGGCGGCGGCACCTTCAGCAACGCGGTGAGCTTCCAGCCGACCTCGCATTGCCGTCAGGCCGACCGCGGCATCAGTGCGCAGCCCTGCAGCCCGGACACGCAGGAGGCCGACAACGACTTCCGCGATGCGCCGGCAGTGGCCAGCAGCGGCAACAGCGCTGCGCAGGGCCAGGGCGATCTGGGGCTGTGGGTGGGCGGTGCGATCCGCTCGGGCAGCCTGGACACGCAGTCCAACAGCAACGGGGTGGACTTCCAGACCGACGGCCTGAGCGTGGGCGCCGATTACCGGGTGGCGCAGTCGCTGGCGATCGGTGCGGGCCTGGGGTGGGGCCGTGACGACAGCGATGTGGGCAGGAACGGCAGCCACTCCAAGGCCGCCGCCTACACCATGGCGTTGTATGCCAGCTTCCATCCGGGCAAGGCGTTCTTCTTCGACACCCTGGTCGGCTACCAGCTGCTGTCCTACGACCTGCGCCGCTATGTCACCGACGACGCCTCGATGGCCGAAGGCAGCCGCGACGGCAAGCAGTGGATCGCCTCGCTGTCCACCGGTGCGGACCTGCAACGCGGCGAGCTGCAGATCACCCCGTATGCGCGTGTGGATGTGGCGCGCGCCACGCTGGATGGCTATGTCGAGGATGGCGTGGCGCCGTTCGCGCTGCGCTATGACGACATGGACGTGGCCACCACCACCGGCAACCTGGGTCTGCGCCTGGAATGGCGCCGCGAAGTGGCCTGGGGCCGGCTGACCCCGCAGTTGCGCGTGGAATATCAGCGCGACTTCCAGGGCCGCGGCGATGCCACGCTGAGCTATGCCGATCTGAACGGCGGGCCGTTCTACCGCGCAGGCCAGAGCGCGTTCGATCGCAACCGCCTGATGGTCGGCATCGGCGCGGCGTTGCTGACCGAGCAGGGCCTGTCGACGCGGCTGGAATACCGCGGCATCACCGATGGCGACAGCAACAACGACCAGACCTGGATGATCAACCTGGAAAAGAAATACTGATCGTCTCCAGCGTCCTGCATCAGGCCAATGCGATGGGCCGGGCGAACATCCCGGCCCATCGCTTTTTGTGATGCCGCTGCAGGGGTATTGGATAGCGGCGCCGGCGCTCTGCTGCGCGTTGGTCGACGGTGGCTCGCAAAGACACCGCCGGGCGCAGCGGCCGCGCTGCATCGAGGGCACTCCGCAACCCGGTCGCGCCTGCTGCATGTGAGTGGAATCAACTCCGCAGCGCGTCGGCCGTCGATCGCCAAGGTCGGCCTCGCGCTTGCCCACCCAGTACGGCCCGAACACGGCGCCGATCGCTACATGCCGATTCTGGGCAAACAGCGCAGTACGGTCGCATCCGGCACAATGCACGCACGCATGCACGCCACTTCCGCGCCCGATTTCCGCCTCTATCCCTCCAATGCGCTGGATACGCTGGCTGCCTTGCTCGCACAGGAGCTGCGCCGGCCGGTGCCGGAGCAGCCGTTGCTGCAGCCGGAGGTGGTGCTGATTCCGCAGGTGGCGATGCGGCGCTGGTTGCAGTCCACGCTGGCGGCCGAGCACGGGGTGGCGGCGAACCTGGAATTCCTCACTCCCGGCGAATTCGTCGCGCGCGCGCTGGAATGCAATCTCGGCCCGGCCGACGACGATCTGGACATGGCCACCACGCAGTGGCGCCTGTATGCCGCGTTGCAGGCCGATCTGGGCAGCGATGCGGCGCTGGCGCCGTTGTCCGGTTATCTGTCCGATGGCGATGCGCTCAAGCCCTGGGCGCTGGCCGGCGAGTTGGGCAACGTGTTCGAGAAGTACCAGGCCTGGCGACGCGACTGGTTGCTGCGCTGGGAAGGCGGCGCCGACCCCGATGATCCGCAGGCGCGCCTGTGGCGCAGCATCGCCGCCGGCCGGCAATACCGCGCGCGCCGCATCGGCCAGTATCTGGACCGCTACGCACGCCCGGACGGTCCGCTGCCGCAGGGCCTGCCCAGGCGCCTGTTCGCCTTCGCCATCTTGAATATCTCGCCCGACGTGCTGCGCGTGCTGGCCACGCAGGCGCGCGTGGGCACGCTGCATTTCTATCTGCCCACGCCCACGCAAGGTTACTGGGGCGACCTGCAGACCCTGTGGCAGCGCCGTCGCGAAGACGGTGCGGTGCAGCTGTTTGCCGAGCAGGTGCAGGAGAACCCGCTGCTGCAGGCCTGGGGCGCGGCCGGGCGCGACTTCATGGCGTTGGTCGGCGACTACGAGGTGGTGCACCCGCTGGCCGAGATCGCCGCCTATGCCGACCCGCTGGAATCCGGCCGCCGCGCACTGGCCGCCGGCGGCCTGGGCGACAGCCTGCTGCGGCGCATGCAGAGCGACCTGTTCCATCGCCGCGCGCCCAGCGTGCCTGCAGTGTTGCCGGCGGTGAATCTGCACGACCCCAGCCTGCAGGTGCATGCCTGCCACACCCGCCTGCGCGAGCTGCAGGTGCTGCACGACCAGCTGCGCGCCTTGCTCGACGATGCGCGCTTCGACCCGCCGCTGCAGCCGCGCGAGATCGCGGTGCTGTCGCCAAATATCGACCCGTACGTGCCGTACCTGGATGCGGTGTTCGGCAGCCACGGCAACGACGACGCGCTGCCCTATGCGCTGGCCGATGCCAGCCCGTTGGCCAGCGAGCCGCTGGCCGAAGTGTTCCTCACCTTGCTCGGCCTGCCGATCGCACGCTTCGGCCTGCACGAAATTCTCGATTTGCTCGCCAGTGCGCCGATCGCCGAGGCCGCCGGCCTGGACGAAGCCGGGCTGGAACGTCTGCGCGGCTGGCTGCATGCGGCCGGCGCGCGCTGGGGGCTGGACGCGGCGCATCGGCGCCAGCACCAGGCACCGAGCGACGACGCCTACACCTGGCGCTTCGCGCTGGACCGGCTGCTGCTCGGCCATGCCAGCGGCGCCGATGAGGAGATCGAGGGCGTGGCGCCCTGGCCGCAGCTGGAAGGCAGCGCGTTGGCCGCACTCGATATCCTGTTGAAGCTGCTGCGCGTGCTCGAACGTCACCAGTCCGTGCTGGCCGACGCGATGACGCCGGTCCAGTGGCGCGAGCGTCTGCTCGGCCTGCTGGAGGCGTTGATTCCGAAGGCGCCGTCGGCACCGCGGGCGCAGCGCGCGCTGGATCGGCTGCGCACATTGATCGATCAATTCGCCCGCGATGCGGTGCGCGCCGACTACGCCGGCAACGTGCCGGCCGAGGTGGTGCGCGCGCACTTTGCTGCGGTGCTGGGCGAATCGGACACGCGTGCGCCGCTGCTCACCGGCGGCATCAGTTTCGGCCGCATGGTGCCGATGCGCCTGCTGCCGTTCCGCGTGATCTGCCTGCTCGGCATGAACGATGGCGACTTCCCGCGTCGCGACCCGGCCGCCGGACTCAATCGCCTCACCGCCGAACTGGGCACCGAACGTCGCCGGCACGGCGATCGTTCAACCCGCGAGGACGACAGGTTCCTGTTTTTGCAGTTGTTCGCCTCTGCGCAGGAGGTGTTCTACCTGAGCTATCTCGGCGCCGATGCGCGCGATGGCAGCGCGCGCGAACCGTCGGTGCTGGTCAGCGAACTGCTGGGCAGCGCCGCGCAGTACCACGCCGACCCGCAGGCGATCGCCAGGCTGGTGGTGGAGCACCCGTTGCAGCCATTCGCCGCCGCCGCCTTCGGCGCGCCGGGCGATCACGGCGCCGACCCGCGCCGTTTCAGTTATCGCCGCCAATGGCGACCGTCGGTGGACAGCCTGGTCGGCCAGCGCCAGCCGCTCGCGCCGTGGGTGGCCGGTGCGTTGCCGGCCGATGACAGCGCGGTGCCGGGCAGCGTTTCGATCGACGACTTGCGCCGCCTGTTTTCCGACCCGGCCGGGCAGTTCCTGCGTCATCGTCTGGGCATGCGGTTGCCCGACCCGGCCGGCGAAGACAGCGATCTCGAACCGCTGCTCGCGCCCACGCGTGGGCTGGACCAGTACGGCCTGCAACAGCAGGTGTTCGACGCCACACTGGCCGGCGACACCGAGCGGCTTTACGAGCGTCTGCGCGCGCGCGCGCTGCTGCCGTCCGGGCCGCTGGGGCGTCGTCAGCTCGACGAGCGGGTGGCGCAACTGCGTCCGTATGCCGAGGCCTTCCGGCAATGGCGCGGCGAGGCGCCGGTCGAGTCGCGCCGGCTGCAGGTGCAGATCGGCCAGACCGAGGTACATGGCCGCGTGCCCGGCTGGTATGCGAGCGGGGTAGGGCGGGTGCAGGTCGGCGCGCTCAGCGGCCGCAGCGCGATCCGCCACGGTCTGGAATGGCTGCTGCTGCGCGCTGCCGGCGAACACGCACCGTACGTGCGCTTCTTCGAACACGACGACGGCCTTGGCCCGCATCCCATCGACCCCGACCCGCTGTCGCAGACGCAGGCGCAAACCGCGTTGGCCGCACTGCTGCAGGTGTATCGGCACGGCCTGCAGGCGCCGCTGGCGTTCGCGCCCTACAGCAGCTGGAAATACCACCAGGCCGCGCGCGGCGACGACCTGGACAAGGCCATCAAGGACGCCGCCGGGCAGTGGCAGTCCAGCTTCGGCTGGAGCGAATCGCACAGCCCGGAGCTGCGCCTGGTCAACCGCGGCCGCGACCCGTTCGCCGATGCGCAGCGCTTCGCCGAGTTCGCCGTCACCAGCCATCGCGTGTACGACCTGCTCGAGCGCGGCCATGCCGATGCCACGCTGGAGCCGCAGCGTCTGATCGAGAGCTGGCGCCACTGGCACGGCGCGCAGGAGGAGGCCGAATGAGCGCCGGCCCGGTCACCGACCCGTACCTGCACCTGCCATTGCATGGCGTGCGCCTGATCGAGGCCAGCGCCGGCACCGGCAAGACCTTCACCCTGGCCACCCTGTTCACCCGGCTGGTGGTCGAGCGCGGCCTGCGCATCGGCCAGATCCTCGCAGTGACCTTCACCGAGGCCGCCACCCAGGAACTGCGCCGCCGCATCCGCGAACGCCTGGTCCTGGCCGCAACCCTGGTCCCCGATGCCCCATCGCCTTTCGTAGGAGCGGCCCAGGCCGCGACCGCGACCGAGCAAGCCGCAACGCAGGCACCCGGCAATCCATCTGCCTCTGTAGGAGCGGCCCCGGCCGCGACCGACCTTCCCGACGAGCTGTCGCGGCCGGGGCCGCTCCTACAGGAACCGCCCGACGTCCTGCTTACCCGCGCCCTGCTCACCACGCACCTGGCCACCGGCACCGAGACACCGGCCGCCCTGCGCCGCCGCCTGCAACAGGCGGTGGAAGAAATCGACCTGGCCGCGGTGTTCACCATCCACGGCTTCTGCGCGCGCGTACTGCGCGAGCACGCGCTGGAAAGCGGCCAGGCCTTCGCCGCGCCGGAACTGCTCGCCAACGACCGCGAACTGCTCGGCGAAGTCGCCGCCGATCTGTGGCGCCAGCGCGCCGCCGATGCGGCGATGGCCGAAGACCTGATCGCGCTGTGGTCGGGCGGCCCCGAGGCATTGGCCAGCGATCTGCGCGCGCTGGTGCGCCATCCAACGCTGCTGCCGGCGGCTGCCACGACGACCGACGATTCCGCTGCGCTGCTGCAGGCCGTGCAAGTCGCCAGCACCGCAATGGCGGCCGCATTCCAGGCGCACGGCACCGCGTTTTTCGACACCCTCATGGCCGCCATCGACGGCGGCATCCTGAGCAAGGTCAGCTACAAACCCGAGTGGCTGACCTCGCTGTGGCATTGGTTCGACAGCTTCGCCGCCGCGCCATCGGTCAACACCGCGCCGCACCCCAAGCTGGTCAAGTTGACCGCCGCGGAACTGGCGGCCGGCACCAACAAGAAGTTCGTCGAGCGCACGCCGGCCTCGCCGCTGAGCCACGAAATCGACGGTTACCTCACCGCGCTGGCCCGCGTCGAAGCATGGCGCAGCCGTCGCCGCATCGGCCTGCTGCACGCCTTGCGCGAGGACGCCATCGCACGGCTCGCCCTGCTCAAGCGCCAGCGCCGGGTGCAGACCTACGACGACCTGGTCGACGGCGTCGCGCACGCACTGGAAGGCGCGCAGGCGCAGGCCCTGGTCACACGACTGCGCGCGCAATACGCCATCGCGCTGGTGGACGAATTCCAGGACACCGACGACCGCCAGTGGGCGATCTTCTCCAACGTGTTCGGCGAAGGCCCGCTCGCACGCGCTGCCGGCCTGGCGCCGGCGCTGTTTTTGATCGGCGACCCCAAGCAGGCCATCTACGGTTTCCGCGGCGGCGACGTGCGCACCTATCTGGCCGCTGCGGTCACTGCCGAACTCGCCCCGCCGCTGAGCCACAACTTCCGCTCGCGCCCCGGCGTGCTGGCGGCCATCGACGCGCTGTACGCGCAGGCCGGCTATACCGATGCCTTCCTCACCGACGGCATCGCCTTCCACCCGGTGCAGCCCGGCACCAAGCGGGCGGATGCCGACCTGCAACACGATGGCGCCACCGCCCCGGCGCTGACGCTGTGGCGCGCCCCGGAACCGCCGCCGCCAAGCAAGGGCAAGCCCAAACCCTGGAGCGCCGGCCGCGCCCGCGAGCTGGCCACCGCCGCCTGCGTGGCGGCGATCCGCGGCTGGCTGGCCGGTGGGCGCGACGGCAGCGCCACCATCAACGCGCGCCCGGTGCAGGCCGGCGATATCGCCGTGCTGGTCCGCAGCCACGGCGAGGCCACGCGCATGCAACAGGCGTTGGGCGCGGTGGGAATTCCGGCGGTCGCCGCAGGCAAGCAGAGCCTGTTCGCCACCGACGAGGCGCTGGAACTGCTGGCCCTGCTGCAGGCCTTGCTCGACCCCGGCGACGACAGCCGCCTGCGCGCCGCCCTGGCCACCGTGCTGATCGGCGCGGACGCCGCCGCCATCGCCGCGCTCGCACACGATGGCGAGCGTCACCGCCGCTGGCAGCAACAGGCGCTGGACTGGCGCGAGCGCTGGCAACGCGGCGGCCCGCTGGCCTTGATCGGCGAGCTGGGCGCCGCGCACGGGCAACGCCTGCTCGCCCTGGTCGATGGCGAACGCCGCCTCACCAACTACCTGCAACTGGCCGAACTGCTGCAGGAAGCCGACGCCCGCGCGCTCGGCCCGCATGGCCTGGTCGACTGGCTGTCGCGGCGCATCGCCAATGCCGACGACAACGACGAAGCCCAGCAGCTGCGGCTGGAATCGGACGCGCGCCGCGTGCAGATCGTCACCCTGCACAAGAGCAAGGGCCTGGAGTATCCGCTGGTGTTCCTGCCGTACATCGGCATCGGCCGCAGCGACAAGGGTGCCGGCCGTCACTGCGTGGTGCACGCGCCCGAGCTCGGCCGCCAGATGCATTGGAAGACTGATAAAGACGATCCAACCTGGAGCGCCGCCGAAGCGGCCTGGAAGCAGGAACAACGCGCCGAGGACGCGCGCCTGCTCTATGTCGGCCTGACCCGCGCCGAGCACGCGCTGTGGATCGCCAGTGGCCCGTTCCACCAGCACGAGCGCACCGCCTTGTCCGGCATGCTGCGCGCGCTCGACGCGCTGCAAGGCGCGGCCGGCGAGGGCGCGGTGGTGGTCGACACGTCCACGCCGCCGGCCACCCTGCCGCGCCTGCCGCCACCGATCGAGGCGCAGGTGCCGCCCGCGCGCAACCCGCAGCGGCATATCGCACCCGAGTGGTGGGTCTACAGCTTCACTCAGCTGGCCAATGCCGATGCCGGCGCCGCCACCGACCCGATGGCCAGCGCCACGGTGGTCGGCAGCGGCGGCAGCGACGAGCCGTCCGGCAGCGAGGCGATCGCGGTGGCCGCAGAGGTCGACACCTTCGACCCGCGCTTTGCCGGCAACCGTTTCGGCGTGGTGATGCACGACGTGTTCGAGCGCTGCGACTTCGCCGTCTGGCAGGCCTGGCGCCCCGGCCTGCCCGCACCCGAGGGCCAGGCCGCCGCCATCCTCGAGGCGCTGCAACGCGGCGGCTACGCCGAGAAGGACTGGGACGACGGCCTGGCCATGCTCACCACGTTGATCGGCCACACCCTCACCGTCGCCCTGCCCGAAGGCACCACCCTGGCCGCCGTGCCGGAGTCGCAGCGCCGCAACGAGATGGAATTCCACTTCGCCATGCGGCCCACCCGCGTCGAGGCACTGCTGGCACTGCTGCACCGGTTTGGCGTGGTCGGCGAGCGCCAGGCCTTCGGCGCGCGCCAGCGCCTGGAAGGCCTGATGACCGGCCTGATCGACCTCACCTACACCGTGGACGGGCGCTGGTACGTGCTCGACTACAAGTCCAACCGCCTGCCCAGCTACGACGCCGACGCCCTGGCCCGCGCCATGGCGCACAGCGAGTACGAATTGCAGGCGCTGATCTACACCGTCGCGCTGCACCGCTGGCTGCGCTTCCGCCTGGGCCAGGCCTACGACTACGCCCGTGACTTCGGCGGCGTGCGCTACCTGTTCTGCCGCGGCCTGGACGCCACTCGCAACCCCGCATCAGACCCCGGCTCCAACCCTGCTCGCAACGCCGAGGCCAACCCCGGCTCCGACCCCGCCAGCAGCGCTGCAACCGACCCCGGCGCCGACCGCGCCCGCGATGCCGAGGCCAACCCAGGCGCCGACCCTGCCCGCAACGCCGTAGCCGACCCTGGCGCCGACCGCGCCAGCGACGCCATGTCCGACACGCCCGCACCCGGCATCCACGCCTGGCGCTTCGATCCGGCGCTGGTCCAAGCCCTGGACGCCCTGTTCGCCGGCAGTGCCCCGGAGCCGACATCCAGCAACCCAGGCACGCCCGATGCCCGCTAGCGCACAGCCCCTTACCGCTGACGCACCAAAGCCCCGCTCCCCCCGGGGCGATAAGGCACTGGTTGCGCGCCACTGGCGCGCGTGCCTTGGAGCGCCCGCGCCGCTGGCGCGGGCTGGGGCGCGGAGCGGGGGTTGGGGTGAGGGCAGGTCCGCCGCCGAAGCATCCGAGCCATGACCCAACAGACCGGACTCCCGATCAGCGCGGTGCGCAAGCCCCTCTTCCCCCGGGGCGGGCAGGCACCGCTTGCGCGCCACGGCGCACGTGCCCGGCAGTGCCTGCGCCACGCCGCGCGGGCCGGGGCGCGCAGCGGAGCTTGGGCTGAGGGTGTCGTGCAGGGTCAGAAATGTGCCGATCGACAACTCGCCCGAGGCGCCTCCGCCCAGCAGGGGGCCGCCCCATGAACCAGCCAACCCTCTTCAGCGCGCTGATCAGGGCCGAGGCGCTACGCCCGCTGGATCTGGCGCTCGCGCAAAGCCTGCAACGCCTGGCCCCGGACACCGACCCACAGGTCCTGGCCGGCGCCGCGCTCGCCTCGCTGGCCGTCACCAGCGGCCACGCCGGGCTGGACCCCACCCGCGCCGCCATGCTGCTGGACGCGCGCGAAGGCCCATCGCCCGCGCTCCCGGACCCCACCGACTGGCAACGCACCCTGGCCGCCTCGCGCTGGGTCGACCAACCGAATCCGCAAGACCCCGCCGCCGCCGACTGCCCGCTGGTCCTCGAACACGGCCTGCTCTACCTGCGCCGCTACCGCGAGTACGAGCGCCGTCTGGCGCTGGGCCTGCAACGCATCGCCGCCCACTCGCCGCCGCCCTTCGACGCCGCCAAGCTGGCCCCGCTGTTCGCGCAGTTGTTCCCGAACCCGGCGATCCCTCTCCCGCCTGCGGGAGAGGGTGCCCGAAGGGCGGGTGAGGGTACGGGCCTGCCCGAGCCATCCGTCCACCAAGAAGGTACGGACCCGCCCGCCCCATCCCACCACCAAGACCGCCAGGCCCAGGCCGCCGCCCTGGCGCTGCGCCGCACCCTGCTGCTGGTCACCGGCGGCCCCGGTACCGGCAAGACCACCACCATCGCCCGTCTGCTGCTGCTGCGCATCGCGCAAGCCCACGCAGCCAACACCCCGGCCCCGCGCATCGCCCTGGCCGCGCCCACCGGCCGCGCCGCCGAGCGCATGGCCGAGAGCCTGCGCGCCGCCGTCGCGCGCGCCATCGCCAACGGCACCGACCCGGCCCTGGCCGACGCGCTGCCCACCGGCGCCAGCACCCTGCATCGCCTGCTCGGCGTCATTCCGGATTCCCCGCAGTTCCGCCACACCGCCGACAACCCGCTGCCGTTCGACCTGATCGTGGTCGACGAAGCCTCCATGGTCGACCTGCCGCTGATGTGCAAGCTGGTCGAAGCCGTGGCCGACGGCACCCAGCTGATCCTGCTCGGCGATGCCGACCAGCTGCCCTCGGTGGAAGCCGGCGACGTGCTCGCCGCCATCCTGCAGGCCGCCGGCCCCGGCGATGCCCTGCAGCCGCAGGACGCACAGGCGCTGCAGCCGTTGCTCGGCAACGTGCCCGCTGACACCACGCCCACCGCCACCCACGGCGGCGGCCTGGCCGGTCACCGCGTGCACCTGCTGCGCGGCTACCGCCAGGCGGACGACTTCGCACTCGCTCCGTTGGCCGACGCCGTGCGCGCCGGCGATGCCGACACCGCCCTGGCCCTGCTGCGCAGCGGCGAACTGGCCGGCGTGCACTTCCACGAAGACGGCGAAGATCCGCTCGCCCTAGGCCGCGACGCATTGCTCGCGCACTGGCGCGCGCTGGCCGACGCACACGACCCGGCCGCGGCCCTGCGCGATGCCGCGCGCCTGCGCCTGCTCACCGCCGTGCGCGCCGGCCCGCAGGGCGCACGCGGCCTCAACGCCCGTATCGAACAACTGCTGGCCGACACCGGCGCCGGCGGCCGCCGCCTTGGCGCCGCCTCGCCCTGGTTCCAGGGCCGCCTGCTGCTGATCACCGAAAACAGCTACCGCCACGGCCTGTTCAACGGCGACGTCGGCATCTGCCTGCGCAGTGAAGCGAGTCCCTTTTCGGGGCGCAGCGACGCAAGCCCGTCTTCAGCGCCAGGCCAGTCCGGCGCCACCGCCGACCGCCACGCCCCAGGCACGGACAGCCGTGCCCAAGGTCCGTTGGTCGCCTGGTTCGAAGGCGATGGCGACGGCCAGGTGCGCGGCTTCCATCCCGCCGCACTGCCCGCCCACGAAAGCGCCTTCGCCATGACCGTGCACAAGGCCCAGGGCAGCGAATTCGACACCGTCTGGCTGCAACTGCCCACCCGCGACGCCCGCGTGCTCAGCCGCGAACTGCTCTACACCGGCATCACCCGCGCCCGCCGCGCCCTGCACCTGGCCGGCAGCGAAGCGGTCATCCGCGCCGCGCTGGCCCGGCACGCCGCCCGCATCTCGGGCCTGGCGTGGCGGTTGGGCGGCGCGCAGGCGCCGCCGGCTGCCGAAGCTGCACCCGAGGTACCTGCTGCCCCGGTTGCGCCAATGCAAGGCTCGTTGTTCTGATGACATCACGCGCTTGGAGATCGCATGCACCTTGATGACAAGGACGCCCCAGTTTCCGGGCTGATCCTGTACCGCAGCGATGATGCGCAGACGCGCGTCCAGGTGCCGAAGGCGATTCGGGCTGGCTGACCCAGGCGCAGAGTGCAGAGCTTTGCCAGACGCGCCCACAAACCATCACTCAGCACCGCTAAGCGTTTGTTGCATCCACGAGCAGCCTGAGCGGAAAGAAGCGGCAACTTGTAAGGAGCACTTACAAGTTCGCCAGGAGGCAGAACGGCGGGTTCGCCGGCAGCTTGGACACTACCGCCTGGACGTCATCCTGGCCATTGGTGATCGCGTCCGTTCGCCCGCGGCACGCATTTCCGGCAATGGGCCACCGCCCGGCTTTCCGAGTAGCTGGTCAAAGGCATCGCCCTGGATGACGAATGCCTCGAGCGCGGCCCCGATGACGGTCACCTCGAAGACCTGCTCGGCGAGATCCGCGACATCTGCTTCTCTGGCGGCGACCGTCCGGCGGGCTCGGCAGTTGGCGCCGCCGGCTCCGCAGGAAGGGGCCAGGCTCCGATTTTCCCGGAAGACGCAAAAGAGTTTCCTTGAATTGACCATTCCCATCATAATTAGGAAGGTATAAGTTCCTTCCAGACGAAGGTCCCCGCCCACGAGCGGAGACCGCGGACACGGGAGGAGGAAGCTTGACGACGAACACCGGCGAACCGCTGGCGGTGGAAGGCGCGTACTTCGAAGAAGACACCTCGGTGGAGGTGGTCAACTCGCGCATGGGTGCGGCGGCCGATCCGCGGCTGCGTGCCATCCTCGAGGTGCTCACCCGGCATCTCCACGAAGCGGTCAAGGAGATCGAGCCGACCCATGAGGAATGGTTCGCGGCGATCCGCTTCCTCACCGACACCGGCCACATGTGCACGGACTGGCGCCAGGAGTTCATCCTGCTGTCGGACGTGCTGGGCGTCACCATGCTGGTGGACTCGATCAACCACCGCCGGCCCAGCGGCGCCACGCCCAACACCATCCTCGGCCCGTTCTATGTGGAAGGCGCCCCGCGCTACCCCAACGGCGCCAACATCTGCCTGGACGGCAAGGGCATCCCCACCCTGGTCCGCGGTCGCGTGCTCGACATCCACGGCCAGCCCATCGCCGGCGCCACGCTCGACGTGTGGCAGACCAACGACGACGGCTTCTACGACGTGCAGCAGAAGGGCGTGCAGCCGGACTACAACCTGCGCGGCCTGTTCACGTCCGAGGCCGATGGCCGCTACTGGCTGCGCACCGTCAAGCCGCGGTTCTACCCGATCCCCTACGACGGCCCGGTCGGCAAGCTGCTCAAGGCGGTCGACCGCCACCCGAATCGCGCGGCCCACCTGCACTTCATCGTCGAGGCCCCGGGCTTCCAGCAGGTGATCACCCATATCTTCGCCCCCGACTGCCCCTACCTGGCCGAGGACGCCGTGTTCGGGGTCAAGCGCGAACTCGTGGCCGAGTTCAGGCAGGTGGACGATCCCGCGCTGGCCGAGCAGTACGGCCTGCCGCCCTCGTTCCTGCTGGTGGAATGGGACTTCATCCTGGCCCCCCGCTAGGCGCACGCCCACGGGATCCGAACACTTCAAGCAATGAATGCCGCACGGCCTGGGAGGGCATGCATGGACATCAGCGACATCGAACTCTGCGCGTCGTACTGGACGATCGCAGGCAACACCTTTCCCGGCGCCCCCAGCGAGGTGAGCCCGTTCCCGCTGCGCGAACGTGCCGAGATCGCCGGCCGCGTCGGCTGGCGCGGCATGGGCCTGGTGCATGCCGACCTCGCCGCGAGCATCGCGCAGGAAGGCATCGACACCGTCCGCAGCCTGTTCGCCGACAACGGCATCCGCCACGTCGAGCTGGAATTCCTGGTCGACTGGCATCTGGACGACGCCAAGCGCGTCGCGTCGGACACGACCTTCAGCGAGATGCTGGACATCGCATCGCGGCTGGAGGTCTCGAAGATCAAGCTGGGCGCGGGACTGTTCGAGGACGCTGCGCCGGACCTGCCGCGCATGCGCGACGCCATCGCGCGGATCGGCGAGCGCGCGGCGCCGCTCGGGATCGACATCGTCGTCGAGTTCCTGCCGTTCGCCAGCGTCAACTCGATCGACCGCGCACTCGCACTCACCCAGAACCTGGGCGTGGAGAACGTCGGCATCCTGGTGGACACCTGGCATGTGCAGCGCGGCGGCATGCATGCGAACGACATCCGCGCGATCCCGCCGGCCCTGCTGAAGGCGGTCGAGCTCAACGATGCCGACCTGGATGTCGTGGACTCCCTGTTCAACGATTCGACCCATCACCGCCGGCTGTGCGGCGAAGGCGCGATCGACCTGCACGCGCAGATCCAGGCCATCCTCGACGTGGGCTATCGCGGTTACTGGGGGGTGGAGGTGATCTCCGCCGAGCACCGCAGGCTGCCGCTGGAACAGGCGGCCCGGCGCGCGTTCGACACCACGATGGCGCAGTTCGAACACGTGCGCTTCTCCGACGCCATCGCGGCGTGATCCCCCGGCCGCCCCGCCGGGTCGGCCTGCCCTTTCCTTCCCCCTCTCGGGAGTCTTCCCCAATGCTTGGAGTCGCAGTGCTCGGTGCGGGTCGCATCGGACGTATCCACTCGCGCAACGTCGCCGCCCATCCCGACGCACGGCTGGTGGCGATCGCCGACCCGCTCGCCGGCGCGGTCGAACCGCTGGCGCAGGCGCTCGGCGCCGAGGCGTTGCTCGACGCCGTGGCTGCCATCGAACATCCGCAGGTCCAGGCGGTGGTGATCGGCACGCCGACCGACACCCATGCGCCGCTGCTGCTGCGGGCGGTGGAGCTGGGCAAGGCGGTGCTGTGCGAGAAGCCGATCGACGAGTCGCTGGCGCAGAGCGAAGCGGTGGCCGCGCGCGTCGAGGCGCTCGGCGGCCGGGTCATGATGGCCTTCAACCGCCGCTTCGAGAGCAGCTTCGCCGCGATCCGGCGCGCGATCGTGGCCGGGGAGATCGGCGAGGTGAGGCAGGTCATCATCTCCAGCCGCGATCCGGGCATGCCGCCTCCCGGCTACGTGGCGCGGTCCGGCGGCATCTTCCGCGACATGACCATCCACGACCTGGACATGGCGCGCTTCCTGCTGGGCGAAGAGCCCGTCGAGGTCAGCGCCACCGCCAGCCGGCTCGTCGACCCGGTGCTGACCGAACGCTACGACGACTACGACACCGCGATGGTCACGTTGCGGACGGCCAGCGGCAAGCAGTGCCACATCAACAACTGCCGCGAGGCCGTCTACGGCTACGACCAGCGCATCGAGGTGTTCGGCGCCACCGGCATGCTGCTGCAGGACAACCTGCGCGCGACCACGCTGCGCCGCTGGGGCGCGGACGCCACCGATGCACGCGAACCGCTGCTCAACTTCTTCCTGGACCGCTACGCCCAGGCCTACGCCGCCGAACTGGACGCCTTCATCGGCGCACTGGTGGCCGGCACCGCGCTGCCCACCGGGATCGACGACGGTCTCAGGGCGCTCAGGCTCGCCGAGGCCGCGCTGGCCTCGGTGCAGAGCGGACGCGTCGTGGCGGTCTGAACCCGAACCCCCGGCCGCGCATGGCCGACATGATCCAGCGCCTGCAATGGAGGGAATACAGATGAGTTACGCAGTTGGACCGGACAAGACGATCGGCGTCGCCTGCCTCGGCATCACCCACCCGCACACCTCGGGACGGGTGATGGCGTTCCAGCGCGCTGCGGGCGTGCGTTTTCTCGGCGCCTACGACGAGAGCCCGCTGCTCGCACCCTTCGTCGAGGCGCTGGGCCTCCAGGCCCGCAGCAAGGACGCGATCCTGGCCGACCCGGCGGTGGACGCGGTGCTGATCCACCCCAAGAGCTACCTGATGGCCGACTGGGCGATCGAGGCGCTGGACGCGGGCAAGGCCGTGCTCTGCGAGAAGCCGGCGGGCCGTGGCTCGCACGACACCGCGCGCATCCTGGAGACGGTCGAGCGCACCGGCGGCCTGTTCCAGGTCGGCTACTGCTGGCGCTATGCGCCGTCGGTGGACAAGATGCAGGAAGTGGTGCGCTCCGGACGCCTGGGCAAGATCCTGCAGGTACGCGCACACGCCGGGTGCTCGCACCACGAGGCCGGCACCAGCCACATGAAGCAGGCCGGGGACATCGGCGGTGCCTTCTACGTGATCGGCTGCCACACCATCGACCGCGTGCTGCTGCACTTCGGCATGCCGCGCAGCGTCAACGCGCGCATCACCAAGTTCGCCGGCGCGATGGACGAGACCGCGCGCGAGGACGCGGCGGCGGCCATCCTCAACTACGACGACAAGATCGTCACGATCGACTTCATGTCGTGGGACCCGCTGCCCTGGACCGAGAGCTGGGACATCACCGCCTACGGTACCGAGGGGATCATGCATTCCCGCCCCTTGCCGGCGTCGTACAAGATCTACGACAGCGGCCGCAACGGCCACGCCGAAGGCTGGACCGAATGGAACGAGACCAGCTTTCCGGAGATATGGGCGATCCGCAAGACCGTCTACTCGCCGGAGCTGGCCGAGATCGGCAACCCGGTCTATTTCGACCGTGAGGCCACCCGCTTCCTCGCGGCGCTGCGCAGCGGCGACGCGTCCAACGTGCCGGCCAGCCAGGCCCATCACATCAACCTGATCCTGGAAGCCTTCTTCGCCTCGGCGGCGCAGCAGGGCAGCGAGATCGTGCTTGCACCGTAGACGCCCGGACCGCCCGGTCACCGATGCCGTATCCGCCATGAGGGAGAGCCAACGACCATGAAGCCGTTCGACCGCAGGGCCTTTCTGGGCATGAGTTCGCTCGCGCTGCTGTCGCCGCTGCTCGGCGGCTGCGCGCGCGCGCCGAAGTCGCCCAAGGGCACCATCGGCATCACCCTCACCAGCAAGACCGAGGCGCGCTGGGTGTCGGACGGCAACAACATGGTCCGCGCCCTGACCGGCATGGGCTACGACGTCGACCTGCAGTACGCGCAGTACGACGTCCCGGTCCAGCTCTCGCAGGTCGAGAACCTCGTGGCCAAGGGCGTGCGCGCCTTGATCATCGCGCCGGTGGACGGCACCACCATGATCACGGCACTGCGGCAGGCCCGCGAGCAGGGCATCCGCACGCTGTCCTACGACCGCCTGATCCGCGGCACCGCCGACGTGGACTACTACGTGACCTTCGACAACCGGCAGACCGGCGTCCTGCAGGGCAAGGACATCGTCGACAAGCTCGGACTCGCCGCGGGCAAGGGTCCGTTCACGCTGGAGCTGTTCTCCGGCTCGCTCGACGACAACAACGCGCACGTGGTCTACGACGGCGTCATGTCGCAGCTCAAGCCCCACATCGACAGCGGCCGGCTGGTCGTCCGCAGCCGCCAGCTGACGCTCAACCAGACCGCCACCTCCAACTGGGATGGCGCGCTGGCGCAGGCGCGCATGGACAACCTGCTGAGTGCGTTCTACACGCGCCAGCACCTGGACGCGGTGCTGGCGATGAACGATTCCATCGCCACCGGCGTCGTCTCCTCGCTCAAGAGCGTGGGCTACGGCACCAAAGACAACCCGATGCCGGTCATCACCGGGCAGGACGCGGAAGTACCCAACGTCAAGTCCATCGTCCGCGGCGACCAGACCTCCAGCGTCTTCAAGGACACCCGCGCGCTCGCGGTGACCGCGGCACGGATGGTGGACGCCATGCTCGAGGGCCGCAGCGTCCCGGTCAACGACACCCGCTCCTACGACAACGGCGCCAAGATCGTCGCCACCCAGCTGCTGCAACCCGTGCTGATCGACCGCTCCAACTGGAAGGAGAAGCTGATCCTGCAAGGCGGGTTCTACACCGAAGCCCAGATCCTGGGCTGAGGCGGAGGAAGACCATCATGCTCCAGTCTGTACTGCATCCCGCCGCGACGCACGTGGCAGCCCCGGCCGACGGCGACGTCATCCTCGAGATGAAGGACATCGCCAAGCGCTTCGGCCCGGTCCAGGCGCTGCGCCAGGTGGACCTGACGGTCCGGCGCGGCGAGATCCACGCGATCTGCGGCGAGAACGGCGCCGGCAAGTCCACGCTGATGAACGTGTTGAGCGGCGTGTACCCGCACGGCAGCCATGAGGGCCGCATCGTCTTCGACGGCCGGGAGCGCAAGTTCTCCGGGCTGCGCGACAGCGAGCGCACCGGCATCTGCATCATCCACCAGGAGCTGGCGCTGGCCCCGCTGCTGTCGATCACCGAGAACCTGTTCCTCGGCCATGAGACGGCCCGCTTCGGCGTCATCGACTGGGACGCCGCGCATGCCGAGGCGCGCACGCTGCTCGACCGCGTCGGCCTGGCCGATGCCGCGCAGACCCCGGTGGGCGAGCTCGGCATCGGCAAGCAGCAGCTGGTCGAGATCGCCAAGGCGCTGGCCAAGGACGTCAAGCTGATGATCCTGGACGAACCCACCGCCAGCCTCAACGAGACCGACAGCGCGCAACTGCTCGACCTGATGCTCGAACTCAAGGCACGCGGCGTCACCGCCATCATCATCTCGCACAAGCTCAACGAGATCCGGCGGGTGGCCGACGCGGTCACGGTGATCCGCGACGGTGCCACCGTCGACACCCTGCAATGCGCCGACCACGAGGTGGACGAGAGCCGCATCGTCGCCGCGATGGTCGGGCGCGAGCTGTCCGACCGCTATCCGTCGCGCCGCCATGCCGTGGGCGAGGTCCTGTTCGAGGTGCGCAACTGGCGCGTGGTCGATCCGCAACGCCCGGACCGCGACATCATCCGCGATGTCAGCCTGACCGCGCGGCGCGGCGAGATCGTGGGCATCTCCGGGCTGATGGGCGCGGGTCGCACCGAGCTGGCCCTGAGCCTGTTCGGGCGCCTGCACGGCCGCCATGTCGGCGGCTCGGTGCACCTGGGCGGCCGCGAGATCGACACCTCCAACGTGGCCCGCGCCATCGCCGCCGGCCTGGCCTACGTCACCGAGGACCGCAAGGGCAGCGGCCTGGTGCCCGAGGAGAGCATCGCGCGCAACACCGTGCTCGCCAACCTGGCCAAGGTGTCGCGCTGGGGCTTCGTGGTCGACGCCTTCAAGGTGCTCGACGTCGCCTCGGACTACTGCCAGCGCATGCGCACCCGCTGCCACGACGTGCTGCAGCAGGTGGGCACGCTGTCCGGCGGCAACCAGCAGAAGGTGGTGCTGAGCAAGTGGCTGTTCACCGACCCCGAGGTGCTGATCCTCGACGAGCCGACGCGCGGCATCGATGTCGGAGCGAAGTACGAGATCTACAAGATCATCAACGAGTTCGCCGAGTCCGGCAAATGCGTGATCATGATTTCTTCGGAGATGCCCGAACTGCTGGGCACGTGCGACCGGATCTACGTGATGAACGAGGGCCGTTTCGTCGGCGCCTTCACCGCGGCGGCCGCTTCGCAGGAAGCCATCATGCGCGCCATCCAGAACAACCAAGCGCTGAGCGCCTGAGGGAGACGACCGCATGACACCACTCGATACCGCCACGGTTCCGCCGCAGTCCGGCGAGCCCCTGCTGCTGGTGCTGCGCCGGCGCCTGGGCAACTACGGCCTGCTGCTTTCGCTGGTCGCGATCATGGCCTTCTTCCAGTACGCGACCGGCGGCGTGCTGCTGCAGCCGCTCAACATCACCAACCTGCTGCTGCAGAACAGCTATGTCGTCATCATGGCGCTGGGCATGCTGATGGTGATCGTGTGCGGCCACATCGACCTGTCGGTGGGCTCGGTGGCCGGTTTCGTGGGCGCGCTGGCCGGCGCGCTGATGGTGACCCATCAGATGGGCCTGGTACCGGCGGTCGTGCTCTGCCTGGTCGCCGGGGCAGCCGCCGGCGCGCTGCAGGGCTACTGGGTCGCGTACTGGCGCATGCCGTCCTTCATCGTGACCCTGGCCGGCATGCTGGTCTTCCGCGGCGTCACCATCGCCCTGTCCGACGGCGCGTCGGTGGGGCCGTTCCCGCCGCTGTTCACCTCGATCAGCTCCGGATTCCTGCCCGATCCGTTCGCGACCCACCGCCTCCACCTGCTGTCGCTGGTCATTGGCACGCTGGCCACGCTCGCCTTCCTGGCCGTCGAGGTCCGCGCCCGCGCGCGCTCGCTGTCGCGCGGCGCGACCGTCCCCTCGCTGTCGGTGTTCGCGCTCAGGAACGGCACCGTGGCCGCGCTGTTGCTGGTGTTCTGCTACACCCTGGCCAGCTATCGCGGCATCCCCACGGTGATGGTGATCATGGGCGTGCTCATCGCCTTCTACACCTTCCTGATGAACCGCACGGTGCTCGGCCGGCGCATCTACGCGGTGGGCGGCAACCTGAAGGCCGCACGGCTGTCCGGCGTCAACACCGAGCGCGTGGCATTCGTCGCTTTCGTCAACATGGGCCTGCTCGCGGCCGTCGCCGGGTTGATCTTCGCCGCGCGCCTCAACAGTGCGACGCCGCGTGCGGGAACCGGATTCGAACTCGACGTGATCGCCGCGGTCTTCATCGGCGGCGCCTCGGCCTCGGGCGGTGCGGGCAAGGTGCTCGGCGTCGTGATCGGCGCCTTCATCATGGGCGTGCTCAACAACGGCATGTCGATCCTCGGCCTCGGCGTGGACTACCAGCAGATGATCAAGGGCCTGGTCCTGCTCGCCGCCGTGTTCATCGACATCTACCAGAAGAACAAGTCCTGACCCGCCTGCCCCTCCCCCCCGTCTGGAGCATCCATGATCAAGCATATCGTCATGTGGAACGTGCGCGGCGAGACCGCGGAAGAGAAGGCCGAGGTGGCCGCCCGGGTCAAATCCGGCTTCGAGGCGATGGCCGCGCTGATCCCGGGACTGGCCAAGCTCGAGGTCGGGCTCGACTGCAGCCACGTCGACTACGCGTGCGACATGGTGCTCTACACCGAGTTCGAGAGCCAGGAAGCGCTCGACGCGTACGCGGTGCATCCCGAGCACCTGCGTCTGCGCGACGCGCTGCTGGGGGCGCGCATCGCGCGGTTCCAGGTGGACTACCCGGTGGACGCCGCCGCATGAGCCGCCCCTTGCAGAGGACAACCTGATGTACGAATTCACCTATGTCGCCCAGCCCGCCCGCGTCGTGTTCGCCAAGGGCAGCGTCGCCTCGGTCGCGAGCGAGGTGCAGGCGCTCGGTGCCCGCCGTGCGCTTGTGCTGTGCACGCCGCCCCAGCGCGCGCAGGCCGAGCGGGTCGCGGCGCTGCTGGGCGACCTGAGCGCGGGCATCCACGACGGCGCGCAGATGCACGTGCCGATCGAGGGCGCGCGCAAGGCGCGGGCGCTCGCGGCCGACCTCGGTGCCGATTGCGCAGTGGCGATCGGCGGCGGCTCGACGATCGGGCTCGGCAAGGCGATCGCCCTCGAATCGTCGCTGCCGATCCTGGCGGTGCCGACCACTTACGCCGGCTCGGAAATGACCTCCATCTACGGGCTGACCGAGGGCGGCATCAAGAAGACCGGGCGTGACCCGCGCGTCCTGCCGCGCACCGTGCTCTACGATCCGGACCTCAGCGCCACACTGCCGCTGCCGCTGTCGGTGGTGAGCGGCATGAATGCCATCGCCCACGCCGCCGAAGGCCTGTACGCGCGCGACGGCAATCCGGTCATGTCACTGATGGCCGAGGACGGCATCCGGGCCCTGGCCAGCGGGCTGCAGGGCCTCGCCGAGCAGGGGCCGCACGACGACGCGGCGCGCTCGCAGTGCCTCTACGGCGCCTGGCTATGCGGCAGCGTCCTCGGTCATGTAGGCATGGCCCTGCACCACAAGCTCTGCCACACGCTCGGCGGCAGCTTCAACCTGCCCCATGCCGAGACCCACACCATCGTGCTGCCGCACGCGCTCGCCTACAACGCCGCGGCCGCGCCCGAGGCGATGACCCGCATCGCCCGTGCCATCGGCGAGGCCGATGCGCCGGGCGGCCTCTATCGCCTGGCCGGCCGGCTCGGCGCGCCGCGCGGCCTGAAGGACATCGGCCTGCAGCCATCCGACCTCGACCGCGCGTGCGAGATCGCGCTGTCCAATCCGTACTGGAACCCGCGTCCGATCGAGGCCGGACCGTTGCGGGCCCTGCTGCAGCGGGCATGGGAAGGCGTGCCGCCGCAGCCCTGACCGGTCCACCGCTGTCGCGGGCGCCGCTCGTCCCGGCGGCCCCGCAGCGACGCATTCCATTCCGCCTCATGCCGGGTGCCGCGCACCCGGCGTGTCTTCGCGCGCCGCCCTTCGCCAGGGAGATGACCCCATGTGCAGCCCCCGATACGTTCCCTTGCTGCTGACCGCAGTGGCCCTGACGGCCGGCCCGGCCGCCGCACTGGCCCAGGACGGCGACACCGCGACCTCCGCCGCGGCCCCGCCGCAACGGCCGCCCGAGACATCGCCCGGACCGGGCGGATTCGCCGCCTGGAAGGCCGACCTCGAAGCGCGCGGGATCACGTTCGCGCTCGGCTACCGCTCCGAGGACCTGGCAGCGGTCTCGGGTGTGGACGACCACGACCTCGTCCACGCCGGACAGATCGCGCTGACCACCCTGTTCGACATGGAACGCCTGGCCGGATGGCCCGGCGCGAGCATCACCGCCAGCCTCGCCTACCGCGACGGCGACAACATCAACGACCGCTCCGCGGTGGGCGCGCTGCTGGGGCCCCAGGAAATCTACGGGCGTGGCCACGACCTGCGCCTGACCCAGTTCTGGCTCGACCAGTCGCTGTTCGGCAACCGGCTCCAGCTGCGGCTGGGCCGGCTCGCTCCCGGCGAGGACTTCCAGGCCACCGAATGCAGCTTCACCAACCTGTCGTTCTGCGCCAATCAGCCCGGCAACTACGTCGCCGACTACTGGTTCAACTGGCCGATCAGCCAATGGGGCATCACCGTACAGGGCAACCTCGACGCCACCCGCTACCTGAAGATCGGCGCCTACCAGGTCAATCAACGCAACCTGCGCGGGAACCTGTGGGAGGCACTCAGTCCCCGCGGCGGCAGCGGCGTGCTGGTGCCGTTCCAGTTCGGCTGGAACCCGACCAGCGCGGATGGCCGCATCAGCGAGTACACGATCGGTGGCTGGTACAGCGGCGCCGACCGCCAGGACGTCTACGCGGACATCGCCGGCGGGCCGGCCTCGGCCAGCGGGCTGCCGTTCCGCTGGCGCGACGGCGCGCACGGCGCGTTCGTCAGTGCCGTGCGGCAGCTCACCCGCGGCCGCGGCGAGAGCGCCAAGAGCGGCTTGCGCGCGGTGGTCAAGGCGTCGGTCGCCGACCGGGCCACCAGCACCGTGGACCGCACCTTCGCCGCCACGTTCGTCTATACCGGAGCGTCCGCGCGCCGCCCGCTCGACGACGTCGGCGTCGCGATCGCCTTCAACCATCTCAACGACCGTGTGGCCGACTACCGCGCGGAACGGCTCGCGCTGGGGCAGCAGGCACCGCTTCCCGGCGACGGCGAACGCACGATCGAGGCCTACTACAGCTTCCGGTTCGGCAGCGTCGTCATGATCCGGCCCGACATCCAGTGGATCCGGCATCCCGGCGGGATCAGCCGCCGCGACGACGTGGTGATCGTCGGCGTGCGCACCGAGATCACCTTCTAGCGGCCACGCACGATGGGCCGACACGCCCCGACGCTGCGGGTTCCCGCAGCGGTCGCGCGCCTTCCCAAGCGTCGGCGCCGCGCCCTATCATCCCCGGGCCCGCGATCTGGACGCGCGGCGCGTCCTTCTCTCCTCCGGCCGGTGACGTTTGGATCAGTTCCGCGAGATCGAGTTGTTCGTGCAACTGGCCGATTCCGGCAGCCTCAGCAAGGCGGCGCTGGAGCTCAACATCTCGGTGTCCGCCGCCAGCCGCTACCTGCACCAGCTGGAGAAGCGCCTTGGCGTGCGGCTGGTGCAGCGGACCACGCGGCAGATGTTCCTCACCGAGGCCGGGCACGAATTCCGCCGGCGCTGCCGCTCGATCCTCGGCGACCTGCGCGAGGCCGAGGCCTCGGTGCAGGACATCGCCGTGCGGCCCAAGGGACTGCTGCGGGTGACCGCATCGCTGTCGTTCTGCCTGCTGCACATCGAGCCGCTGCTGCCGGAATTCACCGCGCGCTACCCCGACATCACCATCGACATCCTCGCCGCCAACCGCTACCTGGACATCATCGGCAACAACGTCGACGTCGCCATCCGCACCCGCCAGTTCGAGGCCGACCGCGCCATCACCATCCGCCGATTGGCCGAGACCCGGCGCGTGCTGGCGGCCACGCCGCGTTACCTGGAACGCCACGGCATCCCCCGGGCGCCCGCCGACCTGCAGCACCACAAGCTGCTCATCTACGACTACGCCGACAACCCGTTCGAGCTGCCGTTCACCCGCGGGGACGACGCCGTGACCTGGGCGGTCAAGCCGTTCATCTCGACCAACGACGGGCAGATCGTGGTGAAGGCCGCGCTTGACGATCTCGGCATCCTGGTGCAACCCCTGTACATCGTCCACGAGCACCTGGCCGCTGGCCGCCTGGTCCCGGTGCTCGACGACTGGCGCCTGCCGCTGCTGACGATGAACATCGCGTTCCAGACCCGCAGCTTCATGCCGGCCAAGGTGCGCCTGTTCATCGACGCCCTGGTCGAGCGCTTCGAGACCCACGACTACAGCCGGCTCTGGAGCCGCTGACGCCCGCAGCCGCCCATCCCTTCCCCACAGGACGCGCACGCCGACGCTGGGCGAGTGTCCGCGGCACGCGAAGCGTTGAAGGGCGAGTGGTGCGGGCAGGACAGCATCCGGATCGACGACCCGTGGCGCATCTGCTTCCGATGGCGGGAGGGCGATGTCGTCGAGGTCGACATCGTCGATTACCGCTGAGCGCGAGGCATCTGTCCATGACAGTCCTACCCGACATCCACCTCGGGGAAATCCTGCTTGAGGAGTTCCTCGAGCCCATGGGCATCAGCCAGAACGCACTGGCGCGGGCCACCGGCGTGCCGCCGCGCCGCATCAACGAGATCGTCCTGGGCAAGCGCGGTATCACCGCCGACACCGCAGTGCGCCTGGCCGCAGCGCTGGGCACGACCGAGCGCTTCTGGCTGAGCCTGCAAGCCGATGACGAGCTGGAACAGGCGCACCGCGCGCTGGGCGACCTGCCGTCACGGATCAAGCGGCTGGCGGCTTGAGGGGAAGGGTGTCTCGCACGTCACGCTGACAACAGAGCACGCCCAGTGACCTGTAAGGCCTGTCGATCGCGGAGCAGCGCAGCGTGATCGTGCGCAGGCAGGAACGCGCACACTGATGCTTGGTGTCATCCCAAAAACGCGAGGCCAGGCCTCCGCCCGACCTCGTCTGCCGTCTGGCAGGCCGGGCGGCTTACTTGCCCTTCTTTTCCTGCTTGGCCGCGCGCTTTTCCTTCAGCGTTTTGGTCGGCTCTTTCTTCTGGCTCTTCTTCTGGTCCATCCCCTTGCTCATGACACCCTCGTAGTTGCTGGATTGATCGGTTGGGCAGCGCCATGACCTGGCGTGCCTGCGCACTGTACGGCTTGCGCGGGGTGGAATGGCAGCGGCAGCGCAAGGTCGGGCGACGGGCGGTGTGTCCGGCCCGGCGCCCGCGCGACGCAGCGTGCACCAGTAGCCCTTCGGCGTGGCCGGCTGGGCCACAAACGCAAACGCCCGCGTGCGACGGGGAACGTCGGCACGCGGGCGCTGGCGACAGCGGCGGCCTTACTTGGCCGGCACGCGCTGGTACTGCTCGCCGCCGGTGTTGAGGTGGCCGTTGGCCGCGTCGATGGCGAAGTTCACCGTCTCGCCATCATTGGTCACCTGCAGTGCCCCGTCCTTGTAGACCGCCGGGTAGCTCTCGGTCTTGGGCTTGCGGCTGAAGAACTTCGGCGTGGTGCTGCGGACCATGAAGGTCTCGCCATTGCGCTCGATGTCCATTGTCTCTTCCTGCGTCTGCACGTTGACCCAGTGGCCGACGAACTTCTCGCCCTCCTCCTTGGCGCAACCGCTCACCAACAGTGCCGCAGCCAGCGCTGGCTGCAGCCCAGGAAGTTCTCGCCAGTACGCCGGTTCCTTCGCTGCACAAGCGCGCTGTTGCAGCGCGGGCAGCTTGGGTTGGCAACGGCAGCGGACGCAGTAGCATTGGGTGAAGCAAAGATGGGCTCGATGCGTGCGGATGGCGTCATCGGTTGTGCTGTGGCGTGCTGCTGCAACATTCTGATCATTTGCAACAACTGCTCGCCGCCAATCAGCTCAATCGGCTTGCCTTCGGCGAAGCGCTCTGCATCTTTCGTGTAGGTTCCGATACAGGCGATCTTGACCGAGTGGGCCTGGTGATGGGCGAGCAGGCCGTACATCTCGCGCACGACGCTGACGCCAACCTGCTGGCGCTTCCACTGTTTGCATTGCACCAGCGTGCGGCGGCCGTCCTTGCGCAGGATCAGGTCGATGCCGCCGTCGGCGCCGCCCAGGCCGGTTTCTTCGACGCTGTAGCCTTGGCGGCGAAACGCTTCGCCCACCAATAGTTCGAATTGGCGCCAGCCGCCGGCGGCCAGGCTCTCCAGGCTTGTGCGTGTTTCCAGAAAGCGCCGCCGGCTGCGTGTGCCCAGATAGGAGAGCAGCGCAGCAAGCCAGCAGACGCCGAGCAGCGTCCACGCAAATGGAGCGAACATTCCACTCGATTGCTGTGCGAGGCCTTGCGAAAGCATCCCGCCGTGGTGAGAGAACCACCAGCCGATGCCATAGCGCACCATCAGGTACGCAGCGATTCCCATAACGAAGCCAACCGGCCACGGCAATGCGGCCAACGCTTCGAATCCACCCTGTTTCTTTCTGCGTCCCATGCCAGAACCCCCGTTCCAGCTTCGACCATAGCCGCTGTAACAGGTTTTGTCAGCAGCGTATCTGCGCCGTTGCGAGCAACGTCCCACCAGACATCAGCCCCACGCGCTTGGAACGCAAGAAACCCAATTGCCGCTCCGGCGCTTGAGGCTGCTTATGCATCCTTCGGCGCGCCTGCGCGCGTGGGCGTATCAATTCCATCGCGAAATCTCAGGACCAGAGTCACTTCGCGCCTTCTCATGCCATCCGAGGCGGCGGAGTGATCGGTTGTTCGCGCTGCTGCTCTTGTTGCTGGGACTGTTGCTGCCGCTGCGTCTCACCTAAGGACTGCAATTGCGCCAGAGACTGTTCAACCGGCTGTGCGATGGCGTCATTGGTCTTCATGTGTGCCATCTTGTGTGCGGGATCGTTCAACGCCCCCTCTACAACGAACAGGTTCTCGCCTTGTCGCACAGACTTAGAGTTCTCGCTCAGCACGACATGATCGATTCTTGTCAGCCCATTCTCTTTAGCTAAGTACGCGCTACTTGCTGCCAGCCGTGCGCTGTTGTCGTCGTACTCCCGGCCGAGGCCTTGCTCAAGGCGGCGAACGGCATCTTCGGCCTGGCGATGGAGCGGGTCCTGTGATGGAAGTAAGGAACCATGCCTAGGCACCACGGGCGGTTGATCATGCGGCGCTGGTTGCGCTGGTGCTTCCATTCCGCGCAATGGATTTGCGTGTGGATCGACGTGCAGTAATCTACGCGCCTGCCCATTTTCGTTGATGTTCAGATCTATGGTGCCGTCATCGTTGCGCACTCGCGCAAGATTCTGCCGCTCAACGCCGCTCCAAGCATCATTCAAGAATGCGTGACCCCGACCTGTCTTGTCCCAGGTCACCAAGTCGTTACCGGCAGCATAAAAGCCGGCGCCATTGAATCGCGTTGGGTCTGCCCGGTCCGTTGAAGCATTCTGATAGGTAGCGCCACGATCCAGCGCGCTCACGAATTCCTCTGCACGGTTGTAGTGCAGAAACAGGTTTTTCACCGCATGGTATTCGTGCGCCAAGTTTTGGCCTGCCTGCGGCGCATTGAGTGTTGTCGGATCCACAAGCGGGTTGGCGACCACATTGGTCCATGCTGCTGCGAGCGGGCTACGCGAATCCGCATTGCGCAATGCATTTACCACATCAGCGCCCTCCAGCGCCTTGTCTCGCCCAGCTTCCAGATAGTCGCCACGTCCAGTCGCCCTTGGATTCAGATCATCAATGGCGGCACTCACATCCGCGAGCGAATGGTACTGGTTTGCCTCAATGCTGCGGGCATCGGCGTGGTGCGCGTTTCATTCTGGTTGTAGGCTTTCCCAACCATCGTCGCCAACTTTACTTGGTCGTCCAGAGACGCGTTCTGGTAGAGCTCACTTCGCTGCAAGGGCGCGATAGCGCGATCCATCAGCTTGTCGATTTGCGCCACATCGCGTTGATGTACCCAACTGATGCCTTCGTTGGAAGAAAGGAAAGTGTCCAGCCTGGATTTCACTTCAGCATCGAGAGGCCGACCGGCATCAACGCGGATAGCGCGGCCGTTACGGCCAAGATCGGCGATTGTCTGATCAATCTGCTGTTGGCTCAGAACAAGATCTTGCTGTTGCCCATGCGCCCATTGTTGATAGGCATTCACGAGGTCCCTTGGAACGTTCTCCCCGTTGGGCATGTTCGGCTGATAGTGCTGCCCCAAGTCAGTTTGGATGGTGCCGATCGTGTAGCCACTGTTGTCGGCCGGCTCCAGCAACGGTGTCCTGAGATTGTCGCCAGCGACCTCCAATCGATAAGCGGCATATCCGCTTTCGGATGACACGCCGACAGCAAAGTACAGCGTGGCCCGCAATTCCTGATCTGTCAGCCTGCTCATGAGTCGCTCTCCGTGTCCGCACAGGTTTCGGATGGAATCTGCTTGACCTTGATATCAGGGTGCAAGGCGACATCTCGCTTATATGTATTGCCGAACTTCTGGTAGCGAACCAGGGCCCCCTTTTCAAGAACGAAGTAATCTTCCGCCCCCGAGAAGTTGGGGCATGCCTCATAGCCTGCCTCGCCATCATCGCTGCAGTAGCGAACGTAGAGCTTTCCGCTACGCACATCCCCTTCCAATTTTCCGCCCCCTCCACGCGCGTTGGTTCCTTCGCTCCACTCTCCCGTGACATGGCTCTTCTGCTGATGGAGGTCAACGCTCAGAAAGTGGCCAGAACCACAAGCTGTGGCGTACGCCCACTTGTTTGCAAAGTTACCGACCGTCGCGCCAGCCGGTGGCGAAGCATTCGAGCATGCTGCACTCAGCGCGACGACGGTAAGTGACATGCAACGCATGATCTTTTTTTTTTTTTTTTTGAATGTTCTTTGAGCTGTCATTGAACGCTTCCTTGATCTTCGCTATCGGCGAGTCGGGCGTAGGGCACAGCGACTTTACTGCAAACAGCAGTTTCAATTCGCTTACGGTACGAAAAAATCGCAGGTAGGCTGTTGGCAAAAGTCACTACTGAAGAACCGAAACGCCTTCCGCGCGCCCAAGACCGGTTGGTGTCTGAAGCAACAGCGCATCCCCATCTACTTGGTATGGAGTTGCGGCATTGCCTAACGTGGCGTCATGCGTATCGCCTGGCAGTCACTCGTTGGTTGAGGCTTTTCTGTTCACCTTTGCAGGAATGAGGAGAGAACGGAAAACGCGGGCAGGGTACGATTCCATCCCTCTCCGTGTAAGCGCGCCTTGTTATGGTCATGCTTCCAGCACGCCCGATGCTTGATGGCCTCCCCGCCAGCCAGTTCCAGTTGCCGCCCGGCCCCTGGTCCACGGTGTTGGAAGCGTTATGCGCGTGCCTTCCGGGTGTGGATGCCGCCACCTGGCAGGACCGCTTCGCGCGGGGGCGTGTGCTGGATGCCGAAGGCAGCGCGCTTGATGTCTCTGAGCCGTATCGCCTGGGTGCCGAGATTCTGTACTTCCGCGAGGTAATGGACGAGCAGGTCATTCCATTTGCCGAGACGGTGGTGCATGCGGACGCGCACCTGGTGGTGGCGTGCAAGCCGCATTTCCTGCCCGTGGTGCCAGCCGGTGCCTACGTGCACCAGACACTGCTGACGCGGTTGGTGCGCCGCTTCGATAATCCCGCATTGGTACCGCTGCACCGCATCGATCGCGACACTGCGGGACTGGTGTTGTTCTCTGCTAACCAGGCCACGCGCGGGATCTACCAGGCGCTGTTCCGAGAGCGACGCATCCGCAAGCACTATCTGGCAGTGGCGCCGCCGCTACCGGGGCTGAGGTTTCCGTATGTGCATCGCAGCCGGCTGGAGCCGGGCGAGCCGTTCTTCCGTATGCGCGAGGGCGTGGGCGAGCCGAACAGCGAGACGGTGATCGATGTGGTCGCGCGCGGTGCAGACACATGGACGTATCGATTGGAGCCGGTCACCGGGCGTAAGCACCAGTTGCGCGTGCACATGGCCGCGCTGGGCGCGCCGATCCTGCATGACCGTTTCTATCCAGAGCTGGAAGATCAGCGGCCTGATGATCCGGAACGGCCGCTGCAATTGTTCGCGCATACGTTGGCATTCGATGACCCGATCACCGGCGAGCCTCGGCGCTTCACCGCGACGATCGAACCGACAAGATCGGACTGAGACGCAAACCTGTGCTTCGCTAAAAAATCAGGCGAAATATCTGGTTTTCAGATATCCGAAAAAGCGCGCTACGGTGGCTTTGCGGACATCCCGTCCGCTCACGTCGAGGACAGACGGCATGACCACTTCGAGAGCCCTTACGACCAATACTCGGCAGCGCGTGCGGCCAGCGGCCAAGATAGAAGCGCACGCAGAGCCCTTCACCTTCGGCGTCACCCTGCAGCAGATCGACCAGTTCCATACGCTGCTGCGCACGATCACTGCGCAGAGCGACATGGTGGCGGTGTGCAGCGGCAAGCCGCTGGACGCCACCAGTCTGTCGGTTCTGGGTGAGAGCATCTTCAACGCCGCCCGCGCGGTGCGCGGTGTGGTCGATGAGATTTACGAGCAGCGGCTCGGTGGCGATGGCCCGGCCGATGCGGTCGAAGCGAGCGGGCAGCGCGGCGCCAGGGTCTGACCGGGCGCCGCGTGCAATCGCGTCAGCCTCAACGCACCTTGTACAACACCGCCGCACCCGGCCGGGGCTCGAACATCGGCACGGTCTGCTGCTTGAGCGCGGTGCCCTTGGCGTCCCACACCAGCGTCTCGGCGGGGTAGTCCTCGTTGCGGGTCATGGTGTCGATCTGCTTGACGATCACCGTCTTGCCGGCGGGCACTTCCGGGTTCCAGGCGAACACGCCCAGGCGGCCGTAGAACACCGCCGGCGCGGCGGCATCCAGGCGGCGGTCCGGGCACATGACCAGGCTGCGTTCCAGCATCACCCGCAATGCGCCCACGGGTACGGCCCTGACGGTGGGCGCGGTGCGGTCGGTGCTGTGGCCGGGGCAGACATTGGCCGAGCGGGTGAGCATGTCTTCGGCGACTTGCCGGTCGGACTGGGCCAGCGCCGGCAGTGCGGCGGCGGACAGGGCAAGCACGGCAAGAGCGGATTTCCAGGGCATCTGACAACTCCTTGTGAGATGACACTCCAATACTGCAGCCCTGCGGTCGCGGGCTGCTGCCAGTGACGCACCCGGATGCTAGCAATGTGCACGTTAAGCACGGCCCATGGGTGGCGCCGCTTGCGGGTGGGCGCGCGTGCGGAAAGCGGCTGCCCACGCTGCCGCCGGGCCACCGACGCGGCTCACGCCGGCCGGCGCGTAATGCAACGGCCGCTGACGCCCACCTTCGCTGTCAGGAGACTCCTGATTGAGCGGCGGCGACGAGGCGGATAGCGTGCGCGCTATCACACCGTTGGACTGCTTTATGGAACGCGCCGATCTCATTGCATCACTGCTCACCGGCATGCGGCGTGCCGAAGACTTCCGCGCGCAGGCGTCGATCTACAGCACCGCGCACAGCCAGCAGATGGCAGTCGACCACGGCAAGGCGGCCGACGCCGAGCTGGTGCTGTCGCTGTTCGCCTTCACGCCGGAGCACCTCAAGCTGCTGGGCAGCACCGGCATCGAGAACCTGGGCGAGATCGTCTGCCACGCCTGGGCCTTGAACGGCGGCAACAACGAGGCGCTGATCGGCTGGTTCCGCAAGCCGATGAACGCGCTGGACGGGCAGACGCCGGCTGCCCTGGTCCGCGGCGGCCGGCTGCAGGTGCTGCTGCTGGTGCTCAGGCAGCAGCTGGAGTGGGAGCTGCCCAAGCGCTCGGCCTGACATCGGCATCGTCGCCCGTCGCGCCTTGGCGCGGCGGTGGCCGGCACGCCAGGCGACAGCGCCGGCCGTGCGCCGGCGCGTTTACTGCTTGGGCCGCGCCACGGCGTACATCTCCCAGGCAATCTTCTTCATCAAGGCGTTGCTGTCCTCGCCCTCCTTGTACAGGTCGAAATGGGTGCGGCCGTCCAGGTAGCGGAATTCGCTTTTGGCGCCCAGGCCATCCAGCACCGCCTGGAGCTTGCGCGCCGCCCCGTCCAGGTAGAACGTGTCGGCGGTGCCGACGATCAGGTGGATCTTGCCGTCCAGATCCGGCTTGAGCGTGGGCCATTGCGCGGCCACGCGCGCGGCGATGTCGTAGTGCGTGCGCCAGTAGGCCACCACGGCCAGGTCCACCTTGCCGGTGTCGCGGTCGAACATCGGCAGCGGGCGGCCGTCGGGCCCGCGCGGGGAAAACACCCAGTCGAACGAGGTCATCTGCCCGCCGTAGGGGCCCAGCACGCGCTCGAGCCTGGCGAAGGTTTCCAGGTCGGCCACCACCTTGCCCTGGTCACGGATCAACGGGAACTGGCTGCCGTCCGGGCGCCGGTAGACGTTGGCATTGGGCGCGTACAGATCCGGCCCGGTGAAGTCGTGGAAGTCGCTGGAATCGGGCGAGGTGGACCAGGTACCGCCGAACAGCTTGGGGTAGCGCGTCTGCAGCCACAGCGTGGCCCAGCCGCCGGACGAATGCCCGTTCAAGAACCGGCCCCGGGCGTTGCCGTCCATCTTGTACTGGCGTTCCAGCGCGGGGATCAGCTCTTCGGTCAGCGCGGTGCCCCAGGGGCCGTTGTTGACCGAGTCGGCGAACTCATGGGTGCCGGTGGGCGTGGACTGGTCCAGGAACACCCAGATCATCGGCGGCATCTGCTTGGCCGCCATCGCGCTCCAGGTGCCGGCGATGCTGCCGGCAAAGCGGTTGTAATTGCCGCCGAAGCCGTGGGTGACATACACGGTGGGGTAGCGGGTGGCGGCCTTGGCGTCGTAGCCCGGCGGGGTGAGCACGCGGGCGCGCAGCGACACCGGCCGGCCCCAGAACGCGCTCAGCGACGGGCTCACCAGCGAGGCATCCGCGCTATGCAGCCTGGCCTCCGGGATGGCGTCGCGGATCGCCTGCGGCGCGCGCGGCGACACCTGCCATGGGTCGTCCGACGCGGGTACCTGCTTGCTGAGCGTCAGCGTGGGCAACGGCTTGCCCTTGCCCGGCGTCACTGCGGTGACCTCGCTCAACAGGTCGCCGCCATCGCGGCCGCTGTAGCCGTAGCTGTGGTCCGGATCCAGCACGGCCTGGAACAGGTACGCGCCGGCCGGCAGCGCAGAAAAGCCGCTGGGGAAGGCGATGTTGTCCAGGTCGATCTCCACGCTGGCCCCGGGGGCCAGCCCGGTCACCTCCTGCGCCGCCACGGCCACCGCCGTTGGGCGGAACGGGCTGACGTCCACCTCTTCCACCTTGCCGGCTTTGCCATCCTTGCCCTCGTTGGCCGCGGCCTGGGCGTCCTTGGCCAGGGTGGCGAACACCAGCAGGCGCCCGGACACGGGCTGATCGCTCGCTCCGTCCAGCGTGACGCGCAGCAGGCGATGGGCCGCTGCCGGTGCGGCGGCGTGCGCGCAGCAGGCGCACAACAGGCCAACGGCCAGACCCAGGCGGGGGGCAAGACGATGTAGAGACATGCAGATCCTTGGGAACGCAGGTGGATGGAGCGGGCGCACACGGCCCTGTGCAGACTGTAGCCAGTTCCCGGCCGGACGCGTGCTGCCATCGCGAGGCCTGCTCACCGTATCCGATCTGCCAGCTCCAGCGCTCACATCATCAACCGGACGCGACACAGACTCCGGCCGGCATCGCGAGCCACGGCATAAAGCTGGGCCGGCCCCAAGTAACCAAAACGAAAGCCAGCGTCAGTTTCAACCCGGTAACTGCCTAATCGATAGCTAATCTAATGTCGGCTTCAGGTTTCGCTTGTACCTGTTGACTGCCGGAATAATCTAAAGCCCGCTTTAGATTCGATCACTGCCATGCGCATCCCAATCGACCGAGCATCCGACATCGACGCCTATATCCGCCCAGTCCGCAATGCGGAAGGCTTGCGGCAGGCGGCCAGGTCGCTGTGCAACTAGGCCGGATGTCCGAGCTGTTGCGGCAGTTGGGCCTCCAGGTCCGGCCAGACCTGCCGGACCCGGTAGATGAGCGATCCCAATGATCAGCGCCGATGCGCCACGCAGCCTGGAACTGTGGCTGGGAGAGCGCCGCGGCGGCGAGCTGCGGGAGTAAGGCGATACGACTGCATTCCCAATTGCTGTTCACCGCATTCCAAGTGCACCATGACTTGGTTGGTCCACTGCGCGTGATGCCTCCTGCGTAGACGCCGGCATGGTCTGTTGATTGGCAACTTCGAGCTTCTGCAGGTTCTCGGCCAAGGGCTGCTTGACGGCTTCGGCCTTATCTACGTGCGTGCGTAATACATCCATGTCATTTCCTGGATTCTTGTACGTCGCGAAAACATTGCCGTTTGTGTGATTCGGAATAACGTCCTGGATCTCGGGCAGCGGCGGGCGATTGAGTTTGGCCTGGACCGCCAGGGCACCGGCAATGCGTTCCTTATCTTGCTGATTAGTGTAGACGCCTGCATCCGGGCCGAGCTTATCGAGCCTCGCCAAGGCTTGCTTGAACAATGGGTCATCGCGTAGCCGCGCTTCCTGATGCGGATCGAGGGGTGCTCCGCCTGCGCTGAAGGTACGTCCTGAGTTACCTAATCCTGGCACAGAGGGCTGGATCGATTCGTCGAGCTGTCGTCCCGATGCAGGCGCCCAGTGGCCGAAAACGCCATCGTTCTTTGGTTCCGGAAGGCGTACATCCCGCAGAACGCTATCGGCCAGTGTGTTGGAGTTTTGCAACTGGGGATCGTAGGGATACTTGTCATCCTTGCTCTTGGCATTGGCGACCATGCGTGCCCAGGTTCCCGACAAGTCCGCACCGTGTGTGATCTCTTCGCGATATTGCTTTTGTCCAACCGCATTCGGATTGTCGCGATGATCGGGGTTGGCCCGGTTGTAGGGCAGATTAGTCTCAACGTGCATCCGGCCATACGGCAATCCAGGTTGCTCATCGCCGGTCCAGCCACTGATGGTGTGCTGGTTGCCCTCTTTATCTGTGTAGAGAAGGAATTTGTGATGGTACTCCTTGCCCAGCGCAGACCCGATGTTGCGATATCCAACTTCAATCTTCTCGTCCATGATGGTCTCCGTTGGCTTACTGATTCTTGATGTGGACGGCGTCGACGTGTGTCACCTTGCCGTCGGCATCCAAAGAAAAAGTCATCACAACGGAACGTGCATCTGGATCAAGCATTGCCTGCCCCTTATTGTCCCTGACGACCACCTTGCCTGGGGTGTCTTCAACAATCTTTGACGTTGGAGATTTGCTGAACGTCTCCAGCACCACCAACTTTGTTGTTCCCAGAGGAACGTACTTGGCAACGATGCTACTAACGTCGACCTGTTCGAATCGAACGGGCTTTTTTGATGCATAAATTTCTTCAAGCATTGGGCTGGCTCCTGATTTCATGGTGTCTTCCTGTGTCGAAGCGGTACGTGCAGTATCTGCATTGGCGCAGGATGAAAGCGGGAGCACCGCAAGCCCGGTAAGTGCAAGCGTTGCGGCCCACCCGTTTAGCACGATGCGTGGCATGGCGATCTCCTGATACAACCAATCACTTGAATAGAATGTCCGCGCGGTCCTGAGCCTTCCCAGGCAGGCTGGTACATCAACACTCCTTCCGTGCAGACGATACCAGCGTACTACAAGCTTCCCATGGTTGATGAATAGCTGAGTTGGATCGTCAGGGCTGCCCAGGCGATCCATTTTGTGCCACATCCAAATGTATGCATTGAGATATTCCTGCAATCCACGCCTCTTCAAGTAGGCGACCACACTTCTACTGGCGTTACTGGAAGTTTCAAGCCCCCAAGCGCTTCAAATAGCCGCTTTGCCTCGACTGATGCTTGACGTGAGCCGTGGACAGCGCCGTATTCGCTTCCGAATCCCGAACTGCATCACGCAACGAAACCGTTGAGACGATTTGCCGGGTTTGCGAGGCCTTGGTCTTCAACGATGAAACCACCAGCGGCGTGGCCGGCTGGGTGGCGTAGGTGTGGTGCTCCCACACGGACGCATGTCGTCATCGTACGCAATCGATCATCTGCCGCTTGGCGTCATGCACAGGTGCCGTTGCGAATGTCCATTCAAGGCGCAAGCGGCAGCTGCTGCCGACACCTTGCATCGCACACCAGGGAACGATCGAAATGAAACGTAAAACCAGCTATCGCGGTGCGCTTGCGGCCTGTGGCCTCTCACTCGTCGTGGCCGCGTTGTGCATGGACGCTGCCGTTGCCGCACCGGTCACCGGGACGGACACGGTCACGCTGAGCCATGTCTTTGCCACGCTGCAGACGGGCCAACAGGATCAGAAGCCCGAAGACATTGCGGCCTGTCGCAAGCAGGTTTCCGCACCGGGTTCCAAGTACCTGGGCTCGGCGGTCACCACCAAGTACTCCATCGACGTGCAGTCCAAGATGATGTCTGCGTCCTCGTCGCTGCCATCGCCTATGGGCACGCAGCCGCTGACGCTGACGATACCGCTGGCGCCGTTGGGCTTGTCCGGTGAGTATGCCTTCGGTGCGTTTCGACCGAGTGCGCTGCCCAACACCTATGTGCTGTTCTCGGTCGGGCTGGACTTCAAGGGGCCGCAGTCGTCCGTGCTGGTTCTCAACAGCGACAAGACCTACAACTGCCTGGTGACCAGCAATCCGGCGCCGTTCAAGGGAGCACTGGGTACCAAACTGGGCAAAGACCAGGGCCGCTGATGCCTGCAACCGCCGGGTAATCGACGAACGCGCCGAAGGCAGCTTCGGCGCGTTCGGCGGCTGCTTGCAAAACAGTACTTTAGAGGGAGCGAGCGAAATGGCGGTTTATCACCGTACGCTCCAGAACAACTCCACGGGTCGATGACGTCCAGCGCCATCGCCGCGAACGGTGCCGTGTGGCGAGTGGCAACGGTCAGGCCTTGCGCGGCTGCCGTTGCAGTCATCCCCGCACCAGCAGTTAAGTGAAATCCGAGGCCAATCTGGCCCTGCCACTCACCGATACGGCCCAGGCCCGCGCCACACCGGCTCGCCCTGCTTGTAGACCTCCATCATGTTGATGACCTCGCGGGCATCGCCGATGTCTTTGAGTTCTGGCGAGTCCGGCGGCAGCAGGCGGCATTTGCTGGAGCCGCGCTTGAGCGCGACTTCCAGCGGGCAGACCATGCGGTACTGGGTGCCGGGCAGGATGATGGCCACTTCCTTCATGCCCTGGTCGCGCCAGTTGCGCAGCTGGGTTTCGCTGCGCACCTCGTAATAGACCTGGTAGCCGCCCACATCCATGCTGGGTTGGGCGTTGTTGCGGTCGCGGCGGCGGCCTTCGCTGATGGTGGGCGTGTTGGACATGCCGTCTTCGGCGGCATCGGCCTCTTCTTCGAGCATGCCGGGTGGGCGGCCGGTCCAGGTTTCGGGGCGGCGCTGCGGCGGCGACGAGGGTTCTGCCGGCGGTTGCGGCGGGGTGGGGCGCTGCACCGGCTGCGTCTGGCGCTGCTCGACCAGGCCGCCGCGGCGGGTGTTGCCTGCCGGCGGGACCGGGTTCTTGGCGGTCTTGACCAGGGTGGACCGCACCGGCGAGGCGGCCGGCGGCGGTTGCACGGGCGCTGGCGTTTGCGACGGCGGGGTGGGTGTCGGCGAGGGCGTGGGTTGCTCGGGCGTGGCGGTGTCGCCGACAAAATCCACCTTGGTGCGGCCACCGCTGGCCGAGCCCTGCGGCGGGGTCATGGTGGGCGTGGAGGCCGACAGCAGGATCAGCAGCATCAGCACGTGCAGCAGGGCGCTGATCAGCGCAGCAATCCAGGGTTCGATGCGTTCGATCAGCGGCTCGGTGCGCGGCAGCCAGTCCTGCGTTTCCAGGCGGACGTGCAGCAGCTGCAGCGCGTCGTCGCGCACCCGGTAGACCAGCACATAGGGCGTTTGCTTGACCACCCATTCGCGGGTGCCGGCGACGCGGCCGGCGCGGCCGCGACCGGGTTGCTCGGCCAGGGTGCGGGTGGCTTCCAGCACCTGCCGCGCCATCGCGGCGGCGGCGGTCGGGTTGAGCGCGTGGTAGTGATCCTGGGCGTGTGCGAGTTGCCTGGCGGCCGGGACGGTCCAGTCACGCCGTAACATCAACGCCCCATCTGGCGAACAGTGCCGTCACCTGTGCCGGCGCGGCAAAGGCGCCCCGGTCCGCTGCGGCCATGCCGTCCAGTACGGCCGCCTCGAAGCTGGCGGTGCCCACGACGCGAACCACGTCATCCCATCCTGCCGTCTCGGGCAGCGTGTCGATCAGCGTACGGGCTTCTTGCTTGATGGCGGACATGGCACTGCGGTGGGGGAACTCTGCCGACAAGTCTACCCGCGCGGCTCCGCTTCGCGTGTGGCAATGGCTGGCGCGCGGCCGGGCGTTCACTGGCGATGGCAACCAGGCCGGTCCTGCGCGAAGGTGGCTCGTCCGTCGCGAATGCCGCGCGCGGCGGCGGCCGCCCGGGCAACCCGCCTGCGCGCAGAAAGTGACGCTTGGCACCTTGTTCGCTACGGGGGCTGGTTTCATCCTGCGTCGGTCACCTCACCCCGCATAAGGAATCGCCATGCCCGCTGCTGCCATCGCCCCGCTGACGCCATATCTGCCGATGGCGGCCATCGCCTTTCTCTACTACCGGCGTATCCGGCGCAGCTTCGGCCGCCAGCCGTGGAAGCCGGTCGGCAGCGCGGTGCGTGCGGTGGTGCTGCTCATTGCGGCGGCAGCGCTGGCGTTCGCGGTGTATGGCTTGCCGCAGGTTCGGCCAGGGATCGCAGTGGGAACATTGGTCGGCATCGGGCTGGGTGCATTGTCGCTGCGCTATACGCATGCCGAATGGGCGGAAGGGCGCGGCTGGTATACGCCCAACCCGTGGATCGGTGGCGGCCTGACGCTGGTACTGCTCGGGCGCCTGGCCTGGCGCTGGGCCGATGGCGCCTTCAGCGCGGGCGCGGCGGCAGCCGGGTCGCAGGCCAGCCCGTTGACGCTGGGCATCGCCGCGGCGCTGGTGCTGTACTCGCTGGTGCATCTGGGCGGGGTGTGGTGGCGGCTGCGCCAGCTGCGGCTGCAGGCGTAACCGCACGCGCGTTTGCGGCGCTGGGCGCGCTACACCTGCGAGCGAAACGGGATCACCAGCTTCTCGCCCAGCTTCTGTCGCAGCGGCCGCTTGCGCCAGCGTTCCAGCGTGTATGGCTCGGCCCGTTGCAGGTCGCGCTCGAACACCTCGGTCATCTGTGCGGCCAGCGCGCGGTCGTAGACATTCAGGCTGGCCTCGTCGTTGAGGCGGAACGAGCGGATGTCGAAGTTGGTCGAGCCCACCGAGACCAGCAGGCCGTCGATGATCAGCAGCTTGGTGTGCAGCATGGTGGGCAGGAACTCGTGAATGGCGATGCCGGCCTGCAGCAGCGGCTCCCAGCTGGCCTTGGAGGCCAGCCGCACGGACACGGCATCGATGTGCTTGCCCGGCAGCAGCACGCGGATGCGCACGCCACGCGCGCGCGCTTCCAGCAGCGAGCGGGTGATCAGCGCATCCGGCACGAAGTAGGCGGCGGCCAGGTCGATGGAGCTGGCCGCCGCGGCAATGGCGATCAGGTACATCAGGTGCATGCTCTCGCTGCCGCCTGCCGGCGAGGCCACGAACAGCTGCGCATCGCTGTCGCCGGCCGGTGCCAGCTCGGGGTAGTACTCGGCGCCATTGAGCACGCGGCCGGTTGTCTTGATCCAGTTGTCGTTGAAGGCGGCCTGCACCTGCGCCACCACCGGGCCTTCGATACGGTAATGCGAGTCGCGCCAGTGCTCCGGGTCCTGCGCATCGCCCATCCACTGGTCGGCCACGCCGACGCCGCCGGTGAAGCCGATACGGCCATCGATTACCAGCAGCTTGCGATGGGTGCGGTTGTTGACGCGGTGCAGGTTGTACCAGGTCAGCGGGCGGTAGCGATGCACCTCCACCCCGGCGTCGGTCATGTCCTGGACCAACGAGGCATCCATCTTCAGGCTGCCGCCCCAGTCGATGGTGACGCGCACCTTGACCCCGGCGCGCGCGCGCTCGGCCAGCGCCTGGCTGAACTCGCGGCCGATCTCGCCCGACCAATAGATATAGGTTTCGAAGGTGATGGTGCGCTGCGCGCTGCCGATGGCGGCCAGCATCGCCGGGAAGATCTCATGGCCGTTATGCAGCACCTGGATCTTGTTGCCGGGCAGGATCGCCGGGCCCAGCAACACCGACATCTCGCGCTTGAACTGCGGGTCGGACACGTCGTAGCAATGGCTAGGGATGTGCTCGAGCTTTTTCTCAGGCGTGGCGAAGTTGAGCAACAGCAGCCCCACCAGCAAGGTGGTGACGACTGCGGCCACGATGATCCATGTCATGCGTCCAACCCCTGTTCCCGGACCGTTGCGGCCTTGAGCGGCCGGCATTCTGGCAAGGCTGGCGGCATGAGGGCTGTGAAGGATGGGGCGCTAGCTGCGGATCGGCGCTGGCGATACCGCAGAACACGTTCGCTGTAGCGGTGTTGCCATCATCAGCCAGCGGCAGCCGGGTTGTCGGTGGAAAACGCGATGTCGCGCTGGTTTTCGAGCGCGGCCAGCCGCGTGGTCAACGCATCGCGGATGGCGTGGTACGCGCTGCCGCCCATGACCAGGCGAAACGGCGGTGGCGATTGTTCGGTGCAGGCGATCATCGCCGCGACCATGCGCTCCGGGTCGCCGACGATGGCCCAGCTGCCGTCGTCCAGTGCGCGGCTGAGTGCGTCGACCGGCGTGCCGGCGTAGTCGGAGGGGATGTCGGTCCTGACCAGCGCGGTACCGAAGTTGGTGCGCGCCGGGCCGGGTTCGGCCAGGGTGAAATGGATCCCGAAACCGGCCACTTCCTGCGCAACGGCTTCGACAAAGCCTTCGATGCCCCATTTGCTGGCGTGATACAGGCTGAAACCGGGATAGGCGATCTGGCCGCCTTCGGAGGACACCTGCACCACGTGCCCGCCACCTTGACGACGCAAGTGCGGCAGCGCGGCCTGGATCAGCGTGATGGAGCCGATGAGGTTGGTGTCGATGACCGCGCGCACCTGCGCATCGGTGGCGGCCTCGGCCGCACCGAGCGTGCCGTAGCCGGCGTTGCTGATCAGCACGTCGATCCTGCCCAAGGTCTGAAAGGCTTGGGCCACGACGTTGCGCACTGCTGCGCTGTCGCGCAGATCGAGCTGAAACACGTGCAATGCCTCGCCGTGCAGTGTCTGCAGATCGGCCAGCGCATCCGCGCGCCGCACCGTGGCCGCGACACGATCGCCGCGTGCCAGCAGTGTTTCGACCAAGCCGCGGCCGAAGCCGGAAGATGCGCCTGTGATAAGCCAGGTCCTGGACATGGGCGTTGCCTTTGCGTGGGGAGGGAACACCACCCTAGATGCGGGGAATTGATGGGTCTATGCCCTAGAATTCGAATGTGTTGATGCGTTTTGACCACTAATGCCCAAGCCCACCTTCAATGACCTGGCCGCGTTCACCAGTGTGGCCGTGCACCGCAGCTTCCGGCGTGCGGCCACCGAACTGGGGCTGGCGCCGTCCTCGCTCAGCCACCTGATCAGCGCGTTGGAACGCAACCTCGGCGTGCGCCTGCTGCACCGGACCACGCGCAGCGTCTCGCTGACCGAAGCGGGCGAGCGCCTGTACGCGAAGCTGGTGCCGGCATTGCAGGATGTGGAGCAGGCGTTGAGCGAACTGGACGCCTTCCGCAGCGGGCCCGCCGGCACGGTGCGCATCAACGCGCCTGAAGTGGTGGTGCGGCTGTTGTTGCAGCAGGTGGTGCCGGAGGTGCTGGCGCGGTATCCGGCGTTGTCGGTGGATCTGGTGAGCGAAGGGCGGCTGGTGGATATCGTGGCGGCCGGCTTCGATGCCGGCATTCGCCTGAGCGAGTCGGTGCCGCAGGACATGATTGCGGTGCCGTTCGGCGGGCAGACGCGCTTCATCGCGGTGGCCGCACCTGCATATTTGCAGCGCGCCGGCAGCCCGGACACGCCGGACGATCTGCATCGCCACGCGTGCATTCGGCATCGCATGCCAAGCGGCAGGCTGTATCGCTGGGAGTTCGAGCGGCGCGGTCAGGAGGTGGCGATCGATGTGCCGGGGCGGCTGACGCTGGATCAGATTCTGATGATGGGCGAAGCCGCCGAGGCCGGCCTTGGCATCGCCTATGTGCCCGAGCACGCGGTGATGGCTGCACTGGCGCGCGGCACGCTGGTACGCGTGCTGGAGCAGTGGTGCCCGGCCATTCCGGGACTGGTGCTGTATTACCCGGGACATCGCCAGATTCCACCGGGCCTGCGCGCGTTTATCGATACGCTCAAGCAGGTGCTGCCTTAGTCATCGATCGGTATCCAATGCGGCAAATCGCTTGCTGCGCCGACGCCGAAAGCGGGCTGAAGCGCTAAGACGACATCAGTGCACGTCGGTGTGGAACGACACAAGCGCACGCTCCGCGTTGGCTGCCGCCCGCTCGCAAACCGGACGCACTAGCCGCTTGCGTGGCGCCTGCCTATGCGCCGAAATGCTTACATGCGTCACACAAGCGCGCACCTATACTGCCGGGTGTCCCACCCACAAGGTTCTGACTGCATGAGCGCACCCCCAACGTCCCCGATCGCCGCCGGTTCTGGCGCAGCTCCCGGTAGTCTTCGCCGTTCGGTGTCCAATACGCTCAAGGGATCGGCCGGCAACCTGGTCGAGTGGTACGACGTCTACGTCTACTCGGTGTTTGCGGTCTATTTCGAATCGCAGTTCTTTTCCAAGGAAGACAAGAACGCCACCATGTTCGTGTGGGCGATCTTCGCGATGACCTTCCTGATGCGTCCGATCGGTGCGTGGTACTTCGGCCGCTTCGCCGACCGCTATGGCCGCCGCCTGGCGTTGACCATCTCGGTGTCGATGATGGCGCTGTGCTCGTTCGTCATCGCCGTCACACCGACGGTGGCCACGATCGGCATCGCCGCGCCGATCATCCTGTTGCTGGCGCGCCTGCTGCAGGGCTTTGCCACCGGTGGCGAGTACGGTACCAGTGCGACCTACATGTCCGAGGCGGCGATTCCGGGCCGGCGCGGGTTCCTGTCCTCGTTCCATTACGTCACGCTGGTCGGCGGGCACGTGCTGGCGCAGACCACGCTGCTGGTGATGCTGCATTTCTTCGATGCGCCGCAGGTGTCCGAGTGGGGCTGGCGCGTGGCGTTCGGCCTGGGCGGCATCGGTGCGTTGGTGGTGTTCTGGCTGCGCCAGACCATGGACGAGTCGCTGAGCTCCGAATCCATCGCCGATTCGCGCACCGGCAAGGCCAAGGCCTCCGGTTCGATGCGCGAGCTGTTCGTCAACCAGTGGCGCCCGCTGCTGCTGTGCTTCCTGATCACCGCCGGCGGCACGATCGCGTTCTACACCTACTCGGTGACCGGCCCGAAGATGATCCAGACCGCGTTTGCCGGTGGCGACGTGATGGCTGGCACCATCATCAACCTGGTCGCGCTGACGGTGCTGATGCTGATGCAGCCGGTGGGCGGCTGGTTGTCGGACATCGTCGGACGCAAGAGCCTGCTGGTGTTCTTCGGCATCGGCGGGGTGCTCTACACCTGGTTCCTGGTGATGGAGCTGCCCAAGCAGACCGACTGGCTGACCGCGTTCGCGATCCTCACCGTGGGCTTTGTGATCCTGACCGGCTACACCTCGATCAATGCGGTGGTGAAGGCCGAACTGTTCCCCACCCATGTGCGCGCGCTGGGCGTGGGCCTGGGGTATGCGCTGGCCAACTCCGCCTTTGGCGGCACCGCGCCGTTGCTGTACCAGGCCTCGTTGAAGACCGGCCACGTCAGCGAGTTCGTGATCTACGCGACGGCGGTGATTGCGGTGTCGTTGGTGGTCTACATGTTCTTCCTGACCAACAAGGGCAGCAACTGGCTGGACGACGAAGCGGCGATGCATCAACGCAAGCGCTGATCCGCCTTGCCCTTCTCCCGTCGGGAGTTGGTCTTCCTTCTCCCTGCTGGAGTTGATCTTCCTTCTCCCTGCGGGAGAAGGTGCCCGAAGGGCGGATGAGGGGACGTGCGAAGCCTCGTGTCATTTACCGCGAGTGGCTTCGCCTCGTACCCTCACCCCAACCTCCGCGCCCCGGCCCGCGCCAGTAGCGCGGGCGCTCCAGGGCACGCGCGCCAGTGGCGTGCAGGCAGTGCCTTAGCGCCCCGCAGGGAGAGGGGCCAATGGCGGCGCGGTACCGGTGTTTCTCTGGGTTTGCGGCGCCGTCTGCGCAAACAAGCTGTAACGCAGCCCGATCAACCCCAGCAGCGCCTCATCGCGATGCGCACCCGCCGGCACCTTGCCGACGCGCGCCAGCGAGGCATCCAGCCGCGCACGCAAGGCATCGGGCGCAGGCAGCGGGCGCTTGTGCGCAATCTGCTGCCGGTAGTGCGCAGCAACCTCGGTCAGAATCGCGTCAACCGCCTCCCTGCTTGGCTGCGGCAGGCCATGCCGCGCGCTGCGCAGTTGCAGGATGTTCAAGCCCACCCGCACGTCGTTGAGCATATCCACCGAGGCCAGGTCGCTGCCTTCCGGCGTCAATGCCAGCCGTGGTGCGAGCAGGCCAAGCAGATCCAGCATGCGGGCGGCAAAGTGCTGCCGGTCCTGTGCGCCTCGGCCGTCGGCGGCAGCGGCCAGCGTGCGCCAGCCCTGGCGCACCAGCCGGCGCGCGCTCCATTCGGCGCCGACCGAGCGGAACAGCCGCGTCAACACCACGGCGAATCCAATCCCCAGCACCATCGCCACCGCCGCGTTGACGAAGCTCTGGATATTGGCGTTGTAGGTGTTCTGCAGGCTCAGCAACGCGGTGAGATTCACCACCAGCGGCAGCGCGATCAGCATGGTCTTGGGACGGTGCAGCAATGCGCCGATCGGCAGGAACACTGCCGCCAGCACCAATACCAGCATCGGGAAATCGTGGATGGCCGGAAAGATGCCGAACAGATAGATGCCGGCGACCACGCTGGCCACCACCGCCCAGGTCAGGAACGACAGCATGCTCGGCGCCGGGTCGTCCTGCGCGGCGAAGAATGCGGCAGTCACCGCCGCCATCATCGCGCCGTTACCGCCGCCTTCCCAACCGATGCCGATCCACAGCACGCAGTACGCCATCAGCGCGATGCCCGCGCTCAGGGCGGAAAACGCGGCCATGCCGAAATCGATATGGCGGCTGCTGCGGGCGGGTGCAGGTGCATCGGATCGCGACCAACCCGGGCGCTGCGGCAACAGCGCTTGCACGCGCGAACGCACAACGGGTTCGCCTTGCGCAGCCTCGGCTCGCCCGGGGGACGGGGCCGTTGCAGGGGCCATCGCCGCAACCGGCATCGCCTTCAGTCCCGGCGTCGCCGTGCCGTGCGCCACCGCCTGCTGCAGCGCGCGGCAGTCTTGCCACAGGTCGAGCAGCTCTTCCAGCCGCAGCAGCAGGCTCGCCAGCAGCAGATGTTCGATGTCCTGATCCACCGCCGGGCGCAGTGCGGCGATGCGTGCACGCAAGGCGTCCACATCCGCATCGCTGCCTGCGTCCTCGCCTTGACCCACCCAGGCGGCGACGTCTTCCAGCAGCGTGGCCGTCTCGAGCGGCAACGCCGACCCATCGCGCTGCAACGCATCCAGCCGATCGGCCATCGACGACAGCACCGGCAGCAGCATCAGCATGCGTGCGCGCAGGTGTTCCAGCGTGGGCACGGCACCGGCATGGCGTGGATCGTCGTGGCGCACGAAGGCGATCAGCGCCTCGAACTGCACCAGATCGGCGGCCAGCCGGTTGCGCGGTGCCTGCGACGGACCGCGCTGCAGCACCTGCCGGCACCATTGCGCGGCGTCGTGCATCCAGTTGCCGATGCGCGCGCTGAGCATCGGCTTGACCGAGGCCGGGAACACCAGCGCGGCGAACAGCACGGCCATCACCGTGCCCAGGATGATCTCCTCGCTGCGCGCCACCACGGTGTCGAAGATGCCTTCCGGCGCGGTCACCGCCGGGAAGCCGATGAAGGCGGTGGTGTAGCCGGCCAGCAAAAACGCATAACCGCGCGGGCCGCGATTGAGCAGCGCCAGGAACAGGCAGGCCGACAGCCACAACGCCATCGCCGCACTGAGCAGCAGCGGCGTTTCCACCAGGTTGGGCAGCATTACCAGGGTGGCCGCGCCGGCCAGCAAGGTGCCGAGCACGCGGTACACGCCCTTGGCGCGGGTGGGGCCGAGCAGCGGCTGGGAGACGATGTAGACCGTGGCCATCGCCCAGTACGGCCGCGACAGGTTGCCGGCCAGCCCCACATACAACGCCGCGATCGAGGCGGCGAAGGTCTTGGCCGAAAACAGCCAGGCCTGGCGATCGCGCAGCAGCGCACTCATCGCGCGGCAGTCGGGTCGGTGCGGCCGGCGATCGCTTCCCAACCGCCGCCCAGCGCCAGGAACAGCTGCAGTTGATCCTGCGAAACCTGCGCCTGCGCATTGGCCAGCGTCATGTCGGCGGTGGCCAGCGTGCGCTCGGCATCCAGGCTGGACAGATATGGCGTGCGCCCGCCCTGATACAGGCGCCGGTTCTGCGCCGACGCCAGGTCGGCCTGTTGCTGCGCCTGTTCCAGCAGATGCAGGTGGTCCAGATCCTGCGCGTAACGCGACAAGGCGGTCTGCACCTCGCGCAGCGCCTGCAGCACGGTGTTGTCGAACTGCGCCAGCGCCGCGTCCGCGCCGGCCTCGGTGGCGCGCACGCGCGCACGCGCACCGCCGGATGGCAGCGTCCACGAGATCAGCGGGCCGAACGACCAGGCATGCGTGGCCGGCTCGCCGAAGTCGGCCAGCAGGCCGGTGGCACCGATCGAGCCGCCCAGACGGATATCCGGATACAGCTCGGCGGTGGCCACGCCGATGCGCGCGGTGGCTGCCGCCAGCCGACGTTCGGCCTGGCGCACATCCGGGCGACGCGCCAGCAGCGCGCGGCCGTCGCCGATCGGAATCGGTCGCTGCAGGGCCGGCGCATGCGCGCAGCCGTCCACACCGGCCGGCACTTCGCCGGGGGTCTTGCCGAGCAGCGCGGCCAGTTGGTAACCGGCGGCCTGGCGGCGCGCGCGCAGCGGCGGCAGCGCCGCCTCCAGCATTGCCACCTGCGCGGTGGCGCGGGCCAGATCGGGCGGGGTGCCGCGGCCGGCAGCGATCAGGCGCTGGGTGATGTCGCGGCTGCGCTGCTGCAACTGCAGCGAACGCTCGGCCACGTGCAGTTCGTGATTGGCGTGGCAGATCTCCACGTAACTGCCGGCCACCTGCGCGGCCACGTTGACGCGCGCCAGGTCGATCGCGGCCTGGGCGAGCTGCGTATCGGCCTGCGCGGCCTCGGCACCGCGTTGCAGCTTGCCGAACAGATCGAACTGATACGACACCCCGAACTTGCCATCGGCCAGGTTGAACACCGGCAGCTTTTCCTGCTGCAGGAACGCCTGCGCCGAGACCTGCGCGCGGCTGACCCCGGCCTCCACCTCGTAATCGAAACCGCCCGCGTCCAGTGCCTGTTCGTACACCGCGGCGGCGCGGCGCAGGTTGGCACCGGCCACCTTCAGCTCGACGTTGTCGCGCAAGGCCTGTTCGATCAGGCCATCCAGCATCGGGTCCTGGTACAGCGCCCACCAGCGTGCCGGCAGCGGCGCGCCGGCCTGCACCTGGTCGTTGCCGGTATCGCCAAACGCGGCATTGGCGGCCGGCCGCTGGTAGGCCGAATCCGCCGGCACCGCGTAGTTCGGGCCGACCGTGGTGCAGGCGCTCAATGCGGCCAGCAGCGTGGCCAGTCCCAGGGGACGCAACACGCTGCGGTTCATGGCGCGGCCTTGGCCGGCACGCGGGCAGGCGCGGTGGCGGCGTCGCGCACGGCGTCCGGCAGGATGGTCACGGTGGCGGTGCGCCCGGCGATCAGCTGCACATGCGCCGGCACCCGATCCAGCACGATGCGCACCGGGATGCGCTGCGCCAGCCGCACCCAGTCGAACGCCGGGGTGACGTTGGGCAACGCGCCGGCGCTGCCGCTGCGGTAACGGTCCTCGATACCGGCGGCGATGCTCTGCACATGCCCATGCAAGGTGACCGGCTCGCCCATCAGGTGCACGTCCACGCGCTGGCCGGCATGCACGCCCTGCAGGCGGGTCTCTTCGAAATAGCCATCGACGCGGAACGAGCCGGTATCCAGCACCGCCACCACCGGGCGCCCGGCGCTGACGTAATCGCCCACGCGTACGGTGCGGTCGCTGACATGGCCGTCGGCCGGGCTGCGCACCTGCGTTCGGTCCAGGTTGAGCTGGGCCAGGTCCACCGCCGATTGCGCGGTGGCCACCGCCGCCTGCGCTTTCTGCACATTGGAGCGGCGCACTTCGGCATCTTCGGCGGCGACCAGGTCCTGCAGGCTGCGGTCGCGCGCGATCTCGCGGCGCAACTGGCTCAACGTGGCCTGGTGCTCGGCCAGCGCAGCGCGCGCCTGTTCCAGCGCGATCGCATAGCGTGCGCGGTCCACCACGAACAGCAACTGCCCGCGCCGCACCGCCTGGTTGTCGGCCACCGCCACTTGCTCCACCAGCCCGGACACATCCGGCGCCACCTGCACCACATCGGCGCCCACGTGCGCATCGCGCGTCCACGGTGCTTCCATGTAATAGCGCCACAGGTGCTGCAGCACCACGGCCGCCACCACCACCATTGCCAGGGTCAGTAATGCCGGCCCCGCGTTCTTGATCAGCTTTTTCACGATTGCATCCAACGGGTAAGGGAAAACAGGCCGCCCAGCAGCGCGATGTACAGCGCCAGGTTGAACAGCGCCGGGTGCCAGATATGTCGGTACGCACCGGCCCGGGTCAGCAGCGCGCCGATGGCGCTGTTGAGCAGGTAGGCCAGCGTCATCAACGCCAGCAAGGTGGGAACGAACACACCGTAGAGACTGAATTCGCCGTACATCGGGCACATCCTGGGCAAGGGGGAACAACCACGTCCGGCGCCGTGCGCAATGCGCACCGGGCCATCCGGAACGTCACAACCGGCGTCGCAGCGCGACGCCCGACAGCGGGCTCAGTCGGACTGACTCAGCCGCGCGTGCGCCTGCGCGATCTGCTCCCACAAGGTCAGCACCACTTGCACCTGCGCCTCGCTGAGCGCGCCGAACACCTCCGCGCGCAGCGCATCCAGGCGGATCTCGATGCGCCCGACCAGGGCCTGGCCTGCGTCGGTGAGCCACAGCTGGTTGGCGCGGCGGTCGCTGCTGTCGGCCTCGCGGCGCACCAGCGCCTGCGCGCACAGCTTGTCCAGCAGCCGCACCAGGGAAGGGCCTTCCATGCCCAGTTGCTGGGCCAGCGCCACCTGGCGGATGCCGCCGCCGGAGCGGCCGATCATCAACAACGGCCCGGTGCAGGCGCTGGACAGCCCGAATTCGGCAAATGCCTGGTCGGCCAGCCGCTGCCACTGGCGGGCGGCGACCAGCAGGCCGGAGCTGAGCTGGGCGCGGGGGGGGATCGCCTTATTCGTCATAATAGATAGGATGCTATCAATTCAATAATGAATCAATAGTCATGGAAGCCGGGCAAGCCGGCGCAACCGCCACTGGGGCCGCCGGCCCGTCCTCGGGTACCATGCTCGCCCCCTTTGGGTGCACCCTGCGCATGAGCCAGTCCGACCAGCCCGATTCCCCCGTCACCCAGGCCCAGGCCGAAGATGCCGTGCGCACCCTGTTGCGCTGGGCCGGCGAAGACCCGGCCCGCGAGGGCCTGCTGGACACCCCGCGCCGGGTCGCCGAAGCCTATGGCGACTGGTTCAGCGGTTACCGCGAGGAACCGCGCGAGTACCTGGAACGCACCTTCGAGGAAGTGGCCGGCTACGACGAACTGATCGTGCTGCGCGACATCTCCTACGAAAGCCATTGCGAGCACCACATGGCGCCGATCATCGGCAAGGTGCACGTGGGCTACCTGCCGCGCGGCAAGGTGGTCGGCATCAGCAAGCTGGCGCGCGTGGTGGAAAGCTATGCGCGGCGCTTCCAGGTGCAGGAAAAGATGACCGCGCAGATCGCCCAGTGCATCCAGGACGTGCTGCAGCCGCGCGGGGTCGGCGTGGTGGTGGAAGGCGCGCACGAATGCATGACCACCCGCGGCATCCACAAGCGCGGCGTCAGCATGGTGACCTCCAAGATGCTGGGCAGCTTCCGCGAGGACGCGCGCACCCGCGCCGAATTCCTGCAGTTCATCGAAGTGGGCGGCAAGCGTTGAGGCAGCCGTTGCCGTCGCCATGAAGCACCAGGCACGCATCGCCGGCTATCGCCAATTGCGCGAGCAGCCGGTGTGGAAGCTGCTGGCCGCCGACCACGCCCCGGAGCTGATCGGCCTGCTGCAGACGGTGTTGCTGGACGGCGAACGCCGCCTGCCCTCGGCGGTGCTGCACGAGCGCCTGCAGCGCCAGCTCGACGCGCTGCGCGCCGACGAACTCTCGCGCGAGTTGCCGCGCACCGCGCAGGCCTATCTGGCGCATTGGCTGGGACAGGGCTGGCTGGAACGCCGCCTGCCCGAAGGCGCGGCCGAAGAAGAGTACGAGCTGTCGCGCGCGGCCACCCAGGCCATCCGCTTCATCGTCGGCCTGCGCGAGAGCAGCAGCAGCGCCACCGAAAGCCGCCTGTCGCTGGTGATCCAGCAGTTGGTGCAGCTGGCGGGCCAGACCGAAGCCGACCCGGAGCTGCGTCTGGCCACCCTGCGTGAAGAACGTGCGCGCATCGATGCCGAGATCGAACGTGTGGCCTCCGGTCGCGTAGCCGCGCTGGATGGCAAGCGCGCGCTGGAGCGCGCCCGCGACCTGATCCATCTCTCCGACGAGCTGGCCGAAGATTTCCATCGCGTGCGCGACGATTTCGAACAGCTCAACCGCCAGTTCCGCGAACGCATCATCGACGACGAAGGCGCGCGCGGCGATGTGCTGGAGCAGTTGTTCAACGGCGTGGACGTGATCGCCGACAGCGAGGCCGGGCGCACCTTCGAGGCGTTCTGGAGCCTGCTCAACGACACCCAGCAAAGCAGCCAGCTCGATCAGGCGCTGGATGCGCTGCTGGCACGCGGCTTCGCCCGCAAGCTGGACCGGCGCGAACGCGCCTTCCTGCGCGGGTTGACCGGCACGCTGCTGGAGCGCGGCGGCGAAGTACACACGGTGATGCAGCACTTCGCGCGCAGCCTGCGCGGTTTCGTGCAGAGCCGCGGCTATCTGGAGCAGCGCCGGCTCAATCAATTGCTCAGGCAGGCGCAGGGCGAAGCCTTGCAGCTGCGCGACAGCCTGCACGCCACCACCGCCACCGGCTACACCCAGGCGTTGAGCGCAGCCCGCCTGCGTTCGCTGTCGCAATGGCGCCTGCACGACCCGCGCATGACCCAGGTCGATGGCCGCGTGCAGGCCGCCGATGCGGCAGACATCTCGCTCGACAGCGTGGGCGATCTGGTCGCGCAATCGGAGATCGACGTGCGCAGCCTGCGCCGCGACCTGCACGAGCTGCTCGGCCAACGCCCGCGCCTGACCATCGGCGATGCGCTGCAGCAGCGCCCGGCCGCACAGGGCCTGGGCAGCGTGATCGGTTACCTGTCGCTGGGCACGCGCCACGGCGTGGTGATCGACGGACAGATGGAAACGGTGCAATGGGAAGGCGGCGACGGCGCCCTGCGGCGCGCACGCATTCCGCTGGTGTGGTTCACCCGGGAGAAACGCAATGAACTGGTCTGAGGACACCCGCCTGGACGCGGACGAGGGCAGCGGCGCATCGGCCGATGCCGGCCGCACGTCGCTGGCGGAGACATCGCCTGCACAGCCGCGCGGCGAGCTGTTTCTGGGCGACACCGGCACGCTGCCGTTCGACGCGCGGCGTGCGCTGTGCCAGCTGCTGGCCGGCCCCAGCATCGACGCACAACGCCACGGTGCGTTGTGGCCTGCGCTGCTGCGCAACGAAGCGGCGATCCGCCAGGTATTGTGCGAGCTGTTCCTGGAACTGGTGCTGGACCGCGAGGGCGGGGTGGCCTTCACCCGTCAGGCCGACACCGCCGAGCTGGAATCGCCGAGCCTGCTGCGCAGCGCGCCGCTGACCTTTATCGAGTCGGTGCTGCTGCTGTTCCTGCGTCAGCAACTGGCCGAAGCCGATACGCGCGGCGAGCGTGCGGTGGTGGACGAGGCGCAGTTGGTGGAGGCCTTGTCGGTCTACGAGAAGAACGTCTCCACCGACCGCGCCGGATTCGCGCGACGGGTGCTGACGGCGATCGGCAAGATGCGCGATAACCAGTTGCTGTCGCGGTTGCGCGGCAGCGAGGAGCGCTACGAGGTCTCGCCGGTGCTGAAGTTGCTGTTCTCGGCCGAGGACGTGCAGGCCCTGGTGGTGGCGTATCGCGGCTTGCGCGAGGGAGACGTTGCGCTCGACTAAGTGCCTTCTCCCATCGGGAGCCAGCAACATCCCGCTTCAAACAGTCGTGATGTGAGTCGTCCTCAGCGTTGCCCGTCATCCCGTTTTGGTGAGTGAGCCATGAATTCCCAGTCCAACCTGTCGCCGGCACAGCCGGGCGCGTCCTTGTTCACTGATTCGCTTGCCGAGCAGCGCGCGCAGCAGTTCCGCATGCGGCGGTTGCAGGTGCACAACTGGGGTACGTTCAACGGCTTGACCGAGGTGCCGATCGCCGAGAAGGGCTTCCTGTTCGTCGGGCGCTCCGGGTCGGGCAAGTCGACCTTGCTGGATGCGATGTCGGCATTGCTGACCCCGCCCAGCATCGTCGACTTCAACGCCGCCGCACGCGAGGCCGAGCGCAGCGGGCGCGATCGCAGCCTGGTGTCGTATGTGCGCGGTGCCTGGGCCGATCAGCAGGACAGCGCCTCGGGCGAGATCGCCACCCAATACCTGCGCAAGGGCGCCACCTGGTCGGCGCTGGTGCTGGAATACCGCAACGCGCACGGCGAGACGGTCAGCCTGATTCGCCTGTTCTGGATCGCCGGCAGCGGCAATGCCGCGGCCGATGTGCGCCGCCATTACATGGTCGCGCCGCGCAGCTTCGATGTGGCCAGCGAGCTGGATGGCTTCGATCTGGATCTGCGCAGGCTCAAGGCGCGTCTTGGCGAGGAGGTCGCGCATTTCGACGGCTTTGCCGGCTACGCAGAGCGCTTTCGGCATGCGCTGGGCATCGGCAACGAGATGGCGTTGCGGTTGCTGCACAAGACCCAGTCGGCCAAGAACCTGGGCGATCTCAATGTGTTCCTGCGCGGCTTCATGCTGGACGAGCCGCGCACGTTCGAGGCAGCCGACCGGCTGGTGGAGGACTTCGCCGAACTCGACGGCGCACACCATGCGGTGGTCACCGCGCGCCGGCAGGTGGAAACGTTGAGCCCGGCACGCGAGCACCATGCGGCGCTGATGGCCTTGCGCCACAGCGTCGGCGAGTTGCGCGAGCTGCAGCTGGGCGTGGACAGCTACCGCGAGCAGCAGCGTCTGGCCTTGTTGGAGACGCGCCTGCACGAACTCGACAGCCAGGACCGCGGGCTGGCCGGCGAAGAAGGCCAGCGGCGTGAGTCGTTGGACAATCACGAACAGAAACTCGCCGGGCTGGAACGCGAACAACGCGCCGCTGGTGGCGAACAGATCGAGGAACTCGAACGCGAGCGCGCCCGGGTCGAGCGCGAGCGCGACGAGCGCCTGCGGCGGCGCGTGCAGATCGAACAGGCCTGCCGCCAGCTCGGCACGGCCCTGGCCGCAGGCGCCAGCGGCTTTGCCGAGCAGATCGCGCACGCGCAGACCGTGCTCGAGAACGGCAAGCACGATGCCAGCGCGCTGGATGAGGCGATCGCCGAGCGCATGGGTGCGCGCCGCGACGATGAGCGGCGCTTTGCCGAGATCCGCGCCGAACTGGATGCGTTGAAGCGCGCCCCGTCCAGCATGCCGGCACCGATGCAGGCCTTGCGCGCGCGTCTGTGCGAGGACACCGGCATTGCCGAAGCCGCGCTGCCGTTCGTCGGCGAACTGGTGCAGGTGCGCGAGGATCAATCAGCCTGGCGCGGTGCGATCGAGCGCGTGCTGAGCGGTTTTGCGCAGTCGCTGCTGGTGGACGACCGCCATTACGCGCAGGTCAGCGAGTGGGTCAACCGCACCCAGCTCGGCACGCGGCTGGTGTATTTCCGGGTGCGCCGCAACGATGCACTGCATGCGCGCACGCCGGACGCGCGTGCATTGCCGGGCAAGCTGCAGCTGCGCGAGCACGCCTTCACCGAGTGGCTGCGCAACGAGTTGATGCGTCGCTTCGACTACGAATGCGTCGATAACGCCGCCGCGCTGCGCAATGCCGACCGCGCCATCACCCGCGAAGGGCAGGTCAAGCATCCCGGCGACCGGTATGAAAAGGACGACCGCCATGCGGTCAACGACCGCAAGCGCTGGTTGCTGGGCCACGACAACCGCGACAAGCTCAAGGTGTTCGAGCGCGAAGCGCAGACGCTGGCCCAGCGCATCGCCGGTTGCGATGCCGACGTGGCCGCGCTGCGCAAGCAACGCGAGCAGGACCAGGAACGGCAGCTGGCCGCGCACACCCTGGTGGAGCGCGACTGGGACGAGATCGATGTCGGCCCCAAGCTGCAGCGCCTGAGCGATATCGACGAACAGCTGCAGCAGCTGCGCGAAGGCAACAGCGGCCTGCGCGCGCTCGGCCAGGCGATCGAGACCGCACGTACCTTGCGCGACCAGGCCAAGCGCACTTACGAGGACGTGCGGCTGGAGCGCGCGCAGCTGGCACGCGAGCGGGTTCGGCTGGAACAGCAGCACGCTGCCTGTGCCAGCCGTGCCGGCACCGCCGCGCTCACGCCCACCCAGTTGCAGGGCCTGCGCGAGCGCCTGGCGGCGTTGGCACCGCTGTCGCTGGACAATCTGGAGGCGCATTTCCGCGTGGTCGAGCGTGGCCTGGCCGAGCAACTGGCCGAGAGCCAGGGCCGCGACAGCCGGCTCAGCGCGCAGCTGCTCGATTGCTTCCGCAAGTACTGCCAGCAATGGCCGGAAGACAGCGGCGATTTCACCGTGAGCCTGGCCAGTGCCGACGATTTTCTCGCGCGCCTGGATCGCCTGGAGAGCGATGGCCTGCCGCGCCACGAGCACCGCTTCTTCGATCTGCTGCAGACCCAGAGCAAGAACAATCTGCTGGCCCTGCAGCGCCACACCGCCGAGGCCCACAAGGGCATCAAGCAGCGCATGGACGAGGTCAACGCCAGTCTGGAGCAGGTGCCGTTCAATCGCGGCACGCTGCTGACCATCGAGGTCAGCGACCGTCGCCTGGGCGAGGTGCAGGAATTCCAGCAACAGCTGCGCGCGGTGCTGTCGCATCAACAGACCGAAGACCGCGCACTGGCCGAAGCGCAGTTTTCCACCTTGCGCGCGTTGGTGGCACGCCTGGGCGCGCAGGAACCGGACGCACGCCGCTGGCGCGAGCAGGTGCTGGACGTGCGCCAGCATGTGGAATTCATCGGCGTGGAGCTGGATGCGCAGACCCGCGCGCAGGTGGAGATCTACCGCAGCGGCGCCGGCAAATCCGGCGGTCAGCGCCAGAAGCTGGCGACCACCTGCCTGGCCGCCGCGTTGCGCTACCAGCTCGGCGGCGAAGACGGCGAGTTGCCGCGCTACTGCGCGGTGGTGCTGGACGAAGCCTTCGACAAGGCCGACAACGAATTCACCGCGCTGGCGATGAACATCTTCGAGAACTTCGGTTTCCAGATGGTGGTGGCCACGCCGCTGAAATCGGTAATGACGCTGGAGCCGTTCATCGGCGGTGCCTGCTTTGTGGAAATCAGCGGCCGGCACAACTCCGGCGTGCTGCTGATCGACTACGACGAGCAGGCGCAGCGACTCCAGTTGCCCGAGCGCTCGCGCGGGGACGAGGCAGCTGTAGCGGATACGCAGCAGGCGGTGAGTGCTGCGCAGCGCGAGGATGCATCGCGTTCGACGCAGGGCCAAACGCGTATGGACAGCGCCGGTGCCGTCTCTGGCGCTGAGGGCGCGGCACTTCAGGACCTCCCTGCACAGGACGACGTAGCAGCCAAGGCGAGCAAGCGGCCCAGCAAGGTCGCGCCGGCATCGACGCCGGCCGTTCAAGCCGCGCCGAAGTCCTTGAAAACAGCCGCTTCCAGCGGAGGTGCGGGATCAGGCAAGTCGGCACCGGCGAAGACCGCAGCGGGCAAACCTGCATCGGCCAAACCTGCATCAGCCAGGCGTACATCGCCCGCAGCGGGCACGGCGCGCAGGCCGGCAACGCCGACCAAACCCGCCAGGACGCCGGCAAACACCAGTACGGCATCCAGGCGCGCGCCCGCGTCCGCCAAACCGACTGCCAAGCCGAACAAAGCCACGACAACAGCGGTAGCGCTGAAAAAGCCTGCTGCCAAGTCGACGGTGGCGACCAGGCGCGCCACCACTTCGCTGGGTGGCGCAACCAAGGTAACCAAGACAACTACGGCGCGTAGCGCGGCCAGGCCCGCGCCAGCCAAACCCGTGGCCAAGGCACTTGCTGCCTCCACGCGCGGGTCTGCACGCAAGCCGCGCGGAAAACGCTGAGCGCGCCGCCTGGATGCCTGCCTCACCGCGCTGCGGTCGCAGGCAGCGCAAGCAGCGGCGCAGCAAGGCGGGCGCTCGAAGATAAGAATCGTTATCATTAACGGCCCAGATGTGCCCGCTAGCGCGCATCGTCCCGCTGAAGATCCCGATGACCCCACTGCCTGCGCCTCGCCACCTGTTGTTCGTGTCCCTGCTTGCCTCCATGCCGGCCGCCGCCCAGGAGGCCAGCCTGCTCGACGCCATCGTGGTCAGCGAAAAGCGCGCCCTGTACCGGCCGGAAAAGGCCGCCGGCGCCACCCGCACGCAGACGCCGGTGGAGCGCATTCCGCAGGCGATCCAGGTGGTGCCGCGCTCGGTCATCGACGAACAGCAGCTCACCCGGCTGGTGGATGTGGTGGCCAATGTCTCCAACGTGCAGCCCGGCGGCACCCAGGGCAATCGCTCGGAAACCTTCGTCATCCGCGGCTTCGAGGCGTCCTCGTATGCGGTCGACGGCATCCTGCTCAACCCGGCGCAGAACTTCACCGAGACCGTGCGCGATCTGGCCAATGTCGCCCAGGTGGAAGTGCTCAAGGGCCCGGCCGCAGTGCTCTACGGACGCGGCGAACCCGGCGGGGTGATCAATCTGGTCACGCTGCGCCCGGATGCGGTGTTCGGCGGCAACGCATCGGTGCAGGTGGCCGAACACGGGCTGCGCCGCGTGCAGTCCAGCGTCACCGGCCCGCTGAGTCCGACGCTGTCGGCACGGCTCAGCGCCGCCGCGCAGGAAACCGGCAGCTTTCGCGCTGCGCAGGCCGATGGCGATCGCGTGTTCGTGTCGCCCTCGCTGGCCTGGCGGCCGAACGCGCAGCTGCGCGCCGATCTGGATCTGGAATACACCCGCCAGACCAGCCCGGGCGATCGCGGGCTGGTCGCCATCGACGGGGTGGTGCGTGGCCCGGCAGAGCGCAGTTTCGGCGAGCCGTGGTCGCGCAATCACGGCACTTCGCGCACCGCACGCGGGCGCATCGAATATGACGCCAACGACTGGCTGACGCTGCGTCAGATCCTCAATCACCAGGACGGCGACAGCGGCCGCGACGTGGCCGACTTCACCGGTTTCAGCGCCGACCGCGCCTTCCTGCAGCGCCGCGCCGTGCGCCAGGACCAGCAGGTGCGCGCAACGACCTCGCAGACCGAAGCGCTGGCGCATTTCGCCACCGGCCCGCTGCGCCATCAGCTGCTGGCCGGCGCCGAGTACGTCGATGCGCATCGCCACACCGACGAAGCGCGCGCGCCGCTGGCACGCATCAGCGTGCGCAACCCGGTGCAGGGCGCCTTGCCGGGCAGCTATGTGCCGGCGCGCGAAATCGATGTCGATGCGCGCTATGCCGCGCTGTACCTGCAGGACCAGATCAGCATCGGCGAGCGTTGGGACGTGCTGGCCGGCGTGCGCTGGGACGACGTGCAGCAGACCACCAGCGACAACGGCGCGCGCACCCGCGAAGACGGCCGGCGTGCATCGCCGCGCATCGGCGTGGTGTGGAAAGCGGCGCCGCAGCTGTCGCTGTACGCCAATACCTCCACGTCGTTCCGGCCGCGCAGCGCCACGCTGTTTTCCGGCGGCAGTGCACCACCGGAGACCGGCCGCCAGTACGAGCTCGGCCTGAAGGGCGCGCTGTTCGACAACCGCGTGCTCGCCACCGCCGCCGCGTTCCAGATCACCAAGGACAACGTCGCCACCAGCGATCCGGACAACAGCGGCTTCGTGCTGGTCACCGGCCAGCAACGCGTGCGCGGGCTGGAGCTGGACATCACCGGCGAGCTCACCCGCAACTGGCGGCTGATTCTGGGCGCCGGCTATCTGGATGCGCAGGTCACCCGCGACACCGTCATCCCGGCCGGCAACCGCCTGCGCGGCGTACCGCGGGTCAGCGCCAGTCTGTGGAGCACCTATCACGTCGCCAGCGGTCCGCTGTACGGGCTGACCCTGGGCGCCGGTGCGGTGCATGTGGGCGAGCGCGAAGGAGATCTCGCCAACAGTTATCGCATTGCCGGCTACACGCGCTTCGATGCCTCGGCGGCGTACCACTTCGGCGGCCGTTACCAGCTGGCGCTGATGCTGCGCAATGTCGCCAACCGCTTCTACATCGAGCAACCGGTGACGCAGACCACCAATTATCCCGGCGCACCGCGCACCTTGTCGGCGACGCTGCGTATGGATTTCTAAACGCTATGCAGCAGATCCCAACCCATCTTGCCGATCAGCATGACGACCAGCACCAGGAACAACGTGCGGATCAGCGGCGTGCCGCCGCGTAGCGCCATCCGCGTGCCGGCGACCGCACCGGCCACGTTGGCCACCGCCATCGGGATGCCGATCGCCAGCATCACCTGGCCGCTGGGCAGGAAGAACGACAGCGCCGCCAGGTTGGTGGCCAGGTTCACCACCTTGGCCGCGGCCGAGGCGCGCAGAAAGTCCAGCCCGAAAAAGCGGATGAACAGGAAGATCAGGAAACTGCCGGTACCGGGCCCGAAGAACCCGTCGTAGAACCCGATCGCCGCGCCCATCGCCAAGGCAGTGATCAGTTCGCGCCGGCCGATCTGGCGTGGCCGATGCAGCGCACCGAAGTCCTTCTTGATCAGCGTGTAGACCAGCATCGCGATCAGCAGCACCAGGATCAGCGGCCGCACCGCCTGCTTGGGCATCAGGCTGACCGCGGTCGCGCCCAGAAACGAAAACGTAAACGCCGCCACCGTCGCGTACAGCACCGGCCGCCACGGAAAGCGCACGGTGCGCGCATAGCGCCACGCCGAGGCACCGGTGCCGAACATCGCGCTGAACTTGTTGGTGCCCAGAATCAGCGACGGCGCCTGCTGCGGCAGGGTTGCAAACAATCCCGGCAACTGGATCAGGCCACCGCCGCCGACCGCCGCATCCACCAGCCCTGCGACAAAAGCGATGCACAGCAGCCACGGCAACTCGGTGGGAATCAGTTCCAGCAAGGCGGTGCTCCGCACGACGGGGCGACAGCATAAACGCGCAGAAACCCCGCCTCCCACTTCCCACTTCCCGCACAATCGCCAGATGCCGACTTCCATACCCACCGATCCCTGTCCCTGCGGCCGCGCCGCCACCTACGCACAGTGCTGCGGGCACTACCACGCCGGCGCCGCTGCGCCCGATGCCGAAACCCTCATGCGTGCGCGCTACAGCGCCTACGTCCGCCGCGATGTGGCGTACCTGCTCGCCAGCTGGCATCCTTCCACGCGCCCACCCGAGCTGTCGCTGGACAAGGGCGGCCGCACCACCTGGCTCGGCCTGACCGTGCAACGCGCCATCGAGACCGGTACCGACACCGCCGAGGTGGCGTTCCTGGCCCGCTACCGCATCGGCGGCGCCAGCGCGGTGCGCATGACCGAACACAGCCGCTTCGTGCGCGAAGACGGCCGCTGGTATTACCTCGACGCGCGCTGAGCCGGACCCGGCACTGTCGCTGCCGGGACACCACCGGGACGTGGCAGGGTCTAACGCTCGTCGGCACCTGCGTGCCGGCACCGCGCCGCTGCGGCCGCGGCCCTGGACGCTGCGGCCGATATCGGCCTGCCGGGCCCCCACCGGCCCTCGGTAACGTCGGTAGTCGGCCGTACTAGTGGGCGAAGGCGTGCAGGCCGCCGTCCACGGCAATCACCTCACCGGTCAGATAGCGTGCAAGTGGCGAGGCCAGATAGGCGACCAGATGAGCGATGTCGTCGGGTTCGCCGAAGTAGCCGATCGGCACATGGCGCGCGATGAAGGCCTGGCGCGCTTCCGGCGTGGGATGGAGCTTGTCCAGCACCTGTTCGGAGTTGATGCGTCCCGGTGCGATGGTATTGACCGTGATGCCCTCGGCCGCCAGCTGCGAGGCCATTCCCTTGGCCCAGAACTGCAGCGCTGCCTTCGCCGCGCCGGCGCCGTTGACCTCGCGGGGCTCCATGCTGCCGCTGAAGTTGATGATCCTGCCCCAGCGCCGGTGGCGCATGCCGGGCAGCAGGGCCTGGGTCATGCGCCGGGCACTGCCGAAGTTGAGCGCGAAGGCTTCGTCCCAGTCCGCATCGCTGGCCTCCAGCGCAAAAGGGCGTGCGCCACCGGCGGTATTGACCAGGATCTCGATCCGGCCCAGCGCCTGGCTGGCATCCCGGGCGATGCGCGTGATCTCGGTCGCGCTGATGATGTCGCCGGGGATCACCAGCGGGCGCGGGTGACCCTGTGCCGCGATGTCGTTGGCCAGCTGTTCCAGCCTGTCGGCGCGGCGCGCGGTGATCGCCAGCTGCACCCCCTCGGCCGCCAGCACGCGGGCGATGCCGGCGCCGATTCCGGTGCTGGCGCCGGTCACCAGTGCCGTGTGTTCACGCAATTGCAGATCCATCGACAACGTCCGTCTGAGTGAGGGCCCCCAGCCTGATCCGTTATCGAGCCGCGATAAACGCCGTTATCCTGCATTGATTGGCAACCAGGAGTGTTGAATGGATCTGCTGGACAGCATGCAGGTGTTCGTCCGCGTGGTGGACGGCGGCAGCCTCGCCGCGGCGGCGCAAGCGCATGGCATTTCCCCGACCATGGCGGGCAACCACCTGCGCGCCCTGGAGCAACGTCTCGGTCTGCAGTTGCTGGTGCGGACCACGCGACGGCAGCGATTGACCGCGTTTGGCGAGGCCTACTACGGGCGTTGCCGGGAGATTCTCGAGCTGGTCGCCGATACACAGGTGCAGGCCGACGGTCAGCGCCTGGAACCGGCCGGGCCGCTGCGGGTCGCCGCACCGGTGTCGTTCGGAACCTATGGGCTCACGCCGGTGCTTGGCGAGTATCTGCAGCGCCATCCCCAGGTGAGCCTGGATCTGCAGCTCAGCGATCGGGTGCAGGATCTGGTCGACGAGGGCATCGATGTAGCCGTCCGCATCGGGGTTCTGGGCGAGTCCTCGCTGGTGGCGCGCGCGCTGCAGCCTTATCGCCTGTGGTGCTGCGCGACGCCGGCCTATCTGCACCGCAACGGTACCCCGCAACGGCTTGCCGACCTGGCCGGGCACCAATGCCTGGGGATGGATGCCAAGGCGCTCGGCCAGTGGCAGGACTACACCGGCGAGCGAATCGGCCCGCTGTCGCGCGCGCAGTTGCATCTCACCAGCGGCCCGGCCTTGCACCTGGCGGCCTTGCAGGGCCTGGGCATCGTGCTGCAGCCGGCGTTCCTGTTGCGTGCCGACGTGGAAGCGGGCCGGCTGGTGCGGCTGTTTCAGGACCGGGAGCTGCACCGTCCACTAAGCGTGCTCTATCCCCAAACCCGCTGGCGCTCGGTCACGGTACGCAGCTTCGTCGATTTCCTGCTGGAGCGGTTTGCCTGAAGCCGCCGGGCGTCAGACGGACCCCGTGGCAACGCGCGTTGCCGGAGCCTGGCTGGAGCGGCGAGCGTGCGGGGCGATCAATGCGCCGCGTTGCTGCTGCAATCACGCCGGTTGTCTCCATCGCCCGCGTGATCTGACGCGATAGCCGGCACCCCGTTCATTCCGACGAACGGCAGGCACGGCCGTGCTTTCTCGACGCCACGTTCGCAGCCGATCCCGGAAGCTTGCCGCCTCGGCGGAGCTCGACGCGGGGTGGACACGATGATGGCAACCTTCAATCTCTGGCAGTGGGTGCTTGTGGCCATCGTGGTGTTCGCGATCGTGCTGCCGGCGTGCCTGGCCACGGCACTGATCTGGTTCGGTCCCCGCCACGACGCCCCGCGCAGGGCGCGCGCCCGACGTATGTCCGACACTAGCCCCGCCAGCCCGGCGTTGTCGCTGATCACCGGCATCACCGGCGACGGCAGCTAGGCGCGGCGATCGACGCGACTGCACTGCCGCGGTGTCTTCGCCGGGCGGCCGGACCAATGCCACTCCATCGGCACGCAACATCATTCTCTGACTCGCGCCACACGACCTCTGCGCCGTGCCCATCGCGCTGAAAAGCGTGCGCACCGCACAGTCACCCCTGCGTGTCGCTGCCGACCAGCGCAGCACACCATGCCGTCGCAACATCACGACCTGCACGCCTGCAACCAGCCAGGTTGGCTATCCTCGGCGGCTCGACCTGCCGCAGGAGCGCTCCACCGCATGACCTCCGTCCACACGCCGGCCATCGCGCCGTGATGCCGACCCGGCGCGTCCTGCCTGCGCTGTTGGCGCTGGCGCCGCTGATCGCCTGCGCCGATCCGGCCTTCGACCGCTGCCTGGCGGGCCTGCAGACCCAGGCCGCCGCCAAGGGCGTGGGGGCAGCCGACTTCCAGCGTTTCACCGCCGGCCTGGTGCCCGATCCCAGCGTGTTGCCGCTGCTCGATGCCCAGCCCGAGTTCACCACTTCGATCTGGGACTACCTCGCCAGCCTGGTCGACAGCCAGCGCGTCGCCGACGGCCAGGCCATGCTGGTCACCCACCGCGCGTTGCTTACGCGCCTGTCCGAACAGACCGGCGTCGATCCGGCCACCATCGTGGCGGTCTGGGGCGTGGAGAGCGACTACGGCCGCGTCACCGGCAAGCGCCCGCTGCTGGTCTCGCTGGCCACGCTGTCGTGCGCGGGCCGCCGCCAGCCGTTCTTCCGTGGCGAATTTCTCGCCTTGCTCGGCCTGCTGCAGCAAGGCGATCTGTCGCCGGATGGCTTGACCGGCTCCTGGGCCGGCGCCTTCGGGCAGACCCAGTTCATGCCCTCGACCTATGCCCGCATCGCGGTGGATGGCGACGGCGACGGCCGCCGCGACCTGGTCGCCAGCATTCCCGACGCGCTGGCCTCCACCGCCAACTATCTGGTCAAGGCCGGCTGGGAGCGTGCCCGTCCCTGGGGCATGGAAGTCCGCCTGCCCGCCGGCTTCGACGCCAGCAAGGCCGGGCGCACCCGGCGTCAACCGCTGCAGGCCTGGCAGAACGCCGGCCTGCTCGGTACCGACGGCAAGGCGCTGGCGCCGGCCGGTCTGCCCGCAGAAACCCCGGCCGCCCTGCTGCTGCCGGCTGGCGCAACCGGCCCGGCATTCCTGGTGTTCCGCAACTACGACGCGATCTACGCCTACAACGCCGCCGAAAGCTACGCGCTGTCGATCGCCCTGCTCGCCGACCGGCTGCGCGGTGGCGCCGGCATGGTCGCCGCCTGGCCCACCGACGACCCCGGCCTGGGCCGGCCCGAACGGCGCGAACTGCAGCAATTGCTGCTGGCCCGCGGCCACCTGATCGGCGAGGCCGACGGCATGATCGGCACCGCCAGCCGGCGCGCCATCCAGGTCGAGCAGACCCGCCTGGGCCTGCAACCGGCCGATGGTCGCCCCGGCCAACGCATCCTCACCGCCTTGCGCGCCGCCCCGCCGGTCGCCGGCGCGGCCGCCATCGGCGCCACTGCGTTCAAGCTGCCGGCCGCCTATCCCGCATTCGTCCAATCCCCCATCGTCCAGAAGGCACCCCCCATGTCCGACCTCACCGGCCTGCGCACAGGCGACTTCCACGGGTTTCCCTCGCTGTTGATCGACACCCCGTTCTCCACTGCGGCCATCAGCCTGTTCGGCGGCCAGCTGCTGTCGTTCGTGCCCAAGGGCGGGCAGGACGTGATGTGGCTGTCGCCCACCGCCAAGCAGCCGCCCACTCCGATCCGCGGCGGTGCGCCGGTGTGCTGGCCGTACTTCGGCCGCCAGGACCAGACCGGCGAGGTGCCTGCGCACGGCTTCGTGCGCACCGTGCCCTGGCAGCTCACCGAGAGCCGGCGCGAGGACGACGGCACCCTGGTGCTCACGCTGACCCCGCCCAGCTTCGACGACCTGGCGCTGCGCCTGCGCATGACCCTGCGCATCGGCCGCACCCTCGAGCAGAGCCTGATCACCGAAAACACCAGCCCGGCCCCGGTGCGCTTCACCCAGGCGCTGCACAACTACTTCCGCGTCGGCGACGCGCTCACCGTCAGCGTGCAGGGCCTGGACGGGCTGGACTACCTCGACAAGTACGAGAACTACGCCACCGCCCACCGCCAGCAGGGTGACTGGAGCCTGCGCGACCCGCGCGACCCCGGCCGCAGCGACCGCATCTACACCAACGCCGGCGGCCGCTACACCCTGACCGACCCGGTGCTCGGCCGCCGCATCGTCATCGCCACCCAGGGCAGCCGCTCGCTGGTGGCCTGGAACCCCGGCCAAGAGGCGGCCGCCAAGATGGCCGACGTGGGCGAGGGCTGGCGCGACTACGTCTGCCTGGAAGCGGCCAACGCCGGCCCGGACGTCATCGAACTCGCCCCCGGCGCCAGCCACACGCTGACCCAGACCATCAGCGTCGAGTAAGCGCAACAATCGCCTCCCGATCGGGCAAAGCCCGCGCTGCGTTCCAAGAGAATAAAGAAGCAGCGACGACTCCCTTCTCCCACCGGGAGAAGGTGCCCCGAATGGGCGGAAGAGGGTGCGGGCGACGCCTCGTGTCACCTCACAATTCCTGTGGCTTCGCCCCGTACCCTCACCCCAACCCCCGCTGCGCGCCCCGGCCCGCGCATCAGGCGCGGGCGCTCCAAGGCACGCGCGCCAGTGGCGCGCAAGTCATGCCTTCTCGGCCCGCAGGAGAGGGGCTTTCAGTGAGGGGGGACTTTGGGCGTATCAGGCGACAGCTCATCCCCACAACTGCGCCACCCGGTCCACCGCTACACTCGCCGCCTCGCCCCACTGCGCCGCGCGATGTCCCTCCCTGCAGATTCCGCTCCCGCCACGGGCCGGCGCCGCGCCGCGCTGATCTTCATCTTCATCACGGTGCTGATCGACGTGCTGTCGTTCGGCGTGATCATTCCGGTGCTGCCGGATCTGGTGCGCCAATTCACCGGTGGCGACTATGCCGTCGCCGCCGGCTGGATCGGCTGGTTCGGCTTTTTGTTCGCCGCCATCCAGTTCGTCTGCTCGCCGCTGCAGGGCACCTTGTCCGACCGCTATGGCCGCCGCCCGGTGATCCTGCTCTCCTGCCTGGGGCTGGGCCTGGATTTCATCCTGATGGCGGTCGCCCATTCCCTGCCGATGCTGCTGCTGGCGCGGGTGATCTCCGGGGTGTGCTCGGCCAGCTTTTCCACCGCCAACGCCTACATCGCCGATGTCACCCCGGCCGACAAACGTGCCGGCGCGTTCGGCATGCTTGGTGCCGCGTTCGGTATTGGTTTTGTCGCCGGGCCGTTGATCGGCGGCTGGCTGGGCAGCATCGGCCTGCGTTGGCCGTTCTGGTTCGCCGCCGGGCTGGCGCTGGTGAACGTGCTGTATGGCTGGTTCGTGCTGCCCGAATCGTTGCCTGCCGCACGCCGCACGCCACGCCTGGACTGGGCGCATGCCAACCCGCTCGGCGCGCTCAAGCTGTTGCGCCGTTATCCGCAGGTGTTCGGCCTGGCCTCGGTGGTGTTTCTGGCCAACCTGGCGCACTACGTCTATCCCAGCATCTTCGTGCTGTTCGCCAGTTATCAATACCACTGGGGCCCGCGCGAGGTGAGTTGGGTACTGGCCGGCGTCGGCGTGTGCAGCATCATCGTCAATGCGCTGCTGGTCGGCCGGCTGGTGCGCTGGCTGGGCGAACGCCGTGCGCTGCTGCTGGGCCTTGGCTGCGGGGTGGTCGGTTTCGTCATCTACGGGTTGGCCGACAGCGGTACCGCGTTCCTGATCGGGGTGCCGATCAGCGCGTTCTGGGCGATCGCCGCACCGGCCGCGCAGGCCTTGATCACCCGCGAGGTCGGCACCGATGCGCAGGGCCGCGTGCAGGGCGCGCTGACCAGCCTGGTCAGTCTGGCCGGCATCGCCGGTCCGCTGCTGTTTGCCAACGTGTTCGCCTGGTTCATCGGCCGCGACGCACCGCTGCATCTGCCTGGCGCGCCCTGGCTGCTGGCGGGTCTGCTGCTTGCCGCAGGCTGGGTCATGGCCTGGTGGCGGGCAGGCCGGGCTCCCGGCGCGGCCCCCGCGGTAGAGGAATGATGCCTACCTGTTCAGCTTATGCTCGCGCCCGCTTTATCCGATTTGCGCAGTCACTGCTAGGCTGGTGCACTCCGTGCCGCGGCACCGCCTCGACTCCCTATGTGTCCTGACACCCTGGCTGTTCCGCCATCGGCCGCGCTCGCGCTGCGCCATGCCACACAGGACACCCACCGCCTGGTCGAAACGGTTCCGTTGATGCAGGCGCTGGGGCAGGGGCGGGTCGATCGCGCCGCCTACGCGCTGATCCTGCGCCGGCACCATGCACTGCTGGCCGGCTTCGAAGCGCAACTGAGCGGCTGGCTCAGCACCCTGATCGGCACCGGCTGGCAGTACCGCCGCCGCGTCCCGGCCTTGCGCGAGGATCTGCACACGCTCGGGCAGCCACCGCAGACGCCCATTGCGGCGCCGGCTGCCGGCAACGATGCCGCGCGCTGGGGCATGCTCTACGTCATCGAAGGTTCGCAACTCGGCGGGCGGGTGATCGCGCGCACCTTGCGCAAGCAGCAGCCTGCGCTGGCTGACGCCTTGCGGTATTTCGAACTGGCCAACGACGACCCGGCCGGCTGGCGCCGTTTCCAGGCCGTGCTCGACCAACGCCTGGACACGTCTTCCGCGCGCGAGGCCGCCATCGACGGCGCGCAGCGCATGTTTGCCCACTTCCACACCTGTCTTGCAGCGGAGCCGTGCCCGTGAATCAGCCCACCGAACCCCTGGATATGGATGTCTGTGCGCGTGAGCCGATCCATATTCCCGGCCTGATCCAGCCGTACGGCGTGCTGCTGGTGATCGAGCCGGCCGACGGCTGCATCGTGCAGGCCAGCACCACCGCCGCCGACCTGCTCGGCGTGCCGCTGGCCGAATTGCTGGGCATGCAATACACGCAAGTGCTGGAACTGCCCGGCGAGCAGCCGTGTGCAGTGGAGGACCAGGCGCAGCATCTGCTGCATGCCGACGTGCGTTTTCCCCTGCGCGCAGCACCCACCGACCATCCCTGGGTGGCCGCCTGGCATCTGTATCCGGAGCAGTGGCTGGTCGAAATCGAGCCGCGCGACGCACGCCTGATGGACGTCACCCTGCGCGAAGCGCTACCGCTGTTGCGCAGCATCGAGCGCGATACCGGCATCGCCGAAGCCGCCGTGCGCGCCGCCAAGGGGCTGCGCAGCATGATCGGCTTCGACCGGGTGATGGTGTATCGCTTCGACGAGGAGTGGAACGGCGACGTCATTGCCGAAGCGCGCCAATCCGACCTGGACGCCTATCTCGGCCTGCATTACCCGGCCACCGACATCCCGGCCCAGGCGCGCGCGCTGTACCTGCGCAACCGCGTCCGCCAGATTGCCGATGTCGGTTATCGGGCGTCGGCGATCGAACCCACGCTGCATCCGCGTCTGGGCACCCCGGTGGATCTGAGCGATGTCAGCCTGCGCAGCGTCTCGCCGGTGCACCTGGAATACCTGGCCAACATGGGCGTGACCGCCACGCTGGTGTCCTCGATCGTCGTCAACGATGCGCTGTGGGGGCTGATCGCCTGCCACCACTACAGCCCGCACTTCACCAGCCATGCCATGCGCGATGCCACCGATGCGGTGACCCGCGCGCTGGCCGGGCGCATCGGCGGATTGCAGGCGGTGGCGCGCGCGCACATGGAATCGGTGCTGCTCACCGTGCGCGAGAAGTTGATCACCGACTTCAACGACGCCGACCAGATGACCGTGGAAATGCTCGCCGACATGGCGCCCGACCTGATGGACGTGGTCGACGCCGACGGCGTGGCGATCTTCCATGGCGGCGAGATCAGCCGGCATGGCAGCACCCCGGACGCGGCCGCGCTGCGCCGCATCCGCGACCACATCGAATCCGAACACCACGACGCCCTGCGCGAAGATGCGGTCGGCGCCCTGCATGTGGACGCGATCGGCGAGGTGTTTCCCGAGCTGGCCGACCTCGCACCGCTGGCTGCCGGCTTCATCTTCGTGCCGCTGATGCCGCAGTCGCGCAGCGCCTTGCTGTGGACCCGCCGCGAGCAGGTGCAGCAGGTCAAATGGGCGGGCAATCCGCAGCTGGCCAAGCTGCCGGACATCCCCAACTCACGGTTGTCGCCACGCAAGAGCTTCGACCTGTGGCAGGAAACCGTGCGCGGTCGCGCGCGGCGCTGGTCGCCGCTACATCTGGAATCGGCGCGCAGCCTGCGCGTGCTGATCGAGCTGATGGAACGCAAGCGCTTCCAGCAGGATTTCACCTTGCTCGAAGCCTCGCTCTCGCGTCTGCGCGACGGCGTTGCCATCATCGAACGTGGCGCCACGGCCGCGCACCGGCTGATGTTCGTCAACCCGGCGTTTGCAGAACTCAGCCAGACCGAAGTGGCCGACCTGATCGGTTGCGACATCCTGTCCCTGCTGGCCAGCGATGCCGCCCCGCCCAAGGTGGAGCTGCTCGAAGACGCACTGCGGCACGGGCGCGCCGCATACGTCACCCTGCCGCTGCGCGCGCAGGACGGCGCCCCGGTCTACCGCCAGTTCCATCTCGAACCGCTGCCCAGCCCCAATGGCCTCACCGCCCATTGGCTGCTGCAGCTACGCGATCCAGAATAAGCGCGGCCCTCAACCGAATCGTCTGCCGCGGCCAGGAGTGGCTGACAAAACGTAGCGAGCAGTCGCCCGCTGGAGTGCGGATGTTGCGGAAGAATCGCAGTGTCGAAGATTCCGCGCACCGGCCGCGCCCACATGGGGTTGGCGCCGTCGGTTTGACCGCTGCTCTAAGCCCGCGGCCGCAACACCAGCAAGGTGATCGTTCCGGCCGCCAGGCCCCAGAACGAGGCGCCGATCCCGCCCAGCGTCAGCCCCGATGCGGTCACCAGGAAGGTGATCAAGGCCGCTTCGCGCTCGCTGTCCCGCTGCAAGGCCGCCGCCAGGCTGTTGCCGATCGTGCCCAGCAACGCGATCCCGGCGATGGCCATCACCAGCTCGCGCGGAAAGGCCGCAAACAGCGCCGCCACGGTCGCGCCGAACACGCCGATCAGCACATAGAACACGCCCGCGCTCACCGCGGCGGTGTAACGCCGCGCCGGATCCTCGTGCGCCTCGCGGCCCATGCAGATCGCTGCGGTGATTGCCGCCAGGTTCAAGGCATAGCCACCGAACGGCGCCAGCAGCGTATTGACCACCCCGATCCAGCCGATCGTCGGCGAGATCGGCACCGCATAGCCGGAAGCGCGGATCACCGCCACGCCCGGCACGTTCTGCGAGGCCATGGTGACCACGAACAACGGAATCGCCAGCCCGAACAACGCCGCCCACGACAACGACGGCACCACCAGCACCGGCTGGGCCAGTTCAAGCTGCACGCTCTTCCACTGCATCAACCCGCTGCCGGCCGCAATCGCCATGCCGACCAGCAAGGCCGCAATCACCGCATAGCGCGCCAACCAGCGTCGCCCTGCCAGATAGGCCGCCAGCATCGCCAGTGCCAGCCACACCTGGCTCTGCATCGCCACGAACAGATCCAGGCCGAAGCGCAACAGCACTCCGGCCAGCATGCCCGAGGCCAGCGAGATCGGAATGCGCCGGATCGCCTTCTCAAATAACCCCGAGAAGCCGGCCAGCATGCCAAGCACCGCCGCCAGCACAAACGCGCCGACCGCCTCGCGCAGCGGCACCCCGGCCGCGCTGCCGATCAACATCGCCGCACCCGGCGTGGACCAGGCGGTCACCACCGGCACCCGGTAGCGCAGCGACAGGCCGATGCAGGTCACGCCCATGCCGATCCCGAGCGCCCACATCCACGAAGCAATCTGCGCCTGGTCCGCCCCCAGGTGACGCGCCGCCTCGAACACGATCACCGCAGAACTGGCAAAGCCCACCAACACCGTGACAAAGCCCGCGGCAATCGCAGGCAGGGACAGGTCGCGTAGCAGGCTGCGGGAGGGAGACATTGGGAGCTCGCTATCTAGTGCATGCATTCTTACCGAGCGCGCCGATGATCGATAGCGCAGCACCTTGCGTGGTCGGCTCTCTATCGACGCTCTTGTTGTCCTGCCTGGAAAGCACGACGTCGCTGCAATGCGGGCACACGGTCCCATGACCTTGATAGAGAGAGCAGGCCGGATACACCGCAAAGTGCGTGGAATCAGGCCCCGCGCATGGACGCAATGACGTCCGTGTCATGCCAGTGTCAAAAAATGCTTGCACTTCTGCGCAGTCTCGATAAACTGCGCGGCCTCGCTCAGGACGGCGGCGCTTCTCGAAGCACCGCAATAACGAACGGGGGCGAATCGGAAACATCACAAGGTGTTGACGAAACGAAAAAGCCGGCTATGATGGGCGGCTCGCTACACGGAAAGACGCTACGGCGGATTGAGGTGCAGCGGCGGCAACTTCCTCT
>NZ_JACHNO010000005.1:0-177161 GCF_014199025.1 Xanthomonas sp. CFBP 8152
ATGACCCCGGCTGCTTATGCCCAACATCTGGCCAACACCGATATCATTACCCCCGGACTCTAAACCAAGCCGCTACTCAGGGCGGGGGGATGTCGATTGCTGGCTCTTCGTTGAGCGCGGGGCACTTTGTTGGCTGGGATTGCCGCCCTAAACTCGCGGCGTTGGAAGGAATATTTCTTCACAATCAAGCATCTACAAATGGGGCGATTTGAGGTCGTCAGACACCGGCCTCATGCCGATGCAGTTTGCATCCATTCCGGCGCTGGAAGGCACATTCGTCGGCGATTCGGATCAGTTTGGAGTGCAGTTCGGCCAGTGCCGGTGTCCAGGTACCTGATCGAACTCCCACAGCTGATCCGCCACGCGGCGTCGATATTCGGCGTCCCCCGAGTCGGTCCAACTAGTGAGGAATGGTCTGGTTTCAAGAGTGTTTCTCCAGGCTAGCTAGTCCGACTCAGGTGTCGGACCTTCTGCGAATCTCAAGGTCCGCAAAAGGTCGGAAGCGGCCCTTCCCTACCCTCGATAAATCCTCCTGATCCCTACCCTGCAACTGTCCGCTTCCGGTCAGAAGCGACATTTTCCTACACCGGCCGAAGCATGCGCAGTCGTGATCAGTCGGCCCAATAGAGCCGCATCGGATTGTCGACCAGCAGCTTGCGCTGCAGTTCGGCGGTCAGAGCGATCTTGGGGATGAAATCCACCAACTTGCCGTCGTCTGGCGCGTGCGTGGTCATGTTGGGATGCGGCCAATCGGTGCCCCACAGCACGCGGTGGGGAAAGCGCTCGACCAGATGCTTGGCGTAAGGCACTACGTCGTCATAGCCATCAGGCCCGATCTTCGAGAGCCGCTCGGGGCAGCTGACCTTGCTCCAGACGTTATCATGCTCCATGAGGCGCACGAATCGCTGGAAATCCTCGCCTTCGACCGGCTTAGTGACATCCGGTCGGCCCATGTGATCGACTATCAAGGTGGTCGGCAGCGATGTGAAAAAGTCCCAGCGTTCGGCCAGGTCCGCGGCCTCGAAATAGATCACCACGTGCCAGCCCAGTGGCGCGATGCGCTCGATGATCGCCTGGTAGTAGGCATCCGGTTTGGGATCCACCAGGCGGCGAACGAAGTTGAAACGCACGCCACGCACGCCGGCATCGTGCAGTTCGCGCAGTTCGGCATCGCTCACCGTATCGCGCACCGTGGCGATGCCACGCGCGCAGCCCGCACTTGCCCGCAGCGCGTCGACCAGCGCACGATTGTCAGCGCCATGGCAGGTCGCCTGCACGATCACGTTGCGCTCGAAGCCGAGGAAATCGCGCAGCGCGAACAGCTTTTCCTTGCCGGCATCGCAGGGCGTGTACTTGCGCTCTGGCGCGTACGGAAACACATCGCCCGGACCGAATACGTGGCAATGCGCATCCACCGCGCCAGACGGCGGCACGAATAGTGGCTTGCTCGGATTCGGATGGAAGTCGATCCAGTCCGCATCTTTCTGGAAAATGCTCATCATAGGCCCCTTGCCTTCAGCTGAGCATCCAGGCGCGGATAGACGCGGCGCGCATTGCCGGAGAACACCTTCTGCTTGTCTGCATCGGAAATGGACAGCGCGTCGATGTAGCGCTTGGTGTCGTCAAAATACTGCCCGGTCTGCGGGTCGATCCCGCGCACCGCGCCGACCATCTCCGATCCGAACAAGATGTTGTCCACGTCGATCACCTCGAACAGCAGGTCGATGCCCGGCTGATGGTAGACGCATGTGTCGAAGAACACGTTCTTCATCACGTGCTCGGCCAGCGGCGGCTTGCCCAGCATGTCGGCCAACCCGCGGAATCTGCCCCAGTGATACGGCACCGCGCCGCCCCCGTGCGGGATGATGAATCGCAACTGCGGGAAATTCTTGAACAGATCGCCCTGCAGGAACTGCATGAACGCGGTGGTGTCGGCATTGAGGTAGTGCGCGCCGGTAGCGTGGAAGTTGTGATTGCAGCTGCCCGAGACATGCACCATCGCCGGCACGTCCAGTTCGACCATCTTCTCGAAGAACGGATACCAAGCCTTATCGGTCAGCGGCACGCCGGTCCAGTGGCCGCCGGATGGATCGGGGTTGAGGTTGCAGCCGACGAAGCCGAGTTCGTTGACGCTGCGCTCCAGCTCGGCGATCGAATGGTCGATCGGCACGCCCGGCGACTGCGGCAGCTGGCACACACCGATGAAGGTCTCCGGATACAGACCGACCACCCGCGCGACCAGGTCGTTGCAGTGGCGCGTCCATGCCTGGCTCACCGCTTCGTCGCCGACGTGATGCGCCATCGTGCTGGCGCGCGGCGAGAAGATCGTCATGTCCGCGCCGCGTTCGCGCAGCAGCCGCAACTGGTTCTGCTCGACGCTCTCACGCAGCTCGTCGTCGGAGATGTCCGGGTACTGCGCCGCAGGCAGCGAAGGATTCTTGAAGTGCGCCACCTGCGCCTTGCGGAAAGCGTCGTGGCCGGCGGGCGCGGTGGTGTAGTGGCCGTGGCAGTCAATGATCATGGGGGAACCTCGAGACAGAAACGAAAGAACGGTGCTACCAGCCCATCAGATGGGCGACCTGCACGTCCACGCGCAGCCCAACGATCAATGCGTCGGGAATGTCGGTGATGCGGGTGGGTGCATAGATGGGGTCGGGGTTGATCACATACTGGATGTTCGGCAGGACGCGAAGACCCGGGCGAACCTGCCAGCCATAGTTGATCTCGCCGACGATTTCGTCGGCCGACGGCGCCCCGGTGCCGCCGGCCTTGGCCCGGCGGTCGCGCAAATAGGCGATCTGCTCGTCGTCGAAATGCGTGTTGGAGATGAAAGCGGAAAACGTATCGCGATCGCGGCCTTCGAACGTGCCGGTCTTCACGAACCCCGTCGCTGCATGCCATTTGATCGATGCAACATTGCCAGTGTTGACGAAGTAGCGCCCGAACACCGTCAGGTTGCGCGTGCCCTGCCCGCGCTGCACTGTCTGGTCGCCCATCACGTACCAACCCATGCGCGCGCCGTCCAGCGCGACAGTAGGCTTGCCGGTCAGCGCCGCGGAGTTGCCATCGGCATCGAAGTAGGGGCTGCGGCCACCGTCGTCATTGCGGTAGAAGCCCAGCTTGTAGCGGCGCGCATAGCGGTCCTTGGCCAGGCTGGTTTCATAGCCCACCTCGCCCGACACCACGGTACCGGTTCCCTCGTTCCACGAGAAATCCAGGCCATGCTTGTCAGCCAAATTGAGTGTGTTGTTGTAATCGAAAGCGCCGGCCTGCATGTACCAGCGGTCATCCACGTCCCATCGCACCAGGCCGGCCCATGAGGAATTCGGGAACGCGGTGATGCCGATATCCGCGATGGGCCCGTAGGTGGTCAGGCACATTACGTTGCTCATGAACACGCAGTTGAGCGGCGAATTGTTGAAGTAGCTGTTCACCGGCGCGCGGCCGGCCGTCAGGGTCAGGCCGTTGTCGAATTTCTTGCTCAAGGTCAGCCGGGTCAGGCGCGCCCCACCCACCGGGCGCCAGGTCTGCTGTGGGCTGATCGAGTTGCCGATCTTTTCCCGCGCGAGGTTGTCGCCGTTGAAGTATGCGGCCTGGGTATCCAGCTCGGTACCCTTCCAGCCCCAGAGCTTGTCCAGATCGAAGCGTCCCTGCGTCATGACCCAGTAGGACGCTTCGGCGCCATGCGCGATGCCACCCACCGGGTTGCCTGCCACGTTGCCGACGAAGTCCAGTGACAGTTGCACGCCATCGGGCAGTGTGCGTTGTGTGGATGGCGTGGTACTGCCGGTCGGCGACTGCGCCAGTGCGGGTGCTGCGAGGGCCGCGCCGAGCGCGATGACGCAAAGATGGTGATGGAAAGTGGACATGATCCCTCCGAGCCGGCCGCGTCGCGGCCAGGTGATCGTGTGATGGACGTGTGGCGTGGCGCCGCGTGAGTTAGGTCAGGCGTCGTTCGCGGCCAGATGACGCTGGCGCGTGGCCCGATTGCCGATGGTCTGGGCAAGCATGGTCCGATCGAGCTTGCCTTCCCACTTGGCGATGACCACGGTGGCCAGTGCATTGCCGACCAGGTTCACGAAGGTCAGGCCTTCTGCAAGGATGCGGTGGATCCCGAGGATCAACGCGATGCTGGCCACGGGAATCGTGCCGGTCGTGGACAAGGTAGCCGCCAGCACCACGAAAGCGGCGCCTGCCACGCCCGCAGCGCCCTTGGAAGTCAACAGCAGCACGCCGATCAGGCCCAGCTCATGCCAGAAGGTCAGCGGCGTATTGGTAGCCTGGGCCAGAAACACCGCCACAGTGGTCAGGTACAAGCAGGTGCCATCGAGGTTGAACGAGTAGCCGGCGGGAATGACGAAGCCAACGACGCTTTCCTCGCAGCCAGCACCCTTCATCTTCTGGATCAAGCGCGGCAGCACAGTCTCAGTAGAGGTAGTGGCGGCGACCACAATGATCTCGTCGCGGATGTAATACAGCAGGCGCCACAAGCTCACCCCACACCACCAAGCCACGCTGCCCAGCACCACCACGGTGAACACCGCGCAGACCACGAAAAACTCCAGGATCAACTCACCCAGCGAAGCCAGTGAGCCAGCGCCGAACTTTCCGACCGTGAAGGCGATGGCGCCGAAGGCCCCAATCGGTGCGAAGTACATGATGTAGCCGACGATCTTGAAAAGCGCCAGCGAGGTGCCTTCGATCACCGTCATCACCGGCTTGCCACGCTCACCGATGGCCGCCAGCGCCACACCGAACAACACCGCCACAAACAACACCTGTAGCACGTGTGGCTCGGTCAGCGCGCTGACCAGCGTGGTCGGAATGATGTTCATCAGGTACGCCGTGACCGTTTGGTCGTGTGCGGTATGCACGTAGCCCTGGATCGAACCGGTGTCGATACTGGCCGGGTCGATGTTCATGCCCACGCCGGGCTGCCACAGGTCCACGCCGATCAGCCCGATCACCAGCGCCAGGATGGTGATCACCTCGAAGTAGATGATCGACTTCAATGCGACGCGGCCGACGCTCTTCATGTCGTTCATGCCGGCGATGCCGTGCACGACGGTGACGAAGATGATCGGCCCGATCATCATGCGGATCAGCTGGATGAAGGCATCGCCCAGCGGCTTCATCGCCGCGCCAGCCTCCGGCGCCAGCCAGCCCAGCACGATGCCGATCAGCGTGCCGGCCAGCACCTGGAACCAGAGTTGCCCCAGCACGCCGAAGCGGCCGGTGTTGCCTGTTGCGGTCATTGCAGACTTCCTCCCAGAAGTGATTATCCGGACGTGCACGGATCAGCCGTACAGCACGCCATCGAAAAGCTTGCGCGCCGTGCGCAGCAGGCCGGCACTGATTACGGTCCCGTCCTGGTCCAGTTCGATCACGCAGTCCATTGCCCCGCTGGGGTGTTCGACGGCAAGCGTCTTGTGCACACCAGCGGGCACCTGCGCCAGCGTTGCCGCGGCAGACCCCTCCAGCAGGCAGGCGGTGGCCACGCTCACTGCGGCGAGTACGCCGATGGAGGCGTGGCAGCGATGCGGAATGAAGGAGCGCGTGTTGATCGCACCGCCCTGCAGCGGCGCGGAGACCAGCGTCATCTTGGGTACCGACTTGTCGGTGACATCGCCAAGCCGCATCAATGGGCCGGCCTGCAGCCGGATGTGCTCAAGACGGGCCTTGAGGGCGGTGTCGGCATCCAGGGTGCCGCGGCCCTCATCGCCACGCAGGTTAAGGTCCTGTGCCCGCAGGATCACGCAGGGCATGCCGTTGTCGATCAGCGTCACCTGCAGGCCATCGATCTCATCGACCACGTTGCCCGTGGGCAATAGCGCACCGCAGCTTGACCCTGCGATATCGGCGAAGGCCAGGGGCACGGCCGCCGCCGTCCCCGGCACGCCATCGATGCGCGCCTGACCTGCATAGGTGACCTGGCCACCCGCCGTGGCGACCGTCGCGGTGGCCAGCTTGCCAGTGTTGACCATGAAGATCCGCACGACAGTTTCATCGCCGGTGGCCGGCAGCAGGCCACGCTCAATCGCGAAGGGGCCCACGCCGGCCAGCAGGTTGCCGCAGTTCTGCGCATCGCTGACCAGTGCCCTATCGACGATGACCTGCAGGAACAGGTAGTCCACGTCGGCATCGGCGCGCTGGGAGCGCGAGACGATGGCCACCTTGGAGGTCAGCGGATCGGCCCCGCCCATCCCGTCGATCTGGCGCGCGTCCGGCGAGCCATAGGCGCGCAGCAGGAAAGCATCGCGCGCGTCGCGGTCGGCGGGCAGATCATCTGCGAGAAAGTAACCGCCCTTGGACGTCCCTCCGCGCATCCACATCGCACGCACGCCCTCAGACATAGTCCAACCCCTTGGCCGCCAGGCGCTCGCGCATCCTGTAAATGTCCAGGCCCAATTCGCCAGCGGCCAGGCGCGCGCGCTTGTCGGCCTCGCGCGCTTCGCGTGCCTGCGACTCTGCCAGCACCCGTTCGGCCTCGACCCGCTGCACCACGCAGACCCCATCGTCGTCGGCGATCACGACATCGCCCGGGTGGACCAGCGTGCCCCCGCATACCACCGGCACGTTAACCGAGCCCAAGGTTTCTTTGATGGTGCCCTGCGCATGGATGGCGCGGCTCCACACGGGGAACTGCATCTGCGTCAAGTCGCGCACGTCGCGCACGCCGCCATCGATCACCAGCCCGCGGCAACCATGCGCCTGGGCCGATGTGGCCAACAAGTCGCCGAAATAGCCATCGGTGCATTCGCTGGTCGGCGCCACCACCAGAACGTCGCCCGGCTGCAGTTGCTCGATGGCCACGTGCATCATCCAGTTGTCGCCCGGCGGCACCGATACGGTCACCGCGGTGCCGGCGATGCGCGCCCCGCTGTAGATCGGCCGCAGCCGCGGATGCATCAGCCCGCTGCGCCCCTGGGCCTCGTGCGCGGTGGCCACGCCGGCCTGTGACAGGCCCTCCACGGCGGGCCCTGCGGCACGTTCGATCCGGGTCACGACTCTCGTCATTGCATCCATCCTCCGTTAGCGATGGGCGAGTTTGTTCCGGCAAGCCGTCCTATCCAATTTCGTTTTGCGACTTATCCATTCAATTTGGTTATAGTTTGTCTCGATGGAGGCCATTCCCGAGTTCAACCTGCGGCATCTAGCGGCCGTGCCGACGATTCATCGTCGCGGGAGCATTGCGGCCGCGCTGGACGAGGTGAACCTGTCGCAGCCGGCGCTGACCCAGGCTTTGGCGCGGCTGGAACGGTTGGTCGATCAGCCGTTGTTCGACCGCCACCCCGGCGGCATGGTCGCCACCCCGGCGGGCCAGCTGCTGGTGGCGCGCATCGAGCGCGCCCTGGCATACCTGGCGCAAGGCGTGCAACGCGCGCGACGCCTGGCGCGCCTGCCGGGCCTGCCCGCGGTCGAGCGCCGCGTCACGCTGCCGCAGCTGCGTGCGCTGATCGCAGTGGAAGCGGCAGGCAGTTATTCCCTGGCCGCCGTGCGCAGCGGCGTGTCGCAGCCTGCGGTCTATCGCGCCGTGCAGGAACTATCCACGCTGATCGGCGTCACCCTGTTCAACCGCCAGGGCAAGACCGTGCAGCCCACGCTGGCCGCCACACGCTTACTGCGCTTCGTGCGCCTGGCGCTGGCCGAACTGTCGGCGGCGATGGATGAGCTGCATGCGCTACGCGCGCAGGGCGCCGGCCGCATCGCCGTGGGCACCTTGCCGCTGGCGCGTGCGGTGCTGCTGCCCCAGGTATTGGCCCGGTTCGCGCGGGCGTTTCCGGCGGCTTCGGTCAATGTCGCGGAAGGATCCTACGCCGAACTGCTGGCTCACCTGCGCGAGGGCAGCCTGGATGTGCTGATCGGCGCGACCCGTCACCCGCCGCCGGTGACCGACATCGTGCAAGAGATGCTGTTCGACGACGAACCGGTGCTGGTGGCGCGATGCGGGCATCCACTGGTGCAGGCCGAATGTTCCATCGATGCGCTACTGACCTATCCATGGGTTATGCCCGCACGCGGCGCGCCGATGCGAGAGCGTTGGGAGCGCATGTTCAACCAGCATGGATACTCCCCGCCGCCGCTGCGCGTCGAGTCGGGCTCGGTCCTGGTCATGCGCGGGCTGCTGCTCGAGGACGACTGGCTGACGATGATGTCGCGCGACCAGTTCCTGTTCGAGCAACGCGCCGGCCTGCTGCGCGAGCTTCCCTTTCACGTCGCCGGTGGGCGTCGTCAGATCGGCCTGACGATGCGCTCGGACTGGCACCCGACCACGGTGCAGCGCGCCTTCGTGGAGAACTTCCGCCAGGCCTGCGCGCAGCGACGAGATGGAGTCCCGGCCTGGCCGTTCCGCCACTTAGGTATAGCTAACTGACAGACGCCGCGTCAGGACTCAAAGCAGCTTCATCCTTTCGCTATTGACCAAAAGCGAGCGTCTGCTTTGGATCGGAAGCTGCCATGCTCCTTACCCCCGATAGGCCTTCGTGATCTTCTGCGTTATTGACGAGTCAACCCCCTTTCTCGGTTACCTCCATGGAGTGCGCCCTTAGGTAAATTCCCCGATCGGATGTGGGTATCAGATCTGCTCGGTTAGCTGCACGCGCTACATGACAATCCACTACGCCAAGGCAAAAGGCAGGCCACCACTTTGACTCACTGCCTTGAGTGCCAGTTGCTTGCCCATGCTCAACTCATCATTGCTCATGGTCGCCATGAGATACAGCCCAAGGTGTTGAAACGCCTCTGCCACAAATGGCCGATCTTGGCCTTGCCGCGCCACCCCGCTCATTGCCTTGTCCAGCGACAGACGAGAAGTACTGGCGGTAGCCCGGAAGTAATCCTTCAAAGAATTTCTAGTTGCCACAGAGCCTTCTACAGCAAGAACGAGTCCGGGATTCATCTTGCTGGAGTTGTTCGCCGCCCTAATCGGTGGCTGGGTACGGCAAGAGCAGCGCGGCAGCGACGCGCCCCCCCACCCACGAAGAAAGATAGCGCCATCTACCGCAAGGAAGTTAGTTGGCACTTCCTGAACTTGTGGAGTGATTGCTGATTCTTCGTTGAGCGTGGGGCGAATTTTTGGCTGAGATTGCCGCCCTCAACTTGCCGCCTTGGGATAAATATTTCTTCACCATCAAGCACCTACAAACGGGCGATTTCAGGTCGTCGGGCATGTGTCAGTTTTCTCGATTCGTGTCCCATTGCTTTCGCTTGGGCTGCCGTAAGATCGTTCAACTTGACCAGTTGTGGCTCAAGTGCATCCGCGCTTGCCTGCTGAAATCGTGATCTTGGCAAAGCGCGGAAACATCGCCCTGTCTGCAGGCATTATTCGACGCCTCTTGCGCATCTCCGAAATCGAGGCGTTCGAGATCAGGCCACGTTTTGACCGGGTAAAGCTCGACGTTCGGCACGTACCATCGTCCGGCGAACTCAGGGCCTGCGCATCGACCAGTCGACGGCCGCATCGAACAGCGCGAGTCCGTCCGGACTCAGATTCGAAAAGGTGTCGTTGTCCAGAAACAGCGCCGCACGGCGCGCGGGCGCGACGAAGTCGTAATCCATCGTGGCGCCCTTCTCGTAGCCGAAGACCACCGCCTTGTCGGGTTCCCCCGGTAGCGTGGCGATCACGCTGGCGGCCCTGGCAGGCACGCCCCAACCCATCATCACGTCGCGCGGATAGACATAGGTCTTGCCATTCCGCAGGCCACCTGCAAGCGGATGCGGTGCATTGATGATGCGGATGTAGTGCTCCTTCTCCACCTCACCGTAGTCCACGCCCTTCCGTCGTCCGGTCAGGCGCAGCGAATCCATCAGATCGTTCTCCCAGGTCAGCAGCGGCACCGCGACGTTTCTGAAGCCGGTGTCGGCCATCTCGCGGGACTGCACCACCGAGGACAGCACCACCAGATCGAAGCCCTGCGCCTTGGAAGGGTCGACGGTCTGGTCGAAGAAACTTACCTCGCAGCCAAGCCGCTGCAGATGGGCGGCAACGATTCTGTCGGCGCTCAGACCGTGTTGCTGAACGTCGCGCTGGCGCTCGGTGGCGCCTGGTACCTCGTCCAGACGCGTCACATAGAACACGCGTTTGCCAGCCAGGTTCGGACTTGCCGCCTGGACCACTACTGACTGGCTGCAAAGACCCACCAGCACCATCGACACCGCGATGGATTTCATGCGCACGCGCATCGAGACAGCCTCTTGTATCAGAAGTCGAAGGTGGCGTTGAAATTGATCGTACGTGGCAAGCCCATCGCCAACTGCCCGCTGCCCGCCGCGCTCCAGTAACGTTTGTCGGTCAGGTTTTCCACATTGAACTTGAACGTGGTCGGCACGCCATGCAGCCGGGTCGCGTAGGCAGCACCGGCGACGTAGGTCGTATAGCCGGGGATGCTGGCGCGGTTCTGATCGTCGATCGGCCGCGATGCCAGTGCGAATCCGCCTGCGCTCACCGACAAGCCTTCCAGCATGGGCACGCGATAGTTGAAGAACAGGCTGGCGGTGCGCTCGGGCGTGTTGTTGGGCGTATTGCCTTCCAGGCTGGCAGTGGTCGCCTGCACGATCTGGGCATCCAGCAGCATGCCCGACACCGCCGCCGACAGGTTCTCGGTCAGGTTGCCTTGAACCGAAAATTCCAGCCCCCGATAACGCGAGCGTCCGTTGAGCGCATAGACGCCGTTGTCGTCGGTATCGGCCGAGGCCTGGTCCAGGCAGAACAGCGAAGCGGACAACAGCGTTCCATTGTCCATGCGATAGCGCGCGCCCACTTCCTTCTGGCGGCTCACCGCCGCCGGCAACGCCTGGCCTGCGTTGACGGCGGCCGACGGCGCCGTACCACCCGACTCCAACCCTTCCACATAGCTCGCATACACAGATGCCTTGGGCGATAGCCTGTAGGTCACGCTAACCGACGGTGTGGTGGCACTGACGTCGTAATCGGCAGTCTCCAACTGTCGCGTGCCGTAGCGCGCATAGCGCAACGCGCCGATCAGCTGCCAGCGGTCGCCGATGCCGATCCGATCCATTGCATACACGCCACTGTTGCGGATGGTCTGCTCCAGGAAGCCGCGATCGCGCAGCGTCGTCTTGGATCCGGTGGGCGCGCGGATCAGGTCGACACTCTCCATAGGGTCGTACAGGTTCTGCGCTGCCCGATACATGAAGGTGTTGAAACTGGGTTGATACAGCTTGTTGGCATCGACACCGATCTGCAGGTCGTGGGTCACGCTGCCCGTGCGGAAGCTGCCTTCCACGTTTGCCCGCGCATTGCTGTTGGTGTACTCCTGCCCTTTCTGGTCGGCTCCATAGACGCTGCCCTGGCCGGTTCGTAGCGAGTAGTTGTCGAAGATCCACAGCCAGCGGTCGCGCCGGGTGACCGATTCGCCCACGCTGAAACGCGCCGTCCAGGCACTGTTGAGCGCGTACTCGCCGCTGAGCAGATGCGTGGTGGCGTCCGACAAGGTGTCCTTGCCCTTCATCGACAGCAGGATGCTGGGATCGGGCATGCCGGGGAGCGTGATCACGCCGCCGACGGCGGCAGGCGGAACCACCGCGGCCTGCTCGGTGATGCGAGCGCGGATGCGCTCGACGTCGTAGTGCAGGCTGAAGTCGCTGCTGACATCCCAGTCCAGCGCGGCGCTGAGCATGCGGCGGTAACCGGTGTCGTCCTCGATCGGCAGGTGGATGTTCTGGCTCAACGCGTTGACGCGGACACCGAACTGTTGATGGCTGCCGAAGCGACGGCCGAGGTCCACGTGCAGCTGCGCCGAGCCTTGGTTATCGCCGGACAGCGACAGCGAGGTCACCGGCGCGACCGTGGCGCGTTTGGTGACCAGGTTGACCACCCCGCCCGGGGTGACGAAGCCGTAGTACAGCGCAGCCGCGCCCTTGAGCACTTCCACCCGTTCCTTGTTTTCCATCGGGATCGGCACATTGTTGTCGAACGGCAGCACACCGTTGAACAGATAGCTGGAACGGTTGTCAAGGTTGATGCCGCGGATCGAAATCTGGTCGTAAGCCACCCCACTCTGCTGCTGGCGCACCACGCCGGCAACGTTGCGAAGCGCGTCGTAAAGACCGGTGGCGCCCTGTGCATCCAGTAGATCGCGCGAGACCACATTGATATTGGCGGGCACATCCAACATGTCCAGGCCGCGATACGGCCCGGTCTGGCTGTCGGGAACGGTGAATCCGTTCTGGCGCAGGCCAACCACCCTGACGGTGTCCAGATCGGCCTGGACTGACTGGGTCGAGCGCTCGGGCTCAAGTCCGGAAATTGGCGATTCGGAAGCAGACGCAGGCGTTGCTGCCAGCAGCGCTAGCGCAAGTAATGAAAGACGCGGAAACATGGCTGCCTTGGCGGGGAGGACAGGAAAGCGAATCCATCCCATAAATGCGAATGGTTCGCATTATTGTACCCTCAGGTGGGTCGCCTATCAATCCAGAGACGGATCTGTTCGTGTCGCTTCGTCAGTCAGGTTGACCGCCTCCCGCCTTAGACGCTCGCAGAACTGGAAAAAAATGATCATCGAACGCTTGATGCCCTTGATTCATGCGCGTTCGAGTTCGGCGATGAAACCGGTCGCCCCGTGGTGCTCAGCCTAAGCCTGTCATGGCGTGGCAGCTCCCACGAGAGTTTGGAATGGCCAACCGGAAATTTCTCCCCCGCTACTAGGTTCGCACCGCTATTCCACACCTATTGCAGCCGAATCCGGCCGGCGCGGATCGGCGGAGCCGAATGCGGATCCATCCGGCGCGATCTCGATGGATTGAATGCTGGTCTGGGTGATGAATGGCTCGACCCGATGGCCCAATGCCTCCAGCCTGTCCAACGTGTCCGGCGACAGCGCCAGCTCGTAGGAAATGGTGCCATCGCGCGCGGCGTTGATGCGCGGGCGCGCAGTGGCCTCGGCGATGTTGAGTCTGAAGTCGACCACATTCACGATGAACTGCGCCAACGCCGAGATGATAGAGCCACCACCTGGGGTGCCCGCCACGATCCATGGCTTGCCATCCTTGAAGGCAATGAACGGAGTGATGGTGGTCGCCAGGCGTTTACCCGGTGCCGGCGCGTTGGGCGAGTTCTTGGGACCACCCCAGGCGAAGTTGCCCAACGAATTGTTGAGCAGGATGCCGGTACCGGGAGCGATCACCGCCGCGCCGAAATTGTTGCTCAGCGTATAGGTATTGCTTACCGCGTTGCCTTCAGCGTCCACCACCGAGTAATGCGTGGTATCAGGGCTTTGCTGAAGCAGCTCCCCCGCCTTGATTGCCTCGGCTGGCAGTGTGCGCTCAGGCGAAATCAGCGCGGCGCGCTGGTATGCATACTTCTTGTCGAGCAGCCTTTCATTAGGCGTGTTGTGCTGCGGGGGGCCACCGGAGAAGGCACTGCGATCAGCACCGGCCAGGCGTGTTGCCTCGGCAATGAGGTGGTATGCCTTCGCGCTGCCGGCGTCGGCCGGTTGCAACGGAAATGGCTCGATCAGGTTGAGCAGTTGCGCCAGCGTGGTACCTGACGAGGGCGACGGCGCCAACGCCAGCTCCACGCCGCGATAAGTGGAACGCACCGGTTCCAGCTCGCGCACGCGATAGTTGGTCAAGTCCTTGGCGCTCAAGATTCCGCCGTACTTGCGGCTAGCAGCGACGATGCGCTTGGCGATTTCCCCCCGATAGAACGCGTCGGCACCATCGCGTGCAATCTCACGTAGCGACCAAGCCAGGTCCGGCTGGCGCAGGAGCTCGCCGGCGACGTAGCTGCTTCCATCAGGCTTGAAGAACTGCGCACGGGTTTCCGGCGTGCGCCAAAGCGTGGGCTTGGCCCAATCCAGGATCATCGCCTCGTCGTCGGACAGGCGCACGCCCTGTTCGGCGAGCTCGATGGCTGGTTGTACCAGACTCGCCCACGGCAACCTGCCGTACTTCTGGTGTGCCGCATAGAATGCCGCGACCGTGCCTGGAACGGCCACGCCTTTCCAGGAGATCGACGCGCCTCGTTCGGGCTTGCCGTCGCGACCCAGCAGAAGCTTGGCGGTGGTCGCTGCCGGCGCCGAGCCATAGTAATCAAACGCAGTAGTGCGACGGTCCTTCGCCACGTAGATGACCAGCGCTCCGCCGCCACCCAGGTTGCCGGCGCGTGGCAAGGTCACCGCCTCGGCAAGGCCAACGGCGATGGCTGCATCGATTGCGTTACCACCCTCGCGCAAGATCCGGGCACCCACCTCGGACGCCGGTCGGCTCTGGCTGACCACCACGCCCCCTCGGGCGTGCAGCGGATGGTGGATCGGCTGGTAGCCGCGTGCGTCGTCGACGTTGCCCTTGCGTGGGACGGTGTTGGGTACATCGGCGAATGCTGAGGGAAGTACAAGCAGAAGCAGCGCAATCCACGGTGCACGGCGGCAAGCAGACGGGAAAGGCGTGGAGGCGTTGCGGGGCATCGGTGATCCTTGGTTTGCGAGACGATCAGAAGGCATGACGGACACTGGCGTACCAGTAGCGGCCGTAAGGCTCGTACAAACTGCCTAGATAGCCGGATGCCGTAGCCGCCAGCGGTGGCGTTTCGTCGGTGAGATTGCGCACTCCGAGACGCACGCGGGTGCCGGCGGCCTGGTCGCGGCCAAACGCGTACTGCACGTACAAGCTTCCCGTCGTCGTCGCATCCACCCGCCACAGGCGGCCGCTGCTGTCGATCAGGCCGGTATCGTCCACCGCTCCAACGTATTGCACGAACGCGCCGGTGGTGAACTTGCCGTACTGCCAGGTCAGCGATCCCGACCCCTTCCACTCGGGAGTACCGTTCTGGCCGATCAGGTCACCGCCGCCGGAGATGCTTGTTCCAGCATTCAGTTGACCGGCATCGCGAGCGGCGATCAGCGCCGCGATTTCAGGTGACGGGTCGCGGTAAAACTCCAACAGGCGCGTGGCCGACAAACCGACCTTGAACGTGCCTGCGCGATCGGTGCCCTTCTGCCAGCTGGCATTGAAGTCAAGCCCGCGGACGGTCTGCGGGCGCAGGTTGACATACTGGTCCTTGACGTAGATCACGGTGCCAACCGGTGCCAGTCCCGTGCCGGCGACAGCTGCGGCGTCGTCGGCGGTGGGTGCGGCGCGAATGACGTTGGGGTTGCTGCTGCCTTGGGTGCGCAGCAGGTAGTCGAGGATGAGCGCGTTGCCCTCTCCAAACAGGCCGATGATCCCGGTCTGCTCAACGCTCCAGTAATCGGCGCTGAAGCTGAAGCGGCCCAGACGCGCATTGCCGGGTGTCCACAGCAGCCCGGCGGTCCACGATGTGGACTCTTCCGGGTCCAAGTCTGGATTGCCGCTGCGCTGAGCGGTGGCCGCACCGCTGCGCGAGCAGTTGGCGAAAGAGCTGATGCGCCCGGCGCGCAGGTCGGCCTCGCATAGCACCCAATCGGTGCGGGTGTTCCCACGGGTGACCAAACTGGCATTGACCTGCTCGAGATTGGGCGCACGAAACCCCTCGGACCACGAACCGCGCACGCGAAAATCGTCGAACACTTCCCAGGCGGCCGCAATCTTCGGCTTAGCCACATTGCCGAAATCACTGTAGCGCTCGAAGCGGCCGGCCAGTTGCACGTCAAGCGAGCGAACCAATGGCACCTCCATTTCCGGGGATACCAGCGGCGCGGCCAATTCCACATAGGCCGACCATACGTTGCGCGAACCGCGGGTATCGGGCGTGGGGCTGACGCCGAACAAGTCGGCGGTCTGTACCTCGCCGGTCACCGCATCGACGAAACCGAGACTGCCGTCCACGCGTGCGTCGCGGTCATCCAACTGGCTCTCGCGTCGAAACTCGATGCCCGCTGCAGCACCGACGTCGCCGCCTGGCAGCTGCAGCAGATCGGTGCGAGAGAGCTTGAAGTCACCCAGGGCAAGGGTGGTGCGGCTGCGTCGGGTAGACGCTACGCGAATCGCCTCCTGCGCGGCTTGACTACTCGGCGTGGCATCCCCGCCAGTGGCAGGAAACAGCAAGTCGCCGCCGTTGAACGGGTTATAGGCGTCCGGGGTGGACAATGCCAATTGACGCTGTAGCGCCGTAGAGCTGATGCCGTCCTGGCGATCCACGACTTGCGCTTGGGAATAAAGCAACGCGCTGTCCCAGTCCCAGCCGTTCCAGTGTCCACGCAGGCCGCCGAGTATGCGCGCCTGGGTGTTCTCCACCTTGACCAGGGTCGGGCCAAGGTCCATGAAACGGTAGTTATTGAGCGTGACAGGCAACCCCGATGCAGGGATGTTCAAGTCGGAAATCCGGTTCGGATTCGGACTGCCGTCGGGCAACGTAGTCGCTCCGAACGGGTTCCAGTAGTTACCGGCGGGAATGGTGACCTTGGTGGACCCGATGGTGAACACTGGGCTTTGCAGGGCGCGGGTATCTGCTTGGTACCAGCCCAATTCACCGTAGGCTTCCACGTCGTCGTTGAGTGCGTAGTGACCGGTCACAAAGACGTTACGGCGCACAAGCGAAGGCAGTAGCGAAAGCGGATACGTAGCGCTGTCGTATCGCAGGTTGCGATCGGCTCCGGCGGTGGCACGTGCGCCATCATCTACGCATAGTCCCTGGGCCAGTGGTGCAGCGCAGCCGCCATTCGTGCTCGGCTGGATATGGAATGCGCCGGCCGCACTGGTCAACGCGTTGCCGTTGCGGGTGACGCGACCGAACGACGATGGCACGGCCAGGTCTGCCCACGCACTCAACGTGTTGCGCATGTCGAGGCTGCTGACTCCTTCAAACCGCGTGCCCTCGAACAGTGGCCGCTTGTCACTGGACGCGGCGTAGTCCAAATCACCGGCGGGCAAGTCGCTGCGGCGGGTCTGGTTGAGGAATACCGATACATTGCCCCTTCCGTCGCGGAAGTCCCAGCCGTAGGCACCGCTGATGTCGCTCTGGCGCAGGCTGGTGCCCTCAGCGCCGCCGTACCGCAGTTCCAGCCAGCCGCCCAGCAGGTTGTTCTGCAGCACATTGTTCACGACGCCGCCTACCGCATCGGAGCCATAAATGGCCGAGGCACCGTCGCGTAGCACTTCGACGCGGGACACGCCGGCCACCGGAATAGCATTGGCGTTGTAGGTCAGGACCGGAACCAGGTTGTCATCGGCCTGGCTGCCTGGGTGCACCACGATGCGGCGGCCGTTCAACAACATCAGCGTGTTACCCACACCAAGACCTCGCAAGTCGACCGAACCCACGTCGCCGCGCGAAAAGTTGCTGCTGGTCGCACCATTTGTGGGGTTGAACGACACATCGCCCATTTGCGGAATAGTGCGGTACAGCTCATCACCGCCTGTGGCACCGGTGGCATCCACCTGCTGACGATCGAGCGAAGTGACCTGGAGTGCGGCTGCGGCCGAACCACCTTGGATCTGGCTGCCAACAACGCTGACGCTGTCCAGGGTCTTGGCGCTAGGAGTTTGTATTCCGGAAAGATCGGTTGCCGGCCCCTGGGCATGTGCGGCTAACGAAAGAGCAGCTGAAACGGCAGCGGCGAGCGACAAGCGCGTGTGCAACATCAAAAAGGTCCCCACATCCAGATGCGTCGATCTGCTGCGACGCGTCATTGGATCTTAGTAGCCCATGCGTGCTTTCTTCAGTTTCCGATCATTGCCGATAGTGATGTCGATATGAGTTAGTGGCCTGCCACCGGATGCCCATCAGAGCGTTTTCGAACGGACTTTCCTCCGACATCTTCTTTGGTCGGGCACCTGGATTCTCTCCATATCCATGGTCGCCACACTCGCTAGTGCGTCGCGCAGCAGACTATTGAACTTCTCTTGGCTGAAACACCGCTTCTCGTCTTATCGATAGTTTCTAGCTCTAGCGCCACTCGATCCGCTAAAGATCAGCCTCCACGTTGCTCGATCGCAGAATGCGATCTGCGATCGAGCAGGCGCTCTCGTTGATTCATTGACGAGTGCTGTATGGATGCAATCAGCAAACGTGTCAGCCAGCGATCGTAAAAACCGATCCCGAATCCACTCTGATACCGGCGCCGTTGATGAAGCTGGCGCGCTCGGAGCACAGGAAGGCAACCGCCGAAGCCACTTCCTCCGGGCGGCCACGTCGCTTGAGCACCATGCCGGGACGTTCTTCGTCCAGGAACGATTCGATTGCCTGCTCGAACGTGGTTCCGTTTTCGCTGGCGCGCTTTTGCATCATCTTGTCGGTCATCGGGGTTGCGATGAAGGCGGGCGACACCGTATTGACCAGTACGTTGTCCGCTCCGTAGGCCTTGGACAGGCCCTTGGCCAGGCTCAGGATTGCTGCCTTCGATGCGCAATAGGCCAGCTCGTCCACGTAGGGCTGCACGGCGTCTTCCGACGCGAACAGCACGATCCGGCCCCATTGCTTGCGGCGCATCGCGGGAATGGCCTGGCGACACATGCGCACCGCGCCCATCAGGTTGATGTCCAGCGTCTCGAGCCAGCCGGCGTCGCTGACCTCCAGAAAGTCGCCGGTTGCGCCGGTGACGCCTGCTGCGTTGATGTAGATGTCGGGGTCGCCCAGTTGTTCGCGCACCTGCGCCCAGATGGCGGTGACGTCCTGCTCGCGGGTGACGTCGCCTTCGATGGCGATGATCTGCCCCAGGCCCGACAGTTCCGCCACTGCCTGGTCGAGCGTGCCGTCCGCAAGATCGGTGATCGCCACGCGCACGCCGGCTTCGAGCAGCTGCCGCGCGGTTTCCTTGCCCATTCCCGAGTCGCCGCCACTGATGAGGGCGATCCGATTGTTGATTCCGAGATCCATGCTGAACTCCTGGTGGTAGAGAGAGGTGGGGATAAGCGTGCAATTAGCGGGCGAGAAAGCGCTCCGCGGAGCGCAGGCCAAGTGCCATCTGCGTCAGCGCGGGATTGGCTGCCAGTGCACTTGGAAAAATCGAGTTGTCGCAGATGTAGAGGTTGGCGATATCGAATGCGCGGCCGTCCGGGTCCACCACGGCCTGCTCCGGGTCCGTGCCCATGCGGCAGGTGCCCAGCGTGTGTGCGGAGCGAGCGGCGGCGAAGATGCGTTGGGCACCGGCTGCCTCCCAGATTGCGTGCAGCGATGCGCGCGCGTGGGCATCAATCGCACGTTCGTTGGGCCCGTAGCTGAAGTCGATACGCGCCTTGCGCTGGCCGAAGGCATCGCGCTCGTCGGACAGGGTCAGCCGGTTGCCGTCCTGCGGCAGGCAGTCGCCATTGATGCCGATGCCGGCCAGGCGGTTGTAGCGCGCCATGGTCGTTACGAGCTCCCTCCCCCACATGCCTGCGCCACGTGCCAGGGTGTTGGCCAGGGTGATCGGCTGCACGCCCAGGCTCTGCACCAGATAGCCCCCGATGAAATCGGCATTGGCCGGGCGCAGCATGTCCTCGGTGATCAGCGACGAGGGGTAGCCACGGTTCATGCGCATGTCTGCATCGAACTCTCCCCACACCTGGGTGGCCACATGCGCCATGAAGTTGCGCCCCACCTGGCCGCTTGAGTTGGCCAGCCCCAGGTTGAGCAGCAAGCGCGGTGTTTCCACGCCGCCTGCGCACAGGAACAAGCTCGTGCAACGCTGGCGCAGTTCGCGTCCGTCCTGTTGATAGACCACCGCGCTGACCATGCCCCGGGCGCCGCGCTCGATGTCGATGACCCGGCAATCGGGTCGCAATTGGGCGCCGTGCGCGCGCGCCAGCGGCAGCCAGGTGGTATCGACGCTCACCTTGGCGCCGTTGCTGCACCCCTGATGGCAGGCGCCGCAGTTGTTGCAGGCCGCGCGCCTGCCGTGGTGCGGCTGCGCGTGCGCCCTGGTCACCAACGCGGCAGGCGCATCGGTGGCGGTGATGCCAAGCGTGCGGCAACCGCGCTCCATCGCGTTGGCCGACGCATTGCGTTGCGGCGGCGGATAGGCGTAGCTGCGCTCGGGATCCCACGGATAGTGCGCCGGCCCGGAGACGCCGATGAACTCCTCGACGCGGTGGATATAGGACAGCAGCTCTTCATGCGCGATCGGCCAGTCCATGCCGTGCTGCCCGGTGTGCGTCGACAGGCTCAGATCGCGCTTGTCTGGACGCGGGCAAAAGGCGCCCCAATGCAGGGTCGAACCGCCCATGCCCGAACCGGAATTATTGGCGCCAAACGCGGTTGGCGTCTGCCCGCCGCTCAGGCGCTCCTCCATCCAGTAGATGCCGGCCGCCAGCTCATCGGGCAGATGGGACGTGGGACTGAAGGCCGCACCCGCCTCCAGCACCACCACCGAGAGACCTCGTTGCGCGAGCCGTGCGGCCAGCGGGCCGCCGCCTGCCCCGCTGCCTACCACCACCACATCGACTGCGGCGTCGTGCACGCCCGGGCTCATCGCAAGCCTTCGGCAGGAAGCTGCCAGGCTTCCTGCCGGTCGGCTGCGGTGTGCTGATAGCCCGGGCTGTCGAGACCGGCACCGCCAACCGCGAAGCCGTCGTATCCCAGTGCAGCCATCGTGGCGGGAAGGCTGACCCAGGTCCGCACGGCTTCGGCGCGCACGTCCTCGAACCAGTGCGCCAGCTGCGCTGCATCCAGCCCGTGCGCCGAAGGATCGCCGGCCATCGATCGCGACACCTGACGCAGCCATTGATCCTGCATCTCTACGGGTAGACCAGCAAAGCCGGTCGTCAGCGCGTCGAGCGCGTCCAGGCCCAACGGCACCGCAAGCCGATCGGGTGGCAACGCTGCATGGCGCCAACCATCTCCCGCACCTTCGGCAAGCTGGATATCGATTCGTCGTGCAATCTCGCCCGCATCGCTAGCCCCATCCAGGACACGTGCGACGACTGCGCCGAGTGTTCCCAGTTGATGCTGGCTCAGCACGCCTTGCGCACCGGCGGGTGGGCCGGCATGCCGACTGAGCAGCAGCTTGCGCATGCGCGGGGCAACCCGCTCCATATTGAGCAGCGTGACGAAGTCATCGGGCAGGCATTTGCCCACGCTGCGATCCACATGCGCTGCGATCAGCTGGGCCAGGTGTTGCGGTTGCTCGTACGGGATCAGATGCGCCGCATCAGCCACGACGGCGATACGCGCATGGTGATAGTGCGGCGCGTTCAGCGCTGTTTGCGCGGCTTCGCCCAGGTCGCCATCTTCATTGCCGGCGATGATCATCGCGGGCACCTCCACGCAGCCTGCCTGCGCGCTTAAGTTCTCGCGACTGGCATGCGCGAGCCAGGCGATCCATGCTCTCGCACTGGTTCGCAGCACATCGTCGACAGCTGCGTCCCTGACCGGTGCTGGCAGCGCCATCGCACAGTTATCGTCGATGAACTGCTCCGCCTCTTGCCGCGTGGGATGGCCGTTTTCGAACCAGGCAAGCATCGTACGTCGGCGAGACTCATCCATCGGCTCGGGCGCCGGTGGCGACGCAGCGACCAGGATCACGCCGGCCAGGCCGGCAAGCCCGGCCAGGCCATCGCGCGCCTGCGCTGCTGCCAGGGTGGCGATCTTTCCGCCCATGCTGTGCCCGATCGCGAACCAGCACGTCGGTTGCCGCCGAATCACCTCTTCGACAAACCAGGCAACCAGTGCGGCGGTGTCGACATGCTCGATCGGCGGCGCCTCTCCAAAGCCGGGAATATCGAGCGCCACACAATCAAAACGCGCTTCCAATCGCTGGATCACACCAGACCACTCGTTGCTGCTGGACCCAAGGGCGTGCAGGAAGAACAGCGTCGGTTTCGCCATGTAACACCTCTATCCGCCAGCGCACATGATGACCGGCGTTTCGTCCACGGCTCGTGCAGATGAGTCCGACGCCTTGTGGTGGCCCAATACCTCACGCCTGTCCCCCAAAACCGCCCGCTGCACCCTGATTGGCGTGCTTGCAAAGCGGCAGATCGGCGTCACACGTGCGGCCCGGTTGCACGGCCCGGTACGTTCCCGTACCACCGCGACCGCATCGGGTCCAACCGATGAGCATCGGCACCTGCATGGCTCGTCCGGCACCTCTTGAAGCGACAGTCCCCCTCACACCAGATCGCGATAATCCTGCAGGATCACCATCACCAACTGGCTGCGAGAACGCACGTCGAGCTTGTTGAACAGCTGCTGGAAGGTCGCCTTGATGGCACTCTCCGAACTGCCCAGCTGGCGTGCGATCAACTTGTTGGACTGCCCACGCAGCAAGCCACGCAGCACTTCGCGCTCACGGTCGGTGAAACTGGGCCGGCTTTCCTGGGTACCCTGTGCGACCAGCGATTGCAGATAACGCTGGTCGATCAGCACCCGGCCCATCGCCACCGCATGGATGCTGTCGATCAGTTCATCGGTGGAAACATCCTTGCGGCAGATGCCGGACACCCCGAGCCGGATCAAGGCCAGCGCGTCGCGCTCGGGCAGACCGGCGGTGACGATCAGCGTGGCGGGGCGGCGCGCCTGTTCGGCCTGACGCCGCATGTAGTCCAGTGCGTTGTACTCGCCCATGTCGTAGTCGAGGATGACCACGTCCGGCGTCAGCGACGCGATCTGTACGATGGCCTGCGCCAATGCGCCGGACTGCCCGACCACCTGGAAGCGGGCGTCGGCACCGAGCAGGCGCAACAGGCCTTCGCGGAACAGCGTGTGGTCGTCCAGCAGGTAGAGGCGAACCGGTTCACGCCGTGACTCATCCATCCCGCGCCTCCACAGACGGTGCATGCGCCAACGGCAGATGCAACTCGAAGCAGGCGCCCTCGCCACCGGGCGCATAGCGCAGCAGGCCGCCCTGGTTGGCCATCAGCGCACGCGAGATGTACAGCCCCAGGCCGGAGCCGTCGCTGTCGCTACGGAACGGCTGGAACAGGCGGCCCGGATCGGCGATGCCCGGTCCGGTGTCGCGCACACTCAACACTGCGCGCTGCTGTTCCAGGCGCGCACTGACGATCAACTGGCGGCGTTGCGGTGGCAGCGCCTGCGCCGCGCGCAACGAATTGCGCGCCAGATTGAGCAGCACCTGCAGCAGCGCGTGGCGGTCGCCGTGCACCGACGGGAACTCGGCCGGGACCTGGATCACCAGCTGGCCATCGACGTCCTCCCAGTCCGAGCGGATGATCACATCCAACTCGCTGCACAGCGTCTGCAGCCGCGTTTCATGCGCTTCGTCGGGCAGCTGCCGACGCAGGTTGAAGGACGCCAGCTCCATCAATGCCGCCACCAGGCTGCGCAGCGCGGCCAGATCCGGATCTGCGCCAATGCCAGGATGCCGCGCAAGGTTGGAGGTGACCACGCCCGCCGCCGAACACAGGTTGCGGATCTCGTGCGACACCGCGCCGGCCAGCAGGCGATTGTTCTTCAGCACATCGTCGAAGTGCGCCGACTCGCGCGCGCGCACTTCCTCGCTGGTATCGACCAGGATCGCAGCCAGGTGACGCTCGGCGCTGTCTTCGTAGACCGAGAACCAGGTGGTGGCCGGAAAGCGGGTGCCGTCGCTGCGGCAGCCCCAGGTGCTGGCCGAAGTGCGCATGCCGTCCAGATTGGCGCTCATGCTCAGCGCATCGTCCAGCAGCGGCAGGAACTCGCGCACCGCGCGGCCCTCCAGCCCGCCTTCTTCGGCCATGTCCAGGATCTCGTGCGCGGCGCGGTTGGCCGCCACGATACGGCCGTCGCCGGCCACCGTCAGCAACGCCGCCGGGCTGCTTTCGGCGAGCAGCCACAGTTGCCGCTCCAGCCGCCGACGCAGCCGCTGTTCGGCGCGCAGCTGCACGTAATGGGCCAGGATCACCCGGCGAGTGCGGCTGATTTCGGCCACGAGCAGACCACAGCCGGCATAGGCAATCGTCGCCATGAAGAAGCGTAGCGCCTGTTCGACCACTATTTCGTCGGTCACGAACAAGCCGCGCAGCACCGCACAGGCGATCGCGGCGATGACGATGTCGCGCCGCGACAATACCGTGGCCGCCAGCACCACCGGCAGGATATAGAGCAGGCCCAGCGACACGCCCAGGTGCGAGTACCATTCCGCCCACACCAGCGAGGCCAGCATCGCCAGCGACGCCCACAGCGTCGGGCCGCGATTGAGCTTGACCACCTGCCCGCGCCACTTGAATGGCAGTCTCAGTCTGTCCATTGCCTACCCATGCATGTGCGTTGCAATGCCGCTCCTCTGTGGCTGTGGTTGAAGCCATAGCATCGTGGCCGGGCGTGTGGATTTCACCCTATCGAAAGATAGCCTGCCCGCATCGTTCGGACGGTGCGTGCACTGTCCAACGCTGGCGCAAGGATGGCAGACACGACCGTGGAGGCTGGGTGTAATGCATCTACCCCACGTCCATGTTGTCTCTCCCATGATCACCCGCGATACGTTTCCGCTGCGACGCATCTGGCCCAAGACCTATAAACGCCTGCTGGTATTGCTGGCGTTCGACTGCGCCGTGGCCGTGCTCTATACCTTCTTCGACTGGCAGTGGCTGTCGATCGAAGCATTGCCGCTGGCCCAGCTCGGCTCGGCGCTCACCATCTTCCTGGCGTTTCGCGCCAATGCGGCCTATGGCCGCTGGTGGGAGGCGCGCCAACTCTGGGGCGCGCTGGTGAACACCTCGCGCGCCATCGCGCGCCAGGCCCTGACCGCGCTGGATGTGGATCCGGTCGACCCACGCCGGGCCGGGCTGCGCGACGATATCGTGGTGCACCAGATCGCCTTCGTGCACGCCTTGCGCTGCCATCTGCGCCGGCAGAATCCGTTTCCGGAGCTGGCCGGGCTGCTCGGCCAGGCACGCGCGGACGACCTGCGCGGCTACGCCAACATCCCCAACGCGCTGACCCTGCGGCTGGGCCAGCAACTGCAGCAGGCGCGCGACTGGGACATGCTCGACAGCCTGCGCTGGTCCTCGCTGGACGCCAACCTCACCACACTGGCCAACATCCAGGGCGCCTGCGAACGCATCAAGAACACCCCGCTGCCGCGGCAGTTCTCCTCGCTGCCGCGCACGCTGGTGAACATGTATTGCTGGCTGGTGCCGCTGGGCCTGATCGCCGGCATGGGCCTGGCCATGCCGATCGCCTCGGTGCTGATCAGCTTCACCCTGATCGCCATCGACAGCGCCAGCAGCGCCATCGAAGACCCGTTCGAGAACACCGTGCACGACACCCCGATGACCGCGCTGTCGCGCGGCATCGAACTCACCCTGCGCGAAATGCTGGGCCAGCGCGTACCGCTGCGCGAAGTGCGCGCCATCGACGGTTTCATCTACTGACCACGGAGCCAGCCATGCAGACCACCCCCACTCACCTGATCTTTGCCACCAATTTTTCCGAGACCTGCCATGCCGCCATCCCGACCGTGGCGCAACTGGTGGACCGCCTGAGCGCGCGCCTCACCATCCTGCACGTGCATGCCAAGGGCAAGCGCGCGCAGGCCCAGCAGTCGCTGGATGCCTTCTTTGCCGAGGCCTCCAACTACCCGGGCTGCGAGCGTGCACTTGCCGGTGGCCCGGCCGCCGCCGGCATCGTCTCGTTCTGCCGCAGCCGCGACGACGCGTTATTGATCATGCCGCCGTCCGAGCGCACCGGCCTGCCGCGCCCACTGCATGTCTCGCTGCGCGCGCGCGTGCTGCAGCGCGTGGCCACGCCCATGCTCACCCTGCCCTATGCCGACGCGATCCCGCGCGATGGCGCTGTCGGCGGTCACGTCGCCTGCTGGATCACCGGCCGCGAAACCAGCCTGGAATCGCTGCGCGATGCCGCCGCCCTGGCGCGTCGCCGCGGTGCCGACCTGCACCTGCTGCACGTCGTGCCGGAAATCAGCGAAGGCCTGCTGGTGGACAGCCTGTTCAACGACAAGCCGCTGAGCGAAGACGCGGCCGCCAGCTGGCTCGGCGACCTGGTCCAGCAACTGCCCGACGAGGACCTGCGCGTGCGCATCCACGTGGCCGTCGGCAACCCGCGGCGCGAGATCGCCGGCCTGCTCAAACGCGCCTGCGCCGATGTGCTGGTGGTCGAACACGACGCTGTCGTCCGCCGCGGCGTCTGGCGTTCGTCGCTGCAGTCCGCTTTGGCAAAAACGCCGTGCGTGCTGATCTGCCTACCGCCGCCCCATCTGCGCCGCCCGATCCTGGGCAACGGTGGCGATCACGCAACCACCACGCCCAGCCGCAGTCTCGCAAGACGGCTATTGCGCGTGTGAGCCGAGCCGAGCGCTGGGCGAGCGTCTGGCCAGGTCTCTGAAGTTGTCAGCTACGCGAGGGAATACGTTCCGCGCCCCGACGCACCGCTGATCGCGAGGCGGTACCGCGCAATCATGACCAAGCGGCTCGTTCCCCAGGCCGTATTTGAGGACGCGCACCTGCACTTATCAGCGGTGCGTCGACCAGTCTATCGATCGAGTGCGTTAGCAGCTGCGCCTGGAACTCTGCGGCGGATCTTCGCGGGCGATGGTGCGTCGGCTGGCCGCTACGCAGGCTGGTCCGCACCCGCAGAATCCGGCGCCCTACCCCGTCAACACAAGCGACCCATCCGGATACCTGTCGCCCATGAAGTCCACGAACGCGCGCACCTTCGGTGCAGCCAGACGCCTGGACGTGTGCAGCACCCACAGCGCCGGTTCCACGCCAGCGATCGTGCCCCATTGCACCAGTTCGCCGCGCGCGAGTTGGTTCCATGCGATCGACTGCGGAAGAAGCGCAACGCCACCGCCTGCAATCGCTGCGTCGCGGACCATCAAAAACGAGGAAAACCGCAGTCTTGGAATGGGTTCCAGGATCAGGCGTCCGTCATCGAGGGTCCATGTCGTCGGTTGGAAGCTCGACGTCACCACCGCGGGAATCGGTGCGACCGCGTTGTCGGTTGGCATGGCGATGCCGGGTACGGCCACCACAACCAGCCGATCCCTGGCAAAACAGCGCCCGACCAGGCTGCTGTCCGGGCTGGGGTTGATCCGGATGGCCACATCGAACTGCTCTTCCACCAGATCGACCGTGCGGTCTTCTGCCACCACCTCGAGCGTGATCTCCGGATAGGCCGCGCAGAACTCTGCGCCAATGCGTCCCATCGCCAGTTGCGAGAACAGCACCGGCGATGCCACACGCAAGCGTCCGCGTGGACTCGAGAGCCCCTCGCGTGCAGCTGCCATGGCCTCGGCCACCTCGCTCAACGGCACTTCGGTGCGGTCCATCAGCAGCTGCCCGGCGTCGGTAAGCCTGAGGCCACGTGCGCTGCGCTCGACCAGTCGCACTCCCAGCTGCTCCTCCAGCTCGGCGATGCGGCGCGACAAGGTCGCCTTCGATCTGCCACTGGCACGGCTTGCCTTTCCCAGGCCCTGGTTCGCTGCGACCAGGGCGAAGTCGATCAATGCATTGAGATCCATGGTGTTCCACATTTGAAACCAGGTGTCTACATCTTGGCGGCTTCGTATTAGCGATGCAACGGCCTATCGTCTCGTCACCGCAACGTCAGTTGTGGCGCAGGTGTCGCGCTGACGCCCTTCCATCCACAGCAGGAGATTCACATGAGCATTCTCGTTACCGGTGCCACCGGCACCATCGGTTCCCTGATCACCCAGGGCCTGGCCGACGCAGGCACCAAGGTCGGGGCACTGGTGCGCCAACCCGGCAAGCGCGCCTTCCCGGCCGGCGTCACCGAAGTGGTTGCCGACCTCACCGACGTCGCGTCGATGCGTGCCGCGCTGACGCCGGTGCGCACCCTGTTCCTGTTGAATGCGGTCACTCCCGACGAAGTGACACAGGCGCTGATCGCGCTGAACCTTGCCAAAGAAGCAGGGATCGAACGCGTCGTGTACCTGTCGGTGATCCATGCCGACAAGTTCACCAACGTGCCGCACTTTACCGGCAAGCACACGGTCGAGCGCATGATCGAAAGCTGCGACATTGCTGCAACGATTCTGCGCCCGGCGTATTTCATGCAGAACGAGGCGATGATCCAGCAGACGATTCAACAGTACGCTGTTTACCCGATGCCGATCGGTTCGACAGGTGTGGGGATGATCGATGCGCGTGATATCGCAGACATCGCGGTTGCCGAGTTGCTGCGACGCGACCGCGCGCCCGCCGCACTTGAGCGTGTCACGCTCGAACTGGTTGGCCCGCATGCGGTGACGGGTAGCTCCGCCGCGAAGGTCTGGAGTACGGCGCTTGGACGCGAGATCGCCTACGCGGGCGATGACCTGGCCGCTTTCGAAGCGCAGATGGCTGCCCATGGCCCATCCTGGCTGGCCTACGACATGCGCCTGATGCTGGCCGGCATCCAGACATACGGCATGCGGGCGACCGATGGCACGGTGGAAAAACTGCAGGCCATGCTGGGACGTCCGCTGCGCACCTACGAAGACTTCGTGCGCGAGGCGACAGCCCGGGCCTGAGCGCAGCTGGCGCGACAGACGCGGCGATTACGGCGCAGGTTGTCATGCCGCTGCATGGCACCTGCGCGCCTGAGGCAGACTATGCAGATGGACAAGATTCGGCGGTATCAATCTCAGGACTTCGACGGGTGCATGGCGCTGTTCGATGCAAATGTGCCGGCGTTCTTCAGTGCCGGGGAGCGTGCCGACTTCGCCGGCTTCCTGACCCATCACGCCGCGGCGTGGCACTACCAGCTGCTCGAGCGCGGCCACGCCATCGCTGGTTGCGCTGGCTACGCGATCGGCGCCGATGGCACCACGGCGAGCTTGTGCTGGGGCATGGTCCACCCGCGCCTGCACCGTTGCGGCCTGGGGACGCAGTTGCTCCTGGCCCGGCTCGACGCATTGCGTCAGATGCCGGATGTCCGGCGCGTCATGCTGGATACGAGTCAACACACCCGGCAGTTCTATGCCCGCTTCGGCTTTGTCGTGCAACACGTGACGGTGGATGGCTATGCGCCCGGGCTGGAGCGGTGGGACATGGCGCTCGATCTGTCGTCCTGTGTGCCGCGTGCAGGCCGCGCCCGGCAGGCACGGTAGCGACGTTGTCCACCGCGGACCGATGCCCGAGCAGTCTTGCAGACACCGAGCCTTTCCATAACGCCGCTTTTTCGAGCTGGTCACCGAGCGCGCCATCGGACACGACTCTCTGGGCACATCCTCGGGCGATGCAGCATCCCTAGCGCGCTGCGTCCTTTTTGACCTGGGCACGCGCAAGCACGCTCGCCGATACCAGAAGGTCCGGCAACTCCTGGCGGAAGGCCTCGGCTTGCCCCGCCTGCAGCAGCCCGTGAAGGCTTGTGTTGTCGAACACCGGCCTGCCCTGTAGGAAGAAACCGTCGCGGCCTTGCACGACGAAATGGAAACACGCCTGCCAGCGCGGATCCGGGCTGGCCGACAACTGCACAACGACCTCGCTGCCGGCAGATGCTGTGCCTGCCGGAGTGACCGTGATCGTTCGCGCGGTGATCTGGTGACTGCTGTTCATGGCGAACATGATCACGCCTGAGGCGTGGTGGCGGAGTGAGTTGGCGATGGCCTGCGACATCGCCTCGGAGCGGCGGCGCGGTGCCGGCGCTTCGGCTCGGGCATGGGAGGAGTGGCCCGCCAACGGCTCGGTGTCCGCACCGTCATCGCACTGACGCCCGGTGTGGCCGCGGTGGGGGGAACCTGAGGCCGTTTCGGCCGCACCAGCGCCATCCATGCGGCGATGCTCAGGCTTGCCTGCCGACTGCGGCGGTGCCGCGCGATGCGGCAAAGCCATGCCGTTTGGCGGCCCATGCCACCGCCAGCGTGGCACCAAGCAGCACCAGCAGGACGGGCGCAAACGCACGCACGCCGAACTGGTCGAGCAGGATGCCGCCCACAAGACCGCCACCGGCAATGGCGGTATTCCAGGCGGTGACCAGCATCGATTGGGCGACATCGGCATCGGCACCGGCCGAAGTGACCAGCGCCGTCTGGAACAGAGTCGCGCTGCCGCCGAAGGCCAGCCCCCACGCCCCGACCGCTGCGTAGACGATGGCCGGCATGTCGCCGGCCAGGCCCAGCGCCAATGCCGCAGCGCCGAACAGCGCCGTGCTGCTCAGCGTCAGCACGCGCAGATGGCGGTCGATCAGAACGCCCACCAACCAGATGCCGAGCACGGACGCGCCGCCGAATACCAGCAATACCAGGTCGATACGGCCTGCCATGCCGGCCTGCGCCAGAAACGCGGCGATGTAGGTGTAGAGCATGTTGTGCGCCAGCACGAAGGCCAGCACGACCACCAGCACCGACCGGATGCCGGGCAGCATCAACACGCTCCCGAGACGTTGCTGCCCGCCTTTGGGCTGGCCTGCAAAATTTGTCAGCTGTAGGCGCACCCAGACCATCAGCAGCAGGGCCAGCACACTCATGATGCCGAAGCAGACATGCCAGTCCACCAACGTGCCGAGAAACGCGCCAGCAGGCACGCCCAGCGACAGTGCCAATGGTGTGCCGACCATTGCCACCGCAATGGCACGTCCCTTCTGATGTGCCGGTACCAGCCGCGCGGCATAACCCGCCAGCAGCGCCCACAGCAGCCCGGCCGAGACGCCGGCCAGAAAGCGTGCCAGCATCGTCAGTGCATAGCTGGTGGACACGGTGGTGACCGTATTGGCGATGGCGAAGCCGGCGATGGCGGCCAGCAACAGCGGACGGCGAGCAACGCCCTGTGTGGCGACGGTCAGGGGGATCGCGGCCATCAACGAGCCGATCGCATAGATCGTCACCGTCTGCCCCACCCAGGCTTCGGAGACCCGCAAGCCGTTTGCCATCTGCGGCAGCAAGCCTGCGGGCAGCGCTTCGGTGAGGATGGTGATGAACGCCGCCATGGCCAGTGCCAGCAGTGATGCCAGCGGCAGACGATCGTTACGAGGCGACCTCACTGCCCTGCCCTCACTGCGGCATACACCGCATCACGCAGATCGGTGACGAAGCGGCCCGACATGCCTTCGTAGAGCGTATTGGTGAAGGCGACCACACTCAATCCTGCCGCTCGGTCCACGCACCAGGAATGACCGTAGGCTCCACCCCAACGCCAAGTCCCTGCGGACTCGGGCGATGCGGCAAGCGCGGGGTCACGCAAGACCGAGAAACCCAGCCCGAAGCCAAGCCCGGGAAGATCCGGCAGGGCGGCGCCATCCGTGTGGTCGCGCGCCGCCTCCTGGATCAGCCTGTCAGGCAGCAATCGGCCGCCACCGGTACGCAAGGCTTCCAGCAGCCGCAGGAAGTCACCGGCGGTCCCCACCATGCCCGCCCCACCGGAAGCAAACGCACCCGGATCGAAACCACGCGCCGGGCTGTAGGCGATGCCGATTGCACCCTCGAAGGCGGAGACGGTTTCTCCTTCCTCCAGGCGATGCGGCCGCGGCCGATCACTGACGTATGCGGTGGTCATGCGCACCAAATCGGAGGTGGAAAAGTCGGTGTCCGACATTGCGAGTGGCCCGGTGACCAGGGTGCGCACCGCCTCGTTCAACGGGGCATCGAGCACCCGCTCGATCAATGCACCCAGCACGTCGCTGGCCAGCGAGTAGCCCCAGGCCGTGCCGGGAACATAGAGCAAGGGCACGCTGGCGATACGACGCAGGTTTTCCTCCAGGCTGACGCCGGAGGCATCCATACCGTCGGACACGCCGGCCAAGGCATAAGGCCCGTTTGCGTCGGGCTCGAGGAAACGGTAGCCCAGCCCGGCGGTATGGCTCAGCAACTGCCGCGCGGTCATGCGCGCGCGGCGGCCATCGGCCAGCCGTGGCTGGAAGTCGGGCAACCAACGCGCGATGTCCGCGTCGAGGTCCAGGCGACCTTGCGCGACCAGTACCAACGCAGCCGTCGACACGATGGGCTTGCTGACCGAGGCAAGACGAAACAGCGCATCCACGCGCATCGCACGGCGGCTTTCCCGGTCCGCCCAGCCGGCCGCCTGGCGATGCACCAGCTCGCCGTTGCGTGCAACCAGCACCACCGCCCCGACCAGACGCTGATCGTCCAGTGCATGCTGCACGACAGCCTCGATTCGATTGGATGACACGGAAGTGCCCAGGTCCGGATGCCGCGATGATGGAGGCGTGCTCATGGGAGTGCATTACCGGTGACTGATCCGTGCAGGTTAGACAGCCTTTGACTGCAGAAAAACCGGGGTACAGTTCCTGATTGTGCGGACGCTGATGTCCGCAATGAGGGATGCAGTGGACAGTCTCAGCGGGTTCGTGGTGTTCGTGCAGGTCGCCGAAACGCGCAGCTTCGTGGCAGCGGGCCGGCAGCTGGGCGTCTCCGCATCGGCGGTCGGCAAACGCGTGGCGCGGCTGGAAGAAAAGCTAGGCGTGCGTCTCTTCCATCGCAGTACGCGCAGCGTCACGCTGACTGCCGAAGGCGTGCTGCTTCTGGAGCGCAGCCGCCGCATCCTTGCCGAGATCGAGGCTGCGGAATTGGAGCTGTCGCAAGCGACCGCGACACCGCGTGGACGCCTGCGCGTCAGCCTGCCGCTGGTTAGCTCGCTGATGCTGCCGGTGCTCGCCGACTTCATGCGGCAGCACCCCGAGATCGAACTGGACCTCGATTTCAGCGAACGCATGGTCGATGTGATCGAGGACGGCTTTGACGCGGTGGTGCGCACCGGCAAGCCCAGCGATTCGCGCCTGTCGGCAAGGCGCCTTGGCCGCTTCCAGATGATGCTGGTCGCCTCGCCTCACTATCTGGCGCAACGTGGGGTGCCGCGCGTGCCCGGCGATCTGCTGCAGCATGTCTGCCTGCACTACCGCTCTCCAAACTCGGGAAAGCTGGAAACCTGGCCGCTGCGCATGCGACGTCATGACACCGAACTGGTGCTGCCCACTGCGATGATCTGCAACAACATCGAGACCCGGGTGCATTTCGCGACACAGGGGCTGGGCATCGCCTGCCTGCCGGACTTTGCCATTGGTGATCTGCTTGCAGACGGACGCCTGCTGCCGGTGCTGGCGGATCACGTCGAGCGGACAGGCGTATTCAATGTACTGTGGCCCGCAAGCAAGCATCCGTCACCGAAGGTGCGCGCGTTTGTCGACTTTCTCTGCTGCCGCGTGTTCCCCGACAACGCAGACACGCCGCGCAAGCGAGCCAGGCAATGAGACGCGCACCGACACTGCAGTGAATGGTGCCCTGCGCGCTGTGCGGAGCGCGGTGAACCAGGGGACCGGATCTCGGATGGGTTGCGTGACCATGAGCCAAGGGCCATGCCGACGCACACAACATCAGCACTATCACGTTAATCGCCACTGCGCGGCCAGTCGGTTTTTTCCTGACCTGCGTGAACGAAACAGCGAGCTAAACGTAGCCCGAAGCGGGCTGTTTAAGTTTCCGACCCCGGCGTCGTTATCACGTTGCCGAGGCATTCACGCGAACATCGTGCGGCCTGCCAGCCGGTGCTACCCACTGGACATGAGGACGACCCGCATGAGTTCCTACTTGCAACGCTATAACGTCGGGCGCCGTCTCGGCCTCGCCTTCAGCATCCTGATTCTGCTGTCGAGCCTGCTGGTGGCGACCGGCCTGGTCACGCTGGCCAACGCAAGACAGCAATTGGATTTCATCGTGCTCGATCGCATGGCCAAGATCCAGATCGGCAACGGCATGCTGGATGCCAACTCATCTCTCCTCATCGCACTGGGCACCTATGCCATGGCCACCAGCGATGAACTCAACAACGAAGCGCTCACTACCATCAAGGCGCAGCGTCAGCGCTATAACGAGCTGCGTGCCAAGCTCGATACGTTATCCAGCTCCGAAGAAGGCCGCCAGATTCGCGCCGAGATGGACGAGCGACGCGCAATCTCAAGCAAGATCAACGAGCAGGTCATGGCACTCGCCGCTCAAAACGCGAATGCGCCGGCGCAGACCTTGCTCAGTGAAAAGGCGCGCCCGGCGACGATGGCATGGCAGGACAAGATCCGCGAACTGGTGGCGCGTCAGGAAGGTCAGAGCCAGCAAGCCTATGCCGATGCAGTGGCGTCGATGAATCGGGGCAAGCTGCTGATCATCTCCGGCGGCATTGCCGTGGTGGTGATCAGCAGCTTGCTTGCCTGGCTCATCACCCGCAGCCTGACCCAACCGCTCGCACGCGCGACCCGGGTGGCCGAGGCGATTGCCAACGGCCGGCTGGACAACGACGTGGAAAGTGATGCCAAGGATGAAACCGGCCGTCTGCTGCGCGCCATGCGCGGCATGCAGAGGCAGCTGCAATCCTTGCTCGACGCGCAGAGCGACATGGCCAGGCGCCATGATGATGGCCAGACCAGTTTCCGCATCGATGCTACGGCGTTTCCTGGCGACTATGCCCGCATGGCCGAGGACATCAATACGCTGGTGGCATCGCATCTGGCGGTGCAGACCAACCTGGCACGTATCATGGGGCGCTACGCCATCGGCGACCTCAGCGAGAGCATGGACCGCCTGCCCGGCGAGAAGGCCGTGCTCACGCAAACCATGGACGAGGTCAAGGCCAACCTGTCTGCAATGAACCGCGAGATCAAGCAACTGGCGCAATCCGCAGCCAATGGTGACTTCAGCGCACGCGGCGATGCCGAGCGTTTCCAGTACGATTTTCTTGTGATGGTCGATAGCCTCAACCAGCTCATGGCCACTGCCGACGGCAACCTGCAATCGTTGTCGTCGCTGCTGCAATCCATCGCCGCAGGCGATCTCACCGCGCGGATGACTGGCGAGTTCAAAGGCGTGTTCGCGCAGATGCGTGACGACGCCAACGCCACTGCCGCGCAGCTGGCAGAGATCGTCGGCCGCATCCAGCACTCGGCGGTATCGATCAATTCTGCAGCCAGCGAAATCGCTGCAGGCAATCAGGACCTGTCGCAGCGTACCGAGCAGCAGGCCGCCAATCTGGAAGAAACCGCCGCGTCGATGGAAGAGCTGACCTCCACCGTGCGCCAGAATGCCGAACACGCCCGTCAAGCCAATCAGTTGGCGATCGGTGCGGCGGGTGTGGCATCGCAAGGCGGCGAGATCGTGAGCAAGGTCGTGGGCACCATGGCCGGTATCGAAGCCTCGTCCAAGAAGATCGCCGACATCATCTCCGTCATCGACGGGATCTCGTTCCAGACCAACATTCTGGCCTTGAACGCGGCAGTGGAGGCGGCACGTGCCGGCGAACAAGGCCGCGGCTTTGCGGTGGTCGCGTCGGAAGTCCGCACTCTCGCCCAACGCTCCACCGCTGCGGCGAAGGAGATCAAGAGCCTGATCGACGATTCGGTCGAGCGGGTCGGCGAAGGCTCGACGCTGGTGCATACGGCGGGTTCCACGATGGCCGAGATCGTGGCCAGCGTGCAGCGCGTGACCGACATCATGGGCGAGATTTCTGCGGCATCGCAGGAACAGTCGGCCGGCATCGAACAGGTCAATACCACCGTGACGCAGATGGACGAAACCACGCAGCAAAACGCAGCGCTGGTGGAAGAAGCCACTGCCGCTGCACGCTCGATGGAAGAACAGGCCGTGCAGCTGACGCAGGCAGTGTCGGTGTTCAAGATCAGCGAGGGCAGCACGCACCCGACGCGTTCGGCAACGCCGGTTGCGGCAAGGCTCAGCCAGATTGCGGGCCGACCTGTCGCGTTCAAACGCCCGCTACGCCAGGCACCTGCAACGAACCGGGCGGTGGCCGCAGGCGCTTCGCACGATGCAGCCGACTGGCAGGAGTTCTGATCTCCCGCATCGCAAATGGCCCGGCTAGTCCGGGCCGTTTGCTTTCGAGAAGCGATGGACTCTGCAGTTGACCCGCGCGCCAAAGCGATCTGTCACTGGATGTGCGAGCGAACGTGCTGCGTGCCCCTGACTGACCATCGGGCGCTGCATTGTCCGTCAACGGCCTTGGCAGATTGCAGGCACCCTGCCCGCTAGCCCAGCTGTGCCCGCGCCGTATCCAGGGTCGTCATGATCTGGATCACTTCATCAAGTGGATGGAGCGGAGATTCCTTGCGCCCTTCCCCGATATAACGCGCGGCGGCTGTCGCTTGCCACGACAGGCCCGCGTAGCCGCTGATGCCGGTTGGATCCGTCCACACTGCGGGCGTGCCGGCATTGTCGTTGCCGACCAGGCTCAGCGCGGTCGGATTGTGGAATTCGCCAGCCAGATCGATGCGGCCCCGGCCGCCGGTGACATAGGCCAGGGAGCTGCTGCGGGCCACGATAGAACTGATCAGGGTGGATTGCGCGGTGCCGCCATGCGACAGCACCATGGTCGAAAACGCATCCACGCCGGTGTCGGTCAGCGCGCCGGTCGTCGCGATCGCGGTTGGCGCGCCCAGGATCATCGAGGAAAACTGCACCGTATACACGCCCAGATCGAGCAGCGCGCCACCGCCGAGCGCGGGATTGCGCTGGCGGTGCGCCGCATCGTCAGGGCCACGTTGACTCAGATCGGCAAATACATGGCGAAGCTCGCCCAGCACGCCATCGGCCAGCAGTCGCCGCAGCACCGAGGTATGCGGCAGGTAGCGGCTCCACATGGCCTCCATCAGGAACAGACCGCGCTGCCGCGCTTCCTGTACCAGCACGCGCGCGTCGTCGGCGCGCGTGGTCATGGGCTTTTCGATCAGCACATGTTTGCCCGCGCGCAGTGCCAGCAGGCCCTGCTGCAGATGTGCGCTGTGCGGTGTGGCGATATAGACGATATCGACATCGCGGTCCTCGACCAGCGCCTCGTAGCTGCCATAGGCGCGCTGCATCGCCCAAGTGCCCGCAAAGGCTTCGGCATGCGCACGCGTACGCGAAGCCACTGCGAACGGCTGTTGCCTGGTATGGCTGCGCAATGCGCTCACGAACGCGGAGGCGATCGATCCAGGCCCAAGTACACCCCATCGCAACGACGGCTCGCCGCGCCCCGGCAGAAACAGCTCGGGCTCGGGAAACACGGTTGGCGCCATGCGCTTGCCTCCTGGGTAGCATGTGCGCGCATCCTAGCAAAGCGGGAATGGCGTTCCTGATGATGCCAGCTTGCGCAGCCTATAGAACGGTTCGGGTGGATCGCGGCAGGCTCGGCGTGCAGCCCTTTCTACGGCGCAGCCGAAGACGCGCTTAGAGTACGCACGCAGAAGCTCCGGCGCATCGGCATGGCTGCGGAGGGCGACATGGGCCATCCGGCCGCGCCACGATCGGCACCCTGGTGTCCGCAATGCGCGTGCACTTCTGTCCGCTTTGCCCGCCTGACGCGTCACACGCCATGCACCGTGCGCTGCTTAGTTTGTTCCGATGAGCGCACGTATTTCATCGAACACCGTTGCCTTGGCATCGAACACGGCTTCAGTCCTGGGCGACGGACTCAAGCATTCGATTGCGGAAAGATGGCTCAGGACACACCCGACCCTGCCGCTCCCCGGGCGCGGTCACACAATAGAACGCTGGCAGACGCTTGCCGATATCGGCGCAGAAGATCTATGCGTGGCGAAGTTTCTGGAAGCACACTACGACGCGCAAGCCATCTGCGCCGATCTTGGCGTGGACATCATGACGCCGCCCCAGCGTTGGGCCGTGTGGGCGGCTGAGCCTCCCGGCTCCGACATGCGTTTTTCCGGGCAGGCGCTCGACGGCACCAAGGCATGGTGTTCCGGTGCCACGCAAGTGACGCATGCCCTGGTAACAACGCGTCATGCAGGCGCCAGTTGCCTGTTTGCCGTGGCCCTGGATCAACCCGGCATCAAGATCGACAGCAGTGCGTGGCAGGCGGTGGGCATGCAAGGCATCGAGACAGCCAATGTCCGCTTCTGCGGTACGCCAGCGCGGCAGATTGGTGCGGGCGATGCGTATCTGGCCCGGCCTGGCTTCTGGCACGGAGGCGCCGGCATCGCCGCGTGCTGGTTCGGTGCAAGCGTTGCGGTCGCCGATGTGCTGCGCGCCTCTGCACGCCTGAGCAAAGATCCGCATGCGGCGGCGCATCTGGGTGCCATCGATGCAGGTCTGGCATCTGCGGCTGCGTTGTTGCGTCAGCTGGCCTTGCGCATCGATGCACAGCCGGAGCAGGCGCATGTGCGTGGCGTACTGCAGGTGCGCAGCGTGGTCGAAGCGGTCGCACGCGATACGCTGGATCGGGTCGCCCGCGCCCTGGGACCGGGGCCTCTATGCGGCAACCGCGCACACGCGCAGCGATGTGCCGATTTGTCGGTGTTCATTCGGCAGCATCATGCAGAACGCGACCTGCAAGCGTTGGGCGAGTTATGCCAGCAGGAGGCGCTGTCTTGGAGGATCTAGCCGGACAGCCCATCCAGGGCATAGGGACGACGGAAGCCACTTGGCGCGCTGCACCGTGTCTCATGGAGTTGCCACGCGCCACGCTGTCGCAACTGCTGCAAGGCAGCCAGCGCCTGGTGGTAGTGGCCCCGCACCCGGACGATGAGGTGCTTGGATGTGGCGGTTTGATTGCCGCCACGCGTGTCGCAGGTGTACCGGTGCTGATCATTGCGCTGACCGACGGGGAGCAGGCTTATCCGGACGAACCCGGCTGGTATCCACAGGTGCTGGGTCCGGCGCGGCGCTTGGAACTGGAAGCCGCCGCGCAGCAGTTGGGTGTATTGCCTGGTGCATTGACCCATCTCGCACTGAGCGATGGCGCGCTGGCGGCATGCGAAGCGCACATGGCAGAAGCCATCGGCGATCTGATCACTGCGCAGGACACGGTGCTGGTGACCTGGGAGCGCGATGGTCATCCGGATCACGAGGCGGCGGCGCGTGCGACCTCTGCCGCATGCAAGGCGCAGTCTGCGCGGTGCCTGCAATATCCGGTGTGGGCGTGGCATTGGTCGCATCCGGACGATGGGGTGTTTGCCGATGGTACTGCCCTGCGCCTTGATCTATCGCCTGCGGTGCAGAGCGCCAAGCAACGCGCCATCACGTGCTTTTCGACGCAGTTGGGCGATTGCACGCCGGCTGTCGCAGAACCGATTCTGCCGCCGTCGGTGCTGGAGCGCTTCGCTCGGCCGTTTGAGGTATTCATCCGATGACCGCGCTGAGCGTTGAGCACTTTGAGCAGATATATGCCGATGAAGATCCGTTCGGCTATCGCTCGCGCTGGTACGAGCAGCGCAAGCGCGACATCCTGCTCGGCGCCCTGCCCTACCCCAGATTTGCGCGCGGCTGGGAATTTGGATGTTCCAACGGCGAATTGACCGCGCAATTGGCGCTGCGCTGCGACATGCTGCTGGCGACGGATCTATCGCAGCAGGCGGTGGATTTGGCGAGCGCGCGCGTCCAGGCACTGCCTTCGGTCTCGCTGCAGCAGGCCGCACATCCGTTGGACTGGCCGCAAGGTCTGTTCGACCTGATCGTTTTCAGTGAGGTGGGCTATTACCTGGACGATCCGGATTTTGAAAAAACCGTAGCGCTGTTCGCCCGCTCGCTCACTGCCAGGGGCTGTCTTGTGGCCTGTCACTGGCGGCATGATTTCAGCGGCGCATTGCGCAGTGCCGAGCAGGTCCATGGCGCGCTGGACCAGGAACTGGTAATGGACACGCTGTGCTCCTATCAGGACGCGGACTTCGTGTTGCAGGCTTGGATGTCAGGGCCGTCGATTGCGCAACAGGAGCAGCTGCGATGATCGCGGTCACCATCCCGGCACATAACGAAGCGGATCTGATCGGCAAATGCCTGCAATCCATTCTGGTGGCAGCCGCGCATCCACACCTGTTTGGAGAGCGCGTGGAAATCCATGTCGCACTCGATCGCTGCACCGACGGTACTGGCCCCATCGCACGCGCGCACGGCGCAAGAACCATCAACACCTCTGGGGGTGTTGGCATTGCACGTGCAGCGGCGGCATCGGCCGCCATCGCGCGTGGGGCGCGCTGGCTTGCCTTCACCGATGCGGACACCTGCGTGCCTCCCGATTGGCTGTCGGCACAGCTCGATTGTGCTGCGGATGTGTTCTGTGGCGTGGTGGAGGTGACCGATTGGCACGATTTCCGTCCCGAAACACGACAAGCCTTTCTTGCCAAGGAAATCCGTCGAGATTGGCACCCGCATGTGCATGGTGCCAATCTCGGCATGAGCGTGGCCGCGTATATGGCAGCCGGTGGCTTCTCTTCGCTGAAATGCAGCGAAGATGTGGCGCTGGTTTCGGCATTGGAGCGCGCCGGCATGCAGATTGCCCGCCTGGTGAAGCCGGTCGTCAATACCAGTGCCCGCCGCATTGCGCGTGCGACCGGCGGATTCAGCGATCACCTGGCCCGCCTGGAAATGGCCGTGCTGGCAGGCGAGGCGGTACTGGGCAATCAGATGTAGTTTAGCGCCCGGTGCGTCAGCGGGTGTTGTTCGGCAGCAAGCGGGAGCATCGATTGCCGGCATTTGGATGGGCTCGCCGTTGGAACCATCGCAGGTAACCCGATTCATTGCGTTGATCGACGATTCGATCACGGTGGGCTGTCTCGACACTGGACAGCTTGATTATCCATATGGTCGAGCTGCACATAATCCGCTGCAGCCGCACTCCTCCGATTCCATCGCTACCTGCAGATCCTCATCCGAATCGCTTCCACGTTGGAAAAACGATCAGTTCGCAACTTCCCCCACGTGCCGCAACCGGTTCGAGCCGGCCACTGCCGCTACCGAGGTTATGATGGACTCCACGATGTTTCGACACATTGGCCGGTATCGATTGACTGCACATACGGCTCCGGTGGACGGTGTCTTCGCCCCGGAGATTCTGGTGTCGCTCAATGATGGAATCACCTTGTATGGAAATAGGCGAGACATGCGATTCGACACGCAACTTGCGGCGCACCATTACGCCAGGCAATGGATGAGCAGATGCACCATCACCTCGACGGGCATCCTTGAGAGCGTATGAGCATCGCCCGCATGTCCAATTTCAGGCCCCGGACATCTCCGCTCCCGGAAAGCGCAAGGTGAAGCAGGCGCGCTGACCAGTCACCGACTGCACCTCCATATATCCGCCGCCCTGGCTGACCGCCGCCATCTGCTTGCACCACGCCCAGCCCCGCGCTTTCCCGCCGATTTTGTCGTGAATCAGGCATCGGACAATTGATCGCAGATTGCCGATGCAATGCCGCTACCATTGTCGTCAATGGAGAGGGTGACGTGGTGTTAGTTCGCAGTGCTTACATCGATCACGTATTTTTCGCGCAGGAAACGTAGTGTGATCAATGCATCCTCAGAAAATCTGCTTTATGCGCTCTACAAACGAAAAACTGATTCTTGTCGTCGAGGACGATGCTGACACTCTCGAGCTCGCCACGCTGTTGCTGACCGCAAGTGGATATGCAGTGGTGACCGCAATCGATGCACAAGGGGCGCTGGAACATATCGATAATTTTCCGGCGATCGCGCTCGTTTTCACGGACCTGCAGATGCCGGGCTTGCTGGATGGCTACGGCCTGATTTCGTACCTGCGTGCGGACGGCAATGATCTGCCGGCGATCCTCACATCGGGTTTGGGGCATTCCCCTAATGGATTGCCGACCCGGACGACGTTTTTAAGCAAGCCCTACACCCGCCGCAGCCTTGTGCAGAATATCGAGGCATTTGTCGGGCATTAGCGACACCGTGAGAGCGCAGCCGCGCACCGGACGGTGCCAGTGCACGTTTCGGTCGAAGTGACCGTAGCGCCCTGGATCGATTGATCAGACCACTCCAGGAAGAATCGCTAGGGGCGCCGGATGCGGGGCGCCATAAGACTGCTGCGCATCGCTACCGGGCATCAGCGTGCCGCACGCCGCCAGCCGGCATTGATCGCTTCCTGGCTGGTGCAGAAGAACCGCTCGCCTTTGGCAGGTGAGATGCTGGTCCGCGTGTAATCACGTTGCCCGGGCATGTGAAAGATCTTGCTGCCCTCGCTCGAAATATTGCCCTTGATGGCGCAATGCGCAGGCGCCTGCGTCTGCGTTGCCGCCCGAGCACGCTGTGCCGATTGCTTGCGTTTGCTGCGCCGGTAATCGGCGGGCATCTGAAAGGTGCCGGCCCAGAGGTTGTGCCGTTGCTGCTGCGCGTTGCGTTCGTCGGCGACGAATGCGGTGGCGTACTCGCGGTAGGCCACTGCCCAACCGGATTGCACCATCCAGCGGTTGACCGACTGCCCCTGCACGTAGCACTCGGCAACGATCCGTCCGTAGCGGTCGGTGTCCTTGGGTTGGCAGCGAACCGTCTTGTCGCGCAGGTAGCCATCCAGTGCTGCGGCGGAACGTCGGCCGCACGGCCACGCGCTACCCGCGTTGCTGGTGCATTGCTGCGCACTTTCGGGTGCATCGACGCCCCACAGGCGGATGCGTTTGTGCGCGACAGTGATGGTGTCGCCATCGGTCACGGCTGCGCGGCCGACCAGCTCTGCTGCGACAAGGGGTGAGGCGAACAGCGCGACGACAACAACCACCGAACATCTGAACAACATCAACAACAAGCCTCGGATGATCGGCAGAGCGTGGTCCGTCTGTTCTTGCCTTGGTGACAGCGTCTAGCCGATTGGCTCACCAGAGATCCATCGCACCGATGCCTGCGTCAGTCAGGGCAGACGCGGGGTCGGCACTGTATGCCAATGGGACGGCGCTGCCTATCCCTTGCGCTGGTCCGCGAAGATGGTGTTGCGCTCGGTGTTCATCGACGTACAGTCATCACGGCTGCATTGGAGGCCGATCAATCGCGGTATTGATAGACGGCCAACTAAAGGCCCGTGCCTTGAAGACTGGCGCCTCTGAAAGGTTGGATTGTTCCTGATGGGACCTACACGTGGCCCCTGCCCCATTGCACCCCGGCGCAAGTAACACACCACATACTGCCCGGTTCTTTGCAGAACCGGGCATGCAGGCAGGCTTACTGCGCAGCCGCTTGCGCCGCGACAGGCGCCGCATCCGGCGTCACTCGCCAGATCGTATTGGCCAGATCGTCCGCCACGATCAACGCGCCACTCGGGTCGAGCGTGACGCCGACCGGACGACCACGGGTCAGGCCATCGTCGCCGTGGAAGCCGGAGACGAAGTCGATGGGGTCGCCCGCCGGGCGGCCATCGCGAAACGGCACGAACACCACCTTGTAGCCCACCGGTGGATCACGATTCCAGCTGCCGTGCTCACCAACGAACACGCCGTCGGCGAACCGCGTCCCCATTGCGGTGGACGAAAACGCGACACCGAGTGCGGCGACATGCGATCCCAGCGCGTAATCCGGAGCGATGGCCGAGGCGACCTTCTGCGGATCCTGCGGCATGACCCGCGTGTCCACATTCTTGCCCCAGTAGCTGTACGGCCAGCCGTAGAAGCCACCTTCGCGCACAGAGGTGAGGTAATCGGGCACCAGGTTCGGGCCGATCTCGTCGCGCTCGTTCACCACCGCCCACAGGGCGCCATTGCCGGGCTGGATCGCCAATGCAGTGGGATTGCGCAGGCCGGTGGCGTAGCTCTTGTGGGCGCCGGTGGCCGGATCCACCTGCCAGACCTGCGCGCGGTCGACCTCGGCAATCATGCCGCGCTCGGTGATGTTGCTATTGGAGCCGATCGCAACATACAGATAACGCCCGTCGGCACTGGCCGTAAGAGCCTTGGTCCAGTGATGGTTGATCGCTGACGGCAAGTCGGTGACCTTGCTGGGCGCAGTACTGGCCTTGGTCTGCCCTTGCTGATAGTCAAATCGCACCAGTGCGTCCTGATTTGCCACGTACAAGGCGTTGCCGATCAGCGCCAGGCCATACGGTGCGTTGAGCTTGTCGGCAAAGACGGTCTTCAGCTCATACATGCCGTCGCCATCGGCATCGCGCAGCAGCGTCAGACGGTTGCCACTCTTGACCGAGGTGTTGCCCTTGGCCTTGATCGCGCCGGCAATCACGTCCTTGGGTTTGAGGTTGGGTGCACCGCCGCCGCGGCCTTCGGCAACCAGGATGTCGCCGTTGGGCAAAACCAGCGTCTGGCGTGGAATGCCCAGACCGGTGGCGATCGCGGTGATCCGGTAACCCGCAGGCACAGTGGGCTTGCGCTCGCCCCACGCTGCCGGCTTGGCGATGGTCATGTCGGGCAACAGGCCCCGATCGGGCGCTGGCAGCTCGGGGCCGGCCCCGTGTTGTTTGAGCTCCGGTGCCTTGCCGCAGGAAGCGAGCGCGGCAGCGAGCACCGAAACCGACACGACAGTAAGGGCATGACGTTTCATCGGGCACCTCCCACACGCAGACTGGATAATCCCGACCATGTCGCAACCAGCGCGAATGCAGTCGCAATGGCTGAAAACACCAACGCTGCCGGCATGATCGCCCAGGCATCGCGGGCATGATGCAAGGCGTCGAAGAAGCCGACGATCCATGCCGCACCCAGTGCGATCACATAGATGACATTGCGGCTTCCGCGAGCGAAGCCGACGATCGCGCAAAGCAATGCAATGGTCGCCAACACCATCGCGCCGATCAACAACCACGCGGCAAAGTTGGCCCACTGGATCTGATGACTGCTCCAGTACGCGTAGTCGCTCAGCAAGGCACCGAGGAACAGCGGCCACACACCGCCGAGCACGGCTGCGTGGAACGGATGGATGGCCCAGGATCGGGCGGGCATGGCAGTCGGATTCATGGCGGACTCATTGGGCGCGTTGGTGAAACGTGCCCCGATGCTGCCAGCTGCCACGTGATGAGCGCGGTGATGCTGGGTCGTTTCCGCGCGATGGACTGGCCGGCAAGAGTCGGAACCCCACTCATCCTGCCGAGCGACCGCTGGACCGCCGCCATGGCCACAGCGAATGCCGCTCCAAGCAGGGAACAGAATAGGACCGCACCGGTGCGATTGCACGAACTGCGTGGCCAGGATCAGCGTCGGCTCCCCGACCCACGGGTGTCGTCAGCAGCACGCATCCTTGAGGGCTTGAGTTCCAATGCGCATCTGCAGTGACGAGCACCGGTCATAGGATCATGCAACCTGGATGGATGGAGCGGCGCTGCATCCGTCTCATGCTCGTTGCCTGTCTTCATGACAAGGAGACAGCGATGGGAAGCGCAGCCTCAATGCGTTCGACTCCGCATGGTATACGCGCAGCCGGGGCGTCATCAGCGCTGCAAAGCTTGGCGTCGGATGCGGTTGGGCGCAGCTGTCCTGCTCTCTGTTGCCCCTCCCCCGCAGCACATCCTTCGGAGATCATGTCCATGACGACCTGGACTGGGTGAGCCGTGAACTGGCCACGATCAGCGTGCTCGCCGCACTGGAAAGCGTGGAGGCGCAGCTGCAATCGCATTTGAAAGATCGGCTTGGACGTCGGTGTGACCGAGGCGCCGCTTCACGAACTGGCCCAGGTGCTGGACAAGCGCGTCGGTGCGGCCGCGGGCACACGCGCCAAGGGCGGCACTGGCCAAAGCCAGGGCCCAATGAGCCTGGACAAGGTTTGATGACCGCGGCGCATGCTGCCGGTGCGAATGCGGCTGCCGATGGTGGCACCAGGTCGAAACCGATTGGACCCCGCTAAAGCGGCGTCGGGCCAGCCGCCAGCGCAGACCGCACGCCGGCCTGCTTGACGATCAACTGGCCGATGTATTGCTCGGCCAGCCTGGTGCCGATCTCCAGCGCGGTCTGCAGCGAGCCAAAGGTAGGCGCAGCCGGCAGCGGAACAGGATGACCACAGACCTGCAAGGTCTCAAGCACGATGCGCCGGTGCCCGAGCTGTCGAGCGACCACGCGGTATGGCAGGCCCCGGTCAGTGCCTTCCGTGGACATTCTGTCGGTGCAAGAGGTGCTCATCGGATTCGAGCATAGCTGTGATGCCTAAATTCGTGGCAACGGAACTTGAACAATTTAGACAGGCGCTAGCGCTGCGACTGCAGCGCACCCCCGATGTCACGGATGCGACCTGACCAAGCCGTGCCGTGCCGAGATGGCACCGATGTTCCGCCCTGCGTGGCGCACGTCGCGCTACCGACGAGGCAGGCATCAGCGATCGGCTGTAGGAGCACGCCGCATTTTGAATGCCGCCTGTGCTCAATACCCACAGCAAGCCAAGCACGGACGGATCGATCGTATCGCTTCAGTTGAACACGGAAGTCGCGCCACCCGGACAAACGCAATTGCACGACTCATTTTATTCTCCCTGTATGGCCCTGTAGAAACTCACGTATACAGGCACGCGTTTTGAGAAAGCAGCAGGGCCATTGCTGTCGCGTTGGTTCAAAACGGCTCGGACCGCGGCAAACGACATCGGATACGGATGAGCACGTTTAATACCTTTACCATTGAAACCAGTGCCAGCTGTCGACGCGCGTCACTGATTACGGTATTCGTCTGCAGCCGCGCCGCCAGTCCAGTTTATTGTCGTGCTCGATGGTGGCGCGGGGTTTTCATTGGAATGGGCCGGTTTATTCGAAGAGGCGGTACCGCAAAATGATCGTCACCTGTCGACGACCTCAGTTTGTTTCTAGTAGCCGTGCAGTGTGTGATCTTCAACACGGAATATGACGACATGACGCTTGCTTTGGATAACAAACGGCAGGAACAGCACTCCGACTGGTCGGGGGTGCCGATCGACCTGGGTGGCATGGAGCCGCTCGATCAGATCGCGCGTCTGCTGTGCCATGCACTGGTTGCGCCTGCGGCCGCATTGACCATCATCGAGGGCGGACGCGTGCGCGTGCTGGCAGCGCGTGGCATCAGTGCCGCCCATGTCCAGCAGGCCATCGAATTGTGCCTGCATGTTTCTGCTGCGCCCAATGGCGTGACAGAGCTGATTGAACCTGCCGCCCTTGCCCCAATCCAGCTGGGCGACGCCGCCTTCCCGGGCTTGCCGGCGCGTTTCATTGCCTGCGTCCCTGTAGGCGCACCGCAGACCGGTGTATCCGGCACCCTGTGCGTGATCGATACGCGTGAGCGGCGCCTGGCCAGCCAGGAACACCAACAGCTGCTGATGTTCGCCAATGTGGCTGCGGCGCAGCTGGAACTGCAATTCGGCGCCGGGCGGCGCGAACCGCATAGCGGCTTGCTCAATGCACGCCAGCTGCAATCGGACCTGGATGCCCTCGCCTTCGGCAGCCATTGCGTACCGACCATTGCTGCCTTCATCGAGGTCTACGACACCCAGGCGGCCAATGAGGCGCGTCAGGCGCTGGGCATGCAGCCGCTGGAAGAACTGGTGCGCCACGCCAGCTATGTGCTGACCCGCGCGCTGCGCGGCAAGGCCACCGTCTATCACGTGGCGCCAATGCGCTTTGCGTTTTTCCTATTGAATTCCGCGCCCGACGAGATGGAGGACTTGCTGCTCGACCTGCGCGACATGTTGCATGCGCCGATGGATGCGGCCGGCATCCCCATGGCGTTGACCTTTCATGCCGGAGTCGTCCGCTTTGCACCGCAGCAGCCGGACACCAACGATGTCATGCGCAAGGGACTGGTGGCGCTGGGCGATGCGATCAGCAATCACGCCATCGTGTGCTGGTACAGCGCATCTCATGACGACGCGATCCAACGTTCGTACCGATTGGCGCTGGATGCCGAAAAGGCCCTGGACGCGGGCGATTTCCGTCTGGTTTTCCAGCCCCGGATCAATCTCGAAGACTTGTCGGTGACCGGATTCGAGGCGCTGTTGCGCTGGCGTCATGCCAGCCTCGGCCCGATCGGTCCGGATGAATTCATCCCGCTGTTCGAAAAGACCGCCTTGATGTGCACCGTCACCAACTGGGTGATCGAAAACGCGTTGGTGCAATTGGCCGGGTGGCGTGCGCAGGGGCTGGACTTCTCCATGTCGATCAATCTGTCTTCGCGCGATTTCGGCAACCGCAATCTCGCCGCAGACGTCATCCATCGCTGCAAGGAACTGGCCATTCCCACTTGCCGGATCGAGCTGGAAATCACCGAGGGCCGCTGGCTGCGCAGCAATGTGGAGGCAGTGCCACGGCTGCGCACCCTGCGCGAGGCCGGAATCAGTGTGGCCATCGACGACTTCGGGACTGGCTACAGCAACTTCGGTTACCTCACCGAGTTGCCGGTCAACGTCCTCAAGCTCGATCGCTCGCTGGTGACCGGCATCGCCACCAAGGCCGGCATGCAAATGCGCGCCGAGGCCGTGGTACGCCTGGCCAGTGCGCTGGGCTATCGCACCGTGGCAGAGGGCATCGAGCACGCCGACGAAATCGCGCTGCTGCGCAGTTGGGGATGCGATGAAGCGCAGGGCTATCTGCTGGCACGGCCGATGGAGGCGGAACTGGTCGCGGCATATGTGGCACACGCCGCAGCCGAGCGACGCTTGCCATGATGCGATCTGTCTGAAGCGCGATACGCGTGTGCATTGCTCTTGACCGATTCGCGCGGCACCGCCCTCGCCTGCTGCAGTGATACACATGGCAACGCAGCGCCCACGCTGTGTTGCCATGCGGCGGCTAGCTCAGATCGTGCAAGTCCTTGCCCAGTGGCGGACCTAACGTCCAGTCGGAGAAACGCACCTTGAGCCCGGCACGCTCCGGCGTGCAACACATCGGCCCCACCTGATATGCGTCGGCGACAGGAAACGGGCAAAGCCTCACCAGTGGCCAGGTATGGCCATCGGCCGACACCTGCAGACGCAGAACGCCGTCGGCAACGGTAGCGCGTATCCAAAAGTCCTTGGGGTCGGCCTCATAGGGGCCTGTCGCCCAATCCGAGACCGGATTGGTCAATACGCTGCTGAGCATGGCACGGCCATCGCTAAGCTCGATGCCCGCCTTGACCCAATGCTGCTCGTCCACGCGCACCATAATGCCGGCCTGATCGTAGAGCGACTCGTATTGCGCACGCACCCGCAACTGCGCGGTGAACCGCGCTGCGGCGGCAATACCGAGAAAATGCCCGCTATCGCGCGTAAATCCGTAATGCGTCTTGCGCCAGAAATCGGTGGCCTTGTCAGTGACCACGTCCAGCATGCCACCGTTGATTGCGACGGTCCGCGGCCGATTGAGCCAGCTGCCATCCTGCCACTGGGTGTCCTGTGCCATCGTATTCTCCGTGTTGGATTGCCTGGCAAGTACACCGCCGCTGATGGCCATTCCCATTGCGCCGCCCAGCAGGCGCCTGCGTGCACCGTCTATCGCATCGTGGGTCATTCAGTGTCGTCCATGCATTTTGAAGAACTGCATAGTCTAGCCGCGCACTGGGTCAATACGCGCGGGTTTGGGAGGTGCTGCAGGTGGATGGCGGCGCTGGGGCGCCAGCTTCGATGCTCGCGCCAGCCCATGCTGTCAGCGGTGTGCGAGCGCGTAGTCCAGCGCCGCGCAGATGGCCGCCATCTGCGCGGCATTGCACTGGGCCGGCGTGGCGCGCGGGCTGTCCGGATACACCTCGGTGGTGGTGCGATAGCGCGCGTCGGTGACGCCCGCGCACAGACCCAGACGCCGCACCGGGTAATTGATGACGCCATGAGCGACCACCGCTGCGCCGATGATCTGGCCGTTCGCGTCGGCAGGTGCGATATGGGTGACCTCGGCGACGGCGGCGATGATTGCCTGCTGAAATTGCGGTTGCGGATCTTCGCTATCGCCCACCAGGTAGAAACCGTCCGGAATGCTGCCCGGCACGAAATCGACGCCGTCGCGTGCGGCCAGGGCCGGACGAAATTCGGTCTCGTCGCTGTCGGTGGTTTCATGCAGATCGATATGCACCAGCATCTGCCCAGCCGCTGCGGCCACCAGCTGCATCAACGCTGACGACTCGGCGGCCGGGCTGTCCTGGCCAAACGCACGGTTGGGGTCGATGGCATCGGCATTCCAGCGTTGGACCCGTTCGTAGCCCCAGGGATTGACGCAAGGCGCCACCAGCAGATTGAGCTTGCCTGCGTAGGCCGCGGCGCATTGCTGCAGGAACTGCAGCGCACCCTGCACGCCGCTGGTTTCATAGCCATGCACGCCACCGGTCACCATCGCGCAGGGCAATGCGGCGTCCCACTCGGCACTGCGCAGTGCGATCAACGGATACTGCTCGGACGTCGCCTGGATTGTTCCGTAATGCACGCGCTCGTAGCTGGCATCCAGCGCATCGATCAGCTGCACCACATCGATGGCATGACTGCGCTGAACCACCTGGCGCGCTCGCCATGCGGCGCGCTCTGCCTCGCCCCAGGGCTGTCGTGGGGTGCCGATCGGATACGCCATGCGTTCTGTCATTACGGGTGCCGTCCGTTGAAAGACGGCCAGGGTAAGCGCTAGGCGCTGGGCGGTCCATTCGGCGGCAGACGCGATGACAGCAACCGCCTGCAAGGTCGAGTTCGGTGACGGCTTGCCATCAGACTTCAGTGTCCAAAAGCCTCTGTCGACCACGAGTCCGCTACCGCCCTGCAGGCAACTTGCCACGACTGCGGCCTCTGTCGGGGCTGCGATGTTCGCCGCTGCGGTTTTAGCGCTGCGCGGTCGAAGGGGTCGAAGCGGGCGAGCTGCCATGCAGCGGTCCCCAGAAACAGCTCACTGAACATTCATGGATGCCAACCCGGCTGACGGCTCTGGACGTCCTGCGATGGATGCAAATACTGCACTCGCTTTGCGCAGGCGCACCAAGCAATCGCGAAATATCTCACTGCAATCGATGGCGGGTACGCGACAACAAGTGAAAAAACTTCCTGCGCCTTCGTGATGCAATGCATATCAAATGTCTTCGTCAGGTCTCAAACAATCTAAGCAAAGCGTGATTGCATCGAAAACAGTGGGGAGCTGCAATCGATTGTTCCAGCAGTACTGTCAGCGCTGCGGACAGTTCCGCAGAAACGAAGCAGGCCCTGCACATAGCGTGCAGGGCCTGCAGCCCGCTGTGCAGCAAGAACGGCGCGCAGGATGCGCGCCGTTCTTGCTCAGACGGCTTCTTCCTGAGGCTTGGCCTGCTTGGAACGCCCACCCTTGCTGCCGATCCGCGACATGTGATCGCGATCGCGACTCACGGCCTGGCCACCTTTGCGGCCGGCTTCACGTGCTTCGTCGCTGGTAAATTCGTGCGCGTTGCCGCTGGCATGCGCTGCCTTGCCGCCGCTGCTCGCCAACACACGTCGCTTTTCGGGATCCAATGCGGCAAAACCGCGCCGGCTACGAGTACTGCTTTGTCCGTCTTCCACTGTGCCTCCTCTCGATGCGTCGATCACGCCACTGGTACTGGGGGCAACGCAACTATCGTGCCAACCCGAGAGCCATGCAAGCCGGTGCCAAGCCGCACAATGCAGGAAAAAACAGCTGCGCTTGCTGTGCAAATCTTGCACTCCGGCCATGCGCTGGCTGATGTTGCGCTAGCGACCCATGGATAGCGCTACCAACGCGTCCGCACGAATGGCCTGCTTGGTGCGGACGCGCCGGCAACAACCAGGTGCAGCATCGGCGGATCGATCGATGTCCCAGCTCGCCCGGTGCGTCGGCGAACTGGAACCAAGAGCAAGGCTGGGAGACGTCAGACCGGCACCGCCGTAGCGCCGCGCCCCGCAGCAAGCAATGCGGCCACATGCCGCCCGATGCTCAGGCAGCAGGTCAAGCCTGGCGACTCGATCCCGAACAGATTCACCAGACCGGCGATGCCGTGCATGGACGGACCGTCGATACGGAAATCGGCCGCCACCTCGCCCGGCCCGCTGATCTTCGGGCGCACACCGCAGTATCCGGGCCGCAACGCGCCGTCCGGCAAGCCAGGCCAGTAACGCCGGATCGCCGCGGCAAAACGCGCGGCATGCGCTGGCTCGCAGCGATAGTCGGGCTGCGCGACCCACTCCACGTCTGGGCCGAAGCGCGCACGCCCACCCAGATCCAGCGTGAGATGCACACCCAGGCCGCCAGGTTCGGGCATGGGGTAGATCAACTGCTGGAATGGCGAGCGTCCCGCCAGGGTGAAGTAGCTGCCCTTGGCGAAATAGCCGCGAACCTGTGCATGCGCTGGCAGGCCACCGGTCCGCGCGGCCAGTGGCGGCGCGCCGTGACCGGCGGCGTTCACCAGCCAGGCGCAGGTCAGCCTCTCAGGGGGCTGACCCGCGACGGTCACGCGCAGACCATGCACAAGCGGCTCGATCTGCGCGACTGTGGCACGCAGCGCCACGGTGGCGCCATGCGCCTCGGCATCGCCTTGCAACGCCAGCGTCAACGCGTGGCTGTCGATGATGCCGGTGGTGGTGGACTCCAGCGCCGCGACGCAGCGCAAGGCCGGTTCGCGTGCGTGCACATGTGCCGCGTCGAGCGGCAGCAAGCCGTGCGCGCCGCTGGCGATGGCACTGCGGTACAACTGCTCAAGCTGGCCGCGCTGCGCCTGGTCGCAGGCGATGATCAATTTGCCACAGCGCCGATGCGGCACGTGGCGTTGTTCGCAATAGGCATACAGCAGCGGATTGCCGCTGAGGCACAGCTGCGCTTTCAACGAACCGGCCGGATAGTAGAGCCCGGCGTGAATCACCTCGCTATTGCGTGCGCTGGTGCCGGTGCCAACGGCGTCTTCGGATTCCAGCACCAATACCTCATGCCCTTGCATCGCCAGCTCGCGCGCAACTGCCAGCCCCACTACTCCGGCACCTATCACGATGCATTCGACGTCTTGCATGCCCGCTCTCACACGATGGTCGATCAGTCTATCTGCACACTAGAACCGTCTGCACACTAAAACGCGCAGGATTGTCGGGACCGTTATCACTGTTTTCTCACTATCCGGCTCTATATTCGGCCCACCACATGACGTGAATCACGTTACTCGACGCCGACAGACGTTTTTCCGAATGTTGCGGTGCGCATTCTTCCCCCGCCCGAGCGCGACCTGTTGCGTCCGGTTCGAAGCTGCAATCACCGAAGGAGTTTGAATGGACGCAACGCGTTCGGTCCTGCTCGCCTCTAATTACGAGGCATGGCCAGAGGCCTTCAACGGGCAGGCATATGCATTGCTCAACGTGGTCCGCAGTCTGGAACACGCGCAGCTGCTGTGCCCTCCCGCGGCCGATTACACCCGCGGACGCGGCGTCAATCCTGGCGTGTCGTATCTGCTCAACGAGCTCAAACATCGCGGCATCTCTGCGCTGCAGCGGCTGAACAGGCGGCCTGCGCTCTCCAACGCACAGCCCCGGGTTGTCGAACGAGACTACGACCTGTTCTTCTACGTGTGCCAGTTTCCCAGGGAATTGAGCACGCTTGGACGCATCAAGGGATGGCGCGAGCGCTGCCGCAGCCGCGTGGTGTATCTGCTGGAAACCTGGCCGGAATTGCTGGAATCGCAGAAGGCGGAGTTGAAACTGCTGGATCAGTTCGACCATGTGTTCGTGCTCAATGCCAGTTGCGTCGATGCGCTGCGCCGCTACACCAGCACACCGGTGTCGTTTCTGGCCAGCGCCTGCGACACCCTGCTGGCAACGCCATGGCCGCGGCCACCGCAGCGCTGCATCGACGTGGTCAGCATCGGCCGGCGTATGCCGCAGGTACACGCGCAATGGCTTGCGCATGCACAGGCCAACCCCGATTTTTTCTATCTGCATGATGTGCTGCGCGGCGGCGCGGTGCAGGACTGGGCTGCGCATCGGCTGCAATCGGCAGCCATGATCAAGCGCGCCAAGTTCTTCATGGCGCACGACTTCGTGGTCGACACACAGGGATTCTTCAAGGGCGTGAAAAAACAGGCGCTGGCAACGCGCTACTTCGAAGGGGCCGCCGGGGGCGCGGTGATACTCGGCTCCGCACAGGCATGCCCGGAATTTGCCCAGCACTTCGATTGGGAAGACGCGGTGATCGAGCTGCCGGCCGATGGCAAGGAGATTGGCCTGTTCCTGCGCGATCTGGAGCAGCAGCCCGACCGACTGGAGCGTGCCAGACTGCACAACACCGTGCAGTGCCTGCGACGGCACGACTGGGCACACCGGTGGGCGCAAATTCTGCAGACGCTGCAGCTGCCGCGCCCGCCACTGATGGCCGAGCGCTTTGCCATGCTCGACAACCTGGCCACGATGGCCGAACAGACTGCCTGCCCACCGGCGATCGCGCTGAGTATGACCGCCTAGCGCTGCATCGCACTGCACCGAGATCACCGGCGCATCAGTTCAAGGATCAGCAATGAAAGCAGTCATCCTGGCCGGCGGCCTGGGAACGCGCATTTCCGAAGAAACCACCATCCGCCCCAAGCCCATGGTGGAGATCGGCGGCAAGCCGATCCTCTGGCACATCATGAAGATCTACGCACACCACGGCATCCAGGATTTCATCGTCTGTCTTGGCTACCGCGGTGAGGTGATCAAGGATTTCTTCATGAATTACCACATGCGCGAATCCGACGTCACCTGCGATCTCGCCAGCAACACCATCACCTTGCACAACACCCGCGCCGAGCCCTGGCGCGTGACGCTGGTCGATACCGGCGCTCAGACCATGACCGGGGGCCGGTTGCGCCGCGTGCGCGAGCATCTGCGAGACGAGGCGGCGTTCTGCATGACCTATGGCGATGGCGTGGCCGACGTGGACATCACGGCCGCCATCGCACTGCACCAACGCGAAGGCCGCATGGCCACGGTCACCGCAGTACAACCGCCGGGCCGCTTTGGTGCCTTGCGCGTGGAAGGCGAGCAGGTCACCGGATTTCGTGAGAAGCCGCTGGATGGCGATGGCCTGATCAACGGCGGTTTCTTCGTGCTCGACCCGCGCGTGATCGATGTGATCGACGGCGATGCCACCGTGTGGGAGAACAGCCCACTGGAAACGCTGGTCGACCGCGACGAACTGAGCGTGTATCGCCACGACGGCTTCTGGCAGCCGATGGACACGCTGCGCGACCGCAATCATCTCGAAACCCTCTGGTCATCCAATCGCGCGCCCTGGCGCGTGTGGGAGTAACAACATGCGCATTCTGATCACCGGCAACATGGGCTACATCGGCCCGGTCGTGGCCGCGCATCTGCGACAACGCTATCCGCAGGCCTGGTTGGTGGGGCTGGATCGCGGCTGGTTCGCGCATTGCCTGTCCGACCCGCGTCGCCTGCCGGAAGTGGTGCTGGACCAGCAATGGTTCGGCGACGTGCGCGATCTCACCGCGCAACAATTGCAGGGCTTCGACGCAGTGGTGCACCTGGCGGCGATTTCCAACGATGCGATGGGTAAGCGGTTCGAACTGGTCACAGATGCGATCAACTGCCGCGCCAGCGTGGCGGTGGCGCAGGCGGCCGCGCAGGCCGGCGTGGGCCACTTCGTGTTCGCCTCCAGCTGCAGTGTGTACGGCGCCGCCGCCGATGGCACGCCACGTTCGGAAACCAGCGCCATCGCACCGCTGACAGCGTATGCGCATTCCAAGATCGATACCGAACGTGCGCTGGCGCAGCTGGACACCGACATGGTGATCACCTGCCTGCGGTTCGCCACCGCCTGCGGTGCCTCGCCGCGCCTGCGGCTGGATCTGGTGCTCAACGATTTCGTTGCCGGCGCGGTGGCCAACGGCACCGTGGAAGTCCTGTCGGATGGCTCGCCATGGCGGCCGTTGATCCATGTGCGCGACATGGCCCGCGCCATCGACTGGGCACTGAGCCGCGCGCCAGTGGCAGGCGGGCAGTTCCTGTTCGTCAATGCCGGCTCGGAGCGCTGGAACGTGCAGATCCGCGATCTCGCCCATGCAGTCGGTGTGGCGATTCCCACTGCACATGTCGCGATTTCCACCAGCGCACCCAGCGACAACCGTTCCTACCGCGTGGACTTCTCCTTGTTCGAACGCCTGGCGCCGGAACATCAACCGCAGGAAACCCTGCGCTCCACCATCACCGAGCTGCGCGACGATCTGCAGCGCGCCGGATTCCGCGATGGCGACTTCCGTCAGGGTTCGGACTTCATTCGTCTGCGCATCCTGCAGCACTTGGTCGATACAGGAACCCTGGCACCGGATCTGAGGGTGGCTGCATGATCTTTCACCCCACCCCGCTGGCCGGTGCGTTCGTGATCGAGCCCGAACAACGCGGCGATGCGCGCGGCTGGTTCGCACGCGTGTTCTGCACCCAGGAGATGGCGCAGGCGGGCCTGGTCGATCAGTTCGTGCAGGTCAACAACTCGTTCAATGCGCACGCCGGCACCTTGCGCGGCATGCATTATCAGTTGCCGCCTGCCGCAGAGGTCAAGATCGTGCGCTGCATTCACGGTGCGCTCTGGGATGCGATCGTGGATCTGCGCCCGGATTCGCCCACCTATCTGCAGTGGTACGGCACCGAATTGAACGCGGACAATCGGCTGGCGCTGTACGTGCCGCGCGGCTTTGCGCATGGCTTCATCACCTTGCAGCCGCAAACCGAGGCGTTCTATTTCGCCAGTGCGATGTACACGCCGCAGGCCGAGCGTGGCTTGCGCTGGAACGATCCGCGCCTGGGCGTGCAGTGGCCGCTCGAACCCCAGCTGGTGTCCGACAAGGATGCGGCTTGGCCGGATTTCGACGAACAACAGCACGGCATTCCCACCCATGCCGGACTCACTCAGCGGGAGCGCCCATGAATATCGATCGTCTGTTGCAGGCGCGTGCCGCCGAAGGCCGCCCATTGCGTGTTGGCCTGTACGGCGCCGGCTTCATGGCGCGCGGCATCGTCAACCAGATCGCGCACTCGGTGCCGGGCATGCTGGTATCGGTGATCTGCAATCGCAGCGTGGACAAGGCGCTGGAAGCCTACCGCCAGGCCGGCCAGCACGCACGCGTGGTGGATGGGGCCAGCGAGTTGAAGCGCCAGATCGCCGCCGGCATTCCGGCTGTGACCGACGATCCCGCACTGCTGTACGAATGCGATGCGCTGGATTGCCTGATCGATGCCACCGGCGCCATCGACTATGGCGCACGCATCAGCCTGGGCGCCATCGCCCATGGCCGCCATATGGTCACGATGAATGCCGAACTCGACGGTACCGTCGGCCCGCTGCTCAAGCGCAGGGCCGATGCCGCCGGGGTGATCTTTAGCGCCTGCGATGGCGACCAGCCCGGTGTGCAGATGAACCTGTACCGGTTCGTGCGCTCGATCGGGTTGACGCCGCTGCTGTGCGGCAACATCAAGGGCTTGCAGGACCCCTATCGCACACCGGCGACACAGGCCGGTTTCGCGGCGCGTTGGGGCCAGGACCCGCACATGGTCACCAGCTTTGCCGACGGAACCAAGATCAGCTTCGAGCAGGCGATCGTGGCCAATGGCACCGGCATGTCGATCCTGCAACGCGGCATGACCGGCTACGAGCATCGCGCACATGTCGACGAGCTGACCCGGCGCTACGACATCGAGGCCTTGCGTGCGGTGGGCGGCGCGGTGGATTACGTGGTCGGCGCCCTGCCCTCGCCCGGCGTGTTCGTACTGGCCAGCCACGACGATGCCAGGCAGCAGCACTACCTCAATCTCTACAAGCTCGGCGAAGGCCCGCTGTACAGCTTCTACACGCCGTACCACCTCTGCCACTTCGAAGTACCGCTGTCGGTGGCGCGGGTGGTGCTGCTGGGCGATGCGGTGCTGCAACCGCTGGGCGCGCCGCTGGTGGAAGTGATCGCCACCGCCAAGCGCGACCTGACCACCGGCGAAACCATCGACGGACTCGGTGGCTACATGAGCTACGGCCAGTGCGAGCGCGCCGATGTCACCGCAAACACAGGGCTGTTGCCGATGGGCGTGGCGGAAGGCTGCGTGCTCCGCCATGCGGTGCCCAAGGACCAAGTGCTGACCTACGACGATGTGCAATTGCCGGCCAACCGGCTGATCGATCGTCTGCGTACCGAGCAGGCCAGTGTCTTCGCCGACGCTGCGGAACTGGCCGCCTGAGCGCAGACATCGGCCTGCGTCCGCGTGCCGATGTCACAGCCGATGGCCGCCCTGCCTGCCCGCCCAACCATCCGCGTCCTGCAGGCCGGGCGTGCGCTGGCCGCCACGATGGTGGTGCTCAGCCACAGCGTGCTGCCTACCAACCACCTGGTGCAGCGGTTACCGGCATGGCTGGCTGCGGCGCTGGCGCACGGTTATCTGGGCGTGGATTTCTTCTTCGTGCTGTCGGGCTTCATCATCTACTACGTCAACCATGCCAGTGCGGGCACGCCGGGCTGGAGCCGCGACTACGCCAGCAGCCGTATCAGCCGCATCTATCTGCCGTACTGGCCGGTTGGTGGTGCGTTGGCGCTGGCCTATACGCTGCGGCCCGCCCTGGACGATGGCGACATGGGCTGGTCATGGTTTGCCACGCTGAGCCTGCTGCCGGTCGAAGGGCAATCCGCATTGGGCGTGGCCTGGACGCTGAGTTACGAGTTGATGTTCTACGCGCTGGCGTGGCTGTTCTTTCGTAGCGGGCATCCGCTGCGCTGCGCACTGCTGTGGGCAAGCGTGACGCTGCTGCACGCGGCACTTGGCGCGCCGTTCGCGCAGCCGGTGGAAGTTTCCTGGCGCGCGTTGCTGCTGCATCCCATCACGCTGGAATTCGTCTTCGGCATGCTGGCGGCACGCGCGGTGTTGAGCGCTGCGCCATGGTCGGCGTGGGTCGGTGGTGTGGTCGCGCTCATCGCGTCCGCGAGCTTCGTGCTCGACGGGATGCAGCGCGTGCATTCACCGTTGTTCGGGCTGGCGATCGCCGGCGCGTTGACCTGCTTGGTGCGCGCGGAATGGCGCGGCTGGTTGCGTATCGGCCCGACGCTGCTGTTGCTCGGCGATGCATCGTATGCGATCTACCTGGTGCATATGCCGCTGATGTCGCTGGTGGCGCGCACCACGCGCCGGATGGGGCCGCTGGCCACCTGGCCGGTGAACCTGTTGCTCAGCGTGGGCGCTGCGCTATCGCTAGGCGTGGTCTATCACCTGTGCTACGAGCGCATCGCGTTGCGGCAGGCGCGCCGGGCGCTGGCACGCCGCACTACCCGGTGATGTTCTGACAGCGAAGCCGTTCATGGATCGACGCATGCGGCGGGCTAAGCTGGCCAGCGCCTGCGGCAAGGCCTGACCTCGGCCACCAGCCTGCGCGAGCGCCCGCGAGGGCGAGCAGTGTACCGACCGATGCCACATCGCCTGGCACCGTATGACCTGTGCGCAGCGATGCCTGACACAGTGCGCCGCTCGGCGTTTCGGCAGCGTTGACCAGCACCACACGGATGGGCGACAAAGGTATGGACGTGGTTAGCGGGTGCCATGCAACATGCTGTCGGTGCGAGCCATCTTTTCGGAGGACATTTGATGCCGTTGTTTCCGCTGTTCGCAAACCTGCAAGGGCGCGCCGTGCTGGTCATCGGCGGTGGCGAGGTCGCCACGCGCAAGGTGCTGGCGCTGCTCAAGGCCGGTGCGCATATCCGGCTGTACGCGCACGCGCTCTCGCCCGAACTGGCGGAACTGATGCAGGCCGGCCGTTTCGAACAACTGGGCGGCGAGTTCGATCCTGCCTGGATCGACGACGTGTGGCTGGTGGTCGCGGCCACCGACGATGGCGAGTTGAATCAACGCGTCGCCGCTGCCGCCGGTGCGCGCCAGCGCCTGGTCAACGTGGTGGACGATGCGGAGTTGTCGACCTATCAGGTGCCGGCGATCGTGGATCGCGACCCGCTGGTCATCGCCATTTCCTCTGCGGGCGCCGCACCGATGCTGGCACGCCGGCTGCGCGAACGGCTGGAACGCGAACTGGATGTCTCGGTCGGCCGCTTCGCCGGCATGTTCGCGCGTCACCGCGAGCGTATCCGTAGCCAGTTTCCCGACATGAACCGGCGCCGACGCTGGTTCGATCGCGTCATCGACGGCGACGTGCCGCTGCTGCTGCTGGCCGGCAACGACGACGCAGCCGAAAGCGCATTCGTCGCTGCACTGGACGATACCGGGGCGGTGCCGGCGCGCGGCAGCGTGCAACTGGTCGGCACCGGGCCGGGCGATCCCGGCCTGCTCACCATCAAGGCGCTGCGTGCGATGAATCTGGCCGATGTCCTGCTGATCGGCGACGACATCCCCGGTGCAGTACTGGAACTGGCACGGCGCGATGCATCCCGCCGCGCCTTGCCGCAGCAGGCCGACGCACAACAGCATCTGTTGCTGGAACTGGCCGCAGCAGGCCTGCACGTGGTCGCGTTGCACAGCGGCGCCGGCCACAACGATGCCGATGCTGCGGCAATCGAAGCGGCGCTGCAGGCGCGTGGCCTGGCCTGCGATCGCGTGCCCGGCATTGCTGCGCGTCTTGAAATCGACGCATGAGTGGTGCGCGTGTGCACCCGCAGCGAACTCAGCTTTTCGGAAAACGCTTGCGCGCGCTATCGCGCACATCGACATCGAAGGTCACCTGCAACGTCGTCTGTTCGGCATGGCCAGCACCGGTACCGAAGCTGAAACGCAATCCCTCGCGGCTGGGCAATTGCCGTGCATGTTCTTCCAGCGCATTGCGCGGCACCGACAACTGCCAATGCTCGGCAGTGCAATTGCAGGCCGCATCACCGTCGCTCAGGCTGACACTGTGGCGCAGCAGTCGCGCGCCTTCCCCGCTCGGCAAGCGGCTCAGATTCTCGACCGTGCGCCCGGCAAGCAACTCGGCCAATTCGGCTTCGTCGATGCGCAAACGCAGCTGCTGAGCTTCAATCTGGATTTTCATGAATGAGCTGACTCCACTGCTCGGGCGTATTGCAATTGACGAACGCGGTGCGTTCGCTGGCGGTGACAGCCACGCGATGGCATTGCAGCGCAGCCTGCAGGGCGCGCAGCGAGCGTGACGAACCGGGGCCGGCCATCAGCGCAGTGAGCGCCTCGCGCACAACGCCATCCACGTACAGACGCATCGGCAGCATCTGGTCTTCAAAGGTAATGCAGCGCCGATGCGGTGGCGCCAGCAGCCGATCCAGCAATGGCCCGGACAGCAACGGCATGTCGACCGGCACCACCACCAGTGTCGTTGCATCGGCCACCCGATCGATCACGCTGGCCAGCCCTCCGAGCGGCCCCAGATCTGGCTGCGCGTCGGCAATCCCGGCGTAGTCCGGGCGATCGCCGCTGATCACCACCTTGTGCGCGCCGGCATCGCGCAGCAACGCCTGCATGTGCTCCAGCAATGGACGTCCGCGCCACGGCAGCAGCGCCTTGTCCTGTCCCATCCGCGAGGAACGGCCACCGGCAAGCACCACGCCCGTCCAAGCAGGCCTCGCGCTCATGCCGCCTGCTCGCCGGCACGGCATCGCACTACGTGCAAGTGCAGGCTCAAGGCGCGATCGCCGGTGCGGCCGGCTGCAGATGGCCCAGCCCGAACACCTGCGCAGTCGTATCGGGCGCGGCGCCATCGTCCTGCGGTTCCAGTACCGCCCATACATTGGCCTGCAACAATGGCGCCACGCGGAACGACTCCTGCTGCGGCAGGATCTGCACGCAAAGCACTCCAGCAGCGCTACAGGTCAACCGCGCGCGCAGGTGCTGCCGCCACAGCGGTCGCGCAGGTATCGGCGTTTGCAACGCAACCTGCAAGCCGCGCTCGGCCGGCATGCCAAGTAACCGGCGTAGCGCCGGCTCCACGAAAAAACGCAGCCCGGCGGCGCTGGCCATCGGATTGCCCGGTAAACCGATGTACAGTGCGCCGTCTGCAAAGCGCGCCAGCAACACCGGCTTGCCCGGCCGCACCGCGACCTTGTGGAACAACACCGCCGTGCCGTGCCGTGCCAAGGCATCCGGTATGAAATCGTAACGACCAAGCGACACCGCACCGGTGCTCAGAATCACCTCGGCGTCCGCGCCTCGCGCCTGCGCAAGCGCCCGGTCGAAGTCGGCATCGGCATCGCCCACCTGCCCCTGCCAGACCACTTCGGCCCCGGCTGCACGCAACTGGCTGAGCAGATAGCCGCTGGTGCCATCGCGAATCTGTCCAGGCCGCAACGGCTGCGCCGGATCGCCGATCAATTCGCGGCCGGTCGCAATCAGGGCCACACGCGGACGCCGCACCACCTGCACACGCGCACAGCCCAGCCCTGCCAACAGCATCAGGTGCGCGGCGCGCAGCACAGTACCGGCCTCGATCACGCGATCGTGCAAGGCCACATCTTCTCCGCGTCGACGGATATGCTGACCGCAGCGACTACTGGCACGCAGACGGATGCGGCTGGGTCGTGGGCCATCATGCGCCAGCACGTCCACCTGCTCGATAGGCACCACTGCATCGGCACCCGTAGGCAAACCGGCACCGGTCATGACTTCCCAAGCGTTACCTGCCGGGATGCCGCCCGCATCTTCGCCTGCGGCAACGCTGCCAGCGACCACATGTTCGCTACCGGCAATCGCACCACAGCCGGCAGTGGCCAACGCAAAACCATCCATCGCGCTGTTGTCGAAAGCCGGCAACTCCGCCGGACTCGACAACGCCTGCGAAAGCACACGTCCTTCGGCATCGGCACTGTCCACCCACTCGCCGGCAAGCGCGGCGACCTGCTGACGGACAATCGCAAGTGCGTCGGCGTAGCTGATCATGAACAGGGCACGGTCGACCGATGGATGACCTGGCTAGGATACCGGCGCCCGGCGCGGCTGGTACAGGCGTGGCGATTGCGACATCAGGGCGTCCAATCCCGTGCATGGCTTCGTCTCACCCACCGGCGCACATCGCTTGAAGCCGCTAGAACGCCTTGCCCACACGGCATCTCGCACAGCGGACGCAGTTCTCCACGGTCTCTATGCCGCATGCAACTCGTCGACCTTGTAGGCTGGCTCGCCAGTGCCGTGTTGATTGCCACCTTGATCCGCCAGATCTACAAACAATGGCGCTCGGATGCGGCACAGGGCGTTTCGCGCTGGCTGTTCATCGGCCAGATCAGCGCTTCGGTGTTGTTTATCCTCTACAGCTATTTGGTCGGCAATGCGGTGTTTATCGTCAGCAATGTATTGATCCTGCTGACCGCCCTCACCGGGCATGTGCTGCACCGGATCAAGCAGCGTCGGATGGCGCGTCACGCGGGCAGTATCGGCTAGCCCTGCCGCGTCATCCGGCGCTTTTCTTCGCCAGGTTGCGCGGCTTGGTGGTTCCGATTGACTTCCTGGCGGCAGGCCGCGTTGCGGCCTTCTTCGCCGCGGTCTTGGTCGTTTTCTTGGTCGTGGACTTGCGCACCGGGGCTGCCTTTGCCACGGGCTGCTTTCGCGGCCTGGGCACGGCCTTGGCCTGCGTTGCTGGTTCCGCTACCGCCTCCGGCACACGCACGCGGATCCAGGTCGGCGCATGATCGCTGGCCTTTTCCAGTGCGCGTACCCACTTGTCCACGCCGGCATCCTGCAGCCCGGGCGCCAGGGTGCGATTGAGCAGCAGGTGGTCGATGCGCAAGCCGCGATCGCGCGCAAAGTGCTGGCGAAAATAATCCCAAAAGGTATAGATCGGCGGGTCGCCATGCACTGCAAGCAGGCTGTCGGTCCATCCCTGCTCGAGCAGGGCCTGGTACGCCTGGCGACTCTCCGGTTGCAGCAACGCATCCCTGCGCCAGCCCTTGGGGTCGTAGATGTCGGCATCGGTGGGCACCACGTTGAAATCGCCGATCAATGCTACCGGGTGCGGCAGGTCCACCAGCGTCCTGGCGTGCCGGATCAGGCGTTGAAACCAGGCCAGCTTGTAGTCGAACTTCGGCCCCGGCTGCGGATTGCCGTTGGGTAGATACAGGCAGGCCACCACCACCCCGTGAATTGCAGCTTCCAGGTAGCGGCTCTGCGTATCGCCGCGGTCCCACGGCAGCCCACGACGGATTTCCACCGGATCGGCGCCGCGCGCCAGCAATGCCACGCCATTCCACGACTTCTCGCCTTGCCAGATCACGCCGTACCCGGCATCGCGGATCGCCTGTTCCGGAAAGGCGTCCTGCGTGGCCTTCAGTTCCTGCAAGCCGACGATGTCCGGTCGCTCGCGCTGCAACCAGTCCAGCAGATGCGGCAGCCGACTATTGATGCCATTGACGTTGAATGTCGCGATCTTGCGGGTGGTGGTGGACATGGGCGAGCGACCTGGCGAGGCATAAGGCGATAGCATCGCCGCCATGGCATTAAGCAGATGCTCAAGCAGGGTGAAGCTCCGCTGCCTACTGGCGTACGAACTCACGGCTTGCACACCCCCCATCGCCGGCGATCGCACGCGATAGCCCGCGTTCTGGACTGCCCAGCTATGCACCCGCTGCTTGCGCGGTTACCTCACTGGAAACGCGTCACTACTGCGATCCGGTCGACGAAGACCTGGCGCAATGCGCGCTCTACAGCGGCAATGCCGATCGCGCCAACCGACCGACAGCAGCATTGCCGCGCCGGCTTGCTGCCAGTTGCTACGGACCATGCCCAACCGAGCGCCGGCCGGTGTTACCTGCCGTAGCGCCCGCGCATCGAGGTTGCCGGATCAGGCGCCGGGATCCGCAGGTCCCAATTGATTGGCCGACAGGATTTCGTCGATCCGTTTGACGATTTGCGCAGCCTGTTCCTGCGAGTCGGCGGCGGCAGTGATCTTCTCTGCACGTGCATGGAATACATCCCAGAAATCGTCTGGATGCTGACGACGAATATCAGGCAATGCATCGGCGAGTTGTTTCAGTTGCGCATCGATATCAGGTGTCATTGAGGGTCTCCTAGTATGCCCACGCTACCGCCGTGCTGGTGAGCCTGACGCCAACATGGCAAACCCGTGCATCGCACGGCCTGCCTTTGCGCGACAATGGTGCCATGAGCAGCCACGACATCCCTCCTGCAAATGCCCGCCTGCGCGCCCTGCAAGGCGCCTTGCTGATCGATATCCGGCAGCTGCACGAACGTGCCGGCGGCCAGGCCGAAGGCGCGTTGGCGATTGCGCAACACGATCTGGAAACGGCACCCGCACGGCATCTGTCGGCGCAGGCGCGCGAAATCGTGTTGATCTGCCAGAGCGGCAAGCGCTCGGCACACACGGCGGAGATCTTGCGCGCGCAAGGCTATACGCAGGTGTCTTCGGTGCTCGGTGGCACCGCCGCGTGGACCAGCGCCGGGCTTCCATTGGTGCGCCCTACCTTGCCGCCCGACGAGCAGGATTTTCTCGAGCGCTATTCGCGCCAGCTCCGTCTACCGCAGGTCGGTCTGGAAGGCCAGCAGCGTCTGGAGCGTTCGCGCGTGTTGCTCGTCGGTGCAGGCGGGCTCGGCTCGCCGGTGGCGTTCTATCTGGCTGCCGCTGGCGTCGGCCACCTGCGGATCGCCGATGACGATGTGGTGGACCGCAGCAATCTGCAGCGTCAGATCCTGCATGTGGAGGACAGCGTCGGCGTTGCCAAGGTCACCTCCGCCGCGCAGCGCATTGCCGCGCTCAATCCACGCGTGCAGGTCCAAGCGCTGCAGGCACGTGTGACTGCCAGCAATGTCGAAGCCTTGCTGGAGGACGTGGATGTCGTGGTCGACGGCGCCGACAATTTTCCTGCGCGCTATCTGCTCAACGATGCCTGCGTCAAACTCGGCAAACCGCTGGTCTACGGCGCGGTACAGCAGTTCGAAGGGCAGTTGAGCGTGTTCGATGCCGGCCGCAGGCGCGGCCAAGCACCGTGCTATCGCTGCCTGTTTCCCGAACCACCGCCGCCCGAATTCGCACCCAGCTGCGCCGAAGCCGGCGTACTGGGGGTGCTGCCAGGCGTGATCGGATTGCTGCAGGCAACCGAGGCGATCAAGTTGCTGCTGGGCATCGGCGACACCCTCACCGGGCGCCTGCTCAGCTTCGATGCACTGGCGATGCGCTTTCGCGAGATTCGCCTGCCCCCCGATCCGCATTGCCCGGTGTGTGCACCCGGTGCTGCATTCGCCGGGTATGCCGACTACGCCGCGTTCTGCGGCAGCGCAGTCGGCTGAGAGCGGCGATCACGCCATGTAACCGGCGCTCGTGCGGGCCGATCGCCCGACAGTCGTGCACCTGGTAGCCGCGCTCGGTTCACCAGACGCTCAAAGCGCGTAAGGAATCACCTGTACGACTTCGCCTGCCTCAAAACGCCGCGCCTGTTCCGGCAACACGATCAAGGCATTGCTGTCGGCCGCACCGCGCAACAGATGCGATGCATCGCCGCGATGCGGCAACGCCGTCAGACGCCCGTCTTCGCCGCACTCCAGGCGCCCGCGCAGAAACTCCAGCCGCTCGTGGCGTTTTTCCCAGGGACTCGCCAGGGCCGCATGCCACAACGGGCGCGGCTCGCTACGTCCCTGCAGGCCATCCAGCAACGGCACGCCGTAGGCGATCAACGTCGCCAGCACCGAGACCGGATTGCCCGGCAGACCCAGCACCAGGCAGCGGCCGATCTGGCCCAGCACCGCCGGCATGCCCGGGCGCATGCGCACGCGCCAGAAGTGGATGCGGCCCAGTTCGCCGATCAGCTGCGGCAGATAATCCTTTTCCCCCGCCGAGACGCCGCCGCAGGTGATCACCACATCGAAGGCCGCAGCCGCGTCTTCTAGCATGCTACGGATACGTTGCGGATCGTCCGGCAGGGTCGGCCATGCGGTCGGCGCGTAGCCCAGTGCCCGCAGCTGCGCCATCAGCATGTCGCGGTTGCTGTTGTAGATCTGTCCCGGCCCCAACGGCATGCCCGGCTCCACCAGCTCATCGCCGGTGGCCAGCACCGCAATGGTCGGCCGCGGCGCCACCGCAAGCCGCGACAGACCGAGCGCAGCCGCCAGTCCGATCCGGGCAGGCGTCAACACCTGCCCGCTCTGTACCACCAGATCGCCCGCGCGCACGTCGCTGCCGGCCAGGCGCACCGCTGCACCCGGCGCAGGCATGGTACGGAAATGCACCACGCCATCGCGTTCCTGCGCATCCTCTTTCGGGATCACGGTATCGGCGCCATCGGGCAGCGGCGCACCGGTGGTGATGCGCAGACATTGGCCCGCGCTCAGCGTGCCGGTCCAGCGCTCGCCAGCAAATTGCTCGCCGACCAGTTGCAATGACGCATCGCCGCCAGCGACATCGGCATGCCGCAACGCAAAGCCGTCCATTGCGCTATTGGCGAACGGCGGCAACGCGATCGGTGCGATCAGATCGGCAGCGCTGATGCGCCCATCGGCACGCGAGGTGGCGATGTTCTCGTCGGTTGGACGGCTGTTGGCGGCGACGGCCTGCAGGATCTGCAGCGCCTGTGCATAGGGAATGCGGGAGGGATAGTCAGTCATGGCACGCAGGATACCAGTGCGCCACTACGGCCCAGAACGTCTGGCAATGCCAGTGCAGATGCCAGAAGGAATCACCGCACTTTCCTGGCGTAGCTCGCGGCACTCGACCACGGCAACTTCAGGCGCTGCGGCCACTCCACCTGACGATCATTCGCCAGGCACGGATCGTTCCCTGCTTACTTGCCCTTGACGTGCTTCATCAACCGCCTTTTGCGCGCCACCTGCCGTTCGGTGAGCGTGTTCTTCTTGCCCTCGTACGGATTGGCGCCTTCGCGGAAGATGAAACGCACCGGCGTGCCGACCAGCTTGAAGCGCTTGCGGAAGAAGTTTTCCAGATAGCGCTTGTACGACTCCGGCAGCACCTTCAGGCGCGTGCCGTGCACGATAAAGGTGGGCGGATTTGCGCCACCCGGGTGCACGTAACGCAGCTTGGAGACGTGACCACGGATGCTCGGCGGCGGATTGGTCTCGTAGGCGATTTCCAGCGCCTGGTTGACTTCGCTGGTGCTGAATTCGTGCGTGGCCGACGCGTGGGCGCGATGAATCGCCTGGAACAGCTCGCGCATGCCCGAGCCGTGCAGCGCGGAAATCCGCACCGCCTCCGCCCAGCTGACGAAGCCCAGCTTGCGCGACAGCAGGTCTTCGGCCTGCGCTCGCTGGTAGTCGCTCTGCCCGTCCCATTTGTTGATCGCCACCACCAGGGCACGGCCAGCGTCCAGGATGGCGCCCAGGATGGTCGCATCCTGGTCGGTGACGCCTTCGCCGGCATCGAGCATCAGCACCGCGACCTGGCATTGTTCGATCGCCTGCAGCGTCTTGAACGCGCTGAACTTCTCTACCGCTTCCTCGACCTTGCCGCGGCGACGCAGGCCGGCCGTATCGATCAAGCGGTACTGGCGCCCGTCGCGGTCCATGTCCACGGCGATCGAATCGCGCGTGGTGCCCGGCACTTCCGAGGCGATCATGCGTTCTTCGCCGAGCAGGCGATTGACCAGCGTCGACTTGCCCACGTTCGGGCGGCCGACGAAGGCGATGCGCACACGCGCCGGGTCGGTATCCAGCAACTCGCCGGCACCTTCCTCGGGCAGGCGTGCGCCGACTTCCTCGAGCAGTTCGTCGATGCCTTGCCGATGCGCTGCAGACAACGCCACCACATCGGAGAACCCATAGCGCGCGAATTCCGAGCGTACGGTCTCCTCGTCGGTGCCGTCGATCTTGTTGATGACCAGCACGGTCGGCCGCGCCAGCTTGCGCAGCCATGCCAGGATCTCGTCGTCGAGCGAGGAGGCGCCTTCGCGCCCATCGACCACGAACAGCACCAGATCGGCCTCACCGGCAGCGGCGCGGGCCTGCCGCGCGGTGGCGCCGGCCAGGCCTTCCTCGTCGCCGGCGATACCGCCGGTATCGACGACGATGAACGGGCGTTCCTCGTCGAGACGACAGACCCCGTAGTTACGGTCGCGGGTGACGCCGGGCTGGTCGTGGACCAGCGCGTCACGGGTGCGCGTCAGCGCATTGAAGATGGTGGACTTGCCGACATTGGGCCGTCCGACCAGGGCGACCAGGGGCAGCATCGCAAAGTCCTTATTGTGCCAACCGGAAGGCGGTGAGATCGCCATCGGTGTTTTGTACCAACAGAATGCCGTCTACGACGATCGGCTGCGCCAGCAGCGTGTCGCGTCCAGCGCGAGCGCGCGCGGCCAGTGCACCGTCGCTGAGTTTCAGCCAGTGCAGATAGCCCTTGTAGTCGCCGACCACGGCGTAATCGCCCTGGATGGCCACACCGGTCAGGGAGCGACGCGCCAGCGCGGCCTGCGACCACATCGCCGCACCGCTGCTCTTGTCCAGGCCCCACACCGAGCCGGCGTTGTCGGAGACCACCACCACCGCCGACGACACGCCGACGCCACCGGCGCCGCCGTGATCGCGCGTCCACAGCGGACGGCCGCTCGGGCCTTCCAGTGCGAGGGTTTCGTTCTTGAAGCTGGTCGCATACAGCGTGGTGCCGTCAAGCACCGGGGCACCGTCCACATCGGACATGCGCTCCAGCTCGGTGCGGCCTTCCGGCACGCCGATGGCCTGTTCCCACAACGGGCGGCCGTCCTGCAGCGCCAGGGCGCTCAAGGTGCCGCTGTCGTTGCCGACGAACAGCACGCCCGGGCCGGTCACGATCGGCGCATTGCCGCGCACCGACAGGGTCGGGCCTTCTTCGGCATGGAACCAGCGGCGCTCGCCGGTAGCCGCGTCGAAGGCGCTGACGCGACCGTCGTTGCTGCGCACCAGCACCAGGTTCTGTGCAATGGCCGGTGCGGCGATGACTTCGTTCGGCACCTTGGCACGCCACTTCTCGGTGCCGTCGGCCTGATTCAGCGCAATCACATCGCCAGACAGCGTGCCGATCACCACCAGGCCTTCGCCGACGCCGGGGCCACCGGACAGGCGCTGCTTGAACTTGCGGTCGTTACGCTCTTCCTTCTTGGGCTTGTATTCCCACACGCGCTTGCCGGTCTGCAGATCCAGCGCCTGCACGCCGCCAGTGATCGCCGCGGCGTACACCTTGCCATCGGCCACCGCCGGACGCTGGCGCACGCCAATATGGCCTTCGCCCTTGCCCACGCCGGTGGACCAGATCTTGTCGACCTTGACCGACGGCTCGAACTTGACCAGCTCGGCAGGTTCCTGCGCCTTCTTGGCAGCGGCGTCCTTCCCGGCAAACCAGCCCTTGACGGTGCTGCAACCTGCCAGCGACACGCCCATCAGGGCGATCAATGCAATGCGCTTGTACATATCAACCTGCTTCATCAAATCTGCTCCGCCGGATCGGGCACCTTGCCGCCCACATCCATCAGCTTGGTTTCCAGCAAACGGCGCTGCGGCGAGGCCACATCCACCGTGGTCAGGGCCTTGGCGTAGAGCGCACGCGCTTCATCCGGCTTGCCCTGCACGACCAGCGCATCGGCGCGGATCTCCAGGCTGGTGTGGTCCTGCGCATCGGCCAGCAGCTTGATCGCTTGGTCCGGCTTGCCGCTTTCGGTCAGTACACGCGCCAGGCGCTGCTGCACGATCTGCTTGAGCTCGCCTTCTGCCGGCACGTCGCGCAGGGTCTTGATCGCTTCGGCATGCTTGCCGGCATCCACCTGGGCCTTGGCCAGACGCAATGCAGCCAGTTCGGCGTAGACACCGCCCTTGCCGTCATCGAGCGCCACGATGTCCTTGGCCGCCTTGTCCAGGTCCTTGCCCTGGATGGACTTGACCACCGCCTCGTAACGGGTGTTGGCTTCCACCGATTGAGTGGCGGTGTGCTTCTGCCACCACTGCCAGCCCAGGATCAGGGCCAGGCCCACCACGACGCCGCCCACCAGCCCTGCGCCATTCTTTCTCAACCAGGAACGAACGCGTTCGCCTTGTTCGTGTTCGTCCAGCAGATCGTCGATCGCCATGCGTACTCTCGCTCCGTCATCCCGGAGGCGCGGAACATCAATAGGGAAAAATGAAAAACCGCAGTCCGCTTCACTCGGAAGCAGGTACCACGGAGCCGTCGGAGGATACCGCAAAACGGGCCACGTTAGCGCGCTGGAACGGTTTCACGTCGACGATACTGCCGCCTTGCTGAACCTCTACCGCCGACGCATTGCCCAGCACGATGCGGCCCACCTGCCCTGGCGAATAACTGCGACGCTCGCCGGCACGCACCAGCGCCTTTTCGACCGCGCTGCCATCCGGTGCCAGAATCTGCACCCAGCTGTCGCCGCTGAAACTCAACGACAAACTGCCGCCACCGGCGGCAGACGCTGCAGGCGTCTCGAGCTCGGGCGTGGCCCGCGGCACCGGCGTCATCGACGCGATGTACGGCGCCGGCTGCTCGCGCGGCGCACTGGCCGGCTGCGTTGCAGCGTTGACCGGGGAGCCGGTCCTGGGCGCTTCCGGCATGCTGTCCAGCGATACCGTGCTGGGCGCCTTGCCATCCAGATGCGAACGGGTCGCGTACCACACCGGCACCGCGAACACGCCGGTGATCACCACATACATCGCCTTGCGCGCCGTGCTTTCCAGGATGCGCCGCGCCCGCGGCGTATGCGTGTGGCTGACCAGCTTGACCGGCTCGACCGGCGCAATCGCCGCCTGCTGCAGCAGCGGCTCCAGGTCCACGTGCAGCAAGCGCGCATAGCTGCGCAACTGACCGCGCACGAAGACCGGCGCACCCAAGCGTTGCCACTGCTCCTGTTCCAGCGAGCGCACCACATGCGCCGGCATACGCAGCTTGCCGGCGACCTCGTCCACGCTCAGACCTGCTGCTTCGCGCGCGTCGCGCAAATGCTGTCCGCAGCCCTTTTCCTGCTCGAAAGGGTTCGGATTGGAATCACTGATCACAATGCATTGGCCCCGGGGTTAGCGGTCGCTGCGTCAGGGAATTCCTTGACCAACCGCTGTTGATAACGGCTGGCAGCTACCTTGTCGCCTAGCCCTTGCTCAATCTGAATGACGAGTTGTAACACGGAAGCGGTTGCAGGTGCAGCCGCAAGCCGCCGTTCGATAAACGCGCGCGCTTCGAAATAATTGCGATGCGTCGCTTCGGAGCGCGCCATCGATTCAAGTGCGTATGGATTCTGCGGATCCAGTTCCAGCGCCTTGCGCAAGTCACCGGCAGCACGCTCCGGCTGCCCCGCCTTGAGTGCGCAGCCACCTGCATTGCCCAGCGCAGAGGCTGGCGATGCGTAGGTTCTGTCGGTCAGGGCGCGATCGAACCAGGTCAGCGATTCGGCCGGCGAGCCGTTCGCGCACAACCATGCGCCGTAATTGTTCAAGACATCACCGCGCAGCGGTGCAAGTTCTGCGGCCCGGCGGTATGACACACCGGAGCCGGCAATATCGCCCTTGGCGCCTTGAATCAGCGCCAGCAGACCAATGGCATCCACCGACTGGGGGTCTTTCTTCAAGGCGGCGCGGACTTGCTCTTCGGCAGCGGCGTAGTCGCCGGTCTGCAGGCGGTTGTTGGCCAAACCGAGCTTCTCCTGCACCGCCAGACGATTCTTTGTCGCAGTGCTGTCGCGGAACGCATGCACCTGCGCCACCTCCTCGACCGTCTGGACCGAGCCCGCCTTGGCATTGCGGCCACCGCAGCCGACCGCGCTCAGCGCGATCGCCACGGCCGCCATGACTAGAAGATCACGCTGCCGCATCTCGACCGGCCTGCCCTTCCAGGGTGCGCAGGAAATCCGCCTGACGACGGGTGCGGTCCATGACCTGTCCCTTGAGCTGTCCGCAGGCGGCGTCGATGTCGTCGCCGCGGGTACGGCGGACCATCGTCAGCACTTGCGCGTCGAGCAGGATTTTCTGGAAGGCACGGATCTCGGTCTCTCCGGAGCGCTCGTAACGCGTGCCCGGGAACGGATTGAACGGAATCAGGTTGACCTTGCCGGCGTCCTTGGACTGCACTGCGTTATCGAACTGACGCATCAATCTGGCCAGCTGACGCGCATGCTCGGGCTGGTCGTTGATGCCCTTCATCAAGGTGTATTCGAAGGTAACCGAATCGCGCTTCTTGCTGCCGCGCAGATAGCGCGCGCAGGACTCCATCAGCTCGGCGATCGGGTACTTCTTGTTCAACGGCACCAGGCTTTCGCGCAGCGCGTCGTTGGCGGCATGCAGCGATACCGCCAGCGAGACATCGCTTTCGGTCGAAAGCCGGTCGATCATCGGCACCAAGCCCGAGGTCGACAGCGTCACCCGCTTGCTGGCCAGGCCGTAGCCAAGGTCGTCGCGCATCACGCTCATCGCGCGCACGACGTTGTCGAAATTCATCAACGGCTCGCCCATGCCCATCATCACCACATTGGTGAGGCGGCGCTGCTGGTGCGGCACGTTGCCCAGATGGCGCGCCGCCACCCATACCTGCCCGACGATCTCGGCAGTGGTGAGGTTGCGGTTGAAGCCTTGGGTGGCAGTCGAACAGAACGTGCAGTTCAGGCCGCAGCCGACCTGGGACGACACGCACAGCGTGCCGCGGCCCTTGTCGGGGATATAGACGGTTTCGATCGCGTTCTTGCCGTCGGTACCCATGGCCAGCAGCCATTTATGGGTCCCGTCGGTGGACGGCTTGTCGAACACGACATTGGGGACGAGGACCTCGGCGTGCTGGTGCAATTTCGCACGCAGCGCCTTGCCGAGGTCCGTCATCTGGTCGAAATCGGTGACGTAGCGATGGTGGATCCACTTCATCACCTGATGGGCACGGTAGCGTGCCTCGCCGAGCGTGTCGGCGAAGAAACGCTCCAGTCCCTCGCGGTCGAGGTCGAGCAGGTTCTGCTTGCGCAGTTCCGGGGCGCGGACGGGGACGTCCTGCAGCACGGAGGGGATCACGACCTCATTCACGATTCGACTCTCTCGGCCTCAGCGCGAGACCACTTCGGTGGCGGCAAAGAAATACGCGACTTCGTTGGCGGCGTTCTCGACCGAGTCCGAACCGTGGGCGGCGTTGGCATCGATCGAGTCGGCGAAGTCGGCGCGGATGGTGCCCGGCGCAGCGTCCTTGGGATTGGTCGCGCCCAGCAGGTCACGGTGTGCGGCAACGGCGTTCTCGCCTTCCAGCGCCTGGATCACCACCGGGCCGGAGATCATGAACTCGACCAGCGCATTGAAGAACGGACGCTCGCGGTGCACGGCATAGAAGCCTTCGGCTTCGCGACGCGACAGCTGCTTGTACTTGGATGCCACGATCTTCAGCCCGGCCTTTTCGAAGCGGCTGTAGATTTCGCCGATGACGTTCTTGGCAACGGCGTCGGGCTTGATGATGGACAGGGTGCGCTCCAGCGCCATGGGAAGATCTCCGTTGGGCGGGCCACTGAAGGCCCGAGATTATCATGAAAAAAACCCGCGTCAAAACGCGGGCTTAGGCTTCTTTGCGATGGTCAATTCTATCTCTTCGTCGTTGCAATTGCACACCGCCTCCTGAATCGTGCTGCATTGCCGCATGACCGGTGTGCCGTCCAGCCCGTAGACTCAAACAATCGTTTGATTGAGTTCCACCCCGCGCATGCCCAAGCCCGCCCACTTCTCCACCAAGGACCGCATCCTCGGCGCGGCCGAGGAGCTGTTCGCCCAGCATGGCTTCGCCGGGACCTCGCTGCGCCAGCTGACTACCCAGGCCGACGTCAATATCGCGGCCGTCAACTACCACTTCGGCTCCAAGGAAAACCTGGTCAACGAGGTATTCCGTCGCCGCATGGACGAGATGACCGCCGCGCGCCTGCAGCAACTGGAAGCCGCCAGGCGGTCGCAGCCCGGCGAACTCACCGCGGTGCTGGCGGCCTTCGTCGAGCCGGCGCTGGCAATGGCGCAGGACCGCCAGAGCGGCGGCGCGTTCGTGCGGGTGATTGCACGCGCTTACGCCGAAAAGAACGACAACCTGCGCAAGTTCCTGTCCGACCACTACGGGCATGTGCTGCGCGAGTTCGGCAAGGCCATCGCCGCCTGCGTGCCGGGCCTGAGCAAGGAGGAGCTGTACTGGCGCCTGGATTTCCTCGCCGGCGCGCTCACCTATGCGATGGCCGATTTCGGATTGATCAAGCGCCCGGCCGGGGTCAGCGAGGCCGACCACCGCGCGCGCGCCGCGCGCGAACTGATTCGTTTTGCGGAACCCGGTTTCCGTACCCATCCCACACCGTAGTCGCTCACACCAAAGGCTCATCGCTATGTCCAATCCGTTGCTAGTCCGTCGTGCTGCCGTGCTCGGTGCCGGCGTCATGGGCGCGCAGATCGCCGCGCACCTCACCAACGCCGGCGTCGACACCGTGCTGTTCGACCTCCCCGCCAAGGACGGGCCGGCCGACGGCATCGTGCTGAAGGCCATCGCCAACCTCGGCAAGCTCAGCCCTGCCCCGCTCGCCAGCAAGGCCCTGGCCGAGGCGATCACGCCGGCCAACTATGAAAGCGGTCTGGAGCAGCTGCGCGATTGCGACCTGATCATCGAAGCGATCGCCGAGCGCATGGACTGGAAGCAGGACCTGTACAAGAAGATCGCCCCGTTCGTGGCCGATCACGCCGTGCTGGCCTCTAATACCTCGGGCCTGGGCATCAACAAGCTCTCCGACGTACTGCCCGAGCAGTTGCGTCACCGCTTCTGCGGCGTGCATTTCTTCAATCCGCCGCGCTACATGCACCTGGCCGAACTGATTCCCGCCAAGGGCACCGACAAGGCCGTGCTGGAAGGGCTGGAGAGCTTCCTGGTCACCACGCTGGGCAAGGGCGTGGTGTATGCGAAGGACACCCCGAACTTCATCGGCAACCGCATCGGCGTGTTCTCGATCCTGTCCACCATCCACCACACCGCCGAGTTCGGGCTGGGCTTCGACGAAGTCGATGCGCTGACCGGCCCGCTGGTCGGGCGCCCGAAGTCGGCGACCTACCGCACCTCGGACGTGGTCGGCCTGGACACCATGGCGCACGTGATCAAGACAATGGGCGACACCCTGCCCGACGATCCGTGGCACCAGTATTTCAAATCGCCCAAGTGGCTGGATGCGCTGATCGGCAAGGGCGCGCTCGGCCAGAAGGTGGGTGCCGGCATCTTCCGCAAGGTCGGCAAGGACATCGTGGTGCTGGACCTGGAGAAACAGGATTACCGTCAGGCCGATCGCAGCGCTGCGCCAGAGGTGGTCGAGATCCTCAAGATCAAGAATCCGGCCGAAAAGTTCGCCCGGCTGCGCGAAAGCCAGCATCCGCAGGCGCAGTTCCTGTGGGCCACGTTCCGCGACCTGTTCCACTACAGCGCCTACCACCTGGCCGATATCGCCGAGACCGCGCGCGACGTGGATCTGGCGATCCGCTGGGGCTACGGCTGGTCGCTGGGCCCGTTCGAGACCTGGCAGGCCGCCGGCTGGAAGCAGGTGGCGCAGTGGATTGCCGAAGATATCTCCAACGGCAAGAGCATGAGCAGCGCGCCGTTGCCGAACTGGGTGTTCGACGGCCGCGATGGCGTACATGCGGCCGAGGGCTCGTACAGCCCGGCGCGCGATGCCAAGCTGCCGCGCTCGGCATTGCCGGTGTACAAGCGCCAGCGCTTCCCCGATCCGCTGCTGGGCGAGCAGTTCTCGCCGGGCGAGACAGTGTTCGAAAACGACGGCGTGCGCATGTGGCACGACGGCGACGACATCGCGGTGGTCAGTTTCAAGACCAAGATGAACACCGTCTCCGATCACGTGCTCAACGGTCTGCAGGAAGTCGTCGGTCGCGCCGAGAAGGACTTCGCCGGGCTGGTGATCTGGCAGCAGAAGGAGCCCTTCTCCGCTGGTGCGGATCTGGCCGGCGCGTTGGGTCTGCTGCAGGCCGGCAAGGTCGATGCGTTCGAAGCGCTGGTCGCCAACTTCCAGGCCACCAGCCAGCGCATCAAGTACGCGCAGGTGCCAGTGATTTCGGCCGTGCGCGGGCTCGCGCTGGGCGGCGGTTGCGAGTTCCAGATGCACAGCGCCAAGACCGTGGCCTCGCTGGAAAGTTACATCGGCCTGGTCGAAGCCGGCGTCGGCCTGCTGCCGGCCGGTGGCGGTCTGAAGGAAATCGCCGTGCGCGCTTCGCAGGCCGCGGGTCCGGGCGGCGATGTGTTCGCCGAGCTGAAGAAGACCTTCGAAACCATCGCGATGGCCAAGGTCTCCAACTCTGCGGTCAATGCCCAGGAGCTGGGCCTGCTGCGTGCCACCGACAAGGTCGTGTTCAACAGCTTCGAGGCGCTGCACATCGCCAAGGCCGAAGCGCGCGCACTGGCCGAAGGCGGCTACCGCGCCCCGCTGCCGGCACGCCGCATCCAGGTCGCCGGCGACGTCGGCATCGCCACCTTCAAGATGCTGCTGGTCAACATGCTGGAAGGCCGCTTCGTCAGCGAATACGACTATGAGATCGCCACCCGCATCGCCACGGTCATGTGCGGCGGCGAAGTCGATCGCGGCGCGCTGGTCGACGAAGAATGGCTGCTCAAGCTGGAGCGCAAGCACTTCGTCGAACTGGCCCAGCAAGAAAAGACCCAGGCGCGGATTGGGCACATGCTCAAGACGGGTAAGCCGTTGAGGAACTGAGAATCGGGAGTGGGGAATCGGGAATGGGTAAAAGCCCAACCGACTCCCCGCTTCTCCCCATTATTTTGCCGGGTGATGAAGATGGTGGACTCAGGCGAATCCGCACTTGCGATTCCCGATTCCCCATTCTCGATCCCCGGCCATCGGAGATAGCCAAATGAGCAAGCAGATTCAAGAAGCCTACATCGTCGCCGCCACCCGTACGCCGGTCGGCAAGGCGCCCAAGGGCGTGTTCCGCAATACCCGTCCCGACGACATGCTGGCGCACGTGCTGCGTGCGGTGGTGGCGCAGGCGCCGGGCATCGATCTGTCGCGGATCGACGATGCCATCATCGGCTGCGCGATGCCCGAGGGCGAGCAAGGCATGAACGTGGCGCGCATCGGCGTGCTGCTCGCCGGCCTGCCCAACACCGTGGCCGGCCAGACCATCAATCGTTTCTGTTCGTCCGGCATCCAGGCCGTGGCGATGGCCGCCGACCAGATCCGCCTGGGCAATGCCGACCTGATGCTTGCCGGCGGTACCGAGTCGATGTCGATGGTGCCGATGATGGGCAACAAGGTCGCCATGTCGCCGAATGTCTTTGCCGACGACCATGTGGCGATCGCCTACGGCATGGGCATCACCGCCGAGAAAGTGGCCGAGGAATGGAAGGTCTCGCGCGAGGATCAGGATGCGTTCGCGCTGGCCTCGCATCAGAAGGCGATTGCCGCCATTGCCGCCGGCGAGTTCCGCGACGAGATCACGCCGTACGAGATCCTGTCGCACCAGCCCGACCTGGCCGGCAATGTCATCGCGCTGCGCAAGCGGCTGGTCGACACCGACGAAGGCCCGCGTCCGGACAGCTCGCTCGAGGGTCTTGCCAAACTGCGCCCGGTGTTCCGTAACGGCCAGTTCGGCGGCAGCGTCACCGCCGGCAACTCCTCGCAGATGAGCGACGGCGCCGGTGCGGTGCTGCTGGCCTCCGAGCAGGCGATCAAGGATTACGGCCTCACCCCGCTCGCGCGCTTTGTCAGCTTCTCGGTGGCCGGCGTGCGCCCGGAAGTGATGGGTATCGGCCCGATCGCGGCGATTCCCAAGGCGCTCAAGCAGGCTGGTCTGACCAAGGACCAGCTCGACTGGATCGAGCTCAACGAAGCCTTCGCCGCGCAGGCATTGGCGGTGATCCGCGACAGCGAACTGGATCCGTCCAAGGTCAACCCGCTTGGCGGCGCCATCGCCCTGGGCCACCCGCTGGGCGCCACCGGTGCGATCCGTGCCGCCACCCTGGTGCACGGCCTGCGCCGCCGTCAGCAGAAGTACGGCATGGTCACCATGTGCATCGGCACCGGCATGGGCGCGGCAGGCATCATCGAAGCGTTGTAAGTCACCGATTGCGAGATCGGCCGCCAGGCCGATCTCGCAACGCTGATCAGGCTGCCAGTCAACGACGGCGTGCGCGGGCACGCCTTCTTCGTTATCCGCCAGTGTCGGCGGTCAGCGACTGCGAGCGATGCCGTGTCTCCATCTACGCGCCCGGTAGGCGCGCCGGCCCAACGTCGCGTTTGAGCATGACTCCTGACGTGCAGATTGACCGCCGCATGGCGGTGCCCCCGGCAATCACACCCCGAACATGCCAGCAGGTCGAGAGCTGGTATGGCGCTACGCACGCTACGCCGCCGCATCCCGGCCTTGGCTTCACTCCCGCGGTTACACGGCAGAGCTGCGCCTAACGCGTCACCAGCCACTGACCGGTACGCGCACCGGCGAACACCAGCGCCAGCCCGGCTACCAGCGTGATGGCCAGATACACGCCGATCATCGCTGAGCGCTCGCTGCGCGCGAACACCAGGCATTCCATCATCAGCGACGAGAACGTGGTCAGCCCGCCGATCACGCCGATGATCAGCAAGGCCCGCAGCGCCCAGCTCGCCGGCCCGCGCGCATCCAGCCAGACCAGCAGCACGCCGGCGACGAACGAGCCGAGCAGATTCACCGTCAGCGTGCCCCACGGAAAGCCGTTACCGAAGCGCTGCAGCAACGAGGCACCGATGGCAAAGCGCAGGCCGGAACCCAGCGCACCGCCGGTCATCGCCAGCAGCAACTGCTGCCACCACACCGGCGCGCTCATGCGCGCACTCGGCAGGCGGCCGAAGGGGTTTTCAACGAAGTGTCGTGCATGGTCGGCATCATCCGGTTCCTGAGCGAGAATAGATGCCGGGGCACAGGCCTGCCGCCCCGGCGGGGGTGGGCAGGCATCATCAGCGCGCAGAGTGCGTGCGGTTCAAGGAGCAATGCCATCTCCTGTGCGGCCGATCATGCCGTGGGCTTGCCGCCCTTGTCAGCCCGCGCCTGTTCGCGCGCGGCGCGCAGGCGGTCGAGCTTTTCCTTGAGCTTGATCTCCAGCCCGCGCGGCACCGGGTTGTAGTAGACCCGCTCGCCCATCGCATCCGGAAAGCCGGTCTGGTCCAGCGCGATCCCGCCTTCGGCATCGTGGTCGTATTGATAGTCCTGCCCGTAGCCCAGCGTCTTCATCAGCTTGGTCGGCGCGTTGCGCAGATGCAGCGGCACCTCCTGCGTGCCGGTGGCGCGCACCTCGGCCTTGGCCTGATTGAAGGCGGCATAGCCGGCATTGGACTTGGCGGTGCTGGCCAGATACAGCACCAGTTGCGCGAACGCCAGCTCGCCTTCCGGACTGCCCAGGCGCTCGTAGATGTCCCAGGCTTCCAGCGCCATGCTCTGCGCGCGCGGATCGGCCAGACCGATGTCCTCGATCGCCATGCGGGTCAGCCGCCGCGCCAGATAGGCCGGGTCGCAACCACCGTCGAGCATGCGCGTGAGCCAGTACAGCGCGGCATCGGGGTTGGAGCTGCGCACCGATTTGTGCAACGCCGAAATCTGGTCGTAGAACTGCTCGCCGTTCTTGTCGAACCGACGCGTGCGGTCGGCCAGCACCTGCAGCAGCGTCTGCGGGGTGATCTGGCCACCCTCGCCGCCTGCCAGTTCCGCGGCGATCTCCAGCAGCGTCAATGCGCGGCGCACGTCGCCGTCGGCCGCGCCGGCAATTTCCAGCAGCGAGGCATCGCTGACCTGGATGCTCTCCTGCCCCAGCCCGCGCTCTGGATCATGCAGCGCACGTTGCAAGGCCTCGACGATATCCTGCGGCGAAACGCCCTCCAGCACGTGCACGCGGCAGCGCGACAACAATGCCGAATTCAGTTCGAACGAAGGATTTTCCGTCGTCGCACCGACGAACAGGATCGTGCCGCGCTCGATATGCGGCAGGAACGCGTCCTGCTGCGCCTTGTTGAAGCGATGCACCTCATCGACGAACAACACCGTGCGGCGCCCGCCGGCGAAGCGCTGCGCAGCCTCGGCCAGTACCTGGCGCACCTCGGGCAAACCCGACAGCACCGCCGAGATTGCCTTGAATTCGGCATCGGCGTAATGCGCCAGCAGCAGCGCCAGGGTGGTCTTGCCGCAGCCGGGCGGACCCCACAGGATCATCGAATGCACCCGGCCGGATTCCACCGCGCGTCGCAATGCGCTGTCGGGTGCGAGCAGTCGCTTCTGCCCGACCATCTCGTCCAGGGTGCGCGGACGCATACGCTCGGCCAGCGGGCGCAGGTGCTCGCCGTCTACGCTGAGCAGATCGGCTTCGGGAGCGATGGGGAGCTTGGTTCGTGCCACGCGGCATTGTATCGCGTCCGCCAACGACCTTCTGCGAACAAGGCGGTTGGTTGCGCGGATGCTGCCGGCAACTGCTTACTGCGCGTCGCCGACCACATCCACGCCTTTGCCCGGCACGTAGCGGAAGGTGTCGGCAGCGAAGGCCGGATTGCGCTTCCAGCCGCTAAAGCTGATCGCGGTGCGTTGGCCGACCGCATCCACCACTTCCATCTTGGCCAGGCCATCCTTGCCGAACCCCAGCGAGGCCATCTGGAAACTGGCTTCGGTGTCGACCTTGGGCGTCAGCGACAGCCACTGCAGGCCGTCACGCGGCGCCGCTTCTTCGCTGACGTCGTATTGCTTGTCCAGGCGCGCCGGGTCGATCAATGCAACCAGTGGACTGTTCTGTTCTTCGCTGCCCTGCGCACGCACGGTCACCTGCTCCAGGTCCGGATCGAACACCCACACCTTCTTGCCGTCGGCCACGATCAGCTGCTTGTAGGGCTTGGCGTACTCCCAACGAAACTGGCGCGGCGCCGACAATGCCACCCGCCCGCTCGCGCGCTCCTTGACCCGGCCGTTGGCATCGGAGACCTGCTGGCTGAACTGCCCGTCCAGGCCTTTCAGGCCACGCGTGAACGTGTCCAGCTCCTGACGCGCACCGGCAAACGCGGTGCCGGCGAACAGGGCGGTGGCGAGGACGGCATAACGGAGCTGGCGATGCATCGCGGTGTTCCAGAAAGGGAATGCGGGAATTCTGATACTTCATAGATGAATGGGCGAGCGCTATTGAACGACGCATTCAGATCGCAGCCGCCGCCAGTCGGTCCATGTCACTGCGCCGTCTGCACCTCGGACAGATTGCCGTAGACGATCTGTCCGCGAAAGCCGCGCCGCACCTGCTGGTAGAGCTCGCGGAACGCGCGGTAATCCTGCGGCTGACACAGCGCCTGCGGCCCACGCACCGCCGCACGTTGCAAGCGATGCACCGCCGTCACCGTCTGCCCCTGGCGCGTCCACTCGACCGCGTACTCGCCAGCGGCATTGCGGAAGCGGCGGCTGCGCGGGATCGCGATGATCGGCACCGTCGCCGGGAAACTCACCACATAGGTCTCTTCGCGCACGCTGTCGTTGCAGTAGAACGGGGTCAGATTGTCTTCGGCCGAGGTGGTCGTATAGATGCCACGGGTGGATTCGGCACCGGGCATATCGGGCAGGGTCATGCCGCCGACCACCGAAAAGTCCACCGCATCGTCGGCCTGGAAGGTGTAGCGATAGTTGAATGGGGCGTCCAGATCCAGCGGGTCGCCCTGGATCGATAGATCGCCGGTGCCATCGAAGCCGGATTGCGCAATGATCGACTCCTCGATGCGATTGCGGTTCTGCGCATTGAGCTGCACGAACATCGCACGCAAGCCCACTTCGCCGGTCTGCCCGCTATCGAGCGTGGTCAGACCTTGCAGCCCACCCTTGGGGGTAAAGCGATACTCGGTACGCGCCACGTAGCGATTGACCTTGCGGTCGTTGGGCGGGGTATGCGTGACCTTGCCGTCCAGCGTATGCACCACCGGCGCCCCGAGGTCGCCGGCCGGCAACTGGCCGAAGCGCGCGTACGGGTTGGTCGAATCCACATACAGATCGAACGCCGGGATGTAGGTGATGGCGTGATTGAAGCGGCCGAGCACCGGGATCGGCGGCAGCGTCGGCCCGCCCTCGGCACCGATCAGCACCGGTGTGCTGGCGATGCCTTTGGCCGCCAGCAAGGCCTCCAGGATCACGGTGTGGTCCTTGCAGTCGCCATAGTGGTTGGCCAGGATGCTGTCGGCGCTGTTGGGCTCCAGCCCGCCATTGCCCAGGTACACCGCCACGTAGCGGATATTGCGTGCCACCCACGCGTACAACGCAGCGGCCTGTGCCCGCGGCGCGTCGATGCCGCGGGTCACCTCGTCGGCCAGCGACTGGATCGCCGGCGTCACCGCCGCAGCGCGGCCGCCCTTGACGTGATAGGCCAGACCCATCTGCGACCAGCTGTCGAAGGTGCTTGCCATTAAGGTGGGGCTGAACTCCCAGGTTGCCGCGCTCCAGTTCTGGTTCTTCATCGGCGTGATGCGCTGATAGCGCCATTCCCAACGCGCCTGATCGCCGCGTACCACAGGCTTGGTCCCGCCCTGCAGCCCGCGCACCGACAGATGCATCGGCAATGTCTTCGGCGCCACCAGCGTGACCACCGCATCGTCGTATTGCGCAAACACGCTGAAGGTCTCCCACAGGCTGAAGTAACCCGGGAAGTACGGGGTATTCTGCGCACGCCGCACGCGATAGACGATGCGCGCGCCCGGCGCCAGATTCGGGAACACCACCACCTTGACCTTGCGGTCGGCATACATCGCCGCTGCCGCGCTGGAATAGCTTTCCTGGGTGTAGATCTTGTCGGACGCCACGTCCTGGCGCAGTCCTTCAGCGGTGACGGTGTAGGCCTGCAGCACCTCCAGGGTTTCCATCTTCTCGCTGTAGCTCAGCCGCACCTGGCTGAACTGCTCCACTGCCGACTTGGTCTTGAGCAGGATCTCGTACTCGTCGGTTTCCACGCTGCTGGCGTCGGCACGCACTTCGTAGTCGGCGCGATAGCGCACGAAGCTGTAGTTGGTGTCGGCCTGCGTACGGGCCGCGGCGGCAGCAGGTGCGGCCTGTTGCTGGGCCTGGGCCAGCAATGGAAATGGCAATGAGATCAGCAGCAGGAACGACAGCACGGAACGACGCAGCATGGGTCTTGATCGCGGCGGGCCGGAGCGACCCTTGTGCGACAGGGTAGCCGGTGTGCGCCGCAGCGTCAGGCACCGGCCCCAATTGCCGCATCTGTGCGCATGCAAAGACGCGCACACGCACCGGACAAACCCGGAACGCGGCGCCACGACCAAGCCGACACGCGACGCGTTGCCGGCCGCCGATTACTTGGGCGGCGGCGGCGCCAGCACGGTGCGGTCGCCATTGTGCTCGGGCGGGCTGACCACGCCGGCCGCCTCCATCGCTTCGATCAGGCGTGCGGCGCGGTTGTAGCCGATCTTCAGGCGCCGCTGCACGCCGGAGATCGAGGCACGCCGGGTTTCGGTGACGATGCGCAAGGCTTCGTCATACAACGGGTCGGACTCGTCGCCGCCACCGCCGCTACTCTCGGGCAAGCCGGTCGCACCGACCACGGTGCCATCGCCCATGGTCTGCACTTCGTCCAGCACGCCTTCGACGTAGGACACCGGCCCACTGGCCTTGAGATGCTCGACCACCCGATGCACTTCCTCGTCGCTGACGAAGGCACCATGCACGCGATCCGGCAGCGCCGTGCCCGGTGGCAGATACAGCATGTCGCCATTGCCCAGCAGCGCCTCGGCGCCGGACTGATCCAGGATGGTGCGCGAGTCAATCTTGGAGCTGACCTGGAACGCCACGCGGGTCGGGATGTTGGCCTTGATCAGGCCGGTGATCACATCCACCGATGGCCGTTGCGTGGCCAGGATCAGATGGATACCGGCCGCGCGCGCCTTCTGTGCCAGGCGCGCGATCAACTCTTCGACCTTCTTGCCGACGATCATCATCATGTCGGCGAATTCGTCGATGAAGATCACGATGAACGGCAGCGTTTCCAGCGGCCGCGGCGCCTCGCCCAGTTCGGGATTGGGCTTGAACAGCGGGTCCATCATCGGCTGGCCGACGTCGATGGCGTCCTTGATCTTCTTGTTGAAGCCGGCCAGGTTGCGCACGCCCACCGCGCTCATCAGCTTGTAGCGGCGCTCCATCTCGGCCACGCACCAACGCAGGCCGTTGGCGGCCTCCTTCATGTCGGTGACCACCGGCGCCAGCAGATGCGGGATGCCCTGGTAGACGCTCAGCTCCAGCATCTTCGGGTCGATCATCAGCATCCGCAGCTCCTTGTGCGAGGCCTTGAACAGCAGGCTCAGCACCATCGCATTGACCGCCACCGACTTGCCCGAGCCGGTGGTACCGGCCACCAGCAAATGCGGCATGCGCGCCAGATCGGCCACGGTCGGGCGGCCGGCGATGTCCTTGCCCAGGGCCAACGTCAACGGGCTGGCCGACTTGTCGTATTCCTTGGAGCGCAGCAGCTCGGACAGGAAAATCATTTCGCGGCTGACGTTGGGGATCTCCAGGCCAATCACCGACTTGCCCGGAATCACGTCGACCACGCGCACCGATTTGACCGACAGCCCGCGCGCGATGTCCTTGTCCAGCGAGCTGATCTGGCTGACCTTGATGCCCGGCGCCGGCTCGATTTCGAAGCGGGTGATCACCGGACCCGGATAGGCCCCGACCACCTGCGCCTCGATGCGGAAGTCCTTGAGCTTGAACTCGATCTGCCGTGACAAGGTCTCCAGCGTTTCTTCCGAATACCCCTTGGCCTGCGGTTTGGGGTCGTCCAACAGCGCCAGCGGCGGCAGGTCGGAGCCGTCGGTGCTGACGCCCTGGAACATCGGGATCTGGGTATCGCGCTTGGCGCGCTCACTCTTCTCCACCACCGGTGCCGGCGGCGGCTCGATCTTGACCGGCTCGCGCTTGGCCTGCTTGACCGCATCGACCTTGCGCACTTCCTCACGCTCTTCGCGCATCACGCGGGTCTGCTGCCACTCGGTGGCTTGATGGGTCTTGCGCTGCATCAGCGGCCCCAGCGCCAGCACCCAGGTGCCGATGCGTTCCATCACCGCAAACCACGACAGGCCGGTCGCCAGGGTGATCGACACCAGCAGCAGCACCAGCACGAACAGGTTGGCGCCCAAGGCGCCGAAGCCGGCGCTCAGCGAATTGCTGACCAACCGCCCCAGGATCCCACCAGCGCCGGCCACGTCGCCGGTGAACAGCCGCAGATGCAGGAAGCCGGTCGAGGCGATCAGAAAGCCCACCATGCCGACCAGCCGCAATGCCGGGCCCAGATCGGCTTCGGCCTGCCCTTCCTTGTCCATGCCGAACAAGGCGATCCAGGCCACCGCTCCCAGCACCACCGGCAGCAGGAAGGCCACATAACCGAACAATTGCAGCAGCACATCGGCCATCCAGGCACCGACGCGGCCGCCCATGTTGTGCACCGGCGCGACCACGCTGCCGGTCTGCGACCAGCCCGGATCGGCGCTGGAATAGGTAAACAGGCTGGCCAGCAGATACAGCAGCAGCGGCGCCACCGCGATCAATGCCAGATCGCGCCAGAGCTTTTGCCGACGCGGATTGTCCGCCACCGCTGTCTTGCGCGAGGACGTCTTGCCCTCAGCGGGCTTGCTGCGTTCGGGAACCTGCTTTGCCACCTGTAGCCAGACCTTAGAAAAATGCTGTTAGTGGTTGATAATAAACGACTGAAGCCACGGTTTCAGCTGTTGCATGAGCATCGCTTGCGTGGGCACGCGATGGCCAACAAAAAACGCCGCACGGGGCGGCGTCGATTACGCGGACTGGGTGGACCAACCCATCTGCGGTTCAAGCAGTTCCATCGCGCCGCCTTGATTCACCGGGTGGGGACCGCCACTCTATGCCGCCACAGGGGTGCGAATTCACTCGCCTGCCCTGCCAATTCCTAGATCGCGAGTATACATGAGCGCCTCTTCTGCCAGTCCCGCCAAGCATTCCCGCCTGTTGATCCTGGGCTCCGGCCCGGCCGGCTGGACCGCCGCGGTCTATGCCGCCCGCGCCAACCTCAAGCCGGTGGTGATCACCGGTCTGCAGCAAGGCGGCCAGCTGATGACCACTACCGAAGTCGACAACTGGCCGGGCGACCCCCACGGCCTGATGGGCCCGGACCTGATGAGCCGCATGCAGGCGCATGCCGAGCGCTTCGAGACCGAGGTGATCTTCGACCACATCCACACCGCCGACCTGTCGCAGCGCCCGTTCCGGCTGACCGGCGACGGCGCCCAGTACACCTGCGACGCACTGATCATCTCCACCGGCGCCACCGCCAAGTACCTGGGCATTCCCAGCGAGGAAGCCTTCAAGGGCCGCGGCGTGTCCGCCTGCGCCACCTGCGACGGGTTCTTCTACAAGGACCAGGACGTGGTGGTGGTCGGCGGCGGCAATACCGCAGTCGAAGAAGCGCTGTACCTGTCCAACATCGCCCGCAAGGTCTACCTGGTACATCGCCGCGACACGCTGCGCGCCGAAAAGATCATGCAGGACAAGCTGTTCGACAAGGTCGCCGCCGGCAAGATCGAAACCGTCTGGCACCACGCCATCGATGAAGTGCTGGGCAACGATGCCGGCGTCACCGGCGTGCGGGTCAAGTCCACCCTCGACGGCAGCACCCGCGAGATCGTCGCGCACGGTTTCTTCGTTGCCATCGGACATCACCCCAACACCCAACTGTTCGACGGCCAGCTGGCAATGAACAATGGCTACCTGGAAATCCGCTCCGGCCTCAACGGGGCGGCGACCGAGACCTCGGTGGCCGGCGTGTTCGCCGCCGGCGACGTCGCCGACCAGCACTACCGCCAGGCGATCACCTCGGCCGGCTTCGGCTGCATGGCCGCGCTGGATGCCGAGCGCTACCTCGACAAGAGCGCCTGAGGTGGCTGCTGACCGCCGGCCGCGCCGCGCGGGCAGCGACGATACCAGCGGGCCGTGTGCATGAGCGTCACTGCCCGCTGGTGCCACCGGCTGGACGAGCTTCCGGCCGGTGCCTGGGACGCGCTGCACGACGGCGCGCACCCGTTCATTTCTTATGCGTTCCTGCAAGGCCTGGAGCGGGAGGGCTGCCTGCGCCCGGACTGGGGCTGGAACCCGCTGCACCTGACGCTGTGGCACGGCGACACGCTGGTCGCCGCCGCACCGGGATACCTGAAGAACAACTCGCATGGCGAGTTCGTGTTCGATCACGCCTGGGCGCATGCCTACGCGCGCTACGGGCAGGAATACTTCCCCAAGTGGCTGTGCGGGGTGCCTTACTCGCCGGTGACCGGCCCGCGCCTGCTAGGGGCACCGCGCTGGCGCCCGCAATTGCTCGCGGCGATGCGCGCGCTGGTGGAGCGCAGTGGGCTGTCGTCGGCGCACGTCAACTTCCACCCGGCCGACCAAGACACCGCCTTCGATGCCGACTGGCTGGAGCGCAACGATCTGCAGTACCACTGGCATAACGCCAGTGGCTGGAGCGATTTTGAAGGCTACTTGGCGGCGATGGACCACAAACGGCGCAAGAACATCCGCCAGGAGCGCGCCAAGGTGCAGCGGGCCGGCGTGCAGTTGCGCGTGGTGCATGGCGATGAAGCCAGCGGCGCCGACCTGGACGCGATGTATGGCTTCTATCTCAAGACCTTCAACGAATACGGCAACTCGCCTGCGCTGACGCCGGAATTCCTGCATCACCTGGCCCGACACCTGCCGCGTCAGCTGGTAATGTTTCTGGCCAAGCTGGACGGGCAGCCGATTGCCGGCGCGCTCTGCCTGCGCGGGCGCGACACGCTGTACGGGCGTTACTGGGGCGGCCAAGCCCTTCCGGGCCTGCATTTCGAAACCTGCTACTACCAGGGCATTGAATACTGCCTGCGTGAGGGCCTGGCCCGCTTCGAGCCCGGCGCACAGGGCGAGCACAAGATCGCGCGTGGCTTTCTGCCGACGCTGGTCCGCAGCCGTCACTGGATCGCCGACCCCGGCTTCCGCGAGCCACTGGCGCAATGGTGCGCCGACGAGCGCCAGGCGGTGGCCCGGCACGCACGCGAACTGGCTGAGCACAGCCCGTTTCGCGACTGAGCCTGCGCGGCGGCGCCGTAGGGCGCAGTCGCAGCTGATCGCCGGCCGGACGTATTGGGGACGTCGGAGCAAGGCGGCCGAATCCACCCAAAGAGCAATCGTCTGGCGAGTACGAACTGCGCGCCCAGCACCGGGATGCTTGTGGACGCATGCCGCAAAGCGCGCCGACCACACCCGCAGACCGTCGCGTGCCGGCAATGGTCGTCGCCCTGGGTGCGCCATGTACGACACGCTCTACACTGCGCGCATGTCCCGCGCCCTTCCCTACCTGCTGGCGGCCGACCCAGCCGCGCCGTTTCCGCCTGCCGAGTACGCGTTGCGCGAGCCGGACGGCCTGCTCGCCATCGGCGGCGACCTGTCGCCGCAACGCCTGCTCACCGCCTATGCCGGTGGCGTGTTCCCGTGGTTCTCGGAAGGTCAGCCGATTCTGTGGTGGAGCCCAGACCCGCGCACGGTGTTTCGCACCGACGGCGTGCGCCTGTCCTCGCGTTTCCGGCGCCAGCTGCGCAGCAGCCACTGGATCGTGCGCGCCGATACCGCCTTTGCGCAGGTGATCGATGCCTGTGCCTCGATTCCGCGTGCAGGTCAGGACGACACCTGGATCACCACGCCGATGCAGCGGGCCTATATCGAACTACATCGGTTGGGCCACGCACATTCGCTGGAAGTGTTCGATGGCACGCGCCTGGTCGGCGGTATCTACGGTGTGGCGATCGGCCAGATGTTTTTCGGCGAGAGCATGTTCAGTGCCGCCAGCGGCGGCTCCAAGGTGGCGCTGGCGGCGCTTGCCGCCCATCTGCATTCCTCCGGTTGGCCGTTGCTCGACGCGCAGGTGGAGAATCCGCACCTGATGCGCCTGGGCGCGCAACGCTTGCCACGCGCAGAGTTCCTGCAGCAGGTGCGGCTGCAGGTCGGCCTGGCAGCGCTGCCTGGCAGCTGGTCCGAGCGCTATGGCGAGCGGCCTGCCATCGCGCTCGCTGAAGTCCGCTTAACATAAAATTTGCACCGCGGGGAGATGGAGCGTAAAATGCTGTCCCTTACGGCCCTCCCGGGCCAGCCGTGATTGCACAGGATTACATGTCGAAAGACGACTCCATTGAATTCGAAGGCAGCGTCAGCGAGACGCTCCCCAACACCACGTTCCGGGTCAAGCTGGAAAACGGGCATGAGATCATCGCCCACATCTCCGGCCGCATGCGCAAGAACTACATCCGCATCCTGACCGGCGACCGGGTCAAAGTCGAGATGACTCCCTACGACCTGACCAAGGGTCGTATTACCTACCGCATGAAGTAAGTGGTTCTGGTGTAAGACGCGAGGCGGCCGGTGGCCGCTTTTTGTCGTGGCCGAGATTTGCGCATCTGGACGGCAGCGATGATCGGGCGGTGCCGGCTTGCTTCTGCCCTGGCTTGTGCCCTTGCCTTTAGCTTGCGCCTCGGTCTCTATATCGCTCAGGTTCGGCAGCGCCCTGTTGTGGCTCCTCGCGAGCTACAACCGCCGCTCAGCCTCCACGATCGCCCGGACCACGTGTTCCGAGAAAAAACCGTTCTTTCAAGCGGTTTTTTTTGTTCCAGGACCGCAAGACGATCAGTCGACTGTGGCCGGCAGTAGACGCTCCGGTTCCGGGTGCGCTTCCACCACCAGCTCGCCATCCTTGACGTCGATGTTGACCCGGCCGCCTTCCACCAGCTTGCCGAACAACAGCTCGTCGGCCAGCGGACGCTTGATCTTCTCCTGGATCACCCGCGACATCGGGCGCGCGCCCATCAGCGGATCGAAGCCGTGCTGGGCCAGCCAGTCGCGCGCAGTCGGGGTGGCCGACAGCGAGACGTGCTTTTCCTGCAACAGCATCTCCAGCTCGATGATGAACTTGTCCACCACCCGCAGGATGTGGTCGAAGCCCAGCGGCTGGAACTGCACGATTGCATCCAGGCGGTTGCGGAACTCCGGCGTGAACCCGCGACGGATCGATTCCATCGCATCGGTGGAGTGATCCTGCTTGGTGAAACCGATCGAGCGCCGCGACGCCTGGGTGGCACCGGCATTGGTCGTCATCACCAGAATCACGTTCTTGAAGTTCGCCTCGCGCCCGTTGGTGTCGGTGAGGATGCCGCGGTCCATGACCTGCAACAGGATGTTGAAGATGTCCGGATGCGCCTTCTCCACCTCGTCCAGCAGCAGCACGCAGTGCGGCGTCTTGACGACCTTCTCGGTCAGCAGGCCGCCCTGGTCGAACCCGACATAGCCCGGAGGTGCACCGATCAGACGGCTGATCGAATGCGCTTCCATATACTCGGACATGTCGAAGCGCACCAGTTCGATCCCCAGTTGCAGCGCAAGCTGCTTGGTGACCTCGGTCTTGCCGACACCGGTGGGGCCGGCGAACAGGAAGTTGCCGATCGGCTTTTCCGGATTGGCCAAGCCCGAGCGCGCCAGCTTGATCGAGCCGGCCAGGGTCTCGATGGCCGGGTTCTGGCCGAAGATCACCATCTTCAGATTGCGCTCCAGATGCTGCAGCACGTCCTTATCGGTGGCGCTGACCTGCTTGGCCGGAATCCGCGCCATCTTGGCGACGATGGTTTCGATTTCCTCGATATCGATCAGCTCCTTGCGCTTGCCTTCCGGCAGCAGACGCTGACGCGCGCCGGCCTCGTCGATCACATCGATCGCCTTGTCCGGCAGCAGGCGGTCGCCGATGTGCTTGACCGACAGGTCCACCGCTGCCTGCAACGCGTCGTCGGCATAGGTCACGCCATGGTGCGCCTCGTACTTGGGTTTGAGGCCCTGCAGAATTTCGAAGGTCTCGCCCACGGTCGGCTCGACGATGTCGATCTTCTGGAAGCGACGTGCCAGTGCACGGTCCTTTTCGAAGATGCCGCGGTATTCCTGGAACGTGGTCGAGCCGATGCAGCGCAGCTCGCCCGACGACAGCGCCGGCTTGATCAGATTGGACGCATCCATGGTGCCCCCCGACGCAGAGCCCGCACCGATGATGGTGTGGATCTCGTCGATGAACAGCACCGCGTTGGGCACCTTCTTCAGCGCCGCCAGCACGCCCTTGAGACGCTTTTCGAAGTCGCCACGGTATTTGGTGCCGGCCACCAGCGCTCCCAGATCCAGCGAAAAGATCACCGCATCGGCCAGCACTTCGGGCACGTCGTTGTCGACGATGCGCTTGGCCAGACCCTCGGCGATCGCGGTCTTGCCCACGCCGGCCTCGCCGACGTACAGCGGGTTGTTCTTGCGGCGGCGGCACAGCACCTGGATGGTGCGCTCTATTTCGTCGCCGCGGCCGACCAATGGGTCGATCTTGCCGTTGCGGGCCTGCTCGTTGAGATTGGTGGCGAACTCGGCCAGCGCGTCGCCCTTGGCCTCGCCCTCCCCGCCCTCGCTCTTGGGTTCGCCATCGGACGCGGATGGCTGCTCGCCGTCCTCACCCAGCTTGGCGATGCCGTGTGAAAGGTAATTGACGATATCCAGGCGGGTGATGTCCTGCTGGTTCAGGAAGTACACCGCGTGCGAATCCTTCTCGCCGAAGATCGCGACCAGCACATTGGCGCCGGTGACTTCCTTCTTGCCCGAGGACTGCACGTGATAGACCGCACGCTGCAGCACACGCTGAAAGCCCAGGGTGGGCTGGGTGTCGCGGCCATCGTCTTCGGCCAGGCGCGAGACCGAGGCCTCGATCGCCTGCTCCAGATCGTTTTGCAAACGCACCTGGTCTGCGCCGCAGGCCTTGAGGACTGCCTGGGCGGACGGGTTGTCCAGCAGCGAGAGCAGCAGATGCTCGACGGTCATGAACTCATGACGAGCCTCGCGTGCTCGCTTGTAGCACTGGCCGATGGTTTGCTCTAGGTCTTTGCTGAACATTGGTCACTCCGAACGGCTGTTGCCAACAATATGCGGCTTTTGTTGGGATTTACCACAACCCTATCGGATAGGCATGTTCAGACGGCGTTAGCATGTGATTGCAGCCACAGTGTTGCGTTGCTGGAATGATCAGATTGGCCGGTCAGGTCTGTTCCATCGTGCACAACAGCGGATGTTGATGCATACGCGAGAATTCGTTGACCTGAGCCACCTTGGACTCGGCGACTTCGCGGCTGTAGACCCCGCATACGCCGCGTCCACGGGTATGGACATGCAGCATGACCTGCGTGGCGCGCTCCAGATCGAGGTTGAAAAACTGCTGCAACACCGTCACCACGAAGTCCATCGGGGTGTAGTCGTCGTTCAGCAGAAGCACCTGATACCGTGGCGGTGGCGCCACTTCAGGCTTGCTGGCTTCGACCGCGAGGCCGTGATCGTGTTCGTGTGAGGTCTTACGAGGCATCCGGTCATTATACGGTTCATCGCCGCGTGCATTGGACGATTTACGCCGCGCCCCGCACAATTTGTCTTCGACTCCACGGCTGCCCCCCTTGATGACCGATTCCCTCACCGCGCCGTTACTGACGCCGTCGTTCACCGCCGACCCACCCGGGTGCGAGCACCTTGCAGGGCTGCAGCGCCGCCTGACCCGGCGTCAAGCCGAGCGGTTCGCCGGTGGTGCCAGCGCAGCCCCGATGAGCCAGGACCTGCAGCGATGAGCGCTTCCGAACCACGCTGGCACCCGGATGTCACCGTGGCGACGGTGGTGGTGCACGACGGGCGCTTTCTGCAGGTGGAAGAGACCATCGGCGGCCGGCTGCTGTTGAATCAGCCTGCCGGGCATCTGGAACCGGACGAAAGCCTGCTCGACGCGGCGGTACGCGAGACCTTGGAAGAGACCGGCTGGGACGTGCGCCTGACCCACTTCATCGGCACCTACCAGTGGGTCGCCCAGAGCGGCCAGTGCTTCCTGCGGTTTGCGTTTGTCGCCGAGGCGGTGACCCACCATCCCGAGCGCAGCCTGGACACCGGCGTGGTGCGCGCGTTGTGGATGACGCCGGAAGAAGTGCGCGGCTCGCCCGAGCGGCTGCGTAGCCCACTGGTGTGGGAAGTGATTGCCGACTACCTGGCCGGCCAGCGCCATCCGTTGTCGTTGGTGCGGCACGTCGCATGAGTACGCCGCATATCGTTGTCGGCGTCTCCGGCGGTGTGGATTCGTCGGTGGCGGCCTGGCGGCTGGCCAAGCAGGGCGAATCGATCGCCGGCCTGTTCATGCAGAACTGGGCCGACGACGGCAGCGGCGACTGCCGCGCCGACGACGACCGCCGCGATGCGGTGGCAGTGTGCGGGGTGCTGGGCATCCCGTTCCACTTCCGCGATTTTTCCGGCGAATACTGGAGCGGCGTGTTCGAGCATTTCCTGGCCGAATACGCGTCCGGGCGCACGCCAAACCCGGATGTGCTGTGCAACCGCGAGGTCAAGTTCAAGCATTTTCTTGAAGCGGCCCAGGCGCTGGGCGCCGAGCGCATCGCCACCGGCCACTATGCACGGGTGGCGCACAGCGGCGGGCGCTGGCGCCTGTTGCGGGGCGCCGACCGCGGCAAGGACCAGAGCTACTTCCTGCATCAGCTGGGGCAGACCCAGCTGGCCGCAACGCTGTTTCCGATCGGGGACCTGGAAAAAAGCACGCTGCGTCGGATCGCCGAGGATGCCGGTCTGCCGACCCACGCCAAGAAGGATTCCACCGGCATCTGCTTCATCGGCGAGCGCGATTTCCGCGAGTTTCTGGGCCGTTACCTCCCCGCACGCACCGGCGATATCCGCGACCCGCAGGGGCAGCGCATCGCAGAGCATCCGGGGGTGTTCTATTTCACCCTGGGTCAGCGCGAAGGCCTGAACATCGGTGGCGTGCGTGGACGTGCCGCCGCGCCGTGGTACGTGGTCGGCAAGGATGTGGCGAGCAACGTGCTGTATGTGGACCAGGACCGCGACAGCCCGCTGCTGCAATCGCGCTGGCTGCAGTCCGAGCAGGCGCATTGGGTCACCGGGGCACCGCCGGCGCGCAGCTTTGGCTGCACCGCACAGACGCGTTACCGGCAGCCCGACGAGCCGTGCACGGTGCAGGTGCAGGACGACGGCAGCGTGCAGGTGCGTTTCGAACGGCCGCAGCGGGCGGTGACGCCTGGGCAGTCGCTGGTGTTGTATGACGGCGAGGAGTGCCTGGGCGGCGCGGTCATAGCCGCCACCGATGCGCCGCTGGAACGCCGATTGGCGGGATCTTCTTCTTCACCCGAGGTAGTGGCTTGATGAGTTCTTCCATGGATCACCGCGTGCTGGCGCTTGCCGGCGTTGCCCAGGCCCTGCAACAGGTGCGGCGGATCGCCGAAACCGGGCACTCGGAGGCTGCGACGGTGCGTACCGCCATGGACAGCGTGTTCCGGGTGGACGCGTCCTCGCCGGAGGCGGTATACGGCTCGCCAGCGGACCTGGCGCCGGGTCTGCGGTTGCTGCACAACTATTTCCACAATCAAGCCCAGGACGAGGTCCTGCCGCGGCTGGCACTGGCGGTGCTACAGCTGGAGCGCCGCTTCGTGCGCGACACTGGCACCGTCGCCACGGTCTCCAACGGCATCGAAGCGGCGGCGCATCAGGCACGCAGCCTCGGCGACAGCGGCCACCCGGACGTATTGAGTTCGCTGGGCGGGCTGTATGCGCAGTCCATCAGCCACCTGCGTCCCAAGGTCATGGTGCAGGGCAATCCGCATTATCTGGGCCAGGCTGGCGTGGTCGCGGAAATCCGCGCGTTGCTGCTGGCTGCCGTCCGCTCGGCCGTGTTGTGGCGGCAGATGGGTGGCAGCCTGTGGGATTTCCTGTTCGCCAAGCGCGCAATGATCGAGGCCGTGGACCGCGCGCTGCGCTAAACCACTGACGAACCCGGTTTGCCATACGCGCTCGCGGTTGCTGGCGCGTGTCAACGTCGGTTGAATGGGCAAGGGGATGTGGCGATCGTCGCTAAAGACAAAGGGGGTACGGCCGATACAGCAACCGTGACTCTGCCGAGAACGCCCATGTATTCACGTCCACTTATCCGTCTGGCCGCCCCTTTGGCTCTGACCTTGCTGTTTCCCTTCGCTGTCGGATTCGACTGGCCCGCTTCGGTGCGCTGGGCGATCCTGGCGACCATGACGCTCAGCTGGCTCGGTTTCGCCGCCTGGGTGACCTACTCCCAGTTCCGGCGTAATCCGGACCAGACCCGCATCCTGCGCGAGCAGGACCAGCTGCTCAACGAACTGCGTACGTTCGTCAGCAACGAAGTCGACGGTTCGCGCTCGGAAGTCGAGCGTGCCCGTGAACTGATCCGCCAGGCCGTGTCCGGTCTTGGTGGCAGCTTCGAAGCGATGAACCGCAAGTCGCGCCAGCAAAGCCAGGCATTGGCCCGCATCGTCGACCGTGCCGGTGACGACGGCAGCGCCGGCGTCGACGTCGCCCGCTTCGCCCAGCACGCCAGCTCCCGCATGGAGCAGTTGGTGGAAGCGCTGGAACAGGTGAGCGGCCAGAGTACCAACACGGTGCACCACATCGATGAGATGGCCCAGCACCTGGATGGCATCTTCGCGCTGCTGGAAGACGTCAAGTCGATTGCCGACCAGACCAACCTGCTGGCCTTGAACGCCGCCATCGAAGCAGCCCGTGCCGGTGAGGCCGGTCGCGGCTTCGCAGTGGTCGCCGACGAGGTGCGCAATCTGTCCGAGCGTTCCACCACCTTCAACGAACAGATCCGCAAGCTGGCGCACAGCTCCAAGGAATCGATCGCCAAGGTCCGTGAAACGGTCTCGCAGCTGGCCTCGCGTCACATGGATCGCTCCCGCGAAGCCCGCCACGAATCGGCGGCGATGCTGGAGAACGTCGCGCAGATCAACGCCTCGCTGGGCGACGGTATGCGGGAGATCTCCGAGTGCGCGCGTTCCATCGACGGTAGCGTGGCCGAAGCGGTGCGTGCCCTGCAGTTCGAGGACATCGCCACGCAGACGCTGAGCGGTATCCACACGCACCTGGATCGCCTTACCGCGATCAACCGTGAAGCCGTAGCGCTGCAGGAACTGTTGCATCGCAATGGCGGCGTGTACGACAGCGATCTGGTCGCCGCACTGCAGAAGGTGTCCACCCGCCTGCGCGACATGCGTGTGGAATGGGAGCGCCCGCCGCACAAGCCGGTGGCGCAGCAAGGCATGGGTGCGGGTACGGTCGAACTGTTTTAAGACCAATGTCACGCACCGTCTGATTTCCGACATTCCCCGGCCTTCCGGGGATTTGTCGTTCCGCAATAACCGTTGCGCACTAACACTGGTGTTCCGCTGATGACGCTCCTTGCCCCGCCCACCGATGCCTCCACCGCCGTGCTGGAATCAGCCGCGCTGGCGGCTGCACACGCCCGGCGCATCGCGCAGAGCGACGCGGCCCGGCCCGCGCTGCGCAGCGTGCGCATGCCGGCCGCGCTGGAACGGCTGGAGCGTGCCGCCCGTGCGGAAGTGCAGGCAATGCAGAACCCCCGCCGCAGCTGCAGCGAAGAAGAACTGCTGTTTGCGACCGTGGCCTGGGATATGGGGCTGGATGGCGCCGCCGTCGACGTGTCTGGACGCTGACGCTTTTGTGCGGCGACGGGGCGCGCCTCGGCAGGCGCCCCGCCGGTTGTGTCCACTGCACGACCGCTGACGTTTGTGCATCAGGCCGTGCCGCCAGGCATGGCCCTGAACACGCAGTACCGTGCGACTGCAGCACCAGGGTGAGGTCTGCCCTGCCCGCCTGCTCGACGACGTCTATGACACCACGCAATGCATCGATCGGCTGATCTGCGGCCTGGCTGCAGGGCCTTGTCCGCCCACCATCGCGGGCTACGCCGCAAGTACGTCCGTGTAGGCTCACGCGGCATACATGCCGCGTAAGGTCCCGTGACGGTAGGCGGACAAGGACCAGTCGAGATAGTCGGTGTGTGTGGTCGCAAGCAAAGCATGAGGTGCATCGTTCGGATCACCTTGCGTCCGAGCATCTTGCCCACGCACGCCGAGTAACAGGCAGGCTTTCAATAAGCAGGCGATGGACTTCTCAAAGTCTCAAGGCCTTGCAACACGTATGTTTTTATCTGGCCACCGACCAACTCTCTGGTGCGGTGCCATTGCCGGTTGCCGGACCCTTGGCGGCATGGATGCCGCCAAGGAACCTGAAGGGACGGATCCGCGGCGTGTCCCGCAAGTGGCGAGGGCATCGCGCCCTGGACTCACCGAACTTTTGAGCTGCGCATTTCAACAGCCGGCCGCACGACGCCAGGCGCTGCTACAGAGTGCGTCAGCTGGCGATGACCAGGCGCGCACCGAGGCGCATGCCGGCTTCGGCTTCGCGCAGCCACTGCGCCATGTCGCGCGGCGACAGCGGCCGCGAGTAGAAATAACCCTGGATTTCGTCACAGCCCTGCTGGCGCAGCAATGCGTCTTCCTGCACCGTCTCTACCCCTTCGGCAACCACCTGCATGCCGAGCGCGTGGCCCAGATGCACGATGGCCTGGGTCACTTCGGCGGTGTTGGCGTCGTCGAGCATGCCCTGTACGAAGCTGCGGTCGATCTTCAGACGCTGCACCGGGAAGCGGTTGAGGTAATGCAGATTGGAGAAGCCGGTGCCGAAGTCGTCCACCGCCAGCAGCACACCGTTCTGCTCGAACAGCTCGAAGCAACGGCGTAGCGAATCGGAATCGCGGATCAGTGCCGATTCGGTCAATTCCAGTTCCAGACGCGATGGCGACCAGCCGTTGTCGCGGCAGATTTCCAGTACGCGCTCGGCAAAGCCGCGCTCGCGCAGCTGCACTGCAGACACATTGACCGCAATGCGGCTGAAATTGAGCCCGGCGCGGTCCCAGACCACGGCCTGGCGGCAGGCCTCGCCAATCACCCATTCGCCCAGGCGCACAATTTCGCCGCACTCTTCGGCAATCGGAATGAATTCGACCGGACTGCACTGGCCATGGCCGGGGCGATTCCAGCGCATCAGCGCTTCGATCGCAGGCGACGATTCGCCTACCGTATTGACCAGCGGCTGATAGACCAGGGTGAACTCTTCGCGTTCCAGCGCACCTTGCAGCGCGTGCTCCAGTTCCAGGCGGCGCTGCGCACGCATCAGCACGTCCTGGCTGTAGTAATGGAAGGTGTTGCGGCCCGCCTCCTTGGCGGCATACATCGCCGCATCGGCGGCGCGCAACAGGCTGTCGAAATCCGACAGGCCTTCGCCCTGCAGCGCGATACCAATGCTGGCGCCGAGCTTGAGGGTGACGTGGTCCTTGCGCAGCGGCTCGCCAAGCGCGCTGATCAGCTTGCGGGCAACATGGCCGGCGTCTTCGGGCTCGGACAGGTCGCGCAGCAGGACGACGAATTCGTCGTCGCTGAAACGGCCGAACAGGTCGCTGTTGCGCAGCTGCTGATGCAGGCGTGCCGAGGCAAGTTTGAGCAGGTTGTCGCCGGTGGCGTGACCGAACGAATCGTTGATGCTCTTGAAGCCATCCAGATCGATCAGCAGCATCGCCAGCACCTGGCCCCGCTCGTGCGCTTCGCGAATCGCGTTCTCTGCCTGCTCGCGCAGCAGAAAGCGGTTCGGCAAACCGGTCAGGCGATCGTAGTGGGCCAGCAGTTCGATGCGCTCGTTGGCCTCGCGTTCGCGGGTGACGTCGCGGAACAAGGCGACGAAACGCGGCGGCAGGCCTTCGCGGCGGTCCAGCTCGATCAGCACCTGGACCCAGATCCGCTGGCCCGAGTTGCGGTAGAAACACAGCTCCAGCTGTTCGGGCAGGCCGCCATCGGAGATACGCAGCAGCGCCGCCTCGAAGGCATCGCGCGAATCCTGCGTGTACAGCGACAGCGCCTGCTCCAGGGTGATGTTTTCCTTGCGCAGGCCGTGGATGCGGTAACACTCCTCGGTCCACTGCATGCGCCGGGTGTCGACCTCGATCTCGCAGCCGCCGATCTTGCCCAGCGCAGACACGCGGTTGAGCAGCTCGGTGCGCCAGCGGATCAACGCATCGGTCTGGCGCTGCTCGGTGACGTTCTGCAACTGGCCGAGCAGACGCACCATGCTGCCATTGCCGTCGAAAACCGGCTGCGCCCAGATCCGCAAGTGATGCGGATTGATGCCGGCGTGCACGTTGATTTCCAGCTCGAAATGCACCGGCAGGCCGTCGTGCTTGATCTTGCGCCAGGCACTGCGCAGATGCGCAACCGATGGCCGGCCCAGCAGGCGCAGGATGTCGCGAATCCCCTGCAGGCGCAGCTGGGTCATGCCGAGCTGTTGCAGGAAATCCGGTGACACCCACAACGCGTCCTTGAGCGTGTCCCAGCTCCAGCTGCCCATGCTGGCGATGCGCTGGGCCTCTTCGAGCTGGGCCTGCTGCTCGCGCAGCTGCTGCTCGAGCAGTTTGTGGTGATGCACATCGGTATGCGTACCGACCATGCGCAATGGGCGGCCGTCGGCGGTCCGCGACACCACGCGGCCGCGATCCAGGATCCAGCGCCACTGGCCGTCGTGCTGACGCAGACGGAATTCGGCCGTATAGGTATCGGTGCGCCCCTCAAGGTGCGCCTGCACGGCGGCACTGACCAGCGCGTGGTCGTCGGGATGGATCAGTCCGGACAGCGCGGTGAGATTATTCGGCAGCGGCTGCTCGGAGTAACCGAGCATGCGGGTCCAGCGCTCGGAACGATAGACCACATCGGCCGGAATATCCCAGTCCCACAACCCGTGATCGGCGCTATCCAGACCCATTTCCCAGCGGCTGGTGCCGTCGGCGCCCATTGGCTCGGGAATGCTCAGGGTGAAGGCCATGACCTGGCCGTGTTCGTCGCAGACGGCGCGGAGCCAGCCTTCCAGACGCCCGCCACCGATGCCCGGCAGCACGCAAGCGGTCATGCCGCCGCTATTGGCCACCTGGGCGCGACTGCTTTCCAGGACTTCGGCATAGGCACCGAGGGTGGCCGGCAATCCCAGCGATTGCGCAACACGGTTGGCCGCCAGCGGCTGACCATGGGCATCCAACAACACCACCGCCGAGGTCAGCGGGTGTTGCAGCATGCTTGCGATGACGCCTGAGTCCACTCTGGAACACTCCGAAGAATCGACCCCGGCCTTCGGAGTCGCAATGGATAACGGCCGTTTCCGCGATTAGTTGAGGCGCGTGTTTCGGGCTCGACCGAACCGGGCCGAGTTGCGGCTAAGATGGTTGCATCGCCAGCACCAAAGGTCGTCCGCGGACCCATGCCTCATCCTGTCGCCGCGCCCGCATTTTCGTCCGCTCCCGTGTCCCGTCTCCGCCTGGCCGAGCGCCTGCAACAGGGTCTGTGGACCCTGACCGGGCTGTACCTGTTGGTCGGCGTGATCTGGCTGCTGCTGGGCAACCGGCTGCTGCACCTGGCAGGCGCCCCCATGCCGGGGCGCTGGTCGGACGCGAGCTTTCTGCTGGTGTCGAGCGTCGTGATCCATCTGGTGCTGCGCCGTTTCGTGGCGCTGATCGTCGAAGAGCACGCGCAACTGGCACAATCGGAGGCGGTACTGCAGGCCAAGTTCCTGGCCCTGCCCAGCGCTGCCCTGATCTACGATCTGGCCACGCTGCGCATCCTGGATGCCAACCCGGCAGCGCTGGAATTCTTCGGCTGGGAGCGCGACGCATTTCTGCAGCAGACGCTGCAGGCGATCTGGCCCAGCGCCGACGGCGCGCGCCTGGAGGAAATCATCACCCAGATTCGCGCCAAGGGCGCCGACACCTGCACCCGGCACGAGGATCTGCTGACCCGCAGCGGCCTGCGCCATGTCGAGATCCGCAGCAACCAGCTGCATCTGGCCAGCGGCCCCGCCCGCCTGGTGGTCATCGTGGACCGCAGCGAGGAACGCCAGGCACAGCATCTGCGCGACGAGGCTCTGCAGCGGCTGGAAGAAGCGCAAGGGATCGCGCGACTGGGTTCCTGGCAGCTGGATCGCGCGACCGGATTGGGGCGCTACTCGCCGGCGGTGTACCGCCTGCTCGGCCGGAGTGTGCCGGTACATCGGCGCGAACATCGGCTGGAAGAACTGCTGACCGCCTCGGACACCGCCACCCAGACGCGGATCGAACGCATCATCGAGGACATGTGCACCGGTGGCGAGGTGCAGATCGACGTGCTGCTGCCGCTGACCGGCGGCGATTCGCAGCCGCGTACCGTCCATCTGCGCGCCGAAAGCGTGACCAGCCAGAACGGCGCCCGGCATATCCATGGCACGCTGCAGGACGTGAGCGAGCGCGAACAATCGCGCAGGTTGCTGCGCGAGCGCGAGGAGCAGTTTCGCGAGCTGGTCAGGGTGCTGCCGGATGGCGTGCTGATCCTGGCCGACGAGCACGTGATGTATGCCAATGCAGCCGGGTCGGTGCAGTTCGGCTTCCAGGGCGAAACCATCCTGGGCGAACCGCTGCAGACCCTGGTGAGCGAAAGCGATCTGCCGGTGGTGCGCGAGTATCTGCGCGCAGGCAGCGATCGCAACGAGCCGGTGTCCAGCGCACGGGCGATGCGTCGTCGCGACGGCAGCGCCTTTTATGCCGGTCTGTCGGCCGGCGATATCCGCTATGGCGGACGCAGCTGCAAGCTGCTGGTGGTGCGCGACCTGAGCGAACCCGAGCGCATGCGCGATGCGCTGGCCGAAAGCAATGCCGAGTTGCAGGCGATGGCCAAGCGCCTGTTCTCGCTGCAGGAAGACGAACGCCGCGCGATCTCGCGCGATCTGCACGACGACATCGGCCAGGCCATCACGGCGATGAAGCTGTCTGCGCATGCCGCACTGGACGAGCCGGATCCGGACGCGCGCCGCGATGACCTGCTGGAAGTGGTGTCGCTGGCCGACAGCACCGTGACCAAGCTGCGCAACCTATCGATGCTGCTGCGTCCTCCGCAGCTGGATGCCCTGGGTCTGGAAGCGGCCTTGCGCTGGCAGGCCGCGATGCTGTTTCGCGCATCGCCGGTGAGGCTGGAGCTGGATATCCAGGCACTGGACGTGCGTCCGGGCAACGAGATCGAGCAAGCGTGTTTTCGAATTGCACAGGAGAGCCTGACCAATGCCCTGCGCCACGCCTGCGCGGGCGAAGTGCGCATGAGTCTGCACTCGATCGACAGCGAGAGCTTTCGCCTGCAGGTCAGCGATGACGGCGATGGTTTCGAACCGGAGGGCCCGCGCGGACTCGGACTGATCGTGATGCGTGAGCGTGCGCAAACCGTGGGCGGTGCGCTCGCGATAGAATCAGCACCCGGAGCAGGCACGCGCGTGACGTTGCGCCTGCCCTATCACCCGGTCGGCGAGTCCGTCCACGACGATGGTGGACGTTAAGTCATGTGGAGTCCCGTAATCCCGCCCGGACTGGAAATCGTCAAACCCACCCGCCTGGGCGCGGGCAATCCCGAACTGCTGCATCTGGTGGACGCTGCCGCATCCGGCGGCCCGCCGTTGATGGTGTTCCACATCGATATCGATCACTTCGCCTCGATCAACGAGAACATGAGCGGCGAAGTCGGCGATCAGGCGCTGACGCTTGTGGCGCGCCGGCTGCAGGACTTTCTCGGCGCGCGCGGCAAGTTGTGGCGCCACGGCAGCGATGAAATGGTGGTGGTGGCGGTGCGTCGCGAGGACACCCCGCTGCCGGAGGATTTTGCCGAAGAGATCCGTCAGCAGCTGGAACTGCCGCTGTCGGTGCTGCCGTACACCTTGTTCATGACCGGCAAGGTCGGCATCAGCCTATGTCCGGAACACTCGAGCTCGCTGTCGATCCTGCTCGACTACGCCGAAGAAGCCAGCTACCAGGCCGCACGCGAAGGCGGCAATACGGTGCGCCTGTACACGCGCAACTCGACCACCAATGCGCATAGCGAAAGCATCATTGCGCGACAGATCGTCGATGCGATCCCGCATGGCGAACTGCGGCTGCGCTACCAACCGCTGGTGAGCGCGCGCGACGGCCGTATCGTCGGTATGGAAGCGCTGCTGCGCTGGCAATCGCCCACATTGGGCATGCTGGTGCCGGAGCGCTTCATGCGCACCGCCGAGCGCCTGGGCGTGATCGTGCAGATCGGCGAATGGGTGCTGCAGAATGCGGTGCGTCAGGCGCGGCTATGGCGCGACCAGGGCTTTGACGATTTCAGCATTGCGGTCAACGTCTCCACGCTGCAGCTGTTGCGCCCGGGCTTCTTCAACGAAGTGATGGCGATGCTGCAGACCGCCGGCGTGCCGGCGCAGTTCGTCACGCTGGAGATCAACGAAAGCGCGTTGACCAACAACGTCAACTTCGTCCACGAGACGATGGCCAACCTGCGCAACGAAGGCATCAGCCTGAGCCTGGACAACTTCGGCACCGGCGATTCCAGCCTGAGCGCACTGGTGCGCTATCCGGTCGACCGGCTGAAGATCGACCGCAGCTTCATCAAGAGCGCGCCGGCCGGCAGCCGCGAGGCGGCGATTGCGCGCGCGATCATCGCCATGGGCCACCAGCTCGGCATGACGGTGATCGCCAACGGCGTGGAATCGCAGGCGCAACTGGGCTTTTTGCGGCGCAACGACTGCGACATCTTCCAGGGCTATCTGTTCGGCGAACCGATGTCGGCCGAGTCGGCCGGCATGGCGTTACGCCGCCGCTACCTGCGCCCGGAATCGTTCGCCGAAAGCCGCCCCGACCGCACGCTGCTGCTGCTGGACGACGAGGAAAACGTGCTGCGCTCGCTGGTGCGCCTGTTCCGCCGCGACGGCTACCGCATCCTGGCTGCCGGCAACGTGCGCGACGCCTTCGACCTGCTCGCCACCAACGACGTGCAGGTGATCCTGTCGGACCAGCGCATGAGCGACATGAGCGGCACCGAGTTCCTGGGCCGGGTCAAGATGCTCTACCCCGACACCGTGCGCCTGGTGCTGTCCGGCTACACCGACCTTGCCACGGTCACCGAAGCGATCAACCGCGGCGCGATCTACCGCTTCCTGACCAAGCCCTGGAACGACGACGAACTGCGCGAGCACATTCGTCAGGCATTTCGCACGCATGATGAGCTGCGTAACGGCAGGGAGTAGGGATTCGGGATTGGGGATTGGTAAGAGCCAACAGCAGTGTTTCTAAGCCGCAATCGGAGATCTGTTGAGCAGGGCAGGCGGCAAGGCGCGGCAAAACCGCTCTTGCCAATCCCTAATCCCTAATCCCGACTCCCCAATCCCAGCACGAAGCGCTACCGCGGCTGCCGCACCGGCAGCACGATCCGGAAACTGGCGCCCTGCCCCGGGATACTTTCGACATCGATGCGGCCGTGGTGCTTGTTGATGATGCCGTAGGAGATCGACAGGCCCAGGCCGGTGCCGCTGCCGACCGGCTTGGTGGTGAAGAACGGGTCGAAGATGCGTTGCAGCAGGTCCGGGGCGATGCCGGCGCCGCTGTCCTGGAACTGGATCCAGACGTTGTCGGCCTCGTCGCGGCCGGTGGTGACGGTGATCGTGCCGCGCTCGACAATCGCCTGGCCGGCGTTGAGCAGCATGTTCATGTAGACCTGGTTGAGCTCGGACGGCAGGCATTCCACCAGCGGCAGCTCGGCGTAATTGCGCTCCAGCGTGACCTTGTACTTCAGCTCGTTCCAGATGATGTTGATCGTGGATTCCAGACCGGCATGTAGGTCGACCATCTTCCACGACTCGGAACGGTCCGAATACGAGAAATCCTTGAGGTCGCGCACGATGCGGGTGACCCGCTCGATGCCTTCGCGCGACTCGGCCATCAACTGCGGCAGGTCGCGGCTGATGAAGTCGATGTCGGCGCGGTTGCGGATCTCGTCGATCTCCGGAATCAGCGCCTTCGGATCCGGCGCCTGCAGCGCGCGCTCGTAGGCTTCGATCAGCGTGAACAGGCTGCGCAGGTATTCCTGCAGGCTGCCGAGATTGGAGTGCACGTAACCGATCGGATTGTTGATTTCGTGCGCCACGCCGGCGGCCAGCTGGCCGATGGAGGCCATCTTCTCCGATTGCAGCAGTTTGTCCTGCGCACCGTTCAAACGCAGATAGGCCTGGCGCAGTTCGGCATGGCGCTGTTGCAGCTCGCGCTCGTAATCCTGCTGGCCTTCGATGTTGTGGAACAGCACCAGGAAATGCCCGACGCCCTGCTCCTCGTTGTAGTACAGATGCGCGATGACCACCCGATCGGCCACCGGCAGGCTGCCGGTCCAGCTGCCTTTGCTGCGCGCCTGGTTCAGCGCATCCGACGGCAGCACCTGCGAGATGCGCTCGCCAAGATTGCGGTCGTCGGCAGGATCTTCCTTGCACAGGCTCTGGCGTGCGACGGCGTTGGCCAGGATCAGCTGCCCGTCTGCGCGGAACAGCAGCACACCCTCGAGCATCTGGTCGCCGAACGCGCGCAGCATGGTCGAGGACGGTAGTAAGGTTTGATTGAGAAAAAACTTGGCAGTCACGGGACAAGGGCGGCGTAGAGGACGCTTCAATATACGCCGAACCGCCCAGGCCTCGTATTGCGCGGGGCCACGTTCCTGTACGCCTGGTAGCTCGACGCTGCACTGCTTAGCACTTGGTCCAGCCTGCGCGTGCGCTCGGGCACGCTGCGGTGCTTCAGGCCACTGCCAGCGAACGACCGCCGCGCAGCACGCTGGATTGACCCTTGGCGTCGTAGGACGGCGCACTCTCGGTGCGGCCCAGATGACGCAGTGCCCAGTTCACTTCGCGACGCCGGCGTGCCAGCAGCGCGCCGTTGGCGCGATTGGCTTCGGCCAGTTCGCGCAGCCGCTCTTCTTCGCCCTGGGGCATTGCCGCTTCCAGCGCGCGCAGTGCCGACAGCTTGTCCTGCGTGTGGCGCATCAGCCCATCGATGTCGTTCTCGAGTAATGCCTGGCGTTCGCCGGCCAGCGCATCGCTGAGACGTTGCAGGGACTCGTTCACGTTCATCCTTTGGGTCGGGGATCAACCCGCCAGTTGCTGATTCAGATCCATCATGCGGCTGGCGATGGCATCCGGGTTGATGGAGTAGCTGCCGTTCTGCAACGCATCCTTCACTGCCTGGACGCGACCGGTGTCGATCGCCGAGGACTGCGACAGCGTGCGCTGCAGGTTCTGCAGGTTGGTCGCCTCACCGGTCAGCTTGACGCTGTCGGTCGGCGGCAATGCGGCGATCGGAGACGCGCGATCTTCACCGGCCGAAGCGATCTTGCTGCTCGTGGCCGCAGTGCGAAGGGTTGCAGCGGTCGGTAGATTGCCTTCGATTTTCTGGCTCATGTCAGGAACTCCTCTACAGGTCGTAGGGGATAACGGCATGCGCCAAAAAAACTTTATAGCGAATTTCTATCTGGATACCACAACGGTCCCGCTCGCTTCGACGACCCCTTGCACCACCCGGCGCGAGGAGGAGTTTTCCACCGAAACCCGCTCGTTCTCGCCGGCATCGGACAGCGCGCGACCGCTCATGCGCACCTCCAGACCGCCATTGCGCGACACCAGCGGCACGGTGTCGCCGCGCCGGACCAGCCGCTGCGTGACCAGATCGTTGGACGACAGCAGCGAGCCGGCCGGCAGGATGCGCCGGGCGGTCTTGCCCACCGCCGCCACCGGGTCGGCCAGCACCGCACCGACGATACGCGCGGCGTCACGCTTCTCGATACTGATATCGGCCAGCGAAATGACTTCTCCAGCGCTGATGCCGCGGCGCAACACCAGCACGTCCTGATTGCGACGTACCTTCAGCGGCACGAACAGGCGCCAGCCGGCCGGCTGGGGGCAGGCCACTTCCACCGTATTGGTGCCGGTCGGCTGCGCCTGCAGCGCGATCGGACAGGCCGGCATGCGCAAGCCGGGATCGAGCGTGGCCTCGGCCTCGGCATCCGGACCCACGGTGGCCAGCGCCGCGGCGCGGATGGAATCGACAGACTGATAGCTCTGGGCCCAGGCCGGAGCGGCAGCCAACAGGATGACAAGCAGGAGCAGGCGCATGGGACCAGATCCGGAGGAAGACGGAACATCCACTGCAAGAGGCGTGCCTGTTTCTGAATCGGGAATCGGGAATAGGGAATCGGTCGGGGGCTGAGCGGCGGTCGGCCTTCGTTGTTGCTGCGCGATTCGCTTAGTGAAAGCAATATGCAGGTCAGAACCCTGCCCTTCGCCTCGGCCGCGCTGCGGAAACCCACCTGCCTTTGCAACTCCCCATTCCCGACTCCCGATTCCCGGCAGCGCCCCACACCAAACTTAAAACCACTCAAGTTTTCCAAGGGCGCTGTCGATATCTGCCCCATGACCCACGATCTGCTCAACCGCATCGACCAGCGCACGCGCCTGGCTGGCCACAATCGACTGGCCCTGCTGCTGTTCCGGCTGGGCGGCCGCCAGCTTTTTGGCGTCAACGTCTTCAAGGTGCAGGAAGTGCTGCGCCGCCCGGAGCTGTTCCAGGTGCCCGGCCTGCCGACCGAGTTCGCCGGCGTGGCCGACGTGCGCGGGCGCTCGGTGCCGGTGCTGGATCTGGGCCTGGCGATCGGCCACCCGGAACGCGATGCGCACTCGGAAAACGGCCCCGGCTATCTGGTGGTGGCCGAATTCAACCGCTCGGTCCAGGGGTTTCTGGTCAGCGGCGTGGAGCGCATCGTCAATATTGCGGTGGAAGATATCCATCCGCCGCCGGAACTGGGCGCCGAAGCCACTTATTTGACGGCGGTGACGCGCTTCCAGGGCGAATTGATCCAGGTCATCGACGTGGAAAGCGTGCTCGCCGACATCGCCAAGGTCAGCAAGGACGTGCAGCTGGATCCCTCGCTGCAGCTGGTTGCCTACGACCGGCAGTTCCAGGTACTGGTGGTGGACGACTCGCGCGTGGCGCGTCAGCAGATCCGCAGCGTACTCGACCAGCTCGGCGTCTCGGCAACCTTGTTGTCCGACGGCCGCCAGGCGCTGGACCACCTCTTGCAGGTGGCTGCATCAGGCGAGAATCCGGCCGACCGCTATGCGATGGTCATCTCCGACATCGAAATGCCGGCCATGGATGGCTACACGCTGACGACGGAAATCCGGCGCACGCCGGGCCTGCAAGGCCTCTACGTGCTGCTGCACACTTCGCTGTCGGGCGTGTTCAACAACGCCATGGTCGAACAGGTCGGCGCCAACGCCTTCGTGGCCAAGTACAGCGCCCACGAGCTGGCCGACTACGTGCTGGCGCGCCTGAAAGTGGTCGCCGAAGCGGCCTGAGCAGGCCAGGCGGCTGCCGGGTCGGAGCCGATGGCAGCGACAAGGCGCCGCGCCGGGCTTCCAAGAGCCAAGTAACATCGAAGTTGGTTCGGTGTGCGTCAACCCGCTTTTAAAGTGACATCCGCTGACGCCGGGCGTCGCCGGACCGCGCCTCGGTTAATGCGGAACCTTCCGGCCTGGCGCGCCTGAGTGAAGCAACGCCGCGACGGATACGAAGCCCATCGCGTTCCCGGGACGGCCAAGCTGCCGTTCGTCGGCCGCGCCGATCATTCGCCGCGTTCCGTAACCCGCACCACCTCGATTGGCACAAACATTGCTTTCTCCCTGGTAACACTTCGCGGGAGAGCACCGTGTCCAATTCCATCTCGTCCTTTCTAGGCATCCACGGCGATGCTCTGCCGCTGCGCGAGCAGCGCATGAAGCTCATCGCCAGCAACCTGAGCAACGTGGACACCCCTGGCTACAAGGCAAAGGATCTGAATTTCGAGGCCGCGCTCAAATCGGCCGAAGGCGTGCGCGACGGCACCCTGCTGCAGACCACCGACGCCAAGCATTACGAGATCGGCAGCAGCGGCGGACTCAACCCGTTTCAGATCACCCGCGAGTCCGACCAGCCCAGCCTGGACGGCAATACCGTCGATCCCGATGCCGAACGTGCTGCCTACGGCCGCGCCGCGCTGGAATACCGCGCCTCGCTGAGCTTCCTCGAATCCAAGGTGCGCTCGATGCTCACCGCGATCACCGGCCAATAAATCATGAGCAATCTCCCCATCTTCGATGTGGCCGGCTCGGCGCTGCACGCGCAGTCGGTCCGACTGAGCACCATCGCCTCCAACCTGGCCAATGCCGACTCCGTCGCTGGCTCGGCCGAGGCGACCTACAAGCCGATCGAGCCGATCTTCCAGGCCCAGCAAAGTCGCCAAGACCCCAGCCTGACCTCGGTGAACGTCAAGGAGATCACCACCACCAACGCGCCGCCGATCCGTCGCTACGAGCCCGGCCATCCACTGGCCGATGCCGATGGCTATGTGTTCTCGCCCGACGTGGATCCGGTCTCGCAGATGGTCAACATGATCTCGGCCTCGCGTAACTACCAGGCCGGCGTGGAAATGCTCAACACCGCCAAGGAACTGGCGCTCGCCACCCTGACCATGGGTCGCTGACCCTCCTAGCTGACCCTTCCCTTACGGACCCCTTCAAATGAGCACCATCGGTAGTGACCTCTACACCAGCCTCGGGCTGACCTCCAGCAGCGCCACATCGACCAAGAAGAAGGAGGAATCGCTCGGCCAGGCCGACTTCCTCAAGCTGATGACCGAGCAGCTGCAGCACCAGGACCCCCTCAAACCGATGGAAAACAGCGAGTTTCTGGGTCAGTTGGCGCAGTTCTCCACCGTGCAGGGCATTGGCGACCTCAACACCAAGTTCACCAGCTTCACCGCAGCACAGAGCAGCGATCAGGTGCTCAAAGGCGCGGCGCTGGTCGGGCGCAACGTGCTGGTGCCCTCCGCGCAGGTCGCCATCGATGCCACCAACTCGGCCAAGGGCGTGGTCGCTGCGACCTCGGCCGGCACCGTCAATTTCGAAATCACCGATGCCAACGGCGCCTTCGTCAAGCAGCTCAGCGTGCCGGCCAGCGCCGCCGGCGAGGTGTCGTTCGCCTGGGACGGTACCGATGCAAACGGCAACCGCATGGCGGCCGGCAAGTACGGCGTGACCGCCACCCAGACCGACACCGCCGGCTCCAAAAGCAAGTTGTCCACCTATGTCGACGCACCGGTGGACAGCGTCACGATCGGCTCGGACGGTCTGTATCTCAACCTGACCGGGCTAGGCACTTCCCCGCTCGCCAACGTGCTCCGCGTCAGCTGAGCCGGCAACCGACACTTAAAGGACCTCTTCCATGGCTTTCAATACCTCGTTGTCCGGCATCAACGCAGCCAATGCCGATCTGAACGTCACGTCCAACAACATCGCCAACGTCAACACGACCGGTTTCAAGGAATCGCGTGCCGAGTTTGCCGACATGTTCCAGAGCACCAGCTACGGCCTGTCGCGCAATGCGGTGGGGTCGGGCGTCCGCGTCAGCAATGTGGCGCAGCAGTTTTCGCAGGGCAATATCGATCCGACCGGGCGCAGCCTGGATCTGGCGGTCTCCGGCGAAGGCTTCTTCACCGTGTCCTCCAACGGCGCCAAGATGTACACCCGCGCCGGCAACTTCCAGACCGACGCCAACGGCTATGTGGTCAACCCGCAGGGCGCGCGCCTGCAGGTATTCGCCCCTAACCCCAGCGGCAACGGCTTCGACGTCGGCCGTCTGTCGGACCTGCAGCTGCTGACCACCGACAGCCCGCCCAAGTCGACCTCGACGGTCAACCTGGCCTTCACGCTGCCCGGCAATGCCACTGCCCCGACGGTGACTCCGTTCAGCCCGGCCGACGACAAGACCTACAGCCACTCCACCGGCGGCATCAACGTCTACGATTCGCTGGGCGTCAGCCATGTGCAGACCTCCTACTTCGTCAAGACCGCCAACCCGAACGAATGGCAGGTGCACAACTACGTGGACGGCGCCGCGGTCGGCGCGCCGACCACGCTGCAGTTCTCCGATACCGGCGCGCTGACCACCCCGGCCAACGGCATCATCACGATGGACCCGTTCACCCCGAGCACCGGCGCCGGCGTGCTGAGCATGCAGCTAAACGTCAGCGGCTCGACCCAGTACGGCGAAACCTTCGCGCTGCGCGACACCCGCCAGGACGGCTATGCCAGCGGCAAGCTCAACGAGATCAGCATCGACACCAGCGGCGTGGTGTTCGCGCGCTACTCCAACGGCGCCGACAAGCCGCTGGGCCAGGTCGCGCTGAGCAGCTTCGTCAACCCGCAGGGCCTGCAGTCGCAGGGCAACAACATGTGGGCCGAAAGCTACACCTCCGGCTCCGCCCGCACCGGCGCACCGGACACCTCGGACCTGGGCCAGATCGAATCCGGCTCGCTGGAATCCTCCACGGTGGACCTGACCGAGCAGCTGGTGAACATGATCGTGGCCCAGCGCAACTTCCAGGCCAACTCGCAGATGATCTCGACCCAGGATCAGGTCACCCAGACGATCATCAATATTCGTTAACGGCTGGGATTAGTGATTGGGGATTGGGGATTGGTAGGAGCCGGTACTCCGTTAAACGGATCCCGGCCCTGCCCTCTCTTCTGCCAGGTCGCAACAGCCCGCGTTTACGAATCCCGAATCCCGACTCCCCAATCCCGGTGCCTCATGGACAAAGCTCTCTACGTTGCGATGACTGGCGCCCGTGCCTCCCTGCAGGCGCAGGGCACCGTGTCGCACAATCTCGCCAACGTCGATACGGTGGGGTTCAAGGCTGCGTTGGCCAATACCGAGGCGTTCAAGATCCAGGGCAAGGGCTATCCGTCGCGGATCGATGCACTGCATGTGGACCAGGGCTTCGACCGCAGCCAGGGCCACCAGAAGGTTACCGGCAATCCGCTGGACGTGTCGCTGCAGCAGGACCGCTGGCTGGCGGTGCAGTCGCCCGATGGCAGCGAGGCCTACACCCGCAACGGCGAGCTGGCACTCACCGCCAATGGCCAGCTGGTCACCGCCAATGGCCATGCGGTGCTGGATGAGGGCGGCAACCCGATGACGATCCCGCCGCACCAGGCGATGGAGATCGGCAGCGACGGCAGCATCTCGATCATTCCGCAGGGCGAAGGCCCGCAGACCATGGCCATCGTCGGCAAGATGAAGGTGGTCGATGCCCCCGCCGACCGTTTGACGCGGCGCGCGGACGGGCTGATGCGCAACACCAGCACCGACCCGGCGCAGGCGTTTGCGGTGGCCACCGGCAAGACCATCAACAGCGGCATGCTGGAAGGCAGCAACGTGGATGCCGCCGGCGCGCTGGTGGAGATGATCCAGCTGCAGCGTCAGTTCGAAATGCAGGTCAAGATCATCAAGAACGGCGACGACAACGCGCAGTCGGCCAACTCGCTGCTGCGGGTCAGCGGCTAAGCGCCATTGACACCCACTGCCCACCGCCGCTTGGCTTGCCGCTCTGCCCAGCACCTGGGTGTCGGCCGCCCGGGGGACGTGGCTCGCGAGCGAAGTGGCATGTCGTTCAACCCTGCGGTCCCGCAGCTGGTTCGTACGCGGTTGATGCCGACTAGCGATGGTTTGACGGCAAGGTGTGTGCGGTTGGCAACGCTGTTGAGCTGGGCCTTCGCTACAGAGTGGCTGGTGCGTGACCTGGCTGCAGGGCCCCTGCCCGCCCACCCTCGCGGGACACGCCGCAAGTACGGCTCCATGCCGCGTAAGGTCCCGCGACGGTGGGCGGGCAAGGACCCGTCGAGATAATCGTTACGCAGGGTTGCGAGCAGAGCATGCGGTGTGTTGCTCGGATAGCATCGCTTCCGATCAGCTTCCCGATTCAACCCGAGCAACAAGCAGCTTTTCACACGACCACCGATTCACTCTCTGGTGCGGTGGCCTCGCCGATTGCGGGACCGTGTGGCGGCATGGATGCCGCCACCGAGCCTACAAGGACGTACTTGCGGCGTGTCCCGCGAGCGGTGAGGGCACCGCGCGCTCGACCAACCAGCCTGTTGACTGCGTCGCAATGCCGAAACCCTTACGCACGCAGCGCCAGGGGTTCACGCGTCGTCGAACACACCGCTGACCGGCGACCGATCTAACGTGCCTATCTGCCGCGCAGGTTTGCTCCGCTTCCGCTTCGCCGCTGCCTACCCGCCGCCAGCCCTGCCCCGCGAAGGCCGCCGCGCCCGCCCCACGTGATCCAGCGCACAGCCGGCAAAAATCCGGCGCGGGTTTGGCACGGCACGTGCATATACCCACCCGTACCCGGAACACATCCCCGGGTCTAACGAGGAATCGGGTCATGAATCAGGCTTTGTGGGTCGCCAAAACCGGACTGGATGCGCAGCAGACGCGCATGTCGGTCATTTCCAACAACCTGGCCAATACCAATACCACCGGCTTCAAGCGCGATCGTGCGGCGTTCGAAGACCTGTTGTACCAACAGGTGCGTGCGCCGGGCGGCTCCACCTCCGCGCAGACGCAGCTGCCGACCGGCCTGCAGCTGGGCACCGGCGTGCGGGTGGTCTCCACCTTCAAGGGCTTCGACCAGGGCAGCCAGCAGCAGACCGGCCGCGCGCTCGATGTGATGGTCAACGGCCGCGGCTTCTTCGAAGTGCAGATGCCTGACGGCACCTCGGCCTATACCCGCGACGGCACCTTCCAGATCAATGCGCAGGGCGAGCTGGTCACCAACAGCGGCTACCCGCTGCAGCCCGGCATCCAGATCCCCGAAGGCGCGCAGTCGCTGACCATCGGCAACGACGGCACCATCAGCGTGACGCTGGCCGGCCAGGCCGCCGCGCAGGAAATCGGTGCGTTGACGCTGACCGACTTCATCAATCCCTCGGGCCTGCAGTCCAAGGGCGAGAACCTGTTCGTCGAAACCACCGCCTCCGGCCCCGCGCAGAACGGCACCCCCGGCCTCAACGGCCTGGGCAACACCGTGCAGGGCGCGCTGGAAGGCAGCAACGTCAACACGGTGGAAGAACTGGTGAGCATGATCGAGACCCAGCGCGCCTACGAAATGAATGCCAAGGCGATCTCCACTACCGACTCGATGCTCGGTTACTTGAACAACAACGTCTGATCGGCCCGCCGGTCGCTGCCCTCTCAGGAATCCACGCCATGTCCCGCCTGCCTTCTCTCTCCTCCCTGTGCCTCGCCATCGCCTGCAGCGCGCTGCTGGGCGGCTGCGTGGCGGCCGGCGATGTGCGGCCGTTCGCCGAACTGGCGCCGATCGTGCCGGTAGTGGCGCCGGTGGCGCAGCCCACCGCCGGGGCGATCTACGCCGCCGGCCCGGGCCTGAATCTGTACGGCGACCGCCGCGCCCGCGATGTCGGCGATCTGCTGACGGTGAACCTGGTCGAAAGCACCACCGCCTCGTCCACCGCCAACACCAGCATCAGCAAGAAGGACGCCACCACCATGGCCGCCCCGACGCTGCTGGGCGCTCCGCTCACCGTCGGCGGCCTGAACGTGCTGGAGAACAGCACCAGCGGCGACCGCAGCTTTGCCGGCAAGGGCAACACCGCGCAGAGCAACCGCATGCAGGGTAGCGTGACCGTCACCGTGATGCAGCGCCTGCCCAACGGCAATCTGGTGATCCAGGGGCAGAAGAACCTGCGCCTGACCCAGGGCGACGAGCTGGTGCAGGTGCAAGGCATCGTGCGCGCCGCCGACATCGCCCCGGACAACACCGTGCCCTCGAGCAAGGTGGCCGACGCCCGCATCGCCTACGGCGGCCGCGGCGCGATCGCGCAGTCCAACGCGATGGGCTGGTTGAGCCGCTTCTTCAATTCCCGTCTGTCGCCCTACTGAGCCTGCGACCATGAATCTGTCTTCCCTGCCTTTCCGTCTGCTGGCCGCCGCTGTGGCGGTCTGCGCGATCGCCGCGCCGGCTTCGGCCGAGCGCATCAAGGATCTTGCCCAGGTCGGCGGCGTGCGCGGCAACGCGCTGGTCGGCTACGGCCTGGTGGTCGGCCTGGACGGCAGCGGCGACCGCACCAGCCAGGCGCCCTTCACCGTGCAGAGCCTGAAGAACCTGCTCGGCGAGCTGGGCGTCAATGTGCCGGCGAACGTCAATCCGCAGCTGAAAAACGTCGCGGCCGTGGCCATCCATGCCGAACTGCCGCCGTTCGCCAAGCCTGGCCAGCCGATCGACATCACCGTGTCCTCGATCGCCAACGCGGTGTCGCTGCGCGGCGGCTCGCTGCTGATGGCACCGCTGAAAGGCGCCGATGGCCAGGTCTATGCGATGGCGCAGGGCAACCTGGTGGTCGGCGGCTTCGGCGCGCAGGGCAAGGACGGCTCGCGGGTGTCGGTCAACATTCCCAGTGTCGGTCGCATTCCCAACGGCGCCACCGTCGAACGCGCATTGCCGGACGTGTTCGCAGGCACCGGCGAGATCACCCTCAACCTGCACCAGAACGACTTCACCACCGTCTCGCGCATGGTCGCGGCGATCGACAGCAGCTTCGGCGCCGGTACCGCGCGTGCGGTGGATGGCGTGACCGTGGCAGTGCGCTCGCCCACCGATCCTGGCGCGCGTATCGGCCTGCTGTCGCGGCTTGAGAATGTCGAACTCTCGCCGGGCGATGCGCCGGCCAAGGTGGTGGTCAACGCACGCACCGGTACGGTGGTGATCGGCCAGCTGGTGCGGGTGATGCCGGCAGCGATCGCGCATGGCTCGCTCACCGTAACCATCAGCGAAAACACCAACGTCAGCCAGCCTGGCGCCTTCAGTGGCGGACGCACCGCGGTCACCCCGCAGTCGACGATCACGGCCACCTCCGAAGGCAGCCGCATGTTCAAGTTCGAAGGCGGCACCACGCTCGACCAGATCGTGCGCGCGGTCAACGAGGTGGGCGCCGCTCCCGGCGACCTGGTGGCCATCCTGGAAGCGCTCAAGCAGGCCGGTGCGCTCACGGCGGAGCTGGAGGTGATCTGACATGCGTATCGCAGCCTCGCCCATTGATCTCAACCCGAGCACCAAGGCCGATCCCGCCAAGATCGACAAGGTCTCCCGTCAGCTCGAAGGACAGTTCGCGCAGATGCTGGTCAAGAGCATGCGCGATGCGAGCTCCGGCGACCCGATGTTTCCTGGCGAAAACCAGATGTTCCGCGAGATGTACGACCAGCAGATGGCCAAGGCGCTGACCGACGGCAAGGGGCTGGGCCTGTCGGCGATGATCTCCAAGCAGCTGAGCGGCGACACCGGCGGCCCGGCATTGAATACCTCGCTCAGCACGGCCGAAGCCGCCAAGGCCTATGCGCTGGTGGCCGGCAAGCGCGACGCCTCGTTGCCGCTGCCGACCCGCGATGGCGCGACAGGCAGCGTCGGCGCAACCAGCGGCACTGCCGCAGGCATCGGCGCAGGCGGCCTGAGCGGCATCGGCATGAGCCAGGTGCTGGATCTGATCGCCGGCCGCACCGGCAGCAGCGATGCCGGCAGCGACGATGCGGCCGCACTGAGCTGGCCCTCGGCCAACGATCGCTGGAGCGACGTGGCGGCCAGCGATGCCGCCGATGCCAGCGCCGCGGTCACTGCAAGCGCGGCGAGCAGTGCTGCCGCCAGCCTGGGCGAGCGCACCCCGGAAGGCTTCGTCGCCAAGATCTGGACGCACGCGCAGAAGGCCGCGCGCGAACTGGGCGTGGATCCGCGTGCGCTGGTCGCACAGGCGGCGCTGGAAACCGGCTGGGGCCGTCGCGGTATCGGCAATGGCGGCGACTCCAACAACCTGTTCGGCATCAAGGCCACCGGCTGGAGCGGCGACAAGGTCACCACCGGCACCCACGAATACGTCAACGGCGTCAAAACCACCGAAACCGCCGATTTCCGCGCCTACGGTTCCGCCGAGGAGAGCTTTGCCGACTACGTGCGGCTGCTGAAGAACAACAGCCGTTACCAGCCCGCCCTGCAGGCCGGTACCGACATCAAGGGTTTTGCACGCGGCTTGCAACAGGCCGGATACGCCACCGATCCGGGCTATGCAGCCAAGATCGCGGCGATCGCCAACGGTCCGACCATCGACCGTGCGGTAGCCGCGATCGGCAACGCGGCGGCCGACCTGTCCAACCGCTACGCCACCACCGCCGAGCCTGCTGGGCTCGGCACCATTCGTCGTTGAGGTAAACGCCCATGTCCATCATGTCCACCGGGACCAGTGCGCTGATCGCCTTCCAACGGGCGTTGTCGACCGTTAGCCATAACGTCGCCAACATCAATACCGAAGGCTACAGCCGCCAACGTGTGGAATTTGCAACGCGCACGCCCACCGACATGGGCTACGCGTTCGTGGGCAATGGCGCCAAGATCACCGACGTGAGCCGGGTGGCCGACCAGCTGGCCACCTCGCGCCTGCTCGACAGCGGCGGCGAGCTCTCGCGCCTGCAGCAGCTATCCTCGCTGTCCAACCGCGTCGACAGCCTGTACTCCAACACCGCCACCAATGTGGCCGGGCTGTGGTCGAACTTCTTCGACTCCACCAGCGCGGTATCGTCCAATGCCTCGTCCACCGCCGAACGGCAGAGCATGCTCGACAGCGGCAACTCGCTTGCGACGCGTTTCAAGCAGCTCAACGGGCAGATGGACAGCCTGAGCAACGAGGTCAACAGCGGTCTGACCTCCTCGGTGGACGAGGTCAATCGCCTGACCCAGCAGATCGCCAAGATCAACGGCACCATCGGCAACAGCATCGACAGCGCCTCGCCGGACATGCTCGACCAGCGCGACGCGCTAGTGTCCAAGCTGGTCGGCTACACCGGCGGCACCGCGGTGATGCAGGACGGCGGCTTCATGAATGTTTTCACCTCCGGCGGCCAGGCCCTGGTGGTGGGAACCACCTCGTCCAAGCTGACCACCGTCGCCGACCCGTATCAGCCGAGCAAGCTGCAGGTGGCGATGCAGACCCAGGGCCAGAATGTCAGCCTCAGCGCCAGCTCGCTGGGCGGGCAGATCGGCGGGCTGCTGGAGTTCCGCAGCAGCGTGCTGGAACCGACCCAGGCCGAACTCGGTCGCCTGGCCGTGGGCATGGCCAGCACCTTCAACGCCGGTCACGCGCAAGGCATGGACCTGTACGGCGCGATGGGCGGCAATTTCTTCAACATCGGCTCGCCCACCACCGCCGCCAACCCCGCCAACACCGGCAGCGCGTCGCTGAGCGCCAGCTTCAGCAACATGGCGGCGGTGGATGGGCAGAACGTCACGCTCAGCTTCGACGGCACTGCGTGGAAGGCCACCAATGCCAGCACCGGCTCGGCGGTGCCGCTCAGCGGCACCGGCACCCCGGCCAATCCGCTGGTGCTCAACGGCGTCAGCCTGGTGGTCGGCGGCACGCCGGCCAACGGCGACAAGTTCCTGCTGCAGCCCACCGCCGGCCTAGCCGGCACCCTGTCGGTGGCCATCACCGACCCCTCGCGGATTGCCGCAGCCACCCCGGTCAAGGCCACCGCCACGGTCGCCAACCTGGGCACCGGCAAGATCAGCGACGTCAAGGTCACCAATGCGCAGAATCCGGCGCTGCTGACGCCGGCGTCAGTGGAGTTCATCGATGCCAACCAGTACACCATCGACGGCACCGGCCCATTCGCCTACACCGCCGGCCAGACCATCAGCGCCAACGGCTGGAGCTTTGCGCTGGACGGCGCGCCCAAGGCCGGCGACACCTTCGGCGTCGGCCCCACGGGCGCCGGCTCCAGCGACAACGGCAACGCCAAGTTGCTGGCCAATCTCGACGATGCCAAGGCGCTCAACAGCGGTACGGTCACGCTCAACGGCGCGCTGTCGGGCCTGACCACCTCGGTCGGCTCGGCCGCGCGTGCGGCCACTTACGCCTCTGACGCGCAGAAGGTCATCAACGACCAGGCACAAGCCAGCCGCGACTCGATTTCCGGCGTCAACCTGGATGAAGAAGCCGCCAACATGCTGAAGCTGCAGCAGGCCTACCAGGCCGCCGCACAGATGATTTCCACTGCCGACACCATTTTCCAAGCCATCCTGGGCGCCGTACGCTGATGACCGACCGTATCTCCACCAGCATGATGTACAGCCAGTCGGTGTCGTCGATGACGGCCAAGCAGTCCCGGCTGAACCAGATCCAGGCCCAGCTCGCCAGCGGGCAGCGTCTGGTCACCGCCAAGGACGACCCGGTCGCCGCCGGCACCGCCGTCGGCCTGGATCGCGCGTTGGCTGCGATCACACGCTTTGGCGAAAACGCCAACAACGTGCAGAACCGGCTCGGCCTACAGGAAAACGCCCTGTCGCAGGCCGGCGACAAAATGGCGCGCGTCACCGAATTGGCGGTGCAGGCCAACAACTCCTCGCTCAGCCCCGACGACCGCAAGGCGATTGCCTCGGAACTGACCGCGCTGCGCGACAGCATGGTCAGCCTGGCCAACAGCACCGACGGCACCGGACGCTACCTGTTCGGCGGTAGCGCCGATGGCAGCGCACCGTTCATCAAGAGCAATGGCAGCCTCACCTACAACGGCGATCAGACCCAGAAACAGGTCGAAGTGGCGCCGGACACCTTTGTCAGCGACACCCTGCCCGGCAGCGAGATCTTCATGCGTATCCGCACCGGCGACGGTACGGTGGATGCGCACGCCGACAGCGCAAATACCGGCACCGGATTGCTGCTGGACTTCAGCCGCGATGCCAGCACCGGCAGCTGGAACGGCGGCAGCTACAGCGTGCAGTTCACCGCCGCCGACACCTACGAGGTGCGCGACAGCACCAATACGGTGGTCGGTACCGGCACCTACAAGGATGGGGAGGACATTAATGCGGCCGGCGTGCGCATGCGCATCAGCGGCGCACCGGCGGTGGGCGACAGTTTCCAGATTGGCGCCTCCACCACCAAGGACGTGTTCTCCACCATCGACGACCTGGTCGGCGCACTCAACTCCGACACGCTGACCCCGCCGCAGAAGGCGGCGATGATCAACACGCTGCAGTCGTCGATGCGCGACATCGCACAGGCCTCGTCGAAGATGATCGACGCGCGCGCCTCCGGCGGTGCGCAGCTGTCGGCGATCGACAACGCCAACGCGTTGCTGGAGTCCAACGAGGTCACCCTCAAGACCACCCTGTCGTCGATCCGCGATCTGGACTACGCCTCGGCGCTGGGCCAGTACGAACTGGAGAAGGCCTCGTTGCAGGCCGCTCAAACGATTTTTCAGCAGATGCAGTCGTCGTCGTTGTTCAACCTGATCCGCTGATTTGCAGCAGAAAACCTGCGTTTTCTGCACTCCTGCGCGCCAAAACTTGCGCAGGCCGACGGAGTTTATTCGTCGAAAGTTATACCAACGCTAAAGATCTGCGGGGTGCTGCCGAATAAACCAAACCCCTTGATACACAACGCTTCCGTATTTCGTCCTGTAGCAGAAAACAGTAAAAAAATACTGGATTTCGCTAAAGGTTCCCGACGCAACGCCGTTATTCATCTCAGCAGCGGCAACGGCCAACTTGATGGCCCCCCTGCGGAGGCTCCGGGCAAGTCCCCCTTGCCGGAAAAATCGCTTAGGAGAAATCAAAATGGCACAGGTAATCAACACCAACGTAATGTCGCTGAACGCTCAGCGTAACCTCAACACCAGCAGCGCGAGCATGTCGACGAGCATCCAGCGTCTGTCCTCGGGTCTGCGCATCAACAGCGCCAAGGACGACGCCGCAGGTTTGGCGATCTCCGAGCGTTTCACCACGCAGATCCGCGGCCTGGACGTTGCCTCGCGCAACGCCAACGACGGCATCTCGCTGGCCCAGACCGCCGAAGGCGCGATGGTGGAAATCGGCAGCAACCTGCAGCGTATCCGCGAGCTGTCGGTGCAGTCGTCCAACGCCACCAACTCGCCGACCGACCGTGACGCGCTGAACTCCGAAGTCAAGCAGCTCACCGCTGAAATCGACCGCGTCGCCAACCAGACCAACTTCAACGGCACCAAACTGCTGAACGGCGACTTCTCCGGTGCGCTGTTCCAGGTCGGCGCCGACGCCGGCCAGACCATCGGCATCAACAGCATCGTCGACGCCAATGTCAATTCGCTGGGCAAGGCCAACTTCGCTGCCGCCGTCTCCGCCGCTGGCGTGACCGGCACCGCCACTGCATCCGGCTCGATCAGCGGCATGAGCCTGTCGTTCAAGGACGCCAGTGGCAACGCGCAGAGCGTCACCATCGCCGATGTCAAGATCGCCAGCGGCGAAACCGCCGCCGATGTGAACAAGAAGGTCGCGGCGGCCATCAACGACAAGCTGGACCAGACCGGCATGTATGCCTCGATCAAGACCGACGGTACGGTGCAGATCGAATCGCTGAAGGCCGGCCAGGACTTCACCTCGCTGACGGCCGGCACCTCCAGTGCCACCGGCATCACTGTCGGCGCGGGCATCACCACCGCCTCGGCCGCGTCCGGCTCCGCCACCTCGACCCTGAGCAGCCTGGACATCTCCACGTTCTCCGGCTCGCAGAAGGCGCTGGAAATCGTCGACAAGGCGCTGACCGCGGTCAACTCCTCGCGCGCCGACATGGGTGCGGTGCAGAACCGCTTCACCTCCACCATCGCCAACCTGAGCGCAACCTCGGAAAACCTGTCGGCCTCGCGTAGCCGTATCCGCGACACCGACTACGCCAAGGAAACCGCCGAGCTGACCCGCACGCAGATCCTGCAGCAGGCCGGTACCGCGATGCTTGCCCAGGCCAAGTCGGTTCCGCAGAACGTGCTGAGCCTGCTGCAGTAATCGGCAGCGCGTCGCAGCAAGTCCAAAGCCCCTCTTCGGAGGGGCTTTTTTGTGGTCGCAGATATTTTCAACCGCAGGGATTCGACGCGATCGCGCAGCACGGGTTTCTGGCGCGGGTTTCTTGACGCATCGCCGGCATGGAAATTGCATCGCCCAACCTCGTGAGCGAGACGGGCTCGCCGCCGCTAAAGTCCTCGCGGAGGCGGCCGATACCCGTCTCGTAATCCCATGCGTCCATCCTTGCTTGGACGCCCAGACGAGGAATGCAACATGGCATCGGTGATCAGCACTTCCGGCTCCGGCCTGGACATCCCCACCGTGGTGTCCACCCTGGTCTCCCGAATGAAAGATCCGGAGGAGGCGCGTATCAACAAGGCCGGGACCGCCGCGACGACGCAGTTGTCGGCGATCAGCCAGATCAAGAGCAGCATGACCACGCTCAAGTCCGCGCTGGACAAGGTCATCAGCAGCGCCGATACCAACGTGTACAAGGCGACGGTGCCGACCGATGCCGGCTTCACCGCCACCACCACCAGCTCGGCCGCGCCGGGTAACTACTCGGTGGAAGTGGTCTCGCTGGCCAGTGCGCAGAAGCTCGCCTCCGGCGCGTTCACCGCCGACGCAACCGTCGGCAGCGGCACGCTGACGGTCGGGTATGGCGACAAGAAAATCACCGTGGACATCAGCGGCACCGACAAGCTCACCGACATCGCTGCCGCCATCAACAAGGCGGCCGGCGGCAAGGGCGTCACCGCCAGCGTGGTGACCGCCAACGACGGCCAGCACCTGGTACTCAATGCGGTCGACTCCGGTACCAAGGGCGCATTGACCGTCAGTGCCAGCGACCCGAGCCTGAGCAGCCTCACCTATGGCTCCGGCGTCAGCGGCGGCTTGAACCAGTCCGTGGCCGCGACCGATGCGCTGGTGCGCGTGGACGGCTTCGAACGCACCTCCAGCTCCAATACCCTCACCGACATCGTGCCGGGCGTGGTGCTCAACCTGACCAAGGCCGCCGAAGGCACCAAGGTCACGTTGGGCGTCGCTGCCGACACCAGCGGCCTCAAGGCCAATCTGACTGCGTATGCCGCCGCCTACAACACCGCCAACACCTTGCTGGCCAAGAGCAGCGCCTACGACGCCACCACCAAGACGGCCGCGGCGTTGACCGGCGACTCGCTGGTGCGCGGCCTGCAGCAGCAGCTGCGCGGCCAGGTCGCCGGCAACCTCAACGAACTCAAGGCGCTCGGCCTGACCCTCGACAAGGATGGCGTGATGAGCTTCGACGGCAGCAAGTTCGACACCGCCATCGCTGAGGACGGCGGTGCCGCCGCCGAGGTGTTCGGCAAGGACAGCAAGTTCGGCTCCGGCATGACCAAGCTGCTCGACAGCAACGTCAACGTCAACAACGGCACCCTGACCCTGCGCTCGGACAGCCTGAACAAGCAGATCAAGGGCTACGAAACGGACCTGGACGACCTCGACGCGCGCATGACCAAGCTCAGCGACCGCTACACCGCGCAGTTCACCGCGATGGAAACCCTGATCAGCAAGCTGCAGAGCAGCACCAGTTCGCTCAGCAGCCTGCTGACGAGCTGATTTCCGTGACGACGCTCCTCAAGTCCCGCAGTGGTCTTGCCGATACAGGAAGGGCCTATCGTGATTTCGGCCTTGCCTTCCGGCAGGAGCGTCGTCGCCCGAGCGCAGCGCTCCGGGACCCGCGAAGGTCAGCCCATTGAGGAGTCATCCATGTACGGTTCCAATCGTCAGTATGCCGAGCAATACCGCAAGGTCGGCGTGTCCACCAGCGTGACCGAAGCCGACCCGCACAAGTTGGTGTCGCTGCTGTTCGCCGGTGCCTGCCAGCGCATCCGTCTGGCCCAGGCCTGCCTGGCGCAGGGCGACCAGGCGCGCAAGGGCAAGGCCATCGGCGAAGCCTGCGCGATCGTCGGCCACTTGAACGGATCGCTCGATCACGAAGCCGGTGGCGAGATCGCTGGTAACCTGTCGGCGCTCTACGATTACGTGATGCAGCGGCTGACTGCCGCCAACCTGCACAACGACGAAACTGCGTTGACCGAAGCGCTGGAACTGCTCAGCGAAATCGACTCGGCGTGGAATTCCATCCCCCTGGACCAGCGCGGCCTTTCTGCCGTCTCGTGAGTCATACCATGCATAGCGCGCAAAGCCTTCAAGCCGAAATCGCCGACATCCGCCTCGCCATGGCGCAGGAGGAGTTCGAGGTGATGCCGTTCATGCTGGATGCCCACGACCTGCACCTGCGCGAGTACGCGCAGCAGGTGGACCTGAGTCAGGACCGCGAAGCCTTGCAGACGCTGCAGGCCATGCAGCAGGATCTGATGCGGATGATGCTCGAACGTCGACGCAAGCTGCTGGATCTGATTCGCGCGCAGCGCACGTCCTCGTCGGCCAGCCGCGCCTACGCACGGGTCGGACGAATCTGATGTCCGCGCCCGGCACACTCGCGCCATCTGCCGATGCCGCGCTGTTCGCCGACACGCTCAGCTGCGAAGTGCGCCTGCCGGTCGGCTTCCATGCCGGCAGCGACGCCGGCTCGCACAGCACCGCAGAAACCCTGCTGCGCAGCCTGGGCCAGTTGGAAGACCTACGCAGCGAGGAAACCAGCGAAGACCGTGGCGAGCTGCCGCTGCTGGTGCAGCGCATGGATGCCAAGCTCGACCTGATGCTGGCGCTGATCGGCCGTTTGGTGCAACAAGGTGACACCGGACTGATCCAGGCGGACGTGCGCTGGTCGGTGCGCGGAATCCGCATGCGCTGCGCAAGCAGCCATCCGCCGGGCACGCAGGGTTGCGTTTGTCTGCAACCCTCCGACTGGCTTCCTGAACTGGTACAGCTTCCTGCCGAGGTCCTGGCAAGCGCAAGCGACGGCCACGATCACTGGCTATGGCTGCGGTTTGCGCTGCTTTCGCCGGGCTTGCGGGAGGCACTGGAACGTCATCTGTTCCGTCTGCATCGCCGTCAGATCGCCGACGCCCGCCGCCAGCGCTGATCCCACCTGTTGGCGCGGAGCGCCGGGTCAGCTAAGGTGCCGTTTACTGAAAAAGGTCTCTTCTGCGCCGTGCGAGTCATCATCGTCGACGATCACACCCTTGTGCGTGCCGGCCTGTCCAGGCTGCTGCAAACCTTCGCCGGCATCGATGTCGTGGGTGAGGCCAGCAATGCGCAACAAGCCCTGGACATGACATCCCTGCACCGGCCCGACCTGGTGTTGATGGATCTGTCCCTGCCCGGCCGCAGCGGCCTGGATGCTATGACCGATGTGTTGCGCGCTGCGCCGCGCACGCATGTGGTGATGATGTCGATGCACGACGACCCGGTGCACGTGCGCGACGCGCTCGATCGTGGCGCGGTGGGCTTTGTGGTCAAGGATGCTGCACCGCTCGAGCTGGAGTTGGCATTGCGTGCAGCGGCGGCCGGCCAGGTGTTCCTGAGCCCGCAGATCTCGTCCAAGATGATTGCGCCGATGCTGGGCCGCGAAAAACCGGTTGGTATCGCCGCCTTGTCGCCGCGCCAGCGCGAGATCCTGCGCGAGATCGGCCGTGGCCAGAGCAACAAGGAAATCGCCGCCGACCTCGGCATCAGCGTCAAGACGGTGGAGACCCATCGCGCACGCATGATGGAGTCGCTCGGCTGCCGGCGTGCCAACGATCTGGTACTGCTGGCCGCCAAGCATCATAACGAGCTGGTCTGAGCAGGCCGCCGTGCGGCGACCGGAAGCGGCCGCTAGCGACCAAACAGTGACGAGATTCCGGCGGGCACGCTTGAGTTCGTATTTGGTGTCAGGGAATTCCCCACGGACTGTCAGGAAAATCATGAATTGCCTCACGCGATTCCCTGATTAGAAACCCGTCGTCTTGTCCTGCAAGATGCGTTCCATCGCTGCCGCGTGCGGCGCCTTCCGGAAGCGCTTCGATGAAGACGACCATTTCCGCCCAGCTTGGCCAGCAACTGCACCTGACCCCGCAGCTGCTGCAGTCGATCCGTCTGTTGCAGTTGGACGGCATGCAGTTGGAACTGGAAATCCGTCGCGCGCTGGAAACCAATCCGCTGCTGGAACTGGAAGAGCTGGCCGATGGCGATGCCGCCGCGACCAGCGACGATGGCGCCTCCGACGTCGCCGCCTTCGACGAACTGCCGGAAAGTACGATGTGGGACTTGCAGAGCAGCAGCTGGAACGACGGCGACGACGATCGCATGCAGCGCGTGGCAGCCGGCGAATCCACCGACCCGCACGTGCGCATCCTGCGCGATCTGGCACTGGACCTGGATGAGGCCGCACTGGGGGCCGCCGCGTTCTGGCTGGAGCAGACCGACGACGCCGGCTATCTGACCGAGGCCCTGGCGACGCTGCAGCAGCTCGGCGCAACCCGTCTTGGTATGACCGTGCAGGCAGTGGAAGCGGTCCGTCAGCGCCTGCTGCACGGCGACCCGGCCGGCCTGGCCGCCTGCGACCTGCGCGAGTGCCTGCAGGCCCAGCTGAGCGCCCTGCCCGGCCGCGTGCCGGCGCGTCATCTGGCTGCGCGCATCCTTGCCGGCGACCTGGACCTGCTGGCCAGCCACGACTATCCGGTGCTGGCACGCGCACACGATGCCGAAGTGGACGATGCACGCGAAGCGGTCCGGCTGATCCTGTCGCTGCAGCCGCGCCCCGGCGATGACCTGTTGCAGGAAAGCAACGCGAGCGTGATTCCTGACGTGCTCGCCTGGCATGCCGATGGCAGCTGGCGGGTGGCGTTGAACCCGGCCACCACCCATCGGGTGAGCATCAACCCCATGCATGAGCGCGCACTGGCCGAGGCCGGCGAAGCCGCCCAGCCGCTGCGCGACATGCTGCAGGAAGCGCGCTGGCTGACCCGTGGTCTGTCGATGCGCTACGAGACCCTGCTGCGCGCCACGCGCGCCATCGTCGAACGCCAGGCCACCTTCCTGGTGCGCGGCGAAGAAGCGATGGCACCGCTGACGCTGAAGGAAATTGCCGATGAGATCGGCATGCACGAATCGACGATTTCGCGCATTACCACCGGCAAATACATCCAGACCCCACGCGGTACCTTCGAGCTCAAGCACTTCTTTGCCGTGCGCCTGGAAGGCGCCAGCGTCTCCGGCCAGGCAGTCAAGGCGATGGTGCGGAGACTGATCGAAAGCGAGCCGGCCGGTCGGCCGCTTGCCGACGAAGCCATTGCCGGGCTGTTGTCGCGCCAGGGCGTTAATATTGCCCGTCGCACTGTGGCCAAGTACCGCGAACAACTCGACATCGCCCCGGCACGCGAGCGCCGCCGCAACAACAAACCGCTGCTTGCCCGGGCAGGATAAGGACTACTATGAGCAAACTCACCGTGCTGCTGGTCGACGACCACGAGGGCTTCATCAACGCTGCGATGCGTCATTTTCGCAAAGTGGAGTGGCTCGATATCGTGGGCAGTGCCGCCAATGGACTGGAAGCGATCGAGCGCTCCGAGTCGCTGCGCCCCGATGTCGTGCTGATGGACCTGGCCATGCCGGAGATGGGCGGGCTGCAGGCGACGCGTCTGATCAAGACGCAGGACGATCCGCCGTATATTGTCATCGCGAGCCACTTCGACGATGCAGAGCATCGTGAACATGCTCTTCGCGCGGGTGCTGACAATTTTGTCAGCAAGCTGTCCTATATCCAGGAAGTCATGCCAATCCTGGAGGGCCTGACGGAAGGAGCCAGGAATGAGTGAGTCCCGCATTCTGCTGATCGACAGCGACGCCGTGCGCGCCGAGCGCACTGTCTCGTTGCTCGAGTTCATGGACTTCAATCCACGCTGGGTCACCGACGGCGCCGACATCAATCCTGGCCGCCATCGCCACGACGAATGGATGGCGGTGATGGTGGGCTCGGCGCAGGATGCTGCACAGGCCGACAAGTTCTTCGACTGGCTGGCCGACGCCAAGCTGCCGCCACCGGTATTGCTGATGGAAGGCAGCCCGAGCGCGTTTGCGCAGGCCCACGGCCTGCACGAAGCCAATGTCTGGACGCTGGACACGCCGCTGCGGCACACACAGCTGGAGGCCTTGCTGCGCCGTGCCAGCCTCAAACGCCTGGATGCCGAACATCAGGCCGGTGCGCAGCAGGACACCGGTCCGACCGGCAACAGCGAGGCCGTGACCCGCTTGCGCCGCCTGATCGACCAGGTGGCTGCATTCGACACCACGGTGCTGGTGCTGGGCGAATCGGGGACGGGCAAGGAGGTTGTCGCGCGCGCCATCCACCAGCATTCGCCGCGGCGCGACGGGCCGTTCGTGGCGATCAATTGCGGCGCGATCCCGCCGGATCTGCTGGAAAGCGAGCTGTTCGGCCACGAAAAAGGCGCCTTCACGGGTGCATTGAGCACCCGCAAGGGCCGCTTCGAAATGGCCGAGGGCGGCACCCTGCTGCTGGACGAGATCGGCGACATGAGCCTGCCGATGCAGGTCAAGCTGCTGCGCGTGCTGCAGGAGCGCAGCTTCGAGCGCGTCGGCGGTGGCCAGACCATCCGTTGCAACGTGCGCGTGATCGCTGCGACCCACCGCAACCTGGAAACCCGCATCAGCGACGGCCAGTTCCGCGAGGACCTGTTCTATCGCCTCAACGTGTTCCCGATCGAGATGCCGGCGCTGCGCGAACGCGTCGACGATCTGGCCATGCTGGTGCAGACCATCGCCGGGCAGCTGGCGCGCACAGGACGCGGCGAAGTCCGCTTTGCCGACGAAGCCCTGCAGGCGCTGCGCAGCTACGACTGGCCAGGCAACGTGCGCGAGCTGACCAACCTGGTGGAGCGCCTGGCGGTGCTGCATCCGGGCGGGCTGGTGCGCGTGCAGGACCTGCCGGCGCGCTACCGAGGTGATTTTGCCGCGGCCGTGCCGGTCGAGCCTGCGCCCGAACCGGCGCTGGTTGCCGCCCCCGTCGAGGACATCGCGCTGCCGGGCAATGTGGTGACCCTGCAACCCAGCACGGGCGATGCCGAACCGGTGACCAGCTCCAGTCTGCCTGACGATGGCATCGACCTGCGTGGGCACATGGCCAACATCGAACTGGCGCTGATCAACGAGGCGCTGGAACGCACCCAGGGCGTAGTGGCGCATGCAGCGCAGCTGCTCGGCCTGCGCCGCACCACGCTGGTGGAAAAGCTGCGCAAGTACGGTATCGACCGCGAGCAGACCGAGCTGGCGAACTGAGCGGGCCGGTCTCCTGGCCCCCCGCTTGCTGGCATAGCGCTTGCTTCAGCACGATCACCCCGTCCACAGCCGTCGGCTGCGATGGAACCCCGACATTCACCAGCACCTGCCGAGACATTGATGCCCATCCCTGTCACCAGTCCGCTGCTGCCGCCGCTGGAAGAATTTCTGCCCTATCTGGAGCAGATCTGGACCAGCCGCATTCTCAGCAATGGAGGTGACATGCATCGCGCGCTCGAACGCGCGCTGTGCGAGTACCTGGGCGTGCCGCACCTGGCCTTGCTCACCAATGGCACCACCGCGTTGATCACCGCGCTGCAGGCGCTGCGCATCACCGGGGAAGTGATCACCACGCCCTACTCGTTCGTGGCCACTGCGCATTCGCTGCTGTGGAAAGGCATCACGCCGGTGTTCGTTGATATCGATCCGGTGACGCTCAACATGGATCCGTCCAAGATCGAGGCAGCCATCACCCCGCAGACCACCGCGATCATGCCGGTGCATTGCTACGGAACCGCCTGCGATACCGCTGCCATCACCCGCATCGCCGACATCTACAACCTCAAGGTGATCTACGACGCGGCACATGCCTTCGGCGTGCGCGACGATTGCGGCTCGATCCTGCGCCATGGCGACCTGAGCGTGTTGAGCTTCCATGCCACCAAGGTGTTCAACACCTTCGAAGGTGGCGCCATCGTCTGCCCCGACGAAAGGACCTATCAGCGCATCGGGCACCTGAAGAATTTCGGCTTTGTCGATGAGACCACGGTGGTGGCGCCAGGCATCAACGGCAAGATGAACGAGATCAGCGCGGCCTTCGGCCTGCTGCAGCTCAAGCACATCGATCATGCCATCGCCCAGCGCAGCGCCATCGACGCGCAGTATCGGCAGCGCCTGAGCGATGTTCGCGGCGTGCGCTGCGTGGCGCGGCCCGATCATGCCAGTGCCAACTACGCCTACTTCCCGATCCTGGTACAGGACGACTACCCGCTGTCGCGCGATGCGCTGTACCAAGCGATGCGCGAGCACGGCATCCTGGTACGACGGTACTTCTATCCGTTGATCAGCGATTTCCCGATGTATCGCGCCCTGCCCTCATCGGCGCCGGCATGGCTGCCGGTCGCGCGTGCGGTGGCGGCACAGGTATTGTGCCTGCCGATCTTTCCTGGCCTGACCCGCGACCAGGTCGATACCATTGCCGATCTGATCGCCGGGCAACGGGCGACATGACGGCAACCGGCTCCATGTTCTTTTCAGACTCCCGCATCTTCAACAGGCAACCAGGCGAGAACGCATGACCCAGGCAACGTTTATCGAGAACTTCATCGCCGCCACCGACTTCCAGGAGCCGGTCGAGGTCACTGCCGACACCGTGCTGCTCGAACTCCCGGAATGGGATTCGCTGGCCGCGCTGGGCGTGATCGTGATGTTCGACATGGAGTACGGCAAGACCATCACCGGCGAGGACCTGACCGCCGCCGTCACCGTGGGCGACCTCTACAGACTGACCGAGGCGTAAGCACCATGCCGACCTCCACGCTGCACAACGTTCGCTTTGCCGGCATGGCGACATGCGTGCCGAAGCGGGTGGTGTCCAATCTCACCGATTGCCGGCCGCAGATCCGCTCCGAGCGCGAGCGGCTGGTGCGCAACATCGGCATCGAGACACGCCGCATGGCCTCGGAGTGGCAGTGCTTTTCCGACCTGGCCTTCGATGCGACGCAGGTGCTGCTGGAAAAACTGCAGTGGAAGCGGGAGGAGATCGATGCATTGATCGTGGTGACGCAATCGCCGGATTATCCGATCCCGGCCACCGCGATCATCCTGCAGGACCGGCTGGGGCTGTCGCATGCCACGGTCGCCTTCGACGTCAACCTGGGCTGCTCGGCCTACCCGTTCGGCATCAACCTGCTCGGTTCGATGATCGCCGCCGGCGGCGTCAAGAAAGGCCTGCTGCTGGTCGGCGACCGCAGCGCCAATCTGGAAGACCCGATCTTCTCCGACTCCGGCACCGCCACCGCACTGGAATTCAGCGCCGACGCGCCGCCGATGCATTTCGATCTCAACAGCGATGGCAGCGGCTACAGGGCAATCATGCTGCCGGTGGGCGGCCACCGCGAACCGGTCGCCATGCAGCACCTGATTCCGTTCCGCGAAGAGCCCGACGGCCCATGGCGGCGTGGCGTGGACCTGATCCTGGATGGCGTGGCGGTGCTGAGCTTCTCCACCCAGCGCATCCCGCCGGCAGTGCAGAAACTGCTCGACTACACCGGCGTGGCCAAGGAGGACATCGATTACTTCGTGTTCCACCAGGCCAACCGCATGATCAACGAAACCATCCGCAAGAAGCTCGGCCTGCCGGTGGAAAAGGTGCCCTCGACGCTGCGCGACTTCGGCAACTCCAGCGGCGCCTCGCTGCCGGTGACCATGACCGCACGCATCAACAAGGAACTGGAGACCGGCCGCAAACGCGTGTTGCTGTGCGGCTTCGGCATCGGGCTGTCGTGGGGCACCTGCCTGGTGGACATCGAGGGTGCGGTGTTTCCGGATCTGATCGAATCGTGAGTAGTGCCCCCGACCCTTTCTCGCTTGCCGGCAAACGCATCCTCGTCACCGGCGCCTCCTCGGGCATCGGCCGCCAGATCGCCATTTCCTGCGCAGAGCTTGGTGCCCAGCTGGCGATCAGCGGACGCGACCGCGCGCGACTGGCCTCGACCTTGCAGGCGTTGCCGGGCGATGGACACGTGGCAATAGCGGCAGACCTTGACCGACAGGAGGACATCGATCGTCTGGTCGCCGACGTCGGCGTGTTGGACGGAATGGCGCACGCGGCCGGGATCTCCCGGCTGGTTCCGCTGCGCCTAGTCAATCGGGCGCATTTGGACGACATCTTTTCCAGCAACACATTCGCCCCGATGCTGCTGACCCGGGGCCTGCTGGCGAAGAAGCGCATCGCTGCGAACGGCTCGCTGGTGTTCGTCGCTTCGGTTGCCTCGCACATCGGGCCGATGGCGAGCAGCGCGTACGCGGCCAGCAAGAGCGCCCTGCTCGGCATGGTGAGATCGCTGGCGCAGGAAGTTGCCAAGAACGGCATCCGCGCCAACTGTATCGCCCCCGGTTACGTGCGCACGCCGCTGCTAGATGGCCTGCAGGGCAGCGGCGGCAATATGGAAGGGCTGTTTGAACTGACGCCACTTGGCATGGGCGAGCCGGAGGACGTCGCCTACGCCGCCACGTTCCTGCTGGCCGATGCCAGCCGCTGGATCACCCGCAACTATTTTGTCGTGGACGGCGGGCTCACCGTGCCGATGGACATCTACGCATGAACACGCCGGCACGCACGGCGTTTTCGCTCGACGGCAAGACAATCCTGGTGACGGGAGCGTCGTCGGGGCTAGGCCGGCAGATCGCTATCGCCTGCGCGCAGCGAGGTGCCCGCCTGGTTCTCGCCGGCCGCGACAGGGACCGCCTCGCGCAAACCCAGGCACAGCTGCAGGGCATGGGCCACGTTGGCGTGCTCGGCGACCTGACCAGCGCCGCCGATCGCCAGGCACTGGCGACTGCGGCGGGCACGACGGTACATGGCTTGGTGCACTGCGCGGGCATGCAGAAGCACTGCCCGATCCGCCAGCTGAGCGAGGCGGCGATGACCGAGATGTACACGGTCAACTTTCTTGCTCCGGTGATGCTGACACAGCGCCTGCTGCAGGCAAATGCCATCGCCCCGCAGGGCTCGATCGTGTTCATGCTATCCACTGCCGCGCACCTCGGCACGCGCGGCGTAGGGCCGTATTCGGCGATGAAGGCCGGCCTCATCGGCATCATCAAGTGCCTTGCGCTCGAACAGGCCAGGCGCAGGATCCGGGTCAACGGCATTTCTCCGTCTGCCGTGGCCACACCGATGTGGGGCGCAGAGCAACTCGATGCGCAGAAGGCGCGGCATCCGCTGGGCCTGGGTGAGCCGCAGGACGTAGCCAACGCCGCGATCTATCTGCTGGCCGACGCCAGCCGCTGGGTCACCGGAACCAGTCTGGTCATGGACGGCGGCTCGATCCTATGACCCATCCCGCATTGATTGTCGGCGCAGGCGGATGGGGTCGCGAGGTCCTGGCGCAGATGCAGAGCGATCCGGCATGCGGAGTGCAGTGGCGTCCGGTGGGCTTTCTCGACACGCGCCCGCAGATGCTGGACGGTCTGGGCTGCGACCTGACCATCGTCGGCAGCCCGCTCGCGTACCAGCCGCAGGACGAAGAACGCTTCGTCTGCGCGATCGGCGATCCGCATTCGCGCCAGCGCTATGCGCAGCCATTGCTGGCGCGGGGCGCGCAGTTCATCGCCATTCTCACCGGTGCGTTCCTGAGCCCGCGCGTGCACATCGGCCAGGGCTGCTTCCTGTGCAATCGCGTACAGCTCAGCCCCGACGTCTGGCTGGGCGACTTCGCCAACGTGCATGCCAACACCATGCTTGGGCACGACGTCCATGTCGGTGACTACGCGCAAATCGGGGCGATGACCTTCGTCGGCGGCGGCGCGCGGATCGGTGTGCGTGCCATCGTGCACCCGCACGCCACCATCCTGCCCGGCATCCACATCGGTGATGGTGCAGTGGTCGGTGCCGGTGCGGTCGTCGTCAAGGACGTGCCGGCCGGCGCCAGCGTGTTCGGCAACCCGGCCCGGGTCATCTACCACAAGGATTCCTGAGGAAGCCGCGCCAATGCGTTCGCGAATGCACCCCAACTACTACCTGTCGACGGACATCTTCGCCCGCGAACAGCGCAAGATCTTCCGCAAGGTCTGGCTGTTCGCCGGCCTGAAAACGCTGCTGCCCGATAACAACTGCTTCATCACCCGCAGGCTTGCCGGCATTCCGGTGCTGATCCAGAACTTTCAGGGCCGGCTGCACGCGTTCGAGAACGTCTGCCTGCACCGCAGCGCGATGCTGCAGACCGCGGCGGTGGGAAAGCGTCCGCTGGTCTGCCCCTACCATGCATGGAAGTACGACGCCGAGGGCCGGGTTGAGAACATCCCCGAGTGCGCGGCTGTCTACGGATTCGACGAGGAGCAAAGACGCGGCCTGAAGTTGCGGGAGTTCGCCTTGCGTGAGGTGGGAAACCTGCTGTTCGTCAACCTCGATCCCGACCCGATGCCGCTTGAGGAGCAGTTTTCGCCTGACTTCATCGCCTTGCTGGAGAGTAGTTCCAACGCCTATGACACTGAGGTCATGGTGACCACATGGCATGGCCGGTACAACTGGAAGCTGGCCTATGAAAATCTGCGGGACGCCAACCACCCGCGCTTCGTCCACCCCAAGACCCTGGCCAAGAGCGTCAGCTTCGTTCCCCAGGTGAACGCGGAACAAGCCAGGGAGTCCATGGAAGCCTTGCAGGGCACATCGCCCGCAGCGTTGCGGTGCGAAATGCGTCGCTTCAGTTTCGGTGGGGCTGACGCGCCCATCCCCGAACTTAAGCATTTCGGCTGGCACGACAAGGTGGAACGCTGGGGCGAGCAGGACGCCTACTTCAACTGGCTGGCCTTCCCGAACTTGCATATCGCCAGTGCCAACGGCGGCTATTCCTTCACGCTGGAACACCATATCCCGGTCGCACCGGACCGGACCGACCTGGAGATCTACTGGTTCAGCGCACGCAGGAAACAGCCTTACGGTTCTTCCAGCCAAGTGCTACTGGCACAGATGCACGGCAGCAAGGTGGTGGTCGGCGAAGACGTGGACATCATGGAGCGGGTGCAGGCGGCATTGCACGCAGACGCTCCGCTGCCCACCCAGGGAGCCTATGAATCCATGAATCGCCTGGTCGAACGCTGGTACACGATGCTGATGGAGACCGAACATGAAATCTAGGTGGATCGTCGGCCGCAGCGACTACCTCGACCTGGCCTTTCACGCCTGGAAACAGACGCGTCAGGACGAGACGGTCATCAGGATCGACGTGCCACAAGATTCGGGACACGAATTCGATCTGGGCGTGCTGGATGGACTGAATCCGACCGACGGGGCCATGTTCGTGGCTTTCGACGAACGCCTCGGCAACTTCAAACGCATGGAACTGATGCAGGCAGCGATGGAACGTGGCTTCAAGCTGGAGCCCTTCATCCACCCCAGCGCAGCCATCGGCTCTGACTCGGTCATCGGGCTCAACGCATTCGTGGGTGCCAATGCTGTCGTCGGGCACGGGTGCAGGATCGACTACAACACCGTCATCCATGCCGGCGCGCACCTCGGACCGGCGTGCCGCGTCAAATCGTCATGCTGGATAGAGAATGGTGTGCAAATTGGCGCGGGCGTGGAGATCGGCAGCAATAGCATCCTGCGGACCGGCGCCATCGTGAGTGGGGGCATCAAGGTGGGACGAAGCTGCGAACTTGGCTGGCCGCGCGTCTACTGCGAGGACGTGCCTGCCAAGACGTATTTCGACGCCCGCTACGACGCCCCCATTCACACCTACGAGAGATGACGTTCATGAACTCAAGAAACGAGCAGCTTCGCCAACGGATTCTCCGTATTGCGGAGCAGGAGCGCCCTGTACTGGAGGATGTCATTGCGCGCCTACCCGCGATTGCCAACCGCCCTGTATTTCTCGTCGCTCCCGAGTCCTATGCCGGCGTGGTGCATGGTCCCAGGGTGGTTGCCGACCTGCATCATGTTGTTGCCGCAATTGATGACCAGAGCATCCACCTGGACCGCATTCATGGCGCGCCGCGCTGGAGCAGTCAGGAGTTTCTTGCCAAGGCGGCGCAGTATGCCGATGCGATCGCTATCGATTTCTCTTGCAGTCCGCGCGGACGGGCGTTTGCAAATGACCTGTGCACCAGCGCGGGCATCGAGCAACTGAGCGTTGCGCCTTGCTTGGATCCGCTGATCCCGCATTTCGAGCAGCGCCCCCTCTTTCTGCTCCAACCGCGCTCGGGCATTGGCGACATTTATGGCCCAAAGATCGTCCAGCGCTCCAGCCATGTAATTGCCGCCGTCGATGATCAGCCAGGCGACAGCGATACCATTCATGGGGTACCGCGTTGGAGCTCGCGCCAGTTCATCGAACAAGCGGCCCAGCATTCCCAGGCATTGGCCATCGATTTTTCTTACAGCCCGGCAGAATCGGGCCTGGCCCGCAAGCTGTGCGAGCAAGCAGGCATTGAACGGGTAGATGCCTGCCTGGCCGTTGCTCACTGTGGGTTGCCCGCCGTATACGAGCCTGCCCAGGTGTACCGTCAGCGCACGCTTGCGCGCCTGGACGATTTTCTGCGTTTTGCGGATCGGCTGGACGACGATTTCAGCGTCTTTACGCTCTACAGCAACCTGTTGTTCCGCCTGACCTACGATTCCAGCCTCCTGTTGGACTGCTGGGCTACGCCGATCAACGAGTACTTTTCAACATACGCCGATAGCAGCACGTTCCAACTGGGCCAGCGTGAACATTTCTGCGATGGCGGTGCCTTCCAGGGCCCCATCGTGCACAAGTTTCTAGAAGCATCCCGCTATCACTACGAAAGCATCACCGCTTTTGAACCCGACAGCATCAATTTCCAGAAATTGGAGGGTATCGCGAGTGCCCTCCCCCTTCCCCCGCATAACTTCAAGGCCATCAAAAAAGCCATTTCCAACGAACAGACGACGCTACGCTTCGAGGAGACCGGCACCGTTTCAAGCCATGTAACGCCGGATGGCGGAATCTCCGTGGCTACGACGCGCCTGGACGACGAGTTGGAAAAGCTGACGCTGCTGAAGTTGGACATCGAAGGGTTCGAAGCCAGGGCACTAGAAGGCGCATCCAACCTCATCCGTACCCAGCGCCCGCGTATGGCTATCTGCGTGTATCACTACGCCCAGGATCTACTGGATATCGTGGAACAACTGGACAAATTGGTCGATGGCTATCACTTCCGCCTACGCCAGCACTCTCCCGGGCACTACTACGACCTCGTTCTGTATGCATCGCCCGTCGCCGGTGCCGCACCGCCACCCTGGGCAGAGTAAGCCTGGGGAAACTCACCACCTGCCCATTGGCCCATGATGCACCACCCAGAAGATCGCTCCGCCACCTGTGCGCTTGTCAGCATCGTGATGCCCGCCTACAAGCTGCGCTATCTCGATGAAGCGCTTACGAGCGCAGTTCTGCAGTCCTACCCCAGGCTCGAGCTGATCGTCTGCGACGACAGTGTCGATGCGCTGATCGAGCAATGTGTTGCCAGGCATGCACTGGGATGCTCTTTCCCGATCCGCTATTTCCGCAATCCAGATCGCCTGGGCGAGCTCGGCAGCAAACTCAAAGGGATCGGCCTTGCGCAGGGCACTTACATCAAGTTCCTGCACGACGACGACGTGCTGCAGCCCGACTGCGTCGCCCAGCTGGTGGGCGCAATGGAGCGCAACCCCGGCACCGTGCTGGCATCCTCGCGCCGGCTGCGTGTGGACGAGAACGGTGCGCCGTTGCCGGACATCCTGGCGACCAGCTTCCCGTTCGCCGACGACGTGCTGATCGACGGGCCGGAGCTGGTGTCGTTCCTGGCCGACCATGCCATCAACTTCATCGGCGAGCCGAGTTGCGTGCTTGCACGGCGCGCCGACCTGGTGGCGCTGGGTGGCGAGCTGATGATGTTGAACGGCAAGGCCATCCACTGGGTCGGTGACCTGGCGATCTACGTCAAGCTACTGCGTCACGGCAACCTGGCCTTGCTGTCCGGCCCGCTCACGCATTTCCGCGTGTCCGGCGCGCAGTTCAGTCAGGCCGGCCGCGATCAGCCGGGCATCGGCGATCAAGGCCACGAAGACCTGCGCCAGGGCATCCGCCAACTCGGCTGGCGACGCGAAAGCGGCGACAACCGCCAGGTGCGCGTCGCCCCGCTCAGCCCGCACAAGGCGCGCGTGTTCAAGTCGGTGGATCTGGTCAACGCGCTGATGCAGAGCGCAGGAATGGCCGAGCGCGTGTCGCCGTCCACCTGGTTGGGGGTGCGTCATCCGAGCAACGTGCAGCGCGCCTTGATCGATGCGCGCCTGCAAACGCATGCGGGCGGCCCGCAGATCGCAGTGCTGGTGGTCGACAGCGACGGCGATGCGGCAGCGGTGGCCGCAACCCAGGCCAGTCTGGCGGCGGTGGCGTGTTATCGGAACCAGCAGACCTGGGTGATCAGCAGCTTGCCGCAGCAGGCCGACGAGCACGGCGAGCGCGGTGTGCTGATCGGTCCGGACGGGTTGGTGCCCACACTCAATCGGACCATCGCCACGCAACAGTCCATCGACTGGGTGCTGCTGGTCCAAGCCGGCAGCCTGTTCACCGCCAGCGGCCTGCTGATGCTGGCGCTGGAGATGCTGGTGCTGTCGGAGGAGTGTCAGGCCGTCTACGCCGATGAAGTGGTCGCGCTGGACGACGGTCAGCTGGGGCTGGCGATGCGGCCGGCGCTGTATCTGGACATGCTGTTGAGTGCGCCGTCGACGATGTCGCGGCATTGGCTGTTCCGGCACCGCACCTTGCGGGCCGCTGGCGGCTTTCCAACCGGAACGAGCGACGCCTTCGAACTGGATTACCAGCTTGGGTTGGTCGAGCGCTACGGCCTGGCCTGCATCCGGCACATCGCCGAGCCCTTGCTGGTGGCATCGGCCACCACGCGGCATGACGACGAAGACGAACAGCGCGCCATCAGCCGCCATCTTGCCGCGCGCGGTTACGTGGACGCAGTGGTGAGCAGCAGTGGTCCCGGCCGGCATGCGGTGGACTACCGCCATGCGCAGCAACCGATGGTCAGCATTCTGGTATTGGTGGATGGCCGCCTGGCGCAGGTACAGCGCTGCCTGGAAAGCGTGCTCGCCAACACCGGCTACCCGCACTACGAATTGCTGTTGCTGGATCGCAGCGACAGCACCGAGCCGGCGCTGCGCGACTGGCTGACAGGCATCGACAACCTCGGGCTGCAACAGATCCGCGTGCTGCGCTTCGAAGGTGAGCCCACGCGCGAGGCGGCCTGCAATGCGGCGGCCGAGCAAGCACGCGGCGACATGCTGCTGTGGCTGGCGGCCGGCGCGGCAGCGATCAAGGCCGATTGGCTGGCGCAGCTGCTCAACCACGCGCTGCGCCCGGAGGTCGGCGCGGTGGCCGGCAAGCTGCTGCGCGGCGACGGCACCGTGCATCACGCCGGCCTGCTGCTGGGCCTGGGCGCACCGGCAGCACGCGCCTTCGACGGTGCGGCGTTCGACGAATCGGGCTATCTGCAGCGCCTGCAGCTGGATCAGGACTACAGCGCGCTCGGCGGCGAATGCCTGATGCTGCCGCGCCAGCTGTTTCTGGACGCCGGCGGCTTTGCGCAGGAACCGGCATTGGCGCCATGGAGCGATGTCGATCTGTGTCTGCGCCTGCAGCAGGCCGGCTATCTCAATGTCTACGCTGCGCGCGCGCAGCTGCTGATCGACCCGCCCGACGCGACGCCCGCCACTGCACGCGACGAAGAAGCGATGTATGCGCGTTGGCTGCCGGTGATGGCCAACGACCCGGCCTACAACCCGGGCTTCTCGCTGGATCCCGGCGCCGGCTTCCAGCTGGCCGACCCGCGCGCCAGTTGGCGGCCGCTGCAGTCGTGGCGACCGTTGCCGACGATGATCGCCCTGCCCGCCGATGTCGAAGGCTGCGGGCACTACCGGGTGATCCAGCCGCTGCGCGCCCTGCGCGAAGCCGGCGTGGTCGAAGGTGTACTGTTCAACGGCTATCTGGAGATCAGCGAGCTGGCGCGCCAGGATCCCGACGTGGTGATCCTGCAACGCCAGGTCGGCGAACCGCGACTGGAAGCGATGCGGCGCATGCAGGCGCTGTCGCGCGCCTTCAAGGTTTACGAGCTGGACGACTACCTGCCCAACCTGCCGCTGAAGAACGCGCATCGCGAGCACATGCCCAAGGACATCCTCAAGACAGTGCGGCGCGGGCTGGGGATGGTGGACCGCTTCGTGGTGTCCACCCAGGCGCTGGCCGAGGCGTTTGCCGGGCTGCATAGCGACATCCGCGTGGCCGAAAACCGCCTGCCGCCGCATTGGTGGGAACACCTGCCCGCGCGCAGCGGATCTAGGCAACGCCAGGGCGGCAAGCCACGCATCGGCTGGGCCGGTGGCGCCAGTCACACCGGCGACCTTGAGCTGATCGCCGACGTGGTGCGCGAGCTGGCCGACGAGGTCGAATGGGTGTTCATGGGGATGTATCCGTTCGCATTGCGCCAGCACATCCATCAGTTCCAGCCCGGCGTGCCGATCGATCATTACCCGGCCGCACTGGCGGCGCTGGATCTGGATCTGGCCCTGGCGCCGGTGGAACAGAATCTGTTCAACGCGTGCAAGAGCAATCTGCGCTTGCTGGAATACGGCGCCTGCGGCTATCCGGTGATCGCCAGCGATGTGCGTTGCTACCAGGGCAACCTGCCGGTGACTCTGGTGAAGAACCGCTACCGCGACTGGATCGGCGCGATCCGCGAGCATCTGGCCGACCCGGCCGCTTCGGCAGCAAAGGGTGCGGCGTTGCGCGACGTGGTGCGCCGCGACTGGATGCTGACCGGAAGCAATCTTGATCAGTGGCGCCAAGCGTGGTTGCCGGATTAGTCGATCGAAGCCGCGGTGTGGGCGCCGCTTCCGGGGCATGGTGTCATCAGGCCAAGCAAAGCCGGCCGGTTCAATCGGCTTGCAGCGACAGTGATGTGGAGTCGTAGCGTCGTTTGCCCGCCTTCAAACGCGGAGTCGGTCGAGGGTGCGGTGCCCTCACCGCTCGCGGGACACGCCATGAATCCGTCCGTGGAGCTCGGTGGCGGCATCCATGCCGCCACACGGTCCCGCAACCGGCGAGGACACCGCACCAAGAGGTTGGTCGGTGGTCAGGTAAAAAAACCACGCTTATTGCGAGGTATTGAGATGCCGAGAGGTCCATCGATTGCTTGTTGGACGCCCGCCCGTTGCTCAGCTTGTGACGGGAAAATTGTCGGACACAAGGTGATCCGGACGATGCACGCCATGGCCTGCTTGCAACCACACACCGACCATCTCGCTGGGTCCTTGCCCGCCCACCGTCGCGGGACCTTACGCGGCATGGATGCCGCGTAAGAGCCTACAAGGACGTACTTGCGGCGTGTCCTGCGATGGTGGGCGGGCAAGGGCCCTGCAGCCAAGCCGCAAAACCCGCTGCTTCGCAACCAACGTGAAAGTTGATCGATGGTCATGTGAAAAGCCGCTGGCCGTGCGACGTGCGTCGGACGTCGGACGTCGGACGTCAAGCCGTCGCATCAGTATCGGACAAGGTGCAGCACGCACCGCTCTGATGAGCGTGCACACCGATCATCTCGACTACTCCTTGTCCCCAGACCGTCGCGGGACTTCATGCGGTACGGATACTGCATAAGAGCCTGATGGCACGGGGCGGCACATCGCGCGATGGAGAGCGGGCACTGCTCCCGCAACCACGCCACAGACCCAAAGCCCTGCACCGAAGTCCCCCCGCGCCATCACCAGCGCCGGACCCATCCGCGGCTGCCTGAAGCCCCCTCCCCGCCCCCGGCGCCGGAATTCCGGCGCGGTTTCGGCACGCCGCTTGCATTGGTGTGGATGCCTCCCTGGCTGACCGTACCCATGAGCGACTCCGTTACCTCCATCCTCTCGCAGATCCGCAGCTACCAGACGCAGATGGGCCAAGGCTCGATGGGCGCGGTGGGCGATGCGGCGCGCGGCAATCAGATCCAGGGGCTGGCCGGCACGCAGGGAACACCGGCCACCCAGGCACCGAGCTTCAGCGAGACCTTGCGCGGCGCCATCGGCGGCGTCAACGAGGCCCAGCAGAAGTCAGGCGCATTGGCCAAGGCCTTCGAAATGGGCGACCCCAGTGCCGATCTGGCACGGGTCATGGTCGCCTCCCAGCAGTCCCAGGTGGCCTTCCGCGCCACCGTGGAAGTCCGCAACCGTCTCGTCCAGGCTTATCAGGACGTCATGAACATGCCGCTGTAAGGGTTGACGACACATGGCTCTCGCGATCACCAAAGAAAACATGAACCAGAACGCCGAAAAGGCGGGGCAATGGTTCGACCGTGTCCGCAGCCTGCAGATCACCCGCAAGCTGACCATGATGGCGATGATCGCCGTGGCGGTGGCGGCCGGTCTGGCAGTGTTCTTCTGGTCGCAGAAGCCCGGTTACCAGTCGCTGTACACCGGCCTGGACGACAAGGGCAATGCCGAGGCCGCCGACCTGCTGCGCACCGCGCAGATCCCGTTCAAGATCGACCAGGACACCGGCGCCATCTCGGTGCCGCAGGACCGTCTGTACGACGCCCGCCTGAAGCTGGCCGGGTCCGGCCTGACCGGCAAGGAGACCGGCGGCGGCTTCGAGCTGATGGAAAAGGACCCCGGCTTCGGCGTCAGCCAGTTCGTGGAAAACGCCCGCTACCAGCACGCGCTGGAAACCGAGTTGTCGCGCACCATCGGCACCCTGCGCCCGGTACGCGAGGCCCGTGTGCATCTGGCCATTCCCAAGCCCAGCGCCTTCACCCGCCAGCGTGACGTGGCCAGCGCCTCGGTGGTGCTGGAGCTGCGCGGCGGCCAGGGCCTGGAGCGCAACCAGGTCGATGCCATCGTCAACCTGGTCGCCTCCAGCATCCCGGACATGACCCCCGAGCGCGTCACCGTGGTCGACCAGAGCGGCCGCCTGCTCTCCATCGCCGATCCCAACAGCGATGCCGCCCAGCACGCCGCCCAGTTCGAACAGGTGCGCCGCCAGGAAAGCTCCTACAACCAGCGTATCCGCGAGCTGCTCGAGCCGATGACCGGCCCGGGCCGGGTCAACCCGGAAGTCAGCGTGGACATGGATTTCTCGGTGGTCGAGGAGGCCCGCGAGCTCTACAACGGCGAGCCGGCCAAGCTGCGCAGCGAACAGGTCAGCGACACCAGCACCAGCGCCACCGGCCCGCAGGGGCCCCCGGGCGCCACCAGCAACAGCCCCGGCCAGCCGCCGGCGCCGGCCGCAAACGCCACCGCCGGCGCACCGGGCACCCCGGCCGCCGCCAATGGCCAGGCCGCCGCACCGGCCGCGCCGACCGAAAGTTCCAAGAGCGCCACCCGCAATTACGAATTGGACCGGACCTTGCAGCACACCCGCCAGCCGGCCGGCCGCATCAAGCGGGTGTCGGTGGCGGTGCTGCTGGACAACGTCCCGCGCCCCGGTGCCAAGGGCAAGCTGGTCGAGCAGCCGCTGACGGCCGCCGAGCTCACCCGCATCGAGGGCCTGGTCAAGCAGGCAGTGGGCTTCGACGCGGCCCGTGGCGACACGGTGTCGGTGATGAACGCTCCGTTCGTGCGCGAAGCGGTTGCCGGCGAGGAGGGTCCGAAGTGGTGGGAAGACCCGCGCGTGCAGAACGGTCTGCGCTTGCTGGTCGGTGCGGTGGTGGTGCTGGCGCTGCTGTTCGGTGTGGTGCGCCCCACCCTGCGCCAGCTCACCGGCGTGACCGCGATCAAGGAAAAGCAGGCCAAGGGCGGCAACGATGGCAATCCGCAGAGCGCCGACGTGCGGATGGTCGACGATGACGACCTGATGCCCCGCCTGGAAGAGGACACCGCCCAGCTCGGTCAGGACCGCAAGACCCCGATCGCCCTGCCGGATGCCTACGAAGAACGCATGCGGGTCGCACGCGAAGCAGTCAAAGCCGATTCAAAACGTGTCGCACAAGTCGTGAAGGGATGGGTCGCCAGTGAAGCCTGATACACCACCGATGACCGGCGTACAGCGCGCCGCCGTGCTGTTGCTGTCGCTTGGGGAAAGCGACGCTGCCGAGGTGCTCAAGCACATGGACCCCAAGGAGGTGCAGAAGATCGGCATCGCCATGGCCACCATGACCGGTATCTCGCGCGACCAGGTCGAGAAGGTGATGGACGAGTTCAACGGCGAGCTGGCCGGCAAGACTTCGCTGGGCGTTGGCGCCGACGACTACATCCGCAACGTGCTGATCCAGGCGCTGGGCGCCGACAAGGCCGGCGGCCTGATCGACCGCATCCTGCTCGGCCGCAACACCACCGGCCTGGACACGCTGAAGTGGATGGACCCGCGCGCGGTCGCCGACCTGGTGCGCAACGAGCACCCGCAGATCATCGCCATCGTCATGGCGCATCTGGACAGCGACCAGGCCGCAGAGGCCCTGAAGCTGCTGCCCGAGCGCACCCGCGCCGACGTGCTGCTGCGCATCGCCACCCTGGACGGCATCCCGCCGAACGCCCTGAGCGAGCTCAACGACATCATGGAGCGCCAGTTTTCCGGCAACCAGAACCTCAAGTCGTCCAACGTGGGCGGCATCAAGGTCGCCGCCAACATCCTCAACTTCCTCGACACCGGCGCCGACCAGGGCGTGCTGGGCGAGATCGGCAAGATCGACGCCGACCTGGCCGGCAAGATCCAGGACCTGATGTTCGTGTTCGACAACCTGGTGGACCTGGACGACCGCGGCCTGCAGACGCTGCTGCGCGAAGTCTCCGGCGAGCGCCTGGGCCTGGCCTTGCGCGGCGCCGACGTCAAGGTACGCGAGAAGATCACCCGCAACATGTCACAGCGCGCCGCCGAGATCCTGCTCGAGGACATGGAAGCGCGCGGCCCGGTGCGCCTGGCCGACGTGGAAGCGGCGCAGAAGGAAATCCTCACCATCGTCCGCCGCCTGGCTGACGAAGGCGCCATCAGCCTGGGCGGCGCCGGTGCGGAGGCGATGGTATGAACGACATCGTCACCCGCTGGCTGGCCCCCGACCTGCACCTGGAGCCGGCCCCGCCGGCGCCGGAGTACGACGAGCCGGCCATGCTCGAACCGGTGCTGCGCCCGCCGACCCTGGAAGAGATCCAGGCGATCGAGGACGCCGCCCAGCAGGAAGGCTACGCGCGTGGCCATGCCGAAGGCTTTGCCCAGGGCCAGTCCGAAGTGCGCCGCCTGACCGCGCAGATCGACGGCATCCTGGACAACTTCACCCGCCCGCTGGCGCGGCTGGAAAACGAAGTGGTCGGCGCGCTCGGCGAACTGGCCGTGCGCATCGCCGGCTCGCTGGTCGGGCGTGCCTATCAGGCCGACCCGCAGCTGCTGGCCGAGCTGGTGCAGGAGGCCGTCGATGCGGTCGGCGGCGCCGGCCGCGAGGTGGAAGTGCGCCTGCACCCGGACGACATCACCGCGCTGCTGCCGCATCTGGCGCCCAGCAGCACCACCCGCGTGGCGCCGGACCTGAGCCTGAGCCGCGGCGACCTGCGCGTGCACGCCGAAAGCGTGCGCGTAGACGGAACATTGGACGCGCGCCTGCGGGCTGCGCTGGAGACAGTCATGCGCAAATCCGGAGCAGGCCTGTGAGCGCCCTGCTGGGTGCCACCCCTGCCGACTGGCTGGACGCGCGCAACCTGCGCCTGGCCACCCGGCTGAGCGGACTCGGGCTGGAGCCGACGGCCGGGCGCACCCTGATCCGCGAAGGCATCCTGCGTCGCGCGGTCGGCCTGACCCTGGAGGCCACCGGCTGCGAAGCGCCGATGGGCGCCACCTGCAAGGTCGAAGTCGACGGCGGCTGGGTGGATGCCGAAGTGGTCGGTTTTGCCGGCGAACGCACCTACCTGATGCCCAGCGCCGAGCTGCATGGGCTGCTGCCGAACGCCCGCGTGGTGCCCTCGCGGCGCCGCGGCGGCGTCGAAGTGGGCGAAGGCCTGCTCGGCCGCGTCATCGACAGCGACGGCACCCCGCTCGACGGCAAGGGCCCGATCCGCGGCGAAGGCAGCGTCAGCATGGCCGGCGTGTCGATCAACCCGCTGGCGCGCGAACCGATCACCACCTCGCTGGACGTCGGCGTGCGCGCGATCAATGCGCTGCTGCCGATCGGCCGCGGCCAGCGCGTCGGCCTGTTCGCTGGCTCCGGCGTCGGCAAATCGACACTGCTCGGCATGATGACCCGCTTCACCTCTGCCGACGTCATCGTGGTCGGGCTGATCGGCGAACGTGGCCGCGAAGTGCGCGACTTCGTCGAAACCACCCTGGGCGAAGAAGGCCTGCGCCGCGCCGTGGTGGTAGCCGCCCCGGCCGACCGCCCGCCGTTGGCGCGTCTGCATGGCGCCTATCGCGCCACCGCGATCGCCGAATGGTTCCGCGACCAGGGCCTGAACGTGCTGCTGCTGATGGATTCGCTGACCCGGTTTGCCCAGGCCCAGCGCGAGATCGGCCTGTCGGTCGGCGAGCCGCCGACCACCCGCGGCTACCCGCCGAGCGTGTTCGCCAAGTTGCCGGCGCTGGTCGAGCGTGCCGGCAATGGCGCCAAGGGGCGCGGCTCGATCACCGCCTTCTACACCGTGCTGACCGAGGGCGACGATCCGCAGGACCCGATCGCCGACGCCGCGCGCGCCATTCTCGACGGCCACATCCTGCTCTCGCGCCGGGTTGCCGACAGCGGCCTGTACCCGGCCATCGACGTCGAATCCTCGGTCAGCCGTGTGGTGCAGGACATCGCCGACGACACCTGGCGCCTGCGCATCCGCAAGCTCAAGCGCCTGCTGTCGGCCTACACCGCCAACCGCGACCTGATCGCCATCGGCGCTTACCAGCGCGGCAGCGACCCGGCCACCGACGAAGCATTGGCGCGCTGGCCGGAAATCGTCGACTTCCTCGGCCAGGACGTCCACCGCGCCGCCGACCTGCCCGACAGCCTGTCCGCGTTGCAGCGGCTGGTCGAACCCGAGAACTAATCCATGATGCAGTCCAAACGGATCGACCCCCTGCTGCGCCGCGCCCAGGAACAGGAAGACAAGGTCGCGCGCGACCTGGCCGAGCGTCAGCGCGCCCTGGACACCCACCAGTCGCGCCTGGAAGAGCTGCGCCGCTATGCCGAGGAATACGCCAACAGCCACATGGCCGGCACCAGCGCCGCCGCACTGACCAACCGCCGCGCCTTCCTGGACCGCCTGGACAGCGCGGTGCTGCAGCAGGCGCAGACCGTGGAGAACAACCGCAACAAGGTGGAAGCCGAGCGCACCCGGCTATTGCTGGCCAGCCGCGAGAAACAGGTGCTGGAACAACTGGCCGCCAGCTACCGCGCGCAGGAGAACAAGGTGATCGAACGCCGCGACCAGCGTGAGATGGACGACCTCGGCGCGCGTCGTTCGCGCCTGGCCCGCAGCGAAGACACCCACGGAGAATCCGCATGAACCCCTTGTCCGCTTTCGCCGCCGGCCTCGGCGCACTCGCCGGCACCGGCAAGAAATCCAGCTACAGCGATCCCTCGTCCGAGCCGGACGCCGGCCAGGACCAGTTCGCGCGCATGCTCAATCCGGCCAACCCGCCGAACCAGGCCGCGCCGCAGGCGCCCGAGCGCGTGCCGGCCAAGCAGGCCGCGCCCAAGCCCAACCAGCCTGACAAGCAGCGCAGCGACGACGACCACGGCGACGATGCGCCGGGCGACGCCACCGCACGCCCGCGCGTGCAGGACGGCGATGCCAAGGCCGCCACGTCCGGCACCGCCAAGGAATCGGCTGCCGCCGACGCCAGCAGCGCTGCCGGCGCCGCCAAGACCGGCAAGGGCAGCAAGACCGCGAGCAATGGCGAAGACGCAGCGACCGATGCAGCGGCCGCAACCGACACCGGCTGGCCACCGCCGGGCCTGGGCGGCTTCGGCATGGGCCTGCTGGCGCAGGCGCTGCCCGGCGGCGATGTGCTGGCGGCCGCGGCTGCGGCACTGGCGGCCGGGGTAACCGCTGCCGCCGGCGCCACGCCGGCTGCAGCCGCGCTGCCGACCGATGCGGCCGCACCCACCGTCACCGCGACCGCCGGCACCGCCCTGCCCTCGTTGGGCGCGCTGGCACCGGCTGCCGCCGCCGGCGCCAAGCCCACTTCCGTCACCGCCTTGAGCGGCGATGCCCAGGCGGTCGCATTGATGGGCATGGCGACCAAGGCGCTGGACCCGGGCACCGACGACAGCGCCGGCCCGGCCGCGCCGGACACCCCGGCATTCGTGCTGCCGACCACCACGGCGGCCGCACTCGGCCGCCTGCAGGACCCGGCACCGGTGTTCAGCGCCTCGCCCACCCCGACCCCGGAAATGGGCAGCGACAGCTTCGACGACGCCATTGGCGCGCGTATGAGCTGGCTGGCCGACCAGAAGATCGGCCATGCCCATATCAAGGTGACCCCGAACGAGATGGGCCCGGTCGAGGTGCGGCTGCATCTGGACGGCGACAAGGTCAATGCCAGCTTCAGCTCCGCCAATGCCGACGTGCGCCAGGCGCTGGAGCAGAGCCTGCCGCGTCTGCGCGAAATGCTCGGGCAGAACGGCTTCCAGCTCGGCCAGGCCGATGTCGGCCAGCAACAGCAGAGCCAGTCCGGCAACCGCAACGGTGGCGGCAACGACGGCAATGGCCTCAGCCTGGACGACAGCCCGCCCGTCGGAATTCCGTCGGTGGTGTTACGCCAGCGTGGATTGCTGGACGCCTACGCCTGAGCGCGCGTGCCGGGCACGCCCCGGCGCGGCTGAAACCTTGGGTGCCGGCACGCTCCGGCACCGCCCCACGACCCTCGCAGCGCAAGGCCTGCGGGGGTTTTGTCGTTGAAGCTGCACGCGCGCCAGGAAACCGTCGCCGGATTGGCACGCCAATTGCATCCACTGGGTGAGCATTCCCCCTGGAGCAGACTGTGGCAGCCGCGGAAAAACCCAAGAAGACCGAAGACAAAGACGACAAGGGCGACAACAAGAAGGGCGGCAAGAAACTTCTGCTGATCGCCGTCGGGGTCGTGGTGCTGGCCGCTGCCGGCGGCGGCGCCTGGTTCTTCTTCGGCCACAAGGGCGAGGAGAAAGATGGCAAGCACGCCGCGCCCAAGGTGGCCGAGGTGCCCAAGCCGGCGCAGTACTTCCCGATGGATCCGGCGATCGTGGTCAACCTGGCCGACCCCGGCGACGGCCCGCAGTACCTGCAGGTCGAAGTGCAGCTGGTCACCCGCGACCCGGAGGACCTCAAGCTGATCACCGAAAACGCCCCGGCCATCCGCGCCCATCTGCTGATGCTGCTGTCGCAGGTCAAGGCCACCGATGTGGCCGACCTGGTCGGCAAGCAGAAGCTGCAGAAGGCCGCCCTGGCCGAAGCGCAGAAGGTCATGACCGGCGAAACCGGCAAGAAGTGCGTCGAAGAACTGCTGTTCACCAGTTTCGTTACCCAGTAAGGCCTGCCCCATGAGCGTCAGCGATCTGCTTTCCCAGGACGAAATCGATGCCCTGCTGCATGGCGTGGATTCGGGTGCGGTCAACACCGAGCCGGAGCCGCTGCCCGGCGAGGCACGCCAGTACGACCTGTCCAGCCAGGACCGCATCATCCGTGGCCGCATGCCGACCCTGGAGATGGTCAACGAGCGCTTCGCGCGGCTGTGGCGCATCGGCCTGTTCAACCTGATCCGGCGCTCGGCCGACCTGTCGGTGCGCGGCATCGACCTGGTCAAGTTCAACGAATACATGCACTCGCTGTATGTGCCGACCAACCTCAACCTGATCCGCTTCAAGCCGCTGCGCGGCACCGGCCTGATCGTGTTCGAACCCACGCTGGTATTCACCGTGGTGGACAACTTCTTCGGTGGCGACGGCCGCTACCACACCCGTATCGAAGGTCGCGAGTTCACCGCCACCGAGATGCGCGTGGTGCAGCTGATGCTCAAGCAGACCTTCGCCGATCTGAAGGAAGCCTGGGCGCCGGTGATGGAAGTGGACTTCGAGTACATCAATTCGGAGATCAACCCGCACTTCGCCAACATCGTCACCCCGCGCGAGTACGTGGTGGTGTGCCGTTTCCATGTCGAACTGGAAGGCGGCGGCGGCGAGATCCACATCACCTTGCCGTATTCGATGCTGGAGCCGATCCGCGAACTGCTCGATGCCGGCATCCAGAGCGACCGCAACGACCGCGACGACTCCTGGAACGTGATGCTGCGCGAGCAGCTGGATACCGCCGAGGTGACCCTGTCCAGCGTGCTGGCCAGCAAGCGCATGAGCCTGCGTCAGCTCACCGGCCTGAAGATCGGCGACATCCTGCCGATCGACCTGCCCGCACAGGTGCCGCTGTGCGTGGAGGAGATCCCATTGTTCACCGGCGAATTCGGCGTCTCCAATGGCAACAACGCCGTCAAGATCACCGCCGTACGCCCGCCCGGCGTGCAAGCCCCACGCGCCGTTCCCTCCCAGGACTCCAGCAAATGATCAACTCCGACATCCTCGACGCCGCGCCTGCCACCTTCGACAGCCTGCAGGCCGAGCACGACCAGAATGCCACCGACCTCAACCTGGACGTCATCCTGGACGTACCGGTGACGCTGTCGCTGGAAGTGGGCCGCGCGCGCATTCCGATCCGCAACCTGCTGCAGCTCAACCAGGGCTCGGTGGTGGAACTGGAGCGCGGCGCCGGCGAACCGCTGGACGTCTACGTCAACGGCACCTTGATCGCGCATGGCGAGGTGGTGGTCATCAACGACCGCTTCGGTATCCGCCTGACCGACGTGGTCAGCCCCAGCGAACGGATCCGGAGGCTGCGGTGATCGGCCTGCTGGCCGCTGCCGCGCCGGTCGCGGCCAAGGCCACCCAGGTCGGCGCGCAGGCGCCGTCCTCGCCCAGCCTGTTTGGCGCGGTCTTTGCATTGCTGCTGGTGCTCGCGCTGATCGTCGGCCTGGGCTGGTTGCTCAAGCGCATGCCCGGCAGCGGCTTCCGCACTACCGAGGGCCTGCGGGTGGTGACCAGCCTGGCGGTGGGTGCCAAGGAACGGGTGGTGGTGGTGGAGGTCAACGGCCAGCAGTTGCTGCTGGGCGTCACCGCCGGCGGCATCACCACCTTGCACACCTTGTCCGAACCGCTGCCGTCCGCGCCCGCGCCCACCCTTCCCAACTTCAAGCAACTTCCCAATTTCGCCCAGCTGCTGGCACAGAAGCTGCGCAAGGACCCGTGACATGTTGAGTCGTTGGAATCGCTGGGGGCGCAGCCTCCGCCTGGTGCTGATCCTGCTGGTGATGAGCTGCCCGCTGCTGGCCGCTGCCACGCCTGCCGCACTGCCGGCCATGGCCCAGGCCGCCGCACCCGCCGCAGCGCCGGCGGCCGCTCCGGCCGCTGCCAATCAGCTGCCGTCCTTGCCCAATGTCAGTGTCGGCCGCATCGGCGACCAGCCGGTGAGCCTGCCGCTGCAGACCTTGCTGCTGATGACGGCGATCACCCTGCTGCCGTCGATGCTGCTGGTGCTGACCGCCTTCACCCGCATCACCATCGTGCTGGGCCTGCTGCGCCAGGCGCTGGGCACCGGCCAGACCCCGTCCAATCAGGTGCTGCTGGGGCTGTCGATGTTCCTGACTGCGCTCGTGATGATGCCGGTGTGGCAGAAGATGTGGGGCGCCGGGCTGTCGCCGTACCTCAACAACCAGATCGATTTCCAGACCGCCTGGACGCTGACCACCCAACCGCTGCGCGCCTTCATGCTGGCGCAGATCCGCGAGACCGACCTGATGACCTTCGCCGGCATGGCCGGCGACGGCAAGTACGCCGGCCCGGATGCGGTGCCGTTCCCGGTGCTGGTGGCCTCGTTCGTGACCAGCGAGCTGAAGACCGCATTCGAGATCGGCTTTCTGATCTTCATCCCGTTCGTGATCATCGATCTGGTGGTGGCCAGCGTGCTGATGTCGATGGGCATGATGATGCTGTCGCCGATGTTGATCTCGGCGCCCTTCAAGATCCTGCTGTTCATCCTGGTGGATGGCTGGGTGCTGGTGGTGGGCACATTGGCCGCGAGCTTCAACGCGTCCTAGCCGCAAGGTTTGCATGCGCGCCGCCTGCCGGCGTGTCCACATGCCCTTCCGCTTCGGTCCGGGTGCAGAGGCTTCGCCTCGTACCCTCACCCCAACCCCTCTCCCGCTGGAGAGGGGCCAGTCCCGACTCCCGACTCCCGACTCCCGACTCCCGACTCCCGACTCCCGATTCCCCAATCCCGATTCCCAATCCCATCCTTTGGCACCCCACTTGCATCACCGCACCCATGAGCCCTGAAATCGCCCTGACCGAATTGCGTGGTGGCCTGGTCACCGTCCTGTGGATTGCCGGACCGATGTTGCTGGCGGTGTTGGTCGTCGGTGTCGTGATCGGTGTGGTGCAGGCCGCCACCCAGTTGAACGAACCGACCATCGCCTTCGTTGCCAAGGCGGTCGCGTTGACGGCGACCTTGTTTGCCACCGGCAGCATGCTGCTGGGGCATCTGGTCGAGTTCACCATTGCGCTGTTCCAGCGCATTCCGCATCTGATCGGTTAGCGGACCATACCGGATGGATGCCGCTACCCAGATGGTGATCGACGGCCAGCGCGCGTTCGCGATGGTCGGGGCGATCATGTGGACCATGCTGCGCACCGGTGCGTTGCTGACCGCGATGCCGTTGATCGGCACCCGCGCGGTACCGGGACGGGTGCGGGTGATGCTGGCCGGGACCTTGTCGATGGTGCTGGCGCCGCTGCTGCCGCCGGTGCCGGACTGGGACGGTTTCACCGCACAGGCCGTGCTCAGCGTCGCCCGCGAGCTGGCGGTAGGCGCCAGCATGGGCTTCATGCTCAAGCTGATCTTCGAAGCCGGCGCGATGGCCGGCGAGCTGGTGTCGCAGTCCACCGGCCTGTCGTTTGCGCAGATGTCCGACCCGCTGCGCGGGGTGACGTCCGGGGTGATCGCGCAGTGGTTCTATCTCGGGTTTGGCTTGCTGTTCTTCGCCGCCAACGGACACCTGGCGGTGATCGCGCTGCTGGTGGACAGCTACAAGGCCTTGCCGATCGGCACCGCGATTCCCGACGCTGCCGCCTTCGCCGAGGTGGCGCCCACCCTGTTCCTGCAGATCCTGCGCGGCGGGCTGACCCTGGCATTGCCGATGATGGTGGCGATGCTGGCGGTCAACCTGGCCTTCGGTGCGCTGGCCAAGGCGGCGCCGGCCTTGAACCCGATGCAGCTGGGCCTGCCGTTGACGGTGTTGCTGGGGCTGTTTCTGCTGTCCAGCTTCGCCAGCGAATTCGCACCGCCCGTGCAGCGCATGTTCGATACCGCCTTCGACGCCGCCCGAGAATTGACTGCCTAGCGGACCCATCCATCACCGTGAATTGCCTCAAGTTTTTCCCCCGCCGGCCGTCAATGCCACAGGACGATTGATACCGCAAATCGCCATCACTCATCCCCATGCCAACGCCCGCGGGAATCGATGCCCAACGTGTCTGCGCTGTTCGCTGCGATTGCGTCACGAGGCGGTCACGCGTGGGCCTTGGCCTGTCTTTGGATTGCCGGGCTGGTCGTGAGCGGCCACGTACAGGCACAGACCTACAGCGTCCGTGACTATGCCCAGGCCGAGGGCCTGCAGGGCATGACCGTCAACAGCCTGCTGGAAGATCGCCAGGGCGTGGTCTGGGTGGGCACCGAGCTGGCCCTGCACCGCTTCGAGCGCGAGACTTTCACCCCGGTTGGCCAGGAAAGCGGCCTGGATGCGCGCTACATCCGCGCACTGGCGCTGGATGCGGCAGGACGGCTATGGGTGGCCAGCGCCAATGGCGTGTTCGTCCGCAACGGCGGCGCGTTCGTGCAACTCCTGCATGACGGCAAACCGATCCGCGCCGACAGCGGCAATGTGCTGGCCGCCTACGCCGACGGCATGGTGTTGGTCAGCGAGAACGCCTTGCTGCGCCTGTCCCCGGACCGCGCGGGCGGCTGGTCGGTGCACCCGTTGCCGTTGCGGCTGGCCGATGGCACCCGCCTGCCGGCCGGCAAGGCGTTACTGACCGACGGCACAGCGCTGTGGGCCAGCTGCGGACAGCAGGTCTGCCGGATCGACGAGAGCGGACGCGCCGAGCTGTTGGGCGACGCCGACGGTGTGCCGGCGCGGCAGTGGCGGGCGATCTTTCGCGATCACCAGGACACCCTGTGGCTGCGGGGCGATGGCCTGGTGCTGTCGCGCGCGCCTGGCGAACGTGTATTCCGCCGCCATGCGGCGCCGGCGGGCACCAGCTTCGACACGCTCTCGGCGGCCACCACGCTGTCCGAAGATGCGCAGGGCCGCCTGCTGACACGTTCCGATCGTGGCCTGGTGCGCTGGGAGGGCGATCACTGGCGCTACTTCGGCCACGACCAGGGGCTGCCGATCAGCCCGATGGTCGGCCCGCTGATGATGCAGAGCACCGGTCAGCTGTGGATCGGCACCCGTGGCCTGGGGGTACAGCGCTGGCTGGGCTACGGCAACATCGAGCACTGGGACGAGAGCCAGGGGTTGGCGGAAGCGCCGACCTGGTTGATCCAGCGCCTGCCCAGCGGGGAACTGCTGGTCGGCAGCGATGCCGGCTCCAACGTGCTGGATCCGCGCAGCGGACGCATGCAGCCATGGACGCTGGACGACGGGCAGCCGCTGCTGCAGTCGATCTCCATCGCGCTCTCGCCCGCAGATGGCGCGGCCTGGCTGGCGCGCTCGTCCGGCGCACTGGCGCGCCGCGATCCGCGCAGCGGCAAGACCGTCGATGTGTTGCAGCTGGGCCTGCCGATCAACAAGCTGCTGTTCGACGCGGCCGGCACCTTGTGGATCGCCACCCCGCGCGGCCTGTACCGCATGCCGCCCGATGCGCCGTATCAGGCCACCCGCGACCCGGGCGTGCCGGCAGCGTTCGTGGGCGAAGTCGATCGCGATTCCCTGGGCCGGCTCTGGGCCACCACCCGCGAGGGGCTGTACAACCGCCGGACAGACGGGGCCTGGCAACGCGTGCAGGTCCGGGGCGCGCTGCCCAGTCAGGACTTCTTCCTGATCGATTTTGCTCCAGATGGCGAGTTCTGGGTCTCGCTGCGCGATACCGGGCTATGGCATGGCCGCCTGCAAGCCGATGGCGTGCTGGCGCTGCGCGCGGTGGACGATCCGCTGGTGGCGCGGGTGATGCCCTTCATCCTGCACCACGACCGCAGGGGACGGCTGTGGCTTGGCAGCAGCCAGGGGCTGGACTTGCTGGAAAACGGGCATTGGTCGCGGGCCACGCGCACTGAGGGCCTGTTGTGGGACGACATGTCGGCCAACGCGTTCTTCGAGGATGCGGATGGCAGCATCTGGCTCGGCAGCAGCCGCGGTGCCAGCCATCTGATCGATCCGCTGCGCATGTTTGCCGCACCGCCATTGCGCGTGGACATCCTGCGCGTGCGGCGTGGCAACCAGGCGATCACGCCGGGGGCGCAGGTCGATTGGTCGCAGGTGCCGCTGGATGTGGACATCAGCGCACCCGGCGCCGAAGGCGGCCCGGACCGCATCAGCTTCCGCTACCGGGTGGAGGGCCACCAGGCGCGCTGGACCCAGACCTCGCTCAGTCACCTCACCTATCCCCTGCTGCCCCCCGGCACCTACACGCTGGAAGTACAGGCGCTGGATGCCTATCAGCGCAGCGCCAGCCCGGTTGCGCGGCTGCGTTTCGTACTGCGCCCGCCGTGGTGGCGCAGCACGCCGGCAGTAGCCGGTTACGTGCTGCTGGGCATTGCGGCGGTGATCGCGCTGCTGCGCTGGCGTACGCGCAAACTGCTGCGGCGCAAACGCGAGCTGGAGCAACTGGTGGCCGAGCGCACTGCCGAGCTGGAACAGGACAAGCGCGAGCTGGAAGCGGCACGCGTCGAACTCGCGCTCAAGGCCACCCACGACGAACTGACCGGGCTGCTCAATCGCGCCGGCATCCTGCACGCGCTGCGCGGCATGCTGGCGCGTGCCGATAGCAGCACGCGGCCGCTGGCGGTGGTGCTGATCGACCTGGACCACTTCAAGCTGGTCAACGATCAGCACGGCCACCTGGCCGGGGACGCGGTACTGGCCGAGGTCGGCCGGCGCCTGGATGCGCTGGTACGCGGCGACGACCGCATCGGTCGCTACGGCGGCGAGGAATTGCTGGCGCTGCTGCCGGGCCTGAGTGCCGAGGCCACCCATCGACTGCAGGCATTGCACCGTGGGATCTGTGGCGACTACCTGATCGATGGCGGCGTGTTGCCGGTGACCTGCTCGGCCGGCGTGGCATGGTTCCAGGCGGGCGAAACCCTGGAACAGCTGCTGGCGCGCGCCGACGCCGCGCTCTATCGCGCCAAACGCAGTGGACGCAACCGCATCGAGTACGACCATGTGAGCTATGCCGCCGCGGCCAGCGGCTGAACCTGCGTCTCGACGCAGGGCCAAAAAACAGCGCCGACAGACGCGTCGCTCAACACCACATGCCTGAGGCCACGCAGGTGTTTGTGCGCGAGCAGCACGCAGCCGTTTCGAAATCGGCATCAAGCAATCTGCGCGATCCGCTTACAGCGACACTGCGCGGCCCGGAACGATCACGCGCCGGACAATGGCCGTGCCTGCTGCGCAAGCGCGCCGCCGTGTCGGCTTAAGCATTAAAGAAACACGCGTGAACAGCCGCTAGTCGGTGTACCGCGGCCTGGTATGTCGGCCGCCCATGGCAAGCGTGAGATGCCCGCGCGATGATCGCGGACCACACCTGCCGATGCGTGGGAGAGTGCAACGCCCGTGGGGTTTCAGTACCGCCAATGCAGGTCGTCAGGCCGGCGTGCACCGTTTCTTGCAGTGCTGCTGGCCTTGCTGTCGCTGGCCGATCTGGCGGGCGCGCAGAGCGCGAGCATCCGACGTTACGCCCACGACCAGGGCTTGCTCGGGCTCGCCGGCACCTGTCTGCTGCAGACCCGCGCCACGCTGCTATGGGTGTGTACCGAAAGCGGCCTGTATCGCTACAACGGGCGCAGCTTCCAGCAGGTCGTGCTGGATGGCATGCGCAACGAACCAATCACCTCGATGACCGAAGCCGCTGACGGTCGGCTGTGGGTGGCAGGCTTCCAGGCCCTGTTTGTCGGCGACGAGCATGGCTTTCGCAAGCTGGCCCCCGATGAGGCCGAACATCTGCAGGAAGGCATGCTGCTGGCCAGTCCCTCCTGGGGCACGGTGCTGGCCAACGGCGGCACGCTAGAACGGCTGAGTGCGCGCGGCAATGGTCACTGGCACAGCGAACCGCTGCTGGACACCGCCACCCGGGTGCGCGTGCCCGAACTATCCAAGGTGCTGAGCCTGTCGGTGGAAGGCGACACCTTGTGGGCTGGCTGCGCCAAGCGGCTATGCGCCATCGATGCGCAGCGCAAGGTGCAGGTCTACGGGCCGCAACAAGGCGTGCCGGAAGATCGCTGGTACAGCGTGTTGCGCGATCACGAGGGCGCACTCTGGGTGCGTGGCACCGGCAACCTGCTCTATCGCGCGCCAGGGGCAAGCACCTTCCGTGTACGGCCGCTGCCATTGCTCGACGGCAGCACCATCGGGCGACAGGCGCCGTTGGTACTGGACCGCAAGGGGCGCGTGCTGGTGCGTCGCAACGACGGGCTGGCGCGCTGGGAAAACGGCCGCTGGCGCAGCTTCGGTGCCGACAACGGGCTGCCGCCCGGCAGCAGCGATGCGATTGTGGTGGACCGCGATGGCGATGTCTGGATGACCGTCGATGGCGAAGGCCTGGTGCGCTGGGCCGGCTACGACTGGATCGAAAACTGGGACGCCTCGCAAGGCATGCCGGCCGCACCCACCTGGTCGATCGCGCGCGACGCGCAGGGCGCGCTGCTGGTCGGCAACGAGCACGGCACCGGCCGCCAGGTCGATCCGAGCGGCCGGTTCGTTCCGGCCCTGCAGGCCTCCGGGATCCAGATCGTGGGCATGCAACGCAGCGCCGACGGCAGCCTGTGGACGCTCAATTCGGCCGGTTTCCTGCGCCGCACCTGGCCGGATGGCCGCAATACCCAGATTGCCAAACTGCCGCGCACCGCGCGCCGCCTGCTGATCGATCGACAGGGGCGGATGTGGATGCTCAGTGTGGGTGGGCTGTTCGTGATCCAGCGCCCGCTGGAGGGCGGCACGGTGGAAGCGGTCACCGACATGCCCACGATCGCCTATACCGATATCCAGCAGACCGCCAGCGGCACGCTGTGGGTGTCCACCGCCAACGGGTTGTTCCGCCTGCAGGGCGCGCGCTGGTCCAAGCTCAAGGTACTGGTCAATGGCGGCACGTCCGACCCGTGGATCAGCAAGTTCCATATCAGCGATAGCGGCGAGGTGTGGCTGGCGTTCTATCGGCCGGGTCTCTGGCACGGCATGCTGCTGGGCGACACGCTGGATCTGCAGGCGACCAGCGACCAAGCGCTGCGCGATGTCGGTGTCTACGTGATGCGCGGCGACAGCCTCGGCCGGGTCTGGGTGGGGCATGCGCGTGGCGTGGAGATCTACGACGGTGGGAGGTGGGTGCATCTGTCGCAGTCGCAAGGCCTGCTCTGGGACGACATCTCCGAAGCCGCCTTCGCCGAGGATCCAGATGGTTCGGTATGGATCGGCACCGCGCGCGGGGTGAGTCATCTGCTCGATCCGGCGCGGCTGTTCGATGCGCGCCAGCCCAGCGTACGCATCGACAGCGTCAGCCGTGGCGGCGTGCCGGTGCAACGCGGCCAGTTGCTGGGCTGGAGCGACAAGCCGCTGCATATCGAGCTGTCGACGATGGAGGTGTACGACGACCCGAGTCGCCTGACGGTGCGTTACCGCCTGCTCGGTCTGCACAACGAATGGATCCAGGGCAACAACCTGTCGATCGACCAGGCGCCGCTGCCCTCCGGGCACTTCCGTCTGCAGGTGCAGGTGCTGGACCACTACCGCCGCACCGCCTCGACGATCGCCGAGCTGCCGTTTGCGGTGGCCCCGCTGTGGTGGCGCAGCCCGCCGGCGATCGCGTCGTATGTGCTGATCGGCAGTGCATTGCTGGCCGGCCTGTGGCGCTGGCGGCACGGCCAACTGGTCGCGCGCGAGCGCATGCTGGCCGAACTGGTGGCCGAGCGCACCTGTCAGCTGGAGCACGAAAAACGCGATCTGGAAAGCGCGCGCGCAGCGCTGGCCCTGAAGGCCAGCCACGACGCCTTGACCGGCCTGCTCAACCGCTCCGGCGTGCTCGAAGCCATGGCCGACGAACTGCAGGCCTGCGCGCACGGCGGGCATCCGCTGGCGGTGGTGCTGATCGATCTGGACCATTTCAAGCTGGTCAACGACGAGCATGGGCATCTGGTCGGCGATGCGGTGCTGGCCAAGGTCGGCGCCCGCCTGACCGCCTGCCTGCGCGACTCGGACAAGGTGGGCCGTTACGGCGGCGAAGAACTGCTGCTGTTGCTGCCGGGCATGCCGCGGCACAGCCAGCACCGGCTGCGCGCCATCCACGAGCAGCTCAGCCTGGCACCGTACGAGGTCGGTACCGCCCGGCCCCTGCAGGTGACCTGTTCGGTCGGCGTGGCCTGGTTCCGGAGCGGGGATAACGCCGCCACGCTGCTGGCGCGTGCCGACCAGGCGCTTTACCGCGCCAAGCGGCATGGCCGCAATCGCATCGAACCGGAAGAGCCCGAATCGTCGATGGCATGAGCCCAAGCGGCATGGGTCGGCGCAGGCCGTCTCGTAAAGACCGACCTTAGCTCCGATGCACGGCATCGACGCATGCAGTGGCAACCACCAGCACGTCGATCACAGCACTGCAGCATCGTCGGCACCGTCCCTCTGTGCGGAAAAGCCCCACGGCCGACCACGACATCACGACATCGCCGGTTGCCCGCGCCCGGTCGACCGGCGCATGCGCGCGTCCGATCGCCAACGGTTGCCTGCAGGCGCTCAAGAAGTGGCGCCCGGGGTCGCTACGTGCTTGAGCAAACGCGTCCGTCGGCGCTGGAAGTGGATGGGTGGTCGAAACCTATAACCCTGGCATGGTGATGCTGTCGCTGGTGGTGGCCGTGCTGGCTGCCTATACCGCGCTGCATCTGGCCGCACGTGTGACTGCCAGTCGTGGCCGCGGTGCCGTGGCCTGGCTGATGGGCGGCGCGGTGGCGATGGGAATCGGCATCTGGTCGATGCACTTCGTCGGCATGCTGGCGTTTCGCCTGCCCATCCCATTGGGCTATGACCCGGCGTTGACGACCTATTCGATGCTGGCGGCGATTCTGGCCTCGGCCTTCGCGCTATGGCTGACCTCGCGTGCGGACCTGCCATGGCCGCGATTGGGCCTGGGTGCAGTGCTGATGGGCCTGGGCATTGCGCTGATGCACTACATGGGCATGAGCGCGCTGCGCATGTCCCCGGCCATCACCTACGACCCGCTGCTGTTTGCGCTGTCCCTGGCCATCGCCATCGGCGCCTCGGCAGCGGCGTTGTGGATCGCCTTCCGGCTACGCCACGATGGCCGCTGTTACGGCCTGCGCCTGATCGCCGCAGTGATCATGGGCCTGGCGATCGTGGGCATGCATTACACCGGCATGGCGGCGGCGCAGTTCGCGCCCGGCAGCCGCTGCGGCGCGGCGGCCGGTGCGCAACTGCCCTTGCCCTGGCTGGCCGCAGCGGTGGTGCTGGTCACGCTGGCGCTGTTGGTGCTGGCGTTGGTGATCTCGGTGCTGTCGCGGCGGTTCCAGCAGCGCACCGACGTACTCTCCCGATCGTTGGCGCAGGCCAATGCCGAGCTGGTGCTGGCGGCCCTGCACGACCCGCTCACCCGCCTGCCCAACCGGGTGCTGCTGCACGAGCATGTGCTGCAACGCATCGACCGCGCCCAGCGCGACGGGCAACGCTTTGCGGTGGTACTGATCAACCTGGATGGCTTCAAGGCGATCAACGACGGCTACGGTCACCATTTCGGCGACCAGTTGCTGGTGGCGGTGGCCGAGCGCATGCGTGCGCATCAGCGTGCCCACGGCAGCCTGGCGCGGCTGGGTGCCGACGAATTCGTGCTGGTGTCCGCCATCGCCGACCCCGAGGATGCCGCCGCTATCGCCGCGCATCTGCTGCAGGCGCTGGCGGTGCCGTTCCTGGTCGCCGACCAGGAGTTGCGCCTCAGCAGCAGCGTCGGCATTGCGCTGTATCCCGAGGGTGCCGGCAGCGAGCATCAGTTGATGACCCATGCCGACGCGGCGATGCGTCACGCCAAACAGGCCGGGCGCAACCGTTACAGCTTTTTCGAGCACTCGATGACCGGCACCACCCGCGAGCGCCTGCAGCTGCTGCAGGACCTGCCGCGTGCGCTGGAACTGGGCCAGTTCGTCCTGCATTACCAGCCAAAGTACTGCGCCGACGATGGCCGCCCGATCGGCGCCGAGGCGCTGATCCGCTGGCAACACCCCGAGCACGGCCTGGTGCCGCCGGACAGCTTCATCCCGCTGGCCGAACGCAGCGGCATGATCGGCCCCCTCGGCAGCTGGGTCCTGCAGCAGGCCTGCCGACAGATGCGCGCCTGGCGCGAGGCCGGGCATGGGCACTGGCGGGTGGCGGTCAACCTGTCGGCCATGCAACTGGCCTCGCCCAGCCTGCTGGACGAGGTGACCACCATCCTGGCCGACTGCGCGATCCCACCGGCCCAACTCACCCTGGAAATCACCGAAAGCATGGCCATGCGCGATGCCGAGGCCTGCCTGCGCACGCTCGACCAGCTCAATACGCTGGGCGTGCGCATCGCCATCGACGACTTCGGCACCGGCTATTCCAACCTGATGTACCTGCGCAGGCTGCCCGCGCACGAACTCAAGATCGACCGCAGCTTCGTGCAGGCCATGGACAACGGCCCGGAAGACATCGCCATCGTCGCCGCGGTGGTGGCGCTGGCCCACACCATGCGCCTGCAGGTGGTGGCCGAAGGCGTGGAGACCACGGCCCAGCGCAACACGCTCGAACGCCTGGGCTGCGATCAGCTGCAGGGCTATCTGCTGGGCCGGCCGATGGACGCCGAGCGCTTCATCGCACGGGTCGTCGCCCAACGCGACGGCCCGCGTCGCCCGACCGGCTGAGCAAAGGGCGTCAAAACGACCGCCGCCCCCGCACCGGCGATCGACCTGTAACCCGCCAACCGAGCCGAACATCAGTGGCGGCAGGTGGGCCACCCCCGCCCTGCTGCCCTTCCGCTCACCACCACAACACCCGCCAGCGGCTCCACTCATGGCCGCGGCGTCCCGCTTTCCCCACTCCCGCTTTCCCCACTCCCGCTTCGCGACTCCCGATTACCGACTCCCCAATCCCGGCCCCACCAACTGGAACGCCGCTTGCATGATGCATGGCTGACCAGTCACCGGCACCCCCATGTCCGAGTCCGAAGACGGCGGCGAACGCACAGAGCTTCCCACCGAAAAACGCCTGCGCGAAGCCCGCGAGCAGGGCAACATCCCGCAATCGCGCGAGTTGTCCACCGCTGCGGTGTTCGGGGCCGGCGTGTTCGCGCTGATGGCCCTGGCGCGGGGCATCGGCGACGGCGCCAGCGTCTGGATGAAGACCGCGCTCAGCCCGGACCCGAAGATGCGCGAAAACCCGATGGCGCTGTTCGGCCACTTCGGCGATCTGTTGCTGCAACTGTTGTGGGTAATGGTGCCGCTGATCGGCATCTGCCTGGCCGCCGGCCTGGCCGGCCCGCTGTTGATGAGCGGACTGCATTTTTCCGCCAAGGCGATCATGCCCGACCTCACCAAGCTCAACCCGGCCAACGGGATCAAGCGCATGTGGGGCAGCAACAGCCTGGCCGAGCTGGTCAAGTCGGTGCTGCGGCTGCTGTTCGTCGGACTGGCCGCCAGCCTGTGCATCTCCAAGGGCCTGCACGGCCTGCGCTCGCTGGTGAACCAGCCGCTGGAACAGGCGGTGGGCAACGGCCTGGACTTCACCAAGAGCCTGCTGTTCTACACCGCCGGTGCGCTGGTGCTGCTGGCCGCCATCGACGCGCCGTACCAGAAGTGGAACTGGCTGCGGAAGTTGAAGATGACCCGCGAAGAGATCAAGCGCGAGATGAAGGAAAGCGAGGGCAGCCCGGAGGTCAAGGGCCGCATCCGCCAGATGCAGATGCAGATGTCGCAGCGGCAGATGATGGAAGCGGTGCCCAAGGCCGACGTGGTGCTGATGAATCCGACCCACTACGCGGTCGCGCTCAAGTATGAGGGCGGCAAGATGCGCGCCCCGATCGTGGTGGCCAAGGGCGTGGACGAAATGGCCTTCCGCATCCGCGAAGCCTGCGAACAGCACCGCGTAGCGATCGTCACCGCCCCGCCTTTGGCACGCGCCTTGTATAGAGAAGCGCAAATCGGCAAGGAAATTCCCGTGAGACTCTATTCGGTCGTGGCCCAGGTGCTGTCCTACGTCTACCAGCTGCGTGGCTGGAACGGCGGCCCGATGCCGGAATTGCCGTCGCTGGACGTGGATGAGTTCGGCAAGGGAGCCAGCGCATGAGCGCCCAACCCGCCCCGATGAATGCCCGGCGCGTCATGGAGTTGCTGCGCAATGGCCTGGGCGCGCCGCTGGCCCTGATGGCCATGCTGGCCATGCTGATGGTGCCGCTGGCCGCGCCAGTGCTGGATGCCCTGTTCACCTTCAACATCGCCATCTCGCTGATGGTGCTGCTGGCGGTGGTGTACGTGCAGCGGCCGCTGGAATTCACCATTTTCCCGATCGTGCTGTTGATGACCACGATGCTGCGCCTGGCGCTGAACGTCGCCTCCAGCCGCGTGATCCTGATCAACGGCCAGGACGGCCATGCCGCCGCCGGCAAGGTGATCGAGGCGTTCGGCCAGTTCGTGATCGGTGGCAACTACGCCGTGGGTATCGTGGTGTTCGCGATCCTGACCATCATCAACTTCGTGGTCATCACCAAGGGTGCCGGGCGCGTGTCGGAAGTGACCGCGCGCTTCATCCTGGACGCCATGCCCGGCAAGCAGATGGCCATCGACGCCGACCTCAACGCCGGTTTGCTGACGCGCGAGGAAGCCAAGGCCCGACGCGAGGAAGTCCGCGAGGAAGCCGACTTCTACGGCGCGATGGACGGCGCCAACAAGTTCATCCGCGGCGACGCCATCGCCGCCATCCTGATCCTGTTCATCAACCTCATCGGCGGCATGGCGGTGGGCATGTTCCAGCACGGCATGAGCTTTGTGGATGCCGCCTCCACCTACACCCTGCTGTCGATCGGCGACGGTCTGGTGGCGCAGCTGCCGGCCCTGCTGGTGTCGTCCTCGGTCGCCTTGCTGGTGACCCGCGCCTCGCGCGCGCAGGACATGCGCGGCGCCATGATCAGCCAGGTGTTCGGGCAGCACCGCGCCCTCGCCGTGGCCGCGGCCATCCTGGGACTGGTCGGCCTGGTGCCGGGCATGCCCAACGTCGCGTTTTTGACGCTGGGCCTGATCCTGGGCGTGATCGCCTGGAAAATGTACAAGCGCAGCCTGGTCATTCCGCCGACCGGCGACCCGGCCACCGATCCCAAGGCCGCCGCCGCGGCCACCGCCGCCCAGGCCAGCTCCGAGCTCAGCTGGGACGAGCTGCGCCCGATCGATCCACTGGGCCTGGAGGTGGGCTACCGGCTGATTCCGCTGGTGGACAAGCACCAGGGCGGCGAGCTGATGGCGCGCATCAAGGGCGTGCGCCGCAAGCTCACCCAGGACATCGGTTTCCTGGTGCCGCCGGTGCATATCCGCGACAACCTGGAGCTGTCGGCCAACGCCTACCGGCTGCTGGTGCACGGGGTGCCGGTGGCCACCGCGGAAATCTATCCCGATCGTGAGCTGGCGCTGGACCCGGGCGGTGCGCTCGGCCAGCTCGACGGTATCCCCGGCAAGGACCCGGCGTTCGGCCTGGATGCCACCTGGATCCAGCCGCATCAACGCGCCTATGCCGAGTCGATGGGCTACACCGTGGTCGACCCGGCCACCGTGGTCGCCACCCATCTATCGCACCTCATCCGCGAACACGCCCCGGAACTGCTCGGCCACGAGGAGGTGCAGCAGCTACTGGCGACCCTGGCCAAGACCGCGCCGAAGATGGTCGAAGACCTCACCCCGAAGGCGCTACCGCTGTCGGTGGTGGTGCGCGTGCTGCAGAACCTGTTGATCGAGCGCATCCCGGTGCGTCAGCTGCGCAAGATCGTCGAAGCGCTGGTCGAACACGCCCCGCACAGCCAGGACCCGACCACGCTCACCGCCGCAGTACGCACGTCGCTGGGCCGTTTCATCGTGCAGGAGATCGCCGGCATGTCGGCCGAGCTGCCGGTCTACACGCTGGCCCCGCAGCTGGAGCGCGTGCTGCAGGAATCCACCCACGGCAACGGCGTGGCGCTGGAACCGGGCCTGGCCGAGCGCCTGCACCAGAGCCTGGCCGACTGCGTCGGCAAGCAGGAGGCGCGCAACGAACCGGCGGTGGTGCTGGTGCCTGGCCAGGTCCGCGCCGCATTGGCCCGCCTGGTTCGCCACAGCGTCCCGAGCCTGTCGGTGCTGGCCTACAGCGAAGTGCCGGAAGACAAGCGCCTGAAGCTGGTCGGCACGATCAGCTGAGACCGGCCCTCCAACAAACGCACCTCGTAGGAGCGCACCTGGGCGCGACAAGCTTCACCGGCACAACCCGTCGCGCCCGGGTGCGCTCCTACGACAGGCCGGGCAATCCAAGGACACGCCGCAGACGCCGACACCACGGTAGGAGCGCACCTGGGCGCGACAAGCTTTACCGTCACAACCCGTCGCGCCCGGGTGCGCTCCTACGCACCTATCCTCGCCAGGCCGTCATGCCGGCCAGCGATGGCTGCAGGCCGGCGACCGACCAGCACACCCGGCGTCGGAAAGCCGCCACTGGTCCGGATCTCCAATCGATTGCACGGCGCTGACCGCTTCCAGCGTTCCGAGCGCCCCAGGCTGGACCTGCGGCCCGCCAGCGCATCCTCCTGCACAGGGAAACCACCGCATCGCCGCGCCGAAAAAAAGCCAATCAATCCATTAACTTGAAACCTTGCGGCCAGACCCGACGCACAGCCCCCGCCCTGTCCCGACGCACAGTGGCTCGCGCCGGAACCCCGGCACCCCGTTTTGGCACGCCGCGTGCATTAGCTCTGCCGAGACCGCAGCCAGCGCCACCGCTGCGGGGCGAGAGCAGCACTTGGAACAACCGAACGGGACAGGCAACTCATGACGCTGGCAACACACCCACATTCATCGCGCACCCGTCCGGCGTCCGGCGGGTCCCGTTCCTGGAGGCACTTCGCATGAAAATCAAACGTTTCGTTGCCCCGGATATGCGCACCGCATTCCGCATGGTGCGTGAAGAACACGGCCCGGACGCAGTGATCCTGTCCAATCGCCGCACCGCCGAAGGCATCGAGATCGTCGCTGCCAGCAACTACGACGAAGAACTCGTGCAGCGCGCCCTGGAAACCGCGCGCTCCGAGACGCCGGCCGTTGCCGCCACGCCGATCCCGTCGGCACCAGCTCCGCAGGCACCGGCCCCACAAGTCGCCGCCGCACCGGTCCACGCACCGCTGAAGCCGGCCGCCGATGCCGGCACGAGCCAGCGCCAGCGCGTTGCCAGCGCCGCCGAAGACATGATCGCCGCAATGGCGCTGCGCCAGCCGGTCAACGTGCCGCGCCAGGCCCCGGTCGCCGTGCCGGTGCGTAGCGCCACCGTCCCCTCGCCCGCCGCCCAGGCCCTGGCCCGTGCGGTCGCAGTCTCCGCCGCGCCGCGTCAGGACCATGCGTTGTCGGCCGTGCCGGAACAACTGTTCGCCGACTTCCTGACCACCGCCCCGGTACCACGCGCTGCCGTGCAGGCCGCGCCGGTGCAGGCGCCGACCCCGATCATGGCCGCCGCCGCTGCCCCTGCGCTGGCCGGCTACGACCAGGACGAGGACGCGCTGGCCGACGAGGCCGACTTCGACCTGGACGCGCTGCCGCAGATCCTGCCGCCGGCCGCGTTGCCGCCGCTGGTGGTCGCCCCGCCGGCCCTGGCCGCGGTGCCGGTCGCCGCCGCCCCGGCGCCGCAGAACGATGAAGAACTCAAGCAGCTGCGCGGCGAGCTGGCGCTGATGCGGCAGATGATCGAGCGCGAAATGAACCGCCTCACCGACGAGCGCCTGCGTGGCTCACCGGTGCGTGCGCAGGCCCTGGAACTGATGGACGACTACGGCTTCGACGCCGGCCTGATCCGCGACGTGGCACTGCAGATCCCGGCCGATACCGAATTGCACCGCGGCCGCGGGCTGATGCTGGGGCTGCTGTCCAAGCGCCTGCCGGTGGCCCCGGTCGACCCGCTGGAACGCGGCGGCGTGATCGCCCTGGTCGGCCCGACCGGCGCCGGCAAGACCACCACCATCGCCAAGCTCGCCCAGCGCTTCGCCGCCCAGCACGCCCCGCGCGACGTGGCCCTGGTCACCACCGACACCCAGCGCGTCGGCGGCCGCGAGCAGCTGCACAGCTACGGCCGTCAGCTCGGCATCGCCGTGCACGAGGCCGACAGCGCCGGGAGCCTGCTGGAACTGCTCGAGCGCCTGCGCGACTACAAGCTGGTGCTGATCGACACCGCCGGCATGGGCCAGCGCGACCGCGCCCTGGCCGCGCAGCTGAACTGGCTGCGCGCCGCGCACCAGGTCACCTCGCTGCTGGTGTTGCCTGCCAACGCGCACTTTTCCGACCTCGACGAGGTCGTGCGCCGCTTCGCCCACGCCAAGCCCCAGGGCGTGGTGCTGACCAAACTTGACGAGACCGGCCGCTTCGGTAGTGCGCTGTCGGTCGTCGTCGATCACCAAATGCCCATCACCTGGGTGACTGACGGACAGCGGGTCCCCGACGACCTGCACCGCGCCAATGCCGCCAGTCTCGTTCTTCGCCTTGAAGATTTGCGGCGCGCTGCCGATAAGCCCTGTACTCCGGAGCACAACCATGCAGTCGCGTGAATACGCCAAGCTGACCAACGCCTTCCCCCTGTCGGCGACCCGTCCCGAGCCCCTGGGCCCGGTGCGCACCATCGCCGTGACCGGCGGCAAGGGCGGCGTGGGGAAAACCAACATCTCCGCCAACCTTGCCGTGGCCTTGGCCGACATGGGCAAGCGCACCCTGCTGCTGGATGCCGACCTGGGCCTGGCCAACCTGGACGTGGTGCTGGGCCTGTCGCCCAAGTACACCCTGGCCGACCTGATCGCCGGCCGCTGCACGCTGGATGAAGTGATCATCGAAGGCCCCGGCGGCGTGCTGGTGGTCCCGGCCGCTTCCGGTCGCCGCCATATGGCCGAACTGGCCCCCGCCCAGCACATCGGCCTGGTCAACGTGTTCTCCGAACTGGAACGCGACCTGGACGTGATGGTCATCGACACCGCCGCCGGCATCACCGACAGCGTGCTGACCTTCTGCCAGGCCGCGCAGGACACCGTGGTGGTGGTCTGCGACGAACCGGCCTCCATCACCGACGCCTACGCGCTGATCAAGGTGCTCTCGCGCGAGCGTGGCGTGGACCGCCTGCAGATCATCGCCAACATGGTGCGCGACCCCAACGAAGGCCGCCTGCTGTACGACAAGCTGTCGCGGGTGTGCGAAAAGTTCCTCGGCGACGTGTCGCTGAACTACCTCGGCCACGTGCCGCAGGACGATTGGTTGCGTCTGTCGGTGCAGCGCCAGCAACCGGTCATCAAGGCCTACCCCGCCAGTCCGTCGGCGCAGGCCATCGCAGAAATCGCTCGCCGTACCTCGCGCTGGCAGGCCCCCACGGTGCCGCGCGGCAATGTCGAGTTCTTCGTCGAACGCATCATCCAACGGGGAGTGGCCGCATGAGCACCGCCACCGCAACAGCCAGCGCGCAGTACCGCGCCGTGCAGCGCAACAACGCCAACGATATCGTCACCCAACACGCCGACCTGGTGCGCCGCATCGCCCACCATCTGGCCGCGCGCCTGCCGGCGAGCGTGGAAGTGGACGATCTGATCCAGGCCGGCATGATCGGCCTGATCGAAGCCTCGCGCAGTTACGACTCAGAGCAGGGCGCCTCGTTCGAGACCTATGCCTCGATCCGCATCCGTGGCTCGATGATCGACGAGATCCGCCGGGGCGACTGGGTACCGCGGTCGGTGCACCGTCGCGCACGCGACGCTGCCGCTGCCGTCCGCAAGATCGAACAGCACACCGGCCGCGCCGCCGCTGCCACCGAAGTGGCCGCCGCGATGGAAATACCGCTGCCCGATTACCTGCGTCTGATGGAAGATGCCGCCCGCGGCCAGGTGCTGAGCCTGGAGTCGCGGATCGAGGATCATGGCGAGCTGGACACCACCGCCAAGGGTGGCCCCAATCCGCAGCAGATGATGGAGCGTGGCGAATTCGGCCGCGAGCTGGGCAAGGCGATCGGCCAGTTGCCCGAGCGCGAGCAGCTGGTGCTGTCGCTCTACTACGAACAGGAATTGAACCTGAAAGAAATCGGCGCCGTGCTCGGTGTCAGCGAATCGCGCGTCTGCCAGATCCATGGCCAGGCGGTGGTACGTCTGCGCGGCCGCCTCAAGGTCTTCGAACTGGCCGACGCCGGTGTCGAAATTGACGAATAATTTTTCGTGTTAGGAGCTTGATGTGAACAAGAACATGCGGATTTTGATCGTGGACGACTTCTCGACGATGCGACGCATCGTCAAGAATCTGTTGGGCGATCTTGGCTTCACCAATACCGCAGAGGCCGAAGACGGCAACAGCGCGTTGGCTGCGTTGCGGTCCGGCCCGTTCGATTTCGTGGTCACCGACTGGAACATGCCTGGCATGACCGGCATCGACCTGCTGCGCAACATCCGCGCCGACGCCAAGCTCAAGCACCTGCCGGTGATGATGGTGACTGCCGAAGCCAAGCGCGAGCAGATCATCGAAGCGGCCCAGTGCGGCGTGAACGGCTACATCATCAAGCCGTTCACCGCGCAGACGCTGGAAGAGAAACTGGGCAAGGTATTCGAACGTCTGGCGGCGACCGCCTGATGAACGTCACCGTGGACACCAATGCCGAACGCGCCGCGTTGATCGACCGCCTGCAGGGCGCGCTCGATGCACTGGAAAGCGGTGACGAAGCTGCGTGGAAGCGCGAGGTCGACCACCTCGCCGCCCTGCGCACGCGCCCGATGATGCAGGGCCTGAGCCGGCTCGCGCGCGAACTCGGTCAGGCGCTGGGCGAGTTGCCCACCGTGCCCGAAGAGGCCGGCGAGCTGGACGATGCCTGCTCGCGCCTGGACCACGTGGTGGAAATGACCGAGAAGGCCAGCCATCGCACGCTGGATCTGGTCGAGGAATGCCGTGAGCTGGCCAACCAGCTACGCGACGGCGGTCTGAATCAGGACCAGGGCGCGCTGATGGACAAGATGCGCCACAACCTGACCGAGCTGTCGCTGGCGCAGAGCTACCAGGACCTGAGTGGGCAGATCATCCGGCGCGTGGCCGGCATCGTCCGGCGCGTGCACGAGGGTTTCGGTGCGCTCGGCCTGCCGCCGAAGAATCCAGAGCCGAAGAAAGACGACGGCGGTCTTGCCGGTCCTGCAGTCAAGGGCCTGGACCGTCACGCGGTGTCGCAGGACGACGCCGATGACCTGCTGTCCGGATTGGGGCTGTAACCATGAGTGCTGTTCCAGACGATATTGCTGCCGATTTCATCGTCGAGGCCCAGGAAATCCTGGATCGCCTCGGCGAACAGCTGGTGTCGCTGGAGCAGGCACCGGACGAAGCCGATCAGCTCAATGCGGTATTCCGCGGCTTTCACACGCTCAAGGGCGGCGCCGGCTTTCTGGCGATCAAGCCCATGGTCGAGCTCTGCCACGCCGCCGAGGAAACCCTGGGCATGGCGCGCTCCGGCCAGGCAGTGTTGCAGGCGCATCACTTCGATGCCGCGCAGCAGTCGCTGGATTACCTGCAGGCCATGCTGGATGCAATGGGCTCGGGCGAAGCCGTGCCGCATGCACCGGCCTCGCTGATTGCGCAGTTCGATGCCAAGAGCGGCCCGCCGGCGGTCAAGGCCGCGCCCAAGGCCGCCGCCGCAGCGCCCGCACCCGACGACGCACATGGCGCCGCTGCGCCCGGCGCCAAGGCCGCGCCCAAGGCGGCGGCCAAGGGAGCCGACGCCGAGCAGACCGTGCGCGTGGACACCAAGCGCCTGGATGCCATCGTCAACCTGATCGGCGAACTGGTGCTGTCGCGCAATCGCCTCAAGACCCTGCGCACCCGCCTGCGCGACGAGGAACTCGACCGCGCGGTCAGCACGCTGGACATCGCCACCGCACGCCTGCAGACCGCGGTGATGCGCACCCGCATGCAGCCGGTCAGCAAGGTGTTTGCGCGCTTCCCCAAGGTGGCCCGCGATGTCGCGCGCACGCTGTCCAAGGAAGTGGAGCTGGAACTGATCGGCGCCGAGACGGAACTGGACCGCAACCTGGTCGAGGCCCTGGCCGACCCGCTGGTGCACCTGGTGCGCAACGCCATCGACCACGGCATCGAATCGCCGGCCCTGCGCGAAGCCACCGGCAAGCCGCGCAGCGGCCATGTGCGGCTGTCTGCGCAGCAGGAAGGCGACTACGTCAGCATCGAGATCCAGGACGACGGCGCCGGCATCGACCCCGAACGCCTGCGCGAGATCGCCCGCAACAAGGGCCTGATCGACGCCGAAGCCGCCGCCCGCCTGAGCACCGACGAGTGCCTGCATCTGATCTTCATGCCGGGCTTCTCGACCAAGGCCGAGGTCACCGACATCTCCGGCCGTGGCGTGGGCATGGACGTGGTGCAATCGCGCATCCGCGAACTCAGCGGGCAGATCCAGATCCAGTCCGAGCTGGGCCGCGGCAGCCGCTTCATGATCCGCGTGCCGCTGACCCTGGCGATCCTGCCGACCCTGCTGGTGCAGGCCGGCGAAGCGGTCTATGCCTTGCCGCTGGCCCGCGTGGTCGAGGTGCTGCACGCCCCGCAGACGTCGCTGGGCTGGTTCGACGGCCGCGCCGTGCTGGACCGCCGCTCGCATACCCTGCCGCTGATCGACCTGCGTCGCTGGCTGGGCGTGCCTGCCGAACAACCGCCGCTACTGACCGTGGTGCTGCTGCAGGCCGGCGAAACCCGTTTCGGCCTGGTGGTGGACCAGGTCCGCGGCCGCGAGGAAGTGGTGATCAAGCCCCTGCCCCGTGCCCTGCGCGGCCTGCCCGGCTACGCCGGCGCCACCCTGATCGGCGATGGCCGCATGGCGCTGATCCTGGATGTGGATGGACTGCGTTCCAGCGATCAGTGAGTTTGGGGATTCGGGATTCGGGATTCGGGATTGGGAGAATCGGGAATCGGGAATCGGGAATCGTCAAGACGATCCTGGTTGCCTGATCTAACGACAACGGCCGCGTACTGCGGCCGTTGTCGTTTCACTACCAGCATCGCTGCCGATCTATGCCGCTACGCGCGCAGGCATGGGCGCGATGGTTTGGCGACGGCCAGGCTGCCGTGGAAGTGAATCTGGAACCGTCATTTCAGAACCGTTACTTCACTAGCCCTCACACCATCCGGTGTTGAGGCGCAATCGACTGCTCTCGCTGTTGCTCCTGCTGCTGGGATTGCTGTTGGCGCTGAGTTTCGCCCAAGGCCTGTAGTTGCCCCAAGGATTGCTCGACGGACTGCGCAATCGCATCACTTGTCTTCATATGCGCCATCTTGTGAGCGGGATCGTTCAACGCACCTTCCACAACGAAGACGTTCTCGCCCTGGCGCACGGACTTGGTGTTCTCGCTCAGCACGACATGATCGATTCGCGACAGCCCGTTCTCTTTGGCTAAATACGCGCTGCTTGCTGCCAGCCGTGCGCTGTTGTCGTCATACTCGCGGCCGAGACCTTGCTCAAGGCGGCGAACGGCTTCTTCTGCTTGGTGATGCAGCGGATCTGTTGGCAGCACTCTCGCAAGCTGTGTTACTTCCTGTAGTGGAGATACCTGCTCACCGGGCGGCTGCGCCTCACCAATCACCTTCTGCCAAAGTTCCTGCTTGGGCTTGGGATTGTTGTGCTCCTTATTCAACTCACTTTTAGGCACAGGAGCAGGAATGCTCTTGATATCATCTACGTTTTCTACGGGTCTGATATCCCCCTCAAAGCCTTTATCAACTCCATCTTTTGTCTTCCGGTACAGTCCAGCGTGATTGAGCGCATCCCACGTGAAGTCGATACAACTGTTTTTAACACCGTGATATTCCATATTGAACCCGTGCTTAGCAGGGGCCGCGCCGAAGGCCCCCAACTTGTCATACTGGGCCTTATCAATCTCCATCGTGCGTGAGTAATACGGTTTTTGATAGGTGTCGACGTCATTGAACGAAGGTTTTCCCGGCCCGCTAGCCTCACCATGCTTGATGGGCGAGAACCCATAACTTTTGACAGTCGTTCCGTCGTCAATCGAGTAGTACATATGGCCGCCGAAGGATGTGCCTCCGGTCATCAACGGCGTACCTGCGGCAGCGACGTAGACAGTGACTGCATAGCGCTTTTCATGATCATCCATGCTCATTCCCCTCACTTTCCTTTGTAGGTGTAAGCGACAAGAAGTTGAGCATTAGCCGCAACCAGCGCCTCGGCGTTCTGATCAAAGCGCAGTTTGAGCCGATAACGGCCTGGCTGGACAGCATTGCTATAGCCGAACGCCAACTCCCTGGACGCGGTCTGTTCAGTAGACAAACCGGCGTCCTGCAGCGTCGTACCGTCCGCATCAAAAGCGAACAGACCAGGAGCCATACCATCAGCTGACAAGGGAATGGACGCCTGCTGACCTACTCCCACACGCTGACTACGCTGCAATTCCACGGAGACCGGACCGGATGGTTCAATACGCTCCAAGTGGAGCTCGGCCGAAACACCAGCGCTAATCAGCCTGTCAGCACTTTGGGAGACGGCAGTTGGATCGACACCGGTGATCCGCACACCGATGAAAACGGGAGGAGTCGCGTCGTCGGGCAGTGCGGGCACATCGAATTCCAGCTCTGTAGGCCCACGATCATGTGGGGTCAAACTCCGTACCAACGGGACGACCGTTCTCATCTCTATCTGCTCCTTTGCGATAGGCACGTTTGCAGGCGGCGATTGCAGGCTGCAGCCAGCGATCAGGCAGGTAATCAATGCCGTGAGTGCAAAGCGCATTGGATCGTTTGCAAGGGGCACGGCCTTTCTCCAATAAGTGTTGGTGCTGCAGGGGGAATTTTGACAGTTTTTCAATGTCATCGTGTCATGCACGCCTCTCAAGTACCCCCAATGCCCTATGCACTCATCGCTTTATGAGGCCTGACAACTCCAGGGCTGAGTGACATGTCCGCTACCTCAGCTTATCGGATGTAGACCCATTCGACGCATTTGTGCGCCACCAACTCTTGCGGTTCCGCAGCTTCACCTCTCGGGAAAACCTCTACACGCATCCCTGGGCGCGTGTAGAGATCACTCATCCAGCGGCCGTCTTCCACCATGTTGCGTTGACGTACAAACCCGATGTTTTCCAGCTTCTTGGTAAACGTATCGAAATCGATCCCGCAGATCTCCGTCATGGACGGGGAAGCACCCGCTTGCGCTGGAACAAAGGTGAACTCGAACCAACGCCCCGCAGTAGGCGTCTGGTCCATGCCAAAGCTGTAACCCCACTCACTGGTAAGCGGAGCACTGGCGCCATAACGCTTGGAATCAGCTGCCGCACGCGTCACCGGAACCCCCATTTTGGACTGCAGGTAGTCGGGTGTCAGATCGTCCAGTCCGTGAATTGCTTGAATCAATGCAAGCATGCGGGTGAGCGCATCCTCTGCCGTTCGTATCGGCCCGCTGGGTTCGCTGCCAACGGGAGCGACTTTGGATTCGGCTGAGGAATTCATGGCCGATGTCTCCGTGACGGTTGCCGGGGCTGGGGTGGCCACCGCGTGGGCGCAAGCTCCCAGAGCCAGGGTGGCGAGCAAGGCGTAGAGGGGGCGCGCAATCATGAAGCGTCCGTTGTGCACTGGTGTGGCTGCGACGCTAGTGGCATCGGGCACCGAGGTCAATCGCAAGGCGTCTGGCAGCCGCAGCATCATCGCCGCACGCTGCGCGCCTTGTCCGGCACCTCCGCCGGCGGCAACACCTCCATCAACAACTGCCCCGCGCTGGCGGTGATGCGCAGCTTGGTGCCGATGGCAAAGCCCAGTTGTTCCAGCCATAGGCCGCTGAGGCGGACGTGGGGCACGTGCTGGTCGCCGGCGTGGTCGTGGGCGCCGGGGTAATGGGTGTAGCTGACGGTGCATTGGCGCGGGCGGCGGGCGCGGCGGGGTGCGCGCAGCGTGCCGGGGCCTTGCGGGGAGGCGTCCGGGTCGGGCGGCAGCATCGGTGGCAGCTTGCTGCGGTCGGGTTCCACAACGACCCACTGCACCCGCTTGGGTGGCGCGGGGCGTGTACGCGCGCGGGTGGGCCGTGCGCTGGCAGATGCCGTGGGTGGGCGGCGGCGTGTCATGGCGCCTCCGGGTGGTAGCGGGTGATGGTTGCAGCGACGTACTGCTGCAATGGCACAGCCCTGCGTGCGAACTGGCGGTGCGAGATGTGCGGTAACACGCCGGGCTGACGACTCAGCGGATGCGCGGGATCGTCGCGCACCTGCTCAACAGCTGCGAGTGCGGCGAGCCGGCACAGCACCTCGCCCACATCCCACCGCAGGCGGTGAGCGGAAGCTGGCAACAGATCAACCGGCACAGATGCCGGTATGGATAGTGCGGTAGACATGGCAACGCCCTCCTGGAACAAACCAAGAACCACCGCCAACGGCGACGGGATGTCGGGAGGTTCGAAACCGCACGTAGCCGGCGGGCATATTCCCCTTGCGGGTGTTGTATTAGCCGCCCTCCCGACGCAAGCATTGCGTCGGCTTGTCCCTGCAGGATGCAGGCACAAAAAACCCACCGGTTTGACGGAGGTGGGCACCGCTACGTGAGGAGTTTCGACGCTCCTTGGGCCTAGATTGCAAGCACACGGTCTGGCGTGTCAATACACGCTGGCGGGTCTCGCGCGGCTGTGTGCGCCGCTGGCGCAGTTCCATACGGGCCACGCGAGCCGAGCGCCGTTGCCTGATAAGTGCACCTGACCCCATTACGCCCAAGCAGCTTCTTCAAATTACGGGTATGAGCTTCCATGTGATCTCTTATTTCTCAGCGCTTCGTGCGCGCCATGTTTCAATAATGAAAAGACAAAGGGAGTGCGCCGCATGCACAACTAAGCGTGCATGTCGTGGTGCAACTTTGTAGGTTCTCTTGTGCTGACCATGAGCGCTGCCAGCATGGGTTCTGAACGCACCAAGTCCATCAACGATAGAGCTGAGACCACTGAGCACGCGCTTCAAATCATCGTCCTCGACACGATCGGGTGACAGCTTCAAGTGCTTAGAGACTGCCTGCCACAGCGGCTTAACCGTTTGGACGCTGGGAAGATCCAGCTTCTCTACTGCGATGTAGTGCTTGCAGAGCGCCTCAACGATGGCACAGGCTGCTGTTACGGCTCCTGGCGGGTCCGAATCGATGAAGCGGTTTGCTCGGCTGAACTCATCTTCGATCTCAGCAACAGAGAATTCTTTGAGGGCTTCGCCTAAGGCCTTGCTTGGTGCTGTGACACTCGTAGCACCATAGATCTGACCGCCGAACCCGTAGCTCAACTGGTTGCGTGCAAGTGCATCTGTTAGTCGTTTGATGAATTTCGGCTTCTCACCATAAGGAATGTTCCTATCACTATCACCATCCATCAGGTCTTCAACGACCTTCCCAAGAATCAGCAGTGACTTTGCTGCATCCTCCCTTCCCTCTCGAATGAGCCATAGTTCAGTCTTCTTGTAAACATTCCCCTCTGGTGGGTCACCAGAAGCACCTGCTTCATAGAACAGCGTCTCGATGGACTTGTGGTGGAAGTAGTAGGTGCCGATGATCTCACCGACGATGCTAGCAAGCGGCCTTGGGAATTCTTTAAGCATGGTGACCTCTTGACTTGTCCTCGACAAGCCTCAGAAGTGGTGTTGGCCACTTTGCCCCAAGGTCCTTGCTCTTCTGCAAGCTATTCCAAGTGTTTGACCAACTTGGGTGGCTGGAGTCGAGGGTGTGGTATGCATCGATCATAGACACCATCAACTTGTCCCGCTTGATCTTGCTGCGAATTCCAAATCCGACATTGAGGATAGTGAGCGTTACCCAGATCCCAATCCACCACCCAGAAATCGTGCTGAGGAAGCCAAGAATGGCAAGCCATATCCCCCAAGTCAGGACGAACGCTCCAACTTTTAAAGCTAGCTTTCCCCACCGGAATTTGCCACTCCTGGTCCACTTGGCGACATCCCCCCGCCCTGAGTAGCGGCTTGGTTTAGAGTCCGGGGGTAATGATATCGGTGTTGGCCAGATGTTGGGCATAAGCAGCCGGGGTCA
>NZ_JACHNO010000006.1:0-140594 GCF_014199025.1 Xanthomonas sp. CFBP 8152
CGTCCAGCGCTTGATCTCTTCTTCCATCACTTCGCTCATCGGTGTCTCCTTCGGGGAAAGTAACACCTGAGCAGGAATTCAGTGGGTCATTACAGTGATGTGAATATCATGCCATCGGAAGGTATTAAGGCTTTCCGCCTGTTTGTTCTAATGCTAATAGGTTTGTTATCGGTAACGTCATTTGATGTGATAGCTGCGTCTTACTACGGCGCGCCGTATTACGTTAATTCGATCTATGGAAGTCGTTCATTTGGTTCAGCTAGCGCGGGCGCCGAGTGGCTGGTTGGGCAAATGACCAAAGGTTGCATGTCGAAACCTCAGGGTTGTTCATCTTGGCCAGTTGTCAAATATAGCGCAACCACAACGGGCGCGTTTGTGATGTGGCCCAATGACCCAACCGGACTGGGCTATTTCGTGGAAGCGACAAAGTATGCCGTCGGCTCGCCAAAGAAGAATCTTGGCAGCTGCAGCATGCCCTGTAGCGGCGGTCTCGGCGCTGGCAGGGACGGAACTGGCCCACGCGGTAGCCGTGATAGTGCTGCCGTGGCGAACAAACCTGGATCAGTTTTTGAAGGCGATCCAATCAATACCGCGACAGGGAATTTTTATCGTCAAGATACAGACTACGATAATCCGAGTGGTCTTGTGTTTCGTCGATTTTACAACAGCTCGTTGTCGGTTTCCTCGACCTCAATGGGGCAGCAGTGGCGCCATTTCTTTGATCGGAGTCTGGAGATTCAGCGCTCCACCAGCGCGGTAACTGACACGCAGGCGATCAATGCATATCGTCCAGATGGAAGCTCGGTGACGTTCCAGCTGACTAACGGAGTATGGAAGGCTAGTGCTGATTACTCAGAGACGCTTGTCGAACGGCCCGACGGAGCAGGCTTCGCATTGGCGATTTCAGCGACGCAGCAGACAGAGATTTATGATGCAAAGGGTCTCTTGCAGGAGGTCTACGATAAGGCAGGTCAGAGGGTGTATTTGCTGACCTATAGTCTACCTGATGCTACAGGTATGGGTGGCGGAATTCTTTTGAGTGTGGCCGATAGAAGCGGCCGGCAAGTGCTCTTTGATTACGATAGTGCGTCAAGATTGGCTGGAGTAACGCTACCTGATAAAGGCAGGATATTTTACTCATATGACGCAAATGGATACCTTGCTTCGGTGAAATACCCCGATGGAAAATCGATCGGTTATCTTTACAATGAGAGCAGTTTTACGGCAGGGAATAAGCTTCCTGGCGTGCTGACTGGCGTAATTGATGAAAAAGGTGTTAGGTATGAAACGATAACATATCAATCATCGAGAAAAGCAACCTCTGCATCATTTGCTGGTGGAGTGGACACTACGAAGATTGATTATGACGCATATTCCACTAATGGAATAGTCAATTCTTCTGTGATTGGCCCCTTAGGTGTGCGTAGTTACTTGAAGTTTGTTGATGCTGCGACTGGTGCAATCCGCTTTGCAAGCTCTGGCTTGCCTTGCGGCACGCAATGCAATCAACCGTACAAGGCCATTACATACGATGCGAATGGTTACATCGCGTCTACGATGGATTTTCAGGGTAACAAAACACAGACCAGCTTCGATACCAATGGTTTGCTTCAGCAGCAGATTGATGCGGTAGGCTCTGCGCAACAGAGAACTATCAATACTGTCTGGGACACGGCTATCCGTCAACCGCTTGAACGAACTGTTCTTGACGCTAGTAATTCAGTCAAGGCGAAATCGAAATGGGCTTACAACGTTAGCGGTTTGCAGACCGCCAGCTGCGAGATCAACACCGCTGTGACGACAGGTATTTCCTACGTGTGTGGAAGCGCGGCAAATGCACCTGCTGGCGTCCGTCAGTGGCGCACAAGCTACTGTGAAAAAGTGGACGCAGTCAATTGTCCGCAGGTCGGCTTGGTTCTCTCGGTAGACGGGCCTCGTACAGATGTGAGCGATGTCAAGGCATACCGTTATTTCAGCTCTAGTGATGAATCTGGATGTGGCAAGGTAGGCGGGCAATGTCACCGGGTTGGTGACCTCTTTCAAATCATAGATGCGTTAGGGCAGGTCACCACCTATGCGTCGTATGACAGCAATGGTAGGCCGGCACGGATTCTCGATTCAAACGGGGTCACAACTGACTTTGGCTACTCGCCTCGCGGATGGCTGATGTCCAAGATCACCAGGTCCGATGCCAGTGGCGGTGCTTCTGCCCAGGATCGTGTAACGACGATCAAGTATGACGAGACAGGCAACGTCAGTCAGGTTGTCGGGCCCGAAGGCGACGTAGTGACGTATGACTATGATGCGGCGCACCGTTTGACAGACATAACTGACGGTGCTGGTAATAGTTTACATTATTCGCTGGATGTTGCAGGAAATCGGCTGAAGGAAGATGTCAAAGATCCGTCCGGTAATGTCAAGAAAACTCTAACTCGCATTTACAACAAGCTAGGGCAATTGCAGACACAGGCAGATGCGTCTGCTAATCCGACTGATTTTTCGTATGATCTCAACGGTGATCTAAAGTTGATAACCGATGCACTGGGTCGCAAGACACAGTTGGATCCCGATCCTCTGCGCCGTGTCGCACATACGCTTCAGGACGTAGGCGGGCTGGCGGTGGAGACAACGCAACAAATGGATGCGCTGGACCGCGTGACCGCTTTCATCGATCCTAAGGGCCTGACTACTCGTTACGATTACAACAGCCTCGGCGACCTCAGCAAGCTGACTAGTCCGGATACCGGCGCAACGACCTACAGCTACGATGCTGCCGGTAACCGTACACTCGAAGCGACTGCCCGCGGGGTCAAAATCAGTTCAAGCTACGACGCGTTGGGACGATTGACCAAGCTGAGCTATCCGACTAGCGCTTTCAACATTACTTATAGCTACGATTCCGCGCCCGCCAGTTGCCAGGCAGGAGAGACCTTTGCAATAGGCCGCCTTGCTTCTATCAAGGACAGCAGCGGGACGACAGAATATTGCTACAACGGCTTCGGTGAGCTTGTGCGTAAGTTGCAGACCACCAATGGCAAGGCCTTGGCGTTGCGCTATGCCTACACCGCAGCCGGTCGCCTGACCAGCGCGGTCTATCCCGATGGCGCCAAGGTGGACTATGTCCGCAACAGGCTGGGGCAGGTCACAGAAGTGGGCTATACGCCCGCGGCAGGTACCCGCCAGATCCTGCTGAAGAACATCAGCTATCTGCCGCTTGGACCGATCGCAGGCTGGACCTATGGTAATGGCCGCGTACTGACACGCGCTTATGATCAGGACTATCGCCCGAAAGCAATTCAGGACACGAGCGCTGGAGGTCTGGATGTCGGCTTTGGTTTCGACCCGGTCGGCAATCTGTCCAAACTGACCCCGGCCGGCGGCACTGTTGCGGATGTCACGCTGGGCTATGACCCGCTTGGCCGGTTGACGGAGTTCAAGGACGGTGTGACCGGCACGGTGCTGGATAGCTACACTTACGATAAGACAGGTAACCGGCAGAGCAGTAAATCGGCAGCCGGCGAAGTCGCTTACACCTACGAGGTAAACAGTCATCGCCTGACCAAAGTAGGTGCGACACCACGTGTCTACAACGCAGTAGGCGATACCACTTCGATCAACGGAACCGAGCGCGAATTCGTTTACGACGTGACCGGCCGCATGAGCCAAGCCAAGCGCAATGGCGTAGTGGTACGCGAGTACCGTTACAACGGCAAGGGCGAGCAGGTCCGTCGCTTCCTCGGTACTGCAAATACTTACACGCTCTATGATGAGTCCGGCCACTGGATGGGTGATTACGACAATGCCGGCAAGCCACTGCAGCAAGCGATCTGGCTGGATGACATGCCTGTTGGTTTGGTCGCAGCCGACTCAAAGCTCGCCTATGTTGAGCCAGACCACTTGGGAACTCCCCGCGTAGTGATTGATCCTGCGCGTAACCTAGTGGTATGGAATTGGAGCATCAAGGGAGAGGCTTTCGGTGACACCGCTCCTAGTACAGATGCTGACCAGGATGGCACTGGTTTTGTATTGGATATGCGTTTTCCAGGTCAACGCTATGACTCGCTACGCGGTCTAAATCAAAATTATTTCCGTGACTACGATGCTGCAACTGGTCGTTACTCGACGAGTGATCCTGTAGGATTATTGGGTGGGGTAAGTACCTATTCTTACGTCAAAGGGAATCCTTTGTTTTCGAGTGATTTACTGGGTCTCGATACTGCATTGATATTGTCAGGAGGAACGGCTGATAACCCGTTTGGCCACTTGGCGACGGCAATTGGAGGGCAGGGTGTTTATAGTCGCGGTACTAAGCATGATTTTGGATCAAGTTTTGATGAGTATTTAAATGATCAACTTCGCGATCGTTTTGTTGAGGTGATTGTGCTCAAAACTGATGCTAATCAAGAGCGGGCGATCATTGAGGCAGTAAGGGCTGATTCAAGGAATCCTTACCATTTTCTTTCTAGTAACTGCGCCACCACTGTCGGTGTAGGCCTGGCAGCTGGTGGAATTGAGAATAGCGGATCGATTCTCCCTGGGAGTGCATTTATGGATTTCCTTGGGAGTGACTTGAAGGTGGGTTATTATCATATTCCTAAGGGGGGCGTTGTTCCATCTGGCCTGAAGTTTTTGAATCCTGGAAAATGAAATGAATAGTATATTTAAAGTGCTAAATTTTGCATTTATTTTAACGGCGTTACAATGCCTGTTTGGCTGCTCTCTTAAAGATAAGGTGGTGTATGGCCAGCTTCAGGCATTGGATGCAAGATTCAGGGATGATAAATCCGCGCTCATTATATCTGAACTTGAGGGGGTGAAGGCTGTGCGCTTCCGAGATAACGATAAGCGCGTATGGTGGGCTTTAAATAAATTGGATGATAAGGAGGGGGTTTACACATATCCCGTCGATGAGTTGAGGCCGGGATGTGGTTTTCTCGAGGAAATAAATAAGATAGATGGAGTCGAGTCCCGAGTGCGGTCGGAATTCATGGTTAGCTGTAGATAATTGGTTGCCAAGCCCTTGCCCACGTTGGAGTTTTAAGCGTGAAACATTTGTCTCGCTGGGCTACGACCCGCTTGGTTGGTTGACCGAGATCAAGGACGGCGACCGGCACGGTGCTGGATGGCTACACCTACGATAAAACGGGTAACCGGCAGAGCAGCAATCGGCTGCCTACACCTACGACGCCGGCAGCCATTGCCTAACGAAAGTCGTTACGGAACCACGTGTCTACACGCAGTCGACGATACCACCGCAGTCAATGAACCGAGCGCGAATTCGTTTTTTACGACGTGACCGGCCGCATGAGCCAAGTCAAGCGCAATGGCGTAGTGGTACGCGAGTACCGTTACAACGGCAAGGGCGAGCAGGTCCGTCGCTTCCTCGGTACTGCAAATGCTTACACGCTCTATGATGAGTCCGGCCACTGGATGGGTGATTACGACAATGCCGGCAAGCCACTGCAGCAAGCGATCTGGCTGGATGACATGCCGGTGGGAGTCACCGGTACAGATGCCAAGCTGGCCTATATCGAGCCTGATCACTTGGGCAGCCCGCGTGTGGTGGTTGATCCAGCGCGTAATGTGGCCATGTGGGCCTGGAATTTGAAGGGAGAGGCGTTTGGGAATACGGCGCCGAATCAAGATCCTGATCAAGATGGTGCAGGTTTCGTGTTGGATATGCGGTTTCCAGGGCAGCGCTACGATGCAATGAGTGGGCTAAATCAGAACTATTTTCGGGACCTTGATGTTGCCGCCGGGCGATATACTCAGAGCGATCCGATTGGGTTAAATAGCGGATTTTCTACATATTCCTACATCGAAGGCGATCCCCTCTTTTCTAAAGATCCACTTGGTCTGGAAAAGTGGGTTTGGATTTCCCCTATTCGAGATCCGGTCATTTATTCGGGAGCTAGGGCTGATGAAGACAGGCCTGGCATCTTGACAATTTATGCACATGGAGGTCCGAATGCAGTGAACGGTCCATCCTTCTTTAATAAGTATGGGCTTGCATTCAGTGCTGATCAGGTTGCTGATATTATCGAGGATAGTTCTTGGAACCGTAAGGATGTTGTTTGGTTGAAATCTTGCAACACGGGTAAAGATCCCAATGGGTTTGCTCAACAATTAGCTAATCGGCTTGGCGTGACCGTTTATGCGCCAAACGCTCAAGTTTGGTTTAATAAGCAAGGAGTTATTGGTCCGATGCCAAGGGTGGGTGGAGTAGGAAAAGCCGATTATTCAAACCCTGGGCAATACACACCATTTCGCCCAATGCCTCAAGTTGGGAAATAATGAAAAACAACATTTACTTATTTCTGGTGATCTTGTTAGCCGCTTGCGGTACTAAAAGTCCAAGTGATGCTTTTATTGTTTCAGATTCAAAATTAGAACGTCTGACTAGGCAAGCTGATTCTGGTGATCTGGCAGCAGTAAAATTTCTTATAGCGCATTATGATGCTACTTCGGGAAATGAAGAGGCCAGTGAAAAGTGGAGGGCTAAGGCAAGGTTGCTTGGGGATGCGGATGAGTTATATTATTATTCAGCAAGGCTATCTGCGGAGGCTAGGAGGAGTAATGATAGTAAAGAAAGGCGTGCAATTTTATTGGAATCGCTTAGAGCAGCAAGGCATTCATATGCAATTCGCCCTAACGAATCTGCTAAAAAATTAATTGATGAGGCAAGTCAATCTCTTGATTATTTGGAGAGGGCTGATTAGGGAGGGGGTTGTTGGGTTGGCTGAACATGTTATTTAGGATGATGTGGTGATTAAATTTTACTCATGATTGTATGAGTCATCCTAGCCTTCTAGCTTTTGCAGTTTGATATGGTTTTAAGTGAAATCGAATTTTTAAGTAACGGGGTGAGAATTGGCTTGGCTAATTGCGGTGTCTGTGCGAGATTGAGATATTTATAGCTGTGACATTGGTTTTTTCAATTGGAGCTCATGCTGGTTTTTTATCGAAGCGATCATCGTAAAAAGATGGTGCGGCTATGGCCATTTATCTATTTCTGAGGTAACAAGTTATTAGAGCATTTTTCAGATAACTGGCGATGCAAAAATATTGGTATAGGATTGACTGCCAGCGGGGCTGGGTAAAGCGACGAATTCACCAAATTTCTAGTGGTTGTAGAGAAGTAGAGCGGTTTGCTGTCTGCAGTAGACATAAAAGGCTTTGAAGCAAACGCTGCGCTACCGTCATCCAGCCTACCTATGCCTAACCACCCGCACCCCCACCGGCCGTGCAAACTTGTCCATCGCCACCGATGAAATACGGCTATGACGCAGCAGGCTACCAAGCTGCTCGGGGACACCCAGGCGTTGATCGACTTCCGGTTCGAGCACGGTGCGGCGGCGTTTGCGCTGGTCGGCCTTGGCGAAGCGGATGCGGTTGTACTCGGCCCAGCCGACGGTGGTGATGGCGCTCATCAGTGCAATCACCGGCAGGGCGCCCAGCGCGAACGGGTCCAGCGCGTTGTGCTTGAGGTACAGCTCCATGTAGGCGCTGCGCAGGCCGAAGAACCAGGCGATGAGCGTTGCCAGTGGTGCCCACAGATAGAAGTAAACCATCCAGGCGCCGGCCGTGGCGGCGCCGTAGGCGAGCCGGCGCGAGCGGCCGAGGCGTTGCGGCAGGTTGATGATGGGCGGTGTCATTGGATTCCTCGGTCGGGGCTTTTCCAGCGGGCGCGTTTGCTGCGACGCGCGAGCAGGGCACGTGGGAAGGCGATGACGGCGGTGAGCATGCCGATCATCCAGAAGGCGACCGGATACCAGATCACCCAGAAGAACTGGCGCGCCAGGCCTCTTTCGTAGCGGCGTTCGATCACCAGGCTGGTGGCGAACTGCATCAGGCACACCACCGCCAGCACCAACCCATGCCAGCGCGGCAGGATGGTATCGACGTACAGCGCAGGCGGCAGCGCGATGACCTTGCCGAGCAGCCACAGCACGATGATGAAGAGCATCGTGTAGGCCCAGGCCAGGCTGAGCGCGTATTCCAGCAGCACGCCCCACATGCGTCGGCTGCGCCATGACAGCACGCGGCGGCCATGGCTCAGCAACACTTCCACACCGCCGCGCGCCCAGCGCAGGCGCTGCATCCACAGGCCGCGGAAGGTTTCCGGCATCAGGATCCAGCACAGCGCGTTGGGTTCGTAGCGGATATCCCAGTCGTCGAGCTGCAGCCGCCAGGAGATGTCGATGTCTTCGGTGACCATGTTGTCGGACCAGAAGCCGACGCCGTGCAGTGCCGAGCGCCGGAACGCACAGATCACCCCGGAGACCGTGAAAAGGCGTCCGTAGACGCGCTGCGCACGCTTGATCAGTCCGACGATGGCGGAAAATTCGCCCACCTGCATGCGGCCCATCAGCGTGGTGCGATTCCGCACGCGCGGGTTGCCGGTGACGCCGCCGACCTGCGGCCCGGAAATCAAGTGGCCGACCATCCAGCGGGTGGCATTCGGGTCCAGGATGGCGTCGGCGTCCACGCACACCAGATAGTCCGAGCGCGACGCCAGCGTGCCGACACGCAGCGCGTTGGCCTTGCCGTGGTTCTGCTCCAGATGCACCACGCGCAGGCGCGGATGCTGATGGGTGAGGTCGTCGAGCGCTTCGGCGGTGTTGTCGTTGCTGCCATCGTTGATGGCGATGATCTCGAAATCCGGATAGTTCTGCGCGCTCATTGCGGCGATGGTTTCGCCGACGTGCTTGGCCTCGTTGTAGCAGGGCACCAGCAACGACACGAAGGGCTCGCTGGCCAGCGGCGGCGGCGACGAGGGACCGGGCCTGCCGCGTTCGCGTCGCAGGTAGTAGTACGTGCCTCCGATCATCCAGAAGAACGCCATGATGATGGGATAGAAAAACGCGAAGTTGAACAGAGCGCCCAACAGGAGGCTGGTCGTCATCGGTTACCGCTCGATATATGGGAATTGCCGAGCCGACATGGCCTCGCGCGCTTCGGGAAGAGACGGGTGGCCGCCGATGAAGTCGTCGGGGTAGTACGCCAGGTGGCGCACGCCCGCAGCCAGGAGCAACTTGCTGTGTTCGAGCAGGACGCCTTCCGGCAAGGGTTTGCCGGTGCGCCAGTCCACGGTCTGCAGTTCGAAAATGGTGTTTTCGAAACCATGCGGTTGCTGACCGACACGCTGCGCCAATTGCTGCAGCCAGTGCTGCGGGTCGTTTGCCTGCTCCATATACGGCATGGCCATCAGCGCGGTGTAGTCATACGCCGATGCAAAGGCGTCCAGGCGCTGCGCAAACCAGGCTTCGCTGTGCGGCTCCAGCACAGGCTGCGCAAACAGGTTGCGCACGGTCACCAGCTTGGGGCGCCAGCGTTCGGCGGCTGCTTTCAGTTCCTGGGTGAAGCCGATCAGCTGCTGCGTGCGCCTGGTCGGATCGCCATCGCCGTAGGCAGGCACTTCGTCGTCGCGCAGGTAGGCATCGTCGTGGAACAACAGGCCTTCGAAGTAGGTGTTGGCGGCCAGGTCTTCATAGATGTCGGCGACCAGCTGATGCGTGCGCGGGTTGCCCGGATCCAGGCGTGGCACATCTTTCGGGTCCTTGCCGCGAATCTGCAGCGCGGCCTGCTGCCGTGCATCTGGCAGATGGAAGCCCAGCACCGGTAGCCAGGCAAATACGCGCACGCCTGCACGGGTGCGCAGCTGCCAGGCCACACGCCCGAACAGATCCGCGCGCATCGGCAGATGCCGGTTGGGGAAATACAACGCATCGGCTGCGCCATCGCCATCCGGGTCGGCGAAGGCCTGCAGGAACACATGGCTGGGGCCGATGTCTTTGACGCGTTGGACCAGGAGGTCGAGGTTGCGCTCCAGCTGCGCCGGATCCGGATCGTAGACATAATCCAGATCGATCTGGATCGCACGCAGACCATCGCGCGACAGATCGCGTCGCAGTTCGCCGGCCAGGTCGCGCACATCGGGGTTGTTGAACAGCAACAGGCGACCCAGGCTGGCCAGCGATTGTCCGTCCACACGGTCGCGGCCCTGCTGGCCGATATCGGCTTCATGCGAACGACCTTCCAGGTCGAAGCTGAGCGTCATGCCCAGTTGCGCGGCAATGGCGTTGCTGGCGCGGTTGTAGGCGGCATACGGCCAGACCATGGCGCGCGGCGGTTTGCCCAGATGCGCCACGATCGCGTCGCGGCTATGGCGCAGATCGGTCTGGATGCGCTGGCGATAATCCGCCTCGCTTTCATAGCCCTTGCCCGCCTCCCAACGACGGGTGACCGCGGCCGGCGTCTGATTGCCGAACGGGTTGCCGGCGATACCCTTGTGCAGGTCATCGCTGTGCGAGCCGATTTCGATCAGGCCGCTGCCTTGCATTTCGCGCAGCTGCGCCCAGGTGACGAAATCATCGTGGGTGAAATCGCGATGGCCGTAGGGCACCACCTGGCCGGCGGGCAATTCGACCCAGCTGGTGACGGGGGCGACCAACGCGGGATAGCCGTAGGCCTGCAATAACGGGAACACACGCGTGTAGACGCTGCGCAAGCCGTCGTCGAAGGTCAGCAACACCGGCCTGGAGGGCAGGGCGCGTTTGCCGGCACGTGCATCCAGGACCTGCTGCACGCTCACCGGGTGGTAGGCGTGCGAACGCAGCCAGTCAAGATGTGCGGCGAAGTTGCTGGTGGACACCGCATAACGATCGGGATCGCCCTTGGCGGCGACGTCGTCGCGAATATCGTGGTAGCTGAGCACCAGCAGGCCGGCCTGCGCCGACGACGCAAACGTCATCAGCAGCAAGGCGACCAGCAACAGCGGCAGGCGGATCAAGGCGTACCTCCCCATCGGAAATCCAGGTCGAATCCAAGTTGTTGTTCGCGCTGGCCGTCGTAAACCGGGCGCGACCAGCTCACGCCGTAGCTCAGCGCGCTGCCGTCGCCCAGCGACCACAGGTGCCGGTAGGCCGCGCTGGGCACCCACTGGCTGCCGAAGCCGGACTGATAGGTCGGCCCGACGCTGACCTCCACCCGTTGCCGGAAGGCGTAGTCGTAGCGACGCCAGCCGATCTGATCGATGCGCACGCCGGCGGCCACCGCGGAATTGCGACGCGGATTGAAGTAATTGACGGCGCGGTCGTCTTCGGCGCGCCCGGTGGAGGCGGCGAACAGGCCATCCAGCAGCACATGCGGGCTGGCCCACAGGCGTTGGCTGCCGGACAGATCCAGCTGATCGCGCCGATTGCCGTCGCTGTAGCGCAACTGGCGTGCCTGCAGTTCCCAACGGCTTTCGTCATTGGGCGTCCAGCGCAGGGCGGCGCCGATGCTGTCGCCGGTGATGCCGAAGCGGCGTGCCTGCAACGAGGCTTCCGGATCACGCGTGCGCCAGGCCAGGCTGCCGTACCAGGCATCGGAAAACCGCCAGCCGGCATCCAGTGCCCAGGCGGTGCCATCGCGATCGAATTCGTCGAGCGCACGTCCGCCGTAGGCACTGACATCCAGGCGGTCGTAGCGGTAGTGGGTCCCCAGCCAGAAGCTGCGATACCGCACACGTGTGTCCTGGAAATCGGCCCAGTCGTCGCGTGCACGCAATCCCACACGCCAGCGCTGGCCGAGCAGGGGCGATTCGGCTTCCAGCAACGTGCTGCCGAAGTCGTTGCCAAGCGGCGAGGTGCTGTTGGTCAGGGTGTCGTTGTCGCTGCGGCCGCGCGCATGGCTGAGATGCACCTGCCAGCCGCGTTGACGTTCCAGCGAGGCGCCAAGCCGTTGCAGGCCGGCGTCATCCGGATATTCCTTGTGCAGCGGCGCAAAGGTCGCATCGGCCAGATCCAGGCGATCCAGGTCGCGTTGCGCTTCGACAACGCCACTGCGTGCCTGTTTCTGATGCGGATCCAGCGTCAATGCCATCGCGTTGCGTTGCAGTGCTGTGCTGGGGTGCCCGCGACGGAACTCGATCGAGGCCAGAGCCGCCTGCAGCTCCGCATTGTCGGGGCCGATGGTCACGCGTTCGCGCAACAGGGCGTCTGCGTCGCGATTGTGGTTCGCCGCCGAGCGTGCGGTAGCCAGGGCGATGTCTGCGCTGAAGCGGTCCCAGTTTTCGTAGCCGCTGCTGGCACCGTTGCGACGCGGCCACGGCGCCTGCGTGGCCGCGAGTTTTTCGAACAGCGGCATCGCCAGATCGAAGCGTTCCTGCTCCAGCAAGGCATAGCCCAGCAACAGCTGCGTATTGAAGTCGTCGGGGGTGTGCCGCAGGGCTTGCCGAAGCACGGCTTCGGCCTCGGCCGGGCGACGCAGGCCCATCAGCGAATCGCCGACCGTCGGCAATACATAGGCGGGAACCTCGATACCTTCCGCCTTCAACGCCTGATAGCTGGCCACGACGCCGCGATGGCGCTGACGCTGGTTGAGTGCGACCAGGCTGTCCACGCGCAGCCGCGTGGCTTCCCATGTCAGCGTCGGCGGTGAGTCGCGTTCGATGCGGGCGACATTGACCAGGGCCTGATCGGTCTCCGCATAGCGGTGCGCCGCATCGATGGGCTCGGCGCTGGCCCACCCGATCATACGGGCGACGCGATCGTTCTCGATGCGCTCGCGCTCCTGCTGCGAGAACCAGTCCGGGTGCCGCCATACGGCCTCTGCCGCAAGCTGTGCGCTGCCGAGGTCGCTCAGCGTGACCGCACGCATGGCATAGGCGCCGCGATCACGTGGGTTCGCACGCAGTACGCGTTCGTAAATGGTCAAGGCATCTGTATAGCGCTGCTGGCCGCGCAATTGCTCAGCCTGCTGCATGGGCGTGCGGGCGATGGAGGCGTCAGTCACCTTGCTCGGCCGCACTTCGCCGCCGTGCGCCTGGGGCACACATGCAGCAATCAATGCGAGGCTGAGCAGAGGAGTGACCGCGCCCCTGCGGTCAGGACAGCCGCGACGCACGTGATTGCGGCAATTGGGGGAGGAGGCGGTGCATTAGCGATCCAGGCGTATGACGACAGGCGATACTGCGTATGCCTACGTAAAGCTCACGTCATCACAAATTTAACGCGACCTTCATCGGATCAGTCCGCTGTAAATGTGATTGATGTCACACAAATTATTCCTGGGAATCTTATGAAGCCAGCGGATCGGCTTTCAACTGGGCTGCTGGCCGCTGAGGTCTGGGCAGGCGGACACCACCCAACACGTACGAGCGACGGCAGATGCGTGGCAAGTGGAAGTGGCAGTCAGATATGCATCCAAAGTCATTGCTCCATTGTTAGCGACACGTTGACGGACGTTCGCGGGAAGAGACGGAGACGGAATACTGCAGCGAGTCCGGGGACCAGATTTTTTGCCCACTTTTTAAGTGATATTGATCACATAATTGAAATAGGTCGGGTTTTTCTTACAGGGTGGCCCCTACATGGCGCGTTGACCGGTTCTTCACGTTCCATCACAGTTGCGCCGCATTCGTTGTGCCCAAGGATTGCGTTGCCGTCTTGGTGGCCAGGCACAGCGGTGTGAGCGACGGCGCGCCAAGGCGCGGCCCGCCGCACAGGGGGCAGGACAGATGTGGATGCGTTCGGCGCCAACGGCGCTGGCGGCTTGCCTATGGGCTGTCGCCGGGCTGGCGGCTGCACAACAGATGGCACCGACAACGCTGGATCGGCAGGAGCAATTGCGCCAGGCCGAGGAGATTCAGCGGCGTCAGGAACAGGAGCGACAGGCACCCTTCGCAGGCCCGCGCGAGGATGCCGAGCGCGTGGATGCGCGCAGTACCGTGCTGCCCAAGGAGGAACTGTGTTTCCCGATCGCCCGCGTGCGCCTGTCCGGTGCAGGGAACGACGGTGCACGCTTTGCGTGGTTGTGGACCTCGCTGCGTCGTTATGAGGGCCGCTGCATCGGTCGCGCGGGTATCGACATCATCCGCCGTCGCGCCCTGGATCAGCTGGTCGCGCGCGGCCTGGTCACCACCCGCATCGGCGTGCCCGAACAGGATCTTTCGCGCGGCGAACTGCGTTTCGAACTGATGCCCGGCCGCGTACGCGCGGTGCGCGTAGTCTCCGACACCGGCGGCGAACACTGGAAGAGCGCGCTGCCGCTACGGCACGGCGACCTGCTGGACCTGCGTGCGATCGAGCAGGCGGTGGAGCAGTTCAAGCGACTGCCATCGCAGGACGCCAGGATCGACATCGCGCCGGGCGAGGCACCGGGCGAATCGGATCTGGTCATCACCTTGCAGCATGGTCGGCGCTGGCGCGGCGTGGCCAATGCCGACGACTCTGGCGTGGAGGCTACCGGGCGCGTGCAGAGCGGGCTGGATTTTTCGCTGGACAACCCGTTGGGCCTCAACGATCTGCTCAGCGTCGGCTACATCCATGACCTGGCCACGCGCGACGAAGAGCGCGGCACGCGCGGCAACAGCCTTAGTTACAACCTGCCGTGGGGCTGGTGGACGTTTGCGTTGTCGGCCTCGTCGTACCGCTATCACCAGCGCGTGGACGGATTCTTGCAGACCTTCCAGTCCAGCGGCGAATCCAGCAACGCGCAGCTGGATATCCAGCGCGTCTTGCATCGCAACGGCACCAGCAAGACCTCTGCCGGTGTCACGGTTGGCCGGCGGCGTGCGCGCAGTTATCTGGATGGCGTGGAGATCGGCATCCAGCGTCGCGATACCAGCAGCGCGGAGTTCTACTTCACCCATCGCCGCTATCTGGGGGCGATGCAGTTGGACGTGCGCATTGCGCATCGGCGTGGCACGCCGTGGTTCAACAGCCAGTGGAGCGGTTACGACCCGCAAATCGGGTTCCCGACATTCCGTTATGGCGTGACCACGCTGGACGTGAGCACCGCCATGCCGTTCAAGCTGGGCCCGGTGCCGATGGCCTGGGAAAGCAGCCTGCGTGCGCAAACCGCAGGCGAGCTGTTGCTTGGCTCTGAGTTCGTCACCATCGGGGGCCGCTACAGCGTGCGCGGCTTCGATGGCGAAGCGACCTTGGGCGCGGAAAAAGGCGCGTACTGGCGCAACACCTTGAGCTTTCCGATCCAGCAGCTCGGGCTGACGCCGTACCTGGGCCTGGATGCCGGCCGCATCGATGGCACCAGTGCCAGCGGCCTGCGCGGCCGCAGCCTGGTGGGCGGCGCGGTGGGTCTGCGCGGCGGTTGGTTCGGTGCCAGCATCGATGCATTCGCCGGCTGGGCGATCCATCGCCCGGATGGGTTTGGAAGTGCGCAGCCGGCGTATGGCGCGCGTGTGATCTACCAGTTCTGACATGATCGCGCCGCCAGCCGGCAGCGCGCTGTTGATTGATGACGCCCAGCAGTGGCAAGAGAGAAACGATGGACACCGAAGCGATGGGCATGCGTGCTTACCTGGCCGAACAAAGCAAGCGTGCGCTTGCGTTGCTGCTGTGCTGCACGGTCACCTGGACATCGTTTCCGGCCTGGGCACAGGTGGCGCCAACGCCGAATCCCGGCGGGCAGACGCCCGGTCAACAGGTCGCCGCCAATGGCGTGCCGGTGGTGGACATCGTCGCGCCCAATGCGCGCGGCATCTCGCATAACCGATACAGCAATTTCAACGTCGGCCCGAACGGGTTGATCCTCAACAACAGCGCGCAGATCTCCAAGACCGAGCTGGGCGGCTATGTCGCCGGCAACGACAATCTGCAACGCAGCGGTGCCGCCTCGCTGATCCTCAACGAAGTCACCTCGGCCAGCAGCCGCATGCAGGGTTATACCGAAATCGCCGGTGCCAAGGCGCAGTTGGTGATCGCCAACCCCAACGGCATTTCCTGCGATGGCTGCGGGTTTCTCAACACCTCGCGCGTGACCTTGACCACCGGCACGCCCAACCTGGGCAGCGATGGCGCGTTGAACGGCTTCAGCATCACCGGCGGTGCGCTGAGCATCGGCAGCAACGGCCTGGATGCGTTCAATGTGGATCGCCTGGACCTGCTGTCGCGTCAGCTCAGCGTGGAGGGCTCGATCTGGACCAGGGAACTGGTCGCTGCCGCGGGTGTGGGGCGGGTCAATTATGACGGCATGCTGCTGGAGGTGGTGCCGGGCACCGATGGCGCGGCACCGTCGATCGGCATCGACGTGGCGCAGCTGGGCGGCATGTATGCCGACCGTATTCGCCTGATTGCGACCGAAGCCGGTGTGGGCGTGGTAAGTCGCGGCACCCTGGCGGCGCAGAGTGGCGATCTGCAGATCGACAGTGCGGGCCAGGTGAGCCTGGGCGGGACCACGGTGGCGCGCGATGGAATGGGTGTGCGTGCAGCCGGTGACCTCGACCAGCGCGGCGTGCTCGGCTCGCAGCAAGGCGATGCGCGTCTGCGCGGCGCGCGCATGACCCTGGCAGGCGATCTGGTCGCCGCCGGTACCCTGGATGCACAAGCCAGTGGCACGTTGAGCCACAGCGGCCGCAGCAGCGCCAGCGCCATCCGTCTGTTCGGTTCGGAATTGAATGCCGATGGCAGTCTGCATACGACCGGTGCGCTGGATCTGGGCGCCGATGGCGTGTTGCGCAGCAACGGTGTGGCCTATGCGGCAACCGCCGCAAACCTGCGTGCGGGGCAGATTAACCTCACAGGCACGCTGCAGAGCGGCGGCGCGATCGGGCTGAATGCAAATGCGATCGATGCACTGGGCATCCTGGACGCGGCCACCGCCTTGCGGCTGAACAGCAGCGGCGACATGCGTCTGGGTGGATTGGCACAGGCCGGGCAGGGCGCCGATGTGCGGGCCGGCGGTCGGCTGGAACTGCAGGGTCAGCTGATTGCTGCGGATGCAGTGGCGCTCGATGCGGCGAGTATCGACATCGCACAGCGCGGCGCAATGTCTGCCGGTGGCGATCTTGAACTGCGCAGCGCAGGTGCGTTGGACAATGCCGGTAGCGGCTACGCCGGCCGCGATCTGCGTCTCCAGGCAGCGTCCGTCACCACGTCAGGCAGTCTGGCGGCCGCACGCGATGCGCAGGCGGCGGTTGCCGGTGGTCTGGTCAATAGCGGCACGTTCGTTGCAGGCAATACGCTGACCATCGATGCGGCGCAGCTGGATAGTCGTGGCGATATCGGCAGCCAGCGTGGGGAGACGCTGCTGCGCAGCCGCGGCGCTCTGGCGCTGAGCGGCAACACCGTGGCAGGTACTGCCCTGAGCCTGGACGCCGCAGCGGATGCGCAGGTCACGGGCATCGTCAACGCCGGTCGCGTGAATCTTCGTAGCGGTGGCGATACCGCACTCTCCGGCACCCTGCAGACCACCGCCGGTGGGTTGGTGATCACCGCAGGCGGTGAGCTCGTCAGCGATGCCGTGGTGGGTTCGACAGGCACGATCGATTTGCAGGCGAACGGCGCGCTGCGTCAGCGTGGTCAGCTCCGCGGCGACGCCGCGGTACAATTGCGTGGCGCAGCGGTCGAGCACAACGGTGTCATCGATACAGGTGGCGACCTGCGCATCACCAGTGCTGCCGAGCTCGCGTTGGACGGCACCGTGCAGAGCGCTGGCTCAGCCACATTGCAGGCGGGCGCAGCACTGCAGAACCGCGCGAAGGTGATCGCAGCTGGCGCGCTGGATGTAGAGGCAGCCTCGTTGCGCAACGCGCAAAGTGCCGCGTTTTCGTCGGATGCCGGTGCGCGCGTGCGCACGGCCGGCACATTGGACAATGCCGGCAGCCTGTATGCGGCGAGCGATCTGCAGCTGACCGCAGGCGCGTTCACGCAAAGCGGCAGCGCCAGCTCGGGCAACACGCTTTCGGCAGCTGTGAGCGGGTCATTCGACAACGCTGGCACTGTGATTGCCAGGAAAGCGCTAAAAATCGATGCCGGCAGCGTGCGCAGCAGCGGTCAACTCGGCAGCGAATCGGCAGGTGTTCGTCTGGGCAGCCAGGGCGATATCGCGCTGCAAGGCGTGGTTGCCGCTGCGACCACGCTGCAGGCCAGCGCCGCTGGCGATCTGCAGCAGGCAGGGTCGCTAAGAGCGCAGTCGCTGGCATTGAGTGCCGGGCGTGATCTCACCGCTGCTGGCAACCTGCAATCAGCGTCCACGCTGGATCTGCAGGCACAACGTGCTCTGACATTTGCTGCCCAGGGCCAGGCTGGCGGTGATGCTTCGATGCGCGCCGCCACACTGACAACCAGCCAGGATGCGGTGTTGCAGAGCACGGGAGCGATTGCGCTGGACAGCGCGGCCATCGACAGCCGCGGCAAGCTGGATGCAGGGAGCGATCTGCACATCCGCAGCCAGGGCGATCTGGCGCTGGCGGGTGTGGCACAAGGCGGGCGCGACGTTGTTTTGAATGCCACCGGCGCGCTCAGCAACGCAGCGCAGGTGTTTGCAGGCCGCGATCTGTCGTTGCAGGCAGGTAGCCTCGACAACACCACGAGCGGTGTGTTGGCGGGCGAGGGCAACATCGCCCTGACCACTACGGCACTGCTGAACAACGCTGGCCGCGTGCAGGCCGGTGGCGATCTGCAGGTCAGCGCAGCAAATATGGACCAGAGCGGCAGCGCGTCTGCAGGCAAGGCGTTGCGCGCCGCCATCGCAGGCACGCTGGCCAATCGTGGCAATCTGATCGCCAAGGATGCGTTGCAGGTCGATGCGGCCACGCTGCGTAGCAGTGGACAGTTGGGTAGCGAGCGGGCCGATGTCACGTTGAACAGCCGAGACGCGCTGCAACTCGAGGGTGTGGTTGCAGCGGCCACTGCATTGCGTGCGACTGCTGGCGGCGATTTGCAGCAGGCCGGTTCGCTCAAGGCACAGTCGATCGCGTTGCAGGCGGGGCGCGACCTCACTGCAAATGGCACTGTGCAATCGGCATCCACGTTGGACCTGCAGGCGCAGCGCACGCTCGCCCTGAATGGACACGCATCGAGTACGGGTGAGGCAACCGTCACCGGCGCATCGGTTCTGACAGGCGCTGCAGCAGTGCTGCAGAGCGGTGCCGCCATCACACTGGACGGCGGCTCCATCGACAGCCGTGGCTCGCTCGATGCGGCGACCGATCTGAATGTGCACAGCGCCGGTGATCTGGCCCTGGCCGGGGTGGTCCAGGCCGGGCGCGACGTTGCGCTGACGGCGACCGGTGTGTTGAACAATGGCGCTCAAGTCGTTGCAGCACGCGATCTGCACGTGCAGGCCGCCAGTGCCAGCAATGCCGCAACTGCGACCCTGGGTGCGCTCCGCGACCTGCGCGTCGATGTCGCCGGAGTGCTGGAAAACAATGGCAGCCTGCATGGCGAACGTGGCCTGGCACTGAACACCGGCACGCTGCTGCAGCGTGGCCGTGTCTACAGCGGGGATGCAATCTCGATCTTGTCGACAGGCGCATTCGAAAACGTGGGCCAGTTGGTCTCCGGCAAGGATCTGACCATTGCGGCCGACAGCATCGTCAGCAGCGGACAACTCGGCTCGGTCAACGGCGCACTGACGCTGACCAGCCAGAACGCGATCGATCTGCACGGTGTGGTGGCTGCGGCGACCACGCTGCAAGCCACCGCTGGCACCGATCTGCTGCAGGCCGGCTCGCTCAACGCGCAGGCCGTGACATTGCAGGCCGGCCGCGATCTCACTGCCGGTGGAACCCTGCAGTCCGCGTCCGCGTTGGATCTGCAGGCGCAGCGCAGCCTGACGTTGAACGGTCAGGCGCAGGCGGGCACTGACGCCAACCTGCGCGGCAACAGCATCGCCACCGGCCGCGACGCCGTGCTGAAAAGCGTCGGCGCGATCAGCCTGGACGGTGCGGCAATCGACAGCCGTGGCACGCTCGATGCCGGCACGGACGTGCGCCTGGGCAGCACGGGAGCGCTTGCGCTCGCAGGCGTGGTGCAAGCCAATCGCGATGTTGTGTTGAGCGCAACCGACACCTTGAGCAATGCGAGCCAGGTGATTGCTGGCCGTGATCTTTCGGTGCAGGCAGGCGACATCAACAACGTGGCGGCCGGCGTGTTGGCGGCCGATGGCAGCGTCACGCTGACCACTGGCGCGTTGCAGAACGCCGGCAGCCTGCAGAGCGGCGGCGATCTGCGCATCACCGCCGCCAACATGGACCAGGGCGGTACTGCGATTGCAGGCAAGGCACTGACCGCAAAGGTCACCGGCACGCTGGACAACCGCGGCAACCTCATTGCCAAGGATGCGCTGCAGGTGGAGACAGGCAGCTTACGCAGCAGCGGCCAGCTCGGTAGCGAAACTGCCAACGTCAGCGTGATCAGCCAAGGCGACATGACGCTGCAAGGCGTCGTCGCCGCAGCGACCACACTGCAGGCCACTGCAGTTGGCGATCTGCAGCAGGCGGGCTCACTCAAGGCGCAATCGATCGCGCTACAGGCCGGCCGCGATCTCACCGCCGCAGGCACGCTGCAGTCGGCAACGCAACTGGATCTGCAGGCGCAGCGCGCACTGGCAATAAACGGACAGGCGTTGGCGACGGGCGATGCAACCCTGCGCGGCGCGCGGATCGGCACCGGTCAGGCTGCCGTGCTGCAAAGCGGTGGCGCGATCAGCCTGGATGGTGCCGCGATCGACAGCCGTGGCGCACTCGATGCAGCCACTGATTTGAATCTGCGCAGCACTGGCGACCTGGCGGTTGCTGGTGTGGCGCAAGCCGATCGCAATGTGGTGCTGAGCGCAGGTGGCACGTTGACCAATGCGGCGCAAGTCGTCGCTGGCCAGAGCTTGAACGTCACCGCAGCTAGCGCAAGCAATGCCGCCAGCGGCGTGCTGCTCGCGCAGGGCGACGCCACGGTCGCCATCGGCGGCTTGCTCGACAATGCTGGCGCCGTGCGCGCCGGCAATCAACTCGCCTTGGGCGTCGGGTCGCTGCGCCAGACCGGCCAGGCCTACGGCTTGCAACGCCTGGGTGTCATTGCCACTGGAGCGGTGGACAATCGCGGTGACCTGATCGGCGGCAACGGCTTGCGCGTGGAAGCTGCGCAAGTCAGCAGCAGCGGCCAGCTGGGCAGCGAGCGCGGCGATGTCGCATTGATCAGCCGCGGCAACCTGGAGCTCGGCGGCAGCCTCGCATCGGCTGGCAGCTTCTCGGCGCAGGCCGATGGCGCGTTGGCACAGAGCGGCACCTTGAGCGCTGGCAGCACGCTGGAACTACGCTCCAGGGGCGACCTGGGTGTGGCCGGCCAGCTCGGCGCTCAGCAGGTCACCTTGACCAGCGACGCCGTGTTGCGTCAGCAGGGCACCGTCAGCGGTACGACGGTGGGTCTGCAGGGCGCCCGCATCGAGAACGCCGGGCAGACCACCGCTTCGGGCAACTTGAGCCTGCGTGCGGGTGAGATCAGCATCGCCGGCACCGTGGGCGCTGGTATCAACGCAGATGGCAGCCTCGGCAGCGGACGCACGCTGAGCCTGATCGCCGATCGCCAGCTCAGCGCCTCCGGCAAGCTGCTGGCTGGCGGCAACCTCACAGCGCAGGGCAGCCAGCTGCAGCTGGCGGGTGCCAGCACACGCGCAACCGGCAATGTCGCACTGACCACCGGCGGCAATCTCGATCATCGTGGCGGTGATTTGCTTGCCGGCGGCACGCTCACCGTGCAGGCCGGCGGCAACATCGACAACGGGCGTCTCAACGCCGTCGCCGGCCAGATGCAGGCCAACCAGTTGAGTATCGACGGCGCCAGCCTGAGCAATGCCGGCGGGCGGTTGGTGCAAAGCGGCAATGGACTGACCCGCGTCAGCATCGGCGGCGCGATCGACAACACCGGTGGCACGCTGGCCAGCAATGCGCAGGATCTGACCATCACTGCAGCCAGCCTGGAAAATGCACAAGGGCGCATCGAGCACGCCGGCACCGGCGTCCTGTCGGTCACCAGCCGCAGTGCGCTGGGCAACAGCAGTGGGCGCATCCTCACGCAAGGGCAACTGCACCTGGACGCCAGTGGCGCGTTGAACAACCAGGGCGGCGCGATTGCCGCAGCGGGCGATGCGGCACTCACCGTCGCCGGCCTCAGTAACATCGGTGGTTCGGTCTCGGCACGTGGATTGAACGTGCAAAGTACCGGCGCGGCCGACAACCGCAACGGCTTGCTACAGGTCAGCGGTGGTGCGCTGACCTTGCGTGCCGACAGCCTCAGCAATGCCGGCGGCATTGTGCAGGCGGTCGCGAACGCTGGTGGGGGTGGCAGCCTGCGCGTCGAACTCAATCGTGGCCTGGACAACGGCAACGGCACGATCGGTGCCGGCACCGACGCAGTGATTACAGCGGAAAACATCAGCAGCAGCGGCGGCAGTCTGCAAGCGGCGCGCGACCTCAGCGTCACTGCACGCGGCCAGCTGGACAATCACCAAGGCGGCAAGCTCAGTGCGGGGCGCGATCTCAACGTTGCCGTCGCCGGCGCGTTGCTCAACAGCGGCGGCCAGCTCGATGCCGGCAATACGCTGACCGCCTCCGGCGGAAGTATCGACAATAGCCAAGGCAGTATCGTCAACAACGGTGGCGGACTGACACGCATCACCACTGGCGGTGCATTGACCAACAGCGGCGGCAATCTCGGTGGACGCGGCAGCGTGGTGATCGATGCCGCCAGCATCGCCAACAACAGCGGCCAGCTGGTCGCCGGCGGCGACCTGATCGCCAACACCACTGGCTTGAACAACCAGGGCGGCAACGTCTATGCCGGCGCAAGCTTCCTGCTGCAGCGCGCAGGCGCCACGCTAGACAATCAGAACGGCACCATCAAGGCCGAGCAGGCAGTCCGCTTGAACCTGCAGAACTTGAACAACGCGGGTGGCAACATTGGCGCCGGCAGCATGACCGGTGGCGCCGGCGATGTGGTGATCGATACCGTCGGCTTCGACGGTGGCGGCAGCATCCTGGCGCAGAACCTGCTGGACCTGACCTTGCGTAGCGACTACACCCACCGCGCCGGTGCAGACCTTACCAGTAACGGTAATTTCAACCTGCGCGTCGGGGGGAGCCTGGTCAACGAGTCCACGCTCAAGGCTGCGCGCAGCCTGGACATTACGGCCGGCAGCATCACCAACCGTGCGGGCGCCACCATCCTGTCCAATGACACCCGCCTCAACGGCGGCAACATCATCGACAACGCCGGAAGTATCTCCGGCAACGGCGTGCTGTCGCTGGTGGCGAACAGCATCAACAACACCGGCAGCATCGTCGGCGGCAACGTCTCGGTGAACACCGGCACATTGGTGAACGGCGCCGACTTCGGCGGCGCGACCGACAACGCAGCCTATGGCTCGGCCTTGCTCGGTTCCACCGGCAACATGAATCTGATCGTGCGCGATCAACTGCTCAATCGCGACGCGCGCATCTTCAGCCTGGGCAATATCGCCATCGGCGGCGCGCAGGATGGCGGCGGTACCTTGGTCTCGCGGACCGGTGTGCTCAATAACCTGTCGGGCAGTATCGAGGCCGATGGGAGCATTTTGATTGCGGCCAACCAGCTGAATAATCGGCGGCGAGTGATCAATACGACCAGCGTGTCGACCGATCCTGGTAGCGACAATATCTACTCCGGCGGCGAGCTCATCGAAGGCAAGGCGATCCGGAATCTGCAGGGCGCGCGGGCGCCGTATCCCTACAAAGGACTCGCACCTGGCATTTATCGCAACTATCAGGTGATCCAGCAGGAGCAGCTGTCATCCGCAAGTGCGGAGGGGAAGATTGCAGCGGGTGGAAACATCTTGCTGTCGGGCAGTGTCACAAATAATGCGTCGACCATCGCTGCAGCCGGTCTGTTTGCTGCCAATCAGCGAGGTCTTGGGGGGCTCTCGGATCCAATGATCAATGGCGGTGAGCAACTGCTCAACCAAGCGCTGGCATTGAATCAGGTGGTCCGGCAAAGCGATGTGGAGCACATCGTCACCGCGATCACCAATGACTGCATGCAGCCGGTTGGACAGAAGGTCGTTTGCTACTACGAGGAAGAAGATCAGCGACTGAGTTCGTCGACGACCAGCAGCAGCTACGTCGCCCTGGGCGCCAGCATGACCGGTGGCCAAGGTGTGAGCATCAACGGCGCCAACATCAGCAATGGTGCCGTCGGCAGCGACGGTCGTGGCATCAGCGGTGCTTCGTTGAATGGTGTCGGCGCACAAGGGGGCTTGACCGGACGCGCCACGCAAAGCGCCGGTGGAGTGGGCGGCCAGGCCGTGATCGGCCGTGCCAACGGCGGCGCGTCGAGCATCAGGGTGGCCACCGGCACGACCGGCAGTGCAGGCAGCCAGGTGGGCGCCAACACGCAGGACGCCACGCTGGCCACATCGGGTGGCATCGTCAAGATGTCGGTTGCACCTGTCGCGTCCAACGACAGCGGGCTTGTGCGCAGCAGCGTCGATCAGGCAGACGTGCAGGCCACCGCGGCCGGTACCGGCGTCACTGCCGTCGCAACCGACAGCCGCACCCGCGTCGACCCGGCCACCATTCCGGTGACCACCATTGCGGGTAGCGGGCAAACCTCGCTGACGCAGATCGATCTGCCCATTGGCGGGCTGTATCGCCTATCCGGCGGCACCGGTACCGATCTCACCGCAATGGGCCGTGCCGCCAACGGGCTGAGCGGCATCAATGCCTGGCGCAGCAATGGCCCGGGTCGTCGTTACCTGATCGAGACCGACCCGCGCTTCGTCAATTACGACAACTTCATCAGCAGTGACTTCTTGCTGGACAAGCTGGGTGTTGACCCGGAGTGGACCCAGACCCGCCTGGGCGATGGCTTCTACGAGCAGCGCCTGGTGCTGGACCAGATCACCCAGCTCACCGGCCGCCGCTATCTGGGCAACTACGCCGATGGCGTGGCGCAGTACCGCGCCTTGCTCGAATCCGGCGTGGCCGCCGCAGGCCAGTTGCAGCTGAGCATGGGCGTGGGCTTGACCGCCGCACAAGCGGCCGCGCTGACGCAGGACATCGTCTGGATGGTGGAGCAGGACTACCAGGGCCAGAAGGTGCTGGTGCCCGTCGTGTATCTGGCTTCCAACTCGCTGCAGTTGCGTGGCAATGGCGCCTTGATCGCCGGCGGCAACGTCGAGCTCAACGCCACCAACTCCATGAGCAACCAGGGCGTCATCGCAGGCGCCGACGTCAGCGTCACCGCCGGCAACCTGCTCAACCAGGGCCGCATCAGCGGCACTGGCAGCGTTGCCCTGGAAGCGCGCAACGACCTGCTCAACCAGGGCCAGATCCAGGGCCGCGACGTCGCACTGGTGGCCGGCAACAACCTGGTCAGCGAAGCATCCAAGGCCATCAACGGTGTCGGCATCCTGTCGGGCATCACCGCCAGCAACACCTTGCAGATGATGGCCGGCAATGACATGACGTTGACCGGCACCCGCGTGCAGGCCGATGGCAGCGCGGCGTTGATCGCAGGCAACAACCTCAGCCTTACCCCAAGCGCGTTGCGCGACGACAACGGCCTGCTGCGCGGCGGCGATGTGCTGTCGATTACCACCGGCAAGGATCTGGTGATGTCTGCAGGCAACGACCTGCAACTGCATGGCGTGACCATCAACGCTGGCGGCAGTGCCGCACTGCAGGCAGGCAACAACCTCTCGTTGACCCCGACCACTGGTCTCGACGGCAAGGTCGCCACGCGCACCAACATCAGCACTGGCGACAGCCTGCAATTGAATGCAGGCAACGACCTGACCATCCGTCAAACTGAAGTCAAAGCAGGCGGCGATCTTATCGCCGCAGCAGGCAACAACCTCAACGTCGAATCCGTCCTCAACGAGACCGAAACCAACAGCTACAAGAGCCGCAACGGCAAGACCCGCGTCACCACCACCACGACCACGCAAACCATCGACCAGCAGGCGCTCACTGCCGGCGGCAACCTGATCCTCAGCGCCGGCAACGACGTCAATCTGGTCGCGGCCAAGCTGGACGCCGGCAAGGGTCTGGGCATCAGCGCCGGCAACGACATCAATGCCAGCACGCTGACCACGGTGGACACCAGCAACACGCTGGAAACGCGCAAGCGCTTCAAGCAGACCACCAGCACCAGCGACGAAACCGTCTACGGCACCGAGTTCAGTGCTGGCGGCAACCTGGCGATGCAGGCTGGCAATGACATCACCCTGACCGCCGCCACTGCTGCCACCAAGGAAGGCGGTATCACCCTGGCCGCCGGCAACGACGTCAACCTGCTCGCCGCCAGCGAGCAGCACGACGCCGCGCAGGACATGACCAAGAAGAAGAAGGGCACGTTCTCCAGCAAGACGACGACCACGCATGATGAGTGGCAGGACAACGTAGCAGTCACCACCACGCTCAGTGGTGACACGGTGCAGATTGCGGCGGGTAACGATCTGCTATCGCAAGGCGCGCAGGTCGCCAGCACCGGCGATGTGGTATTGGCCGCAGGCAACAACATCACGCTGGACACGGTGCAGAACACGCACAGCGAGGAACACGAAAAGACTGTCAAGAAGTCGGGTCTCTACGGCGGCGGTGGATTCAGCGTCGCTTTGGGCGTCACCAAAAAGACCGATGGGCTGGACGTCACCGAGGTGACCAACAGCGGCAGCCTAGTCGGCAGTACCGATGGCTCGGTGACAATGACCGCCGGCAACAAGGTGGCCATTACCGGCAGCGATGTGCTGAGTGCCACCAGCACTACGATCGTGGGCAAGGAAGTCACGATTGCCGCGGCAGAAAATACCGTGGATACGGTGCAGACGTCCAAGCAGCAGAGTGCTGGCATCACGTTAGGATTGACCGGTGGGGCTGTAGACGCCGCGCAGGCGATCTACGGCGCAGTCAAGCGCGGCTCGGAGGTCGAAGACGATCGCCTGAAGGCGCTCTACGCCGCCAAAGCGGGCTACGCGGTCAGCGACACAGTGGGCTTGGTTGGCAATGGCCTGAAGGGCTACGACGGCCAAGCTGTTGCAGGAAACACGACCAAGACTGGCGCTGCGGCGGCGGATGGCGCGCAAGGTGCTGCCAATGCTGCTGGAGTGAGCTTTCGTGTAGGCATTGGTGCGAGTAGCTCGTCGAGTAAAACGACGACACACGAAGAAACCACCGGAGGTAGCCGCATCCTCAGCAACGGCGACGTCACCATCGCCGCGACCGGCGGCGATCTCAACGTCATTGGCAGCAAGATTGCCGGTGAAAATGTGGCCTTGGCTGCAGCAAACAAGCTCAACTTGCTCAGTAACAAAGAAACCAACACCACTAAATCGGAGAACAAGAACGCAGGCGGTGAAATCGGCATCAGTGTCGGTGCAGTAACTGGCTATTACCTCACGGTATCTGCAGGCAAGGGCAGCGCCAAGGGCAATAGCGATCTACGCACAGAAAGCGTGGTCACTGCCAACGACACGTTGACTTTGGTGAGCGGCAACGACACTACGATTCAGGGTGCACAAGCTGTTGGCAACAAGGTCCTTGCTAATGTCGGCGGCGATCTGCTGATCAAGAGCGAACAGGACACCAATGAGTACAAGAGCAAACAACAGCAGGCCAGTCTGACCCTAGCGACCGGCTCGGGCAGTGGCGGCAGCTACAGCCAGCAGAAGGTCAACAGCAGCTACACCAGTGTGACTGAGCAGAGCGGCATCCAGGCTGGCAATGGTGGCTTCGACATCACTGTGGGCGGGAACACGAAGTTGGTCGGCGGTGCGATTGCCAGTGCTGCCGATGCCAGTCTCAATCGGCTGTCCACCGATAGCCTGACGGTCGAGGACCTTCAGAACAAGGCGGAGTACAAGACCAGCGGCGTAACAGTTGCCGGCGGCACGGGCAGCAGCATGGCCAGCGTTGCCATCGGTGCCGGATTGAGCATGCTGAGTAACGCCAGCGAAAGCTCAAGCAGCACGACCAAAAGCGATATCGCCGCCGGTACGATCCAGATCCGCAATGGCGACGACTCTGCGCTGGCAGGGTTGGATCGCAGTGCGGCCGAGTTGCAACAATCTGGGCTGAAGGAGATTTTCGACGAGCAAAAACTTGCCGAACAGCAAGAGCTTGCTCAGGCAGCGGGCGAAGTGGCGTTGCGGTCTGCTAAAGCGGTGATCACCTATAAGCGGGAGCAGGCAGCAGCTGCTGCAGACCAAGCGATGAACGATTTGTCTGTCGCCGAGCGTGATGGCGATAAGGCAGCGGCTGCTGAAGCTCGTAATCGATTAGCAGATGCAAAGCAAAGTCTGGCGAGCTGGAATGACAAAGGAACTGCTAAGCAAGTCACGCAGGTTGCTGCCGGCGCGCTCGCAGCTGCGGCCTCTGGAGGCAACGTCTTGGCCGCCGCAGGTGGCGTGTTTGTTAGCGAGAATGCACTCCCTAGGTTTGCCGAAGCTTTGCAACGTAACGGCATTAGTCCCGGTAGCGATGTCGAATCGGCACTAATGGGCGGAATGGCGGCTCTTTTCGGGGCAGCCGGTGGCCTCCTTGCCGGTGACACACAGGCAGGTGCTTCTATGGCGAGTACTGCACAAGTCTACGGCTACTACGATTACCGTGATGGAAGACAGCAGCGCCAGGGTATGGTGGCTGCCGCTCTGGATAAGATCAACGTTGTCGATCCTGACCAGCGGGCAGGTATCAACACGGTTTTGGATAATGCGGTCAGATTGGGGGCCAATCCGGACGACTTAGTGTTGTTGCTAAAGTCTCCTGAGGCAGGTTCATATCTTGCAAGTATCGCTGCGCCGGAGACCTATGCCTTCAAGCTGTACGGAAAAGAGTACAATCAGCTTACTGTTGATCAACAAAGTGAAGTAATCAAGAGGATCCCGACAGGTACTGTTACTGTATTGATTGGGAAGACAGAAGGGACATCCGCATCTGATAATTTGCAGTCCCGGGATGTCGGCGGTTCTGCTCCAACTGGGCCTATTGCCTTAAGCGAGGCGGCATCGGATAACGAAAGCTTGCGTTTCAAGGGCGCTAGAGTTGTATCCGACTTGGCTATTGCTGGCGGGGAAAAGGTCGAGCAGTTCAAAAACTTCCTTGGTCCAAAGACGGCTGAGACGACTGCTCTTGTGTTAATGGCAGCGGCCGGCGGTCCGGTTAAAACGCTTGGTGGTGCACTTCTGGGCGCGACGCCGATAGCCGGCTACGTACAGGACAAGAAAGAGACCTTCTTAGTTCAGCCATTTTCGCCTGTTGTAGGTTCTGCCGCCTTTGGTGCCCAGACCGATGGTGATCAACAGGCGGTTTACCCAGCTAGTCATGCCACGAGCTCCATGCTGGTTGACACATTATTGTCATCAATGGGCGTACTTGGAACCAAAGCAGCCGCTGTAGGGATAGTTAAGAATAGTGAAGATTTTATTGCCAAGATCAAGGGAGCTGAACATGCTGTAGTTGATGCTGGCGATATAGAGAAAACGTTAATTATTCCAAGAGAAAAAGCAGAATTTTTAGATTTTTACAAACGTCAGGCCGAAGCTGGAACTCTTGACAGGGTTAACCCAAATGATGTTAGAAAGGGTAATTTTAGAGCGGCGTTAACGAATGAAGTTGGCCCCCCGCCGGGATCAGGCTATCATGCAGATCATACGGTTGAACTTTGCGTTGGTGGTGCGAATTGTCCTAAGACTAATGGAAATTGGCTGGAGGGTAGAAGAAATACCACTGCTGGCAGTAAAATAGGGCAGCAAGTTAAAAATGACCCTGTTGGAACAAAGTATACTGATGTTAAGCTGGAGGATGAGCCTTGAATAAAGAATTTAGATTGATTTTTGAAGGGTTTCCTGATTGTTCAGGCTTGTCAGCATTTGGGGGGCTTTTGCGGCTTTTTTGTCCGGCGGATGAATTGTGGGGTTTGACTTGGTCAAAGTTTAGCGGTTTAAATTTTGATTGGGATAATGCGCTTATGTATGATGTTTTTGGGAATGTTTATTTCACAAAGAATTTTTTTGTAAATATATTGTCACTTGATTCGGGTGATATTGTTCCGCTTGATGTTAATGTGCGTGAATTGGCTGCAGCGGTGGTGTCTGATCCTAATTCGACGATTATGTTTGGAAAATATGCAGAAGCCATAAAATTTCTGGGGAGGCTGAAAGATAATCAAAATTATGCTTTTAAGGTTGAATTATCTTTAGGGGGGGCGTTCGATGTTGATAACATGTACATATCTGATAGGTTGGAGAACGTGAAGAATCTCGCCAAAATAGCCCGGCAAATTAGATGCGTCCCAATCGGGGCCAAATTTGCTGCTGATATTTGATTCATTTTTTGGTGTTTTTCAAAGATTAAGTGAGTTCCTGATTAGCCCTGACGTTCAGCCAGCAGTCTCAGTGTCAGCCTCCCGTAAAATTGATCCAGCCGTAGTTAGAGGTCTCCGGGCACACTAGCAACCAAGGAGACCAACGATGCGCGAGAGCAAGTTCACCGAGAGCCAGATCGTCGCCACGCTGAAGCAGGTCGAGGGCGGACGGCAGGTCAAGGATGTCTGTCGCGAGCTGGGCATTTCCAAGGCGACGTACTACGTCTGGAAGTCCAATTACGTCGGCTTGGAGGCTGCTGACGTGCAACGTCTTCGCAACTTGGAGACCGAGCACGGCAGGCTCAGACGCATGTATGCCGACCTTGCGATGGAGAACCATGTACTGAAGGATGTCATCGAAAAGAAGCTGTAGACCCGGCGCAAAAGCGCCCGCTTCTTGCCTGGCTCATCGAGCATCATGGCTGGGGCGAGCGCCGGGCCTGTTCGGTGATTGGCGTGGCTCGCTCGACAGCACGTCATCGACGCCGTCCTGACCAGGACGAGGAGGTCATTGCGCTGTTGTCTGAATTGGCCGAGCGTTTTCCTGAGCGTGAATTTGGAAAACTCTTTCAGATCATTCGCCGTTGCGGATATGTGTGGAACCACAAGAGGGTCTGGCGCGTGTACTGCTTGACGAAACTCAGTCAACGTCGCCGCAGCAGGCGCCGGGTTCCGACGCGGCATCCACAGCCACTAGCATGCGGAGAACGCCCCAATGCCGGTTCGATGCGCCGTGGGATGGTCGGCGTTTCCGCACGTTCAATGTCATCGACGATTTCAGTCGGGAGGCCTCGGCGATCAAAGTGGACCTGAATCTTCCAGCGGCCCGCGTCATTCGCACGTTGGAACGTATCGCAGCCTGGCGCGGCTATCCCGCCAAACTTCGTTTGGACAATGGCCCGGAGTTTGTCGCATTAGATTTGGTCGAGTGGGCCGAGCGTAAAAGCGTTGCATGGGATTTCATTGAGCCAGGACGTCCGATGCAAAACTGTTTTATCGAACGCTTCAACGGCAGCTACTGGCGAGGCGTGCTGGAAATATCTTCCGCACCCTGAGCGAGGTCCGTGAGCAGACCAACCAGTGGGATGCCTTGGGTGACAGTGACGAAGAGTTAAATATATATTTTTATGAAATGCCGGCGGTAATCTGGATTGATGAGTGCGGAAATTACTTTTCCTTGTGATAAGCGAAGAGCAGGATCAAGTTCACTTAATAGGTCTGCCTGCCCCTGTTTCCTCACACCCATTGTGGATTGACTAAACTCAGACCATTCATCCGCGTAGTCGCGGCTTGCACAGATGCTCTGCCAGGCTAAGGAACACGACAACACTTCACGGCAGTCATGACGCAAAGTATTTCAAGAAAGTCGCAATGGCTCGGCCTCCTCGGCTGGTTGGCGCTGTGCTATGCGGTCGCTGGGCTTGGTGCGATGGCATCCATCCAGGCGGCCGGCTTCTATGCAGAACTTGCGCGGCCGGAGTGGGCGCCGCCGGGCTGGTTGTTCGGACCGGTGTGGACAGGGTTGTACGGAATGATGGCGGTGTCGGTCTGGTTGGTGTGGCGGCGCGGCAGCCGGGCGGGGACGCGTCCGGCGCTGGGCCTGTTCGTGCTGCAGCTGACGCTCAATGGTTTGTGGAGCTGGCTGTTCTTTGCGTGGCATCTGGGGGCGTGGGCATTCGCGGATATCGTTGCGCTGTGGCTGGTGCTGGCCGGAACGATTGCCGTGTTCGCGAAGCGGCGGGCGCTGGCGGCGTGGCTGTTGGTGCCGTATCTGGCGTGGGTGAGCTTCGCGGCGGCGCTCAACTTTTCGGTCTGGCAACTCAATCCCCAGGTACTCGGCTGATCTCCGCTGTTGATCCTGGTGGCTCGTACTCACCGGCCCGGCAATAGCGACGATCTGTTGCTTGGTGCGAAGTGGCCTGTTGCTTGCTGCGAACTGATGCGGGCAGCGAAGCGACACCTGGCCCGCAAGCGGTCTAGTCAGTTGTATCGCGTCATCTGAGCGCATGACACTACCAATCGAGGTTCGAAACCTGCGCAGGGCGGCTCTCCAAAGTGGTTCCAAAAGTTTCCATAGCAATCATTTGCTTGCGCGCGCGATGCTTAAATCCCTGAGCAGCAAGGTTTTCCGTTTCCCGCCCCGAGCACGTGCGCCTGCCCATTCACGCAGCGCTTGACAGGCCTCGGCCCGGTGATGTCTTTTGCACACATGCTTAATGCTTTCGCCACCGCTTCGCTCACCTGTCAGTCGCATCTGCGGCCGGGTGCGGGCGTGGCCGGCATTAGCACCACCATTACCACCGTCACCATTCGCCCGGTGCGGCCCGTCGTCTTCGCGTAACTTCCGAAAACAACGGCCCCGCACCCGGATCAGGATGCGGGGGCTTTCCTCCCTCATCTGATGCGGACGGGGCCTCCCTAACGAGGTCTGTCGATGTCATCGCCTGCTGTTTCCTTCGAACCCGCTGCTGTTCTTGCGTCCTCTGCGCGCACCGTCGTGCACAAATTTGGCGGCACGTCGGTGGCCGATGCCGAGCGCTACCGGCATGTGGCGCAGCTGTTGCTGGCACGCGACGAGGCGGTGCAGGTCACCGTGGTGTCGGCGATGAAGGGGGTGACCGATGCCTTGATCGCGCTGGCCGAACTGGCCGCGCAGAACCGCCCCGAATGGCGCGAGCGCTGGCATGAAACCCGGGCGCGCCATCGCGGTGCGGCGGTGGCCCTGCTGGGCGAGCATTCCGGGCCGACGGTGGAATGGCTGGACGAGCGCTTCGAGCATCTGTCGCAGATCCTGGGCGCATTGGCGGTGATCGGCGAGCTGCCGCGCGAGGTGCTCGACCGCGTGCAAGGCCTGGGCGAGGTGTATTCGGCGCAGTTGCTGGGCGACCATTTCCGTGCGCTTGGCGAGGATTGCGCAGTACTGGATGCGCGCGATGTGCTGGTGGTCAATCGCGGCGAACTGGGTGTCGATGTGGACTGGGACACCAGCGCGCAGCGGCTTGCGACCTGGCGCCAGGCGCATCCGCAGACGCGCGTGGTAGTGACTGGATTCGTTGCGCGCGACCGCGCCAACCGCATCACCACGTTGGGGCGCAACGGCAGCGATTACTCCGGCGCGATCTTCGCGGCCTTGTTCGATGCCGATGAGCTGCATATCTGGACCGATGTGGATGGCGTGCTGTCGGCCGACCCGCGCGTGGTGCCCGAAGCGGTGCAGCTGGAAACGCTGAGCTACGACGAGGCCTGCGAACTGGCCTATTTCGGCGCCAAGGTGGTGCACCCGCAGACGATGTCGCCGGCCATCGAGCGCGGCTTGCCGATCATCATCCGCAATACCTTCCAGCCCGAACATCCGGGTACGCGCATCACCGCCAGCAGCGCGGTGAGCGGGCCGATCAAGGGGCTGACACTGAGCCCGGATCTGGCCGTGCTCAACCTGGAAGGCACCGGCCTGATCGGCGTGCCGGGGACCGCCGAGCGCGTGTTCGCGGCGCTGCGCACGGCGCAGGTGTCGGTGGTGATGATCTCGCAGGGCTCGTCGGAGCATTCGATCTGTTGCGTGGTCAAACAGCATGAGTCCGAGCGCGCGCGCAATGCCTTGCTGCAGGCCTTTGCACATGAACTCACGGTCGGTCAGGTGCAGCGTGTGCAGCTGACCACCGGCATCAGCGTGCTCGCTGCAGTGGGCGATGGCATGGCCGGGCAGCCGGGTGTGGCGGCGCGGCTGTTCGAGTCGCTGGGGCGTGCGCAGGTCAATATCCTGGCGATCGCGCAGGGTTCGTCGGAGCGCAACATCTCGGTGGCCATCGACGCCGCGCATGCGACCAAGGCCTTGCGCGCAGCGCATGCCGGCTTCTGGCTGTCGCCGCAGACGTTTTCGGTGGGCGTGATCGGCCCGGGTAACGTGGGCGCGGCGTTGCTGGATCAGTTGCGTATCGCGCAGCCGCAGTTGCTGGGCAAGGCCAACCTGGATCTGCGCCTGCGCGCGGTGGTTTCGCGCGGCCGCATGCTGCTGGACGAGCGCGGCTTGGTCGGCAACTGGCGCGATGCTTTCGCCTCCGCAGCCACCGCGACCGATCTGGAGCGTTTCACCACGCACCTGTTGTCCGCGCATCTGCCGCATACGGTGATCATCGATTGCAGCGGCAGCGCGGAAGTGGCCGATCGCTATGCGGACTGGTTGGCTGCCGGCATCCATGTGGTGACGCCGAACAAGCAGGCCGGCTCCGGCCCGTTGCAGCGGTATCAGGCGATCCGTGCGGCGGCCGATGCCAGCGGCGCGCGCTTCCGTTACGAAGCCACCGTGGGCGCGGGGCTGCCGGTGATCACCACGCTGCGCGATCTGGTCGATACCGGCGATGCGGTGACCTCGATCGAAGGCATCTTCTCCGGCACCCTGGCATGGTTGTTCAACAAGTACGACGGCAGCGTGCCGTTCGCCGAGCTGGTGACGCAGGCGCGCGGCATGGGCTATACCGAACCGGACCCGCGCGACGATCTGTCCGGCGTGGATGTGGCGCGCAAGCTGGTGATCCTGGCGCGCGAAGCCGGGCGCGAGATCAGCCTGGAAGACGTGCAGGTCGAGAGCCTGGTGCCCGAAGCACTGCGTCAGGCCAGCGTGGACGATTTCATGGCGCGCCTGCATGAGGTGGATGCGACGTTTGCGCAGCGCCTGGCCGATGCACGTGCACGCGGTAATGTGCTGCGCTACGTCGCGCAGTTGCCGCCGGATCGCGCACCCAGTGTCGGCTTGGTCGAATTGCCGGCCGATCACGCGTTCGCCAATCTGCGCCTGACCGACAACGTGGTGCAATTCACCACGCGTCGTTATTGCGAGAATCCGCTGGTGGTGCAGGGGCCCGGTGCGGGGCCGGAAGTCACCGCGGCCGGCGTGTTTGCAGATCTGCTGCGGGTGGCGGCGGGCGAGGGGGCACGCTTGTGAATCAGGCGGTTGCAGACCAGTCCGCGGAGATGCAGCGCGTGGCGATTGCTGCGCGCGAGCTTGGCCAGGCACGCGCCTTCGCACCGGCCTCGGTGGCGAATGTGGCGGTGGGATTCGATTTGCTCGGCTATCCCATCGACGGCGTCGGCGACACCGTCACGGTGCGGCGCATCGATGCGCCCGTGGTGCGCATCGCCGCCATCCGCGGCACCACGGTGGCTCTGCCGCTGGATGCCGAACGCAACACTGCGGGTGCGGCCTTGATGTCGTTGTGCGCGGCGCTGGCGCTGCCGTTCGGTTTCGAGATCGAGATCGATAAAGGCATCGCCTTGAGTTCTGGCATGGGCGGCTCGGCAGCGTCATGCGTGGCGGCGTTGGTAGCCGCCAACGCGCTGCTGGACGCGCCGTTGCACAACGAGCAGCTCTACCAGCACGCACTCGATGGCGAGGCGGTGGCCAGCGGCAGTCGTCACGGCGACAATCTGGGTCCGTTGTTTCTAGGCGGACTGGTGCTGTGCACGCTGGAGCGTCTGGTGCCGATCAACGTGCCGGCGGCGTGGCACAGCCTGCTGGTGCATCCGGATGCGGTGCTGGAAACCCGCCGCGCGCGCGAAGCCCTGGCCGGCGACTATCAACTGCGCGAGTTCGTCGCACAGAGCACCAACCTGGCCTTGGTACTGGCCGGCTGCCATGCCGGCGATGCAGGGCTGGTGCGGGCGGGCCTGCGCGATGTGCTGATCGAACCACGTCGCGCGCCGCTGATCGCCGGCTTTGCCGCTGCCAAGCAGGCCGCGCTGGATCACGATGCCTTGGGTGCCAGCATCTCCGGCGCCGGCCCCAGCGTGTTTGCCTGGTTCGCATCGCGCGCGGCCGCCGACGCTGCGGCCGCCGCTGTGCAAGCCGCATTCGCAGGCGTGGGCCTGGGCAGCCAGCACTGGGTGTCCCCGATCGCCAGCCCGGCCGCGCGGTTGCTCGCATGAGCCATCGCGCGCATGTCGGCGTCGATCGATCGCCCGCGCACGGCAGGCAGGCCGTGCAGCGCGCAAGGCGCCCTTCAACCGACCATGACCTCGCTGATCTGCATCACCGGCGCAAGATCGGTGTAGTTGGGAATGTCGCCGAGGATTTCCTCGGCATGCGGCCCGAAACTGGCGCCGAAGGCTTCCACCGATTCGCAAAAAATGTGGCATATGCCGATGAAGGGCGGGGTGCTGCCCGGTTCGCCGCCGCTGATGCCCTTGTCCACCGTATAGCGCAGGCAGGCCGCGCCCATCCGCGCGCTCACCAGTGGCATGTGCGTGTCGCGGTAGTAGGCATGGTCGAAGCGGGCGCCGTCGCGGTACGGGTACATCACGCTGACCTTGATCATCTGCCGGCTCCACTGGAAGGTGCGCGCAGCATAGCGCTGCGCTGCCCTTGCCGGGCGCCGCCGCGGCAAGGCGCGGCCATGCCGCAGTGTCCGGCCTTCTCATCCACGGGCAACGCCCCGTCTTCGTCTTGTCTGGAGTCGTCACCATGAACTTCCTTTCCACCCGTGGCGGCGCGCCCGCCGCAAGCCTGAGCCAGGCGATTGCTGCCGGCCTGGCGCCCGATGGCGGCCTGTACGTGCCGCAGACCCTGCCATCGGCGCGCACGTTGACGGCCGGCACCACACTGGCCGACACCGCCGCCACGCTGCTGCAGCCGTTCTTCGACGGCGATGCGCTGGCGGCCGAGCTGCCGGCCATCTGTGCCGAAGCCTTCGACTTCCCGGCGCCCCTGGTGGCCCTGGGCACGCCCGGCGACTATGCGCTGGAGCTGTTCCATGGCCCGACCGCCGCGTTCAAGGATTTCGGCGCGCGCTTTCTTGCGGCCTGCCTGACCCGTCTGCGCCGTGCCGAAGACCGCCCGCTCACCATCCTGGTCGCCACCTCCGGCGACACCGGCGCTGCCGTGGCCGCGGCATTCCATCGCCAGCCGGGTCTGCGCGTGGTGGTGCTGTATCCGGACGGGCGCGTGTCGCCGCGCCAGGCGCATCAGCTGGGCTGCTTCGGCGACAACATCCACGCCCTGCGCGTGGCCGGTTCGTTCGACGCTTGCCAGGCGATGGTCAAGCAGGCCCTGAACGATGCCGACCTGCAGGCGCAGCTGCCGCTGAGTTCGGCCAACAGCATCAGCCTGGGCCGCTTGCTGCCGCAGATGAGCTACTACGCGCACGCCGCCCTGCAGCACCATGCCGGCGCGGGGGCGGCGCTGAATCTGGTGGTGCCCACCGGCAACCTGGGCAATGGGCTGGCGGCGATCCTGGCGCGCGCGCTCGGTGTGCCGCTGGGCCGTATCGCGTTGGCGTCCAATGCCAATCATGTGTTGCCGGATTATTTTGCCGGTGACGATTACGCGCCTCAGCCCAGCATCGCCACGCTGGCCAATGCGATGGACGTGGGCGCGCCGAGCAATTTCGAACGGCTGCGCTGGCTCTACCGGGGCGACGATGCCGCGTTGCGCGAGGCCTTCCGTGCGCTCTCGGTGGACGATGCGGCGATCCGCCATACCGTGCAGCAACGCTTTGCGCGCTGCGGCGAGGTGCATTGCCCGCATACCGCCACCGCCGTGCATGTGCTGGAGCAACTGCGCGCAGAAGGGGCCGAGGGCGGCACCGGCGACTGGGCGGTGGCGGCCACCGCGCATCCGGCCAAGTTCGAGGGCGTGGTCGAGCCGCTGATCGGACGGGAGGTGGAGGTGCCGCCGGCACTGGCCGCATTGCTGCAGCGTCCTGCGCATGCCGAAATGCTGGCGCCGGACTACGCGGCGTTCCGGCAGCGCCTGCTTGCGGATGCGGCCTGACCGAACGCGTTCAGCCTGCCGGGGTTGGAAAGTGCCGCACATGCGGCTATTTGTAGGGGGTGCGGTTCCGCCATGGCGCCGCGTCCGATGTGGGTCGTTGCATGTCTTATCGAGTGATCGCCGTTGTCGCCGCGTTGTGCGGGGGGGCAGCGGCCGGGGCGGCCAGTGCGGCCGATGCCATCTCCGCCGCGCCGTTGCCGGGGCTGGGCGCACCGCGTATCGGTCTGGTCGATGCATTGGCGCGGCAGGCGCCTTCGCTGGATCGCCGAGTGCTGGCCCTGGCGGCCGAGGCGCTGCAATGCGCGCGGCAGCGCCAGCAGGTGGACGTCGAGCGCGTGCTCAGCGTCATCGACTACAGCCGGCCGTCGACCGAGCGCCGGCTGTGGGTGTTCGATCTGCAGCGGCAGCGGCTGCTGTTCCAGGAGTGGGTGGCGCATGGGCGCAACACCGGCAACAACCTGGCGGCGAAGTTTTCCAACGACGACGGCAGTTTCCAGTCCAGCCTGGGTGCGTTCACCGCGCAGGAGTCGTACACTGGGCACAACGGCTATTCGTTACGGCTGAAGGGCCTGGAGCCCGGCTTCAACGACCATGCGCGCGACCGCGCGATCGTGATTCATGGCGCGCCCTATGTCAGTGAGGCGGTGATCCGCACGCAGGGCCGGCTCGGCCGCAGCCTGGGCTGCCCGGCGGTGCGTCCGGCGGTCGCCAAACAGTTGATCGATACCCTGCGTGAAGGCGCCTTCGTGTTCGCCTACTACCCGGACCGGGCCTGGCTGCGGCAATCGCGGCTGCTGAGCGGCGGCTGCGGTGCGTCGGTGGCGAGCGCCAATGTGAGCGGTCGCTGAGTCGTTATAGAGGGCGCGGTCTGCGACGATCGCGCGATCGGCCTGACGTGCTGGCATCGCGTTCGGATCTGCGGGTCAGTCACGCGGCGATGCTTGCCTGCTGTGCGAGGCACAACGCGTCGCCGGTGATCTGGTGCGGACGGGCGCCCAAGGAATCCCGCGTTTGGTGATGCCAACGTCCACCGCGTTTGCGCCGGTGGGTACACGCGCTTGCTGGTCGCATCGGTTCTGCGAGCTGGCACGTTTCAGACAGTATCGCCCGCCAGGCCACGCAGCGCCGCGTAGTCCAGGATCTGCACCAGATGCAGCTGCGGCAGCGCGATCAGCTGCTGTTGCTTGAGTTTGGTGAAGGTGCGACTCACCGTTTCCACGGTCAGTCCGAGGTGGTCGGCAATATCGCTGCGGCTCATCGGCAGCGCCACGGTGTCGCCGCTGGCGCCGGGCTGGGTGGAGCGGGCGGCCAGGCGCAGCAGGAAATGCGCCAGCCGTTCGCTGGGCTGCAGGCGTGCCAGCAGCAGGCCGGTGTCCTGCGCGGCGGCGAGTTCCATGCTGGCGCGCTGCAGCAGCTTGCGTTCCAGCTGCGGATAGCGCTCACGTAACTGGCGCATCTGTGCCATCGGCGTGCGGCAGACCCGGCTGTCGATGATGGCTTCGATATCGTGGCGGTGCTGCGGCGTTTCGGTCAGCCCGACGTAATCGCCGGGCAGCACGAAGCCGGTGACCTGGCGGCGGCCGTCGGCCAGCGTGCGCACCATGCGCAGCGCGCCGGAGGTCAGCGTGTAGACGTGATGACGGGTATCGCCGGCGCGCACCAGGGTGCTGCCGGGCGCATACGACTGGGTCGTGGTGGCCTGGTCGAGCGCCTCCATTTCCTGCGCCGACAGCGCTGCGCAAATGGCCCGGCCGCGGACCGCGCACAGTGCGCAGTCGGAACCGCGCGCATCGCCGCGCGCGGCCGCGCTGGGCGCCGGGCAGGTGGTGCTGAGTTCTGAAAGCTGCCGGTACATGGGTCACGCACTGCTGGAACGCGTACGAATGATACGCCATGCGGTCGGCGAGGCCGCCCAGCCGGTAGAATTGTGCGTTCGCCACATTGCCCTGCAGGAGTTTCGCTCGTGATCAAGCCCCGTACGCCGCCCGGCATCATGGAATTGCTGCCGCGCGAGCAGATCGCGTTCCAGCGCATGCTGGACGTCATCCGCCGCAACTACGAGCGGTTCGGGTTCCTGCCGGTCGAGACCCCGGTGTTCGAGCTGTCGGACGTGTTGCTGACCAAGTCCGGCGGCGAGACCGAGCGCCAGGTGTACTTCGTGCAGTCCACCGGCGCGCTGGCCAATGCCGCCGCCGCGGCAGACGAAGGCGGCGAGGGCGGTCTGCCGGAGCTGGCGCTGCGCTTCGACCTCACCGTACCGCTGGCCCGCTACGTGGCCGAGCACGAGCACGACTTGAGCTTCCCGTTCCGCCGCTACCAGATGCAGCGCGTGTATCGCGGCGAGCGTGCCCAGCGCGGACGTTTCCGCGAGTTCTACCAGTGCGACATCGACGTGATCGGCAAGGATGCGCTGAGCATCCGCTACGACGCCGAAGTGCTGGCGGTGATCCACGCGGTGTTCGCCGAGCTGGGCATCGGCGCGTTCAAGGTGCAGTTGAACAACCGCAAGCTGCTGCGCGGCTTCTTCGAAAGCCTGGGCGTGGCCGAGGGCGAGCTGCAGCTGGCGGTGTTGCGCGAGGTCGACAAGATCGACAAGCGCGGCGCCGACTACGTGCGCGACACGCTGGTGGGCGAAGGTTTCGGCATCGCCGCCGCGCAGGTCGACAAGATCCTGGCCTTCGTGGCGGTGCGCTCGAACGGGCATGCCGATGCGCTGGCGCAGCTGCAGGCGCTGGACGCCTCGGCCGCTGCGAGCGCGACGCTGGGCGAGGGCATCGCCGAGTTGCGCGAGGTGCTGGAACTGGTCAAGGCGCTGGGCGTGCCCGAGAGCGCCTACTGCCTGAACTTCTCGATCGCGCGCGGGCTGGACTACTACACCGGCACGGTCTACGAGACCACGCTGACCGACCACCCGCAGATCGGCTCGATCTGCTCGGGCGGCCGTTACGACAGCCTGGCCAGCCACTACACCAAGTCCAAGTTGCCCGGTGTGGGCATCTCGATCGGCCTGACCCGGCTGTTCTGGCAGCTGCGCGAGGCCGGCCTGATCCAGGGCATCGCCGAGAGCAGCGTGCATGCGATGGTGGCGCTGATGGACGAGTCGCGCCTGGACGACGCGCTGGATATCGCGCGCCGGCTGCGCATCGGCGGCATCAATACCGAAGTGCAGATGGAGCCGAAGAAGATCGGCAAGCAGTTCCAGTACGCCGCACGCGCGGGCATCCGCTTCGTGGTGCTGGCCGGCGACGACGAGCTGGCGCGCGGGGTGGTGGCGGTCAAGGACCTGGTGCGCGAGCAGCAGTTCGATGTGGCCCGCGACGAGCTGGCCAGCACCTTGCTGGTGGAGCTGGAGCAGGCCAGGGCGATGCTGGTGGCCGGGGGCGTCAACGGCGACTGACGCCTCCAAAAGCAGTGCGATGGCGCCCCCAGGTCGGTAAAGATGGGGAGTGGCGCTCACCGCCTACCGGAACATGCACAGACCCACTGGCACCTCGGTGTCGGTGGGTTTGTCGTTTCTGACCCGCCGCATGGCATGGGCTTTCCTGAACGCTTCGCCTGTCGGACTTGTCCCATGGTCCGCATTTGCGTTAACGTACTAACACGCTATTACATTAACGCAATGAAACAACGACCTGCCCCCCGTGAAAGTGCCGATGCCGCCGCCTCCCTCAAGATGCTGGCCGATGCGCTGGCATGCCTGAAGGAGCCCGGCGCGGTCGAGGCCTTTCTGCGCGATTTGTGCACGCCCGCCGAGCTGGAGGCCATGTCCGACCGCTGGCGGGTGGTGCCGTTGTTGATCAAGGGCGTGCCGTATCGCGAAATCCACGAGCTGACCCAGGTCAGCGTGACCACCATCGGGCGCGTTGCGCGCACCCTGGAACATGGTGCCGGCGGCTATGCCGAGGCCCTGCGCGAGCAATCCTCGCGCCCTGTCGAGTCCCACTGAGAGAACAAGATGAGTGCTTCCACGGCAGCACCGGCACGTGACCGGTTGCGTATCGCCATCCAGAAGAGCGGCCGCCTGGCCGAACCGGCGCGCAGCCTGCTGGCGGCCTGCGGGCTGAGCTGGCGGCAGAGCCGCGACAAGCTGTTCTGCTACGGCGAATCGCTGCCGGTGGACCTGCTGCTGGTGCGCGACGACGACATCCCCGGCCTGATCGCCGATGGCGTCTGCGACCTGGGCATCGTCGGCCAGAACGAACTCGAAGAGCAGGCATCCGAGCGCCGCCGCAACGGCCTGCCGGCCGCGTATCACGCCGTGCGCGGAGTCGGGTTCGGCCAGTGCCGGTTGATGCTCGCGGTGCCGGAAGAGTGGGACTGGCAGGGTGTGGCGCAACTGGCCGGCAAGCGCATCGCCACCAGCTACCCGGCGATCCTGGCCGACTGGCTGCAGCGCCAGGGCATCGACGCGGCAGTGGTGGAGTTGTCCGGCTCGGTGGAAATCGCTCCGCGCCTGGGCACCGCCGATCTGATCTGCGATCTGGTCTCCAGCGGCGCCACCCTGGCCGCCAACCAGCTCAAGCCGGTCGAACTGGTGATGGAGAGCGAAGCGGTGCTGGCCGGCGCGGTCCGCGAGCCGGCCGACGCACGCACCGCGCTGCTGGCGATGCTGCTGCGGCGCATGGACGGCGTGCTCAAGCTGCGCGACAGCAAGCTGCTGATGTTCCGTGCCGAGCAGGACAACGTGGATGCACTGCGTCGTCTGCTGCCCGACGCCGAGCCGCTGGTGCAGCTGCCCGACGACGGCAACGGCGCGTTGCGCCTGCAGACCATGTGTCATGGGGCGGTGACCTGGCAACGCTTGGAAGAACTCGAACGCGCAGGTGCGCAAGGTCTGATGGTGTTGACGGTGGAGCGCTCGCTGGCATGAAGATTCTCGATTGGTCGCAACTGGACGCCGCTGCGCGGACGCAGGCATTGACCCGCCCGGTGCAGACCGTGGCCACGCAGACGCGCGAGGCGGTGGCTGCCCTTATTTCCGATGTGCGCGCACGCGGCGATGCCGCACTGCGCGAGATCACTGCGCGTTTCGATGGCGTGGCACTGGACAGCTTCGCGGTGAGCCAGGACGAATTCGCCGCCGCGCAAGCGGCGGTGGCGCCGGAGCTGCGGCAGGCCATGCAGGATGCGGTGGCGCGCATCGACAGCTTCCACCGCGCCGGCATGAGCGACGGCTATGCGGTGGAAACCGCACCGGGCGTGGTGTGCGAAAAGATCGTGCGGCCGATCGGCCGGGTCGGCCTGTACGTGCCGGCCGGCAGCGCGCCGTTGCCCTCGACTGCGTTGATGCTGGGTGTGCCGGCGCGTCTGGCCGGGTGTCGCGAGGTGGTGCTGTGCACGCCGCCGCGCAAGGACGGCAGCGTGGATCCGGCGGTGCTGGTCGCCGCGCAGCTGACCGGCGTGCGCCGCGTGTTCAAGCTCGGCGGTGCGCAGGCGATTGCGGCAATGGCGTACGGCACCGAATCGGTTCCAAGCTGCGACAAGCTGTTCGGCCCGGGCAACAGCTTCGTCACCGAGGCCAAGCAGCAGGTGGCGCAGTCCGGCGCGGCGGCGATCGACATGCCGGCCGGCCCGTCCGAAGTGCTGGTGATCGCCGATGCCGGTGCGCAGCCGGCCTTCGTTGCCGCCGATCTGCTGTCGCAGGCCGAACACGGCCCGGACTCGCAGGTGCTGCTGCTGTCCGACAGCGATGCGCTGATCGCGGCAGTGCAGGTGGAACTCGATGCCCAGCTGGCGCAACTGTCGCGCGCCGGGATCGCGCGCCAGGCGCTGGCGCAATCGCGCCTGATCAAGGTGCAGACGCTTGACGATGCGTTTGCGATCAGCAACCGCTATGCACCTGAGCATTTGATTCTCGCGCTGCGCGAGCCGCGTGCGTGGCTGAGCCAGGTCGAAGCGGCCGGCTCGGTATTTCTCGGCGATTACACGCCAGAAGCGCTGGGCGACTACTGCAGCGGCACCAACCACGTGTTGCCGACCAGCGGTGCGGCACGTGCCTACAGCGGCGTGAGCGTGGCCAGCTTCCAGAACATGGTCAGCGTGCAGGCCGCCAGCAAGGCCGGTATCGACGGCATCGGTGCATGCGCGCTGATTCTGGCGCGTGCCGAAGGCCTAGATGCGCACGCCAACGCAGTGGCATTGCGCATGGGGGTGGCAGCATGAGCACGTCATCGATTCTGCAACTGGTACGCGAGGACCTGCGTGCGTTCGCCGGCTATTCGTCGGCACGCACCAGCGCCTTGCAGGGCGATGTGTGGCTCAACGCCAACGAGTCGGCCTGGGGCAATCCGGCCGACCCGGGCGCGAGCACGCGGCGCTACCCGGATCCGCAGCCCAGGGGTCTGCGCAACGCGCTGGCGGCGCTGTACGGCTGTGCGCCCGAGCAGCTGTTGATCGGCCGCGGCAGCGACGAGGCGATCGATCTGCTGGTGCGCGGCCTGTGCGCCCCCGGGTGCGATGCGGTGGTGGTGACCCCGCCGGTGTTCGGCATGTACGCGGTGTGCGCGCGCCTGCAGAACGCACCCCTGGCCGAAGTGCCGCTGGTGGACGGGCCTGCAGGTTTCCGCGCGGATATCGCCGCGATCGTCGCGGCAGCGCTGGCCTCGCGGGCCAAGCTGGTGTTCCTGTGTTCGCCGTCCAACCCGGCCGGGTCGGCGATTGCCCTGGACGACATCGAAACCGCGGTGCAGGCCCTGCAGGGCAAGGCGCTGGTGGTGGTCGACGAAGCCTACGGCGAATTCTCCGATGTGCCGTCGGCAGTGAGCCTGCTTGCGCGCTACGACAATCTGGCGGTGTTGCGCACGCTCTCCAAGGCGCATGCGCTGGCAGCGGCGCGCATCGGCAGCCTGATCGCCAACGCCGAGCTGATCGCCCTGCTGCGGCGCTGCCAGGCGCCGTACCCGGTGCCGACGCCGTGCGCGGCAATGGCCGAGCAGGCCTTGTCGGCGCCTGCGCTGGAGGTCACGCGTCGGCGCATCGCCGAGGTACGCAGCGAGCGCACACGCGTGCACCAGGCGCTCGAGCAGCTGGCCGGTGTGCGTCAGGTCTATCCCTCGCAGGGCAATTTCTTGCTGGTGCGCTTCGACGATGCCGAAGCGGCATTCCAGGCGCTGCTGGAGGCCGGTGTGGTGGTACGCGACCAACGCGCGGTTGCGCAGCTGTCCGACGCGTTGCGCATCACCCTGGGCACGCCCGAACAGAACGAGCGCGTGCTGAGCGCGCTGCAACGCAAGCAGGAGGCCGCCGCATGACCCCGATTCTTTTCGTCGACCGCGACGGCACGCTGATCACCGAGCCGGCCGATTACCAGATCGACGCCTACGAAAAACTGCGCCTGGTCGACAACGTGATTCCGGCGATGCTGAAGTTGCGCGATGCCGGCTATCAGTTCGTCATCGTCAGCAACCAGGACGGGCTAGGCAGCGACGGCTATCCGCGCGCGTCCTTCGATGGCCCCAACAACCTGATGCTGCAGATCTTCGCCAGCCAGGGCATCGTGTTCCGCGAGGTGTTGATCGACTGCAGCTGGCCGGCCGACAACGCGCCCACGCGCAAACCCGGGGTCGGCCTGATGGTGCCTTACCTGCAGGACCGCACGATCGACTGGGCACGCTCGGCAATGGTGGGCGATCGCATCACCGACATCCAGTTCGCGCAGAACCTCAATATCCGTGGCTTCCAGCTGCGCACCGAGGAGTTCGGCGGCGAGTGGGACTGGCCCGGCATCGCACACGAGCTGGCCGATGCGCCACGGCGTGCGGTGGTCCAGCGCAACACCAAGGAAACCAGAATCCGCGTCGAACTGGATCTGGATCGTGTGGCCGAGCCGCACACCGCCACCGGCCTGCCGTTCTTCGATCACATGCTGGAACAGATCGGCAAGCATGGCGGCTTTGCGCTGGACATCCGCGCCGATGGCGACCTGCACATCGACGAGCACCACACCATCGAAGACACCGGTCTGGCGCTGGGGCAGGCCCTGCGCGAAGCGCTGGGCGACAAGCGCGGCATCGGCCGTTACGGCTTCGATCCCGACGACAGCCCGTGGCGCGTGGCCGGCGCCACCGCGCAGCATGGCTTCACGCTGCCGATGGACGAAACCATTGCCAGTGCCGCGCTGGATTTCAGCGGCCGGCCGTACTTCGTGTTCGAAGGCGAGTTCAAGCGCGAGCGTGTGGGTGACATGCCGACCGAGTTGGTGCCGCATTTCTTCCGTTCGATCTGCGATGCCTCCGGTTTGAACCTGCACCTGAGCGTGCGTGGCGAGAACGATCACCACAAGGTCGAGGCCTGCTTCAAGGCCCTGGCACGTGCGCTGCGTCAGGCGATCCGTCGCGAAGGCACGACGTTGCCCACCACCAAGGGTGCGCTATGACCGATGTCGCGTTGATCGATGCCGGCGGCGCCAATCTGGGCTCGGTGCGCTATGCGTTGGAGCGGCTGGGCGTGGAAGCGCGGCTGGTACGCGATGCAGCAGGGTTGCAGGGCGCGCAGCGGGTGATCCTGCCTGGCGTCGGTGCCGCGCCCGAGGCGATGTCACGCCTGCGCGCACAGGGCCTGGTCGAGCCGTTGCGACAACTGCAGGTGCCGCTGATCGGCATCTGCCTGGGGATGCAGTTGCTGTTCGAGCATTCCGAAGAAGGCGATGTCGATTGCCTGGGCTTGCTGCCGGGCATCGTGCGTCACATGACGCCTGCGCTCGGCATCCGCGTGCCGCATATGGGCTGGAATCAGTTGGTGCCGATGCGCGCGTCCGCGCTGCTGGACGGCCTGCCGGCGCGTGCCAGTGCGTATTTCGTGCATGGGTATGCCGCGCCGGTGACGGCCGACACCGTGGCCGCCTGCGATCACGGCGGCCTGTTCACCGCGGTGGTGCAGCAAGGCCTGCGCTGCGGCGCGCAGTTCCACCCCGAGCGTTCGGCCGAGACCGGTGCACGCATCCTGCGCAATTTCCTTGAGATGAGCTTCCCATGAGTTTCACCGTTTACCCGGCGCTGGATATCCGCAACGGCCACGTGGTGCGCCTGCTGCAAGGCGACTACGCGCGCGAGACGCAGTATGGCGACGATGTGCTGCCGCGCGCGCAGGCGTTTGCCGATGCCGGCGCGCAGTGGATGCATCTGGTCGATCTGGATGCGGCAAAGGCCGGTGGTTACACGCTGGCCACTACACTGGGCGAGATCGCACGTGCCACCGGTTTGCGGGTGCAGACCGGTGGTGGCGTCCGCTCACGCGTCGATGTGGCGCGCATCCTCGATGCCGGCGCCGCACGCGTGGTGATCGGCTCGTTGGCGGTGCGTCAGGCCGACAGCGTCATCGAATGGTTGCACGAATTCGGCGCCGACCGCCTGACCATCGCGCTGGACACGCGCCAGGACGCGGACGGTGTTTGGCAGTTGCCGGTGCATGGCTGGACCGAAGCTGCCGAGGCCACGCTGGATCAGTTGGCCGTGCGTTACGCGCAGGCCGGCCTGCAGCATCTGCTGTGCACCGACATCGCACGCGACGGCATGCTGTCCGGCCCGAACATGGATTTGTACGCGCACCTGCGCACGCTGGCGCCGCAGTTGCAGGTGCAGGTGTCCGGCGGTGCGCGCAACTTGGCCGATGTCGCGGCCGCCAGGGCCGCCGGCTGCGCCGGCATCGTGCTCGGCAAGGCCTTGCTGGAAGGGCATCTGGTGTTGAAGGAGGCATTGGCATGCTGAGCCGCCGCATCATTCCGTGCCTGGACGTGCGCGATGGGCGCGTGGTCAAAGGCGTCAAGTTCCGCGACCACATCGACATGGGCGACATTGTCGAACTGGCGCTGCGCTACCGTGACCAGGGCGCAGACGAGCTGGTGTTCTACGACATCGGTGCCAGCCCGGAAGGGCGTTCGGTCGATTACACCTGGGTCGAGCGGGTGGCGCGGCTGATCGATATCCCGTTCTGCGTGGCCGGCGGCATCGGCGATGTGGAAACCGCGCGCGCGGTGCTGCATGCCGGTGCCGACAAGATTTCGATCAACTCGCCGGCGCTCGGCAGGCCGCAGTTGATCTCCGAACTGGCCGACGCCTTTGGCGTGCAGTGCGTGGTGGTCGGCGTCGACTCGATCCGCGAGCAGGACGGGCAATGGCGCGTGCGCCGCTACACCGGCGACCCGAGCAAGACCCAAGCCTTGCCGATGCGCACCCTGGACTGGGTGGCCGAAGCGCAGCGCCTGGGTGCCGGCGAGATCGTGCTCAACTGCATGGACAACGATGGGGTGCGGCGCGGCTACGACATCGCGCAGCTGCGTCAGGTGCGCGCGTTGTGCCACGTGCCGTTGATCGCTTCCGGTGGTGCCGGGCAGATGCAGCATTTTGCCGACGTGTTCGACCAGGCCGATGTGGATGGCGCGCTGGCGGCAAGCGTGTTTCACAGCGGCGCGATTCCGATCCCGGAACTCAAGCAATTCCTGCGCGCGCAACAGATCGAGGTACGTGATGGGCAGTGACGAGATGACAGCGGGCAACGCGCTCGCCGCGCTGGACTGGAGCAAGGGCGAGGGCCTGTTGCCGGTGGTCGTGCAGGATGCCGACAACCTGCGCGTGCTGATGCTGGGCTACATGAACGCCCAAGCGCTGGCGGTGACGCAGCAGCGTGGCGAAGTGACCTTCTTCAGCCGCAGCAAGCAGCGCCTGTGGACCAAGGGCGAAAGCTCGGGCAACGTGTTGCGGGTGGTGTCGATCGAGACCGATTGCGACGCCGACACGTTGCTGGTGCAGGCGCGCCCGCACGGGCCGACTTGCCATCTGGGCCGCACCAGCTGCTTTCCGGGCGCCCCCGGCCAGTTCCTCGGCAGCCTGGATGCCTTGATCGCCACGCGCGAGCAGCAGCGCCCGCACGGCAGTTACACCACCAAGCTGTTCGAGCAGGGCATCCGCCGCATCGCGCAGAAGGTGGGCGAGGAGGGCGTGGAAACTGCACTTGCCGGTGTGGTGCAGGGCGATGCCGAGTTGCTCGGCGAGTCGGCCGACCTGCTATATCACTTGATCGTGCTGCTGCGCGCGCGCGGCCTGGGCCTGGGCGACGCAGTGGCGTTGCTGGAGTCGCGGCACAAATAACCCGGTCGCGTAGGAGCGCACCCAGGCGCGACGCGTTATCGGTAAGGCCCGGCGCGCCCGGGTGCGCTCCTACGGAATGTGTCGGCGTGTCTTTCGCGCCGTGCGCCTGGCGATGGCGGGTACAATTTCCGCCGATCTTCGCGCGGGAAAACGCATGCAGCTTCGCTTCGCTCTGTTGGCCCTGGGGTTGCTCGCGGGAAGCGCGTACGCGCGCGATGCCGTGGTCGACGGCACCGTCTACGAAGAACGCGACGGGCGTGCCGGGCGCAGCGCCGATGAGCCGGGCATTGCCGATGTAGTGGTCTCCAACGGCGAGCAGCTGGTACGTACCGACGCGCAAGGCCGCTACCGCCTGCCGGTGCGCGACGGGCAGACGGTGTTCGTGATCAAACCGGGCGAGCGCAGCTTCGTGCCAGCCGCCGACGGACTGCCGGGTTTCTGGCGTCACTACGCGCCCAAGGGCTCGGCCAGGCGCAACTACCCAGGCATCGCCGCAACCGGGCGCAATACGCAGCACTGGGATTTCGCGCTGACCCCGCGCGCCAGCGCCGGCAAGCAGGGCTTCCAGATGCTGGTGTTTGCCGACAGCCAGACTGCCAGCCTGACCGACGTGGGCTACTACCAGCGCGATATCGTGGCACCGATCGTCGGCAAGACCTCGGCCAGGCTGGGCACCACGCTGGGCGATATCGTCAGCGACGATCTGAGCCTGTACCCGGCCCTGAACAAAGTCACCACCCAGCTGGGCGTGCCGTGGTTCCATGTGCCGGGCAATCACGATCTCAATCTCGACGCGGGCGACGATGCGCATTCGCTGGACAGCTGGCGTGCCGTCTACGGCCCGGACACCTATGCGGTGGAAGAGGCCAACGCCAGCTTCGTGTTCCTGGACGATGTGATCTATACGCCAGGCGGCAAACCGGCCTATGTGGGCGGCCTGCGCGAGGACCAGTTCGCGTTCCTGCAGGCCTATCTGGCGCAGCTGCCGCGCGAGCGGCTGCTGGTGCTGGGCATGCATATTCCGCTGTTCGACGCGGCGCCGGGACAGGAGACATTTCGGCATGCCGATCGTCGCCGCCTGTTCGCCTTGTTGAAGGATGTGCCGCACGTGCTGGTGCTCAGCGCACACAGCCATACCCAGCGACAGGTCGATCACGGCGCCGACGAAGGTTGGCAGGGCGCCCGCCCGCTGCACGAATACAACGTCGGCGCGGCCTGCGGTGCGTTCTGGTCCGGTGCCAAGGATGCCGACGGCATTCCCGACGCGACGATGAGCGATGGCACGCCGAACGGGTACGCGGTGCTGCAGGTCGCGCCCGGCGGCGACTACACGCTGGCCTATCACGTCGCACGCTCGGCCGATGACGCGCAACTGCTGCTGCATGCGCCCAAGGTGCTGCGTCAGGGCGCGTATGCGGCCTGGGGGATCTACGCCAATGTCTTCATGGGCCAGGACGACACCCTCGTCGAGATGCGCATCGACAAGGGCGCATGGCAGCCGATGAAGCGGGTGGAGCGCGCCGATCCGCGCCTGCTGGCCGAGAACGTGCGCGACGATGCGGCCGAGCAATTGCGCGGCTACGACCGCTCGCCCGAGGCCACGCCGTCCACGCATCTGTGGCGTGGCGCGTTGCCGACCACGCTGGAGGTGGGCGAGCATGCGGTGGACGTGCGCGCATCGCTGCCGACCGGGCAGTACGGCGCACGCACGGTGTATCGCTTGCAGCGCGCCGATCCCTGATGGGGAGGCGTGCGTGGTGCGAGGGCTCCGGTGTGGAGTCCGTCGCGCATGCATGCGGCCCTGCGGTGTCCTGTCGATTCGTTCGCGTCATGGACCACGCTTGAACCCTATCGCCGGACACACAAACGCCTCCACAAGGGAGGCGTTTTGGGATCCGGGCTGGCAGGCGATGGCGCGCTGGCGGGGATCGATGCTGGCTGGCGTGCGCTGGCTGGCCGGGCGAGTGTAGCGAGGCTGCGCAAGCGCTGACGAAATGAGAATTAGTCTCAGTGCGTGGCGATCGTCAAGGTGTCGCTGGTGCCGGCACGGGCGACGGTTTGCGTGGGCTGGCCGGTGCGGCCGGCACCTTGGCTTTGATCGGGCTGTCCAGCGACTTCGTCTCGGAATCTGCTTCTGGATCTAGATCCTGCCCGGCGCCCGGAGCGGTCTCCAGCGGCGGATACGGGTAGGCCACGGCCGGGCCTGCATGCAGGCCTGCACGCCAGCGTGCCAGCACCGGCGCGATGCGCCTGCCGAGCGACTGCTGCGGCAACGACGGCAGTTCGCCTTCCTGCTGCTCGCGCGCAGTGATCGCTGTCCTGGCCATATCGAACGCGGCCAGCGGGTCGTCGCTGCGGTTCATCGCATCGATCAGCCAGGCCTGGCCGAAGTAGGTCGCATTGGAGGTGTTGCCGCAGCCGAACGAGGGCCGGTCTGCACGCGCGGCGGTGAGGATCAGCGTGTTGGGCGAACGCAGCGCCGGAATGAAGCCGCCCGAGTAGCACGCCGACAGCACGATGATGCGATTGCCGATGCCGGCATCGTCCAATGCCTGACGCAGATCCTGCGGGCTGATGAAGTCTTCCTCGTTCTGGTCCACCTGCACGTACAGCGTGTGGTCTTCGGTGCCATGGGTGGTGACGAACAGCAGCAGCGCGTCTTCCTTGCGATCCATGCGCTTGCCGATTGCGGCTAGCGTGTCGTAGAGGTTGTCGTAGGTTGCCAGCGGTGCGTACGGCTGCTCGCCCAGATTGTCCGGGTTGTTGACCAGCGTCACCACGCGGCCGCGTGCATCGAAGCGTTGTTCGAACAGCTGCCTGAGGTAGAGCGTCTCGTTGCGAAACACCTCGTCGCTGGCATCGCCGGCGAAGCCGACCACATACAGGTCGGTCACGCCGGGGCGCTGCGGCTGCAGCGCGTTCAATGCCTGCGCAAGCGCCGCCTGATCGACCGGGTCGACCTCATCCTTGCCTGCCGCCGCCTGGTTCGGCAGTGCGGCACCGGCATCGGGATGACAGCCGGCCATCAAGGCCACGATGACGATCAACAAGGACAGGCGCCGCAGCAAGGCGTTCAGTCCGAAGGGGGAATGCAGCGACATGACAAACGCCGAGGTCTGGGAGAACGGGTGGAGCGCGCAGGCGCAGTAATCGCAACACAGGCCATGACGCTGCACAACGTCCATCGATCCGCGTCAAGCACATCTTGCAGAGCACGTGGCGTGCAGCAGGCCTTGCATGCCAGGCCGCGCCCATCCGCATCGTCGAGGCCCGCTGACCCAAGCCTGCAAGCGCCGCGCGAACATGCCGCCGGGCAGGTGCGGACGGCGTGCTTGGACCGCAACCTATCAGGAGCGCATGCAGCACCGAATAACGACTGCGCTCACCCGAGGGTGAGCGCAGTCGGTTGTCTACCGCGCTTACAGCGCCAGCTTGGTAAAACTCTCCACGCGCTGGTGACTGCCGATCTCGTCGGCCGAACGTGGGGTGGGGTAGTCCTCGAGACGGTCCAGCAACGCAGTGCGCATGCCTGCACGCTTGGCGGCGTCCAGCTCCTCGATCACATCCGACAGGAACAGGATCTCGCCCGGCGGCACGCCGATGCGTTCGGCGATGCGGCGGTAGCTGGCGCTCTCGCGCTTGGGGCCGACTTCGGTATCGAACCAGTCGCTGACCAGCCCGCTCAGATCGCCGGCATCGCTATGGGCAAAGAACAGCTTCTGCGCCGGCACCGAGCCGGACGAATACACGTACAGCGGGATGCCGGCCGCGTGCCAGGCCTGCAGCTGGATCGCCGCATCGGCATAGATGTGCGCAGTGAAGTCGGCGGTCCTGTAGCCGTCGCTCCAGATCATCCCCTGCAGGGCCTTGAGTGCGGTGTGCTTGCGATCCTCGTCGATCCAGGTCTGCAGGGTGCTGACCAGGACCTCGTCCGGCACGTCCTCGCCGATTTCGTCGGCCACCTGATTGAGCCAGTGCCGCACCTGCGGGTGACCGCCGTGCTCCTGCAAGTAGGCCGGCATGGCGCGGCGCGCATACGGAAACAACACGTCCTTGACGAACGAGATGCTGCTGGTGGTGCCTTCGATATCGGTGAGGATCGCGTGCGGTCGTGTCATCGTCAGCTGGCCTTTGGAGGTTTCTCGGGGGCGTAGCGGGGGAATTGTTGGGCGATCTCGGTGCCGGTGAAGTGGCCGACCCAGCCATCGGGCTCGGTGAAGAAGCGGATCGCCACGAAGTGCGGCTCCGGCCCCATGTCGAACCAGTGCAGGGTGCTGTCGGGCACCGCGATCAGGTCGTCCTTCACGCATTCGATCTCGTAGACCTTGTTGTCCACGTGCAGCGTGAACTGGCCCGAGCCGGCGACGAAGAAGCGCACCTCGTCTTCCTTGTGGAAGTGCTCGTCCAGGAACTTGGCGCGCATTTCCTCGCGCTTGGGATTGTCCGGCGCGATGCTGACCACATCGACGGTCTTCAGCCCGCGCTCGGCGCTGAGCCGCTCGATATCCTCGCGGTAGGCGGCCATCACCTGCTCGGGTGATGCGCCCGGCTCGATCGGCTGATTGGCCTTCCAGCGCTCGAAGGTCACGCCGATCTTGCTCAGCTCGGCGGCAATCTGCTCGCTGTCGCGGCTATCGAGTTGCGGCAGGTTGGGATCGGAATCGTTGTAGATGCGAAGTCGGCTCATGGCGATCTGGCTCACAAGAAAGGGGGAGGTGGCGAGGGCTCAGCGCGGGCCGCGCAGCTTCAGCAGCTCGAGTTCGCAATGCAGCAGGAATTCGAAGGCCTCCAGATGACGGCGTGCCTCGGCCATGTTGCGGCCCCAGGCATACAGTCCGTGCCCTTCGATGAGATACCCCCACAGGCTCTGTTTGTCCAGCAGGGCCTCGACCTGCGCAGCCAGCACCTGCATGTCCTGCGTGTTGGCGAACACCGGCACGTCCACTGCCGTTTCATGTGTGGTGTTGCCTTCGAAGGCTTTCAACAGCTCATAGCCTTCCAGCCGGATCACGCCGCTGCCGGCGTACAGCCGCGAGGCAATGGTCTGTACCGGCGAATGCGTGTGCAGCACGCAGCCGATCTCCGGGAAACGGCGATACAGCTGGGTGTGCAGCAGCGTTTCCGCAGACGGGCGCAGCGGACGGCCGACGGCCAGGCCATCGAAGTCCACCACCATGATGTCTTCTTCGACCAGGCGGCCCTTGTCGCGGCCGGACACGGTGATCGCGGCGTGTTGTTCGTCCAGCCGATGGGAAAAATTGCTGCTGGTGGCCGGCGTCCAGCCGGCCTGGGCCAGCTCGCGGATGTTGCCGATCAGCAGTTGCGCCAGCTCGTGCAGACGCGCGGCGCTGTAGGGCAGGGGGGCAGTGGTCGCATTCATGGACCTATTCTACTGCCCCGCCGGATTACGGCCAGGTGCAGCGCAGCAGGGTTTGTTCCTGCCAGGCCCGTACCTAGAGCGGCCTACAAAATGTGAAGAGCGCGAGACTGGCAATGAGCGCAGTGGTGTTGTCGGCCGTCTGTTGTTGGATGCGGTCAGAAGCCCAGGTCAAATGCCTGGTCGGTCGAGTGCGCGGTGCCCTCACCGCTTGCGGGACACGCCGTGAACCCGTCCCTGGGGCTCGGTGGCGGCATCCATGCCGCCACACGGTCCCGCAACCGGCAAGGACACCGCACCAGACAGTTGGCCGGCTGTTTTCTTGAAAGCATGTTGCTCGGCCTGCGGCGGCAGGCGAGACGTTTGCAGGTTGCACCTTAAAAAGCTGGTCTGCTGCTCGGCTTGCGATGGGAAGGTGGTGAGAAGCTGATCGACGCACAATGATCCGACCAGCGCACGTCATGCCTTGCTCTTAACCAGGCACATCGATCATCTCGACTGGTCCTTGCCCGCCCACCGTCGCGGGACCTTACGCGGCATGGATGCCGCGTAAGAGCCTCCATGGACGGATTCACGGCGTGTCCCGCGATGGTGGGCGGGCAAGGGCCCTGCAGCCAAGTTGCAGACCAGCAGATCAGGGTCCTGTAACCAGGCCACAGATCAGCCGCCCAGCAGCCGAAGACCTGTCACCGCTCTGCCATAAACCGGCGGGCGGTCGTTTTGTCAGTGGCTGCTGGCGCGCGCGCGTGCTCAGCGACCGTCGCGCAGACGGCTGTGGCGATAGCCGTAGCCGAAATAGACCACCAGCCCGACCAGCGTCCACACTCCCATCAACATCCAGTTGTGCAGGGTCATCGCCGACAGCAGGGCCAGGCAGCTCAACACGCCTGCGCTGCAGATCAGCCAGGCCACCGGCATGCGGAACGGACGCGGCAGTTCCGGGTGGGTACGACGCAGGATCAGCACGCCGGCGCACACCGCGGCGAAGGCGATCAGCGTCCCCATCGAGGTCAGCTCGCCCAGCACATCCAGCGGGAACACCGCTGCCAGCAGGGCGATGCCCACGCCGGTAATCACCGTATTGACGTGCGGGGTGCGGTACTTCGGATGGATACGGGTGAAGATCGACGGCAGCAGCCCGTCGCGCGCGATGATCATGAAGATGCGCGGCTGGCCGATGATCATCACCAGCACCACCGACGACAGCCCGATCAGCGCGCCGACTTCCACCACCACGCGCAACCAGGCCAGCTGCGGATGCGCCGCCACCGCGGTCACCACCGGCTCGTCGGTGCCGAGCAGGGTGTAGGGCACCAGCCCGGTCATCACCGCCGCCATGGCGATGTAGAGCACGGTGCAGATGACCAGCGACAGGATCATGCCGATCGGCAGGTCGCGTTGCGGGCGGTGCGACTCCTGCGCCGCCACCGACACCGCCTCGAAGCCGATATAGGCGAAGAACACCATCGCCGCGCCGCGCAGCACGCCTTCCATGCCGTACTTGCCCGGGCCTTCGTTGGCCGGAATGAACGGGTGCCAGTTGGCGGTATCCACGTACTTCCAGCCCACCGCGATCACCAGCAGGATCAGCCCGGTCTTCAGGATCACCATCGCCATGTTCATCGCCGACGACTTGCGGATGCCCACGTAGCACAACCAGGTCAGCAACAGCACGATACCGGCGGCGGGCAGGTTGGCGATCGCGCCGGTGCGCTGCAGCTTGCCGTCCAGTGGCGCACTGACCAGGGCGGCCGGCAGGTGGATGCCGAAATGCTCCAGCAGGCTCAGGAAATAGCCGGTCCAGCTGACCGCCACCGCCGAGGCGGAGACGCCATACTCCAGCACCAGCATCCAGCCGATGAACCAGGCTGCCAGTTCGCCGAAGGTGGCATAGGTATAGGTGTAGGCGCTGCCGGACACCGGCACCATCGCGGCGAATTCGGCATAGGCCATCGCGCAGAACGCGCAGCACACCGCGGCCAGCACGAACGACAGCATGATCGCCGGCCCGGCATGGTCGGCCGCGGCCTGGCCGGTGATGACGAAGATGCCGCCGCCGATCACCGCACCGATGCCCAGGGCGGTCAGCCCCCAGGGCCCGAGTGCGCGTTGCAGGCCCAGCCCGTCGGCCGCCTCATGGCTGGCGTGCGGGTGTTTGGTGGCCCAGAGTTGCTTGAACATGCAGCGGTTCCTGTTGAATCCCTGCACGTGGCGGTGCGGGCGTGTGCGGGATGTGCGGACTGTTGCGAGGGACTGGCGTTGTCAAATCCCCGCACACGGATGTGCGGGCTCTTGCGAGGGACTCGCGTTGTCAAATCCCCGCACACGGATGTGCGGGCTGTTGCGAGGGACTCGCAATCAAGCCTTACGGGCCAGCCGGCTATGGCGAATGCCATAACCGAAATAGATGACCAGGCCGATCATGGTCCAGCCCACGAACACCTTCCAGTGTTCCTGAAACGCCTGGAAGAACAGGAACAGGCAGGCCAGCGCACCCAGCGGGCAGATCAGCATCGCCAGCGGCACCCGGAACGGCCGCGGCAGATCCGGCTTGGTGAAGCGCAGCACCATGACCCCGGCGCACACGGTGGCGAAGGCGAGCAGGGTGCCCATCGACACCAGCTCGCCCAGCACGCTGAGCGGGATCAACCCGGCCAGCAGCGCTGCGACCACGCCGACGAAGATCGTCCCGACATAGGGGGTATGGAACTTCGGATGCACCTTGCCAAACAGTCTGGGCATCAACCCATCCTTGGCCATGGTGTAGAAGATGCGCGGCTGCGCCATCAGCATCACCAGCACCACCGAGGACAGGCCGGCGATCGCGCCGATCTCCACGGCGGTCTTGAGCCAGGTCAGCTGCGGGTGCGCTTCCAGTGCGGTGGCCACCGGCTTGGCGGTGCCGAGCTGGGTGTAGGGCAGCAGGCCGGTTAGCACCGCGCAGACGATGATGTAGATGACGGTGCACACCGCCAGCGACACCAGGATGCCGATCGGCATGTTCTTCTGCGGATCCTTGGTCTCGCCGGCGGAGGTGGAGACCGCATCGAAGCCGATATAGGAAAAGAACACGATGGATGCCGCGCGGAACACGCCGTCCCAGCCGAACTGGCCCGGCCCGGTGTTTTCCGGGATGAAGGGATGCCAGTTGGCCGGATCGATATAGGCGATGCCGAAGCCGACGAACAGGCAGATCACCACGACCTTGATCGCCACCACGATGGCATTGGCGAATGCCGACTGGGTGACGCCGACGTAGCACAGCATGCTCACCGCCGCCACGATCAGCACGGCCGGCAGGTTGATGAGGTTGCCGGAGCTGACAAAGTTGTGGCCGTCCCAGGCCAGTGGCGCGCCGGCCAGCTCCGCCGGGAACGGCAAGCCGAGCGTGCCGGTCAGGAAACTGATCAGGTAGGCGGACCAGCCGACCGCAACGCTGGAGCCGGCGAACAGGTATTCCAGCACCAGGCACCAGCCGATGAACCAGGCGATGCCCTCGCCGAGGGTGGCATATGAATACGAATAGGCGCTGCCGGACACCGGCATCATCGCCGCGAACTCTGCGTAGCACAGGCCGGCGAATGCACAGGCGATGCCGGCGAACACGAAGGACAGCATCACCGCCGGGCCGGCGTGGTTGGCCGCGGCCTGGCCGGTCAACACGAAGATGCCGGCGCCGATCACCGCGCCGATGCCGAGCATGATCAGGTGCTTGGCGGTGAGGGTGCGTTGCAGGGTGGCTTCGCCCTGCAGGCTGCCTTCGACCGGTTCGCCCCCGTCGACATGTCCAGCGGGCTCGATCGGTTTGACCCTCAACAGAGACTTCAGCATTCGGTACATCCCTAAGTGGCAAAGCTAAGGCGCGCGCGCCTGGGCGAAGGTGGTGCGCCGCGTCCCGGTGGGACAGGCAAGCGGCCTACCTTGCCAAAGCTACACGCTCACGACAAGCACGTACGCAGCATGAATGGCGATAATGGCCGCCTGGCCCGCGACGGGCGACCGGGAACGACAGATGGTGGATGCAACCCTGCAACAGCGATTGGCCGACTACCACGCGCGCTGGCCGGACGAAGCCGGGCTGGCCGAGCAGTTCGCTCAACTGCTGGACGATGCCACCAACCCGTTCCTGCGCGAGCGTGTCGAAGGTCATTTCACCGGCTCGGCGTGGGTGGTCAGCGCCGATGGCACGCGCACGCTGCTGACCCATCACCGCAAGCTGCAACGCTGGCTGCAGCTGGGCGGGCACGCCGACGGCGACCGCGACCTGGCGCAGGTGGCCTTGCGCGAGGCGCAGGAGGAATCCGGATTGACCGGTTTGCGCCTGGCTGACGCGGCCATCTTCGACCTGGACCGGCACTGGATCCCCGCGCGCGGCGAGGTGGCCGGGCATTGGCATTACGACGCGCGCTATGTGGTGGTGGCTGGGGCGGACGAGGCATTCGAGGTCAGCGAGGAATCGCTGGCTCTGGCGTGGCGCCCGGTCGCCGAGCTGCTTGCCGATCCGCAGCTGGATCCGTCGATGCGTCGCATGGCCGAGAAGTGGGTGGCGCGCGCGCGTTGAGCAGCTTGTTAGAGCCCCTTTCGTCGGGGTAGTCAGGCGCTGCTTGCGCACTGCTGGCGCGTGCGCCGCAAGTGCTGGTGCTGCCTGTCACTTGCTGGCTTCGGTGGGCAGCAGCAGCGCGGCCGGCGATCGGCTGCTCGGCTCGGTCGGACATCCTGTCTGACTCGCCGCCGCGGCACCTCCCTGTGCCGCTCTCCGCCAATCCCCGGCCACGCTGCTGCCTCGGCCATTCGCTGTCATGGCCTTGGAAGCATTGAGTGAGTGATGAAACGTTGTTTCATGCTCAGGTCTGCGAAAGCCCCTCTCCTGTCGGGGCGAGCAGGCAAAGCTTGCGCCATGGGCGCGCGTGCCTGGGAGCGCCCGCGCCGCAAGCGCGGGCCGGGGCGCGGAGCGGGGGTTGGGGGAGAGTACGGCCAGGTACCGGCTGCCAGTCTACGAGTCACCCTTGCTGGCGCGTGGCGACGCGTTTGCCATGGCAGACGCGCCGAAGGTGGCCGCAGCGCCCCCTCATCCGGTCCTTCGGGCCACCTTCTCCCGTTGGGAGAAGGGATCGCCTCGGTACAAAGTCCGCTCAGTACAAAATGCGCGTCCGCAAGGTCCCTTCGATCAAGGCCAGGCCTTCCTTCAACGCGGTGGCCTGCGCCTCGCTGGCACTGACGTCGATCACCACGTAGCCCACCTTGGGATCGGTGCGCAGGAACTGGCCGTCGATATTGACGTTGTGGCGCGAGAACAGTTCGTTGATCTTGGACAGGACGCCCGGCACGTTGCGGTGGATATGCAGCAGGCGCAGGCTGTCGGGATGTTCGGGCAGGGTGACCTCGGGGAAGTTCACCGCCGACAGGGTGCTGCCGTTGTCGCTGTAGCGCACCAGCTTGGCGGCCACTTCGACGCCGATATTGTCCTGCGCTTCCAGCGTGCTGCCACCCACGTGCGGGGTCAGGATCACGTTGTCGTGTGCGGTCAACTTTGATTCGAACGCGTCGCCATTGCCCTTGGGCTCGATTGGGAACACGTCCACCGCCGCGCCGCCGATCTGGCCCGAGCTCAGTGCCGCGTCCAGTGCGTCGATGTCGATCACCGTACCGCGCGAGGCGTTGATCAGGTGCGCGCCGTGCTTCATGCGCGCGATTTCCGCCGCGCCGATCATGTCCTTGGTCGACGGCGTCTCCGGCACATGCAGGGTTACCACGTCCGAGCGTGCCAGCAGGTCGTCCAGATCGATCGCCGCACGCGCGTTGCCCAGCGACAGCTTGGTCTCGATGTCGTGGAAGATCACCTGCATGCCCAGCGACTCGGCCAGCACGCCGACCTGGGTGCCGATGTGCCCGTAACCGACGATGCCCAGCACCTTGCCGCGCGTTTCGTGGCTGCCGGCGGCCGACTTGGACCACCCGCCGCGATGGCATTCGGCGTTCTTCTGCGGGATGCCGCGCAGCAGCAGGATCGCCTCGGCGATGACCAGCTCGGCCACGCTGCGGGTATTGGAGTAGGGCGCGTTGAACACCGGGATGCCGGCCAGTTCGGCCGCGTCCAGATCGACCTGATTGGTGCCGATGCAGAAGCAGCCCACTGCGATCAGCCGCTTGGCATGCGCCAGCACCTCGGCGCTCAACTGCGTGCGCGAGCGGATGCCGACGATGTGCGCCTCGGCGATACGCGCAGTGAGTTCCTGTTCCGGCAACGATTTGGCGTGCAGTTCGATCTGCGAATAACCGGCGGCGCGGAACACATCCACGGCAGTCTGGCTGATGCCTTCCAGCAACAGGACGCGGATATCCTGCTTGGGAAACGAGGTTCTCTTCGGCGACATGGGGGAGCGCATTGCAGCAATCGGGTCGGCAACTATGCCAGATGGGCCGCGCGATGGGGCGCCCGCAACGCAGTGTTTGCGCAGGCAAAGTCCTTGCGGTGCAACGGTTTCAGCTGAATCCAACGCCGCGTCGGCGCCACGCCGTGCAGCTGGACGAGGCTGGCGCGCACTGGCACGCTGTGCGGTTCCTACCGCAGCGCCGTGTGCCATGACCGATCCCCGCATCCTTTCGTTGCAACAGGCCGTGCCGGCGTTGCGTTTGAAGACCGAGCCGGCCGACCTGGAACACTACGGCCGCGACTGGACGCGGCGCTGGACGCCCAACCCGCTGGCGATCGCCTTGCCCGGTTCGGTGGACGAGGTGCAGGCGGTGCTGCGCTGGGCAAATGCGAATGCGGTTGCAGTAGTGCCCTCGGGCGGGCGCACCGGTCTGTCCGGCGGTGCGGTGGCTGCCGACGGCGAGCTGGTGCTGAGCCTGGAGCGGCTGAACAAGCCGCTGGAGTTCAACGCAGTGGATCGCACGCTCACCGTCCAGGCCGGCATGCCGCTGGAAGCGGTGCACAACGCCGCGCGCGAGCATGGGCTTGTGTATCCGGTGGATTTCGCCGCGCGCGGCTCGTGTTCGATCGGCGGCAACATCGCCACCAATGCCGGCGGCATCCGCGTGATCCGCTACGGCAATACCCGCGACTGGGTGGCCGGCCTGAAGGTGGTCACCGGTGCCGGCGAACTGCTGGAGCTCAACAAAGCACTGGTGAAGAATTCCAGCGGCTACGATTTCCGCCATCTGATGATCGGCTCCGAAGGGACGCTCGGCGTGGTGGTCGAAGCGACGCTGCGACTGACCGACCCGCCGCCGCCCAGCAATGTGATGCTGCTGGCGCTGCCCTCGTTCGAGGTGCTGATGCAGGTATTTGCTGCGTTCCGCGCGCAGCTGCGGCTGGAAGCGTTCGAATTCTTCACCGACCGCGCGCTCGAACACGTGCTGGCGCACGGCGCGCAGGCGCCGTTTGCCGACGTGCATCCGTATTACGTGGTCACCGAATTCGCCGCCGGCGACGAGGCGCAGGAAGCCGCAGCGATGGCGGCATTCGAAACCTGCATGGAGCAGGGCTGGGTCAGCGACGGGGTGATCAGCCAGAGCGATGCGCAGGCTGCGCAACTGTGGCGACTGCGCGAAGGCATCACCGAAGCGTTGGCGCGCTACACGCCGTACAAGAACGACGTGTCGGTGCGCATCTCCGCGATGCCGGCGTTCCTGGCCGAAACCCAGGCATTGCTGCACGATGCGTATCCGCATTTCGATGTGGTGTGGTTCGGCCATATCGGCGACGGCAACCTGCATATCAACGTGCTCAAGCCCGACGACACCAGCCAGGCCGATTTTGTGGCGGCCTGCGATCAGGTGACCAAGTTGCTGGCGCAGGCCTTGCAGCGTTTCGGCGGCAGCATCTCCGCCGAACACGGCATCGGCTTGGTCAAGAAGGCCTACTTGTGGAGCACGCGCTCGGCCGAAGAGATCGCGCTGATGCGCGGGATCAAACATGTGCTCGATCCTCATCTTTTGCTGAATCCCGGCAAGCTGTTCGAGATGGACGACGCGCCTGCCGCCACGCGCGCCGGTTAGTCTTTCATCACCTTCACATGGAATCGATACGCCAATGATGCGCCCCCTCGTTTTTTGCGCTTTGACGCTGCTGCCGCTGGCGGCCTTCGCATCCAGCCTGGCCGGAACCTCGGCGGGTGCATCGTCGGCCGGTTCGTCCAATTCCTCCGGCAGCAGTTCCGGCGACGACAAGGTGGTGGCCGACGCACGCGAAGATGCCGCTGGCTTCGTCGCCAGCGATGGCGCGATCCGCGGCGCGCGGCTGGAAGCGGCGCTGCTGCAGTTGCGCGGTCGCAGCGATGCGGCGCGGCTGTCCAGCGACCTGGAACTGGCGCAGTCCATCCTGGCCCAGTGAGGTCTCTTCGCCGGTGCTGGTGGCTGTGGCTGGCCGCAGCGATCGCACCGGCGGTGCAGGCCGAAGTACGCATCGATGTCGATCCGCAGGGCCTGTCTGCGGCGCAGATCGACGCCACGCATGCGTTGGTGGAACAGGTCGCGCAGCGTCTGCCGCCTGCCTCGATGCAGCGTATCGGCGCACCGGTCCAGCTGCAGTGGCGCACGGATTTACCGGCACACGTGCATGGCCGCGCGATCGGCCGGCGCATCCTGCTCGATCGTGACCTGCTGGACGCGTGGAGCGCGCAGGCGACGGCCGCGCAGACCGACCCCGATACACCGGCCACGCGCGCGGCAATGGCCGCCGTAGTGCACGAACTGGCGCATGTGCTGGATCGCGGCGCGCACGGTGGCCTGTCGCGCGACCCGCGGCTGCGCGATCTTGCCGGCTGGCAGGTGCGCCCCTGGCGGATCGGGCGTGGCGCGAACCGGTTCAGCGATCGCAGCCCAGACGATTACGAACGGCGCAGCCCAGCCGAATTCGTCGCGGTGAATCTCGAACATTACGTGCTCGATGCCGATTATCACTGCCGGCGTCCGGCATTGGCGGCCTGGTTTGCCGAGCAGGTGGGCGCCATGCCCGATGCAACGCGTTGCGAGACGACGCTGCCGTACCTGCAGGCCGACAACGATGCCGGCGCGATGTCGCTGCTGGCACTGGATCCAGCGCGCGTGTATGCGGTGGACTACCTGCTGGCCGAGGGCAACACGCAGCCGATGAGCCGTTGGGGCCACAGCATGTTGCGTCTGGTGATCTGTGCCCCTGGCCGCGCACCCGGTCCCGGTTGCCGTCTGGATCTGCAGTATCACCGCGTACTGTCGTTCCGCGCTTTTGTCGGCGATGTGCAGATTTCCAGCTGGCGCGGGCTGACCGGCTCGTATCCCTCGCGGTTGTTCGTATTGCCGTTGAATCAGGTCGTGGACGAATACACCAAGGTGGAGCTGCGTGCGCTGTCGTCGGTGCCGCTGACACTGACACCTGAGGAAATTGCCGCGCTGCTCGCACGCGCCGCGCAGGTGCATTGGAGTTACGACGGGCGCTACTACTTCATCGGCAACAACTGCGCGGTGGAGACCTTCAAGCTCCTGCACGATGGCGTGCCGCGGCTGTCCGCAGCCGGGCTGTCGTCGATCACCCCGCGCGGCGTAAGGCTGCGGTTGCAGCGCGCCGGCATCGCCGACATGCAGGTGCTGGACGACCGTGCGCAGGCGATTCGCCAAGGTTATTACTTCGAGTCGGCGGCGGCGCATTACCAGGCCATGTTCGAGGTGATCCGCCGCGGCCTGCCGGTGCCGCAGGCCGACGTGGAGCAATGGCTGGACGCGCGCGCGGACGCACGTGCGCAGTGGTTCGACCGCGGCGGTCTACGCGAGACGGCTGCGGCGTTGTTGCTCGAACAGGCCGCACTGCGGCGCCAGGAATTGCGCGCGCGCGATGCGCTCAAGCGCCTGCTGACACCGGGCGCGGCCGCGCGTGACTCGGTGCAGGGTCAGCTGCAGTCGCTGTTTGCCCGGCAGGCCCAGCTCAGTCATCCGGCCACGTTGTTGGGCAGCGCCGGCTACGGACTGCCGCAAGCAGACGAGCAGCAATACCTGAGCGCGCGCGTGGCGCAGGAAACCGGCGTATTGGTCGACGGGTGGACACAGCTGCAGAGGCTCGGGCGGCAGCAACTGCCGGCCGACGTCCGCAATGCATTGGAGCAGGGCGAGGCGAATGTGCAACGTCTGCGCGCACGCTTGCGCGTGCTAGCGCGCGGTGATGCGGCTGCCGACAAAGTGCGGTCGGAGATGGATATACCTCTGCGGGCGCAATAGCGATTCGGACGACGCCGGAGGGCGGTACGAGCCCCTCTCCGGCCGGGGCGAGAAGGCACTGCTTGCGCGCCACTGGCGCGCGTGGCTTGGAGCGCCCGCGCTGCTAGCGCGGTCCGGGGCGCGGAGCGGGGTGAGGGTACGGGGCGAAGCTCTCGTATAGGTCCAACTGCATGAGGCTTCGCCCGTACCCTCATCCGGCGCTTTGCGCCACCTTCTCCCGATGGAAGAAGGGACGCGCTGTCGCCTGCAGCTGTAAGTCCCAGTTCCCGGTGCGCCGGCCAGGGACGACGCATCGCACCAACTGGGACCTATCACACCAGCCGGCGCGCCTCATCCAGCGGGTTGCAGATCCGCCTGCACCGAATACTTGCGCAGCCAGTCGCTGACCTGCGCGTCGTTGCGGTACTGCTGCATCAGCGTTGCAAGCCGTGCCGGTGCCGGCGTGCAGAACTGCGCGATCGCCACCTCGATCTCGTGGCGGCGATCTGCGTCGTACGGCTCCTCGCCCGCGAAGTGTTCGCAGGTGTCGTAGTCCTCCACCAGCATGCGCACCTCCTCCGGCATGCCGCACAGGCCGGGCGGATGTTGCAGCCATTCGTCGTCCACCTTGGCGTCGGTGCAGGCCACCGGCGCGGGTGCGGGCGTGGCTGTCGGCGCCGGGGCCGGAGCCGGTTGCGCCGTGCAGGCGGCCAACAGCCCCAGCGTCACCACAACGACCAGCTTGCGCATCAGTCGGCGCGGCCGGCGAATTCGCCGGTGGTGGTGTTGACCAGCACGCGCTCGCCGTTGGTGATGTACTCGGGCACCATGATTTCCAGGCCGGTGTTGAGCTTGGCCGGCTTGGGCCGCTTGGTGGCGGTGCCGCCCTTGAGCTCGGGCGGGGTTTCGACCACCTCCAGCGTCACCGTCTGCGGCAGTTGCACGGCCACCGGCTGGTCGTCGATCACCTGCACGTAGATGCCGGTCAGCCCGTCGATGATGTAACCGGCATCGGTGCCGATCACATCCGCATCCAGCGTGTAGGGCGTGAAGTCTTCGTCGTCCATGAACACGAACGCCTCGCCGTCCTTGTACGAGAACGTCGACAGACGACGCAGCAGCTCCACTTCCGGCAGGTTGTCGTCCGCGTCGAAGCTGGCGTCCAGCTTGGCGCCGCCGGGCACGCTGTACATGATGAAGCGGAAGCGCACGTTGCCGCCGCGGCCCTGCGGCGAACTGCGCTCGATGTCGCGGATCTGGTAAATGCCGCCGTTGTATTCGACGACGTTGCCTTTCTTGATGTCGTTAGCTTTCATGGGAATCGGGAGTTGGGAATGGGGAATCGAAAAAGCCGGGGCCGGGGTGCTGAGAGTAGGGTTACGATTCCCCACTCCCGATTCCCGATTCCCGGCTACTTGAGCGCCAACCGCACGCCGCCGTCCAGGCGAATCACGTCGCCATTGAGGTAGCGATTGCGCAGGATGAAGGCGACGGTGTCGGCGTATTCGTCGGGTTGGCCCAGGCGCGAGGGGAACGGGATGGCCGCGGCCAGCGATTGCTGCACCGCTTCGGGCATGCCGTCCACCATCGGGGTCCAGAACACGCCCGGTGCGATCGTCATTACGCGGATGCCGAAGCGGGCCAGTTCGCGTGCCATCGGCAAGGTCATGCCGACCACGCCACCCTTGCTTGCTGCATAGGCGGCCTGGCCGATCTGGCCTTCGTAGGCGGCCACCGAGGCGGTGTTGACGATCACGCCGCGCTCGCCGTCGTCGCCGGCGCCGTTGTGCTGCATCACATCGGCCGCCGCCTTGGCCACGTTGAAGCTGCCGACCAGGTTGACCAACACGGTGGTGCGGAAGGTTGCCAGCGGCATCGGCGCTTCCTTGCCGAGCACCCGGCCCGAGCCCAGGATGCCGGCGCAGTTCACCGCCAGGTTGAGCCCGCCCAGTGCCTGCGCGGCCTGCGCCACGTTGGCGGCGACCTGCGCCTCGTCGGTGACATCGGTGGCGAAGTACTGCGCATTGCCCGCACCGAGCAGCGCCAGCGCCGCGTCGGCCTTGTCGGCGTTGACGTCGAACAGGGCGACCTTGCCGCCGTCGGCCACGATGCGCTGCGCCACGGCCAGGCCCAGGCCGGAGACGCCGCCGGTGACGATGGCAAGAACAGAAGAAGGCTGCATGCGGTGGTTCCTTGAAATCCTGGAGGCCGGTGGATGCCGGCAGGCGAACGGGTGACGACGCAGCCGGCGATTCTAGCCGAAGCGTCTGTGCGACCGACCTGGAAGATGCGCGGGCGCGGCGACGGTGGCGTGCAGGACTGGCGCCTCAGCCGGCGGCCTCTAACGCCTTGCCGACCTTGCTGCCGGTCTGGCGACCGAGCAACTGCGCCAGCCAGCGGCCGGTGCGGGCGAGGGCGGGCAGGTCGATGCCGGTCGGCATGCCCAGCCCATGCAGCAGATACACCACATCTTCGCTGGCGACATTGCCGCTGGCGCCCCTGGCGTAGGGGCAACCGCCGGCACCGGACACCGCCGCATCGACCACGCGCACGCCTTGCTCCAGGCAGGCGGCGATGTTGGCCAGCGCCTGGCCGTAGGTATCGTGGAAGTGCACGGCCAATGCCGGCATCGGGACCGCCTGCGCCACCGCGGCCAGCATCCGGCGTGCCTTGGCCGGGGTGCCGACGCCGATGGTGTCGCCCAGCGAAATCTCGTAGCAGCCCAGTGCGTACAGCCGTTGCGCGACATCGACCACGTCGGCCACCGGCACCTCGCCTTGATACGGGCAGCCCAGCACGGTGGAGACGTAGCCGCGCACGCGCACGCCGTCGAGCGCGGCCTGTTCCAGGATCGGCCGAAAGCGCGCGATCGATTCGTCGATGCCGGCGTTGGTGTTGGTGCGATTGAATGCCTCCGACGCCGCCGTGAACACCGCCACCTCCTGCGCACCGGCGGCGCGCGCGCGCGCATAGCCTTGCAGGTTCGGCACCAGCACCGGATAGGCGATGCCCGGCGCCTGGCTGATGCCGGCGAACACCTCGGCCGCGTCGGCCAGTTGCGGCACCCAGCGCGGGCTGACGAAGCTGGTCGCCTCGATGCTGCGCAGCCCGGTCGCGGAGAGTCGATCGATCAGCGCGATCTTGTCGGCGGTGGCGATCGGTATCGCTTCGTTCTGCAGGCCATCGCGCGGCCCGACCTCGACAATGCGGACAAAGTCGCTCACGCCGCGCTCTCCGGCACCCAGGCCGGGCTGCGCTTGTCGAGGAAGGCGCCCAAACCTTCCTGGCCTTCCGCGGAAACGCGCAGGCGTGCGATCCATGCGGCATTGGCGGCGTCGATGGCGTCGCGGTCGATCGGCGGCAGCACCGCGCGCACCAGCGCCTTGGCGCTGGCCGCCGCCAATGGCGCGGCCGCCAGCAACAGGCGGACCTGACGCTCCACCGCGATGTCCAGCTGGTCGGTGGCGACCAGCTGATGCAACAGGCCCAGCAACTGTGCGGTGGCCGCGTCGAAGATCTCGGCAGTGGCGAACCAGCGCCGTGCCTGCCGCGCCCCAATCGCTGCGATGACATACGGTGAAATCACTGCCGGCAGCAGGCCGAGCTTGCTTTCGGTCAGTCCGAAGCGCGCCTCGGTGCAGCCGATGGCGATATCGCAGCACGCCACCAGGCCCACGCCGCCGCCGAACGCCGCGCCGTTGACGCGTGCGATGGTCGGCTTGGGCAACTCGTCCAGCGTGCGCATCAGGCGCGCGAGGGCGAGCGCATCGGCTGCATTGTCGGCCTCGCTGGCGCCGGCCATGCCGCGCATCCAGTTCAGGTCGGCGCCCGCAGAGAACGCAACGCCGGCACCGGTGATCACAACGACGCGGATCTGCGCTGCCTGGCCGGCCTGCTGCAAGGCTTCGGTAAGCGCGCCGATCAAGGTCGCATCGAAGGCGTTATGCACCGCCGGGCGGTGCAGTCGCAACGTGCGGACCGCTCCCTGGTCTTCCACGATCAAGCCGGTGTCCTGCATTGCGTCAACGTCCATGAATGGGATGCGAACCATGATAGCGGCACGGGTCGGCCGAGCCATGACGCGGTGCGTCGATGCTAGAATTGAGAACCATTCCTAACAATCAGGCCGTCTTTGTGACGCTGTCCGACATGCCCTTGCATCGCGCCGCCATCGTGGATTCCGTGGAGGATCGCCTCCCCAACGACACGATCGCCCGGCGCCTGCGCGAACTGGGCTTTGTCGCTGGCGAAGAAGTCACGGTGCTGGCGACCGGTCCGGTCGGGCGCGAACCGCTGCTGGTACAGGTCGGTTACACGCGGTTCGCCCTGCGCCGCAGCGAGGCGGCACGCGTGCAGGTACGCGTCGATGGAGCACAGGCATGAGCGCGGCGAGCGTTCCGTTGCGGCTGGCGCTGGTTGGCAATCCCAACAGCGGCAAGACCGCGCTGTTCAATCAGTTGACCGGCAGCCGGCAGAAGGTCGCCAACTACACCGGCGTCACCGTCGAACGCAAGGAGGGACACTTCCGCGCGCCGTCCGGGCGCGACTTCGCGGTGCTGGATCTGCCCGGCGCCTACAGCCTGCAGCCGGCCAGCCTGGACGAGGCGATCACCCGTGACCTGTGCCGGGGCTTCTATCCCGGCGAACCGGCGCCGGACGTGCTGGTCTGCGTGATGGATGCGACCAACCTGCGCCTGCATCTGCGTTTTGCGCTGGAGCTGCGCGAGCTGGGCCGGCCGATGATCGTGGCCTTGAACATGGTCGACGCCGCGCAGCGGCGCGGCATCGTCATCAACCTGCCGGCGCTGGAACAGGCGCTCGGGGTGCCGGTGGTGGAAACCGTGGCGGTGCGCCGCGGCGGCGCCAAGGCGCTGGTCGAGCGCATCGACGCGCAGGCCGCGAGCCTGGCGGCACCGGGCGCCGCGCCGCCTGCAGATGGCAACTACCATGCGCAGGTGCGGCAGATCCTGAGTGCGGCTGTGACCATGCCGACCCGCACCTCGCGGGTGGACGACGCGCTGGACCGCTGGCTGCTTCACCCGCTCTGGGGCCTGGTCACGCTGGCGGTGGTGATGTTCCTGATCTTCCAGGCGGTGTATGCCTGGGCCAACCCAGTGATGGACCTGATCGATGCCGGCACCGCGATGCTGGGCGAGTGGGCGGGCACTACGCTGCCGGAGGGCCCGCTCAACAGCCTGCTCAAGGACGGCATCATCACTGGCCTGGGCGGGGTGATCAAGTTCCTGCCGCAGATCCTGATCCTGTTCGCCTTCATCCTGGCGCTGGAGGAGTCCGGCTACCTGCCGCGCGCGGCCTTCCTGCTCGACCGCATGATGTCTGCCGCCGGCTTGTCCGGGCGCTCGTTCATCCCGTTGCTGTCGAGCTTCGCCTGTGCGGTGCCCGGCATCATGTCCACCCGCAGCATCCAGGACCCGCGCGACCGGTTCGCCACCATCATGGTCGCGCCATTGATGACGTGTTCGGCGCGCCTGCCGGTGTATGCCTTGCTGATCGGCGCCTTCATCCCGCAGAAGACCGTGTGGGGCGTCTTCAACCAGCAGGGCCTGATCCTGTTCGGCTTGTATGCCGCGGCCATCGTCAGCGCGCTGCTGGTGTCGTGGACAATGAAGAAGTGGCGCCGCGACAAGAGCGAGCACCCGCTGATGCTGGAGCTGCCGTCCTATCGCCTGCCGCATCTGCCCGACCTGGCGCTGGGGCTGTGGGAGCGTGCGCTGATCTTCCTCAAGCGCGTCGGCGGCATCATTCTGGCCCTGACCATCCTGCTGTGGTTCCTGCTGTCGTTTCCGGCCGCGCCGGCCGACGCCACCTTGCCGGCGATCGATTACAGCTTCGCCGGGCGCATCGGCCATGCGATGGCGATCTTCTTCGCGCCGTTGGGCTTCAACTGGCAGATCTGCATCGCGCTGATTCCCGGCCTGGCCGCGCGCGAAGTGGCGGTGGCCTCGCTGGCGACCGTGTACGCACTGTCGGCTGCCGATGACGATGCCGCGGCGCAGGCCTTGTCGCCGCTGATCAGCGATGGCTGGTCGCTGGCCACCGCGCTGTCGCTGCTGGTCTGGTACATCTACGCGCCGATGTGCATCTCCACGCTGGCCACGATCAAGCGCGAAACCAACTCGTGGAAGCAGATGACGGTCAGCGCGGTGTACCTGTTCGCGCTGGCCTACCTGGCCTCGCTGGTGACCTACCAGCTGGCCGTGCTGCTGGGAGCCGGCTGAGGTGGATCTGTCGCTCACGCTGCAATACCTGGTCATCGCCCTGGTGGTGTTGCTCAGTCTGTGGGTGGTGATGAAGAAACAATTCCCCGGCACGCTGCGGCGTCTGCGCAGCATGCTGGCGCTGGGTCTGCTGCGCGACGGGCGACCTGCGTGGATGCGGGCGCTGGGTCGCCGCGTGGCCCCGCCGGTCGCCCAGGACGCCGCGGCCTGCGGTGGCTGCGACAGTTGCGGGCCGGCGCCGCCACGTCGTCACTGACGCGCGGAAGCGGTGCCTGTCATCGGCACCGGCCGACCTGGCCCGCCGCCCGGCCGACCTGCGCACGCAGCGCGTGTCGGCAGAAGCAGGCGACATCCTGCGCGGCGCGATGCGCGTATTGCGGTTGTCTTGCCGGCTGGCGTCGACGCGCGTGCATGGCATCACTGCATCGCGTGTTCGGTCGCGTCACTGCGACCCAGGCAAGCGTCGTAACGCGTGGCGATGATCGGTGCAGCAGCGATACCGTCACTGGCCGAGTGGCGTCGTCGACGCTGCAGTGCACAGCGCGTCGGCCACAGGCCTTCGCTATGCTTGCGCGATGACGACCTCCTTCCAGATCTCCCGACGTGCGCAGGCGCTGACCAGTTCGGCGATTCGCGAAATCCTCAAGGTGACCGAGCGGCCGGAGGTCATTTCTTTCGCCGGCGGGCTGCCGTCGCCGGCCACCTTTCCGGTGGAGCGCATGCGCGCGGCCAGCGATCAGGTGCTGCGCGATGCGCCGCAGGCCGCGCTGCAATACGGCCCCACCGAAGGCTATGCGCCGCTGCGCGAATGGGTAGCGGCACGCCTGAGCCGCGACGGCGCCAGCATCCGGCCCAGCCAGGTGTTGATCACCACCGGCTCGCAGCAGGGCCTGGACCTGCTCGGCAAGGTCTTCATCGACGAAGGCAGCAAGGTGCTGGTGGAAACGCCGAGCTACCTGGGCGCGTTGCAGGCGTTCTCGCTGTTCCAGCCGAGCTTCGTCGGCATGCCCTCGGACGAGGACGGGGTGGTGGTGGACGCGCTGGATCCTGCAGTGCTGGCCGATGCGCGCTTTCTGTATTGCCTGCCGAATTTCCAGAACCCCACCGGTCGCCGGCTGCCGCTGGTGCGCCGCCAGGCCCTGGTGGCGCGGGCGGCGGAGGCGGGCGTGCCGATCGTCGAAGACGACCCGTATGGCGAGCTTTACTACAGCGGCCAGCCATTGCCGAGCCTGTTGTCGCTCAACCCGGAGGGGGTGATCTACATGGGTTCGTTCTCCAAGGTGCTCGCGCCCGGGTTGCGGCTGGGCTATGTGGTCGCGCCCGAAGCGGTGCTGGGCAAGCTGGTCCAGGCCAAGCAGGCGGCCGATCTGCATACGCCGTCGTTCACCCAGCGCGTGGTCCACCAGACGCTGCAGGACGATTTTCTGGACACGCACATCCCGCAGATCCGCGCGCTGTACGCGCGTCAATGCAGCCTGATGCTGGAGGCACTGGATCGGCATTTCCCACCCCAGGTGCAATGGAATCGCCCCGAAGGCGGCATGTTCCTGTGGGTGACCCTGCCGCCCGGGCTGGACGGCACCGCGCTGCTGGCGCGTGCGATCGCGCGCAATGTGGCGTTCGTGCCGGGCGCGCCGTTCTACGCCACCCTGCCGCAGGTCAATACCCTGCGGCTGTCGTTCGTCACCGTGCCCGGCGACAGGATCGACGCCGGCATCCAGGTCCTGGGCGAGGTGCTGCGCGAGGCGCTGGCCGAATTGCCCGGGCACGGCGCGTGAGCACGCAGACCGCTGGCGTGCAGGCGCCTGCGCTCGTGATCACCATCGACAGCGTCGCGATCGGTGTCACACGCGACTTCACCCGCCCCGGCAGCCGCAGCGCGATCGACAAGCGGACCGTGGACGGCACGCTGCGCGTCGGTCCCGACGGTCTGCAGGGCGACGAGCAGGGCGACCGGCGTGTGCATGGCGGGCCGGACAAGGCGATCCATCACTATCCGCGCGATCACTATGCCGCCTGGCAGGCCGAGCTCGGTGCGCATGCGTTGCTGGAGACCGCCGGCGCATTCGGCGAGAACCTGAGCAGCCGCGGCCTCACCGAAGCCGACGTCTGTCTGGGCGATCGCTTTGCATTGGGCACGGCGGTGGTGGAAGTGTCGCAACTGCGTCAGCCATGCTGGAAGCTGTCCGACCGTTTCGGCCTGCGCGACATGGCGCGCCGCGTGCAGGACACCGGCCGCACCGGCTGGTATTACCGCGTGCTGCAGCCCGGCGACGTTGCGGCCGGCGACATGCTGACACTGCAGCAGCGACCGCATCCGCAATGGACGCTGTCGCGCCTGCAACAGCTGCTGTATGCGCGCGATGTCGATGTCGCCGCCATCACCGATGTGCTGCAGCTGCCGCTGGTGCCGTCATGGCAGGCGCTATTCGAACGCCGCCTGCAACGCCGCGAAATAGAGAGCTGGAGCAAACGCCTGCACGGCGCAAGCGACTGAGAGCGGCCAACACCATTGCGCGCGATCAAAGGCCGCAGCCGCGCCAGGTGCAGCGTGTGCCATGCGTCCTCTTCAATGTCCTTACCAGCGTGCAGCGGCGCAGCCCTCACCAACCCATGGCCGCTCGCTACGTCGTGTGCCGACCACCACGCGCACCCCACGGACGCCACCAAGCCAAAGCGCCATAGCACGTAAAACGCGCACACCCGCATCCGCTCTTACGATTCCCTAATCCCCCATCCCGATTCCCGGCTCCAACGATTCCCTAATCCCGATTCCCGATTCCCGGCTTTTACAATTCCCGATTCCCGATTCCCAGCTATCTTGTACAACCCACCCCGCCTAGCTAGCCTGCCGCCATGACAACGTCTCCTGTGAAAGTTTTGATCCACGGCGCCTCCGGGCGGATGGGCAAGGCATTGCTGCGCCTGGCTGCCGAAGACGAGGCGCTGCACGTCGTCGGTGCGGTGGTGGGGCGTTCGCCTTCGCAGCGCGTGGTGGACGGCGTGCCGTACTTCGCCGCCAGCGAACTCGGCGGTGCGCCGGCCTTCGATGTGGCGATCGACTTCAGCCTGCCGCAGGGTTTTGCACCGATCCTGGCCTTGTGCGCGCAGCGCGGCAAACCGCTGGTGTCCGGCACCACCGGCCTGGATGAGGCGCAGCGCGCCGCGTTGCTGGAGGCCGCGCAACAGATCCCGTTGGTGTGGGCGTCCAACTTCAGCCTGGGCGTTGCGGTGCTGACCGAACTGGTGGAGCGTGCCGCCGGCAGCCTGCCCGGCTGGGATTGCGACATCGTCGAAGCGCATCACGTGCACAAGCAGGACGCACCCTCCGGAACCGCACTGACGCTGGGGGAGGCGGCCACCGGCAGCGGCGCGCAGCCGCGCTTTGCCAGCCTGCGCGCCGGCGACATCGTCGGCGAGCACACGGTGCAGTTCACCGGGCTGGGCGAGCGGCTGGAGCTGGTGCACCGCGCCACCAACCGCGACATCTTCGCGCGCGGTGCCCTGCATGCGGCCAAGCGGCTGCTCGGCAAGCCGGCCGGCAGCTATCGCGTGCGCGATCTGGTGCTGTAACCGGGCGCGTTGCCGCATGTGAATGGCGAATGATCGCCGTTGCGCATTCATCCCGCCATCGCGATGGCGCCACGGCAACCGGTGTTCTCCAGGCTGGCATGCCGGGACACTTGCCTTTACAATTCTCGCTTGCCCGAACCAGCGTCGGACCGGTCCTCAGCACCGCGTCCGCGCTTTGCTGCAACCGGAATTTGGCCGGAAGCGCATCGGAGTCCCAGGCAGCCAGAGCGAGACCCCCACGTGACCCAACCCGCAATCCTTGTCCTCGAAGACGGCACCGTGTTCGAGGGCGAATCCGTAGGCGCCAACGGGCTTTCCGTCGGCGAAGTGGTGTTTAACACCGCCATGACCGGTTACCAGGAAGTCCTGACCGATCCCTCCTACGCCCGCCAGATGGTCACGCTGACCTATCCGCATATCGGCAACACCGGCTTTACCGATCAGGATGACGAGGCCAGCAAGATCTGGGCCGCCGGCCTGATCGTGCGCGACGTGCCGCGTCGCCCCAGCAGCTGGCGCAGCGAAGTCGCACTGCCGGAGTGGCTGCAGGCCCGCGGTGTGGTGGCCATTTCCGGCATCGACACCCGCAAGCTGACCCGCCTGTTGCGGCAGAAGGGCGCCCAGAACGGCGCACTGATGGCCGGCGAGATCGATGTCGCCAAGGCGCTGGAAGCCGCGCGCAGCTTCCCCGGCCTGAAGGGCATGGACCTGGCCAAGGTGGTTTCCACCCAGACCAGCTACCGCTGGCAGGAAGGCTCGCTGGATCTGGATTCCGACACGTTCGTGCGCGCCGAGCTGAAGCACAAGGTTGTTGCTTACGATTACGGCGTCAAGCTCAACATCCTGCGCATGCTGGCCGACCGTGGGTGCGACGTCACCGTGGTGCCGGCGCGCACGCCGGTGGCCGAGGTGCTGGCGATGCAGCCCGATGGCGTGTTCCTGTCCAACGGCCCGGGCGACCCGGAGCCCTGCGACTACGCCATCAGCGCCATCCAGGAACTGATCGCCAGGCAGGTGCCCACCTTCGGTATCTGCCTGGGCCATCAGCTGCTGGCGCTGGCCGCCGGCGCGCGTACGGTCAAGATGACCACCGGCCATCACGGCGCCAACCATCCGGTGCAGGATCTGGACGGCGGGCGGGTGATGATCACCTCGCAGAACCATGGCTTTGCGGTCGACGAAAGCACGCTGCCGGCCAATGTGCGGGTGACCCATCGGTCGCTGTTCGACGGCACCAATCAGGGCATCGCGCTGACCGACGCCCCTGCGTTCTCGTTCCAGGGCCACCCGGAAGCCTCGCCGGGCCCGCGCGATGTGGGGCCGTTGTTCGATCGGTTCGTGGAGTTGATGGCCAAGGATGCCAAGCGCGCATGAGCGCTCGTTTGATGGGCGTGCTGATCGTGCTGATGGGCATTGCCCTGACGTATTGGGGCGTGTGGATGCCGCTGGAGCAGGCACGCGCCGGTGCCGAGTCGATCACGCTGCACGGCGGCATGAAGCTGGCTTTGCTGGTGCCGATGTGCTTGGTTTTCGGCGTCGGCTATGTGGCGGGAGGGGAGTCCTTTCACCATCGCATGCAGAACACCGACCCGGACAAGGTCCGTCGCTGGGGCAAGACCTCCGCGATCGGCTGGCTGCTGATCCTGGGCAGCTTTGCCGCGTCCTTCGGGCTGTATCAATGGCTTCAGCACACCCTGCGCGCCCTGGGCTATGGATCTGCCGGATGAACCAGGCGTTCGGCTCTGCCGAGTCGATGCACTATCACGCCGCGTCGCGATGCGATCGCCGCGGCCACTCTTCCGCACCTGCGGCTCGCCGCATGTTCCTAATCGAGTAAAGAAATGCCAAAGCGCACCGACCTAAAAACCATCCTGATCATCGGCGCCGGCCCGATCGTCATCGGCCAGGCCTGCGAGTTCGACTACTCCGGCGCGCAGGCGTGCAAGGCGCTGCGCGACGAGGGCTATCGTGTGGTGCTGGTCAACAGCAATCCGGCCACGATCATGACCGACCCGGATATGGCCGATGCGGTGTACATCGAGCCGATCAACTGGCAGACGGTCGAGAAGATCATCGCCAAGGAACAGCCCGACGCCCTGCTGCCGACCATGGGCGGGCAGACCGCGCTGAACTGCGCGCTGGATCTGGCCGACCACGGCGTGCTGGAGAAGTACAACGTCGAGCTGATCGGCGCCAAGCGCGAAGCCATCCGCATGGCCGAAGACCGCGAGCTGTTCCGCGTGGCGATGGGCGAGATCGGCCTGGATTGCCCCCGCGCCGAAGTGGCGCACACGCTGGAAGAGGCGCTGGATATCCAGACCCGGGTCGGCTACCCGACCATCATCCGTCCCAGCTTCACCCTGGGCGGCAGCGGCGGCGGCATCGCCTACAACCGCGAAGAGCTGATCGAGATCGTCGGCCGTGGCCTGGAACTGTCGCCGACCACCGAAGTGCTGGTGGAAGAATCGGTGCTGGGCTGGAAGGAATTCGAGATGGAGGTGGTCCGCGACACCGCGGACAACTGCATCATCGTCTGCGCGATCGAAAACCTCGACCCGATGGGCGTGCATACCGGCGACTCGATCACCGTGGCGCCGGCGCAGACGCTGACCGACAAGGAATACCAGCGCCTGCGCGATGCCTCGATCGCGGTGCTGCGCAAGATCGGTGTGGATACCGGCGGCTCCAACGTGCAGTTCGGCATCAGCCCGACCACCGGCCGCGTTGTGGTGATCGAGATGAACCCGCGCGTGTCGCGCTCCTCGGCGCTGGCGTCCAAGGCGACCGGCTTCCCGATCGCCAAGGTCGCCGCCAAGCTGGCGGTGGGCTACACGCTGGACGAATTGAAGAACGAGATCACCGGTGGCCTGACCCCGGCCTCGTTCGAGCCGTCGATCGACTACGTGGTCACCAAGATTCCGCGCTTCGCGTTTGAAAAGTTCCCGCAGGCCGATGCGCGCCTGACCACGCAGATGAAGTCGGTGGGCGAGGTGATGGCGATGGGCCGCACCTTCCAGGAGTCGCTGCAGAAGGCGTTGCGTGGGCTGGAAACCGGCAAGATCGGGCTGGACCCGACCGGCCTGGATCTGAGCAGCAAAGACGATATCGCCGCGCTCAAGCGCGAGCTCAAGGCGCCGGGTCCGGAGCGTCTGTTCTATGTCGCCGACGCCTTCCGCGCCGGCATGAGCGTGGCCGATGTCTATGCGCTGTCGTTCATCGACCCGTGGTTCCTGGATCAGATCGAAGAACTGATCAGCCACGAGCAGCAACTGGCCGACGACGGCATGCCGGCACTGGATGCGGCGCGTCTGCGCACGCTCAAGCGCGCCGGTTTCTCCGATGCGCGTCTGGCCGAGCTGACCGGCACCAATGAAGAATCGGTGCGCACGCTGCGTCGCGCGCTGAAGGTGCGCCCGGTCTACAAGCGCGTGGATTCCTGCGCCGCCGAGTTCGCCACCAGCACCGCGTATCTGTATTCGACCTACGAGGACGAGTGCGAGGCGCTGCCGACCGACCGCGACAAGATCATGATCCTGGGCGGTGGCCCCAACCGCATCGGCCAGGGCATCGAGTTCGACTACTGCTGCGTGCATGCGGCGCTGGCGCTGCGCGACGACGGCTACGAGACCATCATGGTCAACTGCAACCCGGAGACCGTGTCCACCGATTACGACACCTCCGACCGCCTGTACTTCGAGCCGCTGACGCTGGAAGACGTGCTGGAAATCGTCGAGCTGGAAAAACCCAAGGGCGTGATCGTGCAGTACGGCGGCCAGACCCCGCTGAAGCTGGCGCGCGCGCTGGAAGCCAATGGCGTGCCGGTGATCGGCACCTCGCCCGATTCGATCGATCTGGCCGAAGACCGCGAGCGCTTCCAGCAACTGGTCGACAAGCTGGGCCTGAAGCAGCCGCCGAACCGCATTGCCCGCAATGCCGAGGAAGCCCTGGTGCTGGCGCGCGAAGTCGGCTACCCGCTGGTGGTGCGCCCGAGCTACGTGCTCGGCGGCCGCGCGATGGAGATCGTCTACGGCGAATCCGATCTGGCGCGCTATGTGCGCGATGCGGTCAAGGTGTCCAACGATTCGCCGGTGCTGCTGGACCGCTTCCTCGACAATGCGGTGGAAGTGGACGTGGACATCATTGCCGACAAGGACGGCAACGTGCTGATCGGCGGGTTGATGGAACACATCGAAGAGGCCGGCGTGCATTCGGGCGATTCGTCCTGCTCGTTGCCGCCATATTCGCTCTCGCCCAAGACCCAGGCCGAGCTGCGCCGTCAGGTGGTGATGCTGGCCGAAGGCCTGAACGTGGTCGGCCTGATGAATACCCAGTTTGCGGTGCAGGTGAACGAGGCCGGCGACGATGTGGTGTTCCTGCTGGAAGTGAACCCGCGTGCCTCGCGCACCGTGCCGTTCGTGTCCAAGGCGATCGGCATGCCGCTGGCCAAGATCGCCGCACGCTGCATGGCCGGCAAGACGCTGGCCGAGCAGGGCGCCACCAAGGAGATCGTGCCGGGCTATTACTCGGTGAAGGAGGCAATCTTCCCGTTCGCCAAGTTCCAGGGCGTGGATCCGATCCTAGGGCCGGAGATGCGCTCCACCGGTGAGGTGATGGGTGTGGGCCGCAGCTTCAGCGCCGCGTTTGCGCGCGCGCAGGAGGCCGGCGGCATCAAGGCGCCGCCGGTGGGCAAGGCGTTCGTATCGGTGCGCGATCCGGACAAGCAGCGCGTGTTGCCGGTGGCGCAGGCGCTGGTGGAGCGTGGCTATACGCTGGTCGCCACGCGCGGCACCGGTGCCTGGCTGCAGCAGAACGGGCTGAGCTGCGAGATCGTCAACAAGGTCGCCGAAGGGCGCCCGCATATCGTCGATTCGATCAAGAACGGCGAGATCGTGTATATCGTCAACACCACCGAAGGTCGCGCCGCCATCTCCGACTCGTTCTCGATCCGGCGTGAAGCGTTGCAGCATCGCGTGACCTATTCGACCACTGTTGCCGGCGCCAAGGCGCTGGTGCATTCGCTGGAATTCCGCGGCACCGGCCCTGTCTGGTCGCTGCAGGAACTGCACAAGGAGTTGGAAGCATGAGAGCACCCATGACGGCAAAGGGCGCGCAGCGCCTGCGCGAAGAGCTGGACCAGCTGAAGTCGGTCAAGCGTCCGGCGGTGATCAACGCGATCGCCGAAGCGCGCGCGCACGGCGATCTGAAGGAAAATGCCGAGTACCACGCCGCGCGCGAGCAGCAAAGCTTCATCGAAGGCCGCATCAAGCAGCTGGAAGGCGAGCTCTCGCATGCCGAGATCATCGACATCACCAAGCTGTCGGCCGGCAACAAGATCGTGTTCGGCGCCACGGTGACCCTGGCCGACACCGAAACCGACGAAGAGAAGCGCTACCAGATCGTTGGCGATCTGGAAGCGGACATCAAGCTGGGCATGATCGCGATCTCCTCGCCGCTGGCACGTGCGTTGATTGGCAAGCTGGAAGGCGACTCGGTCACCATCGATGCGCCGGCCGGCCAGCGCGAGTACGAAGTGGTCAGCGTTGCCTATCTGGACTGATTGGCCGGGATTGAACGACGCCACCGCCCGATGACCACCGCCACGCTGCTGCTGCCGGAAAAACGCCGCCTGCCCGGTGAACTGGGCGACACGCCGGTGGCGCGCGCGCTGGCGCGTGCCGATCAGCAAAGCGCCGAGTCCGGCGAAGTGGCGCAGCTGCAGCGCCACTTCACGCTGACGCCAGCGCACTGGCCGGTGGCCGCGTTGACCCGCCAACTCGATGCCGGCGATGCGGCCGGTGCGACCTGGGTGCGTGCCGATCCGGCCTACGTGGTGCCGGATATGCAGGGCGCGCGCTTGATGGGCTACGGCGAGGCGCTCGGCCCCACTGCCGAGGATCTGGCAGTGTTGCTGCCCCTCCTCAAGCCGATGTTCGGCGATGCCGGTTTCCTGCTGGATGCGCCCACGCCTGCGCGCTGGTATCTGCGGCTGTCGCCGGATGCCACGTTGCCGGAATTTGCGCCACCGGATCTGGCGATCGGCGACGACCTGTTCGAACATCTGCCGGCCGGCGAGATCGGCCGGCGCTGGCGTGCCTTGCTGACCGAGGCGCAGGTGCTGCTGCATCAGCATCCCTGGAACGAGGGCCGCGTGGCCAGCGGCAAACCGGCGATCAATTCGCTGTGGTTCTGGGGCGGCGGCGCGCTGCCGCATGCGGTGAGCTCGCCGCACCGTCAGGTGCGCAGCCGCGAGTCGCTGCTGCGTGCGCTGGCGCTGGCCGCCGGTGCCGATGCGCAGGGCGAACAACGCGTGGATGCATTGGTGGACCTGCGCCATCTGCGCTCGCTGCAGCGGGTCAGCGACGACGCGGTGGCGCCGTTGCTGGCGGCAATGGCGCGTGGCGAACTGGATCGGCTGGTGCTGGATTTCCAGGATGGCGAAACCGTGTCGCTGACGCATGCGCAACGCTGGCGTTTCTGGCGCAAGCCGCGCGTACAGCTGGCGCAATGACCTCAACCCCGCGGATCGTCCGGCGCCCGCCCGGGCAGGCCGGCAGCTGGCCCGATGCCATGTTGCCGCTGCTGCGCCGCATCTATGCCGCGCGCGGCGTCACCGATACGCAAGGCGCGCACCCGCGCCTGGGTCAATTGCTGTCGCCGCAGTTGCTGCACAACAGCGACGTTGCGGCCGAGTTGCTGGCCGATGCGATCGCCCAGCAGCGGCGCATCCTGGTGGTCGGCGATTTCGACTGCGACGGCGCCACCGCCTGTGCGGTCGGCGTGCGTGGCCTGCGCATGCTTGGCGCGCTGGATGTGCATCACGCCGTGCCAAATCGCATGGTGCATGGCTACGGCCTGTCGCCGGCACTGGTGGAGGAGCTGGCCGCATTGCAGCCGGATCTGCTGGTCACGGTCGATCACGGCATTGCCTGCCACGCCGGCGTGGCCGCCGCCAAGGCGCGCGGCTGGACGGTGCTGGTCACCGACCACCACTTGCCTGGCGAGGTATTGCCGCCGGCCGATGCGATCGTCGATCCGAATCTGGCCAACGATCGCTTTCCGAGCAAATCCTTGGCTGGGGTCGGGGTGATCTTCTACGTGCTGATGGCCTTGCGCGGCGTGCTGCGTGCGCGCGGCGCCTTCGCCGAACGGGCCGAACCGGATCTGTCGGTATTGCTGGACCTGGTGGCCGTCGGCACCGTCGCCGATCTGGTGCCGCTGGACACCAACAACCGTGCGCTGGTGTCGGCCGGCCTGCGCCGCCTGCGCGAGGGCAAGGGTTGCATCGGCCTGCGCGCCTTGATCGACGCCAGCGGCCGCGACGTTGCGCGTCTGAGTGCCAGCGACATCGGATTTGCGTTGGGTCCGCGTCTGAACGCGGCCGGCCGGCTGGAAGACATGGCGCTGGGCATCGAGCTGCTGCTCAGCGAGGACTGGAACCGTGCGCGCGAGATCGCCGGCACCCTGGAACAGATCAACGCCGAGCGCCGCGCGGTGCAGCAGTTGATGACCGACGATGCCGAGCAGGCCGTCGCCAAGGTGGTGCTGGATGCCGATGGTGAGTTGCCGATCGCCGCGTGCCTGTTCGATGCCGACTGGCACCCGGGCGTGATCGGCCTGGTCGCCTCCAAACTCAAGGACCGCCTGCATCGCCCGGTGATTGCATTGGCGCCGGCCGAGCCGGGCAGCAGTCAGCTGCGCGGTTCGGCGCGCTCGATCCCCGGCCTGCACATCCGCGACGTGCTGGCGGCCGTGGATGCGCGCCACCCGGGCCTGATCCAGAAGTTCGGCGGGCATGCGATGGCGGCCGGGCTGAGTCTGGAGCATGCCGCGCTTGCGAGCTTCCAGCAGGCATTCCAGCGCCAGGTGCAGGCAATGGTCGACGCCTCGCTGCTGCATGCCGAATTGCATAGCGACGGCGAACTGGCCGCGCACGAACTTGATCACCTGCATGCCGAGGCGCTGCGCGTGGCGGGGCCGTGGGGGCAGGGCTTTCCCGAGCCGCTGTTCGATGGTCGGTTCGAAGTGCTGCAATGGCGCCTGCTCAAGGAACGCCATCTCAAGCTCACGCTGCGCTGCGCCGGCCGCGCCGAACCGCTCAACGCTATCCACTTCAACGGCTGGCGCGGCAGCGAGCCGGCACGCTTGTTGCGGCTGGCGTACCGCCTGGTCAGCGACGACTATCGCGGCGGCACGGCGGTGCAGTTGATCGTCGAACACAGCGAGCCGGTAACAGCCGCTGGCTGAGCGCGCGGCTGTCAATGGCTGGCTTCGGTAGGGGCGACAGCGCGTCCGGGGATCGGCTGCTCGGCTCGGTCAGACATCCTGTCTGACTCGCCGCCGCGGCACATCCCTGTGCCGCTCTCCGCCAATCCCCGGCCACGCTGGCGCCTCGGCCTGTCGTTTCCACGACCTGGTCAGGGCAGGCCAATCCACCATCTTGTTTTCAAGATTCGCGATGACGACTCTGTAGGTGTTCGGACGCGCCCTGATCCAAGAAATACGCGTCATGCTCGGCTTGCAACCACGCACACCGACCATCTGGACAGGTCCTTGCCCGCTCACCGTCGCGGGACCTTGAGCGGCATGGATGCCGCGCCAGAGCCTACACGGACGTACTTGCGGCGTGCTCCGCGAGGGTGGGCGGGCAAGGGCCCTGCAGCCAGGCCGCACATCAACCGCTCTACACGGGACGGCGCACTCGCAGGCGACCTATACGCGGTGGTAAATGCCCTGAGAACCGCATCCCTGACGGTCGCAAGGTGATCACGCTGGCGGCTCAAAGCGTCTTTCAAGACCCTGCAAGCGCACATCGGCGCTCGCACTCTCCTAGCTCCGATCAGGGCGACGTCTTGACCTCGGTCACCAAGGTCGGCAATTCCCACGCCCCGCCAGCGGCCACCAGCCGGCACAGGCCGGAGGTGGATTTGGAGGTCGGCACGAAACGGCGGCCGTCCCAGGTCCAGCTGGCCTGGCTGTAGCAGTCGCCCAGGCCGCGGCCCTTGTGCGATGCAAGGATGGTGGAGCCGTCGATATCGCTGGCTTGCGTGGTCACCAACGTCGGCGCGAACGGCGCGCGTGCATTGATGACCCAAAAGCCGGTGCCGACGTTGTAGGCGCCCATCCAGCAGTCGGTCGACACCAGCAGTTTGTCGCTGCTGAGCCGGGTGACCGTCAGCGGCTCGGCTGCGTCGCCGGCTTGCAGTCCCTTGCATTCCTCGTCGGCCGGCAAGCTGGCACGCAGCGCTTGATAGAGCGCCGGCAGCGTGCCCAGGCGCGTATCGGCCGCTTGCGTTGCTGCGAGTTTGGCCGCGCGTACCTGCGGTGCCGGCACGGCCGGCAGCACTGCAGCCTCGTCGCGATCGCCCTTGCGCACCAGTGCGCCGCGCGTGCCCAGCCGGCCCTGGAATTCGTCCATCTTCAGCAGCACCGCAGCGGCGCCGCGATCGGACAGCTGCCAGCGGCGGCCATCGTTGCCGACCGCCACGATCTTGCTGCTGCGGGTCAGTGCCGCCAGCAGCGCGGTCACCTGCGCGCCGGTCAGCGGCGCGGTGCCGCTGTCGCGATTCAACGCCAGCCTGCCCAGGTCGCGCTGGTCGATGCGCAATGTGAGCGATGCCGGCATCTTGACCTCGTCGTACTGGCCCAGCATCAACTCCGCAGCGACCGGCTGCGTGGCACCGGCCTTGCGCGTCAGCAACACCGATACCGGCGTGCTGTCGTCTCCATCCGGCTGATAGCCGGCAGCGCGGCAGGTGCGGGTGTTGTCGCAGGCGATGGTCCAGTCCTGGTGCTCGAAGGCGATGCCGACCGGCGCATCGGCAAGGGCGGCGACGGGCGCGAGCAACAAGGTGGCGGCAAGCAGGGTAGGGCGCATGGTGTCTTCGAAAGAGCGTGTCCGGCGCGCATCTTGCGTTGCTGCCGACGGGCCGTCCAGTGCGTCGCATGCCGGAGCGGAACATGCCTGCGCAGCACCTTCACGATGGCACCGGCGCGCTGTCGGTCTTGCTCGCCAGGCGCGGCGTGCGCAAGCCGAACAACGGACGCAACCAGCGCACCCGACGGATCGCAAACTCATGCAACGCCAGGCAGCCGATCACGGTGGTGGCGATCACCAGCGCCGGCTCCAGCCAGGCATTCAGATGCAAGGGCATCAGCCAGTACAGCGTCACGATGATCAGGCTCTGGTGCAGGATGTACCACGGGAACACTGCCTCCGTGCAGTAAGGCAGCCAGCGGAACGGGCGATTCAACCGGTGCCTGGCCCAGCCAAGAATCGTCAGCAGTGCCAGCCAGGTGTAGGCGGCACGTGCGCTGTGCTCGATTGCCTCCCACGGCAGCGCGGCCAGCGGTGTACCCAGTTGCGCAGGCTGCCCATGGATGCCGGCATAGCGAATGCCCAGTTCGGCGCCGATCGCCACCAGCGCGGCGACCAAGGTGAGCCAGCGCAGTTGTACGGCCAGCTGCCAGAACCGCTCGCGGCGTGCCAGCAGATATCCCAGCACGAACAGCGGGAACGATTCGGCGTGCACGAACCAGTCGCCGACCAGCGCATGGGTGGGCGGATGGCGCGGCATCACCCACAGCACGCAGAACGTCTCCCACAGGATCGGCAACAGCAGCAGTGCCGGCACCGCCAGCGCAGCGGGCAAGCGAGGCAATGCGGTCAGCTGCAGCGGGCGTGTCAGCGACACCAGCGCCATCAACGCGACGGTATAGGGCAGCAGATAGGCCAGATACCACAGATGGTTCCAGGTGATGCCGTGCTCCCAGCCATCGAAGCTGCCGGCCGGCCACGGCCGCACCTGCCAATAGCGCAACAGGAAGCTGCCGAAGCCCGGGCTGACCTTGCCGTTGCTCACGCCCTGGCAATAGGCCTGCACCGCGACCACCACGAACATGCCGAACAACAGCGGCGGCAGCAATCGTGCGCAGCGCTGCAGGGCGAAGCGCCAGGGCCTGGCCTGCGGCCGCGACAGTCCGATCGCGATGCCGGAGATCATGAACAGCAAGGGCATGCGCCAGCGGTTGAGCACGATCATCGGCCATTGCAGCCACGGCGCCGTGTGTGTGCTCTTGAGGTGGAAATCCCAGTCCGCCACATAGGCCATGCCCACGTGATAGAGGATCAGCAGTGCGAAGGCGAAGACGCGCAAGGCATCGATATCGTGGCGGCGTTCGGTCATGGTCGTGTCGGCAGGAGGCATGCCCGCATCCTCGGCAACTCCGGCCGGTTGCAGGTGCGCCAGGGGCGGCGATGCCGTCCCCGAGTGACCAGTTGCGGTCCTGCAGGGACGAACCGGGGCGGATGTTGGGCGGTTTTGTCCGAAACGCGCGGCTGCATTCCCCAGTCAGAAACCCGGGCCTGGCATTGCTACGCTGCGGTCTTACGCTGTACTGGAGTCGCGGCCCGCCGCGTCGCCATCGCCGACAGGCCAAACAGCGGCCGCAGCCAGCGCTGCCTGCGAATGACCTCATAGGCGGCCAAACACAGCACAACGGTCGCGACGATCAGCGTCGCACTCTCGGCCGGCTGCGGCAGCGCCAATGGTTTCATGGAATGCGCCAGTACCACGATGATCGTCTGGTGCAGGACATACACCGGAAACACGGTAGCGGTGAGATAGCGCAGCACGGCACTATCGGCATGACGGAAACGATAGGCAAAGCCCAGGATGGCGGTAATCGCGCACCACTGTTCGACCGCCCACATGACACGCAAGAGCAGGCGCAGGGCGGTGGGCGCGGGATGCGCATCGTCATAAATGGAGAAGTACCAGGTGTAGATCATCAGCGCATAGCTGCACGAGGCCAGCAGCAGTGCCACCCAGCGCAGGCGCTGTAACGACTCCCAGACGCCGGCCATTGGCGCGATCAGCACCCCGATCAGGAAGACCGGCAGGTACTGCGCGTGGTTGTACCAATCGTCGAACAACCAGTTGGTTGGCTCGAAGCGAGCCAGCAGCATCAGACGCGCAACTGCCAGTAGCGTTATGGGTAGCAGTAACGCGCCCCAGCCCCGGAGTGCGCGCGCGGCCCATGCGCGCAGACGCAGCTTCGCTGCCGCAGGAAGCAGGCGCCAGAGCAGCCACGCCACCAGGGTGTACGCCCACAGGTAGGGCAAGAACCACAGGTGATTCCAGGTGGGCAGGCGCAGACAGTCGCCATCGGCACCACAAAAGCCTTGGTAGGCGCTCAGATACTTGGCATAAAACGCCAGGTAGCCCTGGTGGTAGCCGCCGGGCAATTGTTCGACGACTTGATAGTAGGACTGTGGTGGCACGATCACGGCCATACCGAACAGCAGCGGCAGCAGCAGCTGGCGCGAACGTCGGTACAGCAAGCCCTGGGGCGTGTTGCTCAGCATGAAGGCGGTGGCGACACCGGAAATCAGGAACAGCAGCGACATCCGCCACGGGCTGCTGAGCAGCATGACGGGCTCCAGCATCAGGTGGGTCCTGGGACTTTTGACGTGCCAGTCCCAGGTCACGTAGTACATCCCGACGTGATAAAGCACCAACAGACCAAACGCGATGACGCGCAGCCAGTCCAGATCATGACGCCTTTGCATTGGCTGCCTCTGCCACCGTGGAGATGCCCGAACTACATGGGCTGACGCAGCAGGCGACCAGCGGGGAGGGACGAAACAGCGATCTTCAGGGACGAATGGGCTCAGCCATGGGGTGAGGATCGGCGCTGCCAGCCTAGAATATGGGCATGAGTAACGACCCGGCACGTACGACCCTAGAGCGCTTTCTGCCTTGGCAGCGCAGCGCAGGCATGTCCTTCTGGCTGATGGTGTTGGCGATCAACGCCAGCGGCAACGCCGTCACTGAATTGATGGATCGCCGGCGCGCCGGGCTGCCGGTCCAGAGCTGGGAACCCTGGGTATGGGAGATCTCCAGCGGCCTTGTCTGGCTGCTGATGCTCGTCCCCGTCATTGCCTGGTTCACGCGGAAGCTGCCGTTGCATCTGGATACCTGGTGGCGCCGGCTGCCCTGGTATCTGTTGGCCAGCATGGTGGTCTCGGTGGTGCATGTCCTGACGATGGTCGGCCTGCGCATGCTGACCTATCGGCTGCTGGGCGGGCATTACGACTTTGGCGCGTGGCCGCAGGAATTGTTCTACGAGTACCTCAAGGACGTGCGCACCTTCGCGATCATCGTTGCGTGCATGCACGGCTATCGGTTTTTGCTGCGCCGTCTGCAGGGCGAGGTGCGGTTGCTGGCCGCGCCGGACGAAGGCCAGCCGGTCGAGCCGCTGGATCGCCCGGAACGTTTTCTGGTGCGCAAGCTGGGACGCGATTTCCTGGTCGCTGCCGCCGATATCGAATGGCTGCAGGCGTCGGGTAACTACGTCAATCTGCACGTGCGGGGCCACGATTACCCACTGCGCAGCACGATGGCCGCGATCGAGGCCAGGCTCGACCCGGCCGCGTTCGTGCGCATCCATCGCAGCTACATCGTCAACCTGGGGTGCGTTGTTTCGATCGAGCCGCTGGACGCTGGCGAGGCGCGCGTGCACCTGTCCGGCAATGGCCAGCTGCCGTGCAGCCGTCGTTACCTGGCGTCGCTGCGCCGCGCCGCCGGACAGGCCGACGCGCCAGCGGTGCCGGCTGTGCCGGGCTGAACAGCCTACTCACCGCGTTCCGTCGCCGCCGCCCCCTTGCTAGACTACCGGGCTTGTTTGCCGGAAATCCGTCATGATCGAAACCAATCCGATCCGCCAGCGCATCACCGATCTCAGCGATCGCGTGCTCTCGCTCAGGGGGTATCTTTGACTACGACGTCAAGAAAGAGCGTCTAGAAGAAGTCAGCCGGGAGCTTGAGAGCCCCGACGTGTGGAACGACGCCGAGCGTGCGCAGGCCCTGGGTCGCGAGCGCTCGCTGCTGGAAAAAACCGTCATCGGCATCGCCGATGTGCTGGCCGGCCTGAGCGATGCCGGCGATCTGCTGGAATTGGCCGAAAGCGAGCAGGACGAAGACACCGCGGTGGCGGTAATCGCCGATCTGGACAAGTACCAGACCCATGTCGAAAAGCTGGAATTCCAGCGCATGTTCTCCGGCCAGATGGACGGCGCCAACGCGTTTGTCGACATCCAGGCCGGCGCCGGCGGCACCGAGGCGCAGGACTGGGCGGAGATCCTGCTGCGTATGTACCTGCGCTGGGCCGAGTCGCGCGGCTGGAAGACCGAGCTGATGGAAGTGTCCGGCGGCGAAGTGGCAGGCATCAAGTCGGCCACGATCCGCATCGAGGGCGAGTACGCCTATGGCTGGCTGAAGACCGAGATCGGCGTGCACCGGCTGGTGCGCAAGTCGCCGTTCGATTCGGACAACCGCCGGCATACCAGCTTCACCTCGGTGTTCGTGTCGCCGGAAGTGGACGACAACATCGAGATCGACATCAATCCGGCCGATCTGCGTACCGACGTGTATCGCTCCTCGGGTGCCGGTGGTCAGCACGTCAACAAGACCGAATCGGCGGTGCGTATCACGCATATCCCGACCAACACCGTGGTCGCCTGCCAGACCGGCCGCAGCCAGCACCAGAACCGCGACAACGCGATGAAGATGCTGGCCGCCAAGTTGTACGAGTTGGAGGTGCAAAAGCGCAATGTCGAGCGAGACGCGCTGGAAGCCACCAAGTCCGACATCGGCTGGGGCAGTCAGATCCGCAATTACGTGCTCGATCAGAGCCGCATCAAGGATCTGCGTACCGGCATCGAACGCAGCGATACGCAGAAAGTGCTCGACGGCGATCTGGACGAATTCGTCGAGGCCAGCCTCAAGGCCGGTCTGGCGGCAGGCTCCAAGCGCCTGGATGCCTGATCGCACGGCGACGTCGCTGCGCCTGCCGTGCAGCGACGTCTCCGCGCCTGCCGCCACGCGTGCAGCGCAATGCAGCGCGACGCATCGCCACGCAGTCCCGTTGCGCCGTGCAGTTGGCACCGATACACCGTAAAACGCAGGAACCGGCCAGCCCGGTTCCGCATTCTCCACCGGGCACGCGCCCGACCCACAGCAGACCGATTCCGCCATGACCGAGCAGACCCCCGCGCCGCAGATCCCCGCCGACGAGAACAGCCTCATCGCCGAGCGTCGCGCGAAACTGGGCGCGTTGCGCGGCCAGGGCATCGCCTATCCCAACGATTTCGTGCGCGAACATTTCGCCGGCGATCTGCAGGCCGAATTCGCCGATGCCGACACCTGGACCCCCGAGGCGCTGGAAGCGACCGGACGCACGGTCAGGATGGCTGGGCGCCTGATGGCCAAGCGGGTGATGGGCAAGGCCAGCTTTGCGCAGATCCAGGACGAGTCCGGGCGAGTGCAGCTGTTCCTGCAGGGCAATGTGCTCGGCGATGCCTATACCGCGTTCAAGGGCTGGGATGTCGGCGACATCGTGGCAGTGGAGGGCGGGCTGACCCGCACCAAGACCGGCGAGCTGTCGGTCAAGGCCAGCGCGCTACGCCTGCTGACCAAGTCGTTGCGTCCGTTGCCGGACAAGTGGCATGGCTTGTCGGACGTGGAGCAGCGCTATCGCCAGCGCTATGTCGACCTGATCGTCACCCCGGAAGCGCGCGAGGTCTTCATCAAGCGCTCCAAGATCATTCGCGCGATGCGCGCGTGGCTGGATGCGCGCCGCTTCCTGGAAGTGGAGACGCCGATGATGCATTACATCCCCGGCGGCGCCACCGCCAAGCCGTTCACCACCCACCACAACGCGCTGGATCTGGACCTGTACCTGCGCGTGGCGCCGGAGCTGTACCTCAAGCGCCTGGTGGTCGGTGGACTGGAGCGGGTCTACGAGATCAACCGCAACTTCCGCAACGAGGGCGTGTCGACCCGGCACAACCCCGAGTTCACCATGCTCGAGCTCTACGAGGCCTATGCCACGTACCACGAGATCATGGATCTGACCGAACAGGTGATCCGGGACACTGCCCAGTCGGTCCTCGGCACCACCCAGGTCAACTGGGACGGCGCCGACATCGATCTGGCGCCGGCTTTCCGGCGCTGGCGCATGGATGAGGCCGTTCGTCACCACAATCCTCAGATCAGCGCGGTCGATTGCACCGACCGCGATGCGCTGCTGCGCCACTGCGAGCGGCTGAAGATCAAGGTCAAGCCGTCCTACGGCTGGGGCAAGCTGTTGCTGGAAATCTTCGAGGCCACCGTGGAACACACCCTGGTGCAGCCGACCTTCATCACCGACCACCCGGTCGAGGTGTCGCCACTGGCGCGCTCCAGCGACACCGAGCCGGGGTACACCGACCGCTTCGAGCTGTTCATCAACGGCAAGGAGCTGGCTAACGGCTTCTCCGAGTTGAACGACCCGGAAGACCAGGCCGCGCGCTTTCAGGCGCAGGTGCAGGCCAAGGACGGTGGCGACGACGAGGCGATGCATTACGACGCCGATTACATCCGTGCGTTGGAGTACGGCATGGCGCCGACCGGCGGCCTGGGCATCGGCATCGACCGCCTGGTGATGCTGCTGACCGGCAGCACCTCGATCCGCGATGTGCTGCTGTTTCCGTACATGCGCCCGGAAGCCTGATCATTATTTGTGTCGTCGGCGTGCCGACGGCACAGATACTGCATATCCTAGAGCGGAGCCCCGAATGGCGTATTGTCGGGGGAGCCGGCACAGCTGCCGGCGTCATCGCTTTTCCGTTCTCAGGATAGAGGAGCAACGGCTATGCAGGATGTTTTGGGTAATCTTGCCGGCGTATCGTCGGCGGATCCATCGGGAAGCTGGTCGGAAAAGGCGGATCTGGGATTGAACATCGTCATTGTCGATGACCAGATGTCTGCGCGGACGATGCTGCGCCACGTCATCGAGGACATCGCACCGGAATTGAAGGTCCACGATTTCGGCGACCCGCTCGACGCCTTGGCGTGGTGCGAGGCCGGACGGGTGGACTTGTTGCTGCTCGACTACCGCATGCCCGGCATGGATGGCCTGGAATTTGCCCGGCGTCTGCGCCGGTTGCCCAGCCATCGCGATATTCCGATCATCCTGATCACCATCGTCGGCGACGAGCCGATCCGGCAGGCGGCGCTGGAAGCGGGCGTGATCGATTTCCTGGTCAAGCCGATCCGCCCGCGCGAACTGCGCGCGCGCTGCGCAAATTTGCTGCAGTTGCGTCAGCAGAGCGAAAGCGTCAAGCAGCGTGCGCTGTCGCTGGAGCAGCGTCTGCTGGCCAGCATGAACGAGGTCGAAGAGCGCGAACGCGAAACGCTGTCGCGGCTGGCGCGCGCCATCGAGTACCGCGACTCGGGCACCAGCGCCTTCCTGGAGCGCATGTCGCACGTGGCCGGCCTGATCGCCGAGCAGCTCGGGTTGTCGGAAGAGGAGGTGCGCATCATCGAGATGGCCGCACCGCTGCACGACATGGGCAAGATCGCCATTCCCGATGCGGTGCTGCTCAAGCCGGGCAAGCTCACCGACGACGAGATGAGCATCATGAAGCGGCATCCGCGAATCGGCTACGAGCTGCTCAGCGGCAGCCAGAACCGCTTCATCCAGGTGGGGGCCTTGATCGCACTGCGTCACCACGAGCGCTACGACGGTACCGGCTATCCGGATGGACTGGTGGGCGAGGCGATTCCGCTGGAGGCGCGCATCGTGGCGGTGGCCGACGTCTTCGATGCGCTGTTGTCGCCGCGCCCGTACAAGGAGGCCTGGACCATGGACGCCGCGCTGGCCTATCTGTACGCCCAACGGGGTCGCCTGTTCGACCCGCGTTGTGTCGATGCGCTGCTGCGCGGCCGTGCGCAGCTGGACCAGATCTGCGGCGAGTTTTCCACCGCATCGGCTCGACCCGGGGTGTGAGGCTATGAATCCGTTCGGAAGGATCCGGCAGCGGTTGATGAATCGACCTGACAGCGAACATGGTCAGGCGATCGTCCGCATCGTTCTGATCAGCTTGATCCTGTCGTATGTGCTTGTGCCGAGTGTCCGGCACAGCTTGCCGTTGCACCAGCACACGGGTGTGTTGGTCATTGTGCTGACAGGCCTCGGGCTTGGCCTTGCATTGTTCGGATGGCTGCTGTGTCGACCCGACCGCTCGGATGCGCGTCGCATCCTGGGCATGCTGGCCGACTATGGGCTGATGGCGGCCGGCATGATCCAGATGGGCGAGCCGCTGGCCTGGGTCTATGTCGTGGTGATGTGGGTCACCGTCGGTAACGGCCTGCGCTATGGCAACCGTTATCTGTACCTTGCGGTGGCGATGGCGGTGGTGAGTTTCTCCACGACGCTGTCGATGACCGAATATTGGCAACGCAACCAGCGGCTTGGTGCCGGGCTTGCCGTTGGTCTGGCCGCAGTTCCGCTGTATTTCTCCAGTCTTCTGCGGCAGTTGACCCGCGCAACCGCCGAGGCGCGCCGTGCCAGCGAGGCCAAGAGCCGCTTTCTGGCAAACATGAGTCACGAGTTTCGGACACCGCTCAACGGCTTGTCCGGCATGACCGAGGTCTTGGCAACGACCCGTCTGGACGATGAGCAGCGCGAGTGCCTGAAAACGATTCAGGCCTCAACACGCAGTCTGCTTGCGCTGGTAGAGGAGGTGCTGGACATCTCGGCCATCGAAGCCGGCAAGCTCCGCATCAACGCATCCGATTTTGCATTGCGCGATACGCTGCAGGCCATCGCGTTGATCCTGGAACCGCAGGCGAAGACAAAGGGCCTGCACTATCGGGCGAACGTGGCCGAGGATGTGCCAACGCTGTTGCACGGGGATGCGTTGCACCTGCAGCAGATCTTGCTCAATCTGGTGGGCAACGCGGTCAAGTTCACCGATCATGGCCGTGTGCAGCTGACCGTGGCAGTCGGCAATCCTCATGCGGCGATCGCAGGGCATGCCCGCGCGGGGGTCCGCCTGCGGTTCGAGATCCTGGATACAGGGATCGGCGTGCCGGTCGACATGCGCCCGCGACTGTTTGAGGCTTTCGAACAGGCCGATACCGGACTGGCGCGGCGTTTCGAAGGCAGCGGTCTGGGGACGACCATCGCGCGGGGACTGGTCCAGTCGATGGGCGGCGCAATCGGCTTCGAGGAAAACCCGCAAGGCGGTAGCCTGTTCTGGTTCGAGCTTCCGTTCGCTCTGGCGACCGCCAAGCCGGCAACTGCGGCACTGCCCGTGTTGCAGGAAGCCGAGGCCGCCACGATACCGGGCAACGTGATTGCTTTTGCCGATCCATTCCTGCGTCACCGTGCCCGTGTGCGCAGCATGATGATCCTGGTGGCAGACGATCACCTGGCAAACCGCCTTGTCCTGCAGCGGCTATTGCAGAAGGCGGGACATCGGGTGGCCTGCGTGGATGGGGGTGAGGCCGTCCTCGACGCACTGGCCGAAACCGATTACGACGCTGCCATCGTCGACTTGCACATGCCCGGCGTTAGTGGCCTGGACATGCTCAAGCAATTGCGGGTCATGCAGGCGGGCGGCAAACCGGGCACACCGGTCGTGGTGCTGAGTGCCGATGTAACACCCGAGTCGATTCGCAGTTGCGAGCAAGCCGGTGCTTATGCATTTCTGGCAAAGCCCGTTGCAGCGGTCAAGTTGCTGGACACCTTGGCCGACATCGCGGTCAACCAGAAGTTACGTCAGAACGATCTGACGATTGGTCTGCGTGGCCCGGCGTTGAGCGGTGTCGTGCTCGATCCTGCCGTGCTGGACGAACTGGCCGCACTGGGCATGGGGAAAGAATTCGAACGCGAGTTCATTCAACAGTGCCTCAGCGATGCGGCCGCCTGTGTAGTGCAGCTCGGCAAGGCCGCCGCCGACCAGGACTGGGAGCGGTTACGCGAGCATGCGCATGCGGTCAAGGGCGTTTCCAGCAATCTCGGGCTGGTTGGACTGGCCGAGCAGGGTGGTGAGCTGATGCGTCTTTCCGAAGCGCAGTTACGCGCCGAATGGCGTCAGCGGCTGGAGCAACTCGATAGCGGATTGATGCAGGGACGCGAAGCGCTTGCCTTGCGCGCACAGAAGACATCCGACGACGACGTCACGGGTAAGGGCGATCCCGGCTGAGCAAAGCCCGGCCATCGGCCGGGCCTGATTCCCCCAGTATTGGATCGACCAAAAATCAGGCAACGCTTGCGCCGGCTCGGCGATTTTGTGCCTTGACCAGGCGGTCCATCGTACGCAGCGATTTGTCGCTCAGCGCCAGCGCCGTATCGACCCACACTTCGGTAATGCGCAGCAACTCGTCGTAAGGCACCGCCTGTGCCAGATTGCGTGCCGCGTTCATCGCCAGGTAGGAATTGGAGATACGCTGCTGCCGGCGAATGAGGGTTTCGGTGGCCGCGATGCCCTGTCCCTTGGGCACCAGCACGTCCACGATGCCCATCGCATGCATTTCTTCGCTGCTGTAGATGCGTCCATCGAGAATGATTTTTTCCGCCAGATGGGGCGAGACGCGGCGGCACAGGAAGGAATAGGCACCCATGCCCGGAAACAAGCCGAACAGGACCTCAGGCAGTCCCATGCCGATGCCTTCCTCGGCAACGATGGTGTGGCAGGCCAGGGCCATCTCCAGTCCGCCTCCCAATGCATCGCCTTGCAGCAGCGCAATGCTGCGCACGTCCCCACCGAAGCCGACATGCAGGTGATGGACGCCTTCCACGCATCGAATGGCGTAGCTCATGAGTTGCTCGCGATTCTGTTCGCGGATCAAGCGTGCGAACAGGTCCAGATCGCCACCGAGATTGAATGCGTCCGCGTCGGAGGCGAGTACGAAATGACGGAGCTCGCCAGCGCGACGCTCGTGCGGAGCGCGGGTGATGGCGCTCATGATCTCCCACATGTCTTCCAACAAGTCGGTGCGGCAGCATGGTCGTACTCCGGCATTCGCGTCCGCGTGCATGAACAACCAGTGGGTGCCGTCGGCGACCGATGAGTCAACACGAATGGTGGAGTGAGGATGGCCGAGGTAACGCTTTTCGATCGTGTTCATGGGCATGATCCTGGAAAGGCCCGCGGCGGGAGAGTGGATGCCGGCGGGCGCGCACAATCCACTCCGAATCGATGCTACACCGGCACTATCTCCATGAACGCAAAGGGCTTTCCCATCGCTGGAAAAGCCCTCTGCTGTGCATCTTCGCTACGGCACTTCACTTGCTGCCGAGGCGTGTCTACGATTACTTCGGGGGCGCATCCCGCAGTTCGCGGCGCAGGATCTTGCCGACGTTGGTCTTTGGCAAATCCTTGCGGAATTCGATCACTCGCGGCTGCTTGTAGCCGGTCAGGTTGGCGCGGCAATGCGCCTTGACGGCGTCGGCGGTCAGGGCAGGGTTCTTCTTCACGATGACGGCCTTGACGATCTCGCCGGACTTCTCGTCCGGCACGCCGACGGCGGCCACCTCCAGCACCCCGGGCATCTCGGCGATCACGTCCTCGATCTCGTTCGGGTAGACGTTGAAGCCGGACACCAGAATCATGTCCTTCTTGCGGTCGACGATGTAGACGAAGCCTTGCTCGTCCATCCGCGCGATATCGCCGGTATGCAACCAGCCTTCGGCATCCATGACCTTGGCGGTCTCTTCGGGCTTCTTCCAGTAGCCCTTCATCACCTGCGGGCCCTTGATGCACAGCTCGCCAATTTCGCCCAGCGGCAGCGCCGCGCCGGTATCGTCCTTGATGCAGGCATCGGTGGACGGAATCGGCAGGCCGATCGAGCCGTTGTAGTCCTTCAGGTCCATCGGGTTGATGCAGGCGGCCGGCGAGGTTTCGGTCAGGCCGTAGGCCTCGACCAGGGTCAGGCCGGTGACCTTTTTCCAGCGTTCGGCGACCGAACGCTGTACCGCCATGCCACCGCCGAGGGTCATCTTGAGCGTGGAAAAATCCACCTGATCGAAGCCTGGGGTATTGAGTAGGCCGTTGAACAGCGTGTTGACCCCGGTGAAGGCGGTGAAGCGGGTCTTCTTCAATTCCTTGACGAAGCCGGGCATGTCGCGCGGATTGCTGATCAGGTGGTTGCAGCCACCGATCTTCATGAAGACCAGGCCGTTGGCCGTCAATGCAAAGATGTGGTACAGCGGCAGCGCGGTGATCACCACCTCGGCGCCTTCTTCCAGCTTGCCGGTGCCGGCAAGCCACTGGTGGGCCTGCTGCATGTTGGCCACCAGATTGCGGTGGGTGAGCATCGCGCCCTTGGCCACGCCGGTGGTGCCGCCGGTGTACTGCAGGAAGGCGATGTCGTCGGGCACGATCTGCAACGTCGGCACGCTGTGTTTGCGGCCCAGCGCCAGTGCGTCGCGGAAACGGATCGCGCCATTGATGCGGTAATCCGGCACCAGCTTCTTGACGTACTTGACGACGAAATTGACCACCGCCGCCTTCGGGAAGCCGAGCATGTCGCCCAGCCCGGTGGTGATCACCTGCTTGACCGGGGTGTCGGCGATGACCTGCTGCACGGTGGTGCCGAAGTTGTCGATCACCACCAGCACGCTGGCGCCGGAGTCGATCAGCTGATGCTTCAGCTCGCGCGGTGTGTAGAGCGGATTGACGTTGACCACGGTCATGCCGGCGCGCAGCACGCCGAACGTGGCGACCGGATACTGCAGACAGTTGGGCATCATCAGGGCGACGCGGTCGCCTTTCTTCAACTGCAACTCGCCAAGCAGATAGGCGGCGAACTGCTCGACCAGCTGATCAGCTTCGCGATAGGTGATGGTCTTGCCGAAGCTGTGGTACGCGGGGCGGTCGGCAAACCGCTTGACCGAGGTGGCGAACACCTCGGCCACGGTACGGAACTGCTCCAGATCGATCTCGGCGGCGACGCCGGCCGGATAACTTTGCAACCAAGGACGTGCCTGATTCATCTGCCCCCCTCCAGGGTATTCGGCGACGCGGTGTGTTCCACGGCGCTACAACAGCTGGCAGCATACCGTCATGGATGGAAAAGGCGAAGCGTGATGCAGAGCAGCATTCAAGCGCGGTGACGGGTCGGGTTAGCCGCAATTTGCATCGTGGCCTTGATCGGTTGTGCGCGTGCTGCACCCTAGCAACGGCTGCGCACAACGTTGGAGGCGATGCAGCGGACGATCGAGGCACGCGAGATCGGCGAGGCAATGGCACCGGTAGCAGGGAGCTTTGTTGGCGAACAGGGACTGGATGCAGTCGGCCTGCGGCGATTGATGCAGCTGCAGCTGCTGGGCAATCGCAGGATCGGGGTGACGCTGGGGCCGGTGGCCGTGACGCTTGCTCCCCTGTCCAGCGGCAGCGGAGTTCTGAGCGTCCAAAACGACACTCCCGCCAGGCGGCGGGAGTGTTTTCGAGCCAATGGCGCAGCGCGCCTTGCGATCAGGCCGCCTTGCGTGCGGCCAGTTGGCGCAGCACGTACTGCAGCAGGCCGCCGTGCTTGAAGTACTCCACTTCCTTGGGCGTCAGCAGCAGCACTTTGACCTGGAACTGCTTGACGCTGCCGTCGGACTTTGTGGCATCCACCGTGGCACGGCGGCTGGCGCCGTCCTGCAGGCCGGTGATGTCCAGCACTTCCGAACCATCCAGGCCCAGCGTCTGCGCGTTTTCGTTCTCGAGGAACTGCAGCGGCAGCACGCCCATGCCGACCAGATTGGAGCGATGGATGCGCTCGAAGCTCTCGGCGATCACCGCCTTGACGCCGAGCAGGTTGGTGCCCTTGGCCGCCCAGTCGCGCGAGGAGCCGGTGCCGTATTCCTTGCCGGCCAGCACCACCAGCGGCACGCCGTCGGCCTTGTACTTCACTGCCGCATCGTAGATCGCCAGTTTTTCAGGCGCCGCGCCGTCCTTTCCGTAGTACAGGGTGTTGCCGCCTTCTTCGCCGCCGAACATCAGGTTCTTGATGCGGATGTTGGCGAACGTACCGCGCACCATCACGTCGTCGTTGCCGCGGCGGCTGCCGTAGCTGTTGAAGTCGGCCGGTTGCACGCCGCGTTCCTGCAGGAAGCGGCCCGCCGGCGAATCCTTCTTGATGTTGCCGGCCGGCGAGATGTGGTCGGTGGTGATCGAGTCGCCGAACAGGCCCATGATGCGCGCCCCGTGCACGTCCTCGACATGGCCGACCTGCATGGTCATGCCGTCGAAGTAGGGCGGATTCTTGATGTAGGTCGAGGCCGCGTCCCATGCGTACAGCGCGCCATCCGGGGAGGCGATGGTGTTCCAGCGGCTGTCGCCCTTGAACACGTCGGCGTAGTTCTGCTTGAACATCTCCGGGCCGACGGTGGCGGCGATGGTGTCGCCGATTTCCTTGTTGCTCGGCCAGATGTCGCGCAGATACACCGGCTGCCCGTCGCTACCGGTACCCAGCGGGTCGGTGGTGAGGTTGATGTCGGTGGTGCCGGCGATCGCATACGCCACCACCAGCGGCGGCGAGGCGAGGTAGTTCATCTTCACTTCGGGATGCACGCGGCCTTCGAAGTTGCGGTTGCCCGACAACACCGAAGACACCACCAGGTCGTCCTCGGCGATCGCCGCAGAGACATCGTCCGGTAGCGGGCCGGAGTTGCCGATACAAGTGGTGCAGCCATAGCCGACCACATAAAAACCGAGCTTTTCCAGGTCGGCGAGCACGCCGGCCTTGCTCAGGTAATCGGTGACCACCCGCGAGCCCGGCCCGAGCGAGGTCTTCACCCACGGCTGCGCCTTCAGCCCCTTGGCCGCCGCGTTGCGCGCGAGCAGGCCGGCACCCAGCATCACTGCCGGATTGGAGGTGTTTGTGCAGGAGGTGATCGCGGCGATCACCACCGAGCCGTCGCGCAGCTGCCAGCCGGCGCCGCTGTCGGTGGAACTCTCGGCTTGCGCGGCTTTGGCACCGACCGCAGTGCCGCCGCCGCCTTCGTTCTTCAGGCGATCTTCCTGTTTGATGTCGGTCGGGCGCTTGCTGCGCGCATCCACGAACGGCTTGAGGCTCTCGCGGAAGTTGGACTGCATGTCTTCCAGCAGCACGCGGTCCTGCGGGCGCTTGGGGCCGGCCAGCGACGGTTTGACCTCGCCCATGTCCAGCTCCAGCGTGGCGCTGTACTGCGCCGGCGGGGTGTTGGCGTCGTGCCACAGGCCCTGTGCCTTGGTATAGGCCTCGACCAGCGCGATCTGCTCCTCGCTGCGGCCGGACAAGCGCAAATAGGTCAGCGATTCGTCGTCGACCGGGAAGATGCCGCAGGTGGCGCCGTATTCCGGTGCCATGTTGCCGATGGTGGCGCGATCGGCCAGCGGCAGATGCTGCAGGCCTTCGCCATAGAACTCGACGAACTTGCCGACCACGCCGGCCTTGCGCAGCATCTGGGTGACCGTGAGCACCAGGTCGGTGGCGGTGGCGCCCTCGGGCAGCTTGCCACTGAGCTTGAAGCCGACCACCTGCGGAATCAGCATGGACGACGGCTGGCCCAGCATCGCGGCCTCGGCCTCGATACCGCCCACGCCCCAGCCCAGCACGCCGATGCCGTTGATCATGGTGGTGTGGCTGTCGGTGCCGAACACGGTGTCCGGATAGGCGATCCGGGTCCCGTCCTTGTCCGCGCTCATTACCACGCGCGCCAGGTTTTCCAGGTTCACCTGGTGGACGATGCCGGTATTGGGCGGCACCACCTTGAAGTTTTCGAACGCCTTCTGGCCCCAGCGCAGGAAACCGTAGCGCTCCTGGTTGCGCTGGAATTCGATCTTGCCGTTGAGATCGAGCGCATCGGCCGAGCCGAACACATCCACCTGCACCGAGTGGTCGATGACCAGCTCGGACGGGATCTGCGGATTGATCTGGTCGGCATTGCCGCCGAGCTTGACCACGGCATCGCGCATCGCGGCCAGGTCGACCACGCACGGCACGCCGGTGAAGTCCTGCAGCACCACACGGGCCGGCATGAAGGCGATTTCGATGTCGGGTTCTGCCGTGGGGTCCCACTTGGCGACCGCTTCGATATGGTCCTTGCCGACGGTGGCACCACCGTCCTCATGCCGGAGCAGGTTCTCCAGCAGGATCTTCATCGAATAGGGCAGGTGGCCGATCTCGAAGCGCTCGCCGAGCTTGGGCAGGCTGTAGTACTCGTAGCGCTGGCCGTTGACCTCAAGCGAGGTGCGGGTGGAAAAGGAATCGCTCATGCATCACTCCTATGGCTGCAGGCTTTAGGTCTCTTTCGCACAGTGTGACCAATTCAGTGTGTACGTTCGGTTGCAGGACAGGGTATGTGGGCTTGAGTACGACAAGTCAAGTATGTAAAATCGCTACATACTTTCTAGCGGGGCCACCTTCATGGAAGCCACAGTTGCCGAGCGCGGGCAGATCACGCTGCCCAAGGCCGTGCGCGATGCCCTGGGCCTGACCAAGGGCACCACGCTCAAGATCGAACTCGATGGCGGGCGCATCATCCTGCGCAAGGACGTCAGCGAGGCGCTGCGCAAGGTGCGCGGCAAGTTCAAGCTGGTGGACGGGCTGACCAGTACCGACGAGGCCATGCGCGCCATCCGCGGCCGCGCCCCCGGGGATCCGTTCGACCCATGATCGCGCTGGATTCCTCGGTGCTGCTCGACATCCTGGTCGGCGATGCGGTCTACGGCGAAGTGTCGGAGATCTGCATCGGCGATGCGCTGGCGCGCGACGAGGTGGTGGTCTGCGATGCGGTGGTAGCCGAGGTGCTGGCCATGCTCGATACCCAGGTCGACCTGATGGAAACCCTGGCCTCGATCGGCGTGCGGTACGAAGCCACCCAGGAAGCGGCGGCGGTGCGCGCCGGCCACATGAACAAGCGCTTCCGCGCGCGCGGCGGCAAGCGCGAGCGGGTGGTGGCCGACTTTCTGATCGGCGCCCACGCGATGCTCCAGTGCGACGGCTTGATCACCCGCGACGAGGGCTTTTTCCGCGACTACTTCAAGGGTTTGAAGATCGTTGTCCCCAAACCCGCACGCTGATCCACGTTTCGCGTTTACACATTCACTAGTTGTCTTTCGGAGAATCCGCATGTTGGAAGCCTATCGCCACCACGTTGCAGAGCGCGCCGCGCTCGGTATCCCGCCGCTGCCGCTGACCGCGCAGCAGACCGCCGAGGTCATCGAGCTGCTGAAGGCTCCGCCGGCGGGCGAAGAACACTTCCTGGTCGAGCTGCTCAGCCAGCGCGTGCCGGCCGGTGTCGACGACGCCGCCAAGGTCAAGGCCTCGTACCTGGCCGCGGTGGCGTTCGGCACCGAGAAAACCGCGCTGATCAGCCCCACGCGTGCGACCGAGCTGCTCGGCACCATGCTGGGTGGCTACAACATCCAGCCGCTGATCGATCTGCTCGACAACGCCGAGCTGGGCGCCACCGCCGCCGAAGCGCTCAAGCACACCTTGCTGGTGTTCGACGCGTTCCACGACGTGCAGGAAAAGGCCGAAGCCGGTAACGCGCACGCCAAGGCGGTGCTGCAGAGCTGGGCCGATGCCGAGTGGTTCACCAGCAAGCCGGAAGTGCCGCAGAGCATGACCGTCACCGTGTTCAAGGTGCCGGGCGAGACCAACACCGACGACCTGTCGCCGGCCCCGGATGCGACCACGCGCCCTGACATCCCGCTGCACGCGCTGGCGATGCTGAAGAACGCCCGCGACAGTGCGGCCTTCGTGCCGGAAGAAGACGGCAAGCGTGGCCCGATCCAGGCCATCGCCGATCTCAAGGCCAAGGGCCACCTGGTCGCCTACGTGGGCGATGTGGTCGGTACCGGTTCCTCGCGCAAGTCGGCGACCAACTCGGTGCTGTGGTGGACCGGCGAAGACATTCCGTACATTCCGAACAAGCGCTTCGGCGGCGTGTGCCTGGGCAGCAAGATCGCCCCGATCTTCTACAACACGATGGAAGACGCCGGCGCGTTGCCGATCGAGCTGGACGTGTCGCAGATGGAGCACGGCGATGTGGTCGAGCTGCGTCCGTACGACGGCAAGGCCCTGAAGAACGGCCAGGTGATCGCCGAGTTCGCGATGAAGTCGGACGTGCTGTTCGACGAAGTGCGCGCCGGTGGCCGCATTCCGTTGATCGTCGGCCGCGGCCTGACCGCCAAGGCGCGCGAGTTCCTGGGCCTGCCGGCCTCTGACCTGTTCCGCCTGCCGATGGACCCGCCGGATACCGGCAAGGGCTTCTCGCTGGCGCAGAAGATGGTCGGCCGCGCCTGCGGCCTGCCGGAAGGCCAGGGCATGCGCCCGGGCACCTACTGCGAGCCGAAGATGACCTCGGTGGGCTCGCAGGACACCACCGGCCCGATGACGCGCGACGAGTTGAAGGATCTGGCCTGCCTGGGCTTCTCGGCCGATCTGGTGATGCAGTCGTTCTGCCACACCGCCGCCTATCCGAAGCCGGTGGACGTCAAGACCCACCACACCTTGCCGGAGTTCATCTCCACCCGTGGCGGCGTGTCGCTGCGTCCGGGCGATGGCGTGATCCACAGCTGGCTCAATCGCATGCTGCTGCCCGACACCGTCGGCACCGGTGGCGACTCGCACACGCGTTTCCCGATCGGCATTTCGTTCCCGGCCGGCTCCGGTCTGGTGGCCTTCGCGGCCGCCACCGGCGTGATGCCGCTGGACATGCCCGAAAGCGTGTTGGTGCGCTTCAAGGGGCAGATGCAGCCGGGCGTGACCTTGCGTGACCTGGTCAACGCGATCCCGCTGTACGCGATCAAGGACGGCCTGCTGACCGTGGCCAAGCAGGGCAAGAAGAACATCTTCTCCGGCCGTATCCTGGAAATCGAAGGTCTGCCGAACCTGAAGGTGGAGCAGGCGTTCGAGCTGTCCGACGCTTCGGCCGAGCGTTCGGCGGCCGGTTGCACCGTGCACCTGGACAAGGCGCCGATCATCGAATACCTGACCAGCAACATCACCCTGCTGCGCTGGATGATTGCCGAAGGGTATGCCGATGCGCGCACGCTGGGCCGCCGCATCAAGAAGATGGAGGAGTGGCTGGCCGATCCGCAGCTGCTGGAGCCCGATGCCGACGCCGAGTACGCCGCCGTCATCGAGATCGATCTGGCCGACATCGTTGAACCGATCGTGGCGTGCCCGAACGACCCGGACGACGTCAAGACGCTGTCCGACGTGGCCGGTGCTTCGATCGACGAGGTGTTCATCGGTTCGTGCATGACCAACATCGGTCACTTCCGCGCGGCTGCCAAGTTGCTGGAAGGCAAGCGCGATATCCCGACCCGTCTGTGGGTTGCGCCGCCGACCAAGATGGATGCCTCCGAGCTGACCAAGGAAGGCCATTACGGCACCTTCGGCGCGGCCGGTGCGCGCATGGAAATGCCCGGCTGCTCGCTGTGCATGGGCAACCAGGCACAGGCACGCGAGGGCGCCACGGTGTTCTCCACCTCCACGCGTAACTTCCCGAATCGTCTGGGCCGCAACACCAATGTGTACCTGGGTTCGGCGGAACTGGCGGCGATCTGCTCGCGTCTGGGCCGCATCCCGACCAAGGACGAGTACATGGCCGATGTGGGCGTGATCAAGACCAGTGGCGATCAGATCTACCGCTACATGAACTTCGATCAGATCCAGGAGTATCAGGACGTGGCTGACACCGTCGCTGCCTGACCCGGCCAGTCGTCTGCATTTTCAAAAACGCCCGGCAATGCCGGGCGTTTTTCGTTACTCGGGCGATGACTTCGTCTTGCGTGCGCAATGCCGGAAGTTAAGGCAATCGCAGTTAACCCGCCTGCCGCATTGCAACAAAAATCTGAAGTCGCGAGGTCTACAGTGGCGCCGCTCCCACCGCTCTGATGATCTCCAATGCCCACTTGCACGATCGCTGGTCAAACGCTGCATTACGCACACTACGGTCAAGGGTTTCCGGTTCTGCTTGGCCACAGTTATCTCTGGGACGCGGCGATGTGGGAACCGCAGATCCAGGCGCTTTCGCAGCACTATCGGGTCATCGTTCCCGAGCTGTGGGGGCACGGGCGATCGGCAGCCCTGCCAACGTGCACGCAGACGGTGGGCGATCTTGCCAGGCAGATGCTGCTGTTGCTGGATGCGTTGGAACTGCCGCACTGCGCAGTGGTCGGCTTGTCGGTCGGTGGCATGTGGGGCGCCGAGCTGGCGCTGCTGGCGCCGCAGCGCGTGCGCAGCCTGGTGCTGATGGATACCTTCCTGGGTGCCGAGCCGCAGGCCACGCAAACGCGTTATTTCGCTCTGCTGGATGCGATCGAAGCGGCCGGGCGGGTGACGCCTGCGTTGATCGAGGCGATCGTGCCGATCTTTTTCCGCCCCGGCATCGATCTGAATTCCGCGCTGCCGGCTGCGTTTGCGCAGCGCCTGGCGGCGATGTCGGCCGAGCAGTTGCGCACCTCGATCGTGCCGCTGGGCCGGCTGATCTTCGGGCGCGCGGATCGCCTGGAGGCGATGTCCGCGCTGAATCCGGCCAGCACCTTCCTGCTCGGCGGCGCAGACGATATTCCGCGCCCGCCCGAAGAGCTGTGGCTGATGGCCGAGGTGATCGGTTGCGACTACGAGCTGATCCCCGATGCCGGGCATATCGCATCGCTGGAGAATCCGGCGTTCGTCACCGCGCAGTTGCTGGGTTGGTTGAAGCGCACCGTGGCATCGGATTCGACGCGGATGGAAAGGCGCGCCTGAAGGCAGCGTCCAGGCACAGGCATCGCTCTAATGATGTGCTGCTGATCTGGCGATCAGAACGACATCATGCGTTGCTTGCAACCATGAGCACCGGCCACCTCGCTTGGCGCTGCTTGCAACCATGAGCACCGGCCACCTCACTTGGTCCTTGCCCGCCCACCGTCGCGGGCTCTTACGCGGCATGGATGCCGCGTAAGAGCCTACACGGATGTACTTGCGGCGTGTCCCGCGATGGTGGGCGGGCAAGGGCGCTGCACCGAAGCACCAGATCGGATGCTTTGTCTTTTGGCAGGTTGCTTCGACCTGCTGATGCGAGCGTAAAACGCTATCAGCGCAAGCCTGACGACCACGACGGGGTGTCGTGAGCCGCCTTAAGGCTGCGTGCCCAACCAGGCTTCTAGTGCCGCCGCCGGCAATGGCCGCGAAAACAGATAGCCCTGCAGCACTTCGCAGCCGAGGTCGGCGAGGAACAGGCGCTGTGCTTCGTTTTCCACGCCTTCGGCAACCACATGCTTGCGCAGATGCTCGCCGATACGCAGCACCGAGGTGGTGAGGGCGCGTGCGTCTTCGCTATGTTCGATGTCGCGGACGAAGCTCATGTCCAGCTTGAGTTCGTCGATCGGCAGACGATGCAGATGGCTCAGGCTGGAATAGCCGGTGCCGAAGTCGTCCAGCGACAACGAGATGCCGGCTTCGCGGATGGCGTGCAGATTTTCCAGTACGCCGGGCTGCCCGGAAAGCATCACGCTCTCGGTCATTTCCAGCGTGAGGTCGGAGGGCTGCGCGCCCATGTCGGCGATCAGGCGCAGCAGGTCGCTGAGCATGCGCGGGCTTTCGAAGCTGCTCGCCGACAGATTCACCGACACCCGCGCCACCGGTACGCCACGTTTGCGCCAATCGGCAATCTGCCGGCAGGCGCTGCGCAGCACCCAATCGTTGAGCTGCGGCATCATGCCTTGCTCTTCGGCCACGGGCAGGAAACGCGCCGGCGAGATGGCACCCAGTTGCGGATGATTCCAGCGCAACAGCGCTTCCACGCCGTACAGCGCGTGCGGCGCGGCGCTGTGCAGTTGCGGTTGATAGTGCAGCTGCAGCTGATCGCGCCCGATGGCCTGACGCAACTCGGCTTCCAGCGCAACGCGCTCCTGCGCCATGCGGTTCATGTCGGAACTGAAAAAGCGGAACCGTGCACCGCCTTCCTGCTTGGCGCGGTTCATGGCCAGATCGGCATGCCGCAGCAGGATGTTGATGTCGCGCCCGTCCTCGGGAAACATCGCCACGCCGATGCTGGCAGACGGATGCACGGTCATGTTGCCGACCGGCAGCGGCCTGGCAATGGTGCCCAGCACACGTTCTGCGGCGGCACTGGCCTGCTCGGCGCTGCATTGCGGCAGCGCGAGTGCGAATTCGTCGCCGGCCAGGCGTGCCAGCATGGCGGTGGCGGTCAGTTGTTCGCCGATGCGCAAGGCGATGTCGCGCAGCAGACCGTCGCCGGCGGCATGGCCCTGGCTGTCGTTGATCAGTTTGAAGCGGTCGATGTTGATGAACATCAACGTGGCCGGTTCACCGGCATATTCGGCTTGCGTCAGCGCTTGCTCGGCGCGTGCGCTGAACATGATGCGGTTGGGCAGGCCGGTCAGCGCATCGTAGAACGCGAGTTGATGCACGCGTTGGCGGATCTGTTCGCGTTCCAGTGCCAGCGTGCACAGTTGCTGGCACAACTCGGTCAGGCGTACGTGCCAGGCATCGGCACGCTGCGCCTTTCTGTAGTAGAGCGCGAAGGTGCCGAGCACGCGTGCGCTGTTGGAGCGGATCGGTGTGCTCCAGCAAGCGTGCAGGCCCATCGGCAGCAGCAGTTCGCGGAACTGCGCGAACAGTGGGTCGGTGGCAATGTCTTCCACCATCACCGCGCGGCCACGCCAGGCGGCAGTGCCGCAGGCGCCTGCGCCCGGCGCGATCTTCAGCCCGTTGACCGCATCGGCATACTCCGGCGGCAGGCTGGGCGCGGCCAGCGAATGCAGGCAGCCCTGATTGTCCGCGCTCATGACCGTGGCCAGCGCGTCCGGTGCGATGCGTTCGACCTCGGTGCAGATCAGCGTCATGACCTCGATCAGCGGCCGCTCCTGCACCAAGGCCTCGAGCACGCGGTGCTGCAGCACTTCATGCATCTTGGTGTCGGTGATGTCGGTCAGCACCGCCACGTAATGCGACGGCAGATGCCTGGCGTCGTAGATCGGATTGAAGTTGAGCGAGATCCACAGCGGCGTGCCGTCCTTGCGATACACCAGCAGGTCGGCCTGGGTCTGCTGCAGCGCGTCGGCACGGTCGCGGATGCGCGCCACCTCGTCCTGGTCGCTTTGCGCGCGGGTGAGCACGTCCGAGGGGCGTTTGCCCACCAGCTCGGCCTCGGTATAGCCGAACATGCGCTGGAAGCCGTCGTTGGCATAGAGCAGGCGCGATTGCAGATCGCAGATCAGGATTGCACTGCTGCTGCCGTCCAGCGCTTCGGCCAGCAGGCGTGAACGCGTGGCGTCGGGATGTTCGTCGGGCCTGCGCATGCCAGCAGTGACCGGCCAAACCTTGATCGTCCTGGGGGTTGTCGCGTTATGTGACGGCGCATCCGCCGTCGCCAGCGACGCGGCTTCCGCGGCGCCGGGAACCGCCGCCTGTTCGGTCGGATGCCGGGGAGGAGAGACCATGCCGGATCAGCGCGCCTGTGCCGACAGCGCGATCAGGCGCTCGGCAATCCGGCCCAGCGGCACCACTTCCTGCGCGGCGCCGAGTTTGTAGGCGGCACCGGGCATGCCCCATACCACGCTGCTGGCCTCGTCCTGTACCAGCGTCGGCGCGCCGGCCTGCAGCATTTCCAGCAGGCCGCGTGCACCATCGTCGCCCATGCCGGTGAGAATGGCGCCGACCGCATTCGGGCCTGCGTTGGCGGCAACAGAGCGAAACAGCACGTCCACCGCCGGCTTGTGGCGATTGACCGGCGGGCCGTCGTCGATGCGGCAGCGCCAGCGCGCACCGTCGCGGATGATGCGCAGATGCTGACCGCCCGGCGGCAGATAAGCGTGGCCTGGCAGGATTGCCTCGCCATCGCTGGCCTCGCGCACGGACATTGCCGAATGGCGATTGAGGCGTTCGGCAAAGGCGGTGCTGAAGCTGGCCGGAAGATGCTGGGTCATCACCACCGCCGGTGCATCGGCGGGCATGTGCTCGAGTACCACGCGCAGGGCTTCGGTACCGCCGGCCGAGGCGCCGATGGCGATCAGGCGGTCGGTGGTGCGGAAACGCAGCGCGCTACCGGGCACCGGCGCGGACTGCATGTCCAGGGTGACCTTGGGCGCGCTGGGACGATTGAGCGCGCTGACCCTGGCCTTGGACGCCATCTTGACCTTGCTGACGATTTCCTCGGCATAGCCTTCCAGCCCGCGGGCGACGTCGATCTTGGGCTTGGAGACAAAGTCCACCGCGCCCAGCGACAAGGCCTGCAAGGTGGTGTCGGCGCCACGTTCGGTCAGCGATGAAATCATCACCACCGGGGTGGGGCGCAGGCGCATGAGGTTTTCCAGAAACACCAGGCCGTCCATGCGCGGCATTTCCACATCCAGCGTGATCACGTCCGGATTGAGGCGTTTGATCTTTTCGCGCGCCAGGATCGGGTCGGCGGCCGAGCCGATCACCTCGATACCGGCGTCGCGCGAGAGGATTTCGGTCAGCATCTGGCGTACGACCGCCGAGTCGTCGACGATCAATACACGCACAGGGGTTTCCAGCGTCATTCGAACAACTCCACTCCACCGGTGACCGGTGCTTTGGACAGACGGGCGCGCACGGCCGATTCGGCGGCGGCGACTTCGGCTTCGTGTGCATGCGGCAACCGCTGCACCACCACGCGTCCGGTCGTCGGGAAGAACCATACCTTGCGAGGATGGATGCCGCACATATCTTCGGCGATGATGGGAATGTGTTCGGCCTGCAGGTACTGGCGCACGAACTCGGCGTTGCGGGTGCCGACCGGATTGCTGGTGAATCCCTTGAGCACGTTGGCGCCACCGAAAACCTTCGCTTCGATGCGTTTGCGATGCGCGCCGCGCTTGAGCATGTCGTTGATCAGCAACTCCATCGCGTAACTGCCGTAACGCGCGGGTGCGCCATCGCCGACCTGGCCTTCCGGCAGCAGGAAGTGATTCATGCCACCGATCTTCAGGACCGGATCGCGCAGACAGGCGGCAACGCACGATCCCAAGGTGGTCGTCAACGCGGTGTCGTCGTCGACCACCAGGTACTGGGTGGGCAGCAGCTTGGCAGTGATGGTCTGGAACCGCGAATCGCGGTAACGCATGACATCGTCGACCTGCGCGGCGGTACTCATGCAGACGCTCCCGCGCGCGGGCTGCGCCTGTACAGCGTGCGCCCGCACGGCTGGATCAGATCGGCCGCGTGCAGGTAGTTCTCTGAGTGCCCGGTGTAAAGCAGACCGTCGTCGCCCATATGGCTGACCAGCCGCGACAGGATGCCGCGCTGTGTCGGTTTGTCAAAGTAGATCATCACGTTGCGGCAGAACAGCGCCGCGTACGGACCGCCGACATCGTAGCGCGGTGCCAGCAGATTCAGCTGGCGGTATTCGATGAGCTGGCGCAACGCCGGGATGACCCGGCACTTGCCCTCGTTGGGGCCGCTGCCGCGCTGGAAGTACTTGCGCTTGATCGATGCGTCCAGCGAGGCGACGCGGTCGATGGCATAGACGCCGCGCGAGGCGGTGTCCAGCACCTGGGTGTCGACGTCGGTGGCGACGATGCTGACCGGCGGGGTCAAGGTGCCGAAGGCTTCGCAGGCGGTGATGGCGATGGAGTAGGGCTCCTCACCGGTGGAGGCCGCGCAAGACCAGATCTTCAACGGTGCCTGCGAGGCGCGCTTTTGCAGCTCTTCGCGCAGTTTGTCGAAGTGGTGCGGCTCGCGGAAGAACGAGGTCAGGTTGGTGGTCAGCGCGTTGGTGAACGCCTGCCATTCCTCCTCGTCGTTGCCTGCTTCCAGCTGGTCCAGATAGTCGCGGAAGGAGCGCAGGCCGAGTACGCGAAGGCGACGCGACAGCCGGCCATACACCATGTCGCGCTTGGCCGGAGCCAGGGCGATGCCGACACGCTGATAGATCAGGTCGCAGACGCGCTTGAAATCGCGGTCGCCAAAATCAAATTCGCGTGTGTCTGAAGCGGAAGTCGAGGTGGTCGTCATATCCATACGCGTCGTTAGCGATGACTAGATATCGGCCAGGTGGTCATGCAACTGAAGCACCAATCATGCATCGCAGACGGCTGCGGCCGCTGATTGTGCCCGGCGCTTGCAGGGCGGCGCGATCGGACCCGACGGCCGGGCAGTGGGCCGGCCGAGCGCAGACACACAAAGCCCCGGCAGTGCCGGGGCTTTGTGGGCACAGCGCCGGATCAGAACTCTTGCCAGTTTCCGTCCGCCAGCGCGGCCTGCGGCTTGGCTGGCCGCGACGGCGTGGCCGCTGCACGAGCACCCGGCTTGGCGGCGGACTTCACCGCGACCGGACGCGAGGCGACCGGGCGCGCGCGGCCGGCCGGGGCCGCCGGCTCGTCCAGCTTGAACACCGACACCGCTTCGGCCAGGTGGCCGGCCTGCTCTTCCATCGAGCGTGCGGCCGCAGTGGCTTCTTCCACCAGCGCAGCATTCTGCTGGGTGGTTTCGTCCATCTGGGTGATGGTCTGGTTGACCTGCTCGATGCCGGCCGACTGTTCCTGCGAGGCGGCCGAGATCTCGCCCATGATGTCGGTGACGCGCTGCACGCTGGCCACGATCTCGGCCATGGTCGACCCGGCCTTGCGCACCAGTGCCGACCCCTCGGCAACTTTGTGCACGGAGTCGTCGATCAAGCCCTTGATCTCCTTGGCCGCACCGGCCGAGCGCTGTGCCAGCGTGCGCACTTCCGAGGCCACCACGGCGAAGCCGCGGCCCTGTTCGCCGGCACGGGCGGCTTCCACCGCCGCATTCAATGCCAGGATGTTGGTCTGGAACGCGATGCCGTCGATCACCGAGATGATGTCGGCGATCTTCTTTGACGAAGCTTCGATGCCCGACATGGTGGTGACCACCTGCGAAACCACGTCGCCGCCCTGCGAGGCCACGCCGGTAGCGCCGATCGCCAGCTGGTTGGCCTGACGGGCGCTTTCGGCGTTCTGCCTGACGGTGGAGGTGAGCTCCTCCATCGAGGCGGCGGTCTCTTCCAGATTGGCGGCCTGCTGCTCGGTACGATGCGACAGGTCGCTGTTGCCGGAGGCGATCTCGCCGGCTGCCGAATTGATCGCGGTGGACGAGACCTTGATGCGCCCGACGATGTCGGCCAGCTGCTCGGCGGTGGCATTGGCATCGTCGCGCATCTGCGCGAACACGCCGCTGAACTCGCCGTGCATGCGTACGGTCAGGTCGCCGCGTGACAGGGCCGACAGCAAGGCGGATATCTGCTCCAGGCTACCGGCGTTGGCATCCAGCAGGCCGTTGAGCTGCTGGGCCAGCTGCAGGAAGAACCCCTGCTTGCCCTCAGTTTCCACCCGGCCGCTCATGTCGCCGCTGGCGGCGGCGCGCACGATGCGGGCGACTTCTTCTTCGACCTGGACCTCGACGGTGCGGTCGCGCCATTCGCAGACATCGCCGGTGCTTTCGCCCTGCTCGTTCTTGATGACGGTGACGGTCTGCATCATCACGAACTGGCCGTAGCGCTCTTCGAAGCTGGTGATGCCGTCGCGTTCCAGCGCTACGATGGCTTTGTTCACGGTCGCTTCGGGCACGCCGAGATAGCTGATGTGCTGACCGATGATCTTGCCCGCTTCGAAATCGGGCGCGGACAGACGGATGCTGTCCTCGTAATGCGTGACCAGCTTCTGGAACGCCTCGTTGGCGTAGATCACGACCCGATCGGTGTCGGTGATGAAGGTGCCGGTGGAGGACTTGTCCAGTGCGGTACGGATACGCAGGTTTTCGTCGGCGACCTCCTTATCGCGTTCGATGCGTTCCTTCAGGTCGCGCTGCATACGGTGCATGGAGCGCATCAGTTCGCCCACTTCGTCCTGGCCCTGCACATTGATCTGGCCATCGAGCTTGCCGCTGGCGATTTCCGTGGCAGTGGACACCGCGCCGCGCATGCTCTTGACGATGGAACGTGCGAACAGGAACGCCAGGCCCAGGCCACCGGCAATGCCGATCAACAGCACCATCACGGTCAGCGAGACCGAGGTGGCATGAACTTTTTCTGCCTTGCTCTTGGCAGCCTGCGCCAACCTATTGTCTTCGGTGATCAACGCGGCCAGCGAATCCTTGGCCTTGTTGTGCAGGGTGCGGGTCTCGCCGACGAAGGTGTCGACGGCATCGTCGGGCAGATTGAGCTCGAGCATTTCGTCGACGCTGGCGTAGGAGGCCGATGCCTTCTTCCAGTCCGCCACGAACACGTCGAACAATTTCTTCTGTTGCGGGCTCTCGATCAGCCGGGGATAGCCCTTGATCGTGGCTTCGATTTCGCCATGGAGCCGCTTGGCGCGGACCTTGGCTTCCTGCTTGACTGAGTCGCTGGCGCGCACCAGATTTTGATAGGACGCATTTCGATATTCGCCGAGCATGCCGCGCAGATCGCCTGCCTCGCGCACGCTGGACATGGTGTTGCCGGCTAGGTCGCGGGTGACGTTATTGAGCGATGCCAGACCCGCATAGGCGATGATGCCCTGTACCAGCATGATCAGCAGCACAATGCCAAACGCCAGCATCAGCTTGGGCATCAATTTCAGATTGTTGATCCATTGCATTGACACGATTCCCCGGTAGAAGTCAGTGCGCATAACCGCAAACAGCAGATCGCCACGTGCGAGGGCGTGGCGGTCTGCGAGGCGATTACTTGATGGTGGCAAGCTTCAGGCTGGCCGGCGAGCTGACTTCGATTTCGGCCCGCGAGCTGTCGCGCTGGATCTTGCCGAGCACACAAACGTCCTTGCCTTCCAGGGTTTCCGGGGCAAAGCTGAACTTGCCGCGGTTGGCGCCGTCGATGCGGGCCGAGAAGGTGTGACGCGGGAACATGCCGCCCATGTAGAGGAAGGTGGGTTCACCTTCCGAGCTCTGGGCGTACTTGGCCTTTTCGACCTTGCCGCACACCATGCCGTCCTTGCCGACGAAACGGGTCGCCATTTCCGGCGGAATCATTTCCTGCGACTGAGCCGACAGCGTGGGAGCAACGATCAACAGAGCAGCGACGGGAAGGAGCGAGAGCAGAAATTTCATTGGGATTCTCCAGAATCAAAAGTCGAACGGTGACCCGTTTGTGTGCGCGGGCTTCTATTCAGCTATCGGCCAGCGGCCGTTCAACTTGAATTGGAAAAACGTGATTTCTATCTCACTTCAAATTCGTTGTGCGTCTCGTGTCGGGAAGCTCCCGACACCAGATGGTCTGGATCAGGCCGCTTCTTCGGCCAGCTGCTGCTGACCGAGTTCGGCGCTGTCCAGCAGGGTCTCGATATCCAGCAGGATCAGCATGCGATCGTCCTGGGTGCCGATACCCGAAATGAAGCGGGTGTCGACCGAGGCGCCGAATTCGGGGGTCGGTCGGATCTGGTCGTCGTTGAGCGGAATCACGTCCGAGACGCTGTCCACCACGATGCCGACCACGCGGTCTTCGACGTTGAGCACGATCATCACGGTAAAGGCGTCGTAGCGCGCTTCTTTCAGGCGCAACTTCAGGCGCAGGTCGATCACCGGCACGATGGTGCCGCGCAGGTTGATCACACCCTTGATGTAGTCCGGTGCGTCGGGCAGACGGGTGACCGAATCGTAGCCGCGAATTTCCTGCACTTTCAGGATGTCCACGCCGTAGTGTTCTTCGCCCAGGGCGAAGCTGAGGAATTCACCACCGGTGCCGGTGGCAGTGCTTTTGTCGTTCATGGAAACTCCGGGCGTTGCGGCTGAGTGTCGGATTGCAGCTATGGGAAAAGCATGCGGATGAGGATTGCCCTAGCAACATCGGCGCAGCGCAGGGCAACTTTAGCTGCACGCCGCCGCTGGTGCAGGTGGGTTCAGAACACGCCGCTCTTGCGCGCATTGCGCTGGCGGTCGACGCGGAAGATGTAGCGCTGGATGGTCTCGTCGGCACCGCGCGGAAGGTCGCTGAACTGCATGCCGACGCGGAAACCTTCGCTGCCGTTGGGCAGGGTCTGCTTGTACTGGCTGCACACCGTCAGCGGCAGGGTGATCGGCGCGGTGCCGGGCAACTGCAGCGTGCAATCGCGATAGGTGCGCTGCGGTTCGAGCAAGGGCATGCCATCGGTGAGCGAGACCGCCAGGCCGCCGCTGCTGATATCGATCACGCGCAGCTGCAGATTGAGATTGCCGCCTTGTGCCTGGTCCTGGCGGATGATGCAGACGGGCGAGTCGGTGATCGGCGTTTCCAGCCGGTACGACTCGCGACGCTGCAGGTGATACATCGCCTCGGGCAGGTCGGCGCGGAAGGCGACGTGGATGTCGCGTTCCAGCCGGTCGGGCGTTTCCAGCCGGAACCGGATGCTGACCCGCTCCAGTTGCGCGTAGCACAGCAGGTACTTGGCGTCCTGGATGGCGCGGTTGGAGGCCTCGTTATGACTGCCGTCCAGAATGACGCAGTCGTCGTCTTCGTCCACCTCGAGTACGGCGGTGGGCACGGCCATGTCGCGCCCGGCCACATGCATGGTCACGATGGCACGCTGGTCGAGCAACTGGCGCAGCAGGCCACGGATCTGCCGTTTGTTGCGCAGCAGATAGCGCTCGTCACCTTCGGCGAGGTGGTCGACGTCGTGGTCCAGCTCGGAGGTATCGCCTTGGGACATGGGCACAAGCACAGTAGATGTGGGAAGACGTCGGAACGGTTGTCCCGGCGTCGCCCTGATATCGGCGGCAACGCCGAATCCTTAAGGGCGGCTGAAAAAAGACGAAAGCGTGAAGCCTCGGTCGCCTTGGGCGGGGTGGTCCGAGGGACCGGACAGTGCGGATGGATCGGTTCCGCAGCGGCGGACCTGCGCCCGTGCTGCCGGGCCCTTGTCCGCCACCATCGCGGGACAGGCGGTGAATCCGTGCATGGTCGGGCAGGGTGCCGACGGACAGCTTCGCCGCCATGCGTGGCCCGAGGCCTGTCGACGCCCGGAACAAAAAAAGGGCCGCTTCCCTCGCTAGGAAGCGACCCTCAAGATTCGTTGACCGAATCAACTACGCTCGAATGGTGTTTCTGGAGACTGCGGTTGGTACGTGTTACGAGTTGCAGTGGGGCTCAGAACTCCTGCCAGTCGCTGGGACCGGCCGTGGCTGCCGCTGTCGCCGTACCGGCGGTGCTACGGCGTGGCGCTGCGTGGCTGCCGGCACGTGCGGCCGGGCGGGCGGCGAAGCGTGTATTGACCGGCGTAGCCAGCATCGATGACGGCTGAGGCGCGGCCTGGCCCTGCTCGACGATCTTGAACACGGCGACCGCCTCGGTGAGCTGCTGGGCCTGTTCTTCCATCGCGCGAGCGGCGGCGGTGGCTTCTTCCACCAGCGCGGCGTTCTGCTGGGTGGTCTCGTCCATGTGGGTGACGGTCTGGTTGACCTGTTCGATGCCGGCCGACTGTTCCTGCGAGGCGGCGGAAATCTCGCCCATGATGTTGGTGACACGCTGCACGCTGGCCACGATCTCGGCCATGGTCTTGCCGGCCTGATCCACCAACTGCGAACCGTCGGCCACACGCTGCACGGAGTCGTCGATCAGGCTCTTGATCTCCTTGGCCGCTGCGGACGAACGCTGTGCCAGGGTGCGCACCTCGGAGGCGACCACCGCAAAGCCGCGGCCCTGGTCGCCGGCACGCGCTGCTTCCACGGCGGCATTCAGGGCCAGGATGTTGGTCTGGAACGAAATGCCGTCGATGACGCTGATGATGTCGGCAATGCGCTTGGACGCGGCCTCGATGCCGCTCATGGTGTCGACCACCTTGCTGACCACCGCGCCACCCTGCGAGGCCACGCTGGCGGCACCGATTGCAAGTTGATTGGCCTGGCGTGCGCTTTCGGCGTTCTGCCTGACGGTGGAGGTGAGCTCTTCCATCGAGGCTGCAGTTTCCTCCAGATTGGCGGCCTGCTGCTCGGTGCGCTGCGACAGATCCTGATTGCCGGCGGCGATCTCGCTGGCGGCGGCATTGATCGAGGTCGCCGAGTGCTGGATGTGCCCGACGATGCCGGACAACTGGGTGGCAGTGGCATTGGCGTCGTCGCGCATCTGTGCGAACACGCCCTTGAAATCGCCGTCCATGCGCGCGGTCAGGTCGCCCGCCGCAATCGCGCGCAGGATGCCCGACAGCGACTGCAGGCTGCCATCGGCAGTGGCCATCAACTGGTTGAGGCTTTCGACCATGGCGCGGAAATCGAACTGGAACTGAGCCGCATCGCCGCGTGCACCAAAATCGCCGTCGGCAGCGGACTGGGCCAGCTGCTTGATCTGCTGATTCATCGAGGCCAAGTTGGTTTTCACCTGCGCCATGGTGTCGGTCAGCCTGGCCTTTTCGCCTGGCAGCGCGTCCATGTCCTCGCTGAGGTCGCCGATGGCGTAGCGGCCCATGATCTGCGCCAGACGCAAGGTCACCTGGACATGGCTGTCGACCAGGGCATTGGTATCGCCGGCCATACGGCCGTAGTCGCCCGGGAATGCGTCGGCATCCATGCGGAAGCTGATCTGGCCGCTGTCGTGGCGCTTGGCCATGTCCAGCTGCGCGGTGATCAGGTTACGCACCTGCGATTGCATCTTGTCCATCGCCTGCAGCAGACGGCCGGTCTCGTCGCCGGCATCGCTGTGCACTTCATTGTCGAGCCGACCGTCGGCGATCGCCTCGGCAGCGCGGGTGGCGCGGTTCAACGGGCCGGTGAGGCTGCGGGTGATCATCCAGGCCAGCAGTGCGCTCAGCAGCACCACGGCGACGCCGCCGCCCATCAGCATGCTGCGGCCGCGCGCCATCGCGGCGTTGGCCTGATCGTAGGCCAGCTGGCTACTTTTGCGCTGCGCGTGCGAGTAGGTGCGGATCGCATCCTGCCAGTGCTGGGTAGCCGGTGCGGCGCGTTCGAGCAGGATCGGCATGGCCTGGTCGACCTTGCCGGCCATTCCCAGTTCGCGCACCTGCTGGTTGTGCGCCAGCGCCTGCTCGCGGGTCGAATCCAGCGCGTTGCGCAACTCCTGGTCGTGCGCATCGGCAGGAAATGCGTAGAGCTTGTCGCGCAGCTCGTTGTAGCGGGTGCGCTGGGCGTCGATCGCGTCAGCGAACTGCCGATTCTGCTCGGCGGTGGTCGGCAGCACGATGTTGCGCAGATTCGTCGAGATCGTGGCATTGGCGTCCAGCATATCGGTGGCGTACTGGATCATTGCCATGTTGCGGTTGACGATGGTGTCCAGGCGTTCGCGTGCCTGACTGAGCGTGTACAGGCCGGCCGCCACCAGTGTGCAGGACAGGAGAATCAAGACGCCGAAGGCCAGGGAAAGGCGCTTGCCGACGTTGAAGCGGTGCAGAAAGGAATTCATTGAGTGACCTGAGCGGATGTGCCGTTAGAGGGAATGTCCTGCAATGCAGTGCTGGAGCATTGCGTTGCACGTCATGCCTTGTGTGATGCGTCGGTCAGATAACGGCGTTAGAACTGCTGTATTGAGACAAGCCGGACTGGACGGTAAAGCCGGGTCTCAGACACGTGACTGCCATGTGTACAAGGAGTCGGGAATTGGTGGTCGCCGTGTCGGGGATTTCCCTAGAAACCGCCGGTTAAGTGCTGTTTTCAAGGCGGCGTGATGGGGGCCAGCGCGACGATGTGAAGTGCGAATTCACGCCGGTCTTGACGCAAGCGGGCCTGCGCACAGCTGTCGCGCCGCGCACAACGCAAAACGGCACCGCGAGTGCGGTGCCGTGATAAACAGCCTGAAGACCTGCAGGCGGGCATTGCCGGTCGGCGTGCCTGAGCACGGTGTCGAACACGCATTCCGCTCACCGTGCACACGCACGCAAACCGGCCAGCACTCGCTGCGCAAGTGCTGACGGCGGTTGGTGGCGCTTAGAACTCCTGCCAGTCGGTCACGTCGGCTGCCGCTGCGGATGTCCCAGCGCTGCTGCGACGCGGGGGCGTGGCAGTACTGGTGCGCACGACCGGGCGCGCTGTGGTGCGGGCGTTGCCAGGCGCACTGGCAACGGCCGACAACCGGCGCGCCACCGGTGCGTGCTCGGCAACCTTGAACACGGCCACCGCTTCGGTGAGCTGCTGAGCCTGCTCTTCCATCGCACGTGCGGCGGCGGTGGCTTCTTCCACCAGCGCGGCGTTCTGCTGGGTGGTTTCGTCCATCTGGGTCACGGTCTGGTTGACCTGTTCGATGCCCGAGTACTGCTCCTGCGACGCGGAGGAGATCTCGCCCATGATGTTGGTGACGCGCTGCACGCTGGCGACGATTTCGGCCATGGTGGTGCCGGCCTGATCGACCAGGGTGGCGCCCTGGGTGACCTTGTCGACCGAGTCGTCGATCAGGTGCTTGATCTCCTTCGCCGCACCGGCCGAACGTTGCGCCAGGGTACGGACTTCAGAGGCGACCACCGCGAATCCGCGCCCTTGCTCGCCGGCACGCGCCGCTTCCACCGCGGCATTCAGGGCCAGGATATTGGTCTGGAAGGCGATGCCGTCGATGACGGCGATGATCTCGGCGATCTTCTTCGACGAGCTCTGGATGTCGGACATGGTGGTGACCACCTGGGCCACCACATCGCCGCCTTGCGAGGCCACTGCCGCCGCGCCGATGGCTAGCTGGTTGGCCTGGCTGGCGTGTTCGGCATTCTGCTTGACGGTGGAGGTGAGCTCTTCCATCGAAGCGGCGGTTTCTTCCAGACTGGCGGCCTGCTGTTCGGTGCGCTGCGACAGGTCCTGGTTGCCGGAGGCGATCTCGCCCGATGCCAGGCCGATCGCGTCGGCAGCGGTCTGGATGCGGCCCACGATGCCGGCCAGCTGTTCGGCGGTGGCGTTGGCGTCGTCGCGCATCTGCGCAAACACGCCCTGGTACTGGCCGCTCATGCGTGCGGTGAGATCGCCGGCGGCGATCGACTGCAGCAGACCGGACAACGACTGCAGATTGCCGTCGGCGGTGGACATCAGGGTGTTGAGGCTTTCCACCATGATGCGGAAATCGAACTGGAACTGTTCGGCATTGCCGCGCGCGGTGAAGTCACCGTTGGCGGCGGCCTGGGCCAATTGCTTGATCTCCGTGTTCATCGTCGACAGGTTCAACTTGACCTGGTTCATCGCGGTGGTGATGGCTGCCTTTTCGCCCGGCAGTTGCGGCATGTCCTCGGTCAGGTCGCCGATCGCATAGCGTTCCACCAGATGGATGGTCTGCGTCTCCAGCGCGATGTGCGCGGCGACCAGCGCATTGGTGTCCTTGGCCATGCGGCCGAAGTCGCCCGGGAATGCGCCAGCATCCATGCGGAAGCTGATCTGGCCATCATCATGGCGCTTGGCCATCTCTAGCTGTGCGGTGATGAGTTTGCGTACCTGGCCCTGCATGCGATCCATGGCTTGCAACAGCCGGCCGGTTTCGTCGTTGGACTGCGTGCGCACGTCGTTGTCGAGATTGCCGTCGGCGATCGCTTCGGCAGCGCGGGTGGCCTGGGTCAATGGGCGCACCAGGCTGCGGGTGATCAGGAAGCCGAGCAGGGCACTGAACAGCACCACCGCCAGGCCGCCGCCGATCAGCATGCCACGCCCGTAATCCATTGAGGTATTGGCAGCAGCAGACGCTTCCAGAATGCGACGTCGTTGCAATTTGGCGTAATCGGCGATGGCGTCCTGCCAGCGCTGGGTGGCTGGAGCTGCACTCTGCAGCAACACCGCCAACGCCGTGTCGCTCTTTCCGGCAAGCCCGAGATCGATGACCTGCTGGTTTGCAATTCCTGACTTGGCGCGGGCCTGGTCGATCCGATTGCGAATCGCTGTGGCTTGAGCCGTCGCGCTGAAAGCGTAAAGCTTCTCGCGCTCCTGATCATAATGCAGGCGCTCACGCTTGATGATGTCGTAAAAACGCAGATTATCTTCTTGCGAAGTCGGTAACACGATGTTGCGCAACTGCACCGCGATGACCGCACTTGCGTTGGTCATTTCCTGGGCATGTTGGATCATCGTGATATTGCGGTCGACGATGGTATTGAGAGACGTCCGCGCCTGTGCAAGCGTGTATACGCCGGCGACCACCAGCGCGCACGACAGCAGGATAAGCGTGCCGAAGGCGAAGCTCAGGCGCTTGCCGACGTTGTACCGTTGAAGAAAAGCGATCATTTTGGGGTCTCGAGGCAGTAAACAAGAAGAACAAGACGCGTCGGGTGGACGTGTAGGCGATACGCAGGGAAAGCGCAGCAGGCAGGCATCCAGCCGATCCGTCACCCGGGTCACGTGATTGCAAGGCAGGTAGGCGTGCCGCTATAGGTAACGGCCGGCGGCTATGCGACTGAACACTGTCAGCCCTGCTGCGTATGGGCGGCCGTCACCGAAGTGATGCGCATGTGTACTAATTGACCGGAAAGCGCCATGGAAGGACTATCAATGCGAGCGTACTCGCCGATAGTTTCACATATATTTCACCTTTCGAGCGTACTGCGAGGTTGCCCTTGCGGAAGATGGCCGGATGGCAGCAACGCGGTCGTTGGGTGCCCCGAAGCAGCGGCGTGCGCACGCGGGCAGTGCCTGCGGCAGCATCAAACGTGTCTTGCGCACGTTCAAGTGAGGCGCGCAGCGCGATGTCCCGGCGCTGCGCCGGCTTCGATCAGGATGCAGCGCTCGCTTGCGGGCTCGGCCGTGTTGGTCAAGCCACGATCGGCCAGGACGCGTTGCCGACGCCCGCATTGCACGCCGGCCAATGCGATTGCCGGCATATGTGCAGGATCGCACGCGGCGCGGTTGCACGTCCGAACTTGACCGGCCTGACAGTGGCCCATGTATTAACACGTCTGCTTGAAACGTAATCCGGCGAAAAACGTGCTCTAAGAACGTACTTGCGCTGCAGCGGCCGGTACGCGGCCGCTGCGGCTTCTCTCAGAAATCCGCCCAATCCGACGCGTTGGACGGTGCAAACGCCACTGCGGCGTGTGCAGCAGGCCTGGCGACCTGCGCTTTGCTGGCGGCGGCAGGCCGCTTGGCAGCGATCTGGCGCACCACTGGCGCGGCACGTGTCGCCGCGTCCAGCTCGGCCGCCAGGTGGAACACGGCCACCGCTTCGGTGAGCTGCTGGGCCTGTTCTTCCATCGAACGCGCGGCGGCGGTGGCCTCTTCCACCAGCGCGGCGTTCTGCTGGGTGGCTTCGTCCATGTGGGTGACGGTCTGGTTGACCTGCTCGATGCCGGCCGACTGTTCCTGCGAAGCGGCGGAGATTTCGCTCATGATGTCGGTGACGCGCTGCACCGAGGACACGATCTCGTTCATGGTGCTGCCGGCCTGGTTCACCAGCGCCGATCCTTCGGCAACCTTGCTGACCGAGTCGTCGATCAGGCTCTTGATCTCCTTCGCGGCGCTGGCCGAACGCTGGGCCAGGGTGCGTACTTCGGAAGCGACCACCGCAAACCCGCGGCCCTGTTCGCCGGCGCGGGCCGCTTCCACTGCCGCGTTCAAGGCCAGGATATTGGTCTGGAAGGCGATGCCGTCGATGACGGCGATGATCTCGGCGATTTTCTTGGACGAGGTCTGGATGCCGGACATGGTGGTGACCACCTGGCCGACCACGCTGCCGCCGTGCGAGGCCACATCGGCAGCGCCGATCGCCAGCTGATTGGCCTGACGTGCGTGCTCGGCATTCTGCTTGACAGTAGAGGTGAGCTCTTCCATCGAGGCGGCGGTTTCTTCCAGGTTGGCTGCCTGCTGCTCGGTGCGCTGCGACAGGTCGTTGTTGCCGGCGGCGATTTCGCCAGCGGCGTTGTTGATGGCCAGCGTGGAGTGCTTGATGCGCCCGACGATGTCGGTCAGGCGCTGGGTGGTGGCATTGGCATCGTCACGCAGACGTGCGAACACCCCGTGGAACTCGCCGTCCATGCATGCGGTCAGATCGCCTTCGGCCACCGCGCCGAGCAGCTGCGACAGCTTGCCCAGATTGCGGTCGCTGACCTCCATCATCGAGTTCAGATCCGCCACCATCACCGCGAAGTCGTACTTGAAGTGCGCTGCGTTGCCGCGTGCGCTGAAGTCCCCGGCAGCTGCGGCCTGCGCCAGCTGTTTGATCTCGGTATTGATCGACAGCAGGCTGGCCTTGGCCGCGTCCATCGCTTCATGCAGGAAGGCGCGGCTGGCCGGCAGACGGCGTGCGTCCTGGGTCAGGTCGCCCTGTGCGTACTGGTTGAGGATGCGCACCGCGTCGGTGATGGCATCCAGATGCTCGAAGATCATCGTGTTGATGCCGCCGGCCAGGGTGCCGTACACGCCGGGGAAATCCTCCGGCATGCGGTGGCTGATGTCTTCGGCCGCGTGCAGGTGCGACATGTGCGCGGTTTCATCGCTGAAGCGGCGCAGCATCTGCGTCATGCCGCCGGTGGCTTCGAGCATCTGGCCGATCTCGTCATTGCTGGTCTTGTTCACCTGCACGCTCAGATCGCCGCGCGAGACCGCCTTGATGGCGCCCAGCGCCTGGGACAGCGGATTGGTGATGCTGCGCGCGATCAGCCAGCCGAAGGTCACCGACAGCGCTGCCATCAGCAGCGTGCCGAGCAGCAACACCGCGCTGGTCAGCTTGAACGAGGCGGTACTGGTCGCAACCATGTCGCTCAGTGCCTCGGACTGCTCTGCATAAAGCTTGTCGACCGAGGCGAACAATTCCTTGCGAATTTCGGCCGACTGATCACGCGAAAATTCCATCGCCGCGGCGCGATCGGGTGCTGCATAGAGCGTGCGCAGCTGCTGGTTGGCGGCGAAGTAGCGCGTACTGGCATCGGTCAGCTTGGCGTATTCGGCCTTCAGCGGCGAGGCGGCGCCGATCTTGGCGTCCAGCAGCTTTTGCGTTCTGACGTAATTGGCGTGGATCTCGTCCATGCGCTTGAAGAACAGCGCATAGCGGGCCGGATCGTCGAAATTGACGAACTGGCCGACTTCATAAATTCGGAACTCACCGGCAAAGCCACGCAGCTCGGACAGACGACTCAGCACCGGCACCACGTCCTGATTGACCAGGGTGGTTTGCTGCTGCATCTGCTGCATGCGCGAAAAACCGAGCCCGCCCAGCAAGGCGGTCAGCGCCGCACTCAGGCCAAAGGCGAACATCAGTTTGCGGCGGATCGGCCAATCGTTGAACTTGTTCATTAGTTACTCCGGGCATTGCGCAGGAGCGCTCTCCAGCATGCTAGCGGCTGCCTGGCACGATTCTTTATTTTGGGAGAATGAACGGTGCAGCAGCCGGCTTGCGTCTGTCGCGCTCAGGGCGCCGGCAATGCGGCCGTGGCGGGCAAGCCGGTGGCGCGACGGGTGAGCGGAAGCCGCCACGGCCGGGGCGGCGTGCGCGTACGGCTCAGAAGTCCTGCCATTGACCGTCGTTGCCGGTGGTGCTCAGCGGCGCGGCTGCCGGCTTGCGTGCGGCGGCTGTGCCGGAGCCGCGCGTGAGCGCAGTCGCTGCCGGTCTGACCGCAGTCGCTGCTGCCATGGGCGCCGGCGCACCGGCAAGCGTGAAACGCGACACCGCCTGCGCCAGCTGACCGGCCTGTTCTTCCATTGCCCTTGCAGCAGCAGTGGCTTCTTCCACCAATGCCGCGTTCTGCTGGGTGACTTCGTCCATCTGGGTCACGGTCATGTTGACCTGTTCGATGCCGCTGGATTGCTCCTGCGAGGCGGTGGAGATCTCGCCCATGATGTCGGTGACGCGCTGCACGCTGGCGACGATCTCGGCCATGGTGGTGCCGGCCTGATTCACCAGTGCCGAACCCTGCGCCACCTTGCCGACCGAGTCGTCGATCAGATGCTTGATCTCCTTGGCTGCGCCGGCCGAACGCTGTGCCAGCGTACGCACCTCGGTGGCGACCACCGCAAATCCGCGGCCCTGTTCACCGGCACGCGCCGCCTCCACCGCGGCGTTCAGGGCCAGGATATTGGTCTGGAAGGCGATGCCGTCGATCACCGAGATGATGTCGGCGATTTTCCTGGACGAGGTCTGGATGCCGGACATGGTGTCCACGACCTGGCTGACCACCTGACCGCCCTGCGAGGCCACCGAGGCGGCGCCGATCGCCAGCTGGTTGGCCTGACGCGCGCTTTCGGCGTTCTGCTTGACGGTGGCGGTGAGCTCCTCCATCGACGCGGCGGTTTCTTCCAGATTGGCGGCCTGCTGCTCGGTACGCCGCGACAGGTCGTCGTTGCCAGCTGCGATCTCGCTGGCCGAAGAGGTGATGGAGCCGGCGGCCTGCTGGATGCGCCCGACGATGCCGGCCAGCTGCGCGGCAGTGGTATTGGCGTCATCGCGCATGCGTGCGAACACGCCGTGGAACTGACCATCCATGCGCACGGTGAGGTCGCCCTCGGCCAGCGCCGCCAACAGCTCGGACAGCTTGCCCAGGTTGCGGTCGCTGACTTCCATCATCGCGTTGAGGTCGTTGATCATGCGCGCCGAGTCGTGTTCGAAGCGCGTGGCATCGCCGCGCTGGCTGAAGTCGCCATTGGCTGCGGCCTGGGCCAGGCGCTTGATCTCGGTGTTGATCGCCAGCAGGCTGGCCTTGGCCGCATCCATCGCTTCGTGGAGCACCGCACGCGTGCCGGGCAGACGCGCGGCGTCGCGCGACAGGTCGCCTCGCGCGTACTCGTTGAGGATGCCGATCGCATCGATGATGGCGTCCAGGTGTTCGAAGATCATCGTATTGATGCCGCCGGCCAGTTCGCCGTAGACACCGGGAAAATCGGTAGGCATGCGGTGGCCGAAGTCTTCGCCGGCGTGCATGTGCATCATCACCTTGGTCTGCGCGGAGAATTGCTCCAGCGTGTGCACCATGTCGTCGGTGGCCTTGAGCATCTGGCCGATCTCATCGCTGCCATGCTGTGCGGTGCGCACGCTCAGATCGCCACGCGCCACGCCCTTGATGGCAGCGAGCGCGCGCGACACCGGCTCCAGGATCGAATTGCCGATCAGCCAGCCCACCATCAGGTTGAGCAGCACCAGCACGCCGCCGGCCAGCGTGACGATGCCGGTGAAGGCCAGCGCCTGCGACTGGGTATCGTCCAGATACACGCCGGTGCCGATCACCCAGCCCCACGGTTTGTACAGCGATGCGTACGAGGTCTTCTGCACCGGCTCCTTCTCACCGGGCTTGGCCCAGGCGTAATCGACGTAGCCGCCGCCGGACTGCGCCGCAGTAACGAAGGCCGGGAAGATGCGCTTGCCGTCGGGGCTCAGCACATCGTTGAGCGGCTTGCCGTTGAGATCCGGGCGGGTGGGGTGCATCAGCATCACCGGCGCCTGGTCGGTGACATAGATGTAATCCACGCCGCCACGCGCGCGCATGGTGGACAAGGTCTGCAGCGCGGCTTTCTTGGCGCTGTCCACATCCATCTCGCCCTTCTCGGCGCGCTCTGCGTAGCCATTGACCACCGCGATCGCCATCTCGATCTGGCTCTTGAGCCCATCGCGGCGGGTATCGGTGAGATCCACGTACTGCATGCGTGCGGCGATCACCGCCAACGCGATGATGCCCAGCGCCACCAGCGCAGTCTGCGCCAGAAACTTGCGCTTCAGCGGAACGTTGGCCAGCGTGTTTGCAATCGTGGTCTTGAACGTCATGGCAGGATCCAGCAAGGGAGTGTGATCGGGATAAGTCGAATAGCGACCTGATCCCTAAAATGTTGAGCAGTGCGTAACAGCCGGTCTGACGGCGGTTTTTCAGCGCTTCTTGACGCTGTGGCAGTGCCACGCCAGGCGCGTCATCCGGTTGCCGTGGCAGTGCGGCGGCAGCGCAGCCGGGCGGGCAGGGCACACGCGGTACCGGGATCAGCCGGGCATGACAGCTCGTGCGAGGACCGGCATGGCAGGCCGCGTGGTTCGACGCAGCGCAGGGCCGGTCGCGGATGCGGCGACACCGCTGCGATCACCGGGGTCGCAACGCGGGCATGCCTCAGTTGCGCTGCGTGTTGCTCGCGCTGGCTACCGATTGCCGCAGGGTCTGCAGTTCGGTCCACAGCAGGTGCCGGGTGTCGCCCGCATGGCCCAGCGACAAGGCTTGCGCAGACTGCAGGTCGCCGTCATGCAGGGCGCGATTGGCCTGCCGATGCTGCGCCAGGTACCGGCCCAACTGCTGCTGCACGAGTGCGAACTGGCGTGCCTGTTCGCCCTGCGGCGCGCTGGCCTGGAAGTAGCCTGCATGCCGCGCAATGCGTTGCCGCAGGTTGCCCAGACGTTCGTCATAGGCTTGGATACGGGCGGGATCGTGCGCTGCGGCAAGCTGCGCCCGCTGGTCGTCGCGCAACTGCACCAGGTCGATGGCAAGCGACTGCAGTGCGCTCAGCGGTACGTTGTCCAGCAGGACCGACACCGGTGCGGCCGGTGCTGCGAAGGACGGCGGCAACCAGACGCTGGCAGCCACTAGCGCGACGGCGAACACCGAACCCAGCATGTGGCGGGCAGAGCGCGGCGAGTTGACGGTAGGCATGCGGACCTCCTTGAACGTAGCGGGGGCCAGGCAGCCCTCATTATTCCCTGTATCGGCCGCCGAAGCCTGCGCTTGATCACCTTTCGACAGACGGCGCGATTGCATGGGAATCGAGGAAATGGGCCCGGCGCCGGCGTTTGTTCGCAGTCTTTGAAAACGCCAGGCCCCGGCATCGCTGTCGGGGCCTGGCCGTGCCGGCCGCGCGGGCGGCGGCCTGGCAATCGGAGGTCGCGGTCAGAATTCGTGCCAGCTCGAATCGTTGCCGGCGGTTGCCGTTGCCGTTGCCGGCGTGCGTGCCGCCACCGCAGCGGTGTTGTTCGACCTGGCCGCAGGCGTCGCCGCTGCTGCGGCCGATCGCTTGGCGGCAGCTTGCCTGGTGCCTGCCTGGTGCTGCGTCGCGGTGCGGACCGGCGCTGCAGGCAACGCGGGCATCTGTTGAATCTTGAAGATCGCCACCGCATCGGACAGTTGCCCGGCCTGATCTTCCATCGCGCGGGCGGCGGCGGTGGCTTCCTCCACCAGGGCGGCGTTCTGCTGGGTGGCTTCGTCCATCTGCGTCACGGTCAGGTTGACCTGCTCGATGCCGGCCGACTGCTCCTGCGAGGCCGCGGAGATCTCGCCCATGATGTCGGTCACCCGCTGCACGCTGGTGACGATCTCGCCCATGGTCTGCCCGGCGGTGTGCACCAGTGCCGAACCCTCGGCGACCTTGCCGACCGAATCGTCGATCAGGCCTTTGATTTCCTTGGCGGCGCCGGCCGAGCGCTGCGCCAGCGTGCGCACCTCACTGGCAACCACCGCAAAGCCGCGGCCCTGTTCGCCGGCACGCGCCGCTTCCACCGCGGCGTTCAACGCCAGGATATTGGTCTGGAAGGCGATGCCGTCGATCACCGAGATGATCTCGGCGATCTTCTTCGAGGACGCCTCGATGCCGCTCATCGTGGTGACGACCTGGCCGACCACCTCGCCACCGCGCGAGGCGACGTCGGCGGCACCGATGGCGAACTGGTTGGCCTGGCGCGCATGCTCGGCGTTCTGCTTGACGGTGGAGGTCAGCTCCTCCATCGAGGCCGCGGTCTCCTGCAGGCTGGCGGCCTGCTGCTCGGTCCGTCGTGACAGGTCGTCGTTGCCGGTGGCGATCTCGCTGGCGGCGGTGTTGATCGAGCCGGAGGCATGCTGGATGCGGCCGACGATCTCGGTCAGGCGCTGCACGGTGGTGTTGGCGTCGTCGCGCATGGTGGCGAACACGCCATGGAACTCGCCGTCCATGCGCGCGGTGAGGTCGCCGTCGGCGATGGCCTGGAGCAGCTGCGAGAACGCGGCCAGGTTGGTGTCGGCGGTGGCCATCATGGTGTTGAGGTTCTCGACCATGACCCGGAAGTCGTTGTCGAAGCGGCTGACGTCGCCGCGCAGCGAGAAGTCGCCGACGCTGGCGGCCTGCGCCAGCTGCTGGATCTGCGTGTTGATGGCGGTCAGGTTGCGCTTGGCCTCGCCCATGGTCTGGGTGAGCACTGCCTTCTCGCCGGGCAGCTCGTCCATGTCCACCGACAGGTCGCCCACGCCGTAGCGCTGGGTGATCCCCAGCAGCCGCATCTTGACCGCGATGTGGGCGGCGACCAGGTCGTTGGTGTTGCGGACCATCGCGCCGTACTCGCCGGGGAAGGCGTCCTGGTCGATGCGGTAGCTGATCCAGCCCAGCTCGTGCTGGCGTCCCATTTCGTTCTGCGCGTCGACGACCTCGCGGATGCGGGTGCGCATCGCCAGCATGTCGTCGATCAGCAGGCCCAGCTCGTCGCGGCCGCCACGCTCGACCTGGCTGTCGAGGTCGCCCTGGGCGACGGCGCGCGACAGTGCGGTCGCCGAGCGCAACTGGCGATTGATGCTGCGCGCCATCAGCCAGCCGGTGCCCAGCGCCACGCCGAGGGTGGCCAGCAGCATGCCCACGATCAACAGTTGGGTCCGTGCCAGCAGCGCGTGGGTGGCGGTCATCTCCTGGTCCAGCTGGCCGACGTTGCGCTCGTTGAGCGCGATCAGCTTCTCGAACAGTTCGCGGCGCAGCGGCCGCGACTCCTTGTCCGAGACGGCCTGCGCGGCCGCGGCGTCGTGCGCGCGCACGGCCTCGCCCATGCGCTGGCTGGCGGCCAGGTAGGCGGCCAGCGAGGTTGCGACGGCCTCGTACAGGTGGCGCTCGGCCGGCTCCTGGATGGTGGCCTCGAACCGGGCCTGCTGGCGGGCGACCTCGTCGCGGGCCTTCTGGATGCGCGCGAAGTAGTCGGCGACCGCGTCCGGCTCGTCGATGCGCGACAGCTGCGCGAGCTCGTAGGTGCGGATTTCGCCGAGCTGCGCGCGGATTTCCGCCAGCGACTGCGTGGCCGGGATCCACTTGCCCTCGACGCGCTGGAACTCGGCCATCGACTGCGAGGTGCGGTCGTAGACGAACAGGCCCAGCAGCAGCGTCAGCAGGCTGACCACGGCGAACACCAGGGCCAGTTTGTAGACGATCCTCAGATCCGAAAACCATTTCATCGAAGTGCTCCTGCAGTGCCGGCGGCGGCCGGCGTTGCGCCGTTGGGAAGAGGGCCGGGGCGTCAGCCGGCGTCGGGGCCGGCCCGCTGGTCGATCCGGGCGATCAGCGCGCTGAGTTCGGTGAACAGCTCGCGCCGCTGCTGCAGCGCCTGGCGCGTGGACAGCGCCTTGGCCTGCGCCTTGTCGCCGGCGTGCGCGGCCTCGGCGATGCGGGCGTGCAGGTCCAGGTAGCTGTCCAGCCGGCTCTTGAGCGAGCTGCGCAGCCGCGCCTCGTCGCCCTCCGGCGCGGTCGCGGCGTAGTGGCTCCAGGCGCGATCCAGGCGCTGGCGGGTGTCGGCCAGGCGCTGGTCGTAGTCGGCGACCTCGGCAGCATCGCCGACGTGCACGATCTGGCCGAGCTCCAACGCGCGGAACTCGGCCAGGCTGGCACGCAGCTCGTGCAGCGCCAGCGACGGGGCGATGCGGCGGTGCTCCAGGTAGTCGAGGCGGTCGCTGGTGCGGCCCAGCGGCCCCAGCACCAGCCAGCTCACCACCGCCAGCAGCGCGACCACGGTCAGCCCGGCCAGGGCCGTGGCCCGGTACGCACGAAAGGAGGTCGTCAGTTCCATTGCCTGCTCCTGCAGAGTCCGAAGAATCCGGGACGCGTCGGCGCCCGGTCGTCCAGTGGTATCGGCGTGGCGGCGCGCGGACTTGATGGCGGGGTGCGCGGCTTTTTTCTTAACCTGTTCGGCTTCGTCAGCGGGCGCGCCGGCGCCGGTTCCCGCGCATGGGCACGCAGCGCGGCGCGGGCCAGCGCCCGCGCCGCGCGGGACTCAGGCGGCCTGCGGCACGCGCAGCGAGCGCACCAGCCCGCCGATGTCCACGATCAGCGAGACCCGACCATCCCCAAGGATGGTGGCGCCGGACACGCCCGGGATACGGCGGTAGTTGTTTTCGATGTTCTTGACCACGACCTGTTGCTGGCCGAGCAGCTCGTCCACTTCCAGCGCGATCTTCTGGCCGTCGCCTTCGACCACCACCACCAGCGGTTCCTGCGAGGACTGCTGACCGCCGAAGCCGTAGTAGTCGGTGAGCGACAGGATCGGCAGGTACTCGCCACGCACCCGCAGCACACGGCCGTCGCCGGCCATCGAGCGGACGTCTTCCGGCGCCGGCTGCAGGGCTTCGAGCACGTAGGCCAGCGGCAGGATCAGGGTTTCGCCGGCCACCGAGACGGTCATGCCGTCGAGGATGGCCAGGGTCAGCGGCAGACGGATCAGCACGCGGGTACCGCTGCCGGCGTTGCTTTCCAGCTGCACTTCGCCACCCAGGCCCTGGATGTTGCGGCGGACCACGTCCATGCCCACGCCACGGCCGGACAGGTCGGTCACTGCATCGGCGGTGGAGAAGCCCGGAGCGAAGATCAGATCCCACACCTGCGCATCGGTCGGGTTGTCCGGCACGGCAATGCCGCGTTCGGCCGCTTTTTCCAGGATCTTGGCGCGATTGAGGCCACGGCCGTCGTCGCTGACCTCGATCACGATATGACCGCCCTGATGCGATGCTGCCAGGGTGATGGTGCCGGTCTCGTCCTTGCCGGAGGCGCGACGCGCATCGGGCATTTCCAGACCATGGTCGATCGAGTTGCGCACCAGGTGCACCAACGGATCGGCAATCTTTTCGATCAGGCCCTTGTCCAGCTCGGTGCCTTCGCCGATGGTGCGCAGGCGCACTTGTTTGCCGAGCCGGCTGGAGAGGTCGCGGACCAGGCGCGGGAAGCGGCGGAACACCGCATCCACCGGCAGCATGCGCACGCCGATGACCGCTTCCTGCAGGTCGCGGGTGTTGCGTTCCAGCAGATCCAGGCCGGCAAACAGTTGTTCGGCATGCGCCGGATCCAGGCCGGTGGAGACCTGCTTGAGCATGGCCTGGGTGATGACCAGCTCGCCGACCAGATTGATCAACGCATCGACCTTGTCGACGCTGACGCGGATCGAGGTTTCCGCCTCGGCAGCGGCGGCCTTGGCCGGCGTGGCGGCAGCGGCGGCGGCAGGTTCGGCAGCGGCGGCGGATGCCGCAGGGACCGCAACGGGTGCAGCGGCAACGGTTTCGACAGCCAGGCTCGGCGGCGGACCTGGCACCGCCATCGGGCGGATGTCGAGCTCGCAATCGTCCACCACCCAGGCGAAGGTGTCTTCGATCTTGCTGCGCGGGATCTTGCCGATCAGGCCCAGATCCCAGGCCAGGTAGGCTTCCAGCGGGTCGATGTTCTCGAAGCCCGGCATGCGCTCCAGGCGTGCGGCGATCTGCAGCGGGCCCAGGTGCTCGAGCTCGCGGATGATGCGCAGCGGGTCGTTGCCGCTCATGAACAGTGACGGTGCCGGGGTGAACCCGATATGCCAGGCTTCGGGTTCTTCTTCCTTCGGCTTGGCCACCGCCGCGGCGGTCGGCGCTTCGCCGGCCAGCACCGCGTTCAAACGGATATGCACGGCCTTGACCGCGTCCGGGTCGGCCGGGGTGCCGTGTTCTGCTTCGCGCAGCAGGGCGCGCAGCACGTCGACCGAGCCGAGCATGGCATCGACCGCATTGGGTTCGAGCTGGCGCTTGTTGGAGCGCAATTCGTCGAGCAGCGTCTCCAGCACGTGGGTCAGGCCGGCGACGGCCTCGAAACCGAAGGTGGCAGCGCCGCCCTTGATGGAGTGCGCGGCGCGGAACACCGAATTGATGATTTCCGGGTCGCGGTTGCCCTCTTCAAGGGACAACAGCCCGGCCTCCATCGCGTCCAGCCCTTCGCGGCTTTCCTCGAAAAAGGTGGCGTGGAAACGTTGCAGGTCCATGCTCATGGGCGTGACATCCGATGGTGAGGCAAGTGGAATTAACCCAGAACTTTCTGGACGGTGGCGATCAGCTGTTCCGGATTGAACGGCTTGACCAGCCAGCCGGTGGCACCGGCCGCCTTACCTTCGGACTTCTTGTCGGCCGCCGACTCGGTGGTGAGCATCAGCATCGGGGTGAACTTGTAGTCGGGCAGCTGGCGCAGCTCACGGATCAGCGAGATGCCGTCCATGTTGGGCATGTTCACGTCGGTCACCACCGCGTTGAAGCGTTGGCCCTTCGCGCGGCCCAGCGCAACGGCGCCGTCCTCGGCTTCTTCGACGGCAAAGCCGGCAGAGGTGAGGGCGAAAGAGACCATCTGGCGCATCGACGCCGAATCGTCCACCACCAAGATACGTGCGCTCATGCGGCGTTCTCCACAGATTTCAGGTTGTCATTGGATGCGGAAAGTCCGAGCGCGTCGGTGACGCCGAGCAGACGGACCGCATCTCTAAAAGTGTCGTTGCAGCCATCGAATTCGGTATGCAACCCCGCCTGGCGGCGGGTCTGCACAAAGGCGCAGAGCAACTGCACGCTGGCGGTATGGATACGCCGGACCTCGCCGGCATTGAGCACCAGGTCGCCGTCCTGGGCAAGGAACGCGGCAAGCTTCTGCTTGAGGTCGGCGCTGGTCTCGATGCCGAGATCCTCACCCAATGTCACTGTGCTCATTGTTGCTCCGAACGGATGGTTCTATGCGTACTAACGGCGGGGGGCGGGAAAGCTTTAACGGTGAATCGCTGCGCGTGCAGGTGCGCGTCAGCTGCGCGGTGGATCAGTGCAGCAAATGGCTGGCATCGAGCAGGATCATCGGTTGATGGCCCAGCCGCGCGACGCCGCGGAACAGGTTGTTGGAGATGCGGCACAGGCGTGCGTTGTCCGGCGGTTCGATCTGCTGATCGGTCAGGCTGGTGACGTCTTCCACCGCCGACACGCGCAGGCCCATGGTCTCGCCGTTTTCCTCCAGCACCACCACGCGCGTCTGCAGATCCATGTTGATCGGCGCCGAGCCCAGATGCATGCCCAGATCGACCACCGGCACCACCTGGCCACGCAGATTCATGATGCCGAGCATCGCGCTGGCGGTGCCGCGCAGTGGCAGCAGCGGTACCGGTAGCACCACTTCCTGCACCTTGAGCAATTCGAGCGCATAGGTCTGCTCGCCGCAGCGCAGGCGCAGCCAGCGCGTGCTGCGCTCGCTGGCGCGCCGCTCGGCCTGGAGGTGCTCGGCCTGGCCGGGGGCCAGCAGCGCCTGCAGGCCTTGCGGATGGAGCGGGGGCGCGTTGCGCGGTGGCTGCATCGGCGCCGGCCGCGCAGGTGCCGGCGAAGGCGCTGCGGCAGCGGCAAAGGCCGGATCGGCATCCATCTCCGACAGCAGATCGGCGGCCAGCAGGTCGGCCCCGGAGGCAGCGGTGGCGAAGGCCGGGTCTGCGTCCATTTCGGCCATCAGATCGGCGGTGCTCATGAATGGGCTGGGTGCAGCGGTGGCAAAGGCCGGGTCGGCATCCATTTCGGCGAGGAAATCGGCGGCGATGTCGGCAGCGCTGGGCGCGGCCGCCACCGGCGGGCCGAAGGCCGGATCGGCGTCCATTTCAGCGAGGAAATCGGCGGCGATGTCGGCAGCACTGGGCGCGGCCGCCACCGGCGGGCCGAAGGCCGGGTCGGCATCCATTTCGGCGAGGAAATCGGCGGCGATCGCGTCGGCGTCCAGCACCGCGGCAACGGCATCGGAGCTCGCCGCTTGCGCGGCAGCGGCGGCTGCGGGAGCCGCGCCTGTTTGCACCGGCGGCTCGGCCAGTGCGATGTCTGCGTCGGCAGCTTCCGTTGCAGCAGCGACGGCGACAATGGCAGCCGGGGCAGGGATCTCGGCGCCGGCATCGTGCAACAGGCCTTCCAGATAATCGTCCAGCTCGCCGTTGGCGGTATGGTTGCTCATGCGGCTTGCTCCATACGCATCGCATCGTCGGCCAGCACCCATTCCAGCGCGCGGCGGTAGGCGGACAGGCCGCGGCCCTGATAGTCGCCGCCGGTGGCGGGGACGGTCAGGGCGGCGGCATTGCAGATTCGGGTATCCACCGGCACCGCGTCTTCCCAGACGATAGCGCCGTAGGTGTCCTGCATCTCCTTGAGCGTCTCGGTGCCGGCGCGGGTGCGACGGTCGAACAGGGTCGGCAGGATCGACACCGGCAGCGCGCGGCGACGCGAACGCTGCACCATGTCGGCGGTACGTACCATGCTGGCCAGGCCATGCAGCGCGAGCGGCTCGGCCTGGGTCGGCACCACCACCCGGTCGCAGGCAGCCAACGCGTTGATCATCAGCAGGCCAAGCGTGGGCGGGCAGTCCAGCAGGATGTAATCGTGCTGGCCGGCATGCCGGGTCATCGCGTTCTGCAGGGCCAGGCCCAGGCCGGGCTGGTTGGCGCTGCGGCGTTCCAGCGTGGCCAGGGCGGCTTGCGCGCACACGTAGGACAGACCGGGGATGGCGCTTTCGTGGGCCAGGCTGGCCAGGTCGCTGGGCGGGGTGCCGAACAGGTCCAGTACCCCGCGCGGCGGCGGGTCGATCGCCACACCGAACGCGCGGGTGAGTGAGGAGTGCGGATCGAGGTCGATCAACAACACCCGGTGGCCGAGCGCGGCCAGGCCACGACCCAATGCCAGCGTCGTGGTGGTCTTGCCGACGCCGCCCTTCTGGTTGGCGATTGCCCAGATACGCATCTCACTGCACTCCTTGAATTACGGCGGGGACGGAACTTGTGCCGCTTTCGGTGGTGACGGCCGTTTGGCCGCCGTCAGACTTGGGAAGCTTGGGCGCCCCGGCGGCGGTCGCATGCATCTGCGATGGCGGATCGGGTGCGAGTGAGCCAGCCGAGTCAGCGAGGATGATCAACACCACACGCCGGTTCGCATTCCGTCCCGCCTCAGTGCTGTTATCGGCACGTGCGCGGAATTCTCCATAGCCCACCATCGCCAATCGCTGCGGGGCGATGCCGTCGTCGGCAAACAGGTGCACCACGCTGGCGGCGCGCGCGGCCGACAGCTCCCAGTTGGAGGGAAATTGTGCGGTTGCGATCGGCTGGTTGTCGGTATAGCCCTCCACGCGCACGCCGTTGGGCGCATCGCGCAGTACCGCGGCCAGTGCCGACAAGGTGTCACGGGCGTTGCCGGCCAATGCCGCCGAGCCGGTACCGAACAGGATGTCGCTGTTGATCTCCACCTCGATCCACAGATCGTTGCGGCGGATGGTGATGAGTTTCTGCTCGATCAATGGCGCCAGCGTCTTGCCCAGCTGCTGGGCCACCGCGTCCATCTGCCGCTGCGCGCGCGCCAGCTGCGCCTGATTGCGCAGCGATACCGGCATGCGCATCTGCGCGGCCATCGACGGCAGCAGGGTCGGGTCGGTCGGTCCGTTGGACGCGGCCATCGGCGCGCCGGCCTTGATCACCGACGGGCGGTCGTAATCGGCGCCCAGGGTCTGGGTGTTGCCGATCTGCACCGGGCTTGCGGCGGTGGACGAGCCACCGAAGGCGGTGGTCAGCGCCTGCGCCATGACCTTGTACTTGCCTTCGTTGAGCGAGGAGATCGCGTACATCACCACGAAGAACGCCAGCAGCAGCGTCATCAGATCGGCATACGGAATCGCCCACGCTTCGTGGTTGCCATGGTCTTCGTGATGTTTGCGACGGCGGGCCATGACGGGACTAATGCAAGTATCCGGCCAGTTTCGACTCGATGTTGCGCGGGTTCTCGCCCTGGGCGATCGCGATCAAGCCTTCGATCGCCATTTCGCGCTCGTTGGTGCTGCAGTGGATGACGCTCTTGAGCTTGGCGGCGACCGGCAGGAACAGCAGATTGGCCGAGGCGATGCCGTAGATGGTGGCGGTGAACGCTGCGGCGATGCCGTGCCCGAGCATGGCCGGGTCGGCCAGGTTCTTCATCACTGCCATCAGTCCCAGCACCGCACCGATGATGCCCAGCGTGGGCGCATAGATGCCCATGCCTTCGAACACCTTGGCCGCGGCAAGATCCTGACGCTCCTGGTTGTCCATTTCGATCTCGAGCATATGCCGCATGGATTCGGGCTCCACGCCATCGACCAGCATCTGCAGGCCCTTGCGCAGAAACGCGTCGTCCTGGCGCGGGAGCTGGTCTTCCAGGCCCAGCAGGCCTTGGCGGCGGGCGATATTGCTCCATTCCACGATCCGTGCCACCAGCTGCGGACGATCGCTGGCCGGCGGCTGGATCACCCAGCGCAGGATCTTGAAGGCGCGCCGGAAAACCGCCGGCGAGGTATGCAGCAGGATCGCCGCCACGGTGCCGACGATCACGATCACGAAGGCCGCCGGCGACCACAGTGACGAAATGCCGGCGCCTTTCAACACGCTGCCGCCCACGATCGCCACGATCGCGAGCACCAGTCCGATGATGCTGAGTCTGTCCATGGAAGCGATATCGGCGCGAGCGCGGCGGACTTGATAGAGCCGGATGGTTGAGAGCGCCAGAAAGTTGTCGTTTTGGGTCATTGGCCGCTTCCCCTCCGGCGTCGATGCAGGGTTGGCAGGTCATCGGCGCATGCGCTTCCGACCAGGGCGTGTCATCAATCCCGCAGCAGGCCCCGCCGCCCTTGCGCGTGTACGCAGGCAACAAGCGCGCGCATGTTCGGTGTGGCGATCGCGTTGGCGATGGCCGCCAAGCGGCGTGTGGTAGGCGATGCCCTCACGTCGATCCAGTCTCTTGCTGAGCTCGGTTTCAAATAAGGTGTGTGCTGGCGCTTCGGTAAACCGCTTGCGTCCGGTTGCGGGCAAGGTGTGTTGCTTGCAGCGATCACGCTGCTGCAGCCGGCGACGCGGTAGGCCGTGCCATGCCGCGTGCAGGCGTAGCGGTGCCGGCCGCCCATCGTGGATGCCTTGCAATGCCGCGGGTCTGTTGCGCGGCAGCATGCGCTGCCGCATGGGCTGTGCTACTTAGCTTTCCACGGTATTAGAACGATCTAATTGCATCTGCGTGGAAGCGGACGCAAGAGGAGGGGCAGGTTGCCGCAACGGCGCCGGATATTTTTGTGTCACTTCGCGCAGCGTTCTTGTCCGATCGTTGGATCGACAGGAATCGGCCGAAGCCACTCACTATTGGGAGAGCATGATCGAAATGAACTGCATGCCATTCGCACGCAACCGCAGCAGGCTGTCCGCCGGTATCGCCATCGCCTTGTTCGCGAGCACCGCCTCCAGCGCCGCCGCCCAGCAGGCCGACGGCACGCCGGCGCCCACGGGCCAGGCCGAGGTGCAGGCCACGGACCTGGATGCGGTGACGGTGACCGGCTACCGCTACGCGATCGAAAAAAGCCTGGAGCAGAAGCGCAACGCCAACGCCGTGGTCGATGTGATCACCGCCGAGGACGTGGGCAAGTTCCCCGACAAGAATGTGGCCGATGCGCTGCAGCGCGTGCCCGGCGTGGTCATCAGCCGCGACGGCGGCGAAGGCAAGAACGTCAGTGTGCGTGGCCTGTCCTCGGAGCTGGTGCTGACCGAATTGAACGGCAACTACATCGCCACCGCCGAGTCCAACGGCGACCCGACGCGCTCGTTCAACTACACGCTGCTGCCCTCGAACCTGCTGGGCAGCGCGGAGTTGTACAAGACCCCGGAAGCGCGCATCGACGAAGGCGGCATCGGCGGCACGGTGATCCTGCAGACGCGGCGCCCGCTGGAACTGGAGCCAAACTCCGGCTTCGTCTCTGCCGAGGGCACCTGGTCCGATACCAGCAAGAAGACCGACGGCCAGTTCTCCGGTTCGTATTCGTGGCACGACAAGGACAACCGCTTCGGTGTCTTCGTTGGCTACACGCAGCAGAAGCGCACCGCACGAACACTCGATGCCAGCACCGAGAGCTGGCAGTGGTACGGGCGCGACGAAGTCGGCCCGGCGGTCGACGTGAACGGAAATCCCTCGGACTTCAATGCCAACTGGTGGGGCGGGACCGGTTTCTGGAACCAGGACGGCAATTACTCCACCGGTTTCATGATGCCGACCGCGGTCAGCCTGGGCGCCAAACGCGAGCAGCGCGAGCGCAAGGGCGGGCAACTGACCTTGCAGTTCAAGCCGACCGACGACCTGACGCTGACCGCGAACTACTTCCGCTTCGACCTGTCGCAGGACTCGCAGACCAATACCATCAAGATTCCCGAGTGGAACATTGCCCGCTATAACGGCGACGGCAACTGGCGCGGCGGCCGTCTGCTCGACGGGCTGCAGTTCGATCCCAGCGGCACCATCGTCACTGGTGCCGCCTATAGCCTGCGTCCGGGCAAGACCTACTATTGCAGCGAGGCGCAGGCCGCCACGGCCGGCCTGCCGCCGGGCGGTTGGGGCTCGGACGATTGCACCGTGCCGACGCCGCAGATCACCGGCAGCTACAACATCGAGAAATCGCAGTCGCAGACGGTGGACCTGGGCGGCGAATGGCGTGGCGAGCAGGTGGACGTGGCGTTCAAGGCTGGCCGCACCTGGGCCAAGGGCGGGCCGGAGCTGCAGTTCTCCCTGCCGATCAAGCCGCGCCTGCAGAACGCCGACGGCAGCTGGACCAACGGCAACTTCGCCAGCGCCTGGGACCTGACCGGCACACCGTCCATGACCTTCTCGCCGGAGCTGATGCAAAACCTGCGCGACGGCATCCTGCAGGTCGACCTCGGCTCGACCGGCTCGTCCTGGACCCGTAACACCAATCAGCAGCAGTACGCGCAGATCGATACCACCTGGCATTTCGATGGCGAGGTCTTCGACTCGCTGCAGTTCGGCCTCAAGCGTCGCGACGGCGGCATCCACCGCAGTACCGGCAACAACTACTGGGTGTGCCCGGGCACCGATCCGGGCGACTACGACAACCGCTACTGGAACGGGCGCTGCAATGCCATCGCCACCCAGTTCTCGCCGGGCCTGCTGTTCGCGCAGGACAACCTGGCCGGTGGCGTCAACGCCAGCGCGTTCCCGGCGATCAACTTCCCGGGCTACATCGGCTACTTGAACCAGACCTACGGCGCGATGCAGACCCGCAGCGAAGACAACTTCGTCTACAACGTCGACGAGGAGATCTATTCCACCTACCTGCAACTCAACTTCCACACCGAGCGGCTGCGTGGCAACGTCGGCGTGCGGGTGGCGCGCACCGGCCAGCGTGCCGATTCCACCGACAAGGTGACCGCCTACAACGACTACTTCTTCGATGGCGCCGACGGCAATCCGCTGGCCTGCCAGCAGGGCGCCGCCATGCCCAGCGGCGCCCCGGCCGACACCTATTGCGGGACCGAAGGCTACTGGCGTTTGTCCGACAGCGTGCAACGCACCGAGTCGTTCGTGGTCAGCGGGCTGGACCGCAACTACACCGACGTGCTGCCGAGTTTCAACCTGGCCTACGACCTGACCGAGAACCTGCTGCTGCGCGCGGCAGCCGCGAAGGTGATCGCACGTCCCAGCTACAACGACATCGCCGCGCCTGGCAGCCTGGAGTTTTACAGTCCCGAGTACGTGGCCGACCGGCGCCTGACCGGCGGTGCCAGCGAGCAGGGCTGGTACGGCTCGGGCAGCAACAAGAACCTGGAGCCGTACAAGGCCAACCAGTTCGACCTGGGGCTGGAATGGTATTTCCACCCGGGTTCGGTGGCAGGTGTGGGACTGTTCCGCAAGAACGTGGAGAACTTTGCGGTCGACGTCATCAGCGACGTGAACATGGTGGTCGACGGGCAACCGGTCACCGTGCAGAACTACAGCACCCAGGCCGGCGGCCAGGACGCGGTCTCGCAGGGTGTGGAGCTCTACGCGCAGCACACGCTGCCGTTCGGTCTCGGTGTGCAGTTCAACTACACCTACAACGATGCCAGCAAGGCGGCGGTGCGGCTGGAGGACGGCACCGAGGTCGGCAAGACCTCCATGCCGGGCAGTGCCAGAAACCAGACCAACCTCACCGTGTTCTACGAGACCGACAGTCTGCTGCTGCGCGCCTCGTACAACCGTCGCGGCGAGCTGGTGCAAGGCCTGGTCAACGGGTTGAACGTCTTTGAGGAGCCGTACTACCAGATCGATCTGAACGCGGCGTACAACATCACCCCGGCGCTCAGCCTCACCGCCTCGGTGCTGAACCTGACCAAGCAGGAGTCCCGCTCGCACCTGGGCGAGGACACCCGCGCCCGCTTCTACACCGGCGGCTACGCAGGCCGGCTGGCGTACCTGGGACTGACCTACAAGTTCTAGCGCCAACGTGTCGCGCCCATGCCTACCGCGTGGCGGTATGGGCGCGATGGTTTGGCGGCGGCCGGGCTGCAGTGTTCGCTTTCCGCGACGACATCGTCGCGTTTGCGCGGTCGTTCACCGCAGGATCTCATCTCACGAGGTCTCTTCTGTTGCGAACGCTCGCACCGTGGCCGTGGCTGCTATGGCGTTGTTTCGCAACCTTCTTCAATCAAACTGGTCGGCGATGCTGCGCTTGACTCAGAGTTCGCTGAGAAAAGTGAATCTGGAACCGTTATTTCTTGGGGCGACCGAAGCTCAGGCACAAGCCTTCATGGATCGCGATGAGTTCGACGTCCACCCAATTTTGAGTAGCGCCTCAGTTTGGAGTCCAATTCCCTACCCCGAGGAGATTGGACGTGAAGAAACGTTTTACTGACGAGCAG
>NZ_JACHNO010000007.1:0-129099 GCF_014199025.1 Xanthomonas sp. CFBP 8152
CGCCCACATCAAGCGCTGAAGATGATGACCCCGGACGCAGCCTACACCGCTACATTAACCGCATGACCTGAGCGGAAACCGGTGGGTCATTACACGACTGTGCGCGAGCCGATCCAGCACGCGCACAACGCCATGTCCCGAGATCGCGCGCTCCACATCGATGGTGACCGCTTCGTGCGTTGCGTCATCCACGATGACCAGACACTTGACTACCCGACCTTCAGCGGTGCGGTCGAACACGAAGTCCATCGACCACACCTGGTTGGCCTGCGCCGGCCGCAACAACGGCTGACGCTCGCCCACCGGCACTTTCTTGCGCTTGCGGCGGCGGACTTGCAGCTGCTGCTCGCGGTACAACCGCTCCACACGCTTGTAGTTCACGATGCGGCCTTCCTGTCGCAGTTTGAGATAGATCATTCCCACGCCATAGCGGCGATGGCGATGCGCCAGCGCAACAATGCGCTCGCGCAGCTCAACGTTGCGATCTTCGCCAGGGCAATAGCGCAGCGCACTGGCGCTCATGCCGATCGCCGCCAAGGCCCGACGCTCGCTGGCGCCATGCCCCATCCACTCGCGCACCAGCACACGACGTGCTGGTGCGCTCACCACTTTTTTCGCAGCGCATCCTTGATCAGGTCGTTCTCGAATAGCTGCTCGGCCAGCAACTTCTTCAGCCGCGCGTTCTCGGCCTCAAGGTCCTTGAGCCGTTTGGCATCGGGAACGCTCATCCCGCCGAACTTGCTGCGCCACAGGTAGTACGAGGCTTCGCTGAAGCCATGCCGCCTGCATAGATCCTTGATCGCCACGCCGCTTTCGGCTTCGCGCAGAAAGCCGATGACTTGCTCGTCAGTAAAACGTTTCTTCACGTCCAATCTCCTTCGGGTAGGGAATTGGACTCCAAACTGGGGCGCTACTCAAAATTGGGGGGACGTCGGTCAGCGTGGCACCCAAGGACTAAGCAGATGCGCCGCGCAGCATGCATGCCCACGCCAGCACTGAGCGTAACGCGCTTTATTACCACGCTGTGCGCGCTCACCGCTCCTCGCGCAGGAGGACAAAGATTGAACATCCGGCTGTCGTCTTGCATCTCATGTTGGACCAACTCGACTACGGCATAGCACATGGTCACGGGTGGCCGCGCTGACATAACGAGCGTTTGCCGCAAAGGCTTGCAGCGATTGACGGCCATCGACGACTCGGCGAGGATCATTTTTACGCCGCACACGGGCAGCCCCAGTAATAGTCAGGCCACTTTGGAGGTCTGGATGGAGTTGATGCTTCTATTGGGTTTGGTACTCGCCCTTGGCAATATCGTCGCATCGGTTGCAGTGCTTCGCGTTTCGGCGCTGTCGCCATCACAACGCGCACTGCAAGTTGCTGTCATCTGGCTTGTTCCAGTCATTGGCGCGGTCGTTTGTGCGGCATTTGCGTCTTCTCAGGCACCTGGCTCCACATCTTCCAGTACCATTGACCCGCTCTATCCATCATCCGATGGTGGCGCATCGGACGGCCAAGACGTTGGGTTCGTTGGCTGTGATGGTGGAGACGCTGGCAGCGCCGGGAGCAGTGACTAGTGGCATCGCTTAAACAACAACATCCCAAACTGAGGTAATGATGGAAGAGAAGTACCAGCTTGTAATGTCGCCACTCTGCCAGTCGATCACGAAAAAAGGGCAGACGGTTCGCTTCGAGATCTATCGTGGGCCAGATAGCGACTGGACGCTTGAAGCTGTTGACTCGTTCAACAACTCAACCGTCTGGGATGATCTGTTCGCTACAGATCAGGCTGCTCTGGACGAGGGGTGGCGGACAATCCGAGAAGATGGCATTGAGTCTCTCATTGGCCAGCCCAGCGGAAGTCAGGGCCAGTGACCCAACCGCCCGACAATTCGCGCAAGCCGAAACCGCTTTGCGAGTCGAGCTAGTTCAGGCGTTACGCCGCTCTGCACATGCGCACCCATCCGACATCATCAAAGACATCAGTTGGATACCGCGCTCTTCGGCTATTCGCTGTACTGCTCGTGTTCTTCGGTATTTCCGTCACTCTCACCTGGTGGCATCACACCAGGACTCTCTTGCCCTGTGCCACTTTTACCTCCATCGCAAGAGACCCGGTCGCACGTCATGCTGGCGTTTGGCTATTCGGCATATCCTGGGCCGGGCTTGCCGTTTTTTTGTTTACGCTCTTTGGCGTCTGCTTGCTCTTCTCATGGGGATGGTCCCTGACTCGCCACAAGCGAAGCTAAAGCCTTAAAATTTATCCAATTTCCCAGTGCTCCAATCTTTCACTCAAGCGTTGCCGCCAAGGAAAGCATGTTCTCCATCTTCAAGAAGAAAGCCGCTCCGTTATTGATCGTTCGCGCCGATGGGCGAGAGTTGTGCCGCGTTACCGAGAGCGATGTCCCGTGTGAGATCAAGCCTTCCGCATGGTTGAAGGCCAATAGCGTCCTGGAGTTTGCCGACTCAGCGGGAGAGGTGCATCGGCATGAACTCGGTGCTGCGACGGGGTGGTTCCACTTCTCCGTTCGTGTGCATCCCAACCTCGGGTGCCAGGCAGACTGCGTCATTTCGCAGACCGAGCAGCTGGAGCCGGATGCGTTTGCGAATGGCCAAGCACCCGGGATCAGGTTTCAGCCGTTCTTCCTGCCGGGCGCCAGCGTCAGCAGTTCCGCACTTGCAGGCAAGGGGTTGTTTGCCAGGGGGCTGCACTTCAATGGAATCGTCACCAGTGGCAATGTGGTGCTTTCCTGTGAGTGCGACCACTGCCAGCGTTCGTTCCTGATCCGCTCCTATCACGCGGGTTTTAGCAACGCGGGATACTTCTATTCGGGGTCCGGCAAGTACACCATCACCGTCGACAGCCACCTGCCTGGCAGCCCTGCAGCGCTGTCCGAGCCGGATGCCGAAGCGCTTGCTGTGCTGGAAGACGCATTACCGTTGGCACCGGATGGGTCCAGCTACGCCTATCTCAATCCCTTTCGCTGCCCGCATTGTTCCGAGCCTTACATCGATTTTGAGGCGAACCCGGGGCTGAGGGCAAGCGAGTACTACGGGAATTACTTCGAGGGTTCGACGCTGCTGCGATACGCGCCGCCCGATGTTCAGCATCCTTCCTGATGACTCCATTGTTGCGTTGCCGCTGGTCTGTCCGAGCTCGCAAAGCAACGCTTTTATAACGAGCCCGAATGCGCTTGAACAGGCATGCATTGCCGTCTCATGGGCTGAAAATCAGCCTTGTTTGTTGGCGTGATGTCACGCTTCCGCTACGCAGCGCGGAGTTCCCGAGTTGCAAGGCGAGCCCAAGACATTAGAATCAGTACGCGTGGTGCGCGTTAGTTCCCGCCTGCGCAATGTAATCGTCAGGTGGATCGGTTCAACTATCAACGAAGGAATGCTCATGTTGAAACCAGCAGATACCAAGCTCTATTCCAAATTGGTCGGCATCAGCATTGGCATCGGCGCAGCCGTGGGGGCTGCCCTCGGGGCAGCAATGGGCAACCTGCCGCAAGGCCTCGGCCTGGGGCTGTCGCTTGGCTCCGTGTTCGGCATTGCCTGGGCGCGTCGGCGTGGTGCCATCTGACGCCGGCATGAGGTGACACGCGCATGTCGCTCGCCGACTGCTCTGTGCTGCCGGAGCCGACGTTGATACCGCCTGGTAACCGCTGGGAAATGCAGCCATGGCAGCGGATCCGCAGCTGTTTCGGTGCCGCTCCTCGATGCCGGTCGGCAAGGCGCTGGCATGCGCTACCATTCGGTCGATGAACGTTAAATCGTGTCTTGCATTGTTCCTGCTCGGTGCCTGTGCATCGCTTTCGGCCCAAGGGGTTTCGCCCGCCACCACGCGTGAGGTCGATCAGCTTTTCAAGGTCCTTGCGCAATCCAACTGCGAGTTTTCGCGCAATGGGTCGTGGTACGCGGCGCCCAAAGCCAGTGAACATTTGCAGCGAAAGTATGAGTACCTGCAGAAGAAGGGGCTGGTGACGTCTACCGAATCTTTCATCGAGCTTGCTGCCACCAAGAGCAGCATGTCTGGTACGCCGTACCAAGTGCGCTGCGGTGGAGCTGCGCCGGTGTCGAGCCAGTCGTGGTTTGCTGGCAAACTGCGAGAGCTGCGCAGACGAACTTCGGGCAGCAGCACGACTTCTGCAACAACCACCCATTCCCGCACCGCGGTTTGATCCGCTCATCTTCAATCACTGGCAGACATGAAACCTTTTCAGGCAGATGCAATTGCTCAAGCGATGCTGGCGCGGGATGCTGCGGAACAAGAGGCCTTAGGTTCCAGGCGTGCGAAGGAAGCGCAGTGGCTGATTGAGCAGCGGAAAGTCGCGGCACTCGGACTTGCCGGTTTTGCTGCAGGTGTAGCGGTGGCGCACGTCAGCGGCCAACGCTGGGCGACCGGTGGCTTGTTTGGTAACCTTCTCGGCGCTGCAGCAGGTTGGATCTGGATCTCGTGGCGTAAACCGCAGCACCGATAAGGTGTCGATGTTGGCCATGCAGGCTTACTCGACATCGTCGCTGGTTCGGCTGGCAACTCTGGTTGGGTGTCTCTGGAGATGATGTCGGTCAACCGCACCATGCAATGGCTTGAAACGAAGATTCCGCCGCCGGTCGTGATGGTGTTGCTGGGCTTGGCTGCGTTGGCTTTCGCGCGTCTGACGCCGGCATTTGTATTCTCGTTACCACTGCGCACACCTGTGGCAGTTGCACTGACATGTGTCGGCGTTGCGCTCAATGGACTTCCCAAGCTAGCGTTCAAGCGCGCCGGTACTACGGTCAATCCACTGAGACCTGCGCTGGCCACGCAACTGATCACTGGCGGCGTGTATCGCTACAGCCGTAACCCAATGTATGTCGGTCACGCCGTAATCCTGCTGGGCTGGACGCTGTATCTGCACCATGCGGTGGCACTTCTGGCAGTCCCGCTGTTTGTGCTGTATGTGACGCGCTTTCAGATCAAGCCGGAGGAACGGCAGTTGGCTGTCCGGTTTCCTGGCGCCTATGCGGAATTCTGCGCGCGCGTTCGACGCTGGCTGTGAGCGAGTGTGGCGACGCACTCAGTCGTTCGCTTGGCGCTGGCCGGCTGACCATGCTCGATAGCGGACGGCCTAGCGGCACAACCGCGCCGACGGCAGCCCACCCCTGCAGCAGTACATCACGCGTAGCGCTGCAGAGATGACAAGGGCAAAGCCTATGGCTTGCGCAAGCCCAGAGCAGCACCCCGCGGGATCAGGCAACCCGTCGTTCGCTCACGACGTCGGCGCTTGCCGGCATCTCCGCCACAAACGCACTCACTGCATCCTCCAGCTGCGCGGCATGGTCGCCCATGGCGCGTGCGGCGGCGCTGGCGTCCTGCATGCGGGTGACCCCGTCGCGCATGTCGGCGTCTACGCCGGCGAGGGTGTGATGCACCTGCGCGATGCTGCCGGCTTCCTGTTGCGAGGCGACGGCGATCCTGCTGAGCGTGCTGCTGACCTGGCCGATGGTGGCGACGATGTGCTGCATGCCTTCGCCGGCGTGGCGCACCTGCTGCACACCGGCCTGCATATGCGTGACCGATTCGCCGATCAGCGTCTTGATCTGGCTGGCGGCGGTGGACGAGCGCAATGCCAGCGCGCGCACTTCGCCGGCGACCACGGCGAAGCCGCGGCCTTCTTCGCCGGCGCGTGCGGCTTCGACGGCGGCATTCAGGGCCAGGATATTGGTCTGGAAGGCGATGCCGTCGATGACCGAGACGATGTCCTGGATGCGGCGCGAGGCCTGTTCCATCTGCTGCATGGTGCCCATCGCCTGGTGCATGGTGTCGCCGCCGCTGCGTGCGGCCTCGGATGCGGCGGCGGTGAGCTTGTCGGCGTCGGCTGCCTGCGCGGTGTGCTCCTGCATGGTGCCGAGCACGGCCTGCATCTGGGTGGCGGTGCGGCCCAGGGTGGCCGACTGCCGCTGCACCTGCTGCTCCAAGGCATCGTTGCGGGTCAGGATGTGGCCGGCGGCGTGATTGATCGCGGTGCTGGAGCTGCGGATCTGCGTGATGATGCGCGCCAGCTCGTCGGCGGTGGCATTGGCGTCGCGCTTCATCTGCTCGAACACGCCTTCGCAGTGGCGGTCGATGCGCTGAGTCAAATCGCCACGCGACATCGCCGCCAGCATGCGGCGCATGTCCTGCAGGCTGTCGTCGGTGATGGCCAGGAACTGGTTGACGCCCTCGGCCAGCTGGCCGAGTGTGCCGCTCCTTGCATTCCCCTGCAGACGGGCACCGAGCTCGCCACGCGCAGCCTGGGCAATGACCGTGGCCAGCTGCTCTTCCAGCGCCAGGTCCTGGGTGCGGTCCTGCCACTCCACCACCACGCCCAGCGAGGCGCCGTCGTCATCGCGGACCGGGGTGATGTTTTCCTGCAGCTGCAACGCCGCCAGGGCGCGCGTTTTGCTACTGCCTGCGTCATGCCCCAGCTGCACCGCATCGGCCAGTGCGGTGTGCAGCACATGCGCATCGACCTGCGTGCTCAGTTGCTGGAACGACTGATTGCGATAGATGGCAGCGCCCTGCCCGTCGACGATGGCCACCGCCATTGCCGATGCATCCAGCGCCAGGCGGATACGGCGATTTTCCAGTAGCAGCTGCTGCTGTTGGGCGATGCGCTCTTCCACCTGCACGCTCATGCGCACCAACGCCTGCGCCAGCGAGCCGCTGCGGAAAGGCTGCTGCAGGATGGCCGGCGGCAAGGTGGCGCCGGTGGCCAGGGTGTCGGCCAGTTCGGCCAGCGCTTCGGCCTCGTGGTCGAGGGCATCGACCTGGCGGCGCAGCTGGATGGCCATCACGCAGACGAAGGCGGTTTCGACGATCACGTAACCGGCATGCAGCACCACGATGCCGAAGCCGCTGCCGACGGTGAACGCCTGCACCGGCATACCGCGCGATTGCAGCCAGTAGAACGCCAGGTGATGCACGGCGATGGCGCCTGCGGCGACCACCACCGGCAGCCAGTCGCGGTAGTACAGCAGCAGCGCCAGGATCACGAACACGCCAAAGTGCATTTCCACCAGGCCATGCGCCTGCTGGATGGTGGCCGCGACCAGGGCCATCAGCACCAGCGCGTTGGTGATGCGGGTCAGGCGCGTGCCGGGGTTGGCCTGCACTTGCCAGGCCATCAGCAACAGGCTGGGCAGCGTGACCGCCAGAAACGTGGTCCATTGGCCCTGGTACCAGGCCAGGCCCAGCGAGCCGACGCTCTGCAGCACGGCCAGCCATAGAAACAGCCGGTCGGCCTTGATCGCCAGGCGGGTGGCGTAGGTGGAGGTCGGCGGTGCCGATGCGGACAGTTCCATCATGACAGCGACTCCACGGCACAGGGACAAGGGGACACCAGCGCGGCACCCGGGGTGCGCGCCAGGACATCGGGTAACCAGCGCGACCAATCCGCCGCGCCGGCGGTGCCGCACACCGCGCCGCCGTCTGCGGGGCCGGCGTAGCGCGGTTGGCCGTCGGCACCGAGCAGCCACACGGCATAGCCGCTGCCACGCAGCGCGGGGGTGTCGAGCATGCGCACCTGGCCGCCACGCGCACGTACCGCGCTGCTGAGCACGGCCCAGGCGCGATCGGCGGCCGGGTCGGTGCAGGCGCAGGCACCGGCGACGCCAATCAGCATCGGCGCCTGCTGTGCGGCCGGCAGGCTGGCCTGGACCTGCGCCCATGCACTGGCGACGTCGGTGGCTTGCGCACGTGGCGTGGTCCAGGCCACGGCGATCCAGCCGCACCACAGCGCGAGCAGGGCAGCGCCCAGGGTGCGTCGCGTTGAGGCGGACAAGGTGCCGAAGACAGGCATGGCGCAGCGGTTTCGCGAGATAAGGTGAGCCCCTTATCGGATGCCGGTGCATGCGCTTGAGCCGGCTTGCGATTGAAATTAGTGATGGCAGCGATAGCGTGCAGCAGGCCCGTTACGCCGCAAGGGTTTGCGGGCGACACGCGTCGTGATGGCGCTGGCGGACGTTTATCCGGCGCGGGATTTTGTGAGCACGCGTTCACAGATCGGCGGCGGGCCCGCCGCGTGCGTGGCAGGCTGTGGTGGCTGTGATGTCGTCACTCTGGAGTCGGGTCCAGGCGCCAGGCGTGCCCTCGACAGCAGCGATGCACGGCGGGCCCGCCACTGAACCGTCCACGCTTCAGGGTCCGAGCACCGATGCCTCAACAAGGCATATCTGGCAGACGCGGAAATCCATCCACCGCTGCGCCTAGTGCAAGCGCGTAGGCGGTCAACCAACGCGCCGAGGCGCCCACCTGGCAGGTCAGCGCCGTCAGCTCGCTTGCCGATACTGCAGGGCGACGCTTACGCCATCGCCTCGTCGGCATCCAGCGCAACCGCCGGCTGCTGGGCATGATCGAAGCGTTCGCGTGCGGAGCGGATGGCCGCATGATTCTCGCCTGCCCAGTTGAGCAGCTGCGAGATCGGCCCGAGCAGCGCCACGCCGAGCTTGGACAAGGCATATTCCACGCTGGGCGGCTTGGTCGCGTAGACCTTGCGGGTGATCATGCCGTTACGCTCAAGGTTGCGCAGGGTCTGGGTCAGCATGCGCTTGGAGATGTCCGGCACGGCGCGCTGGATGGCGCTGAAGCGGGAGGGGCCGGGGATCAGCGTCAGCAGGATCAGCATGGTCCATTTGTCGCCGATCTGATCGAGCACGTCGCGCACCGGGCACTTGGTGGCGTCGAACGGCATACCTTGCAGGGACGGTGGCGGTGGAAACAGAGCAATCGCGTTCACTGGGAGATCTCACGGTAACCAGGGGGTGAAAAACTGCCTCCTTGCGGAGGTTCGAACGGCCCTGACAATAGGTGCGCGGACCAAGAGTCTAAATAGTAGACCACACCTCTTATCAATACCTACTGGAGTTCATCATGGCACACACCTCCCCCCTGATCCTCGTCACCGGCGCCAGCGGGCAGCTGGGCGCATTGGTGGTCGACGCACTGCTGGCGCGTGTCCCGGCCGCTCGGATCGTAGCAACAGCCCGCGACACTGCGTCACTCGCACAGTTCGCAAAACGCGACATCACCGTGCGTCGCGCCGACTACGCGGACCCGCAGAGCCTGGATCAGGCCTTCGCGGGCGTGGGCCGGGTGCTGCTGGTGTCGTCCAATGCGGTGGGCGAACGCGTGCCGCAGCACCGCAACGTGATCGAGGCCGCCAAGCGTGCCGGCGTGGAGTTGCTGGCCTATACGAGCGTGCTGCATGCCGATACCAGCACGCTGGCGCTGGCACCCGAACATGTGGCCACCGAGGCGCTGCTGCGCGAGAGCGGCGTGCCGCACGTGCTGCTGCGCAATGGCTGGTACACCGAGAACTACACCGGCTCGATCGCGGCCGAGGTGGCGCATGGCGCGGTGATCGGCAGCGCCGGCGAGGGCAGGATCAGTGCGGCCACGCGCGCCGACTATGCCGAGGCCGCCGCAGCGGTGCTGGCCGCCGACACGCCGCAGGCCGGCAAGGTCTACGAGCTGGCCGGCGATACTGCCTTCACGATGGCCGAGTATGCCGCCGAGGTGGCGCAGCAGTCGGGCAAGCCGGTGGCCTATCACGACCTGCCCGAAGCCGATTACGCGGCGGCCTTGGTGCAGATCGGCCTGCCGGCTGCATTCGCACAGGTGCTGGCGCAGTGCTCGGCATCCTCGCGCGGCGGCAGCCTGTTCGACGACAGCCACACGCTGAGCCGGCTGATCGGCCGCCCGACCACCCCGCTGCGCGATGCGGTGGCGGCGGCACTGCAGGCGACGCCGGCCGGCTGAGCCCTGGCACGGTGTTGCGCGACACCGTGCAGCCGCACCGGCCCGGCGCTACGCCACGCGGTGCGTGATCCGGCAAAGGCGGGCGATGACCCGCCTTTGCCACGTGTTGATTCATCGTCCCTCGCCCACACGTTGGCGACGACGACAGCACGCTATGCCGTGCCAAGCACCCGCCTTCGGCCTTTGCGTTGGCAGCTGCTCCTAGCGGCACCATCTGCCCATGGCACCGCAGGCCAATGGCCGGCGGCAGCAACCAAAGCGTCACATCGGCGCCTGGTGCCCACGCCGCGCGCCGATGGGCCCGCCTTCTGTGCGTCGCATAACTGACACGCGCCGGACACGCAGCTGACACAGGCGCTGCAGCGCGCAAGTCTGGCGATGTCACCAAACTGACATCAAATCTAAATATAACTGCACGCATTGCCGCACCGTCAGGACGACCGGGCGCCTTGCTGGGCGCACTGGCGCCGTGTTCGCCGCCCCGCCGGGCAGCGCCGGCCTGACGCTGCCGCCGACCCGTTTCCCTTGCACGAGCCGGACCAATGAAAAAACGCAATCTCGCCACCGTCCTGTGCGCCCTCAGCGCGACCGCCAGCGGCAGCACGCTGGCTGCCGAGCTGGAGCTGTACGTGGACCGCAAGACCAAGCAGATCTTCGCCGAGCCGGCACCGGGGCGCGACAAGCTGGGCACCTTCGTGCAGGTGGACGAGAACGGCAGGCTGCCAACGTCGGCGATGCCGGCCGCCCCGGCATTGCCGCCGGCCCCCGCGGCGCCGGTGCCAGCCGATACCGCCATCGCCCAGGCCGCACCTGCGCCCATACCGGCAGCAGCGCCGGCCACGTCCGGCGACGCCGGCAAGAAGTGGTACGACAAGCTCAGCCTGCGCGGCTACACGCAGATCCGCTACAACCAGGGCATCGGCGGCGACGCGCAGGATCTGCGCGCGCCGGGCGACCGCTTTATCGGCGACGACCAGAGCCTGGGCATCCGGCGTGCGCGCCTGGTACTGAGCGGGGATCTCAACGAGCACGTGTCGCTGTACTTCCAGCCGGACTTTGCGAGCACGCCGACCGGTTCGACCACCTCCAACTTCGCGCAGCTGCGCGATGCGTATGCCGACATCTACTTCGACAGGAAGCGCGAGTACCGCGTGCGGGTAGGCCAGTCGAAGATGCCGTACGGCTGGGAGAACCTGCAGTCCAGCCAGAACCGCCTCACCCTGGACCGCGCCGACGCACTCAACTCCGGCCTGCGCGACGAACGCGATATCGGCGCGGTGTTCTATTACAGCCCCACCGTGGCCAAGGGCCGTTTCCAGGATCTGGTCAAGTCCGGTTTGAAGGGCTCGGGCGATTACGGTGTGATCGGTGCCGGCGTCTACAACGGCCAGGGCGCCAACCGCGCCGAGCGCAACGACAGCATGCATGCGGTGGTGCACGCCACCTATCCGTTCAAGTTCGCCAATGGCCAATACCTGGAAGTGGGCGCCGACGCCTATAGCGGCCGCTTCGTGCCGACGGCGGCTGCGGTCAACATCGGTGGACGCAGTTTCACCCCGGCCATCACCGATCCGAACGGCTATACCGACCAACGCGTGGCCGCGCACATCGTTTACTACCCGCAACCGTTCGGCCTGCAGGCCGAGTGGACGGTCGGCCGCGGCCCGGAGCTGGATGTGGCACAGCGACGCATCCGCACCCGTTCGCTGAGCGGCGGTTACGTGCAGGCGATGTACAAGCACGATGGCAGCCACGGCCCCTTGCTGCCCTACCTGAAGTGGCAAACCTACCGTGGCGGTTCCAAGTTCGACACCAATGCGCCGCGCATGCGGCTGGACGAAGTGGAGGCCGGCGTCGAGTGGCAGCCGATGGATGCGCTGGAACTGGTGTTCGCCTACTCGAAGATGAAGCGCACCGACGTCACCACCGCGCCGTACCCGGTGGTGGAAGGCGATCTGCTGCGGCTGCAGCTGCAGGTCAATTACTGATCCCTGCACGTGATGGAAGACGAACAAGCCCCCGCGTGCGGGGGCTTGTTGGTTATTGCCTCGCGAGCCTTGGTGGCCGCTTGCGTCGGCAGGATGACGCTAGCCGCGGCCCTGCTGCTTCGGCCGCCCATCAAACGCCAGCACCGGCGCGCTAGCGGGCTGCCAGTTCTGCGCGAATGATGTCTGCGCCTGCGCTCAGGGCCTTGAGCTTGCCTCTTGCAACGTCACGGGCCAGAGGCGCCATCCCGCAATTGGTGGACGGGTAGAGCTTGTCGGCATCGACGAAGCGCAGCGCCTTGCGCAGCGTAGCGGCCACTTCTTCCGGCGTTTCGATCGTGTTGCTTGCCACGTCGATGGCCCCGACCATCACCTTCTTGCCGCGCACCAGTTCGATCAGGTCGATCGGCACGTGCGAGTTGTGGCACTCCAGCGAGATGATGTCGAGCGTGGATGTCTGCAGCTTGGGAAACGACTCTTCGTACTGACGCCACTCCGACCCCAGGGTCTGCTTCCAGTCGGTATTGGCCTTGATGCCGTAGCCGTAGCAGATGTGGACGGCGGTCTCGCACTTGAGCCCTTCGACCGCACGCTCGAGGGTGGCAACACCCCAGTCGTTGACCTCGTCGAAGAAGACATTGAAGGCCGGCTCGTCGAACTGGATGATGTCCACGCCGGCCGCTTCGAGCTCCCTGGCTTCCTCATTGAGGATCTTCGCAAATTCCCATGCCAGCTTTTCGCGGCTTTTGTAGTGCGCATCAAACAGGGTGTCGATCATCGTCATGGGACCGGGCAGCGCCCATTTGATCGGCTGCCGGGTCTGCTGGCGCAGGAATCTGGCATCGTCCACGAAGACAGGCGTGGGGCGGCTCACCGCGCCCACGACAGTCGGGACGCTGGCGTCATAGCGATTGCGGATCCTGACGGTCTCACGCTTCTCGAAATCGACGCCGCTGAGGTGTTCGATGAAGGTGGTGACGAAATGTTGGCGGGTCTGCTCGCCGTCACTGACGATATCGATGCCGGCATGCTGCTGTTCCTGCAGCGACAGACGCAATGCATCCTGCTTGCCTTCGATCAGTTCCTCGTCCTGCAGCTTCCAGGGAGACCAGAGTTTCTCCGGCTGCGCGAGCCAGGACGGCTTGGGCAGGCTACCGGCGGTTGAAGTGGGGAGCAGCTTTTTCATGATGAGTGGTGTCTTGCGTTCCTGTTGATTAGAAGGCGTGGCTGGAAGCCCACTGCGCGAGCATCGTCCCGTACGGCCTGATGAAGTGCTCCTGCGTGAATTTGCCCTGCGACACCGCGAGCTGATTGCGCTCTTCCCGGTCGTAGACGATCTGGGTAGACGAATAATCCTGATGCTTCAGGCTCGGCCGATAGACGGCTCCTGCCGCGGAATTGGCGTTGTAGATTTCCGGCCGGTAGATCTTCTGGAACGTCTCCATGGTGCTGATGGTGCCGATCAGCTCGAGGTTGGTGTAGTCGTTCAGCAGGTCGCCGAGGAAGTAGAAAGCCAGCGGCGCGGCGCTGTTCGCAGGCATGAAATAGCGCACCTGCAGGCCCATTTTCTCGAAGTAGCGATCGGTCAACGAGAACTCGTCCTGTCTGTACTCGATGCCAAGGACGGGATGCCGGTTTCCGGTTCGATGGTAGACCCTGCTGCTGGAGACGCTGATGCAGATGACCGGCGGCTTGGGGAAACGCGCTCTGTAGGCGTCCGAGTCCATGAAGTGCTTGAACAGCGTTCCGTGCAGGCTGCCGAAATCCTCCGGGATGCTGAAACTGGACGCATCCTGATTGTGCGCTGGCAGCAGCACGCTGAAATCGTAGTCGCGCACGTAGGAGGAAAAATTGTTCCCTGCGATGCCATCGATGCGCGCGCCGGTCGTCTTGTCGAGGATGCTGGGTTTCAATATCTCGATCAACGGAAATGCATCGCTGCGTTCGCTCGCATCGATGTTCATCTCGACAGAGATGATGTCCAGTTCGACGGTGTAGCGATCGCGCCTGGGGTTGTCCCAATGCGCCAGGTCGTTGCAGCGGTTGTCGATCATCGCAAGCGTGTTGCGCAGGTTTTTCTGCCGACGCTGCCCTCTGGCCAGGTTGGCAAAGTTCGTCGTATGACGCGTATTGGCCGCGGGACGGTAGTCCTCGTCAAACCGCAGGCTCTTGATGCTGAAGGTGAATTCTTGAGTCATTGCAAGTTGACGCCTTGTTTCCGGGATTGAATACGAGCGCAGGTCTCGGCGCAGGTGTGGATACCCGCTGGGTGGATGCCGCCACTTCGGATCGGCGGGCAATCACCAACCGATCCTGTGGCCGGCGACGGGTGTGGTGGCCCGCCGAACAACCGTGGGCTGGATGGCCTCAGGCCGCAGCCACGTTCTCTGCAGCAATGGCGCTCGCATGCCGCGTCAATGCGATCAGCGGCAGTGCGCGCTGCACCGCCAGCCTGGCCCGCTCGGCCAGGGCCTGGTTGTGCACGCGGTGGTCCAGGAAGTCGCGGTCGGTCGCGTAGACGCCGAGCGGCAACGTCCGTGCCTGGAAGAAGCTGAAAAGTGGCCGCAACTGGTGGTCGATCACCAGTGCGTGGCGCTCGCTGCCGCCGGTCGCCGCCAACAGCACCGGGGTGTCGATCAAGGCATCCTGGTGGATGAAGTCGAAGAAGTGCTTGAACAGCCCGGTGAAGGAGCCGCGATACACCGGCGTGGTCACCACCAGCACGTCCGCCTGCTCCACGGCCGCAAGTTCCTGCTCCACCGTCGCCGGTAGCTGCGAGCGCCAGACCGCACCGGCGAACTGCGGTGCCAACGCCCCGAGTTCGACCAGATGTTGCTCGCACGGCACCGCATCAGCGATCAGCGCCAGCAGGTGTTCGGCGAGGGCGACGGCCTTGGAGGGGCGCTGCAGACCGCCGGAGACCGCGACGACGCGGAGGGGGTGTGGCACGTTGACAGTCATGCGGGTTGACCTGAAGCGACGAACCCCGATGCTAGGGCTCGCATTCAATGAAGTAAAATGGTGTTATTTCAACAATCCATGAATTCGGATCATCTGAATGCTTGAGCGCATCCATCTCACCATCGTCCAGCAGGTCGAGCAGCAAGGCTCGCTGACCGCCGCCGCCGGCGTGCTGAACCTGACTCAGTCGGCGCTGAGCCACAGCATGAAGAAGCTGGAACAACAGCTGGGCACCGACGTGTGGCTGCGCGAGGGACGCAGCCTGCGCCTGACCCAGGCCGGCCAATACCTGCTGGCGGTGGCCAACCGGGTATTGCCGCAGCTGGATCTGGCCGAAGAGCGCCTGGGGCAGTTCGCGCAGGGCGAACGTGGCGCGCTGCGCATCGGCATGGAGTGCCATCCCTGCTACCAGTGGCTGCTCAAGCTGGTGGCGCCCTATCTGGCCACCTGGCCGGATGTGGATGTGGACGTCAAGCAGAAGTTCCAGTTCGGCGGCATCGGCGCGCTGTTCGGCTACGAGATCGACCTGCTGGTCACGCCCGACCCGCTGTACAAGCCCGGGCTGCGATTCGAGCCGGTGTTCGACTACGAGCAGGTGCTGGTCGTGGCCAAGGGCCATGCGCTGGCGTCGGCCGCCTACGTCAAGCCCCAGCAGCTGACCCGGGAGGTGCTGATCAGCTATCCGGTGGACCTGGAGCGCCTGGACATCTACAGCCAGTTCCTGCTGCCGGCCGGGGTCACGCCCAGGCGCCACAAGGCCATCGAGACCACCGACATCATGATGCAGATGGTGGCCAGCGGCCGCGGCGTGGCCGCGATGCCACGCTGGCTGGTGGAGGAATATGCCTCCAGGATGGACGTGGTGCCGGTGCGGCTGGGTGCGCGCGGCATCCCCAAGCAGATCTTCCTGGGCGCGCGCGAGGCGGATATCGCCGTCGACTACCTGCGGGCCTTCATCGAACTGGCGCGTCAGCCTGCCAATGGCATCGCCAACACCACCGCCAACACAAATTCCAATACGCCGGGAGCCAACTGATGGACAACATCGCCACGCGCACGCCACTTCCATTGCCTGCCGGCCACGACAAGGTGTTGCTGCATTCGTGCTGCGCGCCGTGCTCTGGCGAGGTGATGGAAGCCATGCTGGCATCCGGCGTCGACTACACCATCTTTTTCTACAACCCCAACATTCATCCGCGCAAGGAGTACGAGCTGCGCAAGGAGGAGAACATCCGCTTTGCCGAGCAGTGCGGCGTGCCCTTCGTCGATGCCGACTACGATCGGGACAACTGGTTCGAGCGGGCACGCGGGATGGAGAACGAACCCGAGCGCGGCATCCGTTGCACGATGTGCTTCGACATGCGGTTCGAACGCACCGCGCTGTATGCCCACGAACATGGCTTCCCGGTGATCACCAGCTCCCTGGGTATCTCGCGCTGGAAAAACATGCAGCAGATCAACGACTGCGGCGTTCGCGCTGCGGCCAGGTATCCCGGCCTGATGTACTGGGAGTACAACTGGCGCAAGGGTGGTGGTTCCTCGCGCATGGTCGAGATCAGCAAGCGCGAAAACTTCTATCAGCAGGAATACTGCGGCTGCGTCTACTCGCTGCGCGATACCAACCGGCACCGCGTGGAAAGCGGGCGCAATCGCATTCAACTGGGCGTGAAATTCTACGGCGATGCGGAACAGGACGATTGAGTGCCCGCCAGGGCATGCGGCGGCGCCGGGATTTCAGTGTGCTCCATGGCTCTCTCCGCGCTCGACCGGAGCTGACGTGGCGGCGCTGCCCACTCACCACCACAGGATGGCAAGCCCTTTGATCGATCCGGATACGCCCAGCCTCGCCAGCACCATCACCGACGCCTACTCGCTGGAGGTCGGCGCAAGGGACATTGACGAGCTGGCTGCAGCGGCGCCCCGGATCGTGCGTGGCTCAACCATCGCCATCCCCTACCTGCCCAACCAGGACAACGACGCGCGGCTGGCCGCAGCACGGAGGGTGCGCAACCTCGGCTTCCAGCCGATGCCGCACCTGTCCGCACGCCGCATCGGCTCGCTCGACGAGCTCCACACATTCGTCAGGCGCGCCGTCGATGAGGCCGGCGTTGAGCGCTGCCTGGTGATCGCGGGCGATCCGCCGTCTCCGATCGGGCCGTTTTCCGATAGCGTTTCGCTGATCGATACAGGGGTCTTTGAGCGCTCCGGCATTCAGGCCATCGCCGTGGCGGGACATCCGGAAGGACATCCGAGCATGCCTGCAACCGATCGCTGGGATGTGCTGGAACGCAAGTGTCGCAGCATCGCCGAGCGCGGCATGGCGCCGCTGATCGTCACTCAGTTCGCGTTCGATGCCGACATCGTGCTGACGTGGTTGCACGCGCTGCGCGCGCGTGGCATCGAACATCCCGTGCGTGTGGGCGTTGCCGGTCCTGCAGGCGTGGCGGTGCTCGCACGCTATGCCGCGCACTGCGGTGTCGGCGCATGCGCATCGATGCTGTCCAAGTACGGCATCTCGATCGGCAAGCTGTTGGGGACCGCCGGGCCGGACCGTTTTGTGGATCGCCTCGCCACCGGCCTCAGCGGAGCGCATGGAGACATCAGCATGCACTTCTTCCCCTTCGGCGGCATCGCACAGTCGGTCGGGTGGGTGGAGCAGTACCGCTCCCGCACCGCGCGCGCCCGGGCGGACTGACTCGCCGCGCGCGGCGCTCGGCATCGACCGCAGACCTCGACTGATCGAGCACGGAAGTGCGCGGCATCAACCTGTTCACGACCTGGATCACAGTCTGGACTCCTTCATTCTTGTCGGGCTTGTTTGCTGCGCGTGAGGTGCTGCAGCGCACAGCAGACCTGTCATAAGCGCGCGGTATAACCATCGGCGAATCGCGGCGATGGGGGCGCTGCATCCGATGTCGTTGCGATACGCGGCGGCATCGCTTCTGCAACGTTCAAGGAGAGATGTCGCCATGCCGAAGCCGTCGCTGTTGTCATTGCTGTGCACCCTGTCGCTCGTTTCCATGCCGCTTGCAGCGGCCGAACTGCAGCCCAAACAACTGGCCGGCCCGCCGGAGGAGTTCGCGCAGATGCGCGCGCCCGATCCGGCCGAGTCGGCGATTCTGTCCAAGAGCGCCTTGCTGCCGGTGGAGCTGGCACCGGCCGGCAACTCCGCACGCTGGCAAGGCACGCTGCCGGTGGAAAACGGGCACCTGCGCTTCATGGTGCTGGCCGGCGATCAGCCGTGGAAGGCGGCGGTGACTGCGCCACGCGTTGCCGGCGCGCGTGCGGCGACCGTTGCGCCGCAACTGCAGGCGCAACGCACACTGCTGGGCACCGCAGACAGCGGCGCCAGCGGCATGCGCTACGCGGTGGAATCGGCGCAGAACGGCGCGTGGTCGCTGACCCTGCAATCGGCAGCGCCGGTGGCGCAACGCGGCTATGTGCTGATGGAAGGCGATGCGCGCACGCAGCTGGCCTCCTACCCGCGCCATCGTCGGCAGCAGGTCGGCCAGACGCTGACGCTCAACGCGCTGCTCAGCGGCAACGATGCGCGCGGTGCCACCCTGCTCGCCGCGCAGGCCGGGCAGATCGACACCGCGAGCCTGCGTGTGATCGATCCGCAAGGGGGCATCCGCACGCTGCCGATGGCCGATGACGGGCAACACGACGATGGTGCTGCCGGCGACGGCGTGTATGGCGGCACGTTCCGACCGACGGCCGAAGGGACCTGGATCGCGCAGGTGATCGTGCGTGGTCACGACCAGGCCGGGCAGCCGTTCGTGCGCACCAGCGAGCATGTGTTGCCGGTGCTGGACACCTCGCTGCGCCTGCTCGGCAATGCCCTGAGCGCACATGCGGCCGACGGCACACGGCTCAGCATTGCCCTGCCCATCGCCGCACGCGGCAAGGCGCCGTCGCATTACCGGGTGTTCGGCCAGGTCTGGGGCACCGATGCCAAGGGCACGCAGGTGCCGGTGGCGTGGATCGGCGGCATGCTGACGCCGCAGCAAGGCGAGCTGCCGCTGAGCCTGGACGAACGCTGGATCGCGCGTGCCGGTGCGCGTGCGCCGTTTACGCTGCGCGGGTTGCGTATCGAAGACCCGGACCATTACATCCCGCTGGTGCAGGCCGACACACTGCCGCTGCAGCTGCCCGCGCTGCGACGTGCCAGCATCGCGCGGTCTGCGGCCGCGATCGACGAAAGCATGCGCATGGGGCCGCGCCCGACGACGCTGGCCAGTGCCGATGCAACGGTACAACCGCAGGCGGCCGGTTCGCAGCTGGTGCTGGTGCACGGGTATTGCTCCAACGGCGTATGGCCGCAGGCGCAATTCACCAACGCGTCTTCGTTTATCGATGCCAAACAGAACCGCAGCAACGATCAGTTCGCACAGCGGCTGGCGCAGTTCGCCAGTCAGTGGTCCGCGTTCGCGACGGTGGCGCACAGCCAGGGCGGCATGGCCGCGCTGCATCTGTACACCTACTACTGGAGCGGGCTGGATAACGCCACCGGTGAGCGGGTGATGCAGTCGGTCGGCACGCCCTACCAGGGCACCAATCTGTCCGGCATCCTGGCGGCCGTGGGCTCGTGGTTCGGGGTGGGCTGCGGCACCAATACCGACCTGACCTACGACGGCGCCAAGGCCTGGCTGGCCGGCATTCCAGCCGATGCGCGCGCCAAGGTGAACTACTACACCACCTCGTTCGCCAAGACCAACTGGTACACCAACGACTACCAAAGGTTGAACGGATGAAGATCAAGACTTACAAAGGCGGCTGTCTATGCGGAAGCATCCGCTTTATTGCCAAGGGCGAACCGCGTTTCCCCCACACCTGTTCCTGCGGAATGTGTCAACGCCACTCTGGCAGCCTTACTCAATGCTGGGTCGAGTACGACAAGGACGCAGTTGAGTGGGTCGGTGAGGGTGGAGTTCCGAAACTGTATCAGTCTTCTGAACAGTCTAGCCGAGCATTCTGCCCAACATGCGGCAGCAGTCTGGGAGCGATCGACAATGGCCCTACGACAGGATTGTTACTGGGTGCATTTGACGCCAAGGGCGACAAGGCTCTGAGGCCGACTTCCCATTCGTTCACGTCATCCCGCCCGCGGTGGTGGAGAATCGCCCCCCAGCCTTGACTGGTCTGCGATCTGAAGACTAGCGATAAGGAGCACACATGTACTCGACCTTACACCCGGTGATCTACAAAGCAAAAATGCTTAGACAGATTCGCCAGATCCTTGATTCCGAGGGCTTTCTCGAAATCATGACGCCAATACTGCGCCGCTGCAACGCCGCCTCGGACCTGGTGTTGAACGATCCGGAAGACGGCACAGTCGAGCAGGTCAACGCGCAGCTGCCGGGCGGCGTCAATCGCGGCCACACCACCGGGCAAATGCCACACCACCGGCATGCGCGACCCGGCGCAGTATCTGGACGCAAGCCACAATGCGGTGATGAATGCCAATGCCGCGAAGTGATGCGATATCGGCGGTCTGCACTGCGATGGCCGTCGTCCGCATCGGCCATCGCAACATGCGTGGGAACACCGGCCTACTGGCTGTAGTCAGAGCGGCGGAACAATTGCTGCGCTCAGCGGTAGGTGGGTGCAGCCTGCTTTCTTTGTTCCCATCAGCGCTCGGCTAGCTAGACGTTCGACGCAAGCATCTGCAGGTCTAAACGACGCTAGAACCGGACGTTTCGCTTGTCTTGGCGTGACTGGACGGTGCCGAGATCAGGTATAGAGCTGCTGATCTGCGGCTTGGCTGCAAGGCCCGTGCCCGGCCACCATCGCAGGACACGCCGCAGGTGCGTCCGTGCAGGCGCTGGCGTGGCATCCATGCCGCTCAAGATTCCGCGATGGTGGGTTGGCAAGGGCCGGTCGGAACGGTCGGTGCGTGATTGCGAGCAGCACGCTACGCGCTGTCCGATGAGGTGCGGTTCGAGTAGCTCCTTTTGACCCGGGCACTGTCGCTACCGTTGCGCACCTGGCGGATGCGCTCGCACATCCATGCAGGACTACTGTTGCGCCAACGGTTGCGATTGCGCATCGGCGCCGCCGCCGAGCACCTTGTACAAGGTCACCCGGTTGTTCGCTTCGGTCAGCCGCAGGCTGATCAAGGTCTGTTGTGCGCTGTAGAGCGAGCGCTGCGCGTCCAGCGCCACCAGGTAACTGTCCACGCCGTTGCGGTAGCGCGCATCCGACAGGATGAAACCCCGTTGTGCCGCATCCACCAGGGCGCGTTGCGCGTCCATGCGTTCGGCCAGCTGGGTGCGCTCGGCGAGCGCGTCGGCCACTTCGCTGAAGGCGGTCTGGATCGCCAGTTCGTATTGGGCGATGGTGATGTCCTTCTGCAGCTTGGCCACATCCAGTTCGGCCTTCAAGGCGCCGGCGCGGAAGATCGGCAAACTCACGCTGGGCGAGAACGACCAGGTGTGGTCGCCATCGAACAGGCTGGACAAGGCATCGCTGCCGCGCCCGACATTGCCGGTCAGGGAGATGGTGGGGAAGAACGCCGCACGTGCCGCGCCGATGTCGGCGTTGGCGGCCTTGAGCGTGTGCTCGGCCGACAACACGTCCGGGCGCTGCAACAGCACGCGCGATTCCAGCTGGGCCGGTAACGGCGCCAGCGCCACGCCGCTCTCGATCGCATCGGTCGCAGGCAACAACGCCGCCGGTACCGACGTGCCCACGACCAGATTCAGGGCATTGCGCGACTGCGCCAGCTGGGTGGTGAAGCTGGCCACATCGGCGCGCGCACTTTCCACGCTGGTCTGGATCTGCGCCAGATCCAGCCCGGAAACGACCCCGTTGTCGTGCTGCAATTCGGTCAGGCGCAGTGTCTTGCGCTGGCTCTCCAGCGTCTGCTGGGCAAGCGCCAGCCGCTGCTGATCGGCGGCCACGGTGAGCCAGTCGCTGGCCACTTCGGCCACCAGGCTCAGACGCGTGCTGCGCTGGGTCTGCTCGCTGGCCAGATAGGTTTCCAGTGCTTCGTCCTTGAGACTGCGGATGCGCCCGAACAGGTCCAGCTCCCAACTGCTGATCCCCACCTGCCCGGTGGCACTGCGGATGATCTGCGCCGCACCGGTGAAACTGGTTGCCGCTGCAGCACGCTGCGCCGTGTGCGAGACGGTGGCGTCCACTGCCGGAAACAGATCCGCACGCTGGATGCGGTACTGCGCGCGTGCCTGCTCGATAGTGAGCAGGGCCACGCGCAGATCGCGGTTGTTGTCCAATGCCAGTGCGACGACCTGTTGCAGGCGCGCATCAATCAGCACCTGCCGCCAATCCAGCTCAGCCGCGCCGGTAGTGCGGGTGTCGGCACCGGCACCATGGCTCGCGCTTCCGGTGTCGCCGACCACGCCGGGCACCGGCGCGTCCGGGCGTGCATAACGCGGCGCCATGCTGACGCAGCCGCTCAATGCGATGGCACAGGCCATCGCCAGACTGAGGGAGGTAGTGCGCATCATGGAGTCACCTCGGAGGTGGAAACGACGGTGGAGTGATCGGCCGCCTTGCCGGGAAACAGGCTGCGCACCATCACGTAGAACAACGGCACGAAGAAGATGCCCAGCACGGTGGAGGCCAGCGTGCCGCCGAGCACGCCGGTGCCCAGCGAATGGCGTCCACCGGAGCCGGCGCCGCTGCTGATCACCATCGGCAGCACGCCGAGCATGAAGGCCAGCGAGGTCATCAGGATCGGGCGCAGACGCATGCGTGCGGCGTGCAGGGTGGCCTCGATCAACGGCTGGCCTTTTTCTTCCAGCTCCTTGGCGAACTCCACGATCAGGATGCCGTTCTTGGCGGCCAGACCCATCGTCGCCAGCAGGCCGACCTGGAAGTAGATGTCGTTGGACAGCCCGCGCATCCAGGTCGCCAGCAGCGCGCCGACGATGCCCACCGGCACCGCCAGCATTACCGAGATCGGAATCGACCAGCTCTCGTACAGCGCGGCCAGGCACAGGAACACGAACACCAGCGACACCGCATACAACATCCAGGTCTGGGTACCGGCGGCCTGCTCCTGATACGACATGCCCGACCAGGCGTAGCCCACGCCCTTGCCCATGCCGTCCACGTCGCCGGCAACCGCCGTCATCGCATCGCCCGAGCTGATGCCCGACGCGGCGCTGCCGGTGATCTCCATCGATTCGCTGCCGTTGAAGCGGGTCAACACCTGCGGCGCGTAGGCCCAGGCGCTGCTGGCGAATGCCGAGAACGGCACCATGGCGGCGTCGCTGTTGCGCACATACCAGCGGTCGATGTCGCCGGGCAGCATGCGTGCGGACGCCTCGCCCTGCACATACACGCGCTTGACGCGGTTGTTGTTGAGGAAGTCGTTGACGTAACGCCCGCCCATCACCGTGGAGAGCGTGGTGTTGATGTCGGCTGCGGCCACGCCCAGGGCGCCGGCCTTGGCATCGTCGATCTGCACGCGGTAGGTCGGCGCATCGTCCAGGCCGTTGAAGCGCACCGCACTCAGGTTCTGGTTGCCGTTGGCCAACTGCAGCAACTGCTTGCGTGCTTCCACCAGGGCCTCGTGGCCGTTGCCGGCGACATCCTGCAACTGCAGGGTGAACCCGGAACTTGTGCCCAGCCCGTGGATTGCCGGCGGCGTCAACGCAAACACCTGCGCGTCGGGCAGCGTCGTCATCATCGCGCCGGTGATGCGCTGGGCCACGTCCTGCGCGGAGCCCTCGCGGTCGGCCCAATCCTTCAGGCGGATAAAACCCATGCCCGAGTTCTGACTGCTGCCGGCCAGGCTAAAACCGGAAATGGTCATGATGCCCTGCACTTCCGGCTGCTGGAGGATGAACGCGGTGGCCTGGTCGATCGACTGCTGGGTGCGTTGCTGGGTGGCACCGGCCGGCGCGCTGAACATCACCATCAACATGCCCTGGTCTTCTTCGGGCAGGAACGCGCTGGGCAGCCGCCAGAACAGCAGCGCCAGCACCACCAGCAGCACCGCGTAGATCAGCGAGCCGAGCTTGCGATGGGCGACGACGCGCTCCACGCCACGGCCGTAGCGCTCGGTGCCGCGATCGAAGCGCGTGTTGAACCAGCTGAAGAACGTGCCCAGCACACCCTTGCGCGAGACATGGCCGCCCTTGTCGATGGGCTTGAGCAAGGTGGCGCACAGCGCCGGACTCAGGGTCAGTGCGACCACCAGCGACAGGATCATTGCCGCGGCAATCGTCACCGAGAACTGCCGATAGATCTCGCCGGTGGCGCCGCCGAAGAAGGCCATCGGCAGAAACACCGCCGTGAGCACCAGCGCGATGCCGACCAGGGCGCCGGTGATCTGGCCCATCGAGGTGTGCGTGGCCTCGCGCGGGGACATGCCCTGCTCGGCCATCAGGCGCTCGACGTTCTCCACCACCACGATGGCATCGTCCACCAGCAGGCCGATCGCCAGCACCATGGCGAACATGGTCAGCGTGTTGATCGAAAAGCCCAGCAGCGACAACACCCCGAAGGTGCCCATCAACACCACCGGCACCGCGATCACCGGCACCAGGGTGGCACGCCAGTTCTGCAGGAACAGGTACATCACCACGACCACCAGCACGATCGCTTCGATCAGGGTCTTGACCACTTCCTCGATGGAGATGCGCACGAACGGCGTGGTGTCGTAGGCGACCTCGTACTTCAGCCCGGCCGGAAAATACGGCTTGAGCGCATCCAGCTTGGCTTCCACCAGCTTGGCCGCGTCCAGCGCATTGGCACCGGTCGCCAGCTGCAGGCCCATGCCCGAGGCCGCCTTGCCGTTGAACTTGGAACTGGAGCCGTAGGATTCCGAGCCCAGCTCCACCCGCGCGACATCGCGCAGGTAGACCGTGGCACCGCCGGGCTCGGACTTGAGCACGATGTTCTCGAACTGCGCCGGCGTGCGCAGCTTGCTGCGCGAGGTCACCGTGGCATTCAACTGCTGGCCCTGCAGCGCCGGCAATGCACCCAGTGCACCGGACGAGACATCGGCGTTCTGCGCGGCGATCGCAGTGCTGACATCCGAGGGCATCAATGCATAGGTGTGCAGTTTTTCCGGATCCAGCCATACCCGCATCGCATATTCGGCGCCGAACACGTTGACGCTGCCGATGCCGTTGAGGCGGCTGATCGGGTCCTGCAACGAGGACACCATGTAGTCGCCGATGTCGGTGCTGTCCATGCTGCCGTCTTCGGAGGTAAAGGCCAGCACCATGAACATGCTGCCGCTGGCCGACTTGGTCACGGTCACGCCGCTGGTCTTGACCTCGTCGGGCAGCAACGCCTCACCTTGCGACACCTTGTTCTGCACCTGCACCTGCGCGGTATCCGGGTCGGTGCCGGAATCGAAGGTCAGCGTGATCTGCGCAGTGCCTGCCGAGCTGCTGCTGGACGACATGTAGAGCAGATTGTCCAGGCCGGTCATCTGCTGTTCGAGGATCTGCGTGACCGAGTTCTGCACGGTCTCTGCGGAGGCGCCGGTATAGGTGGCGTTGACCGTGACCGAGGGCGGTGCGATGTCCGGATATTGCTCCAGCGGCAGCGAGAAGATCGAGATCGCGCCGGCCAGCGTGATGACGATGGCGATGACCCAGGCGAAGATGGGGCGGTCGATGAAGAAACGAGCCATGGAAGTTCCTCAGTCGGCCTTGGGTGCGGTGCCGGCCGGCGCTGCGGGCGTCGGCGTGGCGTCAGGCGCAACGGCGGCGGCGGCACTCGGCGCAGACGTCGCCGGCGTGGCCGCCGCGGCGGTCACCTCGCGCGTCTTCACCGGCATGCCGACCTGGATCTTCTGCAGGCCCTGCACGATCACGCGTTCGCCCGCCGACAGACCTTCGCTGACCGTCCAGCGATCACCGACCGCGTCGCCGGTCTTGAGCACGCGCTGCGCCACCTTGCCATCGGCGCCGACCACCATCGCCACCGCCTCGCCCTTGCTGTTGCGGGTGACGGCCTGTTGCGGCACCAGAATCGCCTGTTCGTTGACCGCCATCGGCAGCACCGCCTTGACGTACATGCCGGGCAACAACAGATGGTCGGGGTTCGGAATCACCGCACGCAGTTTCACCGTGCCGGTGGTGGCGTCCACCGCGGTGTCCACCACTTCCAGCGTACCGGTGCGCGCGTAGGCACTGCCGTCTTCCAGCAACAGCTTGACCTCGGCCTTGCCATCGACCGCCTTGAGCTGGCCGCCATCGAGCTTGCGCCGCAACTGCAGCAACTGGGCACTGGACTGGCTGACATCCACATAGATCGGATCGAGCTGATTGATGGTGGTCAGCACATCGGTCTGATCGGCGGTGACCAGTGCGCCCGGAGTAAAGCTCGAGGTGCCGATGCGGCCGCTGATCGGCGCGGTGATGCGGGTGAAATCCAGATTGAGCTTTGCGGTCTGCACCGCCGCCCTGGCTGCGGTCACTGCAGCCTCGTTCTGGCGCAAGGTGGCGGTGGCGTCATCGCCATCCTGCTGGCTGACCGCATCGAGCTGGACCAGCGTCTGGTACCGCTGCGCCTTGGGCTTGGCCGACAACACCGCCGCTTCGGCCTGCGCCAGCTCGCCCTGCGCGGAAGCGTACGCGGCCTGAAATGGCGCCGGCTCGATCTGGTAAAGCACCTGCCCGGCCTGCACCTGCTCGCCTTCGGTGAACAGCCGCTTGCGCAGGATGCCGCCCACTTGCGGGCGCACCTGCGCACTTTGATAGGCCACAGTGCGTCCAGGCAGCGTCTGGTCCAGCGTCAGGCGCTGCACCTCCACGCGCTGCACGCCCACTTCCACTTGCCGCTGCTGCGGCGCTTGCGCAGGCGAACACGCCGCCAGCGCGACGGTGATCATGGCGGCCAGCAGCCACTGACGCGACACCATGGCAGAACGGGAGGAAGCAACGCAACGCATACGGCGCACCCGGAAGTGATCGGAGGATACGCACGCTACGCTGCGAATATGGAGCAAATTTGAAGATTTGCGTCGGCAGACAGCAGGCGCTTGCTTTCGGGGTTTAATGAAGTCCCAATACGGTTGTGCACGACACGCGCTGCACCCGCAGTCGCCGCTGCTGCAACCTGGCGCAACTGCAGCAAGCGCCCGTGCATGACCTCATTCGCAACAAGGTTGTCCCAGCCTCGATGAAACTCGGAATCACCGCCAAGCTCTTCCTCGCCATCCTCAGCGCCTGCATTGCAGTGCTGCTGATCAATGGCCTGGCCGGGCAGCTGTTGCTCAGGAAGCAGTTTCTCGATTATCTCAGCGAGCAGGGCGTCGAGCGGATGCTGGAAGTGTTGCCACGCGTGCAGGCCGACTATGCCAAGCACGGCGACTGGAACTTCATCCGCGACAATCCCGACGCCTGGTTCGTGCTGATGCGCCCGGAGCTGCCGCAGAACCTGCCGCCGTACGCACCACCGATCTCCGATCAGACCGGCGCGGTGTTTCGTTTCGCGCTGCTCGATCGCGACTACCGCGTGATCATCGGCAACCCCAACGTCAGCCGCACCGACACGCTGCGCCCGGTGGCGGTGAACGGGCAGACGGTGGGCTGGATGGGCATGCTGCCCTTCGAGAAGGTGCTGACCGCCAACGACGCGCGCTTCTACCAGGCCCAGCAACGTCTGTGGTGGACCGTCGGTGCGGCGTCCATCGGGGTGGCCGCGCTGTTCGGCTGGTTGCTGTCGCGCACCTTGCTGCGGCGCGTGCGTAGCCTGACCGCGGCAACCCATCGCCTGGCGGCCGGCGACTACGGCACGCGACTGGAGGCGCGCATGCGCGATGAGCTCGACCAGCTCGCGCGCGACTTCAACCAGCTGGCGCAGGCGCTGGACAACAACGAACGCGCGCGTCGCGATTTCATGGCCGATGTCTCGCACGAGTTGCGCACGCCGCTGGCAGTGCTGCGCGCCGAGCTGGAAGCGCTGCAGGACGGCATCCGGCCGATGACGCGGGAATCGCTGACCTCGTTGCATCAGGAGGTCGGCCAGCTCGGCAAGCTGATCGAGGATCTCTACGATCTGTCGCTCACCGATGTCGGCGCACTGGCCTACCGGCGCGCACCAATCGATCTGAGCGTGGTGCTGCAGTCCACGTTGGCCGGCATGCACACGCGCATCGCCGCAGCCGGGCTCACGCTGCAGGCCCACGGCATCACTGCGCCCTTGCATGTCGACGGCGACGAGCGTCGCCTGCAGCAGCTGCTGTCCAACCTGCTGGAAAACGCGTTGCGTTATACCGATGCCGGCGGCCAGTTGCGGGTGCAGTGCGCACGGCGCGCGCACCTGGTGGAGATCGTGATCGAAGACAGCGCGCCCGGCGTGCCGGCAGACAAGCTCGATCGCCTGTTCGAACGCTTCTACCGCGTGGAAGGCTCGCGCAATCGCGCCAGCGGCGGCAGCGGGCTGGGCCTGGCGATCTGCCGCAATATCGTCGGCGCACACGACGGCGAGATCCACGCCACCGCTTCGCCCTTGGGCGGCCTGCGCGTGACGCTGCAGCTGCCGGCCCTGGAGGCCTGATGGACGACACCGCCACCACCACAGCACCGAACGCACACGTGCTGATCGTCGAAGACGAACCGCGCCTGGCTGCAGTGCTGGGCGAGTATCTGCACGCGGCCGGCTATTCGCATCATTGGGTGGCCGATGGCGCGCTGGCGATTGCGGCGTTTCGCGCACAGGCGCCGGATCTGGTCCTGCTGGACCTGATGCTGCCCAATCGCGACGGTATGGACATCTGCCGCGAGCTGCGCAGCCTTGGCGCGGTGCCGGTGATCATGGTGACCGCGCGCGCCGAAGAGATCGACCGCCTGCTCGGGCTGGAGATCGGTGCCGACGACTACATCTGCAAGCCCTTCAGCCCGCGCGAGGTGATTGCCCGGGTGCGTGCAGTGCTGCGCCGCCACCGGCACGATCCCAACGCGGTGCCCACGCATGGATTGCTGATCGATGACGCCGCCTGCCGCGCCAGCGTGGCCGGGCGCGACCTGGACCTGACCCAGGTCGAGTTCCGCCTGCTGCGCACGCTGTGCGCGGCGCCGGGGCGTGTGTACTCGCGCGAACAGTTGATGGACCACGTGTATGTGGACCACCGCATCGTCACCGACCGCACCGTGGACAGCCACATCAAGAACCTGCGCCGCAAGCTGGCCGAGGTGGGCGGCGAAGAATGGGTGCGTTCGGTCTACGGCGTGGGCTACCGCTTCGAGTATCTACCCACCGAAGCGTAATCAATATCCCCCCCCTCGTAGGAGCGTGCCCGCGCGCGACGCATGACCGACCACCCACCGACTCCAGGCGGGTGACCGATAACACTCACACCTTCAACCAACGCGTCGAAACCGCCACCGCCACCATCAGCACCGCAACACCGAGCAAGGCGCCGACCAGGCCGATGCCATGCGCGGCGAAACCGATCAGCGCCGGCCCGGCCAGGATGCCGGCGTAGCCCAGGGTGGTGACCGCGGTGATGGCGATGCTCTCCGGCATGCGCGTCTGGTTGCCGGCCAACGAAAACAGGGCCGGCACGATGTTGGCGCAGCCCAGGCCGACCAACACGTAACCGGCCAACGAGGCCTGCCACGGGCTCACCAGCGTGAGCACGCAGAAGCCCGCGCTGGCCAGCAGCGCGCCCACCACGATCGAGCGGATGCGCCCCAGGCGCTCCACCACCGCATCGCCCAGCAGGCGCGTCACCGTCATGGTCAATGCAAACACCACATAACCCACGCCGGCGGTGCTCGGGTCGACCTGGTGCACATCGGCCAGGAACACCGAGCTCCAGTCCAGAATGGTGCCTTCGGCCAGGAACACCACAAACGCCAGGATGCCGATGAACAGCACGATACCCCTGGGCAGCGCCAGCAACGGCCCCTGTTGCGCCACGCGCTCGGTCCGCCAGTGGCGCACCGACGCCACCCCGACCAGGAGCATGGCGATCACCCCGGCGAGCGCCGCGCCCGGCGGGGAGACCTGCGCCGACAACAGCAAGGTCATCGCGCCGGCACCGACGAAACCGCCGATGCTGAAGAACGCATGGAATCCCGACATCATCGCGCGCCCGGCATCGCGCTCGACCACCACCGCCTGCATGTTCATCGCGCAATCCATCGCGCCCACGCCGGCGCCGAACACGAACAGCACCGCACCCAGCAACCACGGATCGGCGACAACCGCCAGCAACGGCAGGCTCAGGCAGATCAGCGCCGCCGTCACCGCCATGACCGCACGGAAACCGAAGCGCGCCGACACCGCGCCGGCCAGCGGCATCGCCAGGAACGAGCCTGCTCCCAGGCACAGCAGGATCAGGCCAAGCGCGCCATCATCCACGCCGGTCCTAGCCTTGGCGAACGGCACCAGCACCGCCCAGACCGCGGCAGCAAAGCCGGGAATGAAGAACGCCGCGCGGGTGGCGTGCTGTTGCGCGCGAGCGCTGGAGCCGGGGACAAGCGACATGCAAACAATTCCAGGAGGAAGCGGCGAGGAGAGTGCGACGGTGGCACCAGGCCGGCGCGTGCGCTGGCCGGACCTGGCCCGGCCACCGCTCCATTGCGCGTGCTGCAACCGTCCGTGGGTATGTGCGACGGCGCTAGCGAAACACCACCGTGCGATGGCCATTGAGCACGATGCGGTGCTCGACATGGCGACGCACCGCACGCGCAAGCACCAGCGACTCGGTATCGCTGCCCAGCCGCACCAGATCGCGCGGTGTCATCGCGTGATCCACGCGTGCCACGTCCTGTTCGATGATCGGGCCTTCGTCCAGATCTTCGGTGACGTAATGCGCGGTGGCGCCGATGATCTTGACGCCGCGTGCGTGCGCCTGGTGATACGGCTGCGCGCCCTTGAAGCTGGGCAGGAAGCTGTGATGGATATTGATCGCCCGCCCCGCCAATGCGCGGCACACCTCGGGCGAAAGAATCTGCATGTAGCGCGCCAGCACCACCAGATCGATCTGCAGCGCCTCGACCAGGGCAAGCAACTGCGCTTCCTGCGCGGCGCGCGTGTCGGCGCTCACCGGCAGATGGTGGAAGGCGATGCCATAGGAGGCGGCCAGCGGCGCGAAGTCGGCGTGGTTGGACACCACCGCCGCGATATCCACCGGCAATTGCCGGCTATGCATGCGGAACAGCAGATCGTTGAGGCAATGCCCCTGCTTGCTCACCAGCACCAGCAAGCGCGCGCGGCGGCGCGCATCGTGCAGCTGCCAGTCCATCCGGAATTCATCGGCCAGCTGCGCAAAGCGGCGTTCCAGCCCGGCAATGTCGGTGCCCGGCGGCTTGTCGAAGTGCACGCGCAGGAAGAAGCGGCCACTTTCGTCGTCGCCGAACTGCTGTGCGTCGAGAATGTTGCAGGCCAGATCGAACAGCAGCCCGGTCACGCGATAGACGATGCCGGTGCGGTCGGGGCAGGACAGGGTGAGGATGTAGTCGGAGCGCATCGGCACAATGATAGCCAATGCGCCTGGCTGCGGGCGCAGTGCTTGCGCCCGTAACTTTCCGCTGCGACTCAGCGCGGCGGCAGGCGCAGCATCAGGCGCCGATTGATCTCGTCCAGTTGCGCCATCGAGGCCTCCACCGAGGTCTCCATCGCTTCCTGGGTGGTGATGTGCGCGCGCAGATGCGCCGGGTCGGCCAGTTCGCCACGCACCAGAAACACGTTCTCGCCCACCTCGCCGACGTGCCGGCTGAGCACCACGTAATCCACCTGGTCAAAGCCATGCTGCTTGGCCAGCGGCAGCAGGCGCGCGGCCATGCGGACGCTGGCTTCGTCGGTGGGTTTGTTCAACTCGGCATCGAGCGCGGCCACCGCTTCGCGGATCTGCGCGAACAGATAGTGGTCCGGATGCTCGGGGTGGTCCGGGCCCACCGGACCCTGGTCGACGACCGGTACGGCGGTCATCGTGTACCACCGGCGCAGGTCGGTGCGCGCGGTGTGCGCGCGGTCGAACCGCGCGTGTTATGCAGGTGTCGCATCGCATCCTCCCTGGAGCGGCGGCTGTCACGAGCCGGCATTTTAGAAGGTCTGCTGCATGTTGGGGTGAGCACGAGGTGGGCCGTATTGCCCTGAAGCGAAGGGTCTTGCGAGCGGGTAGCAGATGTAGCTGACGGCGTGCGAAATCTGCTGCACGTGTGCGTCGCCTCGTCCGCTCACCCCAACCCCTCTCCGCGCCCCTCTTCGCGCCCCGGCCTGCGCTGGCAGCGCGGGCGCTCCAAGGCTTGCGCGCCAGTGACGCGCAAGCCGTGTCGTCCCGCCCCGCCGGGAGAGCGGCTAGCTCCGCTTTGCGGAGGCTGCGATCAGGCCTGCCCGGCCCGCCGCGCCGACACCTCTGCCAGCACGGCCCAGTCGGCGTTGGCGTCGCCATGCGCGATGGCCTCGTCCAGGCCGGCGCGCAGCAACTCGCCCAGCGGCATCGGCACCTGCTTGTCCGCGCCGGCCTGGATTGCCAGATCCACGTCCTTGCGGCCCAGGGTGGCGGTGAAGCCGGCCGGCAGGTAGTCGCGCTGCATGATCAGGCGGCCGTAGCCCTGGTATGCGGGCGCGGCGAACAAGGTGCTGGTGAGCATGCCCAGGAACTGGGTGGCGTCCACACCGTGGCCGCGTGCCAGCGCGCTGGCTTCGGCCATCGCGCCGATCGCGCTGGCCAGGCAGAAGTTGGCCGCCAGCTTGACCGCGTTGGCCTGCTCGGGGGTGCGGCCGATCTCCCAGGTGCGTTGACCGAGCACATCGAACATCGGCTGCACGCGCGCCAGCGCCGCCTCGTCGCCGGCGGCCAGAATGTTGAGCTTGCCGGCTTCGGCCACATCGACCCGGCCGAGCACCGGTGCGGCCACATAGGCCACGCCGCGCTCGGCATGCAGGGCGGTCAGCTCGTGCGCCAGTGCCACCGAGATGGTGGCCATGTTGACGTGCACGCTGCCGGCCGGCAGCGCGTCCAGTACACCGTGCTCCAGCACGGTGGCACGCACCGCGTTGTCGTCGGCCAGCATCGAAAACAGCAACGGGCCGTGCGCGGCGTCGCGCGGCGCATCCACCACCGTCGCACCGGCCTCGCGCAGCGACTGCGCGCGCTGCGGCGAGCGATTCCACACACTCAGTTCGAAACCGCCGCGCAGCAGGTTGTGCGCCATCGGCAGGCCCATCGTCCCCAAGCCCAGAAATCCTATCGGCATGCGTTGTCCTTGTTCGTTATGACGTCTATCGGATGGATCAGCTGGCGAATACGCCACGCGCGTCGCGTGGCTCGCAGCGCAAGTATTGCGGTGAGGGCGTGACCGATGCGCCGAGTGCGGCGGCGGCATGCCAGGGCCAGCGCGGGTCGTACAGGATGCCGCGCGCCAGCGCGATCGCATCGGCCTGGCCGTCCTGCAGGATCGCCTCGGCCTGCGCCGGCTCGGTGATCAGGCCCACACCGATCACCGGCGTGTTGACCTGCGCCTTGATCTGCTGCGCAAACGGAATCTGATAGCCCGCCTGCACCGGAATCTGCTGGCGCGGATCCAGCCCGCCGCTGGAGACATGGATGTAGTGCGCACCGCGCGCATCCAGCGCCTTGGACAGCGCGATACTCTGCTCGAGATCCCAGCCGCCCTCCACCCAATCGGTGGCCGAGATGCGCACGCCGATGGCAATCTTGTCCGACACCGCTGCGCGCACCGCGTCGAAGATGCGCAGCGTCAGCCGCATGCGGTTTTCCAGCGAGCCGCCATACGCATCGCTGCGCCGATTGCTCAGCGGCGACAGGAACTGATGCATCAGATAGCCATGCGCGGCATGCAGCTCGATCAGCGCCAGGCCCAGGCGTTCGGCGCGCTGTGCCGCATCGACAAAGGCCTGTACCACCGCATCGATGCCGGCCTCGTCCAGTGCCTGCGGCAACGGCTGACCGTCACGGAACGCCAGCGCCGATGCGGACACGGTCTGCCAGCCATGCGCGTGCTCCGGTGCGATCGCCTCGCCGCCTTTCCACGGCAGATCGGTGGAGGCCTTGCGCCCGGCGTGCGCCAGTTGGATGCCGATCGGCATCGGCGACCACCGCCGGACCGCGTCCAGCACCTCGGCCAGCGCCTGCTCGGTGGCATCGTCGTACAAGCCAAGGTCGGCATAGGAAATGCGCCCCTGCGGCTGCACCGCGGCCGCTTCCAGGATCAGCAGGCCGGCACCGGATTGCGACAAGGTGCCCAGATGGATGCGGCGCCAGTCGCTGGCGCGGCCGTCCTGTGCGGAGTACTGGCACATCGGGGCGATGACGATCCGGTTGGCGAGCGCAAGCGGACCGAAGCGGATAGGGGAGAACAGCTGGCTCAAGGGGGGCATCCACAGATGACACGGGGGTGCCCATTGCACTGCGCCGCGCGCGAGGGCACAACCGCTGCGATGGATCACTGCGTCATGCCGGGCGCGCACTGGCGTCGTTGACGCTGCGTGCACGCAGCGGATCGAACGGGGTGTGCAGGAACGCCAGCGCCTGCGCGCACGACTGTTCCACCTTCAGGCTGAGCAGCTCGTCCGCACGGGTGCGCCCGAAGTTGAGCGCGGCGATCGGCAGGCCGTTGCGTGCAGCGGTCTGCACGAAACGAAAGCCCGAATACACCATCAGCGACGAGCCCACCACCAGCACCGCATCGGCCGCCTGCAGATGCGCAAATGCACGCTCCACGCGCTCGCGCGGCACGTTCTCGCCAAAGAACACCACATCCGGCTTCAGCACGCCGCCGCACACCGGGCACGGCGGCACCGCAAAGCTGTCGAAAGCCACATCGTCCAGGTCCGCATCGCCATCGGGCGCCTGCGCCGCGTCCAGGTCGGCCCAGCCGGGGTTGGCCTGCTCGAGCAGCCGCTGGAATTCGGTACGGGGCATGCGCCGCTCGCAGCCCATGCAACGCACCACATCGAGCCGGCCATGCAGATCGATCACCGCCTGACTGCCGGCCGCCTGGTGCAGGCGATCCACGTTTTGCGTGAGCAGCACTTCCAACTGGCCACGCGCTTCCAGTGCAGCCAGTGCGTGATGGGTGGCATTGGGTTGCGCCAAACCGAAACGCGGCCAGCCGACCAGACTGCGCGCCCAGTAGCGCTGCCGCGTGGACAACTCGCCCATGAACGCCTGGAACGTCACCGGTTGCGGACGCTTCCAGCCGCCTTGCAGATCGCGGTAATCGGGAATGCCCGAATCGGTGCTGCAGCCGGCGCCGGTAAGCACGAACAGGCGCCGATGGCGCTCGACGAAGTCCTGCAGCGCGCGGGGGTCTTGGGTAGGGACAGCAGTCATCTGGTAAGTCCGGAAACGACGGGATCACTTTGCACCAGCGGCAAACGGTTTGCCCGCTGCGGCGCGGCGTCGACGGCGGGAACGGTTCGGCTTGCGCGAAGCGCGTGGCACTGTCGCATGACGCACGGCCGCCGCCGCGTGCGGGTCAGGACGTTGTACGCGCCACGCACCGGACCGGATGCATGCGTGAGGCCGGTACGGCATCATGCCGCGGCCGCGCGCAGCTGGTTCAACCTATCGGCGCTGCGGGCCGGGGACGCGGCCGCTGACGCTCAGTGTGCAACCCGCGCCTGCTCGACAAACTGCACCAGGTCCCGATTGAAGCGCACGCTGTCCTCCAGGAATGGCGCGTGCCCTGCATCTGGGTAGAGACGCGCCTGCGCACGCGGCTGCAGCTGCCGTGCACGCGCCAGCGTCGGCCCGGTGCTCACCAGTGCATCGCGTGCGCCGTACATCAGCAACACCGGCAGCTGTGTGCGTTGCAGCCCGGCGACGTCGATCGACATGCCCTGCACGGCACGCTGCATGTCCCACGAGGCCAGTGACGCATTGGCCAGCAAGGTGGCGAACACCGGCGCAGGCGGCTGGGTGGCAAAGCACAGCCGCAGGAAGTCCTGCACCGCCTGCAGGTGCGTACGCAGGTCGTCGGAGACCAGATCGCGATAGATCGCCGGATGCGCGCCCAGCTGTTCTGCACGCAATTCGATCACGCCGTCGACATACACCACGCCGCCAAGACCTTCGTCGCCGTAACGGGCGAGGTAGTTGCTGATCACCGCACCGCCCAGCGACCAGCCCACCAGCACCGCATCGTGTGCGTTTGCGGCCTTGACCACGGCGGCAAGGTCGTCGGCCCAGCGCATGCCGTCCCGATACGCGGACGCTGCGGCCGGTTTGCCGGACAGCCCATGCCCGCGCAGGTCGTAGGTGATCAGTCGATAGCGTTGCAGGCGCGGATCGGCCAGCTGCGCGTCCCAATCGATGCGGCTGCCGAGCAGGCCGTGCACGAACACGATTGCCCGGCCATCGGCGGCGCCATGCTCCTGCACCGCCAGGGTCACGCCGTCGGGCGCGGCGACGGTGTAGCTGCGGGAAGCCGGGGTGTCCGCCGGGACCGCCGCAGCCACGGTTGCAGAGACCAGCAGCAGACAGGCCAGCAGGCAGCGTATCGGCAACGTGCCAATGACGGGAAGAAAGCGAACAGGCATCGGAGTGAGCTCCAGACAATGGGAGCCTGCATCCTCGCGCCTCACACCAATGTGAGGGTCAAGCGTGACGTGCAACGTATGCTGGGCGCATGGCCACATCGTCCGAACCATCGCTGAGCATTGGCGCGCTGGCGCTGCAGACCGGCGCCAGCGTGCGCTCGCTTCGCCACTACGACGCGCATGGCCTGCTGACCTCCTCGCGCAGCGCCAATGGCTACCGGGTGTTTCCCGCCGCCTGCGTTGCACAGGTGCGGCAGATCCAGCGGCTGATCGCCACCGGCTTCAGCCTGGGCGACATCCTCGGCTTCCCCGATTGCATGCGCCTGGTGGAAGGCGCGCAGATGTGCCCGGAAACCGCGCAGGCGCATCGGGCACGCCTGCAGCTGATCGAGCGCCAGCTGGCCGACCTGGAACGGCGCCGGGCGCGTTTGCTGGAAACCCTGGCGCAGGGTAAGGCGGATGCAGTGGCCACGCTATCGCCTGCAGCGCAGACCAGACGCAGCAAGCGGGCGCGCTAGAGCGGCTGACGAATACCGCGCAGTCGTGGTGTCAGTCGCTCTTGGACGCGTCGGCCGATCTGCGTCACTCGCCGCGTGCAGGGTGCGGCGCAAAGCGCCCGTACGGCCGCGTGTCGTCGGCGCGCTGGCGCAGCACGTAGGCTGCCGCGAAGGCGAGCGCCAACAACGTCAGGCACATGCCGACCAGCGCGCCCCAGCCGCCGTGTTGCCAGAACCAGCCGCCGAGCGCGCCGATCACACTGGAGCCGGCGTAATACGCCAGCAGATACAGCGATGCGGCGTGACTGCGGTGCGCGCCGCCGAGCCGGCTCACCCACGCGCTGGCCGCCGAATGCGCAATGAAAAAGCCGATCGTCAGCAACACGATGCCGCCCACCACCAGCGCCAGCACATGTGCCAGGGTCAGCGCCACGCCGAGGACGCACAGCACGATGCCGGTGGTCACCACCGGGCCGCGCCCGAAGCGATCCGATGCCGCACCGGCCACCGACGAACTGACGATGCCGAACACATAGGCGCTGAAGATCATGCCGATCTGGCTCTGGCTCAGGCCGAATTCCGGCCCGCCCAACCGGAAGCCGGCGTAGTTGTAGAGGCAGACGAATACGCCCATCAACAGGAACGGCAGCGCGAACAGGAACGGCAGGTTGCGGTCGCGCAGATGCCCGGCCCAGGCGCGCAGATGGAAGCGCAGGTTGATGCCGTGCCGGCGCACGAAGTTGCGCGACGGCGGCAGCAACCAGAAGAATGCCAGCGCGCACAGCAGGTCGAACACGCTCAACACCGCCAGTGCGGTGCGCCAGTCGTAGTGATCGGTCAGCACGCTCATCACGATGCGCCCGCTCATGCCGCCGAAGGCATTGCCGGCCACATACAGGCCGGTGGCCGCGCCCATCTTGTTGGCCGGCAGTTCCTCGCCCAGATACACCATCGCCACCGCCGGCACCCCGCCCAGCGCGATACCGGACAAGGTGCGCACCAGTACCAGCGCGCCCCAGTGCGGCAGGAAGGCGGCGATCAGGTTCAACAGCGCGGCCAGCGCGATCGACACGAACATCAGACCGCGCCGGCCCAGGTTCTCCGACACGGCGCCGGCGCAGAAGATCGCCAGCGCCAGCGCACCGGTGGCCAGCGACAGCGGCAGCGAGGCGCTGGCCGCGTCCACATCGAAGACGCGCGCAAACTCAGGCAGCACCGGCTGCACGCTGTACAGCAGCGAAAAGGTGGCGAAGCCGGCCAGGAACAGGGCCAGGCGGATGCGGCCGCTGGCCGGCGCATCCGCGGCGGCTGCGTTGTCGGCAGGGCCGGCGGTGGCGCCCGGCAGGCGGCCGGTGCGGCGATCAGGAGAGGACACGGAAGCAGCGACGAGACACGGGACGGCGAGTATTCGCCTGCCATGACCCCCTGTCCAATATATGATGCTTGCAGTTGCCATATGCAGAACAGATAGCATGGAACTCCGCCACCTGCGCTACTTCCTCGCCGTTGCCGAGGAGGGCAACTTCACCCGCGCCGCAGCGCGGGTCGGCATCGGCCAGCCGCCGTTAAGCCAGCAGATCCAGGCGCTGGAGCGCGATCTGGGCACGCCGCTGTTCCGGCGCACCCACAGCGGCGCCGAGTTGACTCCGGCCGGCGAGGCGTTCCTGGTCGAGGTGCGTCGCGTGCTCGCCGATGTAGAGCGCGCTGCGGAAACCGCACGGCGGGTGGCGCGCGGTGAATCCGGCCGGCTGCGGCTGGGCTTCACCGCCTCGGCCGCATTCAACCCGGTGGTGCCGCACCTGATCCGCGACTTTCGCCGACAATGGCCGCAGGTCGAGTTGCTACTGGAAGAAACCAACACTGCCGGGCTGCTGCTGGCCCTGGCCGATGGCCGCCTGGACGCGGCCTTTGTGCGCTACGGCCTGAGCACGCCGCCCGACCTGCAACTGCTGCGCTTTGCCGACGAACCGATGAAAATCGCCGTGCCTACCGCGCATCGCCTGGCCGCCCGCAACCGCGCGCCGCTGGCCGCGCTGGCGGGCGAACCGTTCATCCTGTTCCCGCGCAGCTTCGGCTCCAGCCTGTACGACGAGATCCTCGCCGCCTGCCGGCAATCCGGGGTGACCCTGCGCATCACCCAGGAGGCGCCGCAGATGTCGTCCATCGTCAACTTGGTCGCCGCCGAGCTGGGCGTGTCGGTGGTGCCGGCCTCCACCGCGCAGCTGCAGCTGCCCGGCGTGCGCTATCTGGATATCGAAGGCCAGATGCCGCTGGCCCGGCTGGCCCTGGCAGTCGCGCCGGGCGCCCTGGACACCGCGCCGCTGGTGCGGCATCTGTGGGCGCTGGCGGACGTGCTGTGAGCCTGGGTGATCTTGAGCCGATAGCACCACGGTTTTTGTAGGAGCGCACCCGTGCGCGATGTGGCTCTCCCGGTAACGCCCTCGCGCACAAGTGCGCTCCTACACCTGCTCATGCGGAAAGATGTTGGATTGCGTTGCCCGCCATCAGCGATGGCGCTGGTTCTCTTGCGCCGAGGTCTGATCGACATATCCTCAGTCACACCAGTAGCCGTTGATCCTTTGGATGCGCACATGCCCGCGATGCTGTTTGCGTGGCGACATCATCGCGGCCAGGGCCTTCGCTGCAGACAGCATGCACATTGCCTGCGCACGCACGTGCCCTGCCGAATCCGGGCACGCCATTCCGGCACACCGCTTGACCTCAACCGCGATTGAGGTCGTTCAATGCCTGCACCTTCCATCACCTGCGCCCGCCATGCATCTTCGCCATCTGTTGCTGCCCTGCCTGGACCCCGACCTCAGCCTGCGCTTCTACCGCGAGGTGCTGCAGCTGCCGCAGCACGGCAACAGCATTCGCATCGGCTGGAGCAGCCTGGAATGCGTGCAGGCGCAGCAGCCGGTGGGCAGCGTGCATCTGGCGTTCAACGTGGCGCCGTCGCGCTTCGACGCCGCTGCGCAATGGATCGGCGCACGCAGCACCCTGCTTGCCGATCCACACGGCCGTCGGCAGTTCCAACTGGACGGTGTATGGCAGTCGCAATCGGTGTATTTCGCCGGCCCCGATGGCGCGGTACTCGAGTTGATCGCGCGTCGGGCGGTGCAGGACGCGACCACCGGCGACGGCACGTTCCGCGGCGACGAGTTGCTGTGCGTGAGCGAGATCGGGTTACCCAGCAACGATATCGCGGTGGTGACCAGCAGCGTCGCCCATCACTTCGGCGTGCGGCCGTTTGCGCCGGCGGCCGATGGTTTTGCCGCGCTGGGCGACGATGATGGCTTGTTGATCGTCGTCGATCAGGCGCGGCGCTGGTTTCCGCAGCAGCGGCAGCTGCCATGGGCCACCGGCGTGCGGGTCAGCGTGGATGCACCGCAACCGGGGCTGCGTTTGCGCGATGCGCAGGGCTGGGAGTTGCTGGCGGCGTGAGCGCCCACGCCGCGCAGGTCATGCCGCGGCTGCAGGCGCAGGAAGGCGGAAGAACGCACGCGCCGCCGCGGTGCTGTTGGCCGCGGTTAGCGCCACGTCCTCGCCGCGATCGCGCGCGAGTTCTTCGACGATATGCGACAGGAACATCGGCTCGTTGCGGCGGTCCTTGGGCATCGGTTTGAGCGTGCGCGGCAGCAGGTACGGCGCGTCGGTTTCGATCATCAACCGGTTGGCCGGGATGTTGCGCACCAGCTCACGCAGATGCACGCCGCGGCGCTCGTCGCACAGCCAGCCGGTGATGCCGATGTAGTAATCGCGGTCCAGGTAGTCGAACAGCTCTTCGCGGCTGCCGGTGAAGCAATGCACCACCGCCGGACCCAGGCGGCCGTCGAAGCTGCGCATGATCGACAGGAAATCGTCGTGCGCCTCGCGCTGATGCAGGAACAGCGGCTTGCCGTTGTCGGCAGCCAGTTGCAGCTGGCGCTCGAAGGCCTTGTGCTGGGCCGGACGCGGGGCGAAATCGCGGAAATAATCCAGCCCGCATTCGCCCACCGCCACCACCTGCGGGTGTGCCTGCAGCGTGCGCATTTCGGCCTCGCATTCGGCGGTGAACTCCACCGCGTGGTGCGGGTGCACGCCGGCGGTGGCGTAGAGGAATCCGGGATGCTGCTGGGCCAGCTGCAAGGCCAGCGGCGAATGCTCGCGGCTGGCGCCGGTGATCACCAAGTGCGCAACGCCGGCGTCGCGTGCGCGTTGCAGCACCGCGTCGCGGTCGCGGTCGAAGGAGTCGTGGGTGAGGTTGGCGCCGATATCGATCAACTGCATGCTGCGGTGTCGTGTGGGGAGAGCGGGGCAAGTGTAACGAGTGGGGGTTGGCCGCGCTGGCGGAGCGGCTACTCCACCACCGGCACCACCATCGCATCGATCTTCGCCGCCAACGCCTGGATCGTCAGTAGCGCCGAGCGCGACAGCTGCCGCTGCGGGGCCACGCACAGCGCCAGCGTCATCGGCTTGGTCAGGTGGCGGCGGAACGGCACGAATGCCAGGCGGCCGTCGGCCACATCCGGCGCGGCGTCCAGCCACGACATCAGGCCCACGCCGGCACCGGCACGCACCAACCCGCGCAGCGTGCGCACATCGTTGCAGTGGGTCAGCCGCTTCACGTCGATGTGCTGGCGCTGGTACAGCACCTTGGCATGCTCGCCGACGATCAGCGGGGCGGCCGGCAGCAGCAGGCGGTGTTCCAGCGTTTCGCTCAGCTGCAGCTCGCGACGGGTGCTGAGCGGGTGGCCGACCGGCATCGCAATGCCCAACGGGATGTCGGCAAATGCGCGCACCTCCAAGTCCACGCTGCTCACCGGGTCCAGCAGCAGGCCGATGTCCACATCGGCCGAGGTCACCATTTCCATCACCCGCTGGTTGCGCGCGGTGGACAGGTTGAAGGTGATGCCGGGGTACTCCTGCACCAGCGCCGCCACCGCTGCCGGCACCACGCCCTCGCTGAGCGCGTCGATCATGGCGATCTCCACATGCCCGCGGCGCAGCCCCTTGAGCTCGTCGAAGCGCTCCAGGGTGCGCGCGTAGGCCTTCTCCCAGCCGCGTACGTCCACCAGCAGCAGCTCGCCGGCCGCGGTCAGCCGCAAGCGGCCCGGCAGGCGTTCGAACAGCTGCGCGCCCAGCTCTTCCTCGGCCTTGAGGATCTGCCGGTCGATCGCCGACGCCGACACGTGCAGCACGTCGGAGGCCTTGCGGATGCTGCCGCAGCGGGCCACTTCGATGAAGTAACGGGTGAAGCGGGAAAAGGTCAGCATGCGGCAGGGCTCGGTTGGCGTTGCATTTTTTGCAATGGCTTGGCTGAAAATCGATGTTTGATAACACACCCCCGGCTTCCTAGAGTCAATCCGGCACCGCTCCCGCCCTACGCCAGAGACTGCACCCATGGATGTCGCCGTCCCCACCCTGCCGCTGCACTGCACCTTCGAGGCCGCCGACTGGCAGCGCCTAGCCCAGCACTGGCATGCGGTGGCGCTGAGCAGCGAGGTCGGGCAGGCGCCGTTCAAGGCCACCCTGCTGGACGAGCCGCTGGTGCTGTACCGGCTGGGCGAGGAACTGGTGGCCGCGCGCGATGTCTGCCCGCATCGCGGCGTGCCGCTGAGCATGGGCACTGCCGATGGCGGCGGCGTGGTCTGCGCCTACCACGGGCTGCGCTTCGGCTCGGGCGGGCGCTGCAACCACATCCCCGCCAGCCCCGGCCAGAACATCCCGGCCAAGATGCGCCTGCACACCTACGCGGTGGCCGAGCGCTACGGGTTGATCTGGGTGTGCCTGGCCAAACCGGCCGGCGTCAGCGCGGCCGAGGTGCAGATTCCACCGATGCCCGGCTGGGACGAGGACGGCTTCCAGCAGATCGTGTGCCCGGCCTTCGACATCGGCGGCAGTGCCGCGCGCCAGCTGGAAGGCTTCATCGACGTGGCGCATTTCGCCTTCGTGCACACCGCCACCTTCGCCCAGCCGGACAAGCGCGAGGTGCCGGCCTACACCACCACCGAGACGCCGACCGGCTTCAATGCCGACTACCTGAGCGCGGTGGCCAATTATTCGGTGGACATGCCGCTGCCGGACGTGGACCCGGATTTCCAGTGGCTGCGCCATTTCGAGGTGCATCTGCCCTTCACCGCCACCCTCACCATCCACTTCCCGGTGCCGGGCAAGCGGCTGGTGATCATGAACGCGGCCAGCCCGGTGTCCAAGCACAGGACGCGCCTGCTGGTGCCGATCGCGCGCAACTTCGACACCCACCTGCCGGTGGAAGACGTACACGCCTTCAACCTGCGCGTGTTCGAGGAAGACCGCGCCATGGTCGAGGCGCAGCGCCCCGAATACCTGCCGCTGGACCCGCTGCTGGAAGTGCATATCCCGGCCGATCGCAGCTCCATCGCCTACCGCCGCGGCCTGCGCAGCCAGGGCTACAGCGACTTCTTCCTCCGTTGACCGCCGAGGAGCACGCCATGCAGCTGCACGAGGTCCGCGTCGCCGAGGTCTTCGACCAGGGCCATCGCCAACGCGCGATCCGGCTGGAGCCGGTGGGTGCGGAATTGCCTGCCTTCGAGGCCGGCGCGCATGTGGACCTGCATCTGCCCGACGGCATGATCCGACAGTATTCGATCGCCAGCGCACCGCATGTGCGCGACCACTATCTGCTGTGTGTGAAGCTGGCCGACGCCTCGCGCGGTGGCTCGCGGCATCTGTGCGAGCAGCTGAGCACCGGCGACCGCCTGCGCATCTCCACACCGCGCAACCTGTTTCCGCTGCATCCGGGCGAGCGCCACGTCCTGCTGGCCGCCGGCATCGGCATCACCCCGCTGCTGTCGATGGCCGAAGCGCTGGAAGCGCGCGGCGAACCCTTCGTGCTGCACTACTACGCGCGCCGGCACGCCGATGTGGCGTTCGGGCAGCGGCTGCAGCAGGGTTTCGCGCATGGCCAGGTGCAGGTGCATCTGAGCGATGGCGGCGAAAGCCCGCGCGTGCATGTGCCCGAGGAAGTGGGCCAGGCGCGTGCGCGCGACCAGCTGTATCTATGCGGGCCGACCGCCTTCATGGACCACTTCATGCTGCTTGCCAAGGCGCACGGCTGGACGGCGCAGCAACTGCACCGCGAGCACTTCGCCGCCGCCGAGCCCGGCATCGCCCACGATGCCGACAGCGCCTTCGACGTAGAGCTGGCCGCCAGCGGCCGCGTGGTGCAGGTGCCGGCCGACCGCAGCATCGCCAGTGCCTTGCTGGATGCCGGCATCGAGGTGCCGCTGTCCTGCGAGCAGGGCATGTGCGGCGCCTGCCTGACCGGCGTCCTGGCGGGCACCCCCGATCACCGCGACAGTGTGCTCAGCGACAGCGAACACGCGCAGAACCGGCAGATCACGCTGTGCTGTTCGCGTAGCCGCTCGCCGCGGCTGGTGCTGGATCTTTGAGGCGGTCTGTGTGCGGCGGTTGCATGCGCAGCGATGCCGTGAACGCGGACATGCACCTATGCAGGCGACCCTGCCGATGCGACCGCTAAGCCGCATATGACAAGGCGTTGTGCCAGCGATCGTCACGGCCTGCACGCCGCTGCGCCTCCGCAGTATGTCGCGTGCCCGGTGCCGGAAACGGCGTGGTGGTTGCAGCGAGGTTTGTGCGTTGCTCTCGTCTGGAGAGTCAACACTAGCGATACGCTGCGCAGCGTATCGCGTGTGGATCTGCAAGGCACGGCGAAGAAAACCAGGTACCGCACTTGTCGATCCGCAGGCATCTCTGGTGATGCGTTGCCTCATGCAGCCACAAGTGTCTTGCAACCTCACCCAGGTGCCTGGCGACCAACACGACCTTCAGCGCCAGCAAAAGAAACACTCCAGCGCTGGCCGTCCACCACGCTGCAAGGCATGCTTCGCATATCGGCGGCGTGACTGCGCCATCGCTTTTTCTCTCCGAGTTCTCCATCGCATGTCCACCGTTCATCGCAGTCTGATTGTGGCGCTATGCCTGCTGTTGCCCACCGCCGCACAGGCACGCAGCCAAGCCACCCCTGCACAACAACGCGAGCAGCAGGCGGCGCAGCTGCTGCGCACCGCCGCCGATCAGCCTGCGCAGCTACGTGCCTGGCTGCAGGCGATGCCCAAGGGCGGCGACCTGCACAACCATCTGTCCGGTTCGGTATATGCCGAGGACTACCTGCAGTGGGCCAGCGACGATGGCGCCTGCGTGCAGCTGGACGACCTGAGCCTGCGCGCGCCGCCGTGTGGCAACGGCCAGGAGCCGGCACGCGACCTGGCAACGCGCAATGCCGCGCTGTATGGCCGGGTGGTGGATGCCTTGTCGATGCGCAAGTTCCTGCCCAGCCCGTCGCAGCCCACCGGACACGATCAGTTCTTCGGCACCTTCGGCAGGTTCGACGCGGTGGTGCGCGTGCGGGTTGCCGACACCGTGGCCGCAGTGCTGGAGCAGGCCGCACGCGACCGCGTGCCCTATGTGGAAATCATCGCCAATCCGCCGCAGATGGATCAGGCGGCAAACCAGATGCAGTCCCTGCCCTGGAAGGACGGCGACGACGCGGCCAACCTGCGCGCCTTGCAGGATGCCTTGCCGCCGCTGGTGCAGGCCGCACAACGCGCGCTTGCCGACACCGATGCCCAGGTGCGCCGCGTGCTGCACTGCGACCAGCCCGATGCGCGTCCCGGCTGCCAGGTCACCTACCGCTATGTGCCTTACGTGCTGCGCGTGTTGCCGCAGCCGATGGTGTTCGGGCAGATGGCGCTGGCCCACGCCCTGATCGCCGCCGGTGGCAGCCGCGCGGTGGCATTGAACATCGTCGCGCCCGAAGACAACCCGGTGGCGCTGGCCGATTACGCGCGGCATATGGCGATGTTCCGCTTCTTCGCCGCGCGCTATCCAGACGTGCCGCTGTCCCTGCACGCCGGCGAGCTGGCCCTGGGCCTGGTGCCGCCGGCGCAACTGCGTTCGCATATCCGCCAGGCGGTGGATGCCGGTGCACGCCGTATCGGTCATGGCGTGGACCTGCCTTATGAAGACGACGCCGACGGCCTGCTGCAGCGCATGCGCCGCCAGCAGGTCGCGGTGGAGATCAACCTCACCAGCAACGATGTGATTCTCGGCGTCAAAGGCCCCGCACATCCGCTGGCGATGTATCTGCGCGCCGGTGTGCCGGTGGTGCTGTCCACCGACGATGCCGGCGTCTCCCGCGCGGACATGACCCACGAATATCAACGCGCGATGCAGGAACAAGGCATCGATTACCCCACGCTCAAGCAGCTCGCCCGCAACGGCTTGACCTACAGCTTCCTGCCCGGCACCAGCCTGTGGGATGCCGACGGTCGCGCTGCGCAGGCCTGCGCCACGGCGTTGCAGCGCGAAACCGATGATGCTGCCTGTCGCGCATTCCGCCAGGGCAGCGAGAAGGCACGGCTGCAATGGCAACTGGAAACCGACCTTGCCCTGTACGAGCGCACGCTGTTGCAGGTAGGAGCGCGCCCGAGCGCGAACGGGCTTTACCGGTAACGCCCCGTCGCGCGCAGGCACGCTCCTACCAACGCGACTTCCGATCCATCGCCGTTGCAATGTATTAAACCTCCACGACAAAAGCGCAATGACCGACCCGCACGCCACCTCATCCAGACGCCGCGTCATTCTCGAAGACGACATCGACGGCTTCACGCCCGCGCAGCTGCTGCTGTTGCAGTCGCCCGAGGTCCAGGTGCTGGGCATCAGCGCGGTCAGCGGCAACATCTGGCGCGACGAAGTGCTGGCGCATAGCTGCCGCCTGCTGGAACTGGCCGGGCACCCCGACATCCCGGTGCTACCCGGCCCGGTGCATCCGCTGCTCAACAGCGAACGGGCCACCGAGCGTTGGGAAGCGCTCTACGGCAAGCTGGTCTGGAAAGGTGCCTGGACCAGGCACTGGGTGGATGGCGACACCGTGCAAAGCGCGCCGCGGTATCACGCCCACGACGTGGTGCCCGACCTGCCGTTGGGCAATCCCAGCGTGGTGCGCGCGTCCGACGAGCCGGCCGCATTGTTCATGCTGCGCATGGTGCGCCAGTATCCGGGCGAGGTGAGCATCATCGCCACCGGCCCGTTGACCAATCTGGCAATCGCGCAATCGCTGGATCCGGCCTTCGCCACGCTGGCGCGCGAGCTGGTCTACATGGGCGGCAGCCTCAACCCGCGCCAGCAACGCAACAGCATCAGCGCCCAGCAATTCGCACGCGAGTTCGTCAACTCGCCACGCCGCGAATTCAATATCCGCTGGGATCCGGAAGCGGCCAGCATCGTCATGCGCGCGCCCTGGCGCAGGATCACCATGGTGCCGGTGGATCCATCGACCGCGACCGAACTCACGCCCGACCTGCTGGCGCGCATGAGCGCGGCCGATACCAGCATCGGCCACGCGTTGCGCCGCCGCGAAGCGGGCTTTCCGATGTGGGACGAGCTGGCCACCGCGGTATGGCTGCGCCCCGAGCTGGCGACACGGACCGAGACGCTCTACGTCGATACCAACACCGCCTTCGATGCCGGCTACGGCGACATCCTGTCGTGGGCGCCGGGCTATCAACCGGGGCTGGGCGAACAGGCGCAGACGGTGGTGCACGCGGTGGATATCGAGGCGTTCGAACAATTGCTGGTAGACCATCTCACCGCGCCGCAACCACCAGCAGTCGGCTTGCCGCTCCCCCCTCTCCCCTCGGGAGAAGCTGCCCGAGGCGCGGATGAGGCTGCGGCGCCCCAATCCCGAATCCCAACTAGCGAATCCCCGCTCCCAACCAGGTGACCCCATGCAACTCCCAGCGCAGTGGCAGGCCGGCATCGATCGCAATACCGAGGTCCTGCGTGGCCACGCGCAGCTGCTCGCCAGCTTCAACGCGCCGCGCCCCGCAGCGCCGGACACCACCACCCCGCGCGGGCTGATCGCCTCCATCGTCAGCACCACCCGCAGCCAGCCCACCCTGGCCGCGCGCCATGCCACCCAGACGCTGACGCGCATCAACCAGGCCAACGACCAATTGCGCGCGATCACCCGACTGCTGCCCGCACGCGCCGCCGCCGATGCCGCGCGCGTGCAGGCCGCGCTGGCCGGAGGCAGCGACGGCGGTGCGTTGGCCGGCGTGCCGTTCGTGGTCAAGGATCTGTTCGACGTCGCCGGCCAGGTCACCACCGCTGGCGCCGTCGTGCGCGCGCAGTGCGCGCCCGCCAGCCGCGATGCGGCCGTGGTGCAACGGCTGAGCGACGCCGGCGCGGTGCTGGTCGGCACTGCCAACATGGACGAATTCGCCTACGGCTTCGCCACCGTCAACGCGCACTACGGCACCACCGCCAACCCGCACGATCACCGTCATCTGGCCGGTGGCTCGTCGGGCGGCTCGGCCGCCGCAGTGGCCGCCGGGCTGGTGCCGTTTGCGCTGGGCTCGGACACCAACGGCTCCATCCGCGTCCCGGCCGCGCTGTGCGGCGTGTACGGCCTGCGTCCCACGCACGGCGCGTTGCCGCTGGATGGCGTGTTCGGCTTCGTCGATGCGCTGGACGTGGTCGGCCCGTTCGCCAGCTCCATCGCCGACCTGCGCCGCGTCCATGAAGTCATGCTCGGTCACCCGCTGGCGTCGTGCAATGCCGGCAGCCTGCGCATCGCCCGCCTGGGCGGCTGGTTCCAGCGCAACCTGGATCCCGAGCTGGACGCCGGCCTCAACACGCTGCTGACCGCATGCAACAGCTTCACCAGCATCGACTTGCCCGACGCGCAGCGCGCCCGCGCCGCCGCCTTCGTGCTCACCGCCGCCGAGGGCGGCCACCGCCATCGCGCCGGCCTGAACACGCAGGCCGAGCAGTTCGACCCGGCCACCCGCGACCGCCTGCTTGCCGGCCTGCAACTGCCCGCCAGCGCGGTGGCCGATGCGCACCGCTTCGCGCAGTGGTTTGACGCCGCCATGCAACGCCTCTGGGACGAGGTGGATGTGTTGATCGCGCCGGCCACCCCCTGCGTGGCGCCACGCATCGACCAGGACACCATCCAGATCGACGGCCTGCCGGTGTCCGCACGCGCCAACCTGGGAATCTTCACCCAGCCGCTCGGCCTGGCCGCCTGCCCGGTGCTGGCCGCGCCGTTGCCGCGCCCCGGTCGCCTGCCGCTGGGCGTGCAGCTGATCGCCGCACCCGGCCGCGAAGACCGCCTGTTCGCGCTCGCCGCGCAACTCGAACGCGACGGCCTGCTCGCCTTCAGCCCACCGCCGGAGACACGCTGATGCTGCACACCTTGCGCGCACGCCGCGGCATGGTCGTGGCCCCGCACCATCTGGCCGCACAGGCCGGGCGCGATGTGCTGCGCGACGGCGGCAATGCCATCGAAGCCGCGGTCGCCACTGCCGCCTGCCTGGCCGTGGTGTATCCGCACATGACCGGCATCGGGGGCGACGGCTTCTGGCTGATCCACGACCCCGACGGCCGCGTGCACGCCATCGATGCCTGCGGCCGCGCCGCACAGGCCGCAAACCTGGAGTTCTATCGCGGCCACAGCAGCATTCCGTGGCGCGGCCCGGGCGCAGCCAATACCGTCGCCGGCACCGTCTCCGGCTGGGCGCTTGCCCTGCAGCACGCAGGCGGCAGCCTGTCGCTGCAGCGCCTGTTGCAGGACGCCATCCACCACGCCAGCGTCGGCGTGCCGGTGACGCTGGGCGGCGCGCACATCGCCGCCGGCAAGGGCGCCGAACTGCGCGTGCAACCCGGTGCCTACGCGGACATCTTCGAACCCCACGGCACGCCGCTGCGCGAAGGCGCATTGCTGCAGCAGGCGCAGCTCGCACACACCCTGCAGCAGCTGGCCGACCAGGGCCTGGACAGTTTCTATCGCGGCGCAGTGGCCGACGACATCGCCGCCGACCTGCAGGCACTCGGCAGCCCGCTGCGCGCGTCCGATCTCGCAAGCCACCGTGCCGACGCCAGCGTACCGCTCTCGGTCGCCATCCATGGCGCGCGCCTCTACAACCACGCACCGCCCACGCAAGGCCTCGCCTCGCTGCTGATCCTTGCCTTGTTCGATCGCCTGCAGGCCGAACAGCCCGACAGCTATGCGCACCTCCACGGCCTGATCGAAGCCAGCAAACACGCCTTCCTGATCCGCGACGCACACCTCGGCGACCCCGCCTGGATGACGCTGGATGCACAGGCGCTGCTCGATGACAGTGCCGCACTCGATGCGCTCGCCGCACGCATCGACATGCGCAGCGCACGGCCCTGGCCGCAATCCTCGCAGGCCGGCGACACCGTCTGGTTCGGCGCCATCGACGCGCACGGCCGCGCGGTCAGTTGCATCCAGTCCACCTATTTCGAATTCGGCTCCGGCCTGGTGCTGCCGCGCACCGGCATCACCTGGCAAAACCGCGGCTGCAGTTTCCGCCTGGCCCCCGACGGCTGGAACGCACTCGCCCCGGGGCGCAAACCCTTCCACACCCTCAACCCGGCATTGGCCACCTTCGACGACGGCCGCGTCATGGCCTACGGCACCATGGGCGGCGAAGGCCAGCCACAGACCCAGGCCGCGATCTTCTCCCGCTACGCGCGTTTCGGCGTGCCGCTGCAACAGGCCATCACCGCACCACGCTGGTTATTGGGACGCACCTGGGGCGAAGACAGCACGTCACTCAAGCTGGAAGACCGCTTTGATCCGGCACTGGTGCAGGCACTGCGCGATGCCGGGCACGCAGTGGACCTGCTGCCCGCCTACAGCTCGGTGATGGGACACGCAGGCGCGCTGGTGCGCGAGGTGGATGGCGTGATCAGCGGGGCGAGCGATCCGCGCTCCGATGGTGCGGTGGCTGGGTGGTAAGGGTTAGGCGTGTTGCCGCTTCCTGCAGTTGAGTGCGTGGCGGGCAGACGTTGCTGGCGGCCAATCAAGCCATCGGGTCCGCCAGTCACCCTGCAGGACAGTAGAGGCGGGCGCGCAGGATCAAGACTCCAGCCCGGGCAGGCCGACAAGGTGCACATGTCATAGACTCTGGGCATGCTCTCCAAGGCGACGATGGCGGACTCAACCACGCCGATCACCGGACAGGATGCATTTGCTTTCTTGGGCATGCGGGGCGATGAGTAGGTACTTCGCCGCGCTTATTTCGACAGACGCATCAACCCTTCCACCAAGGAGAGTCATATGACAGAGCTAGACGACAATCAACCCAACCTGGAAGACGTCAAGCTGGCGTTCGACGGCCAGAGCCTGGACTGGTATCTGCAGAAGCTGGTCGCAACCGTCAACACCTCGAACGTGCAGTTCGGCATCACGCTGTTTGTCGAGGGCATCATCGTGTCCGGCCAGCTGGTCAGCGGAAAGCAGTACTTCGAGGCGTTTGCGCAGGAATTCTCTGCCGCCTATCCGGGCGATGCGGAAGAAAAAGAGGATATCCGTCGCGCCTTTGCCAGCCACGCCAGCATCTACGACACCGAGGAAGATGCGCAGCAAAGCAGCCGGCCGCCGCAGTTCCTTCACCTGATCGACTCGCGTTGCTTCTCGCCCGGCGGCCAGCCCCTGCCCAGCAACCGTGGTGTGCTCTGGCGCGGCAAGGTCAATGCCGTCTCCGGCTTCACCCTGGGATCGCTGTCGGCGGATTGAGCCTGGCGCGTTCCACCTCGGTGTGAGGTGCTTGTCATCTCACATCGGACTGTTGGAGATATCCCACAAGCACGCCATGGCCGTACAACGGCCAAGCGTGCTTGCGCTTGCTGACAACGTTGCGCTCGCCAACGTCTTCCGCTGGCTGTGGGCATTGGACCGGTGCGGCTCGCATGGCAGCAGCACCAGCCACGCGACGGTACCTACGCAGCCACCTCGAGCGTGCGTCCCAGGAAGTGGCCGATGTACTGCGCGATCTGCGAGGCATGCGTTTCCAATGCGAAGTGACCGGCATCCAGCAGATGCACTTCGGCGTTCGGCAGGTCCTTGCGATAGGCCCGCGCGCCCGGCGGAATGAAGGCGGGATCGTGCCTGCCCCACACCGCCAGCAACGGCGGCTGATACTTGCGGAAATACGCGTGGAAGGCCGGATAGGCCGCGACGTTGCTACGGTAGTCGAGAATCAGATCGAGCTGGATCTCTTCGGCATCCGGACGGGCCATGTATGCGATGTCCAGCGTGTAGCCATCCGGCGACAGCCTGCCCGGGTCGGCACCGGTACCGTACTGCCAGTCGCGAATGGTCTTCGGCGACAGCGAGTCGCGGCATGCGTCGCGAGTGGCCGCGGTCGGCTCACGCCAGTACGCCTGCCAGGGGCCCCATTGGTCGCTGAAACCTTCCAGATAGGCATTGCCGTTCTGGCTGATGATCGCTTGCACCTTGTGCGGATTTGCCGCAGCCAGGCGCAAGCCCACCGGTGCGCCGTAATCGAACACGTACAAGCTGTAGCTGGTGAGCCCCAACGCTTCGGTGAAGCCTTCAATGACTTTATAAAGATTGTCGAACGTGTAATCGAACTGCCCGCGCGGCGGCGCCTTGGTATTGCCGAAGCCGGGCAAATCAGGCGCGATCAGGCGGTACTGGCTTGCCAGCAGCGGCATCAGATCGCGGAACATATGGCTGGCACTGGGGAACCCGTGCAGCAGCAACAGGACCGGTGCATCGTTGCGCCCGGCCTCGCGGTAGAACACGTCGACATCGCCGACCTGTAGCGTGTGGAAACTGACACGAAGTGCTTCGTCGATCGGCATGGCGTCCTCTTTGAGGTCACTGGCTTTGTTGGAAAGTTCGGTAGCGCCGAGCGCGCCGGCGCCAAGTGCGAACGCGGTGCCTATGCACGATGCCAGCAGCAGGTTGCGGCGACTGACATCCGTTGTGGCGTTATCGATGTTGTCTGCGATGAGCGCATCGGAATGATCCATTGAGATCCCAGATCGATGAAGAGCCGGCCATGCTAGGCGCGCAGGCTAATGTCGAGAACCACCAAGGGGGGCAATTCACCATTGCCATTGCTGCAATGCCGCGCGCAGGCGCATGCGATCCCCAGGCCGGGGGTGTCGCGCGACGTGCATCGGCAGGCTGTTACTGTGCTGCCACATTCGACGCTGAGACGCACGTGGACCGCATTCAGGAAATGACGCTGTTTGCCGCACTGGCAGGGGAGGCAAACTTTGCCGGCGTTGCGCGGCGTCTTGGCATTTCAACCGCAACGGTCACCCGCACCGTCGCGCAGCTGGAAAGCCGCCTGGGCGTGCTGCTGGTCATGCGCAGCACACGCAAGATGCGGATGACCGTGGCCGGGCATCAGTACGCTGTCGACTGCCGACGCCTGCTTGCCGATCTGGAGGATGTCGAAAACAGGGCCGCCGGGGTGCACGCACTTCCCAGCGGCTTGCTGACGGTGACAGCGCCGCAGATGTTCGGCGCCTTGCATGTCACACCGGTACTAACGCGATTTCTCACCGAGTATCCGTCGATGACCGCACGCGCCATCCTGGCCGACCGCGTGCTGCCGCTACTGGACGAAGGTATCGATGTCGCCGTGCGCATTGGCGCACTGCCCGACTCGTCGCTGACCGCGATCCCGGTCGGCAGCGTGCGCCGCATGGTCTGCGCCTCGCCCGGCTATCTTGCAGCGCAGGGCTCTCCGCAGCATCCGGACGATCTGCCGCAGCACGCCACCATCTCCACCTCATCGGCCGAACGCGCGCACAGATGGCTGTTCCGCATTGATGGGCGCGAGCATCTGGTCGAGGTGGCATCCCGTCTCCACGTGACCTCGTTCAATGCCGCCATCACCGCCGCCGTGCAGGGCTGGGGACTGACGCAGGTGCCGTCCTACCAGATCCGCGAACATCTTCAGAGCGGCAAGCTCGCCTGCATGCTGGAGCCCTTCGAGATCGCACCGGAACCGGTGCATGTGGTCTACGTGGAAGGTCGTCGGGGCTCGGCCAAGGTGCGTACCTTCGTCGACTATTGCGTGGACGCATTGCGACAGGACCTGGGTTTCGACGGCCGCATTTGAGCCGGCGGCTCGAGCGGGCGGTGGCCCCATCGAAAGCCGCGCGCAGGAGCGATCGCGTGTTCCGATGACGTTGTCTGCACGTGCCCATCCCGCGTTGTCTGCGCTGCTCGACCGCTGCAACGACGAACGGCGATGCGCATGCACAAGCCGTCGGTCAAGCCGTTGTCGGCCCCGATCGAGACCTTGATATCAGCGTGATCACGCAGCAGCCTGGGCGGCTTGCGCCACAGGACCGCGCACGCGGTGTGGGCGGGGCGGTGATGCGCAAGGTACCTGGAGGGGGCGTGTCGCGCAATTCGCTGAGCCAGACAACGCCGCCCTGTTCTTCCGCAACGCGCGGCGCCACCGTCTGGATCTGCTGCTCGTCGGCGTCGGTCGGCGCCACGCAGCGGGCAGTGCGGGTCGGTGTGTCGCATTTTTTGCAACGCGTGCCCCTAAAAAAACCGCTTTGGGGTGACGGGGGCGGTTCGTATAGTCAATTGCGACGCCCGGTGCGCACGCGCCTGTCGCCACGACGTCCGGGCACTCAATCGCCCGGCGTGCCTCGTCCCTTCCACACCGCCTGCGGAGGCGTCATGCATCGGTTCCTGTCGCATCGCGGTCCTGGCAGCGCCGGTGCGACACAACGCCCGCACCGCGCCCCATGCTGAGTGCGCAGCTCACTTCCTCCATCCACTGCTCGGGCGCACGCGCGGTCGCCCGTTGCGATGCGCTGGGTGTTGCACCTTACAGCGACACGCCCGGCGGGCTGTTCCGTGCCTGGCTCAGCCCGGCGCACCGCGCCGCCGTCGCCCAGGTGAGCGAATGGATGCGCCAGGCCGGCATGCAGGTGCAGCTGGACGCAGCGGCCAACCTGATCGGGCGCTACGAAGGCGCACGTGCCGACGCGCCGGCAGTGCTGATCGGCAGCCATCTGGACAGCGTGCGCGATGCCGGGCGCTACGACGGCCCGCTCGGCGTCCTGCTCGGCATCGAATGCGTCGCCGCGCTGCATGCACAGGGGCGGCGCCTGCCGTTCGCGATCGAGGTGATCGCCTTCGGCGACGAAGAAGGCTCGCGCTTTCCTGTCTCGATGTTCTGCAGCCGCGCGGTCGCCGGCACGCTCGACCCCGCCACGCTGGCGGTCACCGACGCGGCCGGCACCGACGTGGCCACCGCGCTGGCCGACTGGGATCTGGATATCGCGCGGATAGCGCAGGCCGCACGCGCGCCCGGCAGCGTGCTGGCCTATCTGGAAACCCATATCGAGCAAGGCCCGGTGCTGGAAGCCGAAGGCCTGCCGATCGGCATCGTCACCGCGATCGCGGCGCAGCGGCGCTTTGCCCTGCGCTTCGATGGCCGCGCCGGCCACGCCGGCACCACCACCATGGCCTTGCGTCGCGACGCACTGAGCGCCGCTGCCGAGGCCCTGCTGGCGATCGAAAGGATTGCACGCGCCGGCAGCGACGACCTGGTCGCCACGGTCGGCAGGCTGCAGGTCGCACCCGGCGCCACCAACGTGGTGCCCGGCCGGGTGGACTGCACGCTGGACGTGCGCGCCGGCGACGACGCCAGCCGCGATGCGGCGGTGCTGGAGATCGAACACGCGCTGGCACGGATCAGCGCGCTCCGCGGCATTGCCATCACCATCGATCCGCTGCAGACACTCGCCGCCAGCCCCTGCGCGCCGGCGTTGCTGAGCCGTCTGGCACACGCAGTGGCCGCACAAGGCATCGCACCGCGCCATCTGGTGTCCGGCGCCGGCCACGATGCGATGGTGATGGCATCGCTCTGCCCCACCGCGATGCTGTTCGTACGCTGCGCTGGCGGCATCAGCCATCATCCGGACGAATACGTGGCCCCGGCCGATGCCGAGCTCGCACTGGCGGTCATGCGCCACTTCATCGAATACCTGGGAGATCCCCTTGCCACCTGATCTGCGTCACCTGCACACCTTCGGCGAACTCGATCCCCCGCAACGGCTGTTGATGGGCCCGGGCCCAGTCAATGCGCATCCGCGCGTGCTGCGCGCGATGGCGGCCGATCTGCTCGGCCAGTTCGATCCGGAAATGACCACCTACATGAACGAGGTGATGGCGCTGTACCGGCCGCTGTTCGGCACCGAGAATCGCTGGACGTTTCTGGTCGACGGCACCGCGCGCGCCGGGATCGAAGCGGCGCTGGTATCGCTGGTCAGCCCGGGCGACCGCGTGCTGGTGATCAACTTCGGCCGTTTCGGCCTGCTGCTTACCGAGATCCTGGGCCGGCTCGGTGCCGACGTGCACACCGTCGATGCGCCCTGGGGCGAAGTGGTGCCGCTTGCTGCCATTGCCGAGGCGATCGAGCGCGTGGCACCCAAATTGGTCGCTACCGTGCATGGCGACACCTCCACCACCATGGCCCAGCCGCTGGATGGCCTCGGCGCGCTGTGCCGCGCGGCCGGCGCGCTGAGTTACGTGGATGCCACCGCCACCATCGGCGGCATGCCCATCGCCAGCGATCGCTGGGACGTGGACGTGGTCACCGGCGGTTTGCAGAAATGCCTGGGCGGGCCGTCCGGCTCGGCGCCGATCACCGTCTCCGACGCGGCGGCCGCGGCGATCTTCGCGCGTCGGCATGTCGAGCGCGGCATCGTGCGCGAGGACATCGTCAACGGCAGCGGGCCGCGCATCGCCTCGAACTATTTCGATCTGGCGATGATCATGGACTACTGGTCGGACAAGCGCCTCAATCACCACACCGAAGCCACCACCATGTTGTACGGCGCGCGCGAATGCGCGCGCGTCGCGCTGCAGGAAGGCCTGGATGCCCGCTTCGCCCGCCATGCCGCCGCCGGGCGTGCGGTGAGCACCGGCATCCGTGCGTTGGGGCTGGAGGTGTTCGGCGACGATGCGCACCGCATGACCAATGTCACCGGCGTGGTGATTCCGCACGGCATCGACAGCGATGCGGTGCGCCGGCGCATGCGCGAGGATTTCGAGATCGAGATCGGCACCGCGTTCGGGCCCTTGCAGGGCAGGATCTGGCGCATCGGCGCGATGGGCTACAACGCGATGAAGCACAAGGTGCTGATCACCTTGGCCGCACTGGAAGCGGTGCTGCGCGCCGAAGGCCATGCCTGCACACCAGGGCTGGCGGTAGAAGCCGCACTGGCGGCCTGGCATGCGGAGCCGCATGCATGAGCGCCGCGCGCGATCTGGTCGGCTATGGCGCCACCCCGCCTGCGGCGCAGTGGCCCGGTGGCGCACGCATCGCGGTGCAGTTCGTCATCAATTACGAAGAGGGCGCGGAAAACTGCGTGCTCAACGGCGATGCCGGCTCGGAGGCCTTCCTGTCGGAGATGGTCGGCGCGCAAGCGCAGCCCGGCGCGCGCGCCATGGCGATGGAAAGCCTGTACGACTACGGCAGCCGTGCCGGCTTCTGGCGGCTGCATCGGCTGTTCACTGCGCGCGATGTGCCGGTGACCGTGTTCGGCGTGGCGCAGGCACTGGCCTGCAACCCCGAGGCAGTCGCCGCGATGCGCGCGGCCGGCTGGGAGATCGCCAGCCACGGTCTGCGCTGGATCGATTACCAGCATGTGGATGCGGCCACCGAGCGTGCCCATATCGTCGAGGCCATCGCCGTGCACACGCGCGTTACCGGCAGCCGTCCGCTGGGCTGGTACCAGGGCCGCACCAGCCCCAACACCGCGCGGCTGGTCGCCGAGGAAGGCGGCTTTGTCTACGACGCCGACAGCTATGCCGACGATGTGCCGTACTACGACCATCGCCACGGCCGCGCGCAGTTGATCGTGCCGTACACGCTGGACGCCAACGACATGAAATTCGTGGCCTACAACGGCTTTGCCGACGGCGAGCCGTTCTTCCGTTATCTGCGCGATGGCTTCGAGCAACTGCGCAGCGAAGGCGGGCGCATGCTGTCGGTCGGCCTGCACGGACGCATCGTCGGCAAGCCGGCGCGCGCGGCGGCCCTGGCACGTTTTGTCGATCACGTGCTGGCCAGCGGCGATGCCTGGATTGCGCGCCGCATCGATATTGCGCGGCATTGGCTGCAGGTCCATCCGGCATGAGCATCGACAGCGCCGCCATCGACCTGCCCGAGGTGATCGCGCAAGTGACCGCCGCCTTCCACAGCTACGAGCAGGCCCTGATGCACGACGATATCGCCGCAATGGATGCACTGTTTCACGCCGCACCCAGCACGGTGCGCTACGGCGTGGGCGAAGTGCTCTACGGCATCGATGCGATCCGCGCCTTTCGCATCGGCCGCGGCGGCTCGCCGCAACGCCGGCTTGCGCATGTGCAGGTGCACGGCTTCGGCCACGACTTCGCCACCACGCATGCGGAATTCATCCGCGACGGCAGCAGCGTGCGCGGCCGCCAGAGCCAGAGCTGGGTGCGTTTTGCCGACGGCTGGAAAGTGGTCGCCGCGCATGTCTCGCTGCAGGGAACGCATGCATGAGCGTGATCGACGACAGCGTGCTGGACGATGCCGCCTTCGTGGCGCGCTATCGCGAGCTGTTCGAGCATTCGCCGTGGGTGGTCGAACGCGCTGCACGGCGGCGCCCGTTTGCCGATGTGTACCGCGGGTTGATGCAGGTGGTGTTCGACGCGTCGCAGGAGGACCAGGTCGCGTTGATCCGCGCGCACCCGGAGCTGGCCGGCAAGGCGGCGATCGACCGCACGCTCACCGCCGCGTCGGCCGCCGAGCAGGCCTCGGCCGGATTGGACCGGCTCGGCGAAGCCGAATTCAAGCGCTTCCACGCGCTCAATCAGGCCTATCGCCATCGGTTTGGATTTCCGTTCGTGATCTGCGTGCGGCTGCATGACAAGGCCGGCATCCTGGCCGCGCTGGAACGCCGGCTGGACGCCTCGCGCAGCGAAGAGATTTCCACCGCCCTCACCGAGATCGGCAAGATCGTGCAACTGCGCCTGGAGGCACTGCCATGAGCCTGGCCCAACTCGAACGCGAGCTCCACCACGACCTGCAACGCCTGGCCCACGGCGGCGATGCCTGGGTGCAGCCGCGCGTGCATCCGGCAGGGCACGTGTACGACGTGGTCATCGTCGGCGCCGGCCAGAGCGGCCTGGGCGCGGCCTTCGCACTGCAACGCGAGCGCGTGCACAACGTGCTGGTCATCGATGAGAACCCGGCCGGGCAGGAAGGCCCGTGGGTGACCTACGCGCGCATGCAGACCTTGCGCACGCCCAAGCAGATCACCTCGATCGACCTGGGCGTGCCGTCGCTGACGTTCCGCGCCTGGTGGGAAGCCCAGCACGGCGGCGCCGGCTGGGACGCGCTGGACAAGATCCCGCGCGGCAGCTGGATGGACTATCTGCGCTGGTACCGCGCGGTGCTGCGCCTGCCGGTGCGCAATGCCACGCAGCTGGCGCGGGTGGAGCCGGATGTGGCGCCGGGCATCCACCGCCTGCATCTGGCGATGGGCGCGCCATTGCTGACGCGCAAGCTGATCCTGGCCACCGGCATCCAGGGCGGCGGCCAGTGGATGGTGCCGGACTGGATCAGCCGCGCCCTGCCCGCACAGCGTTATGCGCATACCTCCGGCCAGATCGACTTCGCCGCGCTGGCCGGCAAGCGCGTGGGCATTCTGGGCGGTGGTGCCTCCGCGTTCGACAATGCCTGCTTCGCGCTGGATCAGGGCGCCGCCGGTGCCGAGGTGTTCGTGCGCCGCAGCGCATTGCCGCGCATCAATCCATTCCGCCACATGGAACAGGCCGGCATCATTCCGCGCTTTCTGGCGCTGCCGGATGCGGACAAGTACCGGATGATGGCCAGCTTCTTCGCGCATAACCAGCCGCCGACCAACGACACCTTCCAGCGCGCCTGCGCGCATGCCGGCTTCGCGCTGCATCTGGGCGCGCCATGGCTGGAGGTGGCCGAGCGCGATGACCAGGTGGTGGTGCGCACGCCGCAGGGCGAGCACCGTTTCGATTTTCTGGCCGTTGCCACCGGGCTGGTCACCGACCCGCAGCTGCGTCCGGAACTGGCCGCGCTGTCCGGGCGCATCGCCTGCTGGTCCGACCGCTACCAGCCGCCTCCGGGCCAGGCCAATCCGGTGCTGGATGCGCATCCCTACCTGGGGCCGGGCTTCGAACTGCTGCCGCGCACGCCCGAGGATGCCGCGCTGCTGCACGGCTTGTTCGCCTTCAACTATTCGGCGCTGATCAACCATGGCCCGTCGGCGGCGGCCCTGTCCGGGCTCAAGGTCGCGCTGCCTCGGCTGGCCCGCGCAGTGGCCGACCAGCTGTTCCTGGACGACCGCCAGGCCATCGTCGACAGCTACCTGGCCTACGACCAGCCCGAGTTCGTCGGCCAATGGCCGCAACCGACCCAGGCGGTGGCATGAGCACGCTCTCCACCCATGTGCTGGATACGGCCACGGGCCGCCCCGCCGCCGGCATCGCATTGCGCCTGTTCGCCGGCGCCACCCTGCACTTCGACGGCGTCACCAACCAGGACGGGCGCTGCCCCGCACTGGCTGCGCTCACGCTGCAACCCGGCCGCTACCGGCTGGAATTCGAGGTGGCCGGCTATTGGCGTGCAGCCGGCACCGCGCTGGCCGAGCCGCCCTTCCTGGAACAGGTGCCGATCGCGTTCGGCATCGCCGACGACGGCCATTACCACGTGCCGCTGCTGCTCTCGCCGTACGGGTATTCCACCTATCGCGGCAGCTGAGCGGCCGCCGGTTCGGCGACGGATCGGCGGGGCACACGCCGCGTTCCGCGTCGCCCCCGTAGAATGGCGCCTTTCCGGCCACAGGCCGGGGCCCCGGAATTGTCATGATCCACAACGATGTACTGCGCAGCATCCGCTACATGCTCGACCTCAGCGACGACAAGGTGGTGGAGATCACCCACCTGGCCGACCCGGAGTTCGCGCTCGACAAGCCGCAGGTACAGGCCTGGCTGAAGAAGGAAGACGAGCCCGGTTTCGAGCCCTGCACCGACGCAATGCTGGCGCGCTTCCTCGACGGCCTGGTGCTGCGTTTCCGCGGCCGCGACGAGAGCCAGCCGGTGCGCCCGCTGGAAACCCGCGTCGGCAACAACCTGGTGTTGAAGAAACTGCGCGTGGCCTTCGAGCTGAAAGACGTGGACATGCACGCCATCTTCGCCAGCGCCGGCTTCCCGCTGTCCAAGCCGGAACTGTCCGCGCTGTTCCGCCAGCCCGGCCACAAGAATTTTCGCCCCTGCGGCGACCAGCTGCTGCGCGCCTTCCTCAAGGGCCTGACCGCGCGGATGCGCGAAGCGGGTTGATGCCCGGGTGCTGAGGTCGGCCTGGCCTGGCTTGGCCGTCCAACAACGACGCAACTTGAATTCGCAGAGGTAGCGCAGCTGTCTTCTGTCTCGAAGTGACTGGATGGTGCCGATGGATCGATCCTGGAGCGGTCGATCTGTCGCTTGGCTGCAGGGCCCTTGCCCGCCCACCATCGCTGGACACGCCGCAAGTACGTCCATGTAGGCTCTGGCGCGGCATCCATGCCGCTCAAGGTCCCGCGACGGTGGGCGGGCAAGGACCAAGCGAGATGGTCGGTGTGCTTGGTGCAAGCAATGCACGACGTGCGTTGTGCGGATTATGAGCTTCCGGTTCGCTTCTCAATCGACGCCGAGCAACAGGCAAACCTTGAACAAGGCGATCTCGAACTTCGAAGCAAACACAGGTTTTGACCCGGCCACCGACCAAGGCTCTGGTGCGGTGTCCCCGCCGCTTGCGGGAACCTTGGTGGCATGATGCCGCCAAGGAGCCTCCACGGAGGGATGCACGGCGTGTCCCGCAAGCAGTGAGGGCACCGCGCCCTCGACGCACCGGGCTTTGATTCAAGCAGCTGCACCTGGGCCGCTACAACGCCTCACGCAATCAAGCCGCAGCCGCCAGCGGCGGCCGACGTGCATCCAGACGGAACACCGATACCGCTTCGCTCAGTTCCACCGCCTGCTCTTCCATCGCACGTGCCGCGGCCGAGGCTTCTTCCACCAGCGCGGCATTGCGCTGGGTGGTTTCGTCCATGTCGTTGACGGTGCGGGCGACCTGCTCGATGCCGGAGGACTGTTCGCGCGATGCGGCGGAAATCTCCGCGATCAACGTGGTCACCTGCTGCCCCGACTGCACGATCTGCTGCATCGTCTGCCCGGCCTGATCCACGCGCGCGCTGCCGCGCTCCACGCTGTTCACCGAGGCATCGATCAGGTGCTTGACCTCCTTGGCCGCGCCGGCCGAACGCTGCGCCAGCGCGCGCACTTCCGAGGCGACCACGGCAAAGCCACGGCCCTGTTCGCCGGCACGCGCCGCCTCCACTGCCGCGTTCAGCGCCAGGATATTGGTCTGGAACGCGATGCCGTCGATGACGCTGATGATCTCGGCGATCTTCTTGGACGACACCTCGATCTCGCCCATGGTGTCGACCACGCTGGCCACCATCTCGCCACCGCGCCCGGCGATCTCGGCGGCCGCCTGCGCGCCGCGGCTGGCCTGCTGCGCGGTGTCGGCGTTCTGGCGCACGGTGGAGGTGAGTTCTTCCATCGAGGCAGCGGTTTCTTCCAGGTTGGCAGCCTGCTGTTCGGTGCGCTGCGCCAGGTCGTTGTTGCCGGCGGCAATCTCCGCCGAGGCGGTGCGAATGGTCTGCGCGGCCACGGTGATGTCGCCGACGATATCGGTCAGGCGCTGCACCGTGGCGTTGGCATCGTCGCGCATGCGCGCGAATACGCCTTGCTGGTTGCCATGCATGCGCGCGGTCAGGTCGCCATCGGCGATCGCCTTGAGCAGCTGCGACAGCTCGGCCAGATTCTGGTCCACGTTCTGCATCAGGCCGTTGACGCCGCTGACCATGGCGCGGAACTCGAACTGATAGGCCTCGGCATTGCCGCGCGTGGCAAAGTCGCCGGCCGCCGCCGCGTCGACCAGGCCACGGATTTCGCCATTGATCGCCGCCAGGTTGCGCTTGGTGGTGTCCATCGCCTCGGTGATCTGCGCTTTCTCGCCCGGCAGACGCGGCATGTCCACCGACATGTCGCCGACCGCGTAATGCTGCATCACCTGCAGCATGTCGCCGATCAGACCGACCTGCGCGCCGATCAAGCCGTTGGTGTCGTCGACCATGCGGCCGTATGCACCCGGGAAGGCTTGCGCATCCATGCGGTAACTCATCTGCCCGGCTTCGTGGCGCTGCGCCATGTCGGCCTGCGCGGTGGAGACATCGGTGAGCGTGTTGACCACCTGGCCCATGGCCTGGCCAAGCAGACCGATTTCATCGCGATTGCTGACTGCTGCACGCGCCGACAGATCGCCAGCCGCCACCTGGCGTGCCGCACGTGCCACGTTTTCGATCGGGCGTACGATCGAGCGACGAATCCACCAGCCCAGCACTGCCACCAGGCACAGCGCCGCAGCGATCGTGGCCACCGCCGACAGCACCAGCTTGTGCTGCGCCGATTGCGAACTGGCCAGCACCGCCGCATCGGCCAGGGTCTTGCTGCGTTTCACCAGCGCTTCCAGCGTCTGGCTGGGCGCGCGGTCCTGGCCCTTGACCAGCTGGTCGCCCACCTGGGTGTCGTAACCGGCCTCGGCAAACTTGCCCAGCGCCGCTTCGTAATTGCGCTGCAAGGTCAGATGCGCCTTGGCAAAGTCCTGCGCCAGCGCGCGCGCCTGCGGGTCCCGGGTTGCCCTGGCCAGCGCCTCGGTGCTGGCCTGCACCTTCCTGCCCTGCTCGCGGAATGCGCCCAGGTGCTTGTCCAGCAGCGCCGGATCGCGCCCGCGGATCAGCACGTTCTTCCATTCCTGCACCTGCAGGCGGAAATCGCGGGTGATCTCTTCGCTGCTGGAGGCCTGCGCCACCTCCGGCGGCACCTTGCCCGACAGACTCAGCCACGCCGTGCCCAGACCGCCGAGGGCGCACAGCAGGATGACCGACAGACCCAGCGCGAGCGCGCCGAGCAGCTTGCTTTGCAGGCTGACGAATTTCGGGGTGACAGCAGACATGGTGCATCCAGATCGTGGATTACATCGGTTGTCGACATGTGTCTTACCGATCTGAAGCAGCGCCGGCCGCCGGAATCATCGCTTGAATGCCCGAAGAGGTGAGCACTTCCGGATTCCCTGACAGGCTTCACCCGACGGCCAACCATCGCGCCATCTGTGGCGGCCCCGTATCCTTCCCGCGCATGACCGAGCCTGCTTTTCCGATCGCCCCACTGCTGCCGCAGCTCCGCGACAGCCTGGCCGCCCATCCGCGACTGGTGCTGGAAGCCCCGCCCGGGGCCGGCAAGACCACCCAGGTACCGCTGGCCTTGCTGGACGCATCCTGGCTGGCCGGTCGCAAGATCGTGATGCTCGAGCCGCGTCGCGTCGCCGCCCGCAGCGCCGCGGTGTTCATGGCGCGCCAGCTGGGCGAGCCGGTCGGCGAGACCGTGGGCTACCGCATCCGCTTCGAGAACAGGACCTCCGCACGTACCCGCATCGAGGTCGTCACCGAGGGCATCCTGACCCGGCTGATCCAGGACGACCCGATGCTGGAGCACGTCGGCGCGCTGCTGTTCGACGAATTCCACGAACGCCATCTGGCCGGCGACCTCGGCCTGGCGCTGGCGCTGGACGTGCAGGCGCAGGTGCGCGAGGACCTGCGCATCGTGGCGATGTCGGCCACGCTGGATGGCGAGCGCCTGGCCGGCTTTCTCGACGCACCGCGCCTGAGCAGCGCCGGGCGCAGTTTCCCGGTGGACATCGCGCACTTTCCCGCGCGCCGCGACGAGGCGCTGGAGCCGCAGACCCGGCGCGCGGTGGAACACGCCTTGTCCACCCATCCGGGCGATGTGCTGGTGTTCCTGCCCGGCCAGCGCGAGATCGCACGCGTGCACAGCGCGCTGCAGGACATGCTGGACCCGGCGATGCAGGTGCTGCCGCTGCACGGCGAGCTGTCGGTCGAGGCGCAAAGCCAGGTGCTGCAACCCGACCCGTCCGGGCGCCGCCGCGTGGTGCTGGCGACCAACGTCGCCGAGTCTTCGGTCACCCTGCCCGGCGTGCGCGTGGTGATCGACAGCGGGCTGGCGCGCGAGCCGCACTACGACCCCAACAGCGGTTTCTCGCGCCTGGACGTCACCGCCATCGCGCAGGCCTCGGCCGACCAGCGCGCCGGCCGCGCCGGGCGCGTGGCCAGCGGCTGGGCGTACCGGCTGTGGCCGCAATCGCAACGGCTGGAGCCGCAGCGGCGCGCGGAGATCACCCAGGTGGAACTGGCCGGCCTGGCGCTGGAACTGGCCGCCTGGGGTAGCGCCGCGCTGCGCTTCGTCGATGCCCCGCCGGCCGGCGCGCTGGCCGCCGCGCAGGAATTGCTGCAGCGGCTGGGCGCGCTCACCGGCAGCGGCGGCATCACCGCGCTGGGCCGGCGCATGCTCGCGCTGGGCACGCATCCGCGCCTGGCCGCGATGCTGGCGCAGGCCGGCGATGCGACACGCGTGGCGCTGGCCTGCGACCTTGCCGCCTTGCTGGAAGCGCGCGACCCGCTGCGTCAGGGTGGCGATGGACTGGCTGCGCGCTGGCGCGCACTGGCCGCATTCCGGCAAGGCCGCAGCGCACACGATGCCAACCGCAGCGGCCTGGCCGCGATCGACAGCGCCGCCAAACAATGGCGACGGCGGCTGCGCTGCGACAGCGCCCCGCCTGCCAGCGTGGAGGCGCACGCGCTCGGCGACCTGCTCTCGCATGCCTTCCCCGACCGCATCGCCGCACGCCACCCCAACGACCCGCTGCGCTACCTGCTCGCCAACGGCCGCAGCGCGCGCCTGTTCGACCACAGCGACCTGCGCGGCGAACCCTGGCTGGTCGCCAGCGAACTGCGTTACGAAGCCAAGGACGCGCTGCTGCTGCGCGCCGCGCCGGTGGACGACGGCTATCTGCGCCGCAGCGTGCCCGAGCGCTTCGTGCAGCAGGATCTGGTGCAATGGGACGCGGACAAGCGCGCCCTGGTCGCGCGCCGGCAATCCAGCTTCGACCGCATCGTGCTCGACAGCCGCCCGGCCGGCCGCGTCGATCCGGCGCAAGCCGCCGGCGCCCTGACCGAGGCCGTGCGTCAGCTCGGCCTGGATGCCTTGCCGTGGACCGACGGCCTGCGCCAATGGCGTGCACGCCTGCAGTCGTTACGCGCCTGGATGCCCGAGCTTGCGCTGCCCGACCTGTCCGACCCGGCGTTGCTGGAGACGCTGGACACCTGGCTGCGCCCGGCCTTCGCCGGCAAGACCCGCCTGGACGCGCTGGACGAGGCCACTCTAGGCGAAGCGCTCAAGGCCGCCCTGCCGTGGGACCGCCGCCAGCTGGTCGACCGCCATGCGCCCACCCGCATCAGCGTGCCCTCGGGCATGGAGCGACAGATCGTCTATGCCCTCGACCACGCCGAGCAACCGTTGCCGCCGGTGCTGGCGGTCAAGTTGCAGGAGCTGTTCGGCCTGGCCGAAACCCCGCGCATCGCCGACGGCCGCATTCCGCTGACCCTGCACCTGCTCTCACCCGGTGGACGCCCGTTGCAGGTGACCCAGGATCTGAAGAGCTTCTGGATCACGACCTATCCGGATGTCAGGAAGGAGATGAAGGGCCGGTATCCGCGGCATCCGTGGCCGGAAGATCCATGGACTGCGACTGCAACCCATAGAGCAAAACCGCGCGGCACCTGATGTAAGCCCTTCTCCCGGCGGGAGAAGGGAGTCGACGTCGATACCGGCCAGGGCAGGCCTCTGTTGCATCCAGGTAAATGCCGAATCCAGGTAAGCACCGATCACAGCGTCGCCCCGCATCGTTACTTAACCGCAACCCAAACAAGCCCTGCCACCGCTAACACCGTCTATACGCACCAGCCCACACACTGCGGCACACGTACTCAGAAAGGAAACGCCTCCAATGAGCAAGCTGACTGTGATCACCGAACGCGCCCTGGAGCGTGCCCTGGAACTGGCTGGCAATGCCGGCGACCACCTGCGTCACGCCGCCTCCAACGCGGGCGATCAGGCCCGTCATGCAGGCAGCAGCCTGCGTCATTTCGGTCCGGGCGCCAGCGAATGGCTGAAGACCGGCGCTGCCCTGGGTGCCGTGCGCACCGGCGGCAAGGTCGTCAGCAAAGTGGTCAAGCGCAACCCGGCCGTCACTGTGGCTGCGGCTGTCGCCGGCCTGGGCCTGATCGGCTATGCCGTGTATCGCAAGCGCCAGCGTGACCAGCAGGTGCTCGGCGGCAATGTGCATCGTCTGGACCGCGAACATGCCAGCAACGCCAGCGCGCGTCGCGCCGCCTACCAGCGTCGCGGTGCAGTGACCCCGAGCGACGGCATCGAATAAGCCGTCTTTCAAGGCACAAACAAAAACGCCACGGCCCAGCGCCGTGGCGTTTTTGTTTGTGGACGACGGCCGGTGCCACCATGAAATGGTTAAGCCATCGATGCCCACTCGCGCGGTCGAAGAATGCGGCATTACATGTGCAGATTAACGATCGCGTGTGATCGCGTTGCTTGCCCCTAGTCGCGCCCCTGTCATTACCGCGCTTGCCCTGCCCCGCGCCGTCTTGCCGCATCGCAGGGTGGATCGGCCACGCAGGCACGCAACCGTTGCATCTGTGCGCGCGTTACCCATCCTGCTGCTCATGCCGCATGAGCGGTGCGGTAAGCGACGTCGTCCAAAATGCATCGAGCTCAGCGCCGCGTGCGGTGCAGCGACTGCTGTACCGAATGCAGGATCAGCGTCGCGTCCTGCCAGGGCGCGCGCCATGCGGTTGTTCAATGCGCCACTGGCCGGGCGCCAGCGCATCCAGGGTCCAGTCGCCGATCGCCACGCGAATCAGACGCAAGGTCGGAAGGCCCACCGAAGCGGTCATGCGCCGCACCTGGCGATTGCGCCCTTCGGTGATCCGCAATTCCAGCCAGGCATCGGGCACGGTCTTGCGCACGCGCACCGGTGGATCGCGCGGCCACAGCTGCGGTGCCGGATCGAGCCTGCGCACATCGGCCAGGCGGGTCGAGCCGTCGTTGAGCAGCACGCCATCGCGCAAGGCCTGCAGTTGCGCAGGTTCTGGGTCGCCTTCTACCTGCACCCAATAGGTCTTGGGTTGCTTGTGGCGCGGGTCGGTCAAGCGATGCGCCAGTGCACCATCGTCGGTCAGCAGCAACAGGCCTTCGCTGTCGTGATCCAGGCGACCGGCCGCGTAGACGTCGGCCGGCAGGCCGAATTCGGCCAGCGTGCGCTTGGGCGGCTGCGAGCGGTCGCTAAATTGCGACAGCACGCCATAGGGTTTGTTCAACAACACCAACATGCCAATCCTGTTGCGCAAGGTCGTTGCAGGGCACGCACATGGCGCGTGAATTCGTGCACCGGGTCAAAGAGGTTTCGCCACGAGCGACAGGTGATGCGCTGCATCTGCCCGTAACGGCATCGAACGCTGAGGCCGCGAGTATCGCTTCGCGAGAGGTTGCGCATCCCTGGCATGCTGGGTGCAAGCGCCGCAGCATCGGTCTGGCAGGCCGTTATTACGCTGCCGGCGCCGTCTATGCAGTCGCCTGATCGCACCGTCATCGCATGCCGCGCGTCATGACACCACCGACGCACCATCGTGGGCAGCGCCCAAGACCCTGCATGCCGACACGCGATGCGTCGGCATGCAGGCGGCGTCTCACTGCTTGACGAACTTCAAGGTCATGCGGTCGCTCTCGCCGATCGCCTTGTACTTGGCATCGTCGGCCTTGTCGTGGTTGTTGCTCGGCGGCAGGGTCCATACGCCACCGGCATAGTCCTTGGTGTCGCGCGGATTGGCGTTGACCTCGCTCTTGCCAGCGAGCTTGAATCCGGCCGCTTCTGCCATCGCGATCAACTGCGCCTGGCCGACATAGCCGCTCTTGTCGTCGGCCGCCACGTCGGCCTTGGCACGGTGCTCGACCACGCCAAGCACGCCACCGGGCTTGAGCACCTTGTAGAAGCCGGCAAACATCGCATCGGCATTGCCGGCCATACGCCAGTTATGCACGTTGCGGAAGGTCAGCACCAGATCGGCCGAGTTGTCCACGCCGAACGAAGGCGTCTTGGGCACATAGGACACGAACGACGGCTTGCCATACACCTCCGGTTTTGCCGCAAACTTCTTCTCCAGCTCGTCGCGCCCACGTTGTGCCGAGTCGCGGCCGCGCCCCTCCGGCACCGCCGCCGGGTCGACCACCGCGGCAACATACCTGCCCTTGTCGCGCAGGTACGGCGCCAGGATTTCCGAATACCAGCCGCCGCCCGGCGTGATTTCGATGACGATCTGGGTCGGCTTGATGCCAAAGAACGCCAGCGTCTGGCCCGGATGACGATAGACATCGCGCTGCACGTAGACCCGGTCGCGCCAGTTGCCGTCGATGGCTTTTTGCAACGCCGCATCGGGCGCCGGCAAGCTGGCGCTATCGGCCGGTTTCATTGCCATGGCCAGTGGCGCGCTCATCGCCACTGCCATCCCCACCACACACGCATACACCAGCTTGTTGCGGATCATCGCAGCGCCCTTTGCGGGAAAAAGTAGCGCGAGCCTAGCATGCGGCCCGAAGGCTGCCATGTGCATGGATCGGTGCGCCGCATGACGCGCCGCACCAGGCGCGCCGGGCTACATGTTCAAACGACGTGAGTCGATGAGGGCGATCTGCGGAACGCTGAATCCACGCAGGTGTCACACGCAACATCGACACGCATGACTATCCTGTCGGCAGTTCGAATCAGGAGCAACCGTGATGACCCACTCCCGCGCGCTAGGCCGCTCCGGCCTGCAGGTTCAACCGATCGTGTTCGGTGGCAATGTGTTTGGCTGGAGCGCCGACGAGGCGACCTCGTTCGCGTTGCTCGATGCCTTCGTCGATGCCGGCTTCAATCTGATCGACACCGCCGATGCGTACTCCGGCTGGGTACCGGGCAATCGCGGTGGCGAGTCGGAAACCATCATCGGGCGCTGGCTCGCACGCAGCGGCAAGCGCGACAAGGTGTTGATCGCCACCAAGGTGGCCAAATGGAGCGAGCATCCGGGCCTGTCGCCGGAGAACATCGCCGCCGCGGTGGAAGATTCGCTCGCCCGCCTGCAGACCGATGTGATCGATCTGTACCAGGCGCACGAAGACGACGAGTCGATTCCGCTGGAAGCCACGCTGGCCGCGTTCGGCCGCTTGATCGAACAGGGCAAGGTGCGCGCCATCGGCGCGTCCAACTACAGCGCTGCACGCCTGCGCGATGCGCTGGATATTTCCGAGCAGTACACACTGCCGCGCTATGAAAGCCTGCAACCGGAATACAACCTCTACGACCGCGCCAGCTATGAGGCCGAGCTGGAGCCGCTGGCGCGCGAACGCGAGCTCGGCGTGATCAGCTACTACTCGCTGGCCAGCGGCTTTCTGACCGGCAAATACCGCAGCGCCGACGACGCCGGCAAGAGCAGCGCGCGCGGCGCCTCGGTGGTCAAGCAGTACGTCAATCCGCGCGGTCTGCGCATCTTGCAGGCGCTGGACGATCTGGCGGCCACCCACGGTGCAACGCCGGCACAGATCGCACTGGCATGGTTGATCGCACGCCCGGGCCTAACCGCACCGATCGTCAGCGCCACCAGTGTGACCCAGTTGCACGACGTGCTGGCCGCCGCGCAGCTGTCGCTGAGCGCCGATCAGATTGCGCAGCTCGACGCCGCAAGCGCCCCCGAGCCGGCCGACGCGGCCTGACGCCTCGGCTTGCACCGCGTACGCAGGCGACCAGGCGCGTGTTTCCGCGCGCAGCCGCCATCGCGGCTGCGCTCCCCCCGTCGCGTACGCGCGGCCCTTTCCGCAAGGAATTCCCATGCCATCGATCACCAACCGCCGCATCGTGCTGGCCTCACGCCCGCACGGCGAGCCGAACGCAGCCAATTTCCGCATTGAAGACGTCGCCTTGCCGCCCACCGGGCACGACCAGATCCTGGTGCGCAACCGCGTCCTGTCGCTGGACCCGTACATGCGCGGACGCATGGACGAAGGCCCGTCCTATGCCGCACCGGTGGAGATCGACGCGGTGATGGAAGGCGGCACCGTCGGCGAAGTGCTTGAGTCGCACCATGCCGGCTATCAGCCGGGCGACCTGTTGGTGCTGCCCGGCGGTTGGCAGAGCCACAGCCTGCTCACGCCCGCCGCACCGTTGCGCAAGCTGCCCAAGGACGATGCCCTGCCGCTCAGCACCGCGCTCGGCGTGTACGGCATGCCCGGCTTCACCGCCTACGCCGGCCTGCACGAAATCGGCAAGCCGCAGGCCGGCGAAACCCTGGTGGTGGCGGCAGCCAGCGGACCGGTCGGTGCCACCGTGGCCCAGCTGGCGCGTCTGCAGGGGTTGCGCGTGGTGGCCATTGCCGGTGGCGAGGAAAAGGTGCGGTACCTGCGCGAGGTGCTGCGCGTGGATGTGGCGCTGGACCATCGCGCCGACGACTTTGCCGAGCAGTTGCGCGCGGCCGCCCCGGACGGGATCGACATCTATTTCGAGAACGTGGGTGGCAAGGTCTTCGACGCGGTGTTGCCGCAATTGAACGCCTTTGCGCGCATCCCGGTGTGCGGCGTGATCGCCACCTACAACAGCCGCGGCCAGGCATTGCCTGGGCCGGATCGCCTGCCGGAGTTCGTGGGCCAGGTGCTGCGCAAGCGGCTGACCGTGCGCGGCTTCATCCAGCACGATTTCATCCGCCTGATGCCCGCCTTCCTGCGCGAGATGGGCCAGTGGCTGCGCGACGGCCAGATCCAGTACCGCGAACACGTCCTGCACGGCCTCGACAGCGCCCCGCAGGGCCTGATCAGCCTGCTGCGCGGCGAGAACTTCGGCAAGGCCGTCGTCGCACTGGACTAATGGCTCACAGCGCCCCGCACGACATCAGCGTTTGCGATTCACGATTCCTCATTCCCGATTACCAAAGGAACACAATGACAGTCCCCGCATTCGGCCTCGGCACCTTCCGTCTCAAGGACCAGGTCGTCATCGACTCGGTGCGCAATGCACTGGAGTTGGGTTACCGCGCCGTCGATACCGCGCAGATCTATGACAACGAAGAACAGGTCGGCCAGGCCATTGCCGCATCCGGCCTGCCGCGCGATGAGCTGTATCTGACCACCAAGATCTGGGTCGACAAGTTCGACCGCAGCGCCTTGCTGCCCAGCCTGCAGGAAAGCCTGCGCAAACTGGGCACCGACTACGTCGACCTGACCCTGATCCACTGGCCTTCGCCCAAGGATCAGGTGCCGATGCGCGACTACCTGGAAGCCTTGAACGAGGCCCGGCAGCAGGGCCTGACCCGTGCGATCGGCGTCTCCAACTTCACCATCGCGTTGATCAAGCAGGCCATCGAGATCCTGGGCGCGGAGGCCATCGCCACCAATCAGATCGAAGTGCATCCGTACCTGCAGAACCGCAGCCTGATCGCGTTCCTGCGCGAGCAGGGCATCCATGTCACCTCCTACATGACGCTGGCGGTGGGCGAAGTGCTGAAGGATCCGGTGATCCAGGCGATTGCCGCGCGCCACGACGCCACGCCGGCGCAGGTCACCCTGGCCTGGGCATTGCAGCAGGGCTATTCGGTGATTCCGTCCTCGACCAAGCGCGACAATCTGGAAAGCAATCTCAAGGCGCAGACGTTGCGGCTGAGCGCGCAGGACATGGCCGAGATCGCGGCACTGGACCGCGGGCAGCGTCTGGCCAACCCGAAGGCCATCGCACCCGACTGGGATTGAGATCCCGGCTGCCACGGGTCGGCACTGCCCGGCCCGTGGCATCATCACCGCGACGACCGCTCGTCGTCGCGTGCTGGTTGCACGCGGCAGGCGCTGCTACGGTGCCGGGCACAGGGGGTAGTCTCGGCAACGGAGTCCTACCCATGCACAGCGCATCCGTCTTGACCCGCCGCACCGTCGATCTCGCCACGGAGATCGCCTACTGGCGCGATGTCCACGCCGAAGGCCATCTGGGTGGTTACGCGTTCGCCGATTACGCCCGGCTACTCACACTCGGCTACGACATCTATCTGGCCTATCCGCGCGCCACCGAGGCGCAGCTGTATCGCGTGCTGCAGGACGGCTATTACCACTACCAACCGCTGCTGTCGGTGCCCTGGGACCAGGCGCGCTGGATCGTGCGGCATGCGTGGCGGCATCTGGAGGAAGCCGCCGTTCGGCATTGAAACAAGCATTCTGAAAAAGAATTGGCCACTCGGACGACCGCGCAGCCCTTGCGGCTGCCCGGTACTGTCAGCTCACTGCGCCAACCCCATCGCCTGACGATCGATGCGGTGCTTGTCGGCCAGTGCCTGCATGCCCTGCAGCGTAGCGGCGATCAGGCCGGCATAGCGCAGCCGCCACAACGTGGCGCGGGCGTTGTCGTCATGCGTATTGCCCAGGCCGTCGAGCACCTGCGGCAGACGGCGGTCGGCCAGCGCGGAGGCGGCCAGATAGGGCTTCTCGGGTGCGATCACATCCACCGGTGCGCGCCAGTCGTTGGCAACCTGCTGGGAAATGCCGGCCAGGTGCGAGAGCTGGTGCATCCCGATCAGCGTCTCGTGCAACATCTCGCGGCACGCCCACTGCCACAGCGCCACCTTCTCCGATGGGTCCTTGGCAATCTCGGTGAGTGCCAGATCAACCTTTTCGATGCGTGAGTCGAGCATTGCTGAGCTCCGATGCTGCTGTGCAACATAATTCACACCATACACCGTGAGAATCAAGTGAGCCAAACGTTTGCAGGATGTCGGCGCAACGATGCTCGACCCGGTTCACGCTTTGCGTGTCGAGGCCAAGACGCCGCTGCGGCACCCTGACTTCCTGCCCATGGCCAGGCGTGCAGCTGCGCGCCATGCTGCCGCATCACCACTCCCGGGCATCCGTCATGCGCGTCCGCACCTTCCTGGCCCCGCTCCTGCTGCTGGCGGCCTGTAGCGCACAGGCTGCAACCGCCAGGCCGCAGGTGTCCGCACAGCAATGCGACGTCAGTACCTCCTACGACGTGCTGGCCGACAGCGGCGGCATCTGGCTGCGTCGCAAACAAGGCGTGCCGCGCGAAATTTTCTTCCACGGTGGCGAACTCAACATCGATCGCCAACCGCAAGCGGTCAGCGCTGCCGACGCGCAACGCCTGCGCGAACTCGAACAGGGCGCACGCGCGCTGATGCCGGCCGTGACCGCCATCGCCCGTTCGGTGGTCGACATCAGCTTCGACGCACTGGCCGGCGTGGTGCAGATGCTGACCGACAGCGCGCGCCAGGAGCGCAAGGTGGAGCGGCTGCGCGGCACCGCACTCGCGCAGGTCGATGCCACGCTGGGGCGTGGGCGCTGGGAACAGGCGCTGTTCGACGAACGTTTCCAAGCCAGTGTCGGACGTGCTGCCGACGACCTGGCCGGCAGCCTGGCCCGCAGCGTGATGTGGACGGTGATGACCGGACGCGCTGCGCAGCTGGAGCGACGCGGCGAGCAACTGGATGCGCGCATGGAGCAGCAGATGCAGGTACGCAGCCAGGCGCTGGAAGCACAGGCACAGACGCTGTGCACGCAGGCGCAGGCACTGTATGGAGTGCAGCAGGCGCTGGAATATCGTTTCCAGGGGCAGCGGCTGCAGATGCTCGAACTCAACACGCACCGGCAGAAAGACGACGCGGATGCGCCGGTGCCCAGCAGCGTTGTGGCGACGGCCGCGCGTTGACGGCGGCGATGCAGCACATGCGGACTTGCACGCCTTGTGGCAGCCCAACGAGTCGCTTCAGCCAGATGGCTGCCGTGACTGCGTATGACGCAATGCATGCATGAATGCAGGCATTGCGCAGCAGCCGGCGGCGCGCTGATCGCCGTCCCAGGACCGCTGCTTCAGAGCCCCTCATCCCGCACTGGTTGATGCCATCCCAGGGCGATCGCACGGCGGCAGGCATGGCTGCGTCGGCCGGTTGTCTCGGTATCAGGCGAGCAGCCACTGCCGCAATGCATCCGACACCGCCTGCGGCTGCTCCAGTGGCGACAGATGGCCGCACGCAGGCACTTGTACCAGACGCGCCTGCACTGCGAGTGCGGCCATTTCCTCATGCAAGGCAGGCGGGGTGATCGCATCGTCCTGGCCGCACAGCACCAGCAGCGGGCCGGCATAGGCGCGCAGCAGCGCGCGGCCGTCTTCCCGCTCCAGCCGGTTCTGCCGCAGGAACACCTCCACGCCCAGACGCTGGGTCATGCCACGCACCCGCTCCAGCAAGGCCTCGTCCTGCCAGCGCGAGGGATGCACGTAGTGGCGCAGCAGCCGTTCGCCGAATCCGTGGAAGGCACCGGCGCCACGCACACTCGCTTCCTGCGCGCGCCGTTGCGCCGTGCGCTCGGGCGAATCGGCACGTGCGGAGGTATCCAGCAAGGCCAGCCGCTCCACGCGTTCCGGCGCGATACGCAGGATTTCCTGCGCGACGTAGCCGCCCAACGAAAACCCCGCCAGCGCAAAACGCGGCGGCATCTGCGCCAGCAGCTGCGTCGCCAGCGCGCGCATGCGCTCGCCCTGGGTGATGTCGCCGACCACGCAGTCGGCAACCTCGGCCAGGGCCACGCGCTGCGCCTGCCACAATTGCGCATCGTTGAGCAGACCGGGGAGCAGCAGCAAGGTCGGACGCGTTGCGCTCATGCGCAGGCAAATCCGATCGGGATCGCAGAAACAGGCACTGTCATCGCGACAGTGTGCCGCGCGGTGACGCCCATCGCCAGCGCGTGCATGCGCGCCCGGACGCGGGTGCATCGACTCGTTGGCGTGTCTTGCATCCATGCCAGGTCACGCTGGCACAGCGACGCCGACTGTCTGTGTTCTTCAGGGCAGCGCTCCTGCCGCTGCAACAAAAAACGGCCCGACGCAGGCGCCGGGCCGTTTGTGACTCCACCACGTATTGCGCGTGGTGGTGCTGGCGTGGATCAGGCCAGGGTCAGGGTGACGTCGATGTTGCCGCGGGTCGCGTTGGAGTACGGGCAGACCTGGTGGGCCTTGTCGACCAGCGCCTGCAGTTCGGCCTGGTCCATGCCCGGCACTGCGATGCGCAGCTCCACGGCAATGCCGAAGCCGCCTGGAATCTGGCCGATGCCGACGCTGCTGTCGATGCTCACGTCGCCCGGCAGCTTGAGCTTGTCCTGCGCTGCGACAGCCTTCATCGCGCCGATGAAGCAGGCTGCGTAGCCGGCAGCGAACAGCTGTTCGGGGTTGGTGCCGTCGCCGCCGGCGCCGCCCAACTCGCGCGGCGTGGAGAGCTTGGCGTCCAGCGCCTTGTCGGAAGACACGGCACGGCCTTCGCGGCCACCGGTGGCAGTGGCGTGGGCGGTGTAGAGGACTTTTTCAGGTGAGGCCATGGTGGTTCTCCAGAATGAGCGCTGTCAGCGCGCGATGTAGCTGAATAGTTGGCGATTAAATCGTGTGCGATATTTTTAGGAAACGTACAGGCAACGCTGGATCGACTCACCCCGCACCGAGGCTGGAGCGTAACGTCTCCAGTTGCTGCTTGAGTTGACGCAACTCGTCCAATGAACACGCCGAGGCACACAACACCTGCTCCGGCACCGCGCCGGCCTTGGCGCGCAGTGCGCGGCCGGCATCGGTCAGCGCAATGATCACCTGACGCTCGTCGCTGGCGGCGCGGGTGCGGGTGACCAGTCCGGCAGCCTGCAGCCGCTTGAGCAGCGGGGTCAGCGTGGCCGAGTCCAGGTACAGGCGCTCGCCGATCTCCGACACGCTACGGCCGTCGGTTTCCCACAACACCAGCAGCACCAGATATTGCGGATAGGTCAGGTCCAGCGTCTTCAGCAGCCCGCGGTAGAGCTTGTGCATCGCCAGATTGGCCGAATACAGCGCAAAGCACAGCTGGTTGTCGAGTTGCAGCAGCGCATTGGTCCGGGCGGTGGTGGCTGTGGCGGTGTCCATGGCTGCAATTTACATTGCGCGCAATTTAATTGCAAGCGATTTTATCTATCGTGTCACCAGGTATCGTCGCCAACCTGGTCCATGCCGCCGTCCCGATCGGTCACGACGGCCTGTGGAATCGCGGGCCGGGCCGCGTGTGCACGTCTACGCCCGATGCGCGGTCGCCAGATACTCGGCGCTCTGCATCTCGATCAGGCGCGAGGCGGTACGCTCGAACGCGCCGGCCAGGCGCTGGCCGCTGTACAACGCAGGCGGTGCGTCCTGCGCGGTGCAGACCAGGTTGACGTGGCGGTCGTACAGCTCATCGATCAGATTGACGAAGCGGCGCGCGGCGTCCTCGTTCATGCGGTCGAAGTGCGGAATGCCGCCCAGCAACACGGTGGTGAATTCGCGCGCTATCTCGATGTAATCGCCCGGGCCACGCGGGCCTTCGCACAGCGCGGCAAAATCGAACCAGGCAATGCTCTTGCCGCGCGCGCGTACGCAAATCTTGCGCGCCTCGATTTCGATATTGCCGCTGCGCGCCTCCGAATGTCCGCTCAGTTCGCCCCACCGCTGCGTCAGCCACGCATCCGCCTGCGCATCCAGGGGTGCGCGATACACCGGTGAGCGCGTCAGCGCGCGCATGCGGTAATCCTCGGTGCCTTCGGCATAGAGTTCCACGCAGAACTTCTGCAGCAGACCGATCGCCGGCATGAAGCTGTCGCGCTGCAGGCCGTTGGCGTAGAGGTTTTCCGGCGCGGTGTTGGAGGTGGTCACCAGGGTCACACCTTCGGCGAACAGGCGTTCCAGCAGGCGCGCCAGCAACATTGCATCGCCGATATCGGTAACGAAGAATTCGTCGAGCACCAGCACGCGCAGATCCTCGCGCCACTGCTGCGCGATCTTGGCAAGCGGATCGCTTTGCCCGGCATGCTCGCGCAGTTGCTCGTGCACTCCGCGCATGAAGCGATGGAAATGGGTGCGGTACTTCTGCTTGATCGGCAACCCGTCGTAGAACAGGTCGACCAGGAAGGTCTTGCCGCGCCCCACCCCACCCCAGAAATACAGGCCGCGCACCGGCTCGGGCTTTTTCCAGAACGCCGACAGCCGGTCCAGCCAGCCGTCCTGCGCGCTGTCCACCAATGCCTCGTGGATGCGGTCCAGTTCCGCCAGGGCCGCCTGCTGCGCGGGATCGGCGCGCCAGTCGCCGCGTTGTACGCCGGCGGCGTAGCGCTGCGACGGGGTCATCTCACTCATCGTGTTCTCCGCGGGCCGGCTGCTGCCTTGCCCGCTCAACGGCGCATCGCCGGGCGATACGCATGGGCCCTGCCGCGGTCAGAGGGTGGCCGGCAACCAGCGCCGGACACCATGCTGGATCGCACCGCGCAGGTCGATCAATTTGCGGTGGAAAAAATGGCTGGTGTCGGGCATGCGTACCAGCTCCGGCGGCTGCTCCAGGGTGTCCAGCCAGTCATACACCGCCTGCGGGTCGACGACTTCGTCGGCATCGCCCTGGATCACCAGCCACTGCGCCGGCGGTTGCACATCGCTGAAATCCCAGCGCCCGGCCGGCGGCGCGATCGAGATCAGCACCTGCGGTTCGAGCGAACCGGCGGCGCGCAACGACACATACGCCCCGAAGCTGAAACCGCCCAGCCACAGCGTGTCGCCGGGGCGCTGGCTGCGCACCCATGCAGCGACCGCACGCAGATCGTCCTGCTCGCCATCGCCATGGTCGAACGCACCGGCCGAGTTGCCGACACTGCGGAAATTGAAGCGCACCACGGTGATCCCCAACTCGCGCAGCGCGCGCGCAGCCATGGTGACGACCTTGTTGTGCATGCTGCCGCCCTCGGTGGAGAGCGGGTGGCAGACGATGGCGGTGACCGGTTGCACGGCAACGTCCGGCTCGGGCAGATCGACCGCAACCTCGAGCGGGCCGACCGGCCCGTCCAACGTCAGTGCAGCCGCTTCGGTGGGGAATAAGGGATTGGACATGCCGTCATAATAGCCGCCCCGCCGGCCGCGTTCATCGCCCTGCCTGCACACTTCGTTGCGTTGCCCATGCATTTCCTGCTGTTTTCCGTCGTTTGCAGTGTCCTGGTGTCGGTGTTGCTGAAGCTTGCGCCACGCCGCGATATCGATGTGTTTCAGGCCATTACCTGGAACTACGCTACCGCCAGCGTGTTGGCTGTTGCACTGCTCAAGCCCTCGTTTGCCAGTCTGGGCGCGCCGGCCACGCCGTGGTTTGCGCTGCTGGGGCTTGCGTTCGCGTTGCCGGGTATTTTCCTGCTGCTCGCACGCTCGATAGGCGTGGCCGGCATCGTGCGCACCGATGTGGCGCAACGTCTGTCGCTGTTGTTGTCGCTGGCGGCGGCCTTCAGCGTCTTTGGCGAAACCGCCGGGCCGTGGAAGCTGGCCGGCCTGGGTGTCGGGCTGCTGGCAATCGTCGGTATCGCGCAGCGCCCGCGTGCTACCACTGCGGTCGAGCCCGCATCGAACGCCGACAACCGCGCGCGCGCGTGGCCGTGGTTGCTCGGCGTGTGGGCCGGCTTCGCGCTGATCGATGTGCTGCTCAAGATCATCGCGCTTTCCGGCACGCCATCGCTTACCGCATTGACGCTGTGCTTTGCGATTGCATTCGCGTTGCTGCTGGTCGCGCAGCTGGCGCGCACGCGGCGCGGCCATCGCCTGCATCTGCGCAGCATCGCTGCCGGCCTGCTGCTGGGTGTACTCAACTTCGGCAACATCCTGTTTTACGTGCGCGCGCACCAACGCCTGCCGCATAGCCCGGCAACGGTGTTTGCGACGATGAACATCGGCGTGGTGGTGCTCGGTGCGCTGGTCGGCATTGCGGTGTTCGGCGAGCGCACCACCGTTTGGACGCGCGTGGGCCTGGCCCTGGCAGTGCTGGCGATCGCACTGATTGCCTGGGGTTCGCGCTGACGCAGCACGCATGCGGTCGCGCAGGGCGTGCGCAACTCGCGCACGCGTTGCGCGGCAGCTTCAACGCTGCCAGTGCGGAAACGGATCGTCCAGCAGTTGCCATTGCGCCGGGCCCTGGCGCAGTTCCTGGTCGCTGAGCAGGCACGCATCCAGCGCTGCGCGCGTGCGCGGTGCATCCATGTCCACGCCGATCACCGCCAGCTCCTGGCGACGGTCGCCCCACAGCGGGTGCCAGAGCCGCTGCATCGCGGCGTATTCGCTGGCATCGCCGACCTCGTGCAAGTGCGGCAGCGGCGCGGTCCAGCACCGGGTCTGCTGACGTTGCCAGCCGATATCGGTGTACGGCAATGGCGTGATGCTGGTCTGCAGCGGCTCTCCGATCGCGTGCGCATCCACGCGATGGCGTGCGGCGAACCAGAAACCGGCCGCATTGGTCTGGGTCGCGCCACCCACGCTGGACAATTCGCCGACCCAATCCATGCGGCTGGCCAGCCAGAAAAAGCCCTTGCTGCGAATCACCTGCGGCAGCCCGCCCTGCACCATGCGCGCGAAACGCTGCGGGTGAAACGGCCGGCGCGCACGATAGACGAAGCTGCTGATGCCGTATTCCTCGGTCTCCGGCGTGTGCTGGCCGCGCAGTTCCTGCATCCAGCCCGGCGCCAGCTGTGCACGGGTGAAATCGAAGCGGCCGGTGTCGAGCAGCTGGCGCAGCGGCACCTCGCCGTGCGCCGCGTCGACGATCGCCGCCTCGCGATTGAGCGCACGCAACACCGCGCGCAGGCGTTGCAGCTGCCGTGTATCGATCTGATCGCACTTGCTGATCACCAGCACGTCGGCGAATTCCACCTGTTCGCCCAGCAACTGCACCAGCCCGCGGGTATCGTCCGGGCCGGCTTGCTGGCCAAGCTCGGCCAATGTGGCCGCCGAGCCGAAATCCTGCAGGAAGCGGCTGCCGTCCACCACCGTCACCATGGTGTCGAGCCGGGCGATGTCGGCAAGGCTGAAGCCGTCGGCATCGCGCACCGCAAAGGTGGCCGCCACCGGCATCGGCTCGGCGATGCCGGTCGATTCGATCAATAGATAGTCGTAGCGCTTCTGTTCGGCCAGCTTGCGTACCTCCTGCAGCAGATCGTCGCGCAGCGTGCAGCAGATGCAGCCGTTGCTGAATTCCACCAGCGTCTCTTCGGTGCGTCGCAAGGCCGCGCCGCCCTCGCGCAGCAGTTGCGCGTCGATGTTGACCTCGCTCATGTCATTGACGATCACCGCCACGCGCAGGCCGTCGCGGTTATGCAGGATGCGGTTGAGCAAGGTGGTCTTGCCGGCGCCGAGAAAGCCGGACAACACGGTGACGGGCAGGCGTGAATCGCGCTTGGGGGACAGGGACATCCTGAGGGCCTGGCTGGAATGGAAGTGTTACTATATAACACTCGCTCGACAGGACACCCCCCGATGCGCGTTACCGCTTCCGTGCTGGACAACTCGGCCATCGCCTTATCCAGCCTGTGCCTGCTGCACTGCCTGGCCCTGCCATTACTGGCCGCCACATTGCCGCTACTGGGTGCCTGGAGCCAAGCCGAATGGGTGCATGTGGTGTTTGCCGCGGCTGCCGTGCCGCTGAGCGGCTACGCGTTGCGGAGCAGCCATCGCCGGCATGCGCTGCCCGCGCCGGTGTGGGCGCTGGCGGTCTTCGGCCTGGCCGGCCTGGTGCTGGGCGCCAGCGGGGTTGCCGACGGCAGCTGGGAAACCCCGATCACGGTGACCGGCAGCCTGCTGCTGGCCGGCACGCACCTGCTCAACCTGCGGCTGCGCCGCCGCGCCGGGAGGTGCGCCAGATAGCGCGCTATAGCGAAAAACCCAGCAGCACCGGGTCGTGGTCGGAACTGCGCCACGGGCCGGGCAGGTTGCGCTTGGCATAGCCGGCGTCGTCCATGACATCGGCGTTGATATGCCATTCCACCGCGCCGCGCAGTTGCTTGGCCATCGCCGGGCTGAGCAGGGCGTGGTCCAGCCGCCCGCTCATGCCATCGTAGACGTAGCTGTAGGGCTGCTTGACACCAGCCACCGCAAAGGCGTCCTGCCAGCCGCTGGCACGCAGGCTGCGCATCGGGGTTTCCATCGCGTAGGCATTGAAATCGCCCAGCAGCACGGCCAGCCTGGTCTGCGCGCCGGTGGGGTCGGTCTGCAGCCACTGGTGCAGGCGCTTGGCCGATTCGGTGCGGGTCGCGTTCCAGCAGGCCTGGCCGTCGCGCTGGTCGGCATCGGCGCCGCTGGCACTGCCGCAGCCCTTGGACTTGAAGTGATTGGCGACCACCACGAAGGTCGCCCCGCGGGTGCTGCGAAACGCCTGCGCCAGCGGCACCCGGCTGTGGCTGTCGAACGGCCCGCCGGTCAGCGTGGCCGGCTTGCCGACCGGAGTGACCTGCGAACTGCGGTACACGATGCCGACCCGGATCGCGTCGTCGCCCGGGCCGCTGCCGGTGTCGACGAACTGCCAGTCCTTGTCCTTGTCGCCCGCGTTGAGCGCGGCGACCAGTTGCGCCACCGCCGCATCGGCGCCATTGCCGTCGTTTTCCAGCTCCATCAACGCGGCCACATCGGCACGTAGCGGCACGATGGTGGACACCAGCTTGGTCAGCTGCGCCTGGAACTGTTCGTGCGTGCTCGCGCCGCGCTTGGTCGGAAAGCCGCCGCCGCGGCCATTGCCGTTGAAGAAGTTCTCCAGATTGAACGAAGCGATACGCAGATCGCCGCCCACCTGCGGCGCCACCGCGGTCGGCATGGCCGGCAGCGTCAACGGACTCAGGACCTGGATGCGGTAGTTGCCGTCGTAGCGCTGGTCGACGATACCGTCGACCGACTTGAGCAGGCTGCCACTGCGTAGTACCGGATCGGCCGGCAGATAGGCCACCGTCTTGGGGCTGCGGCCATTGCGTGCGTCGTCCAGCAATACCTGGCGACGGGCATTGTCGGCCTCCACCTGCGCGAAGGCCGGGGTACCGGCGGCGGCCACGTCGCTTGGCTGCCACAAGCGCCCGCCGAACGCGGCGACCAACTCGCCATAGGTGTCCAGGCGATCGCTGCCATTGAGCGTCAACGCGGCGATGCGTACGTGCTCGCCTTCCAGCGCTTCCCAGTTGGCCGGCGGCCCGCTGAGCATGCGCACCGGCACCGGCTGGCCGCTGGCCAGTCGCTCGATGCTGCTGGCATCCACCGTGGTCAGGCTCGCCTCGCCACCTGCCGATGCCTCGCGCACGGTGCCGACGATGCGCACGCGGTCGCCCACCGCCACCTCGGCATTGCCGGCACCGGTGACGAACAGGCCGTGCGAGCGCCGCGGCTCGAAGCCGGGCTGCTGCACGAACAGACCCGCCAGGCCGGCACGCGTATCGGCGGTGACGATGCCCTCGACGTCGACCACACGGCCGTCGTGGGGGCTACGGGTGTCTTCGCCCTGCACGTCGGCGATCGACAGACGTTGCGGCGCGCCCTCGGCGGCACTGCCCAGCAGTGGCGCCAACAGACCGATCACACCGAGCACAACCAGCGAGCAACGCGACATCGACACACTCCAGAAGGACGTAGACCACATGCACGCGCCACCCCGAAAGGCGGTGCGTGAGAACCGCGACAGGCTAGCAAAACGTTGCGAGTGGCGACCAGTTGCTGCATGGATCTCGTGGCCGTGCGCAGGTGCCGGCAACTGCGTACATTCCCCGAAGCGATGGCGCTGACGTGGCCGCCCGAGGCTGACGTCGTCGTACAAACACGTCGTGCAGCGAGTGCAAGCGCTCGCGCAATGCCTGCCACCCTACAAAAGCAAAGCGTGCTCCAGCGCGCGCAAGCCTCGCGATTGACCAGATCGACGCGCCCGCGCACGGCAGGCGCTACCACCTGGCCGCACACCGACCGCTTGCATCAGCCGCTTGTTGCGAGTGCTTGCTGCTGCTTCAGGTGCTTACTTCAGGTTGCCCAGCATCCAGTCGACCGTGGCCCGCACCTGCTCTTCGGTCAACGCCGGGTTGCCGCCCTTGGGCGGCATGATGCCGCCGTCCGGGCCGGTATAGCCCTCGATCGCGTGCTTGTACAAGGTGTCCTTGCCCTGGGCGATACGCGCGTCCCAATGCGCATGGTCCAGCGTCGGCGCCTTGCCCACGCCGGTGGTGTGGCAGGCGGTGCACAGGTTGTCGAAGATGGTCTTGCCGTCGGTGCTGCCGCCATAGGCAGACTGCGAGGCGGCCTTGGCCAGCGCTGCCGCCTGGGCTGCGGCCTGTGCGGACGCGCCGGTGGTGCCGGCATAGACCGCGCCGGCCGGGGCGATGCGTTGCTGCACGCGCTTGGCCGCGGTGGGCGAGACTTCGTCGGGAATGGCGCGTTGCAAATAGGCTGCCAGGGCAATCAGGCCCAGGGTGATCACCACCAGTAGGCCGATCACCATCGAGAATTTCTTCAGGAACTCGAGGTCGTAATTCCGCACGCGCTCACCCCTGGCTGTTGGTCGAAGACCTCTGCTAGCGCCGGAGTATAGAGCACAGTTTGCGCCCGTCTGGCCACTGTGCATGACAGTGATTGCAGCGGTGTGCGCTGCGCCCTGGCGCGCTATGGGTCTTGCGCGCATGCACCGTCTGCAGCCGCCGATGAATTGCCGCAATGCCGCATGAGACGTTGGTCTGGCTGGACGGAATTGCGTATCATTCCCATCAATCCACGGTGATGCGGTCCTCGCCTCGCCCGGTCCCGCTGACGAGGAGTCGCCGCGATGAAGTCCTTCCTGCTGTCCTGCCTGGCCTTGGCCAGCATCAGTCTGTCTGCCCAGGCCCACGAGATCTGGATCGAGCGCGACGGCAGCGGCCCGGTGCGCATCTACTTCGGCGAGCCGGCGCAGGAAGCCCTGGATCACGGCGAAGACGAGATCAAGCGCCTGGTCAAGCCGACCGTGTTCGGCAGCGCCGGCAAGGCTGGCGCCCTGCAGCGCGGCAGCGCCTTCCTCACCGCGCCGTTGTCCGGCACCGGCGATGCCTGGCTGAGCGACGACAGCGTATTCGAGCCGTGGAAGGGCGAGGCCGGCGGCTTCGAGACGGTGAGCTACTACGCACGCGCCGGGCGCGCCACGCCCTCGGCCAAGCTCGATTTCGAACTGGTGCCCACCGCCGCCGACAGCAACACGCTGACCGTGCTCTATCGCAACAAGCCACTGCCCAAGGTCGAGGTGACGGTGATCGACCCGCAGAAGTGGCAGAAGACGCTGACCTCCGATGCCAAGGGCCAGGTGACCCTGCCCAAGCTGCGCGCCGGCCGGCACATCCTGGTTGCCACCAACAAGGAGCCGGTGAAGCGTGAGATCGCCGGCAAGCAGGTATCGATGATCCATCACATCAGCACGTTGACCTTCCTGGCCGAGTAAGTCGGCCACACGCCTGGCTGATCCGATGTCTACCGCACCGTCCCTGCCGCTTCCCTGGTTCAGGCGTCCCTGGCTGGGCGTGCTTGCGCGCACGCTGGCGGCGATGTTCGGCGGCTATGCACTCGCCAGTGCCACCAATCTGCTGCTGGCGCTGGTCCTGCCCCTGCCACGCAGCGAGGCGGTGTTGACCAGCATGCTGGTCGGCATCGTGGTGTGCGCCTGCGCGCCGCTATGGGCCTTCGCCACCGCCAGCGTGTGGCGCGCCTGGGCCGGCATCGCGGTGCCGGCGGCGCTGATGTTCGCACTGGCTGCATGGCTGCAACGGGGCGTGGCATGAAGCAGGGATTCCGCCAGTCGATGGCGTGGCTGCACACCTGGACCGGGCTGCTGGTCGGCTGGGTGCTGTTGTTGATCTTCATGGGCGGTACGGCGAGTTATTACCGCGACGAAATCAGCCGCTGGATGCGCCCGGAATTGCCCACCACCACGGTGAGCAACGCAACCGCGCTGCGCAGTGCCGAGCAGTATCTGCAGACGCATGCAGCCGATGCGCAGAGCTGGAACATCACCTTGCCGGACACGCGCAATCCGGTAGTCAGCATGTACTGGCAAAACCCTGCGCCAGCCGATGGCAAACCGGCCAGCCGCCGCCAGATGTACGGCAACGCCATCATCGACCCGGCCACCGGCAAGGAGATCGCCGCACGCGACACCCTGGGCGGCGAATTCTTCTACCGGCTGCATTTCGATCTGCATTATCTGCCGGTGATGTGGTCGCGCTATATCGTCGGTTTCTGCGCGATGTTCATGCTGGTGGCGATCATCAGCGGCGTGATCACGCACAAGAAGATCTTCAAGGACTTCTTCACCTTTCGCCCGGGCAAGGGCCTGCGCTCGTGGCTGGATTTCCACAATGTCAGCGCGGTGACCGCGTTGCCGTACCACGCGATGATCACCTACACCGGCATCGTGACCTTGATGTTCATGTACCTGCCGTGGGGCATCAAGGCGCAGTACTCCGACAACGAAATGCGTTTCTACGAAGAGGCCGCCAACCGGGTGGCCGATACGCGAAGCGCCTCTGGCACGCTGGCGCGCATGCTGCCGCTGGAACAATTGGTGGCGCGTGCGCGCAGCGACTGGCGCGGCGGCGAGGTTGGCAACGTGGCGGTGTCGCTTCCCAACGACGCGCACGCGGCGGTCGGCGTCACCCAGTTGGCCGACAATCTCTCCACCGATGCGCCGTCGATCCTGTTCGATGCGATCAATGGACAGCGCCTGCAGCGCAGCGGGCCGCCGGGCGGTGCCAGCCAGACGCGTGGGGTGATGGTGGGCCTGCATATCGCCCACTTCGCCGGGCCATGGATGCGCGCGCTGTTCTTCGGTTCCGGCTTGCTCGGTTGCCTGATGGTGGCCAGCGGCGTGGTGATGTGGGCAGTGAAGGAACGCCCCAAACATCTGAAGGCCGGGCGCATCGGCTTCGGGCTGCGGTTGGTGGATGCGCTCAACATCGGCACGGTCGCCGGCCTGCCGATCGCCTTTGCCAGTTTCTTCTGGGCCAACCGCTTGTTGCCGGTGAGCCTGGAAGCGCGCGCGGCAATGGAGGCCAATCTGTTCTTCGCCGCATGGGCTACTGCATTGCTGGCAGCATTCGTGTGGCCACGGCGCGCGATGTGGAGCTGGCAGCTGTATCTGGGTGCGGGCTTGTTCGCGTTGGTGCCGGTGGTCAATGCGATCACCACCGATGTGCATCTGGGCGTGACCTTGCCGGCCGGGCAATGGACGCTGGCCGGGGTCGATCTGGTCTGCCTGTTCCTTGGCGTGTCTCTGGGAATGGCGGGGTGGCGCTTGCAACACTGGAAGGCACCGCAACCGGCGTCGGCACGACGCGCGCGCGCCACTGCCGCCGCGCCTGCGCAAGGCAGTGTGCCGATGCAGGAAAGCGCATGAGCGTGTGGCTGTTGCTGGCGCTGAATTTTTCCGGATTCGCCGCGCTGTGCCTGGCGATGGACAAGCATCAGCAGGACGTACGTGGCCGCACGCTGGGTGCCGCGCGTTCGCGGCAACTGCGCGTGCTGGGTTGGCTGCTGTTGCTGCTCACCTTCGGCCTGGCGGTACGCGCGCAAGGCTGGGGCATCGGTCCGGTGTTGTGGCTGGGCACATTGACCGGCGCTGCCGCGTTGCTGTCGCTGGGGCTGCTGCCGTATCGGCGTGGATTGATTCTGCCGACGGCTGTGGCCGCGCCGGTGCTGGCGGGTGCGCTGCAGCTGTTGGTGGGTTGAAGGACGTCGTTACGCCTCAATCGGCGGATCGCCCCAGCTGCGCCCGTCGCGCGGCAGGCGGCCATCGTCGAACACATGCAGCACGTGTTCGGGCTGCAGCATGTCCACAAACAGCACCACGTTGATGCCCTGCGGCAAGGCCATGCTGGGAAAGATCACGCCGGGGATCTCCGCCTCGCGCAGCATGTCGCCGAGCACCCAGCTCACCGGTTCGATCTTGTTGACCAGGGCCTTGCGCCAGTCCTCGGTCCAATCGGCCCAGAGCGGATCCCAGCTGGCATCGAGCAGGCGCAGATCGGCCAACGCCGGCAGGTCGGCGGCGTAACTGACCAGGGTCAATGGCGGCAGGAACAGCGCGGCCTGCGCGTATTCGGCAGCAGCGGTTTCCAGCTGCAGCGACAGATACAGCGCCGGCTGCCCGAAACGATTGAAGCGCCCGCCCGAGCGCGCCGCACCGGCGCCGCTCAGCGGTTCGGCGGCCCAGCGCGGAGTGAAGGCGCGATACAGCGTGCAGCGCGCCGGGGCGCTCAGCTTCAACCGGCGGCCCCCGAGGCCACGGTGCGCAGATAGGTCAGCGCATCGTCGGTACGGCCCTGTTTGACCACTTCCAGCAAGGTGGCGAATTCGAACGCGGGGATCGGGGTGTTCTTGAGGTGGAACACCACCTGGCGTTCGTCCGGCTGGACCTGCGTCATCGCCACCAGCAGGCGCGACAGGTTGCGTAGCAAGTCCTGCACGCGCGGGCTTTCCGGATGCACCCGCAGGCTGTTGCGATGCACGCCGGCCAGCTCGGCCAGCTCCTGCTGCGACAGATCCAGCAGGCCGGCCATGGCCGTGGGCGACAGGATGGTGCGATCGGGCACGCGCAGGCGTTCGGTCAGGGCCAGGGGATTGAGAACGGCGACCATCGCACGACTCCAGCAGGACGAGTGCACATTATATGCACAGTAAGAAGAATTCATACAGCCCAGTTAGGCGCTCAGTCAGTGCACTGTCAGCCCGTCGGCTGGTGCGCTCCCACCGCGCGCAGGCAGAACCCGCAGATCGCCTCGACCAGTTGCTCGCCCTGCTGCGGGTCGCCACGCCTGGGGGCGATCGGCCCCACCAGCGCCTCGGTGAAGGCGCCGACGATGCAGGCCGCCGCCGCGTCCAGCGACTGCTGCGGGAACTCGCCGGCCGCCACGCCTTCAGCAAGCAGCTGGCGGAACACTTCGCCGAACAAGCGTCGGCCACGGATGCGCTCGGCATCCACTTCGCTTTCCACCGGCTCGGCGATGAAGGCATATGCCAACGCGGGGCCGGCCAGCGCGCGCCGCACGAAGGTCGCGATCGCATTGCGCAGGCGCTCAGCAGCGCTGGCCTGGGTAGTGGCGATGGCGCGCAGGATGGTCATCTCGCGCTGTATTGCCGCGTTGAGAACTTCCACGAAGAGCTCTGCCTTGGACGGGAAGTGTCGGTAAATCTGCCCGGTCGACACGCCGGCGGCAGCGGCGACGGCGGTCACCGGGGCATTGCGATAGCCGCCTTCGGCAATCAGGGCGCGGGCCGCATGCAGGATGCGTTCGCGATTGCCGGCCAGGCGTTCTTCCATCAGGGCGGAGCGTCGATAAGCCATGGTGTGATTCTGGGTTCAATAGTTGAATTTTAGTTCACTTTTTCATTGCGGACCGCTAGGCTGCTTACAAACGCCGTGCGGCCTGCCCGCTCCCACCCGGCACATCCCGATCCCTGCGGAGTCGCTCCATGCACGTGCCGTCCCTGAATTTTGCGCTTGGCGAAGACATCGATCTGCTGCGCGAAAGCGTGGCGGCCTTCGCCAGCCACCATATTGCCCCGCTCGCGGCCGCGGCCGATCAGGACAATGTCTTCCCCGCCCAATTGTGGCGCCTGTTCGGTGAGCAAGGCCTGCTCGGGTTGACCGTGGAAGAAGAGTACGGCGGCAGCGGCATGGGCTACCTGGCACATGTGGTGGCGATGGAAGAGATCTCGCGGGCCGGCGGGGCCATCGGCCTGTCGTACGGCGCGCATTCCAATCTATGCCTCAACCAGCTGCGCAAGAACGCCACGCCGGAACAGAAACAGCGCTACCTGCCCAGGCTGTGCACCGGCGAGCATGTCGGCGCGCTGGCGATGAGCGAGGCCGGCGCCGGCTCGGATGTGGTGTCGATGAAGCTGCGCGCCGAGGCGCGCGGCGACCGCTACGTGCTCAACGGCAGCAAGATGTGGATCACCAACGGCCCCGATGCCGATGTGCTGGTGGTGTACGCCAAGACCGACCCGGATGCCGGCGCACGCGGCATCACCGCCTTCATCGTCGAAAAGGGCATGAAGGGGTTCTCCACCGCGCAGAAGCTCGACAAGCTGGGCATGCGCGGCTCCAACACCTGCGAGCTGGTGTTCACCGATTGCGACGTGCCGGCCGAGAACGTGCTGGGCACGCTCAACGGTGGCGTGCGCGTGCTGATGTCCGGGCTGGATTTCGAACGTGTGGTGCTGGCCGGTGGCCCGTTGGGCTTGATGGCCGCGGCGATGGATGTGGTGCTGCCGTACGTGCACGAGCGCAAGCAGTTCGGCGAGCCGATCGGCACCTTCCAGTTGATGCAGGCCAAGCTGGCCGACATGTACGTCGGGCTCAACGCCTGCCGCGCGTATGTGTATGCGGTGGCGCGCGCCTGCGATGCCGGGCTGACCACGCGCCAGGATGCGGCCGGCGCGATTCTCTACGCCGCCGAAAAAGCGACCTGGCTCACCGGCCAGGCGATCCAGGTGCTGGGCGGCAACGGCTACATCAACGACTACCCCACCGGGCGCCTGTGGCGCGATGCCAAGCTGTACGAGATCGGCGCGGGCACCTCGGAGATCCGACGCATGCTGATCGGCCGCGAGCTGTTCGAACGCACCGCCTGACGGAGCCACCATGAGCGTGATCACCAGCCAGCTGCAGATCAGCGGCGAGAGCTTCCAACATAACGCCGCAGCGATGCGCACCGTGGTCGAGGATTTGCGCCGCACGCTGGCGCAGACCGCGCTGGGTGGCAGCGCCGCCGCGCGTGCCAAGCACAGCGCACGCGGCAAGTTGCTGGTACGCGAGCGTATCGATGCCTTGCTGGATCCGGGCAGCGCCCTGCTGGAGATCGCGCCATTGGCGGCGCATGGCATGTACGACGATCAGGTGCCCTGCGCCGGTGTGGTGGCCGGCATCGGGCGCGTGTCCGGGGTGGAATGCGTGATCGTGGCCAACGATGCCACCGTCAAGGGCGGCACCTATTACCCGATGACGGTGAAAAAGCATCTGCGCGCGCAGGAAATCGCGCAGCAGAACCGCTTGCCGTGCATCTACCTGGTCGATTCAGGCGGCGCGTTCCTGCCGCTGCAGGATGAAGTGTTTCCAGACCGCGACCACTTCGGGCGCATCTTCTACAACCAGGCCAACCTCTCGGCCAACGGCATCCCGCAGATCGCCTGCGTGATGGGCTCGTGCACCGCTGGTGGTGCCTACGTGCCGGCGATGAGCGATGAAACGGTGATCGTGCGCGAACAGGGCACGATCTTTCTCGGCGGCCCACCACTGGTCAAGGCGGCCACCGGCGAAGAGGTCAGTGCCGAAGAACTCGGCGGTGCGGATGTGCATACGCGCATCTCCGGCGTGGCCGACCACGTTGCCGACAACGATCTGCAGGCCCTGGCACGCGTGCGCGCCATCATCGCGCAGCTCAACTGGCGCAAGCCGGCTGCATCGCTGGCGCTGCAGGCACCGCTGTCGCCGCGCTACGCCGCCGACGAACTGTATGGCGTGATTCCCGCCGATACGCGCAAGCCCTTCGATGTGCGCGAGGTGATCGCCCGCATCGTCGACGACTCGCAGCTGGACGAATTCAAGCCGCGCTACGGCAGCACCCTGGTCACCGGCTTTGCGCATCTGCATGGCTACCCGGTGGGCATCATCGCCAACAACGGCATCCTGTTCTCCGAGTCCGCGCTCAAGGGCGCGCACTTCATCGAGCTGTGCACGCAGCGCGGCGTTCCGCTGGTATTCCTGCAGAACATCACCGGCTTCATGGTCGGGCGCAAGTACGAACATGGCGGCATCGCCAAGGACGGCGCCAAGCTGGTGATGGCGGTGGCCTGTGCCAAGGTGCCCAAGTTCACCGTGGTGATCGGCGGTTCGTTCGGTGCCGGCAATTACGGCATGTGCGGCCGCGCGTATTCGCCGAACTTCCTGTGGATGTGGCCGAATGCGCGCATCGGCGTGATGGGCGGCGAGCAGGCCGCCAGCGTATTGGCCACCGTGCGCCGCGACGGCATCGAAGCCAAGGGTGGCGCCTGGTCGGGCGAAGAGGAAGATGCGTTCAAGGCACCGATCCGTGCGCAGTTCGAGCAGCAGGGGCATCCGTATTACGCCAGTGCACGCTTGTGGGACGACGGCATCATCGACCCGGCCGATACCCGCCGCGCGCTGGGGCTCGGACTGTCGGCCGCATTGAATGCGCCGATCGAGACGACGCGCTTTGGCGTGTTCCGGATGTGAGGTGGTGATGCCCGTTTGCACGTGCTGCGCTTCACTGTCTTGCAGTGCACATGCATCTGCAAGCAGGCTGTTGCGTGTTGTCTGGAGCATTGCATGAGGACGCTCGCGTTGCCTGCTTCGAGCAGCGAATCGCATCAGGGCACAGTGGTGTCAGCTGCCATCGCACCGTGTACCGCGCAATCCATGCATCCGTATCTTCATCGCAGTGCCCGCCACCATGGCGGCGTACAGAGAACTTGGTCATGACCCAGCGCGAACTCACCACCACAGCAAGGCCGCCCTATTTCGACAAGATCCTGATCGCCAATCGCGGCGAGATCGCCTGTCGCGTCATCGCCACCTGTCGCAAGCTCGGCATCGCGACCGTAGCGGTGTATTCCGATGCCGACCGCGGCGCGCGGCATGTGCGGCTGGCCGATGAAGCGATCCATATCGGCGCCGCACCGGCGCAACAGAGTTATCTGCGTGGCGATGCGATCCTGGAAGCGGCACGCGCAAGCGGGGCGCAGGCGATCCATCCCGGCTATGGCTTCCTGTCCGAAAACGCCGCGTTTGCCGATGCCTGCGCGCAGGCCGGCATCGTGTTCATCGGCCCACCGGCGGCAGCCATCCGCGCGATGGGCGACAAGAGTGCAGCCAAGGCGCTGATGCAGCGCGCCGGCGTGCCACTGACACCGGGCTACCACGGCGACGAACAGGCGCCGGCCTTCCTGCGCGCGCAGGCCGATGCGATCGGCTATCCGGTGCTGATCAAGGCCAGCGCCGGCGGCGGCGGCAAGGGCATGCGCCGGGTGGATGCCAGCGCGGCATTCGAAGAGGCATTGGCCAGCTGCCAGCGCGAGGCGCAGTCGGCCTTCGGCAATGCGCAGGTGCTGGTGGAAAAGTACGTCGAGCGCCCGCGCCATATCGAGATTCAGGTATTTGGCGATACCCGGGGCGAGGTCGTCCATCTGTTCGAGCGCGATTGTTCGGTGCAACGCCGGCATCAGAAAGTGCTGGAGGAAGCGCCTGCTCCCGGCATGAGCGAACAACGCCGCGCCGCAATGGGCAAGGCCGCCGTGGATGCCGCGCGCGCCGTGGGTTATGTCGGCGCCGGCACGGTGGAATTCATCGCCGGCCCGGATGGTGATTTCTATTTCATGGAAATGAACACCCGCCTGCAGGTCGAGCACCCGGTGACCGAGTTGATCACCGGCACCGATCTGGTCGAGTGGCAATTGCATGTCGCCGCGGGCGAGCCGTTGCCGCTGCGTCAGCAGGACCTGCGCATCCATGGCCACGCGCTGGAAGCGCGCCTGTACGCCGAAGATGCCGAACGCGGCTTTCTGCCGTCGACCGGCACGTTGCGGCAGCTGCAGTTTCCCGCACCCGGCGCGCATGTGCGGATCGATGCCGGCGTGGAGCAGGGCGACTGCATCAGCCCCTACTACGACCCCATGATCGCCAAGCTGATCGTATGGGATGTGGATCGCCCTGCCGTACTGGCACGCATGCGCGAGGCGCTGGCGCAATTCCATGCGGTGGGCGTCACCACCAACAGCGCGTTCCTTGCGCGCCTGATCGGCACGGTGTCGTTTGCGTCTGCCGATCTGGATACCGCGCTGATCGAACGCGAGCAGGCCGTGTTGTTTGCCGAGGCAGTCAGTCCGGCCAACGCCTGGTGGTGCCTGGCGGCGGCGTTGATCGCCGCAACATTGCCGAAGGCGGCCGCCGATCCGGCCGACCCGTTTTCGCCATGGCAGCACACCGATGGCTGGCGCATCGGCGCGCATGCGGCGCACACCCTGACGCTGGAGGCCGCAGGCGAACGCCGCCAGTTCGGCGTGCGACCGCTTGGCGATGGCTGGCAGGTCACGGTTGCGGGCGACACCCGCACACTGCGCTACCACCTGCAGGACGATGCACTGCGCGTGGAAATGGATGGCCGGCAATGGCGCATGCAGGTCCTGCGCGACGGCGATACACTGACATTGCGCGATGCCACGCAGCGCGCGACATTCCGCCACCATGATGCGCTGCTCGAAGCCGATCAGCCTGCGCACGACACTGGTGGCCTGACCGCACCGATGCCGGGCCGCATCGTGTCGCTGGTCGTCCCGGTGGGGCAGTCCGTCACTCGCGGGCAGGCCCTGGTGGTGCTCGAAGCGATGAAGATGGAGCACACCTTGCATGCACCCAGCGACGGCACCGTCGCGGCGTACCTGGTGGCCGAAGGCGAGCTGGTCGCCGAGGGTGCCGCGCTGGTGGAATTTGTGTCCGCGTCTGCGTAGCGGCGCCTGGCCGCTGACCAACGGCACGTCCGCAGCGGCCGGCCTTGGCCCTAGCGTGGGGAAAGCGGCTGGAGTCGCCGTGCCCCAGACCGGAGACGTCCATGCAACGCCTGCTTTGTTTCGAGCACTGTCCGCCTGCAGCGACAACGCCGCGCCCACCACCGACAAGGCCGACAAGCCGGTGCCGCTGCCGCTGCCGCTGGTGCTGTTTGTGCATGGTGGCCCGTGGGCGCGCGGCAGCTACGGCGGCTACGGCGGCTACGGCATGCTGGTCTGCCTGACCTTCACCCCGGACGCGTTCAAATGCGGCGTGGACATCGTCGGCCCGGCCAATCTCAACACTTTGCTCGGCACCGTGCCGCCGTACTGGGCCAGCTTCTACAAGCAGCTGACCCAACGCATGGGCGACCCGCCCACCGAGGCCGGCAAGCAGTGGCTGACCGAGCGCTCCCCGCTCAGCCCTGTCGACAAGATCAGCAAGCCGCGACTGATCGGCCAGGGCGCCAACGACCCGCGCGTCAAACAGGCCGAGAGCGGCCAGATCGTCAACGCGATGAAGGCCAAGAACATTCCGGTCACCTACGTGCTGTTCCCGGACGAAGGCCACGGCTTCCGCCGCCCGGAAAACAGCACGGCCTTCAACGCGGTGACCGAGGGTTTCCTGGACCAATGCCTGGGCGGCCGCGTGCAACCGATCGGCAACGACCTGACCGGCTCCAGCATCACGTGCCGGAAGGCGCCGACAAGGTGAACGGTCTACGCGATGCGTTGAAGACCCATGCGCAGGCGATTCGGCGGTAACGCTATTTGCGAAGTGCTTGCTTTGGATCTACGTCAGCGCTCGCCTACAACGAAGAGCGCTGACGGTTGGACCGAGGTGCTTCAACGAACCGGTACGCTTGATTCCCCTCGCCAAGCGATCCAGATCGAGCGATGTGTGATGGTCTCTCGCTAATGGGGTCCGATGTCCTTGCCCGCCGCTGGGTCACGACCAGACGACCACACTGCGCCACCGGGATCCAGCTCGGTATTGTTCATCTCCTCGCCACGCCAACCGAATCCGCAGATGGCCAGTGGTCCGTCCTGGAGGCCGTCCAGGCCAAGCGCCTGTTCGATATCCACCTCGTTGATTGCCGAGGTGACAAACGCTCCCAGCCCCAGGTCGGTTGCGCTCAGATAAAGCGTCTGCGCGATATGGCCGACATCCAGAATCATCGCGCGGTAGGCCTTGGCATGGTTCCGATACTTCCAGAAACTGCGTAGAAACCGCGGTACCAGGATCACCAGCACCGGCGCATCGGCAAACCAGTGCTGCCCGGACACAGCACGACGCGCAAAGTCCACCAGCGGCTGCGGTGGCGACTGCAATGGCTGCAATGCATGATCGACAGGGCGATAGTGATAGAGACCGCTCGTCATTCCCTCGACACGTTGGACCAGCAGATAGGTTTCGGTGGGATGGAGACTGCCCCCCGACGGTACCGGCTTCTTCAAGAATGCGGTGTCGTGCCCCACTTCGATGCGCGCGCTTGCCATGACGCTGCGCTCAAGCATCTGGCCGAGCAAGATGGGTGACAGCAGACGCTGCGTATCGAAATTGCGACAGGTGACGCGACGCGACAGCAGCTCATCGAATGTGCCCGGGGTTGATCGCGGCAAGGCAATGCGCGCCTCCACGCCGCCCTTGCCTCGGTCTACGATCTCTGCCGGGGGTGCGCCCAGCCGGCCTACCATGCCTTCTGCAGTTGTCAGGCCATGCGCTTCCATGGTGGCCACGCTGTCTTCGCCGCTCCAGCGCGCCGATCGGTGCCATAACGCGGCCAATGGCCACCAGCGCTGCTGCTGCACGCACTCGTCGTTGCGGCGGTGCTGAACATGTTGTGGTTGGTCGCTGATCACAAGACCTTGCTCGATTAGACGCTCCGCCCAGATTGGCCACGGATGCACCTGATCGATGGAATGCCAGCGCGAGGAACTCAACTCGCCCAGCCATTCGCGCTCGTCCTTTGAAACCTCCACGTCTGCATCAAGATGAGGCGCGAGCGCCAACCAGCGTGTGCGGCGACGCAGGCCATCGCCACCGGCAAGCAATCGTGCAAGATCAAACACCGAATCGTCGCGCAGTTCAAAAAATAGCGTGGTACAGCGACGAATTTGCATAGGAACATCTCAAGGACGCATGAATACGGTCGATATTGTGTCAGGTCTCACGTCATACGACAGCGCATTCCCTCACTCTCCAGGCAAGCCACACCATGACAGACGCAGCCAATAACACCCATCTTCCGTTTGATGCATCCACAGCAGACAAGCTGCTGGAGCTACTGGCAACCGACGACGATTTCCGCGACTGCTTTCAATGCAATCCGGCGCAGGCGCTTGCCCAGATCGGTGCACCTGGCGTGAGTGCGGACAACGCCGTCCCTAGCGCAGGAGAGGCTTATTACTGCATGAACACCAATCAGCTCGCATCCAAGCAGGACATTGCAGCGGCTCGCGCCGAGCTGCGGAGCTACCTGACCGAAAAGGCCAATCACACCGTGATCTTCGCCTTCGAGTCGGACAGCATGCGTTCCACCCTGCTGCGTAAATAAGCAGGCAGACTCGGTAGAGGCCAGGCGCGCGCAAACGCCTGCGCCTGTTCGCGCGCCTCCTGGGTACGGCCGAGTGCGTGCAGCGATTCGGCCATCCAGAGCTGGGCCAGACGCGCATCGGCAACATTGAGCGGCTGCAGCGTTTGCGACGCATTTGCTTCGATGTAAGCACGCCCGCGATGGAGAAGCAGCCAACGTGCCTGTTGCAACGCCTCAGCGTGCCGACCGCTCTCGTGCAGTAGCGTGTAGAGCGTCACGCGCGCCAGAAAAAGATCGCCGTCGCTGACCGGCAGGCGTGCGATGGCTGCCTCACGGTCGCCCGACAGCGCCAGCTGCTGGGCTTCGACAATGGCGCGCAGGTCGGCAAGCACCGGCGTTTCATGCACAAGCGCCGGCTTGATCGCCGCAAGTGCGCGGGCGGTGAGGCTGTCATCGCCGCTCCGCTGCGCCTGGCTTGCGAGGATCAGCACCATCGCGGCATTGTCCTGCAGGTTTACCGTTGCCGATCCATCGTCAATGACCGCAGACACCAGCCGATCGAACGTCGGCTTGAGCGCTGCCGCCGTCGCCATGGATGGATCGACCAACGCATCGGTCGTCACCGCAATGACCGAGAATTGCCGATGGTTGAAATCGTCGCCTTGCTTGCTGCGCGCCAAACCTTGGGCGATCGCAGCGCGCGCAGCGGTCCAGTCGGCCTGATCAATTGCGATGCTGGTGCGATCGATCAATGGCACCACATCGTCGTTGGCGTAGCCTTGCTCGACGATCCTGTCGAGCGTTTGCTTCGCTTCGACATGGCGATTCAACACCGCCAGCGCGTTCGCCTGGCGCCGCAGCGGGCCGGCGCGATCGGCATCACCGGGAATGGAAAAGTGCTGCAGCGCCGCTTCGGCCTTTCCCTGAGCCAGCAGAATGCGTCCAACCCGATCGGTCGCGATCGCGCGCAGCGGGTCTTGCGGGACATCGGCCGCCTGCGCGTATGGCAACGCGTCGGCAAAACGATTGGCAACGAACAGGTGCCACGATGCGTTCGCGGTGCCGGCAAAATTGTCCGGGTAGAGCGAGGCCAGCGTTCTCCACAACGTCAATGCCTTGTCGGGTGCTAGCAGCTCCGCTGCCCATGCATCCATATACAACTGATCACGCTCAGGCAGACGCTGACGGAAACGAATTGCCTTCTCCAGGTACGGAAGCGCACCACGGCGATCAGAGACCGCCACCTTGATGCGTGCCGCCCCCAGATACGCGAGCGCAAATTCCGGATCGATGGCCACCGCGCGCTCGAACAGTTCCAGCCCTTCTTTCCATTGGCCTTTCGCCGTTGCGTCGACCCCCAGGGCATAAGCCCGCAGCGCATCCAGGCTGGACGTGGTCACTGCGGGTAACGGCACAGAATTCTTGTCGATCGACGCCACCACCTCACCCAGGCCCTGCCTGAGCTTGCGGGCAACCTGATCCACCGAGGACAGTGCCGATGGCAATCCATCGCCTTGCACAAACTCCGAGTAGACAGTGGTCTGGGTCCGCGGATCCACCAATTCAACGCCGAAACGGAGCTTGCCGCCGATCTCCGCGACGGTCGGCAGCAGCACAGCGCTTGCACCATCGCGCAGCGCCACCTCCGAGGCGATGGCGCGATCGACGATCACGCGATCCGGATCGCGCTTCATCCGGGCCATGGTTTCGCGCACTTTCATATCACTCAGGACATTGACGTAGCGCGACTGCTCCAGACTGATGCGCAGCGCCTGGTCGAGCGAACTGTCGAGCAATGTATTGCCGGTGAGATTACGTAGATCCCCGACCACCACCCACCCACGTTCGGAGAACGCAATGGCTGGCTCGGAACGGGTGAAAAACCACACCGACACGCACACCGCGACGACCAAGGCGGTTTCCGCCAACAGTGCCGCAGGCCGTCGCCACAGCGGAACATCGCGCCAGGCCTTTGCCGAATTCTTCGGCGTGCGCAACGGCGTCAGGCCGACTTCGCCAACCTCATAGATCTCCATCGGCGTGGGCACGCCCTTGAAGCGCCAGCGGCCGTGGGATTTCCACAGGATGCGGTCGCCGCGGTCGCCCAGTTCGCGTGCGGCGCGATGGGTCAACGACTCGGCCACTGCCGACAACAGGATCTGCCCGGGCCGCGCCATCGACATCAGGCGTGCGGCGGTGGGCTTGGCCAGGCCTTCGACTTCGAGCGGTTTGGCGCCGATGCTGACCGCTTCGTCGCTGTTGCGCCAGGTCAGCACTTCGCCGACGTGCAGCCCCTGGCGCGCGCACAGCGTCAGCGCGCGGGCATCGCCCATCGCCTTGAGGCCGCGGGCGTAATCCAGTGCAAAGCCCAGACCGTCGATGGGGCGATCGAACAGCAGCAGCAATCCATCCGAGCGGTCGATCAGGCGGCCACGCCACTGCTGCTGCAGTTTGACGACCAGCCGATCGTGCTCGCGAAACAGCGCGGCGGCGGCGTTATCACCAATGCGTTCGACCAGCGCGGTCGAATCGCACAGGTCGGTCAGCAGCAAGGTACGCAAGCGCGGCGCCTGGATCGCTTCCAACGACGCATCCTTGCGTGCGTGGGCGCGAGCGCTCATTGCTCAGCGATTGTCCGACGTGGTTGGGTTGCCGGATGGCTGTGTGACGCCCGACACCAGCGTTTCATGCATGCACAGCACGTTGCCGCCCTGTCGCTTTGCCTCGTACAGCGCGCTGTCGGCCAGCGTGTACCAATCGTTCCATGCCGCGTCGGCGTCGATCATGCACAGACCCACGCTGACCGAGCAGCCCTGCTCGCCCTGGCCATTGCCCAGGCGCGCCTCCACCGCGCGTACGATGCATTCGCCGATGTGATGCAGCAGCTCCTGGGTGCCCAGTGCGACCAGCACGCAGAATTCGTCGCCGCCGAGCCGGCAGGCGAGGTCGCCGTCGGCGATGACCGAACGCAGTGCATGGGCGACGTTCTGCAACACGCGGTCGCCAGCCAGATGACCGAATTCGTCGTTGATGCGCTTGAAGCGGTCGCAGTCGATCAGGATCAGGCCCACCCCGGGCACGCGGCCGGCGCGTCGGCATTCCTGCAGATGCAGGGCGAGGCCGCGACGGTTGTGCAGGCCGGTGAGCTCGTCGGTGCGGCTGAGTTCTTCGGTGTGGTTGAGCTGGTGCGAGGTGACGTAGAGGTTGTCCAGCGCCGCTTCCAGGTCGTGATTGCGCCGGCGCAACTGGCGGATCAGCAACTGCTCGTTGTTGACCACGCGCACGATGGAGCGGCGCAGAAAATGCGCCACCATCGACGGATTGCGGTCGACCAGGCGCTGGAAGTCTTCATGCGCCAGTTCGATCAGACGGGTGTCGGCGGATGCACTGGCGCCGGCACTGCGCGCATGGTCGCCGATCAGCAGGCCAAGTTCGCCGAAGAATTCGCCCGGGCCCAGGTGCTTGAGCATCAGGTCTTCGCCGAAATCCAGATCGACCTGGCCACTGACCACGATGAACATCTGCGTGCCCACCGCCCCGCGCTCGAACAGCGCCTGGCCGGCAGCCAATTCGCGAGCACGGCCAAAGCGGGCGAAAAACGCCAGCTCTTCGGCAGTCATCAGCGCATGCAGCCCGTCCGACAGCGTCTTTGCAACGCTCCCCGTCGGCTCCACTGCGCCGGCAGTGTTATGGCACGTCATCCAAATTCCCTTAGACCGACCTGCAGCGCCGGCCTGCCCTAGCATCGTACAGGAGCGTTTTGTTCAGCACCAGGTCACATTCTATCTCATTTAACTTGAGACGAAATGACGGGTATTTGCAAAAAAGTGAGGGCTCGGTTGCCCAAGCCCCTTGCTCCCTTCCTGCAGTAGCGCATGGCGCCGCGCGCGAGGCCGGCGCTGTTCTACGGTGCTGGCGCAGACTTGCCGGCGGGCAAAACCACATGCTCCGATCCATCCCGCAGCCAGCTGACGAGCGTTCGCGACGCAGCGTTACGCCGCCTTTTCGCCGTGAAACTGCTCTTCCTCGGTCGAGCCTCGCAGCGCGGTGGTGGACGACTGGCCCTGCTGGATGGCCTGTGTCACCGCGTCGAAATAGCCGGTGCCCACCTCGCGTTGATGCTTGACCGCGGTAAAGCCCATCTCGGCCGCCGCGAACTCTGCCTGCTGCAACTCGACGAAGGCACTCATCTGGCGGCGTGCGTAGCCATGCGCCAGGTTGAACATGCCGTAGTTCAGAGCGTGGAAGCCGGCCAGGGTGATGAACTGGAATTTATAGCCATAGCTCGCCAACTCGGTCTGGAATCTGGCGATGGTGGCGTCGTCCAGGTTCTTCTTCCAGTTGAAGCTCGGCGAGCAGTTGTAGGCCAGCAATTTGCCCGGGAATTTCGCATGGATGGCTTGCGCGAAGGCACGCGCAAATTCCAGATCCGGCTTGCCGGTTTCGCACCAGATCAGATCCGCATATGGAGCGTAGGCCAGCCCGCGGCTGATCGCCTGATCCAGCCCGTTGCGGGTCTTGAAGAAGCCTTCGACGGTGCGCTGCCCGGTGGTGAACGGCTGATCGTTGGCATCCACATCGCTGGTGATCAGATCGGCCGCCTCGGCGTCGGTGCGTGCGATCAGCAGCGTGGGCACGCCCAGCACATCGGCAGCCAGACGCGCGGCATTCAACTTTTCGATCGCCTCGCGGGTGGGCACCAGCACCTTGCCACCCATGTGTCCGCATTTCTTCACCGATGCCAGCTGATCTTCGAAGTGCACGCCGGCGGCGCCGGCTTCGATCATCGCCTTCATCAGCTCGAAGGCGTTGAGCACGCCGCCGAACCCGGCCTCGGCATCGGCCACGATCGGCTGCAGGAAGTCGATGTCGTCGTTGCCTTCGGCGTGATGCAGTTGATCGGCGCGCAACAAGGTGTTGTTGATGCGCTTGACCACCGCCGGCACCGAGTCGGCCGGATACAGCGATTGGTCCGGATACATCTGCCCGGCCAGGTTCGCATCGGCGGCGACCTGCCAGCCGGACAGGTAGATCGCCTTCAAACCGGCCTTGACCTGCTGCATCGCCTGGTTGCCGGTCAACGCGCCCAGCGCATTGACGAACGGCGTGGCGTGCAACGCGTTCCACAACTTGTCCGCGCCCAGCCGCGCCAGCGAATGCTCGACATGCACGGTGCCGCGCAAGCGCACCACGTCGGCGGCGGTGTAGTTGCGGGTGATGCCGGCCCAGCGCGGATTGCTGGCCCAGTCTTGCTGGATCTGTTCGGCGGTCTGCAGTGTGCTGCTCATGGTGCGTTCTCCTGGCAGGGATACGACGGATGCAACGAGGAAGGAATGGCGCATCAGAGGCGCGCCGGGCATGGCAAGGCCGTCGTTGCGCGCGTGGGCGCAACGGGCGGTGTGGTGCATGACGTTGATGGATTGCAGCGACAGCGCGCGTGCGCTGGCGTGTCGCGGCAGCGTTGGCTCAATCGATCAGGCGATACGCCGGCACGGTGAGGAAGTCGGCCAGCACATCGGCACGGCTGAGTGTGTCCAGCAGTGCAATGGCGTCGTCGATGCGCGCGGCGCCCGGCAGTGCATCGGTCGCACCCAGGCGTGCCGGCAGCGCACGCAACGTGGCCTGCAACAGGGGCTGATCGATCGCAGTGCCGTCGTCCAGGTGCTGGCCGTGATGCAACCACTGCCACAGCTGCGCGCGGCTGATCTCGGCAGTGGCGGCGTCTTCCATCAGGTTGTGGATGGGCACGCATCCATTGCCGTCCAGCCAGGCGGCCAGATAACGCACGCAGACTTCGACATTGCCCTCAAACCCGGCGCGGGTGACGGTGCCCGGCGAAGGCGCGATCAGCATGTCGCGCGTCACCTGCACGTCGTTGCGCAAGACATGCTGCTGATGCGCAGTGGGCATGTGTTCGTCGAAGATCCTCATCGCCACCGGGATCAGGGCCGGATGCGCCACCCAGGTGCCATCGTGCCCGGCGCTGACTTCGCGCAGCTTGTCGGCACGCACGCGTGCCATCGCCTGCTCGTTGGCGGCCTCGTCGTGATTGATCGGAATCTGCGCGGCCATGCCGCCCATCGCATGCGCGCCGCGGCGATGGCAGGTCTTGATCAGCAGTTCCGAATACGCCTTAAGGAAGGGCTGGCTCATGGTGACCTGGCCGCGTTCGGGCAACACGCGGTCGCGATGCGCGCGGAAGGTTTTCAGATACGAAAAGATGTAGTCCCAACGCCCGCAATTGAGCCCGACGATGCGCTCGCGCAGCGCATGCAGGATCTCGTCCATCTCGAACACCGCCGGCAGCGTTTCGATCAGCACGGTCACCTTGATCTGCCCATGCGGCAGACCGAGCATCGCTTCGATATGCGCCAGCGCGGTTTCCCACAGCGCGGCTTCTTCCATGCTCTGCAACTTGGGCAGATACAGATACGGGCCACGGTCCTTGGCCAGCAGGGCGCGGCCGTTATGGAAGGCGAACACCGCCGCGTCGAACAGTCCGCCGGCCAGCGGCTGGCCATCGATGAGCACGTGCTTCTCATCCAGATGCCAGCCGCGCGGGCGCACGATCAACACCGCCCGTTCGGCCTCCGGGCGCAACGCGTAGTGCTTGCCGTTGGGCGCATCGAAGCTGAGATCGCCTCGCACCGCAGCGGCCAACGTGCGCTGCCCGGCCAGCAGATTGCGCCAGGTCGGCGCGGTGGAATCCTCGAAGTCGGCCATGAACACCTTGGCGCCGGAGTTCAGCGCGTTGATGACCATCTTCGGATCGGTGGGGCCGGTGATCTCCACCCGGCGGTCCTGCAGCGCCGACGGCAGCGCGGCGACGCGCCACTCGCCATCGCGGATGGCGCGGGTGTCTGGGCGGAAGTCCGGCAACTGACCGGCATCGTAGTCGGCCTGGCGCGTGCGCCGCTGTGCCAGACGCTGCTGGCGACTGGGCTCGATCGCGCGATGTAGCGACACCAGCAAGGCCAGCGCGGCGGCAGGAAGGAGTTCCACCTGACCTGCGACCTGCATGGTCAGCGACAGACCGGGAGTGGCGCGTTCGGTAGGACGTGGGGCAAAAGCGGTAGAAGACATGTCGGGGAGTCCTTCTGAATCCGGACTTGCACCGTGCGCCGAACGCGAATATTTGACAAAGCAGTTTTATCAATGCTGTAAATAAGCCAGGCTTATATTTCATGCCGGAACGCACTGAGATGGCGCCAACCCCTCGATTTTCCTACAAATCCGATCGACTCAAACCGCTGCGCGCGTTCTGTCAGACGGTGCGTTTGGGTTCTGTCTCACGGGCGGCTGAGGCGCTGTATGTGAGCCAGCCGGCAGTGACCCTGCAGCTGCAGGCGCTGGAACGCGACCTGGGCGTGGTCCTGTTCGAGCGGTCGGGGCGACGCATGGCGCCCAGCCGCGAGGGCCAGCTGCTCTACGACATGGCGCTGCCGCTGGTGGAGAGCCTGGACGGGCTGGAGACGAGCTTCCGCGAGAAGGTGCGCGGGCTGGATGCGGGCGAGCTCAATATCGCCGCCAACAGTTCCACCATCCTGTACCTGCTGCCGCGCATCGTGGCGAACTTCCGCGCGCGTCACCCGGATGTGCGCCTGACCCTGCACAACGCCATCAGCGCCGACGGCACCGACCTGCTGCGCGAAGACGCAGTGGACCTGGCGATCGGCTCGATGCTGGACGTGCCGGCCGACCTCAACTACGCGCCGGTGTATCGCTTCGAACAGCTGCTGATCACCCCGCCCGATCATCCGTTGGCCAGCAAGTCCACGGTCACGTTGCAGGATCTGTCGCCGTATCCGCTGATCCTGCCGCCGCGCCGGCAGGTCACCTATCGGCTGGTCGATCTGATCTTCCAGCAGGCACGCGTGCCCTACACCGTGGCGTTGGAAGTGGGCGGCTGGGAAGTGATCAAGCAATACGTGGCGATGGACATGGGCATCTCCATCGTCACCGCGATCTGCGTTACCGAGGCCGATCGCGACAAACTTGCCACCCGCTCGCTGAAGGATTACTTCCCCACCCGCAGTTATGGCGTGGTGGTGCGCAAGGGCAAATATCTCTCGCCGCAGGCACGCGCATTTATCGAGCTGATCCAGCCGGATCTGTTTACCCCGCGCGGGTATGACGAAAGTGGCGATTCGGAGCGGTGACCCTCCTGCCTGCTTGTGCGCGTGAGTCCCAGTAGCCCCCGAGCGTGCTCGCCAGGCACTGCGCATGAGAACGCCATGCGTTCTCCATCGGCGATGCCGTGCGCGGCGTGCGGGTCGCCAGCCGAAGGGGTCGCTCGATCGAGCCGTACAAGCGACACGGGGTCGCCCCGACGATCGGCGCCGCATCATCTCGGCTCGATGCGACTGCACGGCGGTTGGTGTCATAGACTAACAACGGGCAACAAAACGCGGCGAGCGGTCGTCAGGTGGGGGCGGACGGCGCGCTCAGAGCCGGAGTGTACGAGTGGGACATGCCGATTCCGAACACCGGCCGCGCCCGCCTGACGGCGGCGCCGTCGTTTTGATAGCCGCTCTCAGCCGATGCTGTGGGTACTGCATGTCATCAACAGCTGGTCAGTCCGGGGAACCATTTGGCCAGATGCGCAGCCGTCCCGTACTGCGGGGCGAGCCGACTCAACCAACGCGAAGGGCTGAAGCAATGAATCCGACCATGGTGTTGCTGGTGCAGTTGGCGGTGATCCTGGGCGCGGCGCGTGCGTGCGGCGCGCTGTTGCAACGCTTCGGGCAGCCGCCGGTGATCGGCGAGATGGCCGCCGGCCTGCTGCTGGGGCCGATCGCATTCGGCGCGTGGCTGCCGACGTTGCATGGCGTGTTGTTCGCCTCCAGCAGCTTGCCGCCGCTGTCGGGACTGGCCAACATCGGCGTGGTGCTTTTCATGTTCATCGTCGGCGTGGAGTTGCGCGCGCCGGAGGGCACCGCCGCGCAGGTGCGCTCGTCGGTGCTGGTGGGGCTGTCCGGTATCGTGCTGCCGTTGCTGCTGGGGCTGGTTGCCGCGCCCTGGTTGTTTACGCGCTTTGCACCGCAGGGCATCGGCTTCTGGCCATTCGCCTTGTTCATTGCCGCGGCGATGTCGGTGACCGCGTTCCCGGTGCTGGCGCGCATCCTCAAGGACCGCAACATGACCCGCACCCCCGCCGGCCGCCTGGCCCTGGGCGCGGCGGTGATCGACGATGCCACGGTGTGGATGTTCCTGGCGATCGTGCTCACCCTGACCGGCGGCAACACCCATGGCGGTGTTGCGTTCACTGCGACCGGTGCTGTGGTGTTGATTGCGGTGGTGTTCGGCGTGTTGAAGCCGGTGTATGCACGTGTGCTCACGCCGCGCGCAAGCGATGGAGACTATCCGTCGACTGCGTTGGTGTGGGTGCTGATCGGTGTGCTGGCCTGCGCCGCGGTGGCCGAATGGATCGGCCTGCATGCGATCTTCGGCGCATTCCTGTTCGGCATCTGCGTGCCGCGCGATGACCGCCTGCTGGTACACCTGGCCGGGCGCATCGAACCCCTGGCGATCACCTTGCTGATGCCGGTGCTGTTTGCGGTCGCCGGCCAGGCCACCAGCCCGGGCGTGTTCGTCGGCGCAGGCGCCGCCGGCTTTGCGCTGGTGGTCGGCGTGGCGGTGACCGGCAAGCTGGTGGGCTGCACCCTGGGCGCGCGCCTGAGTGGGCACGATTGGCGCGATAGCCTGAGCGTGGGTTCGCTGATGAACGCACGTGGCCTGATGGAACTGGTGGTGATCAAGATCGGCCTGGACAGCGGTGTGATCGGGCCGGATCTGTTCACCCTGTTGTTCGGCATGACGCTGGTGACCACGGTGATGGCCTCGCCGATAGTGGCCTGGTTCCAACGCGGCCGGCCGGCCGTCACTGCCGGCGGGTTGGGTGCGGGTCGGTCGCCGCATTGACGAGGCAGCACAGGTCATCTGCGTGCGGCCTCGATGGACGCGTCTGCGTCGGCCTGCGATGTCCAAGGCATCAGTCGGCGCCACGCACCCTCACCGCTGCGGTCGCCGAGCAGCACCGCATCCACTTCTTGGCACAACGCACTGATGTCCGACCTTTCCGAGTCCTGTTATGCCGAAAGCCCGGCACCGCCGGCATTACGCACGCAGCTGCAGTGCAGTTGGCGCTTTCGCCAGGGCACGGCCACGATGGACCCCGTGCTGGTATTGCCCGATGGCAGCGTGGATCTGATCTGGGATGGCACGCTGCTCCTGGTTGCCGGGCCCGATCGCACGGCCGCCATGGCAGCGCTGGCACCGGGCAGCGCGCTGGCCGGGGTGCGCCTGGCGGCGGGTGCGGCGGCCGGCCTGTTGAAGCTCCCGCTGCACGCCATCGCCGGCCGACGGGTCGCACTGGAATCGCTGTGGGGCGTGCGAGGCCGCACCTGGCAATACCGCCTGGAAGACGGCGCCGACCCGCTGCACACCTTGCAGGCGCTCTGCCGACAGCACGGCACATCGCAAGACCGGCAGATGGCGTGGCTGTTCGATCGATTGACCGCCGGCAACCCTGCGCGGCTGAGCGACTTGACCCAGGTGATGGGTCTGAGCGAACGCTCGCTGCGCCGCCGCTGCCAGGATGCCTTCGGCTATGGCAGCAAGACACTCGAACGGGTGCTGCGTCTGCAGCGCTTCTTGCGTATCGCCGGCCAGCACCGCAGCCTGACCGACGCCGCGCTGCATGCCGGTTACGGCGATGCGCCGCATCTGGTCCGCGATGCGCGCCAGCTCACCGGCCTGAGCCCGCGCGTGTTGGTACAGCGCCACGCACGCTGAGTTGGCCGTTTTCGCCAAGCCAGGCGCGCGCGCCGATTGCATGCTGTGCCTCCACTTCCGCAGGACGCCACGCCATGATCGACAACGCGCCGCAGCACCGCATCGATTACCTCGAATTCGCCGTTGACTCGATCGCCATCGCCAAGGCGTTTTACGGGCAAGCCTTCGACTGGACGTTTCAGGATTACGGCCCGGATTACTGCGAATTCCGCGACGGCCGCCTGACCGGCGGCTTCTTCCACGGCCCCGCCCAGCCCGGTGGTGCGCTGGTGGTGCTGGCCTCCGACGACCTCGCCCATAGCCAGGCACGCATCGAAGCGGCGGGCGGGCAGATCACGCAACCGGTCTTCGCGTTTCCCGGCGGGCGACGTTTTCATTTCACCGATCCGCATGGCTATGCGCTGGCGGTGTGGTCGAAGGACTGAGCACCCAGCACGCGCAGGCTGCAACGGCATGGTTGCGCAGGCAGCGTGGTGCAGAACGTCTCGGTTGCAGCTGCAGTGCTGCGGCAGACATGCACCTGGCACGCGCATGGCGTGCCATCACTCGCGCCCGTACAGACCCAGGAACATCGCCACTGCCGATTCGGCCACCTGGCTGCGTTGCTGCGGCGACAACGGCGGCTGGCCCATGGCGATCTGCGGCCAGAACGCGAAACCCTTGATCAATGCCTGCAGTTGCTGCGCACCGACGTCCGGCTCCACGCCCGCCAGCCGACCGTCGGCCAGTGCGGCGCGCACCCAGGTAGTGGTGCCTTCTTCCTTGCTGCCCAACTGCGCGATCAGCGCGCGCGCGCGCTCGGGCGAATGGATGCCTTCGGCGATCGCGACACGCGACAGGTCGATAAATGCCGGATCGTTGAACAAGTGCAGCTTCTGCTGCAGCAGTTGGATCAGCTGCGCGCGCAGCGGCTGGTCGGGCCGGTAGACCAGATTCACCGCATCGGCGCTGCGCTGCCACAGCCCGCGCAGGATCTCGCCGAACAGCGCGTCCTTGCTGGGAAAATGGTTGTAGACGGTACGCTTGGACACGCCCGCGGTGGCCGCCACGCGGTCCATGCTGGTGGCCTCGAAGCCATGCTGGCGGAACTGGGCAATGGCCGCCTCGACGATGGCGTGGCGCTTGCGGTCGGTCAGCCGCAGCGGCGCAGCCAGGGGAATTGATGCAGTCGACATCGGGCCATTTTACACCGGACAGTTTACTTTTCGCGGAATAAAACTACACTGGCCAGTGTAACTTACTCCTGCTGTCATTCCCTGCCTCGGTCGGACTTTCCATGGCTACCTCTCGCCCTTCCCCTTATGCCGATTCACCGCAGTTTCGCGGTGGCCGGTTCCGCAATGCATTGCCGCTGCCGACCACCGTGCTCAGCCTGAGCAAGCAGATCGGTCTGATGTGGACGCTCCTCTTCGACAAGCCCAGCACCACGGTGCCGTCCGCGCCGCTGCCGGTACAGCCGCTGACACGCGCGCAGTTGCTTGCCGCGCCGGATCGCAGCCTGTATCGCCTGGGCCATTCCACCGTGCTGATGAAGCTGGCCGGTGGCCTGTGGCTGACCGACCCGGTGTTCTCCAGGCGCGCCTCGCCGGTGCCGTTCGCCGGGCCCAAGCGCTTTCATGCGCCGCCGATCGCGCTGGATGAGCTTCCGCCGCTGGCCGGGGTGATCCTCTCTCACAACCATTACGACCATCTCGACCGCGCCAGCATCCGTGCCCTGGCCGACCGCGTCGGCGTGTTCGTCGCGCCCCTGGGCGTGGGCGATTTGCTGGTGCGCTGGGGCGTGGACCCGGCCAAGGTGCGTCAGCTGGACTGGTGGGACACGATCACCGTCGATGGCCTGCGACTCACCGCCACCCCATCGCAGCATTTTTCCGGACGCGGCTTGTTCGATAGCGGGCGATCGCTGTGGTGTTCCTGGGCGATCCAGGACCGCGAGTTGCGCGTGTTCTTCAGCGGCGACGGCGGTTACGGCCCGCACTTCAAGACCATCGGCCAACAGCTCGGGCCGTTTGACGTGGCGCTGATCGAAAACGGCGCCTACGACCAGCAATGGCCGCATGTGCACATGCAGCCGGAGCAGAGCCTGCAGGCCTACCTGGACATTGGCGGGCAGACCCTGCTGCCTATCCACAACGGCACCTTCGACCTGGCCATGCATGCGTGGCAGGAACCGCTGGACCGGATCGTGGCATTGGCCGACAGCGCCGGCGTTGCACTGGCGACGCCGCGCATGGGCGAGCGGGTGGATTTGAATGCGCCCGGCAATCGCCTGCGCTGGTGGCGGCAGGATGCTGCCACGCAGGCGTCCGATGGCTTGGTGGCGACGCGCTAGCCCGATACATGGCGCCGCCGGCGCATGCGCGGCGGCGTTCGCGTTGCCCTGCGTCATTGCCATCGCAGCAAAGTGCGCGATAACCGCCGGGAAAACCCTGCTTTGCTTCGCTAGCGTAGGGCGCTAACGCCGTCGCTCCTGCTGGCGTGTAAGCGCAGACCACGCATCACAGGCGTTGCCACTCCAGCCCTTGGCCGCGCCGGTAATACACCGCCACCGCCTTGCCGTAGACGGCCGGCGCATCGACCAATCCGAAGTAACGTCCATCCAGGCTGTTGCCGCGGTGATCGCCCAGCATCAGCAGCTTGCCGGGCGGCACAGTCAGCCCGACGATGTTCGGGCCGCCGCCATTGCCGAGATTCAACTGCGCCAGGTGCGCCCCAAAACGTTCGGCATCGCCGCCCTCCGCTCCCAGCGGCTTGTCGTTGATCTGCAGATGGCCGTCGATCAACCCGACCCGGTCGCCTGCCACCGCCACCACACGCTTGATCAGGCGTGTGCCATCGCGCGGCGAATCGAACACCACCACCTCGCCACGCTGCGGTCGATCGCCATCGACGAGGATGCGGTTGCTCAACGGCAGTCGCCAGCCGTAGGCATGCATGTCCACCACCACGCGATCGCCCGGCTCCAGGGTGGGCTGCATCGAGCCGCTCGGCACCTGGTAGTGATTGGCGAACGAGGAACGCGCCGCGGTCATCAGCACCAGCAGCACCAACAACGGCAGCAGTTCCCTGCGCGACCAGTGCGCGGCGCGTTGCAGACGTGAGGCCGCCGGAGGGACTTGGCTCATGAGGCACCTGTTGGTTTGAAGGGTGACGGGCGATACCCGATGAAGATGCGCCTACGCGCCGGGCGGGCGGAAGTGACGAAAGGCATGGCACCAGCTGGGTCGTTACTTCGGATGCTGCCTGGGTGGCTGCCCTGCTGTCGCCAGTGCCGCTGCCGGGTGGCGGTTCAAAGGCAACAGCAAAGCACCATCGCCAAGGGCAGTCGCAACACCATCACCTGACCCGCCATCAAAAAAAAACGGGATGACGCGAGGCCATCCCGTTCGATTGCTGAGTGCGGCGATTACACGTGCATGCGCCAACGACGCAGGCGCGTCACCCAGTCGCTCACTCCGTCAGGCCGCGATTTTCCAGCAGCGCCTTGACGCTGGGATCCTTGCCGCGGAAATCGCGATACAACGTGGCCAGATCGACGGTGTTGCCGCGCGACAGGATCTTGGCGCGGAAGATGTCACCGTTCTTGCGGTTCAAACCGCCGTTTTCCTTGAACCATTCGAACGCATCGTCGTCGAGCACTTCCGACCAGAAATACGCGTAATACCCGGCCGAATAACCGCCGCCCCAGATGTGGTCGAAATAGCTGCTGCGATAACGCGGCGGCACTTCGGCCAGGTCCACCTTGAAGCGCTTCAAGGCATCGGCTTCGAACTTGCTCACGTCCTGCAGCGGCGCGCTGGCCGGCTGGGTGTGCCAGGCCAGATCGAGCAGCGCGGCCGACAGGTACTCGGTGGTGGCGTAGCCGCTGTTGAAGGTCTTGGCCTTCTTGATCTTCTCCACCAGCTCGGCCGGCATCGCCGCGCCGGTCTGGTAATGCTTGGCGTAGTTGGCGAAGACCTTGGGATCGGAGGCCCAGTGCTCGTTGAACTGCGAGGGGAACTCGACGAAGTCGCGCGAGGTGCTGGTGCCGGCGATCGAGGGGTACTTCACCTTGGAGAACATGCCGTGCAGCGCGTGGCCGAACTCATGGAACAAGGTGGTGACATCGTCAAAGCTCAGCAGCGCCGGCTGGCCGGCGGCCGGCTTGGTGAAGTTGCAGACGTTGTAGACCACCGGCTTGGCGCCGGTGAGGCCGTCCTGCTCGACAAACACATCCATCCAGGCGCCACCGGACTTGCTGTCGCGCTTGAAGTAGTCGGTGTAGAACAGCGCCATCGAGGTGCCGTCCGCGTCGAACACTTCATACACCTTCATGTCCGCGTGATAGGTCGGGATGTCGGTGCGCTGCTTGAAGGTGATGCCGTACAGCTGCGTGGCCGCGTAGAAAACGCCATTCTGCAGCACGTTGTCCAGTTCGAAATACGGCTTGATCTGTGCCTCGTCCAGGTCGTACTTGGCCTTGCGCACCTGCTCGGCGTAGAAGTCCCAATCGGAGGCGGCGAGCCTGAAATCGCCGGTCTTCGAATCAGCGCGCTGCGCGTCGATCACCTTCTGCATCTCGGCCACCTCGCGGCGTGCCTTGGCGGTGGCGGCCGGCACGGTGTCGGTCAGCAGCTTGAGCGCGGCTTCCGGGGTCTTGGCCATCTGGTCGCCCAGGCTGTAGGCGGCGTAGGTGTCGAAGCCGAGCAGCTTGGCCTTTTGCGCGCGCAGCTGCGCTAGGCGCTGGATGGTCTGGCGGGTGTCGTTGGCATCGCCCTTTTCCGCGCGCGTTTCCGACGCCTTGAGCACCTCGGCGCGCAGCTGGCGGTCCTTCAGCGAGGCCAGCACCGGCTGCTGCGTGGTGTTCTGCAGGGTCAGCAGATACTTGCCGTCGAGCTTGCGCGCCTTGGCCGCATCGGCGGCGGCGGCGATGTCGCCCTCGCTCAGGCCGTCGAGCCTGGCCTTGTCGTCCACCACCACCGCACCGGCAGCCGAGGCGGCAACCAGACGGGTGTGGAACTGGGTGGAGAGCGTGGTTTCTTCGATATTGAGCTTGCGCAGGCTGGCCTTGTCGGCATCGGACAGCTGCGCACCGGCGCGTACCAGCTCTTCGTAGTCGCGCTCGACCAGACGCTTCTGCTCCGGCTCCAGGTTCAGCGTGTCGCGTTGGTCGTAGATCGTCTTGACGCGTGCGAACAGCTTGGGGTCGAGATTGATCTCGTCCTGGTGCGCAGCCAGCTTGGGCGCGATCTCTTCCTGGATCTTCTGGCGTGCATCGCTGGTGTCGGCCTGCACCAACCCGAAGAAGATGCGCGACACGCGCGTGAGCGTTTCGCCGCTGCGTTCCATCGCCTCGATGGTGTTGTCGAAGCTGGCCGGCTCGGGGTTGTCGGCGATCTTGCGGATGTCGGCCAGGTGCAGGCGCATGCCTTCTTCGAAGGCCGGCAGGTAATCGGCGTCCTTGATCCTGTCGAACGGCGGCGCCTGGAACGGCAGCGTGCTGGCGCTCAGCAGCGGGTTCGGCGCGGCATCCGCGGCCGGGGTGGTGGCGGTCTTTTCGGGCACGGTGGTGGACTCCTTACCGGACGAATCTTTTCCAGAACAAGCAGCCAGTGCCAGGGTGATGGCAGCGGCCAGAACGACGGTACGCGACATGGCGTGTGATTCCTGAGTGGGTAGCGCAGCCGGTCACGCTAGCGGGTTTTCGCAGCGTCGGCATGTGCCGTTGGATTGGGGGGCTGGGTGCGCTTGAGGAGGCGTGTGCTACAGCGTCTCGTCCTTGAAGATCGCCACGTGCGGGGTACCGTCTGCGCCGATCCAGCCGCGGTACATGCCTTCGGTATTGAACGGGAATGCGGCGTTGCCCTGCGCATCCAGCGCGATGGCGCCACCGTCGCCGCCGGCCTTGGGAATCTCCTGGTCGATCACCGTGTCGGCGGCCTGTTGCAACGACTGCCCGGCGTATTTCATGCGTGCGCAGATGTCGTAGGCGGCCACCGCACGGATGTAGAACTCGCCCCAGCCGGTGCCGGACACCGCGCACTGGCTGTTGGCATAGGTGCCGGCGCCGATGATCGGCGCATCGCCGACGCGGCCGTAGCGCTTGTTGGTCATGCCGCCGGTGGAGGTGCCGGCGGCCAGGTGGCCGGCGCGATCCAGCGCCAGCGCGCCCACGGTGCCGAAATGCTTGGCGGTTTCCAGATCCAGTTCGGCCTGCGCCTGACGGTCGCCGGCTTCGGCCTTGCGCGCTTTCTGCAGCTGTTGCCAGCGCTTGTCGGTGCGGAAATAATCCGGGTCGACCAACGTGACGCCCTGCTCGCGCGCGAACTGTTCGGCGCCGTCACCGACCAGCATCACGTGTTTGGAATGGTCCATGACGCTGCGCGCCAGCTGGATCGGGTTCCTGACCGTGTGCGCACCGGCAATCGCGCCGGCCTTGCCGGTGGCGCCGTCCATGATTGCGGCATCCAGTTCGTTCTTGCCGTCGTGGGTGAACACCGCACCGCGCCCGGCGTTGAACTGCGGCGCATCCTCCAGCACGGTGATGGTGGCCGCCACCGCATCCACCGCACTGCCGCCACCTTGCAGCACCGCGTGCCCTGCGCGCAGCGCGCGTTGCATCGCCTCGCGCGCCTGCGCCTGTTCCTCGCTGGAAAGGCTGGATTTCTCCACCCCGGCGCCGCCGTGGATCACCAGCATCGGCGTGGCCGCCAGCACAGGACCGGCAGCGAGCAGGAGGGAGAGCGACAAACACAGTGCGCGTGCGGACAAGCCAATCATGGTGTTTCCTCGATGGAGGTAGCGAGGTGCCCGGCGGCGCCAGTCATGCATGCAGTGGACCAGCAGCGACACAACCTTTCAGCCGCGCGGCAGCATCTTCACAGCGTGTCGCGATGCTTGCCGCGCCACGGCCGGTACCAGGTGCGGATGGCGGCGATATCGGCGGCCATGTCGGTACCGGTCCAGAACGGCTCGCCGATGCCTACGGTCTTGCTCGGGTAGTCGAAATACACCGGCAGGATCGGCACCTTGGAATCGGAAGCGATCTTCCAGAAGCCGGCCTTCCAGTGCTCCACCCGCTTGCGGGTGCCCTCGGGGGTGATCACGTACCACATCTGTTCGGAATTGCGGATCAGCCGCACCGCCTGGCCGATGGTGCCCTGCGGCGAGCTGCGGTCCAGCGGGATGGCGCCGAGTTTGCGCAGCAGCGGACCCAACGGCCACCAGAACAGTTGCGCCTTGCCCAGCACGCGCACATCGAAGCCCAGCGCGAACTTGGCCGCAAAACCCACAAAGCCGTCCCAGTTGGACGAATGCGGGGCGACGATCATCACCAGCTTGGGTTCGTCGGGCAGCCGCCCGAGCAGGCGCCAGCCGGTCAGACGCAGTGCCGTGCGCCCCAGCCAGCGGCCGAAGCGGCCGTGCGCGCGTGGCATTTGGGGTGGAGAGGGCTGCAGCAGGATGTTGGCCTGTGTTACCGGTGGCAACGACGGGGCGGTGTGACTCACGCTTACTCCCAGTGGGACGCAGAGCGTCCACGCTTGATATGGCTGCGCTCACGCTTGGCATCCAGCCGCCGCAGCTTGGCACCATGACTCGGTTTGGTGGCGACCCGGCGCTTGGGCACCGACAGGCAGGCACTGATGATCTCGACCAGCCGCTCGCGCGCATCCTCGCGATTGCGGTCCTGGGTGCGGAAGCGCTGCGCGTCGATCACCAGCACGCCATCGGCGGTCATGCGCCGGTCGCGCCGCGACAGCAGCCGCGCGCGCAGGGGTTCGGGCAACGACGGCGACCCTGCCACGTCGAACCGCAGCTCCACCGCGGTGGAGACCTTGTTGACGTTCTGCCCGCCCGCGCCGCTGGCGCGCACGAAGCGCTCGACGATCTCGCTGGGCGGGAGCGTCAGGCTGGGGGTGATCTGGATCGGGTCGCTGGCCATCGGGCCGATTGTATCGGCACCGGCATGGACGCGCGCGCGAACGCCGGCTTCCCGTATGCTGCGGCCGGTTCCCCGACTGTGCAGGATGCTCCGATGACACCGCCCCGTTCCGTTGCCGCCGCCCGCGCCTTCGCGCGCCGCCTGATCGTGCTGGCCGCGCTGGCGCTGGCCACGCCTGCCGCGTTTGCGCAGGCGCCCAGCGATGCCGACATCAACCGCCTGCTGGCCGCCTCACGCGCGCAGACCATGCTGGACACGATGCTGCCGCAGATCGAGGCGATGCAGCAGCAACAGTTCGCCCAGCTCACCGCCCAGCGCCAGCTCGACGCCGACCAGCAGGCGCAGCTGCAGCGCATCCAGGAGCGCACCCGCCAGACCGTACGCAAGGCGCTGTCGTGGTCGGAACTGCGGCCGATGTATGTGGATATCTACAAGCGCTCGTTCTCGCGCGAGGACGTGCTGGCCATGGCCGAGTTCTACGAGAGCTCGGCCGGCCAGAGCCTGCTGGACAAGACCCCGGCACTGACCCAGAACCTGATGGGCGCGATCCAGCAGAAGATGCTGCCGCTGTTTGCCGACCTGCAGAAGGATCTGGAGAAGATCGTCAATGAGCCGGCAGCGGCACCGCAGAAACCCTGAAGGGCGGGGATGCGGGAATCGGGAATCGGGATTGGGGAATCGGACAGCGTGCCTGCTGCGGCGGTTGCTACTTGCGACGGTGGCGTTGATGGCGTTGACGATGATTGCGCCAACCCGCTTCTCCCACTCGCTGAGGGAGCGCTTGGCCCCTCTCCTGCGGGAGAGGGGTTGGGGTGAGGGTACGGTTGTGCGGATTTCCAGCAGATCGTGTGGGCTTGTTGACCGTTAGCCGCGCGCACCGCATCAAGCCGTCTGCACCACTCCCAGCGCGGCCATCTCCCACCCGAGCAACGCGCAGGCCTTGGAAAATTCCACATCCAGTGGTGCAGTGACGCTGATGCGCCGCCCATCGGCCGGATGCGGAAACCCCAACCGCTCGGCGTGCAGCAGCATGCGGTGGATGCCGAGCATGCGGAAGCTGCGGTTGTGCCGGCCATCGCCATGGCTGGTGTCGCCGAGCATGTGGTGCGACAGGTGTTTCATGTGCCGGCGGATCTGCCGGAACCGCCCGGTCTGCGGCTGGCAACGCAGCAACGCATAGCGCGAGGTGGCGAAGCCGGTGGACGGGATCTCCAGCTCGCCGGTGGCCAGCCGCTGGAAGTGCGTCACCGCCGGCTTCTTGACCGGCTTGCCGGGGCCGCCGTCCAGATCGTGGTCGACGATGAAGCGCTCTTCGGCCGGCCAGCCGCGGCACACGGTCAGATAGTCCTTCTCCAATTCGCCGGCCATCAGGGCCTTGCCCAGCGCGCTGGCGGCCTCGCGGTCGAACGCCAGCAGCAGGCAGCCGCTGGTCGCGCGGTCGAGCCGGTGCACCAGAAAGATCGGCCGGCCCAGCTGTTCGCGCAGGCGGTCGGCCAGAAAGTCGTCCTCCCCGCGCGCCAGCTTGCTGTCGTGGACCATCAGCCCGGCGGGTTTGTCGACGACGGCCAGGAGCTCGTCCTGGTAGAGAATCTGCAAATGCTTGGGGGAGGTGCTCACCGGCGCATTATCCGCGTCGTCGACACCGCATGCCACTGCGTCGCCACGCCATATGGCGCATGCCGATCACGCGCCTTGAGACCTAAGGGCGTGGCAGCTCGGCGACGCACGCTCAGGCCGCGCCGCACACCGCCAGCAATTCGCCCTTGCCCACCGGCACCACGCTGCAGGTGACTGCCGGATCGTCAGCCAGCAGCGCGGTGAACGCCGCCAGTTCGTCGGCATGCGAGAGTGCATTGTCGACCACCAGCAGGCCACCGCCGCGCAGCACGCGGCGCAGTGCCGGCCACCAGCGCGCATACTCGCCGCGCGCCGAATCCAGAAAAACCAGATCGATGCTGGCGCTGGCAGCCTGAGTCAGCCACGCACCACCGTCGTCATGCACCACATCCACCGACGCCGCCAAGCCGCTGCGCGCAAGCGTGGCCTGCGCCAGGGCCACCTTGTCGGCCGCAAGCTCCACCGTGGTGACGTGCCCACCGATTGCGGCGGCCGCCTCGGCCAGCCACAGCGTCGAATAACCGTTGGAGGTGCCGATTTCTAGAACGCGCCGCGCGGCGGTGGCACGTACCAGCACGGCCAGCAATTGCCCGGTGTCGGGCGTGATATTGAGCATGCGCCGGCCACGTGCCAGCTGCTGCGCATCGTTGTCGCTACCGAACCGTACCAGTTCGTCCTTCAGTGCCTGCAGATCGATCATCACCACCTCGCTCAGTACGGCGTGCCGTCCTTGTGCCGATAGGACCACTGCCCGTGGAATGCCCGGGGCATGGCGGCGCCTTAACGCCGCAGCCAGGCGACCAGCAGGGCCACCGAGCCGGCCGCGCCGCTGACCCAGCTCCATACCGGCACCGTACCCAGGTACCAGCCATCCGGGTGCAGGCCATACAGCACGGCGGCGATCACCAGCAGGCCGCTGCCGGTGATGGCGGTGACCACGCGTGTCTGCAGCTTGCGCAGGCTCATGTCCAGCGCGCGCAACTCGGCCGAGCGGATGTCGACTTGGTGGCGGCCTTCCACCTGCTGCTTCAACCAGCTGTGCACCAGGCGCGGCATGTCCGGCGCATGCGTCATGATTTCCGGCAGGCGCTTGCGCAACTCGCCGAGCACGCGGCGCGGGCTGTAACGCTCGCGCAGGATGCGTTCGAGCACCGGCCGCGCCACTGCCCAGATGTCCAGCCTGGGGTCGAGCTGGCGGCCGACGCCTTCGATGTTGAGCAAGGTTTTCTGCAACAGGATCAGCTGCGGCTGCAGCGTCAATTCGTAACGCTGCGCGACGCGGAACAGCTTGATCAGCACTTCGGCCAGCGAAATCTCCGACAACGGCCGGGTGAAGTACGGCTCGCACACCGAGCGCGCGGCCGCTTCCAGTTCGTCGATGCGCACGTTGTCGGGCATCCAGCCCGCCTCCACGTGCAGCTCGGCCATGCGGCGATAATCCTTGTGGAAGATCGCCATGAAGTTCTCGGCCAGGTAGTACTGATCTTCCTGCGAGAGCTGACCCATGATGCCGAAATCCAGCGCGATGAAACGCGGATTGAGCCGGCGCTCCGGATCACTGTCGACCCAGATGTTGCCGGCATGCGCGTCGGCATGGAAGAAGTTGTCGCGGAACACCTGCGTGTAGAACACGCGCACGCCCTTGGCCGCCAGCGCCTTGCGGTCGATACCGGCCGCATCGAGCTTGGCGATGTCGTCGGACGGAATGCCGTACACGCGCTCCAGGGTGAGCGCACGCTCGGCGGTGTGCGACCAGATCACCTCGGGCACGTACAGATCGTCCGAGCCTTCCCAGAACCGGCGCAGCACGCTGGCGTTGGCGCCTTCGCGCTGCAGATCGAGTTCTGCCGACAAGGTGCCTTCGATCTCGGCCACCACTTCGCGCGGCCGGATCTTGTCCGCGCGCGGGTGGGTGCGTTCGACCAACGTGGCCAGCGACTGCAGCAAGGCGATATCGGCATCGATCTGACGCTCGATCTCCGGGCGCAACACCTTGACCACCACCTCGCGGCGCACGCCGTTGGCATCCGGCGGCAAGGTGGCCGCGTGTACCTGCGCGATCGAGGCCGAGGCCAGCGGCACGGTGTCGAATGCGGCAAACGCCACGCTCACCGGCAGGCCCAGCGCGCGCTCGACGATCAGCCGCGCCGCTTCGCCGTCGAAGGGTTTGACGCGATCCTGCAGCAGGGTCAGTTCATCGGCCACGTCGGCCGGAATCAGGTCGCGCCGGGTCGACAGGATCTGCCCGAACTTGACGAAGATCGGCCCCAGTTCCTGCAACGCCAGCCGCAGGCGTGCACCGCGCGATTGCGCGGCGATCTCCGCACTGGCGCGTGGCACGAACGGCTTGGCCAGGCGCAACCAGCGCTCGGCCGGCGTGTCCTGCAGCAGGTCGTCCAGGCGATAACGCAGGATCACCCGGCCGATGCGGCTGGCCCGCAGCAGCGCCTTCATGCCGCACCTCCGGCCGCGCCCAGGCGCGCGGCGCGCGCGGCCAGCCGTTCGACGTCGTCGCGCAGCTCGTCGACATCGTCGTGGAAGGCGTCCAGTTCGGCACGCGGCACCACGTCGCGCGATTCTTCGGTCACGAACTCGGCCGCGCTATGCGCCAGATCCACCGCGCTGCGGCGCGCCTGCTGCAGCGCTGCGCGCACCGCATTGGCGATCTGCACGCCGAGGATCTCGCCAAACACCGCCACGAACGGCAGTTGCCAATCCGGATCGAAGCGGCCGGCCAGTTGCTGCAGCTGGCGCGCCAGCTCGGCGTCGCCGGAAACCTTGAGCCGCCCGGCCGGTGCGCCGCTGCGACGCGCGTTGGCCAGGAATGGCAGCTGCCCGAGCAAGCCGGCCAGGCTGCTGCGCACGGCCAGATCGGGCTCCTGCGCCTGGTCCACCGGGCCGACCAGCAAGCGGCGCTCGTGCACACGGATCTGCAGGGCCAGCGCGGGCGCCTCCAGGGTCAGTGCGATGCGTTGGCCTTCCAGTGGCAGCAGGGCGTCGCGGGTATCGGGGTCCAGTGCCAGCGCGCGGTTGAGCGCGGCTTGCAGGGCCTGGCCGGCGAGCGGCTTGAGTGAGTTCAACAGGGATCCGGGCATGGGCGCATTCTACCGTCCCCGCAGGTCGCCACTGCTTGACGGCGATGTGGCCAGTGCAAGCCGGAGGCCGGGGTGGCGATCATGGCAGGGCGCCTCGGTGGCCCGGCCGCGTGTCTTGGTCATGCAGGGCTTCCTTCGGCGCGCCTGCCGCAGGCATGCTGGCGACCTCATCACGCAGGTGGCAGGAGCAGGCAATGCGCAAGATCCGGGTCGGTCTCATCTTCGGCGGCAAATCGGCCGAGCACGAGGTCTCGCTGCAATCGGCGCGCAACATTCTCGATGCGCTGGATCCACAGCGCTTCGAGCCGGTGCTGATCGGCATCGACAAGCAGGGCCAGTGGCACGTCAACGACCCCGACAGTTTCCTGCTCAATGCCGACGACCCGGCCCGCATCGCCCTGCATCGCAGCGGTCGCGGCGTGGCCCTGCTGCCGGGCGCGCAGCAACAACAGCTGCGCCCGACCCAGCCGGAGCAGGCGCTGGCGCAGATCGATGTGGCGTTGCAACGGCATGCCGACGATCAGCTGCTGCGCAGCGCCGTCGAGCCAGGCGCATGAGCCAGGCCCATGTGCGCGCAGTGCAACGGCGCGACCACAGCGCACTGCTTGCGCTCAACAATGCGCATGCCGCCGAGCTGTCGTTGCTGGATGCCGAAGGGCTGGCTGCATTGCTGCAACTGGCGTGGCATGCACGCCTGGTCGCGCCGGCGGATGGTTTGCTGATCGCGCTGGATCAAAGCGCCACATACGCCAATCCGAACTTTGCGTGGATGGCGCAACGCTTCGCGCGCTTTGTCTACATCGACCGCATCGTGATCGCAGCGCATGCGCAGGGGCGCGGGCTTGCCAGGCAGTTGTATGACGAACTCATCCACGCCGCAGGTGCAGCGGGGCAACCGCGCCTGGTCTGCGAGGTCAACCTGGTCCCACTCAATCCGGCATCGCTGGCGCTGCATCTGCAGCTGGGTTTCCTGCCGGTCGGCGATGCGCTGCTGGGCAACGGCAAGCACGTGCAATATCTCGAAAAACGGCTGTGAGACAGATGCCGCCCGGCTGCAGAGCGTCCATAACGCACATGGCCCACCTCCTTGCGGAAGCGGGCCATGTGAGCGCCGACCGGCAGCGCCGCTGCCGTGGCGTATCGCAACTAGGCGTTATACCTTGCCGCGACGGAACATCGAGATCACTGCCAGGATCAGGAACACCACGAACAGGATCCAGGCGATGTTGGTCGCCGCACCGGCGATGCCACTGAAGCCCAGCACGGCGGCGATGATGGCGATGACGAAGAAGATGATGGCGTAATGCAGCATGGCAATGATTCCAGAAGTTGTCGTGCCGAATCGGCGCAGACGTATCCTGAAGACGTGGCGGTCTTTATCGGGTGATGGCGATGTCGTTGGAAGATGAGGATCGCAGCCGTTGCAGCCCTTCCTCGATGCTGATGTGCGGCACATAGCCGAAGTCACGATATGCCGGCTCCATGCTGTACCAGTGCGGCGTGCACAGCTGTTCCACCAGAAAACGCGTCAACGGCACTTCGCCAGGCAGACGCAACATTGGCCATATGGTCTCGCATACCGCACCGATTCTGTATGCGGTCTTGAACGACAGCGAACGTGTCACTGCAGGCGCATCCACCGCGGCCAGCAGGCGATTGAGCAACTCGCGCATCGGCAACGGCTCGCCGTTGGAGATGAAGTACGCCTTGCCCGCACACGCAGCATCTGGAGCAAGATGCGCGAACGCATCGAAATGCGCCTGCGCGGCGTTGTCGATATAGGTGCTGTCCACCAGGTTGCTGCCATCGCCGACCATGCGCAAGCGGCCAGCGCGCGCACGTGCAGCTAGGCGCGGCAACAGATGATTGTCGCCCGGGCCCCAGATCAGGCGCGGACGCAAGGCCACCGTCGCCAGTTGCGCATCGTTGGCCGCCAGTACCGCGCGCTCGGCGATCGCCTTGGTCGCCGCGTATGCCGCGCGCAGGTTTTCGCCGTACGGCACGTCGTCGGCGCCCAGGCCCTCCACCGGATTGGTGGCGCGATGGGTCACGCTGGGCGTGGAGGTATAGATCAGGCGCGACACACCATTGGCCCGACACGCGTCGAGCACGTTCTGCGTGCCCACCACATTGGCCTGGTGATAGCTGTCGTAGCTGCCCCACGCGCCGGCCTTGGCGGCGTTGTGGAAGACCGCGTCGATACCGGCGAAAGCATGCCGCACCGCTTGCGGGTCGGCCAGGTCGCCACGGATCTGGCCCACGCCCAAGCGCTGCAGGACCGGATAATCGCCGCGCTGGAAACTCGCCACCTCGTGCCCGCGCGCGCGCAAGCCGCGACACAACGCCTGGCCAAGAAAGCCACCACCACCGGTTACCAGGATGCGCACGCACCACCTCCATCGCAAGGACGCACACGATAACGGGCGCGGCCGGAATTGGCGATGCGGCCGGGTGCCTGCGCGCTACGCATCGACAGGTCAGCCACGTTGCTGCGCCGCCCAGATCGCCAGCGTTTCGCGGCCGATCTTGGCATTGTGGCGGATGTCCACCGGAAACCCGGAATGGCGCAGGAAACGTGTGATTCCAGCCGTGTGCGGGTGCGCAGCGCCCAGCGCGCGCAATGCGGTTTCCACTTGCGCAAACGCCGACGCCGCAACGCCTGGCTGCAATTCCACGCACAGCACCGGCTGCTGCTGTCCGGGCGCGCCGATACCGACCAAGGCGGTGCGCCGCACCTGCGGATGCACGTTGAAGACCGGTTCCACCTGCTCGGTATAGAGCGGGCCGCTGGCGGTTTCCACGCGATGGGTCTTGCGCCCGCAGAACCACAGGCGTCCTTCGGCATCGAAGTAGCCCACATCGCCCATGCGATGCACGATGCGTTCGCTGCCATCCGCGTTGCGCTCGCGGATCTTGGCAATCCGCGTGGCCGCGTCGCGGTTGAAGTAGGTGTCGGTGGTGGTGGGGCCGGCGACGGTGATCTCGCCGACCTCGCCCACCGCCAGCACGCGCGCGCCGCTCCACTCGGGAATGGCCGCATCGTCGATGGCGATGATGCGGACCTCGTTCGGCGCCACGACCTGGCCGACGCAGGTGCCCGCACCGGCTTCGGTGGCCGCGCGCGTGGCGTCCAGCGTGCGCCCTTCGATCGCCGCCACCGGCAGACATTCGGTGGCGCCATACGGCGTCCAGAATTGCGCATCTGCCGGCAGCAGCGCGCGGATCTTGGCCACCACGTCCGGCGGCACCGGCGCACCGGCCGAGGTGGCCAGGCGCACGTTGGGCAATGGCTGGCCATGGTCGGCCAACACGCGCATCAATGCCGGCGAGCCGAACAACTGCGTCACTCCGAAGCGGTCGATCGCATCGTGCAGCTTGCGCGGATCGGCAGTGGCCGGGCGGGTGGGGTCCATGTCCGGAATCACCGAGGTCAGCCCCAGTGCCGGATCGAACAAGGCAAACGGCGGAAACGTCGGCAGATCCACGCCGCCGGGCCGCATGCCGAAGGCATTGCGCAGCAACTCGATCTGGCCGACGAAATGGCGGTGTCGGTACACCACGCCCTTGGGCACACCGGTCGAGCCGCTGGTGAACAAGATGGCGGCCACATCGTCCGCCCCGGTGTCGGCCAGCTGACTGCCGGCGCCGGCGCCATCGCGCTCCACGCGCGCCAAGGTCACCCCGCCCCAGCTGTAACGGCCACCGACGCTGACGATCTGCTTGGCAGAGCGCGCCCACCGCAGCAGGCGACGCGCCAGCTGCGCAAGCGGAATGCCGATAAACGCCTGCGGCTGCGCTTCGTCCAGGCATTGCTTGAGCGCGCGCTTGTCGATGCCCGGATCCACCAGCACCGGCACCGCACCGGCCTTGAACAAGGCAAACATCAGCAGGAAGAATTCCGGCGACGGACGCACCATCACCACCGCGCGCGCACCGCGTCCGATGCCGTGCAGGGCCAGTCCGGCAGCAATCGCATCGCTGCGCGCGTCCAGCTCGGCGTAGCTCAAGGTCACATCGTAGACGGCAAATCCATTGGCGGCGCGGCGGCCCGGGCAACGGATGGCGATCTGCTCGGGGCGCTCGCGCGCAAGTTCCGGCAGGGTGGCGGCGATATTGCAGAGAGTCGTCGTAGTCATTGCCGCATTATCACCCACGCGACGACGGTACCGGCCGCTTGTTCGCGCTCAAGTCACCTGCGCTGCGCGTACCCGCATTGCAGCTGCGCCTGACGCGGTGATTGCGCGTCATATGGCCGGATCGATGCGGCGCCGTGTTCGCACGACATGTCCTGCTCTGCGCGGGGTGCTCCGCATTGCGCGCGCACGCGCTGCTTCGAGGTGCACAGATGAACCGCTAACCGGCGCGCGGTGGTGCCACTTGTATCGTAGCGCGGTTCGGTCAGAATGCCGCGCTCTCCACGTTGTTTCGCCGCGCAAGGCCCGGCATTCCATGGCACATCCCTGCCTTACCTGCGGCGCCTGCTGCGCCTACTTCCGCGTCAGTTTCCACTGGAGCGAAGCCGACCCCGCATTGGGCGGCAGGGTGCCGATCGAGCTGACCGATGCGCTGCGCACGCACGAGCGCGTCATGCGCGGCACCTCGCAATCGCAGCCGCGCTGCATTGCGCTGGACGCGGACATCGGCCGCTACAGCCGCTGCAGCATCCATGATCGCCGGCCCTCCTCCTGCGCTGCCGTGCCGGCCTCGCTGGAATTCGGCCAGCGCAGCGCGCAATGCGACAAATCCCGGCTGGCACACGGCCTGCACGCGCTGACCGAAGCCGATTGGCTGGGCGTGGACGAGGCCCAACGCAATCCGCTGCCGCCGTTGTAACGGCTTTCGCTGCGAGTGAGCGCAGCATCCATTCGCAACGGCCAACAGAACGACGGCATGCCCGGTCGCATCCCTTGGTGCATCCGATTCTGCGCGCCGCTTGCATTCACCTGCCGAGCGCCTGCGCGGCAACGCCAGCAGTGCTTACAGCCGATTGCGCTCCAGAAACGCACGGATCGCCGGCACCAGCACTTCATGCTTGTCTTCCAGCACGTAGTGGTTGGCATCGTCGAACGCGGTGACTTCGGCATTCGGCAATGCCTTGCGAAAGCCGGCCAGGAAGTGCTTGTCGAAGCAGATATCGCGCAGGCCCCAGGCGATGAACGCCGGGCGATCGGCGAACGAGGGCAGCGCCTGCGCCGAGCGCTCCAGCAGCGACCAGGCCTGGTCGGCGGGCGACAGCGGAATATCCTGCATGAAGCGAATGGTGGAGATGCGGTTACGCCAGTTGTCGTAGGGCGCCACATAGGCACCACGCACATCCGCCGGCATCCGCCGCGACACCCCGAACCAGGACGCGCCGGAGGAAAACGCATTGAACGTACGGATGAACCACTCGCCCGGGCCCCAATGCCGGCCCATTGCGATCTGCCACGGCATCGGTTTTTCCGCCGGCAACGGGAATGCAGCGGTGTTGGTGATCACCAGCCGCTTGACCTGCGCATGATGCGACAACGCCCAGCCGAACCCGATCATGCCGCCCCAGTCGTGCACCGCCAGCGTGACCGGGCCGGTGATGCCCAGATGCCGCAACAGCGTGTCCAGATCGTCCACGCGCGACTGCAGCGTGTAGCCGTAACGCGGCTGCGCGTCGGGCGCATCGTCCGGCTTGTCGGACAGCCCCATGCCGATATGGTCCGGCACGATGCAGCGGTAACGATCCGACAGGCCACTCACCAGGTGCCGCCACAGATAACTCCACGACGGATTGCCGTGCAGCATCACGACCACCTCGCCATCGCGCGGACCTTCGTCCAGGTACGACATCGCAATGCCGGGACGCACTTCAAGGCGCTGGGGAGTGAAGGGATAGCCGGGGTAGTTCATGCCAAACGCATCCGATTCAGTTCGAGAGAGCGCACATGGCGCAAGCGTTGGCCTGCAGTGCGTAGAGATAGGACATCATAGTGGTCGCCACGCTGCGACATGCTCAACCCACTGCGCGCAAGACGGCTACCTGGATCAATTACAGGCTTCATCGCGCTTCCGGCGAAGGCATTGGATAAGGCGGTAGTTGATGACCATCACCGGACAGAAGTTGCAGGAATGCAGGGTGCAGGAACAGTTTTTCCTTGCCCAGCCGCTGCTCTTGCAGCACACCGATGGTTACCAGTTCTTTTAGATGGCGTGCAGCGGTCTGCCGAGTCACGCCCATCACGTCCACGACATTCTGGATGCGGCAATACGGCTGATTGAAGACCACTTCGACAAGTTCGCGGCTGTAGGCCTTGGGGGCGTGTTCGCGCACATGATCACGCGCCTGCGTCTCCAATCCTCGGATCGCCTGGATCTTCGCCGTCGTCCACGCAGCTGTCTCTGCAACGGCGGCAAGCATGTACTGAATCCAGTCGGCCCAGCGACCGTGCCGGGTGACATCCAGCAGCAGTCGATAGTAGTCGCTGCGATGGCGAATGATGTAGCGCGACAAGTAAAGTACGGGAATATCGAGCAAGCCTTGCTCGATTAGCATCAGCAGATTCAACACACGTCCGGTACGCCCGTTGCCATCGGTGAACGGGTGGATCGCTTCGAATTGATAGTGCGCGACCGCCATCCGGATCAATGGATCGATATCGGTGCATTCATGAATAAAACGCTCCCAATTGGCCAGCTTGTCGCGCAGCAATGCCTCGCCGACGGGCGGGGTATAGATGATCTGCTGGATCTGATTGTTGGCCAGCGCAGTCCCGGGCACGCGACGGATCTGCATTTGCACAGCTTTAATGCGGCTGCACACCACCAAGGCGGTATCCGTACATAGCGGTCGCCGCTGCAGCGACTGGAACCCTTCGTAGAGCGCGCTACGGCAACGCAAGGCTTCCTTGGTTGCCGGATTCTGAGCGCGCTCCTGATCGTGTGCATAACGGAACAAGTCGTCCGTGTTGGTGACGATGTTTTCGATCTCCGAACTCGCCTGTGCTTCCAGGATCGGGATCGTATTGATCAGCACTGCCGGATTTGGCAGCAATGCGGTGGCCTGCTTCAGCTCGGCCAACGCAGTGCGCGCCACGATGCAGGCCTTGAGCAAGGCGCGCGTTTCGATATCTCCCGCCGGAGGAAGCGGCGGGAGCGCGTTGTAGGGCTGCTCGGGATTGAACACCAGCGCGTCGTCCATGCCTACATCGGTCATGTTGCGAGAGCGAACATGATGCAATGACGTGTACTAAAAATCCATTTTTCTTAACACGTCACATGTTGCAACTTACCAGACCACTTCCGCCATCGAGCAGTTCAGGCCAGAACCAATCCCCATCAGCGCGATCCGGTCGCCCTTCTTCAAGCGGCCGAGCTCCTTGAGCTTGCTCAGCACGATCGGTACCGAAGCCGGGCCGATGTTGCCGTGTTCGCCGAAGATAGTCATGACCTTTGCCGGGTCGATACCGAACGACTTCACGAACGAAGCGGTATGCGGGCGGCTGACCTGGTGGATGACGAACTGGTCCAGCTCGTCCACCGCCCAGCCCATTGCCTGCTTGGCGGCCAGGAAGGTCTTCTGCGCCAGCTTGATGCCTTCGATCAGCAGCAGGCGGGTGTCGGTGACCATGCGATCCAGGTTACCGCGGCACAGCCTGTTCCACTCGGTGGCCGAGCGGGTCACGCCACCCTTGTAGCGCGGGGCGTCGGGCACCAGCTCGGTGCGCGCCATCACCATGGCCGCGGCACCGCAGCCCAGGGTCAGCGCAGCGAGTTCGTTGCGGAACTCTTCTTCGGTGACGTCGGGCGAGGTCATGCGCTCGAGGGTCTTCTCGTAGACCAGGTTGGCAGTTTCGCCATCGACGACCAGCGCGTAGTCGATCTCGCCGCGCTCGAGCATGCGGGCGGCGATGTCCATGCCGTTGATGAAGGCAAGGCAGGCATTGGCGACATCGAAGGTGACGCAGTGGTCGCCGACCCCGAGGTTGCCGGACACGATGGACGCCGTGGACGGCTCCAGGTAGTCGCGGCTCACCGAGGTGTTGACCAGCAGGCCGATCTTCTCGATGCCGATGCCGGCGTCGAGCAGTGCCTTGCGCGCAGCCTGGGTGGCGGCGTCCGAGGCCTGGACATCCTGGTCCCACAAGCGCCGTGCATGGATACCGGCAACGTCGCCCAGCACGTCGGTTCTAATCCCGAGGCGATCGTAGGTCGGTTGCAGGCGCTCGTTGATTTCCTTGGAAGTCAGCGTGTGCGGCGCATCAATATGCGCCAGTCCCGCGATGGAGACATTCTGGAAGAGCATCGAAGTAGCGCCATGGCGTCAGGCGAGGGGGCGCTAGTCTAGCCGCTGGCTGGTTTTACCGCATCTTTACAATTGCAGCGGCCGCGCCCCAGCCCAACGGTTCAGCGCGGCGGGCAGCGGAAGGCGTTGAAACGCTGGCTGCCATCGGCCGGCTGGCCCTGCGCCTGGACCGCATTGGCATTGGCGCCCGGCGCCTCGTTGCGTGCCAGCGTTTCCAGCTCTTCCTGCACCCGCAACGGGTTGCGGTTGTAGAAGCCGACCTTGCTCTTGACCGACACCACCACCTCGCCCTGCTGCTGACAGCCAGCCGGCACAGGGCCTGCGGGCAGTACCTGCACGCCTTTGCCGCTTTGTTCGATCGGCACCCAGGTGCAGGCCGTGGCGGTGGTGGCAACCAGAACAGACAGCATCAGCACGCGCATAAGTCTTAGACACCCGAGGACAAAGCCGGATTGTGCCGCAGTTGCCGGCCGGCGATCGGCGTGTGCTGTTTGGCCACAGGCCGCCCATTCAGTGCGCTGAACATCGTGTGGATCGTCGTGTTCTGTGGCCTGCAGCAGTGTCCGGCGCCTGCCATCGCGTCCGGGTGTCCGGACACGGACACCGCTGCGATGCATAAATCCCTTTAAAAACAATCTTATAAAACTGGCACGCCGTTTGCTGCATGGCATGGGCAAGCAGCGGGCAGCAACCTTGATCAGTAAAAATGACTGCCAGCTGAACAAATAAACCCGCGCCGCGAAAGTTGTTGCACTCACCGAAACGGTGTACTACCTTACTACCACACCACTGATCACCCGACGTCCACCCAATTTTGAGTAGCGCCTCAGTTTGGAGTCCAATTCCCTACCCCGAGGAGATTGGACGTGAAGAAACGTTTTACTGACGAGCAG
>NZ_JACHNO010000008.1:0-96662 GCF_014199025.1 Xanthomonas sp. CFBP 8152
GCATAGCCTTCGCGGCCGCCCCAGAACACGTAGTTCTCGCCGCCCAGCTCGACGGTGGCATCGATCGCGGCCTTGACCTGCACCGCCGCACGCGCGACGACGTTGAAGTCCGGATTGGTGGATGCGCCATTCATGTAACGCGGGTGCGAGAACAGGTTGGCGGTGCCCCACAGCAGCTTGACGCCGGTGTCGGCCTGGCGCTGCTTGGCGATGCCGACCATGTGCTTGAGGTTGCTTTCGTACTCGCCGATGTCGTCGGCATCCGGCGACAGATCCACGTCGTGGAAGCAGTAGTACGGCACGCCGAGCTTGGTGAAGAACTCGAACGCGGCATCGGCCTTGGCTTCGGCGCGATTCAACGCGGTGTTGCCGATATCCCACGGGTAGGCGCGCGTGCCCGGGCCGAACGGATCGGCGCCGTTGCCGCAGAAACTGTGCCAGTAGGCCACGGCAAAGCGCAGATGCTCGGCCATGGTCTTGTCGCCGATCTGCTTGGTGGCGTCGTAGACCTTGAACGCCAGCGGGTTGTCCGAGTCGCGGCCTTCGAAGCCGATCTTGCCGATGCCGGGGAAGTACTCTTTGGCGCCGATGTAGACGGTGTTGCTCATGGGGTGGAATGTCCTTGCTGCTGGGGGAGTTGTAGAAAGCGTGTCGATCAGCCGGCGTAGAGCGGGCTGACCACATGCAGGTGCTTGAGGAAGTGCTGGTAGTGCTGCTGATACTTGGCCACGCGTTGCGGATCCGGGCGCGCCGACAGGTCTTCGTCGATCTGCAGATGCTCCAGCACCACATCCGACAATGCGTCCGCACCGCCGTCATCGCGATCGCAGGCCCACAAGGCCTGCAGCGCGGCACCGAAGGCAGCGCCCTCGGGCTGGGTCGGCACCACGACCTGCAGGTTGAAGATATCGGCCACCATCTGCCGCCACTGCGCGCTCTTGCTGCCGCCGCCGGTGAGCAGGATGGTGTCGAACTGCAGACCCGCCGCGACGAAGGCATCGAAGCCGTTGCGCAGGCTGTAGGTCGCTCCTTCCATCGCGGCGCGATAGAAATGCGCCGGGGTGGTGTTGTGCAGGTCCATCCCGAACAGGCAGCCACGGGCGGCCGGCAAGTCCGGGGTGCGCTCGCCGTTGAAGAACGGCAGCAGCACCAGGCCATCGGCGCCCGGCGTGGTGCTGGCGATCAAGGCGTCGGTGTGCTCGCGGGTGATCGAGAACATGCGCATCACCGCCTCGGTGGCGACGGTGCAGTTCATGGTGCAGATCAGCGGCAGCCAGCCGCCGCTGGACGAGCAGAACGCGGCCCAGCGTGCCTCGTCGTCCACCACCGGGTGATCGGCGTAGGCGAACAGGGTGCCTGAGGTGCCCAGGCTCATGGTCAGGCGCCCCGGCACCACATTGCCGGTGCCGATGGCGGCCATCATGTTGTCGCCGCCGCCGGTGGTGACACGCACGCCGGCCGGCAGATTCAAGGCATCGGCGGCTGCGTCGGACAAGGCATAGACCGCGCCGGTGTCCACCAGCGGCGGCAGTGCCTCGCGCAGGTCGCGCTGCGCATCCACCGCGCCGAGCATGCGCTCGGACCACTGCCGCGTGCGCACGTCTAGCCAGCCGGTGCCGGAGGCATCGCCGACTTCGGCAAAGCGCTCGCCGGTGAGCCAGAAGTTCACGTAGTCGTGCGGCAGCATCACCGTGGTCATCGCCGCATACGCCTCGGGGCGATGCTTGCGCGTCCACGGCAACTTGGAGGCGGTGTAGCCGGCCATGATCGGGTTGCCGGCGGTGGCCACGCTGCCCGCGGCACCACCCACCGCATTCATGATTTCGTCGCACTCCAGTGCGGTGCTGGTATCGCACCACAGCTTCACCGGTGCGGTGACGCTGCCATCGGCGGCCACCGGCACAAAGCCGTGTTGCTGGCCGGAGACCGAGATGCCACGCACCTGGGCACGCTGCTCGCCGTCGAGCTGCGCGAAGCAATGCACGATGCCATCGATCCACCACTGCGCCTGTTGCTCGCGGGTGCCGTCGTCGCGGCTGATCAGTTCCATGGGCGCGGCGATCGTGGCGACCACGGCGCGCTCCTGCGGATCGTAGGCCACCAACTTGACGCTCTGCGTGCCCACATCCAGTCCTACGTACAAGCTCATTGCATCACCAATCGGTTGTTGTTGAGGCCCACCTGCCGGGTGCGACCGGCAGCCAGTTCCACATCCAGTGTCTGTCCTGCGTAAGCCAGTTGATAGCGCCCGCCACGCTCGCTGTGCACGCGTGCCTGCTGCAGGCGACCGCCATCCCATTGCAGGTCCACGCTGGCGCCACCGCGCACGCGCAAGCCACGCACACTGCCGCGCGGCCATGCCTTGGGCAAGGCAGGCAGCAGGAATACGCTGCCGCCCCAGCTTTGCAGCAGCATTTCGGTGATGCCGGCGGTGCCACCGAAGTTGCCGTCGATCTGGAACGGCGGATGCGCGTCGAACAGATTCGGGTAGGTGCGCTCGGGCGAGATCAGCAGTTGCAAGATGCGGTAGGCATGCTCGCCATCGGCCAGCCGCGCCCACAGGTTCAGGCGCCAGCCGATGCCCCAGCCGGTGGTGTTGTCACCCCGCGTTTCCAGCGTGCGCTTGGCCGCGGCGGCAAGCTCGGGCGTGTCACGCAGATTGATCTGGCTCGAAGGATGCAAGGCGTACAGATGCGAGACATGGCGGTGATGAATCTCCGGCGCCTGCATGTCCCAATCCTGCTGCCACTCCTGCAATTGTCCCGCCTTGCCGATGCGGTTGGGCGGCAATTGCTCGCGCAGCGCGCTCAGGTGTTGCGCGAAGGCGTCGTCGACCTTGAGCAGCTTGCTCATGGCGATGCATTGGGCGAACAGATCACGCAGCAGCTGCGCATCCATGGTGGGGCCGGCACACAGCGCGGCGTTGAACGGATGCTGGTTTTCCGGCGACATCGACGGGTTGGTCACCATCGCGCCGGTCTGCGGGTCGCGCACCAGGGTGGCGACGAAGAACTCCGCCGCGCCCTTGAACAAGGGGTAGATCCTGCCCAGATAGGCACGGTCGCGGCCGTAATCCCAGCGGTCCCACAGCTGCTGCAGCAGCCAGACGCCACCCATCGGCCACAGGCTCCACTTGGCGCCATCGATCGGCCCGGCCTGGCGCCACAGATCGGTGTTGTTGTGCACCACCCAACCCGGTGCATCGTACATCGTGCGTGCGGTGCGCGCGCCGGTCTTGGCCAGGTCGAACACCATGGATTCCAGCGGTTCGACGCACTCGTGCAGCGCGTTGGCCTCGCTGGGCCAGTAGTTCATCTCGGTGTTGATGTTGATGGTGTACTTGCTTTCCCACGGCGGCTGCATCAGGTCGTTCCAGATGCCCTGCAGATTGGCCGGCTGGGTGCCGGGCCGCGAGCTGCAGATCAGCAGGTAGCGGCCGAACTGGTGATACAGCGCGGCCAGCGCCGGGTCGTTGCCCTGCGCAAAACGCTGCACGCGCTCGTCGGTGGGCAGCGCTGCCGCCTCGCTGCTGCCCAGGTCGATCGCCACGCGCCGGAACAGCCGCTGGTGATCGGCCAGATGGGCCCGCAGCAATGCGGCATAGTCCAGCTTGCCGGCCGTGTGCATGCTTGCTGCAGTCAATGCGAGCGGATCGCCGTCGACTGCATCAAAGCGTTGGTAGCTGGTGGCAGCGGTGAGCAGCAGCACCACTTCATCGGCGGCCTCGATGCGCAGGCGGTCACGCAGACCGCTGAGCGTGCCGCCCTTGACCTGCGGCAGCACGCGCAAGGCAAAACGCAGCTTGCCGTCGATGCCGGCAAAGCTGCCGTTGCGGCCGCTGAACAGCAGCCCGCCCTGCTCCACCGTGACTTCGCCGGTCTGCGGGCTGTCGATGCCCACGCGCAGGGAAATCGCGCGTGGCCGATCGCAGGACAGGCGCACCACGATGCATTGCGACTGCGCCGACACGAACACCTCGCGCCGATGCAGCGCACCGCCGGAGCGGAACGTGGTGGTCGCCACGCCGGTATCCAGATCGAGCTGGCGGCGATACGCGCTGATGCCGTCGGCACGATCGAAATCCAACAGCAGATCGCCCAGCGGTTGATACGGCATCTGTTTGAGTGGACGCGAGAGCAGCTTGGCATCGGCCAGTGTTTCGGCCTCGGCATAGCGCCCGGCAAACACGAGCGCGCGCACCTGTGGCAAGGCCGCCAGCGCTTCGGGGCTGGTGGCGTCGTACGGGCCGCCTGCGTACAGCGTGTCCTCGTTGAGTTGCAGGCGTTCGTGGGCAATGCCGCCCCATACCATCGCGCCCAGCCGGCCATTGCCGACCGGCAACGCCTGCACCCATTCGTTGGCCGGTTCGCGGTACCACAGCTGCAAGGCATCGGCCGCAGCGACGGCAGGCAGCGATCGCTCGCCGGCAGCCTTGGCCGGCGCAGCAATGGCGGACGCAGCCGGCGCAGCGCCCAGCGCCGCGAGTGCGGCACCGGTTGCCTTGCAGACTTCCCTGCGGGTCAGCACGTGCACCGCCGTGCTGCATGACCGGACCTGCACGCCCGAGCCTTGCGGCGATCCGGCATCTGCGCACTCACTGACTGACAACCAGTTGCGATCATCGACGACGCGCTTTGCCGGACGCAATCTTGCGCTGCAACACGCTGACCGGATGGCCGTCGTACTGGATGCTGGCATCGGTCTTGGGTTCCAGCGCACCGGCGTCCTCACGCGGGCCGTCGACAAAGCGCACATTGACGGTGCGCTTGGCCTGCATGCCGGTCCAGTTGCCTTCGCGCTTGCCGATGCTCAGCTCGCCCTTGGCCTGGTTCCAGCTCATCGGAATGCGGCTGAACTCGCCCTTCTCGTAGCCGTAGCCCTTGCCGTCGTCCTCATACAGCGAGAACTGGCCGTCGGCGCCGGTGTAGACCACCACGGTGAGCGGCGCATCCGGCGTTTGATCCACGTATTCCTGCACCGGGCCGGTCGGCACGATGGAACCGGCACGGACGAACAACGGCATGCGCTCGATCGGGGCGGCCGCTTCGATGCTCTGGCCACCTTCGTAACGCTTGCCGGTGGCGAAATCCAGCCAGCTGCTGCCGGCCGGCAGATAGACCTGACGCGAGGTGGCGCCGAAGCGGGTCACCGGTGCGACCAGGAACGCCGGTCCGAACAGGTACTGGTCGTTGATGTCGCGAACCTTGGGGTCGTTCGGGAAGTCCATCATCATGCCGCGCATGATCACGCCATCGCGCTGATAGGTATCGCCGGCCAGGCTGTAGATGTACGGCAGCAGCGCATAACGCAGGCGGTTGTAGTAAGCCATGCTGTCGTAGAAGGGCGTGCCTTCCGGGGCGATGTTCCAGATTTCGCGGTACGGGAACTGGCCGTGCGAGCGGAAGATCGGCACGAATGCGCCGAACTGAAACCAGCGCGTATTGAGTTCGCGCCATTCCGGCAGGTGCGCCGGGTCCTGGTTCTCGTAGCGCTTCTCCACCGCAAAGCCGCCGATGTCGAAGGTCCAGTTGGGCAGGCCCGACAGCGCCATGTTGACGCCACCGGAGATCTGGTCGCGCATGTCGTCCCAGCGCGAGACGATATCGCCGCTCCACACCGCCACCGCGTTGCGCTGGGTGCCGGCATAGCCCTTGCGCGAGAGGATGAACACGCGCTTGTCGTCGGCCGCACGGTCGCCCACGTACACGCCATGGGTGTGCGGCAGCGGGTAGGAGTTGAAGTATTCGGTGGACGAGCCCAGCGCGTTGGGCGTGGTGCGCGCCTTGCGCTCGCCGATGTCCAGGTTGGAATGCACGTCCGGCTCGTCGGCGTCCATCCACCACGCATCGAAGCCCTTGCTGTTGAGCTTTTCGTTGACCTGGCGCCAGTAGATCGCCTGCGCCTTGTCCGAATACGGATCGTAGAACGAGTTCTTGTAGCCCTTGCCGATCCAGTCCAGCTCACCCACTTCCACGTTGCGCTTATACATGAAACCGGCCGCGTCCAGTTCCTTGTAGTTGGCAGTGGTGGGATAGAACTTGGGCCAGATCGAAATCATGATCTGCGCATGCATGTCGTGCACGGCCTTGACCATGCCGTCCGGATCGGGGAAGTGCTGCGGGTCGAAATCGTGCGAGCCCCAGGCATTCTCGGGCCAGTACGACCAGTCGAGCACGATGTTGTCCAGCGACAGCTTGCGCTTGCGGTATTCGGCCACCGCGCCGACCAACTCGTCCTGGCTCTTGTAACGCTCGCGGCTCTGCCAGAAGCCGTAGGCCCACTTGGGCAGCATTACCGACTTGCCGGTGAGTTCGCGATAGCCGGCCACGGCTTGATCGTAGGAATCGGCGGAGACGAAGTAGTAGTCGATCATCTGGCCGGCTTCGGACCACAGCGACAGGTCCTTCGCTTCGGCGGCCGGCAGCGGGTCGCGGTGCAGCAGCGCGATGTAGCTGGGGTCGATCAGGTCCCACTCGACCTTGACGGTGTGGCGCGTGCCCGGCTCCAGATCCAGCTTGAACTCGTGATTCCACGGGTTCCAGTTCTGGCGCCAGCGATCGACGACCAGCTTGCCGTCCACATACAGCTTGGCGTATTCGCTCGAATACAGCGAGAAGGTGTGCTCGCCGCCGGTGAGCGCTTCGATCTCGCCCTCCCAGGTGACCTGCATGCGGCTTTCCTTGTCCTTGGTGATCGCCTTCTTCGGATACTTGGTCAGGTCGCTGAGGTACTGGTAGTTCACCTCGCTCTCGCGACGTTCGACGATCTGCTTGCCGTTGATCGCGTAACGCGCGGTCAGCGCACCGGCCTTGCCCTTGGCGTCGTACAACTTCAGCGTCTTGGGCAGCGGCTGCAGGCCGCGCGGGTCGCCCAGGCGGCTGATCGAGTTGTTGTCCCACAGCAGGCCGTAGTTGCGGCTGGACACCAGGTACGGCACCGCCATGTCGATGTTGTTCTGCTGCAGCTCGACATTGCGGCCCTTCTGATTCATCCAGCCTTGCTGATGCTGGCCGAAGCCGTACAGGGCTTCGTCATCGGGCGACTGGAAGCGCTGACGCACGCTCAGGTACTGCTTGCCCTCCACTTTCAGCGGCGCAAAGCTGCGCCCGCCGGCAACCTCCGACAACACCGGCTTGCCACTGGCGTCGGCGAAGCTGACATGGCCATCGATGGTGGATACGGTGGCGGTGACCTTGCCGGTCTTCAGCTGCACGCTGTCGCCCTGCTCGGCCAGCTGGAAGTTGCCATCGCCCTGCACCGGCACGCGCATCAGGCTGGGGCTGCGCGCGAAGTCGCCGTCCGGGTCGGCACTGACGCGGATGATGCCGGCATCGACCACCTGCAGACGCACCGGTGCGGCGCCCTTGGCGCTCGGTACCACGGTGACGCCATCGGCGGCCTTGCGCACGTCCTGCGCGTGCGCGGCATTGGCCAGCAAGGCCAGCGACAACGCCAGGCACTGCGCAAGCGGTGTACGTCGGATGGCAGGCGCATGGCCGGCGGAACGGTTGATGGTTTGCATGTTCACTCCCTTGGAATTACGAAACGGTGCCGCGGGGGCGGCAACGCATGGGTTCATTGCGTTCGACCTGGAAGACGGCCTGCTGCGCAGCGATCGGGCTGTGCAGCAGGCGGCCAAGCAGGCTTACTTGTAGGTGGCCAGTTTGATCCTGAGCAGCTGCGGTGCGCTGGAAAAATTGACGCCGTAATCGGTCTGGTCGCCGTTCCAGTTGCGCTCGAACTTCCAGTCGCTGCCGTCGTAGACGCCTTCCTCGACGCGGTCGTAGAGCATGTTGGCAGTCGCCTCGCTGGCCGGATGCAGGGTCACGCGCACGTGGTAGCCGGTGACCAGGAATTCGTCCGGGCCGAGTTCGGCGATCAAGGCCGCGCCGATCGGCTCGGGGTTGCCCGGCGGCTTGCCCTGGAACCAGAACTGCGGCACGCCGTAGGTGATGGTGGCGCCCCAACGCTCGTTGAGCTGCAGCTCCTGCACCGCCTGGCCGGGTTCTTCGGCAGTGCCGTGCAGCTTGCCTTCGGACGCGGCCTTGGCGAACGGACGCATGCCGCGCTTGACCAGCTCGAATCCCAGCGCGAACGGGGCCAGGGTTTCTGCGTTGACGTGCTTGGCGCCCAGCGGATAGTTGGAGTAACGCGTGTAGTCCATGCCGAACGCCGACCACCCGATGCCGTCGTGGCCCAGCGCGGGGAACAGATAGCGCGCGTATTCGGGGCGGTTGCCGGTTTCGGCGACGAACAGCGCATTGTCCGGGCGGGCGTAGCGCTCCAGCACCGTGGTGTAGGTGCGGTATTCGGGCATGTAGATGTCCGGCGCCAGCAGGTCGATATGCGGGCCGGCGGCCTTCCACACATCTAGCACGTTGTCGGTGGGGCCGCCGCTGGCGTACTGACCCGGCTGGCCGGGATTGAACGGGCCACGCAGTGCGGCATTGACGTACATCGGCAGCGGGTATTCGGCTTTGCCGGCTTCGGCCACCTGGTCGATGTAACGACCGATCGACCAGGCATGGAAGATCTCGTCCGCATCGGCACCGAACACCTGCGCCCAGCTGCCCGGCTGCTTGTTCAGGCGCTTGAGCAGTGCGTCCGGCACCGGGCCGTCAAACAGCTGCTGCGCCATCGGCGAGAAGTCGCGCACGCTGCCGTAGGTGCCCGGCTCGTTTTCGGGCTGGATCATGATCACGGTGTGCTGCGGATCGACCCGCTTCAGGTGCTGCATGAAGGCGACGAAGGCCTTGCGGTCGGCATCCAGGGTGGCCTGCGCATGCGGCGACAGCGACCCGATCGCCTTGCCCTCGCGCGTCACCACGCGTGGGAAGCGCTGGTTATCGGTCTTGACCCAGTGCGGCGCATACGCCGGGCCGTTGTTCTTCCAGGTCGCAAACCACAGCAGCACCAGCCGCACCTTGTGCTCGCGCGCCTGCGTGAGCAGCGTATCGACGAAGGAGAAATCGAACTTGCCTTCTTCCGGCTCGACCTGCTCCCAGGCGATCGGCACCTGCACGGTATTGGGGCCCAGCACCTGCATCGCCGGCCACACCTTGTCCATCACGCCGGGATAGTTGCTGGAGTTGTTGACCTGCGCGCCCAGGATCAGGAACGGCGCCCCATCGACCATCAACGCGTGCTTGCCGTCCTTGCTGACGAACTGCGGCATCGGCGTCTGCGCAGCCGGCGCCGCTGCCATGGCAGGCGCGGTCGCTGCGGTGCCGGCAGTCGGCGCGACTGCGGCGGGCTTGGCTTTGTCGTCCTGCTCGCTGGATTGGCACGCCGCCAGGGCCAGCGTCAGCGCGGACAGCAGCAGCGGACGCAGGCAACGGCGTGCAGGGGAAGGAGCGATCACACGAGCAACGGGGGAATGCGTGGACATAGGACTCCGTGTCACCAGGTATCGGTGCGGAAGGGGGAGACGGGAAGGTGTTGGCGATTGACCAGGTTGGCGTCGTCCGGGTTTTCGCTCCAGCCGTAGCGCACCGCCACCGGTGCAGCCACCGCGTCGCTGCGTACGATCACGCGATCGCCCTCGATGCGCGCGGTAGCCGAATGGAAGTGTTGGTCGGCACCGGCGACGCGGAAGCCTTGCACTTCGCCACCATGACGCACCTGCAACGCACTGCCTTGCAGATCGAAGCTCAGCACCGCCTGACCCTGGGCAAAGCGCGCCTGCTCGAACACCGGCGCGCTGTACACCAGCGTTTCGCCATACGCCACATGCCGCGCAGCAAGCGCAAGGCGATGGCCGACATCGTGCTTGTTGGTGGGATGGATATCGGTGGGGTTGCCGAGATCGATGATCACCGCCTGCCCGGTCGCCGGCAGCGCCAGCGTCTTGGACTGCGACTCGCGCAACAGTGCCCACGGGCTCAGCTCGCCCTTGTCGCCGCCGGCCTTGAAGTTGGCCAGCTGCACCCACAGGAACGGCAGCGTTTTCGCGCCGCGTTCTGCGCGCCATTGCTGGATCATCGCGGCGAACTGCTCGCGATACTTCACCGCGCCGGTCTCGGTGGCATCGGTTTCGCCCTGATACCAGATCACGCCCTTGACCGGGAACGGCTGCAACGGATGGATCATCTGGTTGTACAGCAGCGTGAGCAGCTGATTCTTGTTGTCGACCAGCGATACACGCACGGCGGCGGGGCGGAACTTCCAGCCGCCCAACGCGCGTTTGGCACCGGCGCTGGTCTGCACGAAGCGCTGCTCGTCCGGGCCATGCATGCCGCCACCGCCGCTGAGATCCTCCACCCGCACGGCGATGTGGTTGACCCCTGCATGCAAGGCCGAAGCCGGCACGGTGTAGACGCGCGGCAGGTTCCATTGCTTTTCGGTCGTGCCCACCTGCTGGCCATTGACGTAGGTGATGTCCGAATCGTCGATCTGCCCCACGCCCAGCGTGATACCGGCCTTGGCGTCGGCAGCGCTCAAGGTGACGGTGGTGCGATACCAGGCGATTCCGTCCATGCCGTCATAGCCGCTGGACTCCCATTGCTGGGTGGTCGGGATGCTGTCCCAGTCGCTGTCGTCGAACGTCGCTTCGCGCCACTGCGGCATCTCGCCATCCACCTTGGGCCAGCGCGCGATGCGCTTGCCGGTAGCGGCCCGCGCGGCGGCATCGCGCTGCTTGATCGCCTCGATCGCGCCCTGGTTCTGCCCGGCATTCAAGCCCAACGAGGCTGCATCCATCCACGCCTCGATCGCGCTGCCGCCCCAGGTGCTGTTGACGATGCCGATCGGCACGCCGGCACTGGTGCGCAGCTCCTTGGCGAAGAAATAGCCGACCGCAGTGAACTCGCCGGCGTTGTCCGGCGTGGCGGCCTTCCAGTCGCCGCCGGTCAGGCGCGCTTCCGGCTGCAACGACCACGACTTGGGCACCTTGAAGTGCCGCAACTGCGGGTCGTTGGCGGCGGCCACCGCCTGCGGGCCATCGCTGGCCTGCGCCAACGGCCACTCCATGTTCGATTGACCGCTGGCCAGCCACACATCGCCGACCAGCACATCGCGCACCTGCAACTGGCCGCCGTCGCCCTGCACGCTCAGCACATAGGGGCCACCGGCGGTGTGTGCGGGCAAGCTCACCTTCCACTGCCCCTTGGCATCGGCCTTGGCGGTGGCATGCTTGCCGTCGAAGCTGACCGTGATGGCGGCATTGGGCGCGGCCCAGCCCCACACCGGCATCGCCTGGCCGCGCTGCAGCACCGCGCCATCGCTGAACAACACAGGCAAACTCGGTTGCGCCAATGCGGCGGGGCTGGCCAGGACCAGGCCCAACAGGCAGCCACGGCGGATAAGGGAAGCGGTCATGCAGTGATCTCCAGAAGCGGCGCGGCCACTCGCGCGGCGATGCGACGGCGCCTGCCGCCATGCTCGGTAAGACAGCGCGCTGACGCGCACAGGCACGCAGCGCTCATCGTGGGTCGCCGTAGAAGATGCCACGCCCACCGGTGGCGAAGTACACGCGCCCCGGGATGCGCGGATCGCCGGTAACGCTGTAGGGCTTGCCGAACCGGTGCGCGTCGTCGTTGATGCGCAACCACTGCGCGCCTTCATCGTCGGAGCGGAACACGCCGTCGACTCCATCCACGCGGCCGGCCAGATACAGCGCCGGCGGTGCGCCATCGCGCAACGCCTTGCCAATGCCCAGCGAACGCGCCTCGTCCGGCCTGGACAAGGTCTGCAAACGCCCGTCCTGCCAGCGCATCACGCCCAGCGCGGGGCTGGCCAGATACACCACCCCTGCCCGCCACGGATCCGGGCGCAGCTGCGGGCGCGCCCGTTCGTCGCGCGCCGGGTTGCCGGCCTGTGCACCGGTGTCGCGAAAGTTCACTGCACCATCGCGGCTCTCGTACAAGCGCCCGCTGGCGGTATCCACTGCATACCAGCGCCGCGCATCGACGCGATCGGCCACCGCCACCGCGGTCTCGGGCAGGCCCTGCACACGTTGCCAGTGCTTGCCGAAATCGGCGGTGCGCCAGTTGCCACCTTTCTCGGGCGCCCACACCACCTGCGACGCATCGGCGGCAATGGCGATGTTGCCGGCGCCCTGCCCGGCGGGCGGCTCGCTGGCGAACGCCGTCCACTGCGCGCCGCCATCGCGCGAATACAGCGCACGGATCTCGTTGTTGCGGCGATCGCGCACGGTGCCGCTGCGCACCACCCACTGCGCGGCCTGCCCGGCGGCATCGATGCTCTCGCCATTGGTCAGGCGCGGGCCGGCGTACTGCAACTGCGCACGCTCCAGATCGTCATGCCGGAAGCCGTCGATATCGCCCAGCGCACTGAGCAGGTGCGCACCTTGCATCGGGCTGAGCAGATCCAGCGGCACGGTCTCCTCCAGCCCGCGATCCTGGAACCACCACTGCAACGGCCGCTGCTGCCTGGCGAAATCCTGCAGGTTGCGCGAGGCCCAGATGCCGTAGCCGGTGACGAACAAGGCGTGGTTGCTGTCGAACGGATCGATCGCCAGCGCGCCCATCCAGTGCGGCGAGGCCTGTGCGGTCCACGGCGCTGCGCTGTGATCGAACTGCGCGCCCGCCAGCAACGGCGTCCAGCTGCGCCCGCCATCCACGCTGCGGAACAGCTCATCGCGCGGGCTACGACGGCGGAAGGTACTGGCCAGCAGCACCTGCGGCTGTTGCGGATCCACCGCCACCGCGCCCCAGCCGAAGCCATCGCCGCTGGCCGGCTGCGCGAGCGGGCTGATCTCGCTCCAGCGCGCCTGCGCCGGGGTGTATTTCCACAGCGCGCCGCCGGCCATCAGGTCCGGCCCGGGCTGGTCGCCGTAGCTCAGATACCACTGCCCATCGCTGCCGCCTGCCATATGACTGGGACGCAGGCCCTTGGGCTGCCCGGCCACCGCCGACCAGCTGCGACCGGCGTCGTCGGAAACATACAGACTGGTCTGCGCGGTGGACACGCCGACATAGATGCGCGGGGTCGGACGGCCGGCGCGGCCGCTGGCGGCATCGAAGACGACAAAGGCAATGCCCACTGCCTGTTCGCGTCCGACATGATTGCGCGCCGTCGCGCCCGCCAAGGCCCCGGCAGGAAATGCGTCCACCCGCGCCCAGTGCGCGCCGCGATCGTCGCTGCGCCATAGACCCGCATCGCGTGAGCCGAGCAACAGCACACGGCCATCGTGCGGGTCCACCGCCAGCCGTTCGCCATTGGCACGGCCCAATTGATTGCCGCCGAGTTTGAACGGCAACTCGGCACGCTCGAAACTGCGGCCGCGATCGAATGAGCGCAGCACCGCGGCATTGCCGGCGCGCTCGTGCATGTAGGTGCCCGCAGCCAGATACAGCGCCTGCGGGTCGGCAGGATCGACCGCGAATGCGTCGATCCCCATCAGGTTCCAGTCGTCGGCGCCCAGCCAGTCGGTCAGCGCCACCCACTGCTGCGCGCGCGCATCCCAGCGGTACGCACCACCGACATCGGTGCGTGCATACGCAAGGTCGCGCTCGGCGGGATGAAACAGCACACCGGTGACGAATCCGCCACCGCCGATGGCGACGCTGCGCCATTGGTAAGGCCCCTGCACCGCCGGGTCAGCGGCCTGCAGCGGCAAAATCGAAAGCGACAACAGCACCAGCAGTGCCAGCCATACACGGACCGGCCACATCGCTGCGGTAACGCGGCGCACAGTAGGCGGATCGATCACAGCGATCATTCCTCCGGCTCCTCTTGCGATCGACGGCATGCCGTCGATAGGAAAAACACCGGTCCGACGGGCTGCCTGCACAGCTCGCCGGACCGGAGACGCACTTCCTACGGCGCGTTCTACAGGCTGGCCCGCAATGTCAGGCCATACCGACGATCGTTGATCACGAAGTCACGGTAGCGCGACTCGGTGCCCAGATAGCTTTCGCGACGGGTATCGAGCAGATTCACGCCATCGAGCGAAATCGACCACACATCATTGATGTTGAAACGCAGCGAGGCATCCAGCTGGCCGAAGCCCTTGTTGTAGACCGGCAGGTTGCCGGTGCCGTTGCCCGCGGTGGTCACCAGCCAGTCGCTGCGCCAGTTGTAGGCCACACGGCCCTGGAAGCGCGAGGTTTCGTAGCTGAGGATCGCGTTGTAGCTGTTCTTGGACAGGCCTTCCAGCGGCACGGTCAGCGCCTGGCCGTTGGTGTCGGTGGCAGTGGGGCTCGGCGCCTCGCTGTCAACATAGGTGTAGTTGGTCTGCAGGCCGAAGCCGCTCAACCAGCCCGGCAGGAAGTCGAAGAACTGCGTATAGCCCAGTTCCGCACCGCGGATCTTGCCGGCATCGCCGTTGACCGGACGGGTGATCTGCCACACGCGTCCGTCGTAAACCTCGTTGAACACGCTGTCGGCGATGAAGCCTTCGACCTTCTTGTAGAACAGGGTGCCGTACATCATCGAACCCTGACCGAAGTACCACTCCAGCGCGGTGTCGAACTGGTCGGCCTTGACCGGCTCCAGATCAGGGTTACCTGCCCTGCCGGTAAAGGTCGAGGCCCCGTTGGACGAAGTGCCAGTGCTCAGGCTCAGGTTCGGGTTCAGGCGGTCAAAGGTCGGGCGTGAAATGCCGCGCGATGCCGCAAAACGCCACTGCAACTGGTCGCTCAGCATCCAACGCAGGTTCAGGCTCGGCAGCACGTCGGTATAGGTCTGCTGCGCATCCACCGGAATCAGGCCGCCACCTTCGCCATCAGTTCCGGTACGAACGCCCGTCGAGCCGACTTCGGTCCTCACCACACGCACGCCGATGTTGCCGTCGAACGGAATCGAGTCGCTGTCCACGCCGAAGCGCAACACGCCATAGGCCGCATAGGTCTTCTCGGTCTGCGCGTTGATATTGTTGGGCGAAAACTGCAGAGGGCTGGCACCGAAGGTGGCCAGGGTCTGCTCGTAATTGGCCACTGCCGCATCCGATGCAGTCAGGGTCGGGCCGAATGCCCTGCTTTGGCCACGGAAGAAATCGGTGATGGGATTAGGCACCAGGCCGATCGTCGGGTACTGGGAGAACGGAATTTTATCTTGCTGGTCAGCCACGCATGCATTGAGGCACAAGAAGCGATAGATGTTGCCCTTGGTCTCGGCATCGCGGTCGGTGTAGCGCACACCGGCCTTGAAGCTGCGCACGAAGTCGCTGTCGAAAGCCAGGTCCATATCGGCGCGCCAGGCGAACTCGGTGCCCTTGTTGTCGTCCTTGTTGTCCAGGTGATAGCGCCAGCCGTCGTAGTTGTTGGCATCGGCTAGATAACCTTCCGCGCCGCTGGCATCGGTCACCGACAGGCGCGGCAGATCGCCACGGAAATCGACATTGAACTGGGGGCTAGTGGTCTGACCGGTAGACAAGATGTATCGCGTGCCTGTGGTGGTGGCATCGACGTATTGGAAGTCGGTGCTCAGAGTCAGCTTCTCGTTGACCGTCCACTTGGCGCCTAACGAGTAGTCGGTGGTCACCGAATGCCGCTCGGTCAGACTAGTGTTGGATTCGGTCGGTACGTTCTGGAACGAGCCATTGACGAATTCATTGCGATTGTTGACTTCGATGCCTGGCAAGCCCTGCATGTTGTTCTGGCCAGTCAACGCAAAGAACGAATAGTCGTGCCAGCTGAAGTCATATTCCGAACGCAGCACCTGCGTGTAGACCTCGACCGAATCGTTCGGACGCCATTGCATTGCGAACGCACCGGTCTTGCGCTCACGCTCACCAACGGTGGTGTTGATGCCAGCGCCGTGGGGTACAGAAACTTCCTGGCCGACGTAACCCGGCAGATCGGTCTGCGTGTACCACGGCTCGATCGAGATGGTGTCCTGGCGGAACGGGCTCTTCTGCTGCGAGTAATTCACAAGCAGGCCGATCTCGCCGATGCCGGTCTGCCAGCGATCGCTGAACAGGCCCGAGAACGCCGGCTTGCCGTCGTCGGCCAGGTCGTAATAGTTGTACTGGACGCTGCCGGCGATCTTGCGGCCGTCGTAGTCGAACGGCAGGCGCGTGCGCAGATCGACGGTGCCGCCCAGGCCACCTTCGATCATGTCGGCCGAGGGATTCTTGTAGACGTTGACGCCGCCGAGCAGTTCGGCCGACACGTCCTCGAAGCTCAGGCCACGGCCATCGTTGGCGGTGAAGATGTCACGGCCATTGAGTTCGGTGCGCACCTGGGTCAGGCCGCGGATGGCGATCGAGCTGCCTTCGCCGTAGTTGCGCGAAATCTGGATGCCGGAGATACGCTGCAGCGCCTCGGCGACATTGTTGTCGGGCAGCTTGCCGATGTCTTCGGCAACGATGGAATCGACGATCTGCTCGGCGTTCTGCTTGACCAGCTGCGCCTTGGTGACGCTGCTGCGCGTGCCGGTGACCTGCACGGTGTCGAGCTGCTGGGTGGTGGCGTCCTGGGCCGGGGCGGCAGTGGTGGTCGCGTCCTGCGCGTAGGCCTGCGCGCTCAACAGCGTGGCCACACTGAGGGCCATCACGGAGCGGCGGAAATCACGGATCGAACGCTGACCCACAGTCCGGCCTGCCGGAATGTGGCGATGTTGCACTGACATGGTGCTCCCTCCCAGGACGCATGTACTTCTAGTTTTTAGCGGGCCGGTGCGCGAACGCCCTGCCCGTCGTTGGTGCTGGCCCGCATCCGCCCACGACCGGAAGGCCGGGCGGGTGCGATGCGTGGTAATCCTGACGAGGCTTACCTAGCGGCTGCGGCCGGAGCATAGGGCGGCGCCGTCGTGCCACACCAATGAAATATTCCTGGAAAGGTATTCGTAAAACCTATAGCAACGCCGACAAACCCGCTGGGTCTGGCATTGCGGATCCGGATGGCCGGATCGGCCAAAGCGGGCTCAAGTCTGCGAGCCCGCACACGGCGGTTCCGTGATGGCCTTCGCTTACCAGTTCATGCGCAGCACCAGCGAATAGCGCCGGTCGTTGACAAACGAGGAGCGCGTATACAGACGCGGGTCCACCTCACCGCCTTCGTACGAGGTCGGCCCCATCAGCACCTTGGTCACCGTATTGGTCAGGTTGTTGGCCTGCACGCCCAGTTGCAGGTGCTCGTTGAAGCGGTAGAAGAACGAGCCGTCGAGCTGACCATAGTCGTCGGCCCAGGTCGGCAGACGGGTGGACGCATCGCTGGTGGTCAGCAGGTAACGCGAGCGCCAGTTGTAGGCCAGACGCAGCGACAACGGGCCCTTCTCGTAGATACCGGCCAGGTTGTAGCTGCGCCGCGACAGGCCTTCCAGCGGCAGCTCGACCCCGGTAACGGTGGTATTGGTGTACGGGTCGGTGGCGGTGTTGGCGCCGCCCTGACTGTCGACGAAGGTGAAGTTGGCATTGACGCCGAACCCGCTCAACCAGCCCGGCAACTGGTCGAAGAACTGGGTATAGCCCAGCTCCGCGCCGCGGATGGTGCCCTCGTCCATGTTGTACGGGCGTGTCACCAGCCAGGGGCGGTTGTCGTAGATCTCGCTGCGGGTCTGGGTGGAGAAGTAATCCTTGACCTTCTTGTAGAACAGCGTGGCGTACAGCATGTCGCTGGTGTCGAAATACCACTCCAGCGCGGTGTCGAACTGGTTGGCCACCATCGGCTTGAGGTTCGGGTTGCCGGCGGTGCCGACAAAATCGGTGGCCTGGCCGGCGTCGTTGGTTTCCACGTTGAGCAACACATACGGCTGCAACTGGGTGTAGTCCGGGCGCGCCATCGCCTTGGAAGCGGCAAAGCGCCACTGCAGGCTGTCGGTGAAGCGCAGACGCAGGTTCAGGCTGGGCAGCACGTTGGTATAGCTGCCCTGGGAATTGTTCTCGAAGTACTGCCCGGTATAGCGCGCCTGCAGTTCCGGCAAGACATTGAGCCCGGCCAGGTTCTGGAACTGGCCGAAGCCTTCGGCCTGGGTCTTGGTCTGCACCACGCGGATGCCGATGTTGCCGTCCACCGGCATGCCCCAGGCCTCGTCGTTGCCGAAATACAGTGCCGCGTAGGCGGCCTGGGTGCGTTCGAACTGCCGGTTGGTGTCCTGCGGCTGATAGCTGTCCGGCGCCCAGCCGTAGCCGCGCAGCGCCACGATCTGCTGGATCATCTGCGAGGCGGAGCGGTAGTTGTTGACCAGGCTGCTGTTGGGCACCACCAGCGTGGTCGGCACGTTCACTCCACCGCGGAAGAAATCGGAGAAGGTGAACAACGACGACTGGTCGGTCATGAACTCGGACATAGTCGCCAGGCCGTTGCTGGTGCCGGGAATGGCGGCCCAGTTGTCGGAGATCACGCCCCAGTTGTAACCGGAATTCTTGTTGATCTGATTGCGGTCGGTGGCGCGCATGCCGAAGCGCGCAAAACGCAACCAGTTGCTTTCATCGAAGGTGTATTCCAGATCCACGCGCGTGGACAGCTGCCGCCCGCGGTTCTTGCCCAGGTGGTCCATCGCCGCCGCCCAGAAGTAGTTGGACGGGTCCTGGGCAAAGGCCGGGTTGGCGATCTGCACGCTGGGATACTTGCCCGACACGTCGTACGACAGGCCCGGCAGATAGGTCGCACTGAACACGGTGAAATCCAGCTGTTCGTTCTCCGACTCCACCAGTTGCATATCGCCCTTGATCTGCAGGTTGTCGTTGAAGAAATGGCTGAAGCCCACCGACATGTCGGTGGTGGTGGTGCGCTGTTCGGAATAGCGGTTGTCGGTATTGAAGCGCACGCCGTCGCCGGTGAGCACCCCGCGCCACGAGCTGGACACCGGCGAGCCGCGCAGGAAGGCGCCGCGCTCGTCGTAGTCGAAGCTGGTGCCCGGTGCCGGCGTGATGCTGTTGTTGCTGTCGTTGAAGAACGCGGCGCGCTCCTGCCAGTTCATGTCGTAGCGCGAGCGCAGGAACTGCGCATAGATCTCGGTGGCATCGCTGGGCCTCCACTGGAACGCCGCCGCGATCCCGTCGCGCTTGCGCTCGAAATCCAGCTGACGCCAGTTCACCCCGCCCGGCACGAACACCTCGCTGCGCCCGCTGCCGGCCAGCACGGCCTCATCGGTCCGCCGCACGTACGGCTCCACCTGGATGCCGTCCGAGCGCGTGGCCAGCTCCGAATGCGCCACATCGATCATGAAGCCCATTTCGCCGATGCCGGTGTTCCAGCGGTCGCTGAACAGGAACGAGGCCGACGGCTTGTACTTCTTGCTCATGTCGCCGTAGTTGACATCGACGTTGCCGCCGACGATCCGGCCCGGATTGTCGAACGGCATGCGCGTGCGCAGATTGACCGTGCCGCCCAGCCCGCCTTCGATGATTTCCGCCGAGGGGTTCTTGTAGACGTCCACACCGGCCATCAACTCGGCCGGCACGTCTTCGAAGCTCAGGCCGCGGCCGCTGGCAGCGCTGAAGATGTCGCGCCCGTTGAGTTCGCCACGCACCTGGGTCAGGCCGCGGATCATCACGCCGCTGCCTTCGGCGGAGAAATGGTCAGGGTCGCTGCGTGCGGCGAAGTGATCGATAGTCACGCCGCTGACGCGCTGCAGGGTTTCGGTGACGCTGCGGTCGGGCAAGGCGCCGATGTCCTCGGCACTGACCGAATCCACGATCTGACTGGCGTCGCGCTTGATCACCTGCGACTTGATCAGGCTGGCGCGCACGCCGCGCACTTCCACCGTATCCAGATCCACCGCGCTGTCGGCGGTCTTGCCGGCCGGGGCGGTCGGGGACGGTTGCGTCTGTTGTGCGTACACCGGTGCGGCGAGCAACAGCCCGATGCCCACCGCCATGGCGGAATGACGCAACCGCGGGGTACGACGTGCGTGCACGCCCGTCCCTGCCGAGGCATGGCTTGAGAACTTGTGCATCTGAATCCCTCCCAGGACGCAAGACGGCTGAAGACTGGTTATCGCGGCTCGTCAACCGGCCGCATGATCGTGCAGGGCGCGGACGTCGCCGCCCGGCTCCACATCCCACCACATGGCGGTTTGCCCGCCGATCACCTGCCCGACTTCACGTGCGCTTCAGCGTGCGATCTGACTCACAGATATAGGCGCGTGGTCTAGCGCCAGCCAATGAAGAATTCACGGCTTGGTATGCCCTGCCGGAATACAAATGGCAGAGCCTGCTTAACCAGTGGATTCCGGCCCGCGCAGACCGGGATACAAACGCCGCGCGGTGGTGCGTAGCGCCTGCAGAATGCGCTCGGCACCCGGCGGCAAGATGTAATCGCGCCGACGAATGATGCCGAACGACTCCATGCGGACGCCCAGCTCGATCGGCAGCACGGTCAGCAGCTTGGCCTGGATCAGCGGCGCCACCGATTCCACCGGCAAGGCGGTCAGCATGTCGGTGCCGCGCAGCAGCGTGGAGGTCACCGGCAGCGACGAGGTCTCGATCGCATTGGTCGGCGTCTGCACGCCGTGCTCCATGAACATCGAATCCAGCCGCGCGCGCAGCACGCTGTCGGCCGGCGGCAGGATCCAGCCATGCCGCACCAGATCCGCATGCTGCAGGCCGGCCCGGCTGGCCAGCGGATGGCCGGCACGCGCGATCACCGAATGCGGCTCGTCGGCCAGCGGCTCGAATTCCAGCTCGCCCACGCCCTCCGGCCCCAGGATGCGGCCGATCACGATGTCCAGCTGGCCGTCCAGCAACTTGGCCACCAGCGGGCGGCTGTAGTCCATTTCCACCCGCACCAGAATGTCGGGAAATTCGCGCTTGACCTCGGCGATCGCCTGCGGCACCAGGTTGGTGCCCGGATTGACCACGGTGCCGATCGAGGCCTGCCCCATACGCCCGGCACGCAATGCGGCGATTTCTTCCTGCGCCCGGCCGATTTCCGACATCGCCGCACGCGCACGCCGGATCAGCACATGGCCGTACCAGGTCGGCTCCACCCCGCGGGCATGCCGCTCGAACAGTTTCACACCTAGCATGTCTTCCATTTCCGCCAGCAGCTTGGAGGCGGCCGGCTGGGTCATGCTGGCAGCCTCGGCCGCACGCAGTACCGAGCGTTGTTCGTGCAGATGCAATAGCAGCAGCAGCTGGCGGGTCTTGAGGCGGGCAGCGTTGAACCAGGGAGTGCCGGAATTTGCCATGGGAGGTCGCCACGCAGCTGTATTCGTAGGAGGAATAGAATATGCCGAAAATTTCATTTGCAGCACATATCTCCCCGCGCGAGGCTATCGAACGCCGCAGCAGGAGCCCCTACCTCCCGGGCGCGGCCAGAACAGACGTGACCCATCTTTCCCGAGGTGGCAACACGCACGCCATGATTGCGGAGGTGGACGACGATGACGGCAACTTGCCGGCCAATTGCAGGCCGTGGGAGTGCGCACGCAAGTGCCGCAGCCACTTCGTCGCGACTGCCTGCCGCTCTCCGCGCGCCGCCATGCAGCGCAGCAACCTCCCCCGACGTTGGCGACCATCCGGTCGCCGACGGCCGTTTTCCGCTCTATCGCGAGTAACACGATGACTTCAGACTCCACCGCCAGCCTGTTCGCCCTGCCGCTGATCGCCATCCTGCGCGGCATCACGCCGGAAGAAGCGCTCGACCATGTCGGCGCATTGATCGACGCCGGTTTCGACGCGATCGAGATCCCGCTCAATTCGCCGCGTTGGGCCGAGAGCATCGCGCTGGCCCAGCAGGCCTACGGCGAGCGCGCCTGGATCGGCGCCGGCACCGTGCTGCGCAACGACGATGTCGATACCCTGGCCGAGATCGGCGCGCGCTTCATCGTCACCCCGAATACGCGCCCGTCGCTGATCCGCCATGCGGTGTCGCGCGGGCTCACCGTGGTCGCCGGTTTCGCCACCGCCAGCGAGGCGTTCGACGCCATCGATGCAGGCGCAACGATCCTGAAGCTGTTCCCCGCAGCCACCTATGGCGCCGCGCATGTGCGCGCGCTGCGCTCGGTGCTGCCCAAGCACATACCGGTCTATGTGGTCGGCGGCGTCAGCCCGCAGACCCTGGCCGGCTTCCTTGCGCAGGGCGCCGCCGGGGCCGGCATCGGTGGCGAACTGTACAAACCCGCGCAATCGCTCGAAACGACCCAGACGCATGCACGCGCCTTCGTGCAGGCCTACCAGGAACTGCAAGGATGAAGATCACCCGCCTCACCACCTACCACGCCGCACCGCGCTGGCTGTTCCTCAAGGTCGAGACCGACGAGGGCATCACCGGCTGGGGAGAGCCGGTCATCGAAGGGCGCGCGCGCTCGGTGGAAGCCGCCGTGCACGAACTGGCCGGCTACGTCGTCGGCAAGGATCCGGCGCGCATCAACGACCTGTGGCAGACCATGTACCGCGCCGGTTTCTACCGCGGCGGCGCCATCCTGATGAGCGCCATCGCCGGTATCGACCAGGCCTTGTGGGACATCAAGGGCAAGGCGCTGGGCGTGCCGGTGTACGAGCTGCTGGGCGGGCTGGTGCGCGATCGCATGAAGACCTACCGCTGGGTCGGCGGCGACCGCCCGGGCGCGATCATCCAGCAGATCACCGACTACCGCGCGCTGGGCTTTGACACCTTCAAGTTCAACGGCACCGAGGAGATGAAGCTGATCGACAGCGCGCGCGCGGTCGATGCGGCGGTGGTCAAGGTCGCCGAGATCCGCGAGACCTTCGGCAACAGCATCGACTTCGGCATCGACTTCCACGGCCGCGTCGGCGCGCCGATGGCCAAGGCGCTGCTGCGCGAGCTGGAACCGTTCAAGCCGCTGTTCGTCGAGGAACCGGTGCTGGCCGAGCAGGCCGAGTACTACCCGCGCCTGGCCGCAAGCACCTCGATTCCGCTGGCGGCCGGCGAGCGCATGTTCTCGCGCTTCGAATTCAAGAACGTGCTGTGCGCCGGCGGTATCGGCATGGTGCAGCCGGATCTGTCGCATGCCGGCGGCATCACCGAATGCGTCAAGATCGCCGCGATGGCCGAGGCCTACGACGTCGGCTTCGCCCCGCACTGCCCGCTCGGCCCGATCGCGCTGGCCGCCTGCCTGCACGTGGACTTCGTTTCGCACAACGCGGTGCTGCAGGAACAGAGCATCGGCATCCACTACAACGAAGGCGCCGACCTGCTCGATTACGTCGTCAATAAAGACGATTTTCAGTGTGTCGATGGCAGTATCGCCGCACTGCCCAAGCCCGGGCTCGGTGTGGAGATCGACGAAGACATGCTCAAGCGCGCAAACGAAAATCCGCCGGACTGGCGCAACCCGGTCTGGCGTCACAGCGATGGCAGCATCGCCGAATGGTGAGCACGCCCGAACACACCGCCGTGCTGGCGGTCGACAGCCGCTGCACGCATGGCGAAGGTGTGCTGTGGTGCGAGCAACGTGAAGCGCTGTACTGGGTGGACATCAGCGAGAAGCGGCTGTGGCGGCATCATCCGCACAGCGCGCGCACGCAGTACTGGACGCTGCCGGACCGCCCCGGTTGCCTCGGCCTGATGGACGACGGCCGCGTGCTGATCGCGCTGGCCAAGTCGATCTGCATCGCCGACCCGGACAACGCCGACGCCGACACGCTGCCGCTCGAGCACCTGGCCGACATCGAAGCCGACAACCCGCACACGCGCAGCAACGACGGCCGCGCCGACCGCAACGGCAACCTCGTGTTCGGCACCATGGACGAGCACGACCACAAGGCTGCGCGCGGCGCGATGTACCAGTTCTCGCTGCGCCACGGCCTGCGTGCGTTGCCGCTGCCGGGCGTGTCGATCCCCAACTCGATCTGCTTCAGCCCCGACGGCCGCACGCTGTATTACTGCGACTCGCTGCGCCCGCAGATCCTGTGCTGCGATTACGACGCCGCCACTGCGCAGACCAGTAACGTGCGCGTGTTCACCACGCTGGACCGCGACGATGCCGAGCCGGACGGCTCCATCATCGACAGCGAGGGTCATCTGTGGAATGCGCAGTGGCGCGCCTGGCGCGTGGTGCGTTACCGCCCGGACGGCAGCATCGAGCGCATCGTGCAGTTGCCGGTCAAGCACCCCACCTGCAGCGCCCTCGGCGGTGCCGCGCTGGACCGGCTGCACGTGATCAGCTCGCGCCTGGACCACAGCGCCGACGAACTGGCCCGCACCCCGGAAGCCGGCGGCCTGTACGTCTGCGACGTGCCGATCAGCGGCCTGCCCGAGAGTCGGGTGGCCAGCGCATGATCGCCATCGACTGGGGCACCAGCAGCCTGCGCGGCTACCTGCTCGCTGCCGACGGCACGGTAGTGGAGCAACGCCGCGGCAGCGGCGGCATCCTGGCCTGCCAGGGCCGCTTCGCCGAAATGCTGAGCACGCTGATCGACGGCTGGGACGGCCCGCTGCTGCTGTCGGGCATGATCGGCAGCCGCAATGGCTGGGTCGAACAGGCCTATCTGCCCTGCCCGGCCGATACCGCCGCCCTGGCGCAGGCGATGCGCAGCTACACCGACCTGCTGCCCGGCCGCACGCTGTGGTTCGTCCCCGGCGTGAGCACCGGCGGGCACCGCGGTGTGCCCGATGTCATGCGTGGCGAGGAAACCCAGCTGGTCGGCCTGATCGCCGCACTCGGCGACGGCGAACACGTCGCCTGCCTGCCCGGCACGCACAGCAAGTGGGCGCAGATCGCCAACGGGCAACTGACCGGTTTCGCCACCGTCATGACCGGCGAGCTGTATGCGGTGCTGCGCCAGCACAGCATCCTGGGCAAGCTGATGCAGGACGACCCTGCAGACCTGGACACCGACGCCTTCGCGCAAGGCGTCGACCGCAGCGCCGCGCCCGGCGGCCTCAGCCACCACCTGTTCGGTGCCCGCACGCTGGGCCTGTTCGACCGCCTCGCCGCCACCGCGCTGCCGTCCTACCTTTCAGGCCTGCTGATCGGCCACGAACTGCGCGACCAGTGCGGCACTCACGCCAGCGTGCACCTGGTCGGCAGCCCCGGGCTGGCGCAACGCTACGCGCTGGCGCTGGCGCAGTTGGGCGTGCAGACGCAGCTGCATCCGGAAGATCTGGCTGCGACGGGATTGTTCGCGCTGGCCAGGCAGCGCGGGCTGGCCTGACCGGAGACGGTCAGGACCACGCCGAGCGGCCAGGGCTGGAGGCCGACACATCCCGGCCAACCCCACACCGGCCACCGGACTGCTTTAGAATTGACAGGCTAAACGCCGGATTCCGCCATGCCTTTTGTTGTCACCGAAAACTGCATCAAGTGCAAATACACCGACTGCGTCGAGGTCTGTCCGGTGGATTGCTTCCACGTCGGCCCGAATTTCCTGGTCATCGACCCGGATGAGTGCATCGACTGCACGCTGTGCGAGCCGGAATGCCCGGCCAATGCGATCTACCCGGAAGACGACGTCCCGGCAGGCCAGGAAGGCTTCGTCGCGCTCAACGCCGAGCTGGCCAAGGCCTGGCCGGTGCTGACCGTTCGCCAGGAGCCGCTGCCCGATGCCGCCGAGTGGGACGGTAAGCCCAACAAGTTGCCGCTGCTGCAACGCTGAATCAGCGCCTGGCAGCATCCAGCCGGGCAACCACGCAGCAAAAACGCAGAACGGGCGCCCGAAGCGCCCGTTATGCTGTCTGCGATTGCTGCAGCGGTCTCAGCCGCCCAGCTTGCCCTTCAACGCCGTGATGACCGCCACCGGCGCTGCCGCCGTGGCCGGCATGCCGCGCGGATCCACCGCCGACACATAGCTGCCGGCGTCGACCTTCACCACGCGCACCAGGAAGCTGGACCCCTCGTAGCTCACGTCGTAGGAACCGAGCATCTGCGCCTTGCTGGCGATGGTCAGGCCGGGGATGTCGGCCAGCGCCGCGCCGACCTTGGCGAACACCGCGTCGCGCTCGCCCGGCACGGTGAAGCCGCTGTTGGCGCTGGCAGACGGCGGCGCCGAGGCATTCTGCTGTGCGGTCGATGCCAGCGTCGGCACCTTCATCGCACCGGAGGTGTCGGGCAGGTTCAGATCCGGCGGCACTTCCAGCGGACGGGCTTCCGGGGCCAGCGCGTAGTCACCGCGTGCGCCCTTGTGGAACCAGCTGCAACCGCTCGTGGCGGCGACGGTGGCGGTCGCCAGCAACGCGAGCGAGAGCACGCGGACGGGGGAAACGGAATGACGCATCGATAGATCTCCTGGGTCAGGCCGCGAGCATTTCGCGGCTGGAAAGCGCTTCCAACGCAACAGCGTCGGCGGCAAGGCGGTCGGCGGCAGGCTGGTGCGCCGCAGAGAGGGGCAGTAACGGCAGACGCAGGCCGTGCCCGATCCCGGCGCGCTGCAGCAGCGCCTTGACCGGGATGGGATTGGATTCGATCCCGCAGAAACTGTGGTACTCGCTCAGGCGTGCGTCCCACGTAGTGGCCGCCTCGCGCTGGCCATCGCGGGCCAGATCGCACAGCCGCCGGTACGCCGATGGCAACGCGTTGGACGCCACCGAAATCAGCCCGTCGGCACCGGACAGCATCGCCTGCGCGGCGCTGCCGTCGTCGCCGCTGAGCACTGCAAAGGACTCGCTGCGCAGCGCCACCAGCGCGGCGACGCGCTCCGGTTCGCTGCGCGCTTCCTTGATGCCGACGATGTTCGGATGGCCGACCAGCGCGGCAACCGTCTCCGGCAACAGGTCGCATCCGGTGCGCCCGGGCACGTTGTACAGCACCATCGGCAGCCCGCCGTTGTCGGCAACCGCCAAAAAATGCGCCTGCAGGCCGGCCTGGGTCGGACGCACGTACGGCGGCGTCACCACCAGCGCGTACCGCGCACCCAACGCCGCGGCGCGGCGCGTCTGCGCAATGGTCTTGGCGGTGCCTGACAGGCCGGTACCGGCCAGCACCGGCACGCGGCCGGCCACCTGCGCAACCGCGGCACGCAACAAGGTGTCGTACTCCTCGTCGCTCAATGCCGCGGCCTCGCCGGTGGAACCGGCGACGACGATTCCCTGCACGCCGCCGTGCAGTTGCTGTTCCAGCAACCGCCGCCAGGCATCCAGGTCGAGTGCGCCGTCCGGACCGAAAGGGGTCGCCAGCGCGGTGATGATGCCGGAAAGGGACAAGATTCTGCTGCTCTTACGTGACAGGAAAGGCCCGCGCGCACGCGGGTTGTGGCCGCCTGCATGTTACTTGCGGCGCGAAACCACGGGCAAGTATGCTGGTCACCGCCAGGGCGCCTGCCCGGGCGGCCATTCAGCCTGATGCAATGCCGGAAGCCCCTTTGACCGACTCGACTCCCCGGCCTTCGCCGACCGAAAACCACCTCCTGATCAACGCCTACACGACGCATCCGGAGTCCCCCCTGTTGCCCGTCACCCGCCGCATCGCCGACAGCGGCTGCAATCTCGTGGACGCCCGCCTGGCTACGGTGGGGCGCGATGTCTCGGTCACCGCCCTGGCCACCGGCTCCTGGGATGCGGTCGCTAAGCTCGAAGCGATGCTGACCCGGCTCGAGCGCGAGGAAGGCCTGAAGCTGGTGTGGTACCGCACCGGCCCCAAGCAGACCCAGTCCAACCTGCTGCCCTACATCGTCGAAGTCATCGCCGCCGACAAGCCGGGCATCCTGTTCCAGCTGGCCGATTTCTTCGACCGCCAGGGCATCACCATCGAGAACCTGCAGAGCACGCGCTACCGCGCCATGCAGACCGGCGCGGAGATGTTCTCTGCGCAGGTGACGATCGGCGTGCCGGCCAACATGCACATCGCCGCGCTGCGCGATGATTTCCTGGAATTCTGTGATCACCTCAATCTCGACGCGATCATGGACCCGATGAAGTTCTGAGGCAGACGTTCCGATGGCCATTGCCCTTTCCGCGCTGAAACAGATGTTCGCGCACATCCGCTCCGAGACCGACTGGAATCTCGACGGGCCGTTGCGCTGGGAGTATTTCTTCGCCGACCCGGCGCAGCAACCGCTGCAACACCTCGCCGAGCAACTGACCCAGGACGGCTATCGCGTCATCGACATCTTCCTCGGCGAACGCGACGAAGACGATGGCGACGACGAGGAGTCGTACTTCCTGCACGTGGACAAGCTGGAACAGCACACCATCGAGTCGCTGAATCAGCGCAATGCGCAGTTCGATGCGCTTGCCAAACGTTTCCATGTGGCTGCTTATGATGGGATGGACGTCGGTCCGGCATGACCGCGCCGTACGCCCCTCCACTTAGGGCTGAGCAACGATGACCGACGCTGTACTGGAACTACCCGCTGCAAGCTTGGACCTGCCACTGTTGCTGTCCGGCGGCACCCACACCACGCTGCGCGGCTACGCCGGCAAATGGGTGGTGCTGTATTTCTATCCGAAGGACAGCACGCCCGGCTGCACCACCGAAGGCCTGGACTTCAATGCACTGCTGCCGCAGTTCACACAGGCCGGCGCGGTCGTGCTGGGTGTCTCGCGCGACTCGGTGAAGTCGCACGACAACTTCTGCGCCAAGCAGGGGTTCGCCTTCCCGCTGATCAGCGATGGCGAGCAGGCCCTGTGCCGCGCCTTCGATGTGATCAAGGAAAAGAACATGTACGGCAAGCAGGTGCTGGGGATCGAGCGCAGCACCTTCCTGCTGTCACCCGAGGGGGCCGTGGTGCAGGCCTGGCGCAAGGTCAAGGTCGCCGGCCATGCCGACGCCGTGCTGGCCGCGTTGAAGGCGCACGCCGGACAGTGATGCCCCCTGGTTTCCCGTGTCCTCCATCACCCTGCCCCGCAGGCGTGATGGCTCGCCCCTGCTCCATCACTTGGAAGACCCAATGACCCAAGGCAAGCGCATCTACGTGCTGGACACCAACGTGCTGATGCACGATCCCACAGCGCTGTTCAAATTCGAGGAACACGATGTGTTCCTGCCGATGCAGGTGATCGAGGAACTGGACAACGCCAAGAAGGGCACGTCCGAAGTCAGCCGCAATGCGCGCCAAGTCAGCCGCTTCCTGGACGAACTGCTGGAGAACACCAACGCCGAGCAGATCCAGGCCGGCATCCTGCTCAGCCATCCGCAGGGTATCCAGCTCAAGGGCCAGGCGGCGATCGGCCGGCTGTACTTCCAGATCCATCCGATCGACCCGGGCCGCACCTTCGGCGCGATGGTCCCGGACAACAAGATCCTGGCCTCGGTGCTGGCGCTGTGCGAAGAGCATCCGGATGTGCCGGTCATTCTGGTGTCCAAGGACATCAACCTGCGCATCAAGGCCTACATCAGCGGCCTGAACGCGGAGGACTACCAGAACGATCGCGCGCTGGACGATTTCAGCCTGCTGTTCACCGGCGCCATCGAGCTGCCGGACAACTTCTGGGAAAAGCACAACCAGGACCTGCGCAGCTGGAACGAGCGTGGCCGCACCCATTACGAGATCGTGCTGGCCGACGACGAAGACTGGTATCCGAACCAGTACCTGTATCTGCCGGGCGAGGATGAAGTGGAACTGCGCGTTGCCAAGGTCGGCGGCGGCAAGGCCACGCTGTGCCTGGTCGATGATTTCCGCAGCGGCCAGCACGCGGTCTGGGGCATCGTGGCGCGCAACCGCGAGCAGAACTTCGCGCTCAACGCCTTGATGGACCCGGAGATCGACTTCGTCACCCTGCTCGGCACCGCCGGTACCGGCAAGACCCTGCTCGCGCTGGCCGCCGGCCTGGCGCAGACGATGGATCAGCAGCGTTACCGCGAAATCATCATGACCCGCGCTACCGTCAGCGTCGGCGAAGACATCGGCTTCCTGCCCGGTACCGAAGAGGAAAAGATGACGCCGTGGATGGGCGCGCTGACCGACAACCTGGAAGTGCTCACCCACAACCAGGACGGCGGCTCCTGGGGGCGTGCGGCCACCAACGACCTGCTCGCCAGCCGCATCAAGATCCGTTCGATGAACTTCATGCGCGGGCGCACCTTCCTGTCGCGCTACCTGATCCTGGACGAGGCGCAGAACCTCACCCCCAAGCAGATGAAGACGCTGATCACCCGTGCCGGCCCCGGCACCAAGATCGTGTGCCTGGGCAACGTCGAACAGATCGACACGCCCTACCTCACCGAAACCACCTCGGGCCTGACCTATGCGGTGGACCGCTTCAAGGCCTGGCCGCACAGCGCGCATATCACGCTGCGTCGCGGCGAGCGTTCGCGCCTGGCCGACTTTGCCTCGGAGGTGCTGTGATGCACATGCTGCGCGGCGCTGCGGCTCTTGCCGTCATGGCACTGGCCGGTTGCGCGACCGCGCCGCCGCCAGCAAGCGTGCCGACCAACCTCAAGAACGGGCAGTCCTGGGTCATCACCCGCCAGGGCATTGCCGAGCAGGTGTTGGACACCTGCTCGCGCGACAGCCCGGCGCGGCATCCGGGCCAGGTCACCGGCTACTGGACACCGAGCCAGCAGCAGATCGAACAGCTCGAATCCAGGCAGGATGCCTTGACCCCGACCATCCCCGAGCCGCGCGATTTCGACCGCCAGTACGTGGGTGTGGTGATCCAGGGCCAGCAGCTGATCTACATCAATGCCTTCAGGCTGCCCAACGATCCGCCAGTGAAGCCGGCCAAGGAAGCGATCCGGGTATGCGACGGCGGCAGTGCCTTCTGGGGCGCGCTGTACGACCCGCAAACCGGCGCGTTTTCGCAGGTCGCCGTCAACGGCACACCCTGACCGGCGATGGGAATCCTGCTGCCGCGCTGGGTCTGGATGGGCGCGGTGGCATTGTCGGGCGTGGCCGGCATGGTCAACGTGGTCGGCTACCTGGGCTCAGAGCACCAGGTGGTCAGCCACCTCACCGGTACCACCAGCCTGCTCGGCGTGGCCCTGGTGCAGAACAGCGCGCCGGAGATCGGTTTTCTCTGGGGCATCCTGATCGCCTTCTGCGCAGGCGCCATGCTCAGCGGCCTGATCATCCAGGACGATGTCCTGCGGCTAGGGCAGCGCTACGGTGCGGCGCTGCTGCTCGAAGCGTTGCTGTTGCTGGCTGCGATCCCGCTGTTCAAGCTGCACCATGTCGGCGGCGCGCTGGTCGCCGCAGGCGCCTGCGGCCTGCAGAACGCCATGGCCACCACCCTCAGTGGCGCGGCGGTCCGCACCACCCATCTGAGCGGCATGTTCACCGACCTGGGCATCGGCCTGGGGCACCTGCTGCGCGGGCGCCCGCTGCAGGTGCGCCGGCTCACGCTGAGCGGACTGATCATCGGCGGCTTTCTCGGCGGCAGCATGCTCGGCACCTGGCTGTTCCTACGCTGGCACTATGACGCGCTCTACCTGCCGGCCGGCCTCACCGGATTGACCGGTGCAGGCTATGTTGGCTACCTGCAATGGCGTCGCTGGCGTACGCGATGATCCGCACAACCACCAGGCGGCAGGGCAGACTCCACGCATGACCACGTCCAGCACGCTGTGCGCCCTGACCATCGCCGGCTCCGATTCCGGCGGTGGTGCCGGCATCCAGGCCGATCTCAAGACCTTCGCCGCGCACCGTGTGCACGGCCTGTCGGCGATCGCCGCATTGACCGCGCAGAACACGCGCGCCGTCACCGCCGTGCATCTCCCGCCGATCGCGTTTTTGCAGGCGCAGGTCGATGCCTGCTTTGCCGATTTCCAGATTCAGGCGGTCAAGCTTGGCATGCTCGCCAATGCCGAGGTCATCCATTGCGTGGCCGATCTGCTCCACACCCATCGCCCACCGTTCGTGGTGCTCGACCCGGTGATGGTGTCCACCAGTGGCGCCCGCCTGCTCGAAGATGCCGCGCTGGAGGCCCTGCGCACACGCCTGCTGCCGCTGGCCACGCTGATCACACCCAATACGCCCGAAGCCGAACTGCTGACCGGCCGCCGCATCGACGGTAGCGACGCCGCCGAGCACGCCACCGCCGCCCTGCTCGAACTCGGTGCCAACGCGGTACTGCTCAAGGGCGGCCACCTGCACGAGGGCACGCGGGTGATCGACCGCTTCGATGACGGCGTCATCCAGGACGTGTTCATGCATCCGCGCCTGCAGGTCGATGCGCACGGTACCGGCTGCAGCCTGTCGGCGGCCATTGCCGCGCAGCTGTGCCAGGGCCTGTCCCTGCGCAATGCCTGCGAAGCGGCGATCGACTACGTCGCGCGCGCCATCGGCCTCGGCCATAGCCCCGGTCACGGCGAGGTGCTGGTGCTGGACCATTTCGGCGCCGCGCCCAGCCCATGAGCGTGCAGGCCAGCACGCTTGCCGTCGCCGCCGCGGATGGACACGCCTGGCAGGTGCTGCGCCACGCACCGGCGCGGCCGATCGCCAGCCTGCTGTGGCTGCCGGCACTGGGCGTTGCTGCGCGACACTACCAGCCGTTCGCGCACGCCCTGGCTTGCGCCGGCATCGCGGTGTATCTGCACGAATGGCGCGGCCATGGCAGCAGCACGCTGCGCCCCTCGCGCCAGCACGACTGGGGCTATCGCACGCTGCTTGCCGACGATATCCCCGCCAGCCGGGCGCTGCTCGACCTGCATGACCCGCGGCTGCCGTGCATGCTGGGCGGTCACAGCCTGGGCGGCCAACTGGCTTGCTGCCATGCCGCGTTGCAGCCCACACGGATTGCGCAGCTGTGGCTGGTCGCCAGCGGCTCGCCGTACTGGCGCAATTTTCCGGTACCGATGCGCTACGGCCTGCCACTGATCTTCCGGCTGCTGCCATGGCTGGCACGCACGCAAGGCGTGCTGCATGGACGAACGCTCGGTTTCGGCGGCACCGAGGCGCGCAGCCTGATCGCCGATTGGGCGCAGGTCGGTCGCAGCAATCGTTATCGTGCGGCCGGCACCTCGTGGGATCTCGAGCAGGCGCTGGGCCAGCTCGAGATGCCGATCAGCGCAGTGACCTTCGCACGCGATCGCTTCGGCCCGCCCGGCGCCTTGCAAGCCTTGCTGCAGAAAATGCCGCAGGCACGCGTCGAACTCGTCGCCTTGGACGATGCGCAACTGGGCGCGCGCAGCGATCACTTCGCCTGGATGAAGACGCCTGCCGCCGTGGCCGCTGCGCTGCGCCGGCGTCTTGGCGATGAGGGTAGCGACAATCGAATGTCACAAAGGGATTGACGAGGACTCCGGGCATCCGCATAATTCCGCTCCTGACGACGCGCCCGTAGCTCAGTTGGATAGAGTACCTGGCTACGAACCAGGCGGTCGGGAGTTCGAATCTCTCCGGGCGCACCATCTTCAGAAACAACAAGAGACAGCCTTCAACCGCTGTCTTTTTAGTTACAAAGGTCCGATCGCACCGCGAAGGACCTGCAAGTTAGGAATGCAAGTCAAAACAAGATAATGCGCCCGTAGCTCAGTTGGATAGAGTACCTGGCTACGAACCAGGCGGTCGGGAGTTCGAATCTCTCCGGGCGCACCAATCTTGAAGAAAACGACCAGCTTGCTGGTCTTTTTTTTGCCTATCGTTCGAGTGCACGGCGTGGCTGCGCTGGTACCACGCAGCGAACATGACGCAGCAAGTGCCAAAGACCAGCATGTGCGCCGCAAACACCGCGTCACTGCGGTCAGGCCATCGCACCCAGCGCATCGGTCCGGGCAACCCCCGCCACCGGCAGCAACGAGGTCACCGGATGCCCGGCGTCGCGCCACGCATCCAGCCCACCCAGCAACGGCCGCACGTCGCGATATCCGCGCTCGCGCATCCGACCGGCCAACCACGCCGCCGACACCTCGGCCGGACACGCGCAGTAGATCACCACGCTGCGATCGCGCGGCACGCTGGCCAGGATCTGCGCGAGCTGACGCTCGTCGGCGAACACCGCGCCGGGAATCGTGTACGGCTGCAGATCGCGATGGCCCGGCGCCCGGATATCCAGAACTGCCGGCCGTAGCGCTTGGTCGCCATCGAGCAGCGGCACCAGCTCCTCCACCGCGATACGCGCATGCTCCAGCGAGCGCAGCAAGACCTGCCGCCGCCACCAACGCCAGCCGACATAGCAGGCCAGCGACACGGCCAGCACGACAACCGCCCCGGACCCCAGATCGGACAGCACTGCGAGCACGCCCTGCACCTGGTGCGCAAACAACGCGCCCAGGCTCAGCCCGACCAACGCCCACAGCGACGCACCCAGGGCGTCGTAGCGCAGGAACGCCGCCGGGCGCACCCGCATCGCACCGGCCATCGGCACCGAGACCATCGACAGACCGGGCACGAACTTGGCCACCGTCAATACCCGTACACCCCAGCGCGAGAAGAACCGCTCGGTCTTTTTCATGCAGGTATCGCGTGACAGCGACAGCCGGCACAGCGACTGCAAGGTGCGATTGCCGAAACGGCGGCCGGCCAGATACCAGGCCAGGTCGCCGAGCAGACTCGCCAGCACCGATACTGCCAATGCCGTCAATCCGGCCAGCCATGCATCGCTCCCGCCCTGCAGCGCGTAGCTAGCACCGACCAGCACCAGGGTCGGCAGCGCTGGCACCGGCAGGCCCAGTGACAACGCCAGCACGTTGGCAAACACCAGCGCCAATCCGTACTGTTCGATCAAGCCTTGCATGCGGCGACCCTGCGCGACGGCGAGGGCCCATTATCCGCCCTTCCTCACACGCGCGACTGCCCGGCGGCGGCGGAACGATACGTTTCGGCAAGCGACTGCAGCCAGCCATCGAACAGTCCCTCCCGACGTAGTGCGCGCCGCCACCAGCCCAGTGCCTCTCCCTCCTCGCCCGGCCGCCATGCCAGGTAGAAGGTTTCGTCGGGTTTGCGGGTTTCCACCTGCAGCTCGCACAGCCGGCCCTCCTGCAGCGCGCCGCGCGCATACGGCTCGGGCAGAAAGCCGTAGCCGGCACCGGCCAGCTGCAGTTGCAGCTTGGCCTGCATGTCCGGCACGGTGAGCACATCGCGCGCGGAGAGCAGGCCCACCGTGCGTGGCAGCAGACGCCGCGCCGAATCCGCCACCGCGATCGCACGGTGTTCGGCCAGCTCGGCCGCGCCCAGGGTGCCGGCGCCCGCCAGCGGATGCGTGGAGGCCACCGCGAACACGAAGCGCAGCGTGCCGATCGCCTCGGCGACATAGCCGCCACCGCTCGGCCCCTCGCCTGCCGCGACGATCAGATCCACGCGCCGATCCAGCAGCGCCTCCCAGCTGCCGGACAACGATTCGCTCACCACGCGCAGACGTGTGCTATCGGCCACCGTGTAGAAGTCCAGTATCTGCGCCTGCAGCAAGGCCACCGGCAGGATCGCATCCAGCCCGATCGCAAAGTCCGACTCCCAACCCGAGGCCACCCGCCGTACCCGCACCTCCAGCTCCTGCGCGGCCCGCAGCAGCTGCCGCCCTTCGCGCAGCAACTCACGCCCGGCCTGGGTCGGTGTCGCCTTCGGACCGACCCGTGCGAACAGCTGCACGCCCAGATCGTCCTCCAGCTTGGAGACCGTGTAGGAAATCGTCGACGGCACCTTGAACAACACCTTGGCCGCGGCCGTGAACGAGCCGCGGCGGTCGATCGCATCCAGGATCTGCAACGCTTCCAGGCTGATCTTCATTGTTCGATTTTTTCGATGATAACGCCCAAATCTACTCGCTTTTTGACGCCGATGCGGAAGTGGAGACTACCCATCAAGTGGCCGGAACACCGATTCACTCCCGGCAACACCGACCCTTTCAAGGAGAAGCAGCATGCTGAATGTCCGCAAGAGCGAAACCCGTGGCCGCGCCGAACACGGCTGGCTGTCCTCGCGTCACACCTTCTCTTTCGCCAGTTACCACGACCCGCGCCACATGGGCGTCGGCCCGCTGCGGGTGATCAACGAAGACAAGGTGTCTCCAGACGAAGGCTTCGGCACCCACGCCCACCGCGACATGGAGATCATCTCCTACGTCCTGGGCGGCGCACTGGAGCACAAGGACAGCATGGGCACCGGCTCGGTCCTGCACTACGGCGATGTGCAGCGCATGAGCGCCGGCAGCGGCGTCACCCACAGCGAGTTCAATCACTCCGCCAGCGAACCGGTGCACTTCCTGCAGATATGGGTGATGCCCGAACGCAACGGCATCGAGCCCAGCTACGAGGAAAAGCATTTCGATACCGACAGCAAGCGTAACCAGCTGCGCCTGATCGCCTCGCCCGGCGGCGAGGACGGCTCGCTGCGCCTGCACCAGGATGCGCGCCTGTATGCCTCGATCCTCGATGGTCAGGTGCGTCTGCAGCAGCCACTGGCCGAAGGCCGCATCGGCTACGTGCAGGTGGCGCGCGGCAGCTTGAGCGTCAACGGCCAGGCGTTGTCGGCCGGTGATGCGCTGCAGATCACCGACGAGCCGGAGATCGTGCTGGCCGATGCACGCGATGCAGAAGTAGTGGTGTTCGATCTGCCGAAGTAAGAGCGACTGACAGAACCACTGCGCAGCCGCCAGGCGGGCGCGGCCGGTGCTCGGAATCGGCACGTACCACACGTACACTCCGATTGCTGCGCGCCGTCCGCACCGCCTGACGACTGCTCGCTACGTTTTGTTAGCCGCTCCAAGCGCCCCCCGCCCAACGTGCAGTGTGCCGCAGACAAGCCCGCACGCTGCGGGCTGGGGCTTTGCCCACATCAAGAAGCCCGCTTCCGGCGGGCTCTTTGTGCTCAATCCAAGTTGCAAGCAAGCCGCGGGCGATGACGCATGCTACGCATGACGCAGTCGCGTCCACACCGCCGCACAGCACTGCATCACTGCGCGGGGATCACGCAGCCTGTGGCCTGGCAGGCCTGGCAGGCCTGGCAAGCGGTTGGACCGGGGACTCACTCTGCACGGCAGCGGCCTCTGTGCCGTCATCGCCATCGCCATTGACCAAGGCAAACAGCGCATCGGCATCTGCTTCCAGCACACGCGCCGAGCGTGCCAGATTGTCGACCATCTGCGCCTGATCGCGCGCCTGCACACCGATCGATTGCAGCGCGGTGTTGGCGGTGGAAATATCCCGCGCCTGCTCCTGACTGGCAGCGGCAATCTGCTCCACGGTCTCAGTGACCCGCAGCACCGAGCTGACCATGTCCTGCATCACCATCCCGGCCTGCTCGGCCAGGCGCGAACCATCGCCCGCCTGGTCAGTCGCGTTGTCGATCAAGCCACGGATTTCCTTCGCCGAGACGCTACAGCGCTGCGCCAAGCTACGCACTTCGGTCGCTACCACGGCAAATCCACGCCCCTGCTCGCCAGCGCGCGCCGCTTCCACGGCTGCATTCAGGGCCAGGATATTGGTCTGGAACGCGATGCCGTCGATCACCTCGATGATCTGGCCGATGCGATCGGTGGCCAAGCGAATGCCGGCAGTGGTCTTGACCATGTCGGCGATGACGGTGGCGCCGCGTCGCGCAACATCGGCCGATGCCTCGGCCATGCGCTGCGCCGAACCTGCGCTGTCGGAATTGGTGCGTACGGTTTCTGCCAGTTGATCGATGGTGAACGAGGTCTGCGCCACGGCCGCCGACTGCGTGGATGACCGGCTCACCAGCTCCTGATTGCTGACCGAAATATGGTGCGACTCGCGTTGCACGTTCTGCGCGACGCTCATGGTCTGCTGCATCAACCGACGCATGCGCTCGGCCGAGCGCACCTGACCGGTGACATCGGTGGCGTACTTGACCACCTTGTACGGGCGCCCGGATACATCCAGGATCGGGTTGTAGGACGCCTGGATCCATACCGAACTCCCGTCCTTGCGCAGCCGCCGGTACCGGCCCGCGTCGAACTGCCCGCGCGCCAGCTTCGACCAGAAATTCCGATAGTCTTCGGAGGCGCCGTAGCTTGCGTCCACGAAGACGCGGTGATGCTGGCCGATCGCCTCCTCGGCGGAGTACCCCAAAATGGCCAGGAAGTTCTCGTTGGCACTGAGTACACGCCCCTCCAGATCGAACTCGATCACGCCCATCACCTTGTCGATGGCCTGGATGCGTCCATCGGCATCGGCCGAATCGATCACCTGACGGGTCACGTCGGTCGCGTACTTGACCACCTTGTACGGCCGCCCGTGCTCGTCGAGTACCGGGTTGTAGGACGCCTGGATCCACACCTCGCTGCCGTCCTTGCCAATGCGCTTGTAGCGGCCGGCATCGAACGCGCCGCGCCCGAGCGACTCCCAGAACGCACGATAGGCCGCGGACTGACGCGTTTGCGTGTCCACGAACATGCCGTGATGCTTGCCGCGGATCTCGTCGAGCCGGTAGCCCATGACGGCAAGGAAATTCTCGTTGGCATCGAGCACCGTGCCATCCAGCGAGAACTCGATGACCGCCATGACCTTGTCGATCGCCTCGATGCGGCCTTCGAAATCGGCGGTCTGACGCACCTGCGCGGTGATGTCGGTGGCGTATTTGATCACCCGATAGGCCTTGCCCGCGCGATCCAGCAACGGGTTGTACGAGGCGTTGATCCATACTTCGCGCCCGTTCTTGTCCAGGCGGCAGAACCGCCCGGCATTGAAGTCGCCGTGACGCAGCGCCTGCCAGAACTGTCGATAGCTTTCGCTGTCGCGATCCCCGGAGGTCACGAACATGCGGTGATGCTGACCGACGACCTCGTCCAGCCGATAACCCATCAGGGACAGGAAGTTCTGGTTCGCATGCAGGATGCGGCCATCAAGATCGAACTCGATCACCGCCATCACCCGGTCCACCGCATCGGCCTTGTGCTGCAGCCCACGGCTCCGGAAAGAAAACAGGCGTCCAAGCAGCGGCGGTAGGCGCATTGGGTCGAGATCCGAGAGAGGTGTCACAGCCTTAGCGACCCACGCCTGGGTTACTTGAATCGCTGCCTGCCGCGCGTTTGTGGCAATTCAGACGGTGCCGCCGGTGTTGCTGCCGGTCGTGCACGGTTGCCGTCAGCACACCCCTCACCTACCCTTCGACACAAATGAAAACGCCCGCAAATCAGCGATTTGCGGGCGTTTAGAACACTGGCGGAGCGAGAGGGATTCGAACCCTCGATAGAGTTTTTGACCCTATACTCCCTTAGCAGGGGAGCCCCTTCAGCCGCTCGGGCATCGCTCCAGTTTTTTTGCGTCCTGCCGCGTTGTCCGTTGCAGGCCGCGAAGAATACCGGGTAAGAGGGGCTAACGTAAACCCTTTATGACGATCAATTCGAAGAATCGTCGCCGTGATGCGCACCGGACGCGACCGGCTCATCCCCACGCTGGATCCGCTGATAGATTTCTTCGCGGTGTACGGCAACATCTTTCGGTGCGGTGATGCCGATACGCACCTGATTACCCTTGACGCCGAGCACGGTCACAGTGACCGAGTCGCCGATCATCAAGGTTTCGCCTACCCGGCGAGTGAGGATCAACATTGTGCAAATCTCCTGGAACCGGTGGGTTTCCCACCAGCATCGGCGGCCTGCGGACAAGGCGCGCCCTAGGTAAAGGGAATAGACCGGAAATGGTAGCGGGACACCCTGCCAACCAGCAAGGCATACCAGGACAAGTGTTCAGCCCAAGTGTTGCTTGACCCAGGAGGGCACGCCTTCCAGCGCGGTCGCAAGGGCGGGACCATCCTCGCCACCACCCTGGGCGAGATCCGGACGACCGCCGCCCTTGCCACCGATCTGACTGGCGATATGGGCGAGGAGTTCCCCCGCTTTGACCTTGCCGGTTGGGCTTCCGTTCACGCCGGCTACGAGCGCAACCTTGCCGGCAGCAGCGCCTGCCAACACGACGACCGAATCGCCCAACTGCTGCTTGAGACGATCCATTGCATCGCGCAAGGCCTTGGCGTCGAAGCCCTCCAGACGCACGGCAATCACCTTGACTCCCGCCACATCAACAGCGTTGGAACCCAGGTCTGCAGTCGCGCCGGAGGCCAACTTGGCCTTGAGCGACTCCAGCTCACGCTCAAGCCGCTTCTGACGCTCGGTGAGCGCGCGAACCTTGTCGACTACCTCGGTGGCGTTGCCGCCGAGCAGGCTGGCCGCCTCGTGCAGACGTCGCTCTTCATCGGCAACATGGTCCAGCGCACCCTGCCCGGTCACCGCCTCGATACGACGCACGCCCGAGGACACACCGCCTTCGGAGGTGATCTTGAACAAGCCGATGTCGCCGGTGCGGGTGACATGGGTGCCCCCGCAGAGCTCGGTGGAATAGCCACCCATCTTCAGCACGCGCACGTTCTCACCGTACTTTTCGCCGAACAGAGCCATCGCGCCGAAATCCAGCGCCTCCTGCATGGCCATGTTGTGCACTTCGACACTGTGGTTGGTGCGCACCTCGGCATTGACTTTGCGTTCGATCACAGCGAGCTCTTCTGACGTGATCGGCTGGAAGTGCGAGAAGTCGAACCGCAACCGGTCCGGCGCAACCAACGAACCCTTCTGCTGCACGTGGGTGCCCAGCACCTCGCGCAAGGCCGCATGCAGCAGATGCGTGGCCGAGTGGTTGAGGATGGTCTTGCCGCGACGCTGCACGTCGATCCCGCCCGCCAGCACATCGCCCAATACGAGCGCACCTTCGGCGATGCGCCCCACATGGCCATGAAACTGACCGGCAAACTTCTGGGTGTCGGCGATCTCGATGGAGACATCGCTGCCGCTCAACTGGCCGCTATCGCCGACCTGACCACCGGACTCGGCGTAGAACGGCGTGCGATCGGTGAACACGATGACCTCGTCGCCGGCTTCCGCCCGCTCGACCGGGCGGCCCTGCTTGAGCAACGCAACGACCTTGAGCGCATCGGCGTCGTAGGCCTCGTAGCCCAGAAACACCGTCGGCGACATGGTGGCGACCAGATCGGCCGGCAATGCGACGCCGCCACCGAACTTGCCGGCGGCACGCGCGGTCTCGCGCTGACGCTCCATGGCGAACTCGAAGCCCTCCATGTCCACGCGCAAGCCGCGCTCGCGTGCGATATCGGAGGTCAGATCGACCGGAAATCCGTAGGTATCGAAGAGGCGGAACGCATCGGCACCGGGGATCACTTCCTGCGCGCGTGCGGCGACGTCGTCGAAGATCTTCATGCCGGCGTCCAGCGTCTCGGCAAAACGCTCTTCTTCGGCCAGCAACGCGCGCGCAACGGTCTCCCGCGCGACCACCAGTTCCGGATAGGCTTCGCCCATCAGCTCGACCAGGGTCGGCACCATCTTGCTGAAGAACGGCTGGCGCACCCCCAGCATCCAGCCGTGCCGCAGCGCACGCCGGATGATCCGGCGCAGCACATAACCGCGGCCTTCATTGGACGGCAGCACACCGTCGACGATCAGGAACGAACAGGCGCGGATGTGATCGGCGATCACCCGCAGCGACTTGTTCTCCAGATCGGCGACGCCGGTCAGCGCACTGGCCTTGCCGATCAAGGCCTGGAACAGATCGATCTCGTAGTTGGTATGCACGTGCTGCAGGATCGCAGCCAGACGCTCCAGGCCCATGCCGGTGTCCACGCACGGCGCCGGCAACGGCACCAGGGTGCCGTCGGGCTGGCGGTCGAACTGCATGAAGACCAGGTTCCAGATCTCGATGAAGCGATCGCCATCCTCGTCCGGCGAACCGGGCGGACCACCGGCGATATGGTCGCCATGGTCGAAGAAGATCTCGGTGCACGGGCCGCACGGGCCGGTATCTGCCATCTGCCAGAAGTTATCCGACGCGTATGGCGCGCCCTTGTTGTCGCCGATGCGCACAATGCGGCTTTCCGGAATGCCGATCATGTCGCGCCACAGCGCGAAGGCTTCTTCGTCGGTGTGGTAGACCGTGACCAGCAGCCGCTCGGCCGGCAGCTTCCAGACCTGGGTCAGCAGCTCCCAGGCCCAGCTGATGGCGTCCTTCTTGAAGTAGTCGCCGAACGACCAGTTGCCCAGCATCTCGAAGAAGGTGTGATGGCGCGCGGTGTAGCCCACCGAATCCAGATCGTTGTGCTTGCCGCCGGCACGCAGGCAGCGCTGCACGTCGGCCGCGCGCACATAACTGCGCTTCTCCGCACCAAGGAAGACGTCCTTGAACTGGACCATGCCGGAATTGGTGAACAGCAAGGTCGGGTCGTTGCCCGGCACCAGCGGCGCGGATGGCACGATGGTGTGGCCTTTGCCCTCGAAAAACGCGAGGAAGTCACTACGGATCTGGGAAGTGCTGAATTTGGCGGGTGCGTTCATGTGCTGGCATTGGGCGGGCGGCAGTCCCGGTCACCCAATGAGATGTGGGCGCAGATGAGCGGAACAACCTGAAACCACGAAGGGTAGCAGGCCTGACGCCCTCAGTCCTCAAGGTCGAAGCGCGTGGCGCTCCGAATGCTGTTGCCATCAAAACCACGCCGGGCCAGCAGATCGGCGGCCTTGCGCCGTTGCGGCAGATCGGTTGGACCCTGGTCGCCAAAGCGACGGCGGATCAGATCACGTGCGTTTTCGGTCCAGTCGCCTTCAAATGTCGCCATTGCGGCGCTGATGGCATCGCTGTCCAGGCCATGGGTGCCGAGTTCGGCGCGGATATGCAGTGGGCCGTAGCCCGAGCCTGCACGATTGCGTACGACCGAGGCCGCAAAACGGGTATCGTCCTGCCAACCCTCGTCCGCCAGGCGCTCCACGGCCGCCTGGGCAGCGTCCGGCTCGATACCGCGCGCCAGCAGCTTGCGATTCAATTCCTTGCGCGAATGCTCGCGCCGCACCAGCAATCCCAGTGCACGTTGGACCGGCGTCTGTTCCTTGAACCGGCGTCCCCGCTTTGGCGCGGGCTGTTGCTCGTCCATCGTGGGTGTCCCAAGTACCAAAATCACACAACCTCAATGCGCCATCCATGGCGCCTGCCCTCCTGGCCTTCGATAGATCTACCGCGGGAAGCAACGGCACTGACTCCGCCGTCCCCGCGATAGAAAACCTGCCGCAGCCATCAGCGCTGCCGGTCCCCCATCAGGCGGACGCGGCAGGCAGGCAGAACGGGGTGGCCCACTCGGACGTCCCGGTTCGCGCTTGCCGCCACACCTGCCTGATGACGACTCGTCCCGCGCCGCCTGGCGGCTGTTATTCCTTCTCGACGTCGTCGCCGGCTTCGCGCGGCGCTTCGGCCGGCTGGAACTTCTCGCGCAGTTCGGCTTCCAGCCGCACCGCGACCTGCGGGTTGTCGCGCAGATAGCCGCGCGCGTTGTCCTTGCCCTGCCCGATGCGTTCTTCGCCATAGCTGTACCAGGCGCCGGCTTTTTCGACCAGTTTGGCTTCCACGCCCATGTCGATCAGCTCACCTTCGCGGCTGATGCCTTCGCCGTAGAGGATTTCGGTCACGACCTGCTTGAACGGAGGCGCCAGCTTGTTCTTGACCACCTTGATCTTGGTCTGATTGCCGATGATTTCGTCGCCCTTCTTGATTGCGCCGATACGACGGATATCCAGACGGACCGACGCGTAGAACTTCAGCGCGTTGCCGCCGGTGGTCACTTCCGGACTCTGGCCCGGCATCATCACCCCGATCTTGTGGCGAAGCTGGTTGATGAAGACCACCAGCGTGTTGGAACGCTTGATGTTGCCGGTCAGCTTGCGCAGCGCCTGGCTCATCAGGCGGGCCTGCAGACCCGGCAACTGATCACCCATTTCGCCTTCGATTTCGGCCTTCGGGGTCAGCGCGGCGACCGAGTCGACCACCACGATGTCCACCGAACCGGAACGCACCAGCATGTCGGCGATCTCCAGCGCCTGTTCACCGGTATCCGGCTGCGACAGCAGCAGGTCGTCGACATTGACGCCCAGCTTGGCGGCGTAGATCGGGTCCAGCGCATGCTCGGCGTCGATGAAGGCTGCGGTGCCACCCTTTTTCTGGCACTCGGCAATCGCCTGCAGGGTCAGGGTGGTCTTGCCGGACGATTCCGGACCGTAGATTTCGACCACACGGCCCTTGGGCAGGCCGCCGATCCCCAGCGCGATGTCCAACATCAGCGAGCCGGTCGGAATGACTTCGACGGCCTCGATCACACGGTCGCCCATGCGCATCACCGAGCCCTTGCCGAATTGCTTTTCGATCTGGCTCAGTGCGGCGGAAAGGGCGCGCTTCTTGTTCTCATCCATCTGGGTGATCCTTGTCAGTGATTTCGGTGTAGGGCTAATGTAACGGCGGTGTATCGCACAGGCTGAGACTGGCTGCGACATACTCAGATTAGAGTGGTGACCATGGCGGTGGCAGCGGGGAATCCTGCATTACCAACTCGGGATAACGCCATTATGTCCGTCGGCGCAGCGCTCAACGATTCGGCCTCAGCAGCCCGCAATACAGGCCTTCGATCGCGAAATCCTGGTCCGGCAACACTTCGATCGGCGCATAGTCCGGGTTGCGCGGCAGCAGGCGGATACGGTCCTTGCCGATCTTCAACAACTTGACCGTGATCTCCTCATCGATCCGCGCCACCACGATCTGCCCCGAACGCGCGTCGCGGGTGCGGTGCACCCCGATCAGGTCGCCATTGAAGATGCCTTCGTCGCGCATCGAGTCGCCCTGTACCTTGAGCAGATAGTCCGGCGACGGCGAGAAGAACACCCGATCCAGCACCACGAAGTCGTCCGAGCCGATATCCGCGCCGATCGGCAGGCCTGCCGCCACGCGCCCCAGCACCGGCAGGCGCAGGACATCGTCGCGCATCGGTTCGTTTGCAGCGGCAGGTGGGGTGCGCGACTGGGCGCCCTGCCCGGCCAAGCGGATGCCGCGGGCCTGGCCGGGGACGCGACGGATCGCACCGGCCTGTTCCAATGCCTCCAGATGGTATTGCGCGCCGCGTACCCCCTTGAAGCCGAAGGCGCGCGCGATCTCGGTCTGCGAGGGCGGTACGCCATCGGCATCGATGCGCTCGGCGATCAAGGCCAGGATTGCTTGCTGGGTATCGGTCAGGTCCATGGTTAGTAGTATTACTACTAACTGACGCCTGCGCAATAGCCGTGTGGTGCGCGATGCGCGGTTCTGCAATCGGGGGGCGACACGCGCGTCGCGTCTAACGGCGGCTCCGCCAGATGGAGAACAGGATCCAGACGCCGCAGATCGCTGCGCCGATGAAACCACCGACCCCCAACGCAAGTAGCCAGCGGCTGGCACTGCCACCGACACTGTTCATGACGATCGACGAGCCGATCACCAGCGCAGCAGTCACGATCCCCATGGTGAGCCGGTTGGCCGCGCGATCGACCTGTTCGCCGAACTCGCGCAAGGCACGCGTTTCGATCTGCAGTTGCAGCTTGCCGCGTCGTGCGGCCTGCAGCAGCCGTTTGAGATCGCGTGGCAGATCGCCGATCAGGTCGATCGCACCGGTCACGGTGCGACGGCTGCGCCGCAGCATCGCGCTCGGAGCATAACGCTGCAGCACCACGCGTTCGAGATACGGTCGCGCCTCGGTGGCCATGTCGAAATCCGGATCGAGCTGACGGCCCATGCCTTCGAGCGTGAGAAACGCCTTGATCATCAGCGCCAGATCCGACGGCAGGGTCAACCCGTGATCGCGCAGGATCGAGGTCACATCGCCCAGCATCGCGCCGATGCGCAGCTCTTTCAGCGGCACCCCGCGGTACTCGTCGACGAAGGCGCCGATATCCTGCTGCAGTCGCGACTCATCGATCTCCAGGCTAGTGCCGGCCCATTCCAGCAGTACGTCGATGACCGCTTCGGCGTCGTAGCTGACCATGCCATGCAGCAGTTGCGCGACCTGGAAGCGACGCTGCTCGGAAACGCGTCCGACCATGCCGAAATCGATGACGGCGATGCGCCCGTCGCGCAGATAAAAGATGTTGCCCGGATGCGGGTCGGCGTGGAAACAGCCATCATGCAGCACCATCTTCAGCACGATCCCGGCACCGGTACGTGCGAGCGCCTTGCGGTCCAGGCCTGCCGCATCCACAGCCGCCAGATCCCGCCCCGGGATGCCATCGATGAATTCCTGCACGTTGAGCGATTCGCAGGTCCACTGCCAATAGACGGACGGCACCACCACCTGGGCGTCGCTGGCGAAATTGGCTGCGATGCGCTCGGCATTGCGACACTCGGCGGCGAAATCGAGTTCGCGCCGCAAGGAGACGGTGAATTGCCGCACCACTTCAGCGGGGCGATAACGCTTGAGATCGGGCGCACGCGTTTCCACGATTTCCGCCAGGCGTGCCAGCAGCCGCAGATCCGCATCGATAACATCGCCGATGCCGGGGCGGCGGATCTTCAGCACCACCGGTGTGCCATCGGCCAGCCAGGCGCGATGCGTCTGCGCCAGCGATGCCGCAGCCAAAGGCTGTTCGTCCAGGCGTGCGAACACGCTTCCCGGCTCCGCGCCCAAGGCTGCGACCAGTTGCGGGCGGAGCTGTTCGAACGGTAGCGCAGGCACTGCGTTCTGCAGCCCGCTCAGCTCTTCGATCCACTCCGGCGGCAGCAGGTCCACACGCGTGGCCAGCACCTGTCCCAGCTTGACGAAGGTCGGCCCGAGTTCCTCGAGCGCGCGCCGCACCCGCATCGCCGCAGACATGCGCAGGCGGCCCTCGGCGTTGTGCCAGTGCAGCAGCTTGCCGGCGCGTTCCAGCACGTCGGCCAGGCCGATGCGACGCACCACATCGCCGAATCCATAACGGATCAGCACCGCAGCGATTTCCTGCAGCCGCCCAAGGTCCCGAACGGTGCCGAGTGCTTCCCACATCAGCGCACCGCCTGCGATTGTGCTGCGGCACCGAGCCCTATCGCATCAATGTGCATCGCTGCCCGCCTGGCGTGGCTGGAAGTGCGCATTGACCATGCACCACTACGCGCAATGCCGGTGGCTGCATGATCGCTCGCGCACAAGACCGCGCACTGACCGGCCGCCTCGAGCGTCGGCTGCGGGACGGCTGCGCGCCGATCACCCAGCAACGCCAGCACGCTGCCAGCAGATCGGTGCGGGGCGGACAACAACAACGCATGAGCGGAAAGCGGCAGCATCGGCACGCAGGTTGGCAACGAGACCTTGTTTGTAGCCGATCTGCACGTGCCTGTCGCGTCATGGGCGCCTGCGGGCTTAGCCGAGGTTGCGCTGACGCATGGATCTTGGTGCCGATGATCGAGGCTGGAAACACTGCTGGCAGAACCTGCGGAGCGCACAACGAACGCACTGCCATCAAGGCTGCATTGCAGCCACGTACCAAATGCGCAATCGCTGACTGTCCAATAGAATCGCCGCAGCCAGAGTCACGCGCTTCGCAGCATGGCGTGCGCGCGCCTTCTTCCGCACCGGGACTAGAGCAATGCGCTCAGGCCCCGCAGCGCGGCGACCACGGTCTGACGACGCACTGCATCGCGATCGCCAGCGAAGTGGAACAACTGCGCAGTGGCATAGCCGCCACGCCGCTTCCAGCCGATCCATACCGTGCCGACCGGCTTGTCCTCACTGCCGCCACCCGGCCCGGCGATGCCGGTCACCGCCACCGCGATGCTCGCACCGGAGTTGACCAGCGCGCCGGACACCATTTCGATCACCGTTTCGCGACTGACCGCACCATGCACTTCCAGCGTGTGCGGCCGCACACCCAGCAAGGCCTGCTTGGCCTCGTAGCTGTAAGCGGCCATGCCGCAATCGAACCAGTGCGAGGATCCCGCTACATCGGTGACCGCCTTGGCGATCCAGCCACCGGTACAGCTCTCGGCAGTGACCAGGCGCTCACGCGCGGCAAGCAGTTGCTGACCAAGGTGTTCGGCCAGCTGCTGCAGTTCGGAATCGGCGGACATGGACATGGGCACGACGAATGAAGAAACAACCGACGTTTTAGCCGAATTTGCCGCGCCTGTCTGCGCTGGCGCCCATCCCGCGCCAGCGCAGACGGGGCCGGGGTTCAGTGGCGGTATGCAGCCAATGGCAGCAGGCATCGGTAGCGCTGGCGGCCGGATCGCAACGGTGTCGGCGGCGATGGCCGACATTCTTATGCCTGCACAGACACCCATCCGGTCGCGCAAACAAACGGGATGCCAGGACCGAGACCGACGCACGATCGCCGCCGCCTGCACCCTGACAACGGCGATCCGCACGGCCGGCGCAAGCCGACCGTGTAGCGATCACGACTCCCAGTCTTCTCGACGATCGGGCAGCATCGCGCGCAGTGGCGCACCGTCGTTGCCGGCAGCCAGGCGCTCGGCCTCGACCATCGGCAGGTCCACATCCAGCAACCAGCCGTCCTCGTCTGACTGTTCGCCGCGCACCACCTCCAGTTGATGCAACTTGGAGCGCAGACGGCCGGCGGACGGCGGCAACCGCAATTGCCCGGTCACATGACGCAGATCCAGTCGCTGCCCGAGCGCGTGCTGCAACTCCTGCAGCCCGCGCCCGTCGCGCGCAGAAACCCACACGCGTTCGCGCCGCGCCTGGTCGGGAATGCCGTCCTGCGCATCGTGACGCACCTGCGCGCCTTCGATCTTGTCGATCTTGTTGAACACCAGCAGTTGCGGCAAATCACCTGCGCCCACCGCGTGCAACACCTCATCGACCTGCTGGATGCGTTCCTCGCGCAGCGGGTCGGCCGCATCGACGATATGCAACAACAGATCGGCGTCGCGCGCCTCGGACAAGGTCGAACGGAATGCGGCGACCAGCTGGTGCGGCAGATCGCGCACGAAGCCGACCGTATCGGCCAGGATCGCACTGCCACCGGGCAACGCGATGCGGCGCACGGTGGGATCGAGCGTGGCGAACAACTGGTCGGCCACGTAGGCCTCCGCACCGGTCAAGGCGTTGAACAGCGTGGATTTGCCGGCGTTGGTATAACCGACCAACGCAATCCGCGGCAGCTCGCTGCGCATGCGCGCACGTCGCATCTGGGTGCGCTGCACCTCGACCTTTTCCAGCCGCTGCTGCAACTGCTCCACCCGCTTCTGGAGCAGGCGGCGGTCGGTTTCCAGCTGGGTTTCGCCAGGGCCGCGCAGGCCGATCGAACCACCGCGCTGACGCTCCAGGTGGGTCCAGCCGCGTACCAGGCGGGTGGCCATATGCCGCAACTGCGCCAGCTCCACCTGCAGCTTGCCCTCGTGGCTGCGTGCCCGTTGCGCGAAGATGTCCAGGATCAAGCCGGTGCGGTCGATCACGCGCCGCTCCAGATAGCGCTCCAGATTGCGCTCCTGACCGGGCGACAAGGTGTGGTTGACCAGCACCAGATCCGCGCCGGTGGCCTCGGCGGCGGCCTTGATCTCTTCCAGCTTGCCGCTGCCGATCAAGGTCGACGGATTCGGTTTGTCGATGCGTGCGGTGAGCGTGGCCGCCACCGTGGCGCCCGCCGACTTGGCAAGGTCGGCGAACTCCTCCAGCACATCCTCTTCGGCAGGCCCACCGGAATGGGTCTGAATCAACAACGCGTGTTCACCCTTGCGGGAGCGATCAAACACGCACTACTCCATTACTGCTCGACGTCGTCATCTTCCGCCTGGTTGCCTTCATTGGATTGCACATACCCACCACCCGGTCCCACGCGCACATTGCGCGCCGGCACGACCGTGGAGATGGCGTGCTTGTAGACCATCTGACTCACGGTGTTGCGCAGCAGGACCACGAACTGGTCGAACGACTCGATCGTGCCCTGCAGCTTGATGCCGTTGACCAGATACACAGAGACCGGCACCCGCTCGCGCCGCAGCGCATTGAGGAATGGGTCCTGTAAAGATTGCCCCTTAGCCATCGAAAACTCCTCTTCATTATTGTTCTTATAGTCCCGGTCGATACCCGCCATCCCCAGCTGGCCCCGGAAACGGGATGTTACACGCCTGAAGCCTGCCGCACAGTGGGACGTTGGCCGAGGAAGTCGACAAGTGCGCTTTCCAATCGATGGCGGTCACGCTCCGGGTCGAACCAGCGCGCGTCGAGCTCGCCACGTAGCCAGGTGAGCTGGCGCTTGGCCAGCTGACGGGTGGCCTGCACCGCCCTGTCGCGGAAGTCGGCCAGGCTGCCGGCCCCATCCAGATACTCCCAGGCCTGGCGATACCCAACGGCGCGCACCGCTGGCAGATCCAGCGGCGCAGCGACCGCACGCAAGCGCGGCAGGGCCCGCAGGCGTTCCACTTCGGCCAGGAAATCCTGAGCCAGCATCGTGTCCAGGCGCTGTTCGATGCGTGCATGCAGCACCGCGCGCTCGCGCGGCGCCAGCACCACCTTCAGTACCCGCACCGGCAAGCGCGGGCCCGGCGGTCGCGCCTGCCAGTAGCTGATCGGCCGGCCGCTGATCCGGTAGACCTCCAGCGCGCGCTGGATCCGTTGCGGATCGGTGGTATGGATCCGCGCAGCCGCGACCGGGTCGACGTCGGCCAGTTGTGCGTGCATCCGGGCCCAGCCAAGCCGCCCGGCTTCGGCTGCGATTGCCGAGCGCACCGCCGGGTCGGCCTCGGGCAACTGCGACAGCCCCTCCAGCAAGGCGCGGAAGTACAGCCCGGTGCCGCCGGCCAGAATCGGCAGCTTGCCGCGCGCCACGATCTGCTCGATCGCCTGCCGCGCATCGCTGGCGAATTCCGCCGCCGAGTAGATCTGCCAGGGATCGCGCAGATCGATCAGGTGGTGTGGCACCGCCGCGCGCATCGCGGCATCCGGCTTGGCCGCACCGATGTCCAAGCCGCGGTATACCAGTGCCGAATCGACGCTGACGATCTCGCCGTTCCAGCGCTGCGCGGCGTCCAGCGCCAGCGCGGTCTTGCCGCTGGCGGTCGGCCCCATCAGTGCGATCGCCAGCGGGCGGCGGTCGGCCGGCATCAGTCCTCGTCCGGCCAGCGAATGCTCGGTGCCGCAGGCGCGTTCACGCGCGGCAGCGGAATCGCCGCCATCGCGTTCCACACCTTCAGGGCATCCACGGTGGCGGCCACATCGTGCGCGCGCAGCAACATCGCGCCGTGCTGGGCGGCGAGCAGATGCGCGGCGACCGAGCCGTACACGCGCTCTGCGGCGACCTGGCGCCCGGTCAGCTCACCGATGCTGCGCTTGCGCGACAGCCCCGCCAGGATCGGAAGGCCGAACTCCTGCAGCCGCTGCAACTGCGCCAGCACGGTCAGATTGTGCGTAGTGGTCTTGTCGAAGCCGAAACCCGGGTCGAGGATCAACCGGCGCTTGTCGATCCCGGCCATTTCGGCAGCGAAGATGCGCTCGGCGAGGAAGCGATGCACCTCGGCCACCACGTCGTCGTAGTGCGGCGCGTCCTGCATCGCATGCGGCGCGCTGCGTGCATGCATCAACACCACCGGCACCCGCAATTCGGCCGCAGCATCCAGCGCACCCGGCGAGCGCAGCGCATGCACGTCGTTGATCATGCCGGCGCCGGCCGCGACCGCCGCGCGCATCACTTCCGGCTTGAAGGTGTCCACACTGATCGGCACAGTGGTCTGCTGCGCCAATGCCTGGATCACCGGGATCACGCGCTGCAGTTCTTCCTCCAGCGACACCGGCGTGGCGCCGGGACGGGTGGATTCACCACCGATATCCAGCACCGCAGCGCCCTGCTCGACCAGACCCAGGCCATGCGCGATGGCGGCCTCGCAGCTGGCGTGCTGGCCGCCGTCGGAAAACGAATCCGGCGTGACATTGACGATCCCCATCACCTGCGGCGCGTCCAGTCGCAGCACGCGACCGGCGCAATCCAGCTTGAGGGCGGTGTCGAACATCAGTGGTGTCTCCTTGGATGGTTGCGATAAGCGCTGACCGGGCGATGCGGCCCTACAACGCATCAAGGCCGGGAATCGCTTCCCGGCCTTGATGAATGCGTCTGCAGCTGGGCGATGCGCGGCGTTACAGCTGCTCGGCCGGCCCGGCAATCGGCGGCAACGGACGCGGGCTGCCCTTGTCGTTGTTGTTGCCGCCGTCCTTGTCGGACTTGCCCCAACCCGCCGGCGGCGGCGGCTCGCGGCCTTCCATGATGGCATCGATCTGCGGCACGTCGATGGTCTCGTACTGCAGCAGCAGCTGCGACATCGCATGCAGCTTGTCCAGGTTCTCGGTGAGGATGGCCTTGGTCTTGCTATAGGCCTTGTCCAGGATCGAACGCACCACTTCGTCGATCATGCGCGCGGTCTCGTCGGAGACGTTCTTGTGCTGTGTCACCGAACGCCCCAGGAACACCTCGTCTTCCTCCTCGCCGTAGGCCACCGGGCCCAGCTCGTCGGACAGGCCCCACTTGGTGACCATGTTGCGCGCCATCTTGGTCGCACGCTCGATGTCGTTGGACGCGCCGGTGGTGACCTTGTCGCCGCCGAAGATCAGCTCTTCCGCCACGCGGCCGCCGTACAGCGAGCAGAGCTGAGATTCGATTGCCACCCGATTCATCGAGTACCGATCGCCTTCCGGCAGATACATCGTCACGCCCAGGGCGCGACCGCGCGGAATGATCGTGACCTTGTAGACCGGGTCGTGCTCGGGCACCAGGCGACCGACAATGGCGTGGCCTGCCTCGTGATACGCGGTGAGCGTCTTCTCGTCCTCGCTCATGGCCATCGAGCGGCGCTCGGCACCCATCAGGATCTTGTCGCGGGCACGATCGAAGTGGTCCATGCGGACTTCCTTCTCGCTGCCGCGTGCGGCAAACAACGCCGCCTCGTTACACAGGTTGGCCAGGTCGGCACCGGAGAAGCCCGGGGTGCCGCGTGCGATGACCATCGGCACCACGTCGTCGGCCAACGGCAGCTTGCGCATATGCACGCGCAGGATCTGCTCGCGGCCCTTGACGTCCGGCAGGCCGACCACGACCTGGCGATCAAAACGACCCGGACGCAGCAACGCCGGATCCAGCACGTCGGGGCGGTTGGTCGCAGCGATCACGATCACGCCTTCACCGCCTTCGAAACCGTCCATTTCGACCAGCAACTGGTTCAGGGTCTGCTCGCGCTCGTCATGCCCGCCGCCGAGCCCGGCGCCGCGATGACGACCCACTGCATCGATTTCGTCGATGAAGATGATGCACGGTGCATGCTTCTTGGCCTGCTCGAACATGTCGCGCACACGGCTGGCACCCACGCCGACGAACATTTCCACGAAGTCCGAGCCGGAGATGCTGAAGAACGGCACCTTGGCTTCGCCGGCGATCGCCTTGGCGAGCAGCGTCTTGCCGGTACCGGGCGGTCCGACCATCAGCACGCCGCGCGGAATCTTGCCGCCCAGCTTGGTGAACTTGGTCGGGTCGCGCAGGAAGTCGACCAGCTCGCCAACCTCTTCCTTGGCCTCGTCACAACCGGCAACGTCGGCAAACGTAATCTTGACCTGATCCTCGCCCTGCAGCTTGGCGCGCGACTTGCCGAAGCTCATCGCGCCCTTGGCGCCACCGCCACCGCCCTGCATCTGGCGCATGATGAACAGCCAGAAGCCGATGATCAGGATGACCGGCAGAAAGTTGAGCACCAACGACCAGAAGCCGGGCCCGGTGGAGGGCTTCTGGCGGGTCATCTCGATGTTCTTGCTATACAACACGTCGACCAGCTTGTCGTCGCGCGGGCCGTAGACGGTGGCTTCGCTGCCGTCGGTGCGCTTGAAGCGGATCGCGTTGACCGCCAGGTTGGTCTCGTCGGTGTAGTCCACCAATTTGACGCGTCCGGAGTCCACTTCCTTCAGGAACTGGGTGTAGGTAATCGAGTCGGGGCCGACACCGCCCGCCATCCGCGGCGAGAAGCTCTGGAAGACGACCATCAGCACAACCGCGACGACCACCCACAGCAGCAGATTTTTGGTCAAGTCGTTCATCCTCATTGGCTCCGGTGCCCTCTACTCTTCAATTCTTGAAACACGGTGGTCATTGGCAGCTTACTTGATCTGGACACGCTTGCCCTGACCGAGCGCATAAACTTCCGGGGAGCGCTTGCGCGAGGCCGCCGGTTTGCGAATCGTCACCTTGTCATAGCGGCGGCGAAGCTCACGAATGTAGTCGTCGGACCCGACACCCTGGAACAGCTTGATCAGGAACGCCCCGCCCGGTTTGAGGTGGGCGTCGGCAAATTCCATCGCCAGTTCCGCAAGGTGCATCATCCGCGGTTGGTCGACCGCATCCATGCCACTCTTATTGGGGGCCATATCGGACAGCACAAGGTCCACCGGCACATCGCCCAGCATCGCCTCGAAATCCGATAGGACGGTTTGCTCCCTGAAGTCGCCGTGAAGGAACTCCACGCCGGCAAGCGGCGGCATCTCCAGGATATCCAGCGCCACGACCCGGCCGCTGTCGCCCATGGACTTGCGTACTTGCTGCGACCAGCCGCCTGGTGCGGCGCCCAGGTCGACCACCACCATGCCCGGCTTGAGCAGACGGTCGCGCTGGAGCAGTTCTTCCAGTTTGTAGGCCGCGCGCGAACGCATGCCTTCGGCCTGCGCCTTCTTGACGAACGGATCGGCGAAGTGTTCCTTGAGCCAGCGCTGGCTGCTTTTACTACGGGAAGGCATCGGCAAAGGGGTCTGTACGGGTCGCCATGATACCCTGAACACCCTTTGCTGCCTTTTGATCCTGCATGTCCATTGTTCTCACCTCCGCCCAGAACCGTTTCCTGCGCGGCCAGGCCCACGATCTCAAGGCACTGCTGCAGACCGGCGGAAAAGGGGTCACGCCGGCATTTCTGGCCGAACTCGAGGACGTGCTCGAGCGCCACGAACTGATCAAGGTGAAGGTGACATCGGAGGATCGCCAGGCCCGTGACGCCATGATCGCCCAACTGACCGAGCAGACCGGCAGCGCGCTGGTGCAGCGGATCGGCCACGTCGCCATCCTGTACCGCCCCAGCAAGGAAAAGCGCCAGATCGTGCTGCCGCGCGGCTGACCCGACAGGTTCGACATGCCTTTAAGCCAGGAACACCCCGATTACGCCTATGCGCTGCGCGCGGCCGATGGCCGCCATGCCAAGGTGAACGACCAGATTCTGCAACGCAGTTTCATCCTGATGCCCGACGAGCTGGTGGAAGGCTGGCCGGTCTCCGCTCTGGAGCAACTCCAGGTCGCGCACATGGACGCGGTGCTGGCGCTTGCCCCGGCGGTGATCCTGCTCGGTACCGGCGAGCGGCAGCAGTTTCCGAAGACGGACGTACTGGCAGCCTGCCTGACCCGCGGCATCGGCCTGGAAGCGATGACCAACGCGGCCGCGGCGCGCACCTACAACGTGCTGGCCAGCGAAGGCCGCCGGGTGGCGTTGGCGATGATTCTGGAAGGCCGGGATTAGGGAATCGGGAATCGGGAATCGGGAATCGGGAATCGGGAATCGGGAATCGGGAATCGGGAATCGGGAATCGGAAAAGCAGGCCGAGCTAAAGTTTTTCTGTCAAACAATAATTTGACAAAGACTAAGATGCCGCGCCTTTGCCGGGCATCGCACGCGGCCCACCGATAAAGCTCCAGGCCAAGGCTGTTGCGATTCCCTATTCCCTATTCCCTATTCATTTTTTAGGTAGATACAACAGCGGATCCACCGGCTTGCCGTTGTAGCGAATCTCGAAGTGCAACATGTCGCGGGCAGCGCCGCTGCGGCCCATTTCGGCGATCTGCTGACCGGCCTTGACGCTCTGGCCTTCGTTGAGCAGACGCTTGCGATTGTGCCCGTAGGCGGACAGCCACTGGTCGTTGTGCTTGATGATGATCAGTTCGCCGTAGCCGACCAGGCCGGCGCCGGAGTACACCACCACGCCATCGGCCGCGGCACGCACCGCCTGCCCGCTGGCGCCGGCGATGTCCACGCCCTGTTTGGTGGTCTCGCCGGTGACGAAGGTGCCGACCACCACGCCATCGGCCGGCCAGCGCCACGGAAATCCGCTGCTGACCGGTGCTGCGATCGGAGCGCTCGGACGCGGCGGAACCACCGTACCGGCGGTAGAGGTGCTGCCGCCCTGTCTGCTGGCTCCGGGCGGGTAGAGCTTGAGGGTCTGGCCGGGATAGATAGTGTTCGGTGAGGACAGGCCATTCCAGGCTGCCAGATCCGGCGCGGTGATGTTGGTGCGGCGCGAGATGGCGTACAGCGTGTCGCCGCGTTGGACGGTGACGCTCGCACCCGGGCGCGGCACCGACGGACGCGGTGCTGCGGACGGACGCGCGGACGACGAACCGCCGCCGGCTCCAGGCGAACGCGTCACCGTGGCGCTGCTGCAGGCGCCCAGCCCGACGGCAAGTGCGAGCAGGACTGATGTCTTACATACCGAATTCATCTGCAACTTGCTCATCCGTTGGTTGTCTTCCACACCAGCCACCCCGCTCCCACCGCCAAGACGGCCATGGCCACCCAGCCCAGCGGCTCGATCCAGCGATGCAACGCGGCCTCGGCACGCGCCCCACCCAACCGGATCGCGCCGGCCACCAGATACACGCGCTTGCCGCGCCCGACCAACATGCTGGCGATGAAAGGCAGGATCGGCACGCCGACCACGCCCGAGGCCCAGGTAAAGATCTTCAACGGAATCGGGGTAAAGCCCACCAGCACCAGCGCCCAGAAGGCCTTCCACGGCGAATCGGCGACCAGCGTGCGCAGCGTCTCGATCTGCGTCTGGATCTTCGCACTCCAGCCCAGCCATTCGATCAGCGGCTGCAATGCGGCGAAGGCGAAATGGCCCAGCAGATAGCCGACCAGCGCACCGCAGACCGAGCCGATCAGGCTCAAGGTGGCGAACCACAAGGCGCGCCTGGGTTCGGCCAGCGACATCGGCGCCAGCATCACCTCCGGCGGCACCGGAAAGATGAAACCCTCCACGAAACTGAGGCCGGTCAGCAGCGCCGGAGCGCGGCGATGACGCGACCAACGGATGGCCACGTCGTACAACGGCCCGAAGATCTTCATCGAGAAACTCTCATGGATTCAATCCAGCATGCCCGACAACAGCGGGACGAACGTGACCGGCGCCAGAACCTGCTGTTCGATCGCGCCGTCGGCATTGCGCGTGAGTTGCACCAGCGACTGCGACGAGGCACCACCGACCGGTGCGACCAGCCGCCCGCCGACCGCCAGTTGGTCGACCAGCGCATCGACCAGCGCCGGCGCGGCGGCGGTGACCACAATGGCATCGTAGGGGCCGTGTTCGGGCCAGCCGATGCGGCCATCGTCGTGCTTGCTGCGCACGTTCATGCCCAGGTGCCGGAAGCGCTTGCGCGCCTGCCGCAGCAGATCGCCGATGCGCTCGACCGTGTACACCTCCAGCCCCAGCGCGGCCAGGATGGCCCCCTGGTAGCCGGAACCGGTGCCCACTTCGAGCACCTTGGTCGGGCCGACCTGCAGCACCGCCTCGGTCATGCGCGCGACCACCCAGGGCTGCGAAATGGTCTGGCCGTGGCCGATCGGCAGGGCCGTGTCTTCGTAAGCGCGCGAGGCCAGCGCTTCGTCGATGAACAGATGGCGCGGCACGGTACGCATCGCGTTGAGCGTGGCCTCGTCCTGGATGCCGGCCTCGCGCAGGCGCTCGACCAGCCGGTCGCGCACGCGCTGGGAGGTCATGCCGATCCCGACCGATTCCGGTTGCAGACGCAGCCTCGGCGTCATGCCGGCGTATCCAGCGCGGCGGTCAAGCCGCCCACCCAGCCGGCCACCGTCTCCAACGCCTGATAGCGGGTCAGATCGACATGGATGGGGGTGATCGAGATATGCCCGGTGCGCACGGCATGGAAGTCGGTGCCGGCGCCGGCGTCCTGCTCCGGCCCGGCCGGGCCGATCCAGTACACGGTGCGGCCGCGCGGGTCGCGCTGCGGCACGCAGGGCTCGGAACGGTGGCGGTTGCCCAGCCGGGTGACCTCGAAACCAAGCACATCCGACCAGGCCAGGTCCGGCACGTTGACGTTGAGGATGGTGTCGGCCGGCAGCGGATCGGCCTTCAGCCGCGCCACGATCTCCACCGCGGCGCGCGCGGCGGTCTCGTAGTGATGCGCCTGGTGATTGTGCGTCACCAGCGAGACCGCCACCGCCGGCAGGCCGAGGAAACGGCCTTCCATCGCGGCGGACACGGTGCCCGAATAGATCACGTCGTCGCCGAGATTGGCCGAGTTGTTGATGCCGGAGACCACGATATCCGGGTCGTAATCGAGCATGCCGGTCAGCGCCAGATGCACGCAGTCGGTCGGCGTGCCGGCCACTGCGCAGGTCTGCGCGTCGATGCGGCGGGTGCGGATCGGCACATCCAGCGTCAGCGAATTGCTGGCGCCGGAGCGGTCGCGGTCGGGCGCGACCACCATCACTTCATGACCGGCATGGCGCAGCGCCTCGGCCAAAATCTGGATGCCGGGGGCGTCGACACCGTCGTCGTTGCTAACCAGTACGCGCATGGGACTCCTCGGAAAACCGGGCCATGATACCGGATGCGTCCGCGCCCTTCGCGCTTGATCTTCGCTTGCACCTGAGGTTGGGCACGTTACGCTGTGAGCATGTCCCATCCCGAAGACGAAGACGACGGCGCGCTGTTCCGCGCAGCGATCGGCGCGGTCAAGCCGATTCGTGAAGTCGCCCCACCGGCCAATGCCAAGCCGCGCCCCAAGCCGCGCGCGCGCATGGCCGAGCACGACGAGGCGCAAGCGCATACCGAATTCGCGCGTTTGCTGCGCGACAGCGCCCCGTTGGAGGCAGGCGATACCGCCAGCTACCGACGCGAGAATCTTCCCACCCGATTGTTTCAACGGCTCAAGCGTGGTCAGTTTTCGATCCAGGACGAACTGGACCTGCATGGCGCCACCGCCGCGCAGGCCGAATCCCTGCTGCGGCAGTTTCTGATCGAAGCACATGCACACGAACATGGCTGCGTGCGCATCATCCACGGCAAGGGGCTGCAGTCCGACACTGGCGCGCCAGTGTTGAAAAACCTGATGGATCGTCTGCTGCGTCAGCGCAACGACGTGCTGGCGTTCCATTCGGCGCCGGCCACGCAAGGTGGCACCGGGGCGTTGCTGGTGTTGCTGGCGCGGCGTTAGGGCCGATTGGGCAATGGGTCGCCGATGTAGGCATGCGCTTGCGCAAAGGATGCGTCAATGGGCAGGCCTGTCGCGGCCAGGTCCGCTCCTACGGCGGTGACGTGTGTGCCGGGTGGCCAACGACAGCCGAACAGGCTAGGCGTCGGGACGCGTGTTGGCGTTGAGACGGCCGGCGTCGCTGACCTCGCCGAGCTCCCACAGCACCGCGGTGGCGTAGCAGCCCGGCGGCAGTGCGAATTCGATCTGCAGGCTTTCGGCATCCCGCCAGCGATACTCCAGCTGCTGCGGACGCAAGCGCAGTGCACGGCGCTCCTGCTTCAAGCCCGCAGCTTCCAGCCCTTGACGCAGCGCTTCCGATTGCGGATCGGACAATGCGCCCTGCTCCACCGCCGCAGCTTGGTCGGTCGAACGCAGCTCGCCTGCGCCCCACAACGGCCCGCTGGGATGGATATCGAAGCGCGCCAGGCGCTCCGCCAGTACATCGTTGAACGACTCCGGGCCGAACACGCTGCGTGAGCCATCCAGCATCCACGCCTCGCCATCCAGCGCGGTATCCCAGCTGCCCTGCTCCACGCGTGCGGTGAGCACGCGATTGAACAATGCCGAGCGCGCCGCCGACAGCAGCATCGAGCGTTGATCATTACGCAGCCGCCGCCTGGATGCCGGCGCCGCTGACAAGGTGCCGTCGGCATTGGACACATAACCGAACATCGCCAGCGCGGACGCCACGTTGCCGCCATCGCGGCCGAAACGCTGTTCGCCAAACCAGTTGGGGATACCGCGCGCGGCGATCGCCTGCAGACGCTGTTCGATCGCTGCGCGCTCGCCCTGCACCTGGCGCAACGTCAACCCGAAACGATTGCCCAGCAGTGCGCCGCGTTGCAGCTTGCGGTTGTGCCAGGTGCTGGCGATGACCTGCATCTCATCGTCGTCGAGCGTGGCGAGCTCCGGCGCGATGCGCTTGGGCAGATGCACGCTAAAGCGCTGCGTGGTCACCGCATGGCGGTCCTTCAGCCCGGCGTAGCTGACGCCCATCTCGGCGATTCCGGCCCACTGCGCGAGTTTCTTGGCGATATAGGCGGTGTTCTGCCCGCGCTTGCGGATGGTGAGCAGCAGGTGCTCGCCCTCTCCGGTGGGCTCGAAGGCCGGCAGCTCATCGACCTGAAAATCTTCGGGCGTGCTGCGCATCGCCGCGCCGAGGACCGCAGCGCCATGCGCGCGCGGCAGAACAAAGGTGTCGCTCATGCTGTGGTTTACCTTCGCGCCGACAGGTCGTGCGCTGTGTGCCGAATGCTTCGGCGCGGTGGTGTCGCGGTGCAACGCCAAGACGAGCTCGGCGCAGGTAACCGCGATCTGGAGCGGCTGCAACACCTGGCCGGCAGTGTAGACGGCATGCTCGGCACTGCAGGGTATGCGTGACAATCGCCGTGCCCGGCAACGTCGCACCACCGACGGTAAGCGCAGGCGTTTGTCAGCCGCAGTCAGCCAGCGATCTTGCCGAGCAAGACCGCCGCTTGCGCGGCGATGCCCTCGCTGCGGCCAGTGAAGCCGAGTTTTTCGCTGGTGGTGGCCTTGACGCTGACTGCATCGAGTTCGATCGCCAGCAGGCCTGCGATACGTTCGCGCATCGCCAGCGCGTGCGGGCCGATCTTGGGACGCTCGCAGATCACGGTGACGTCGGCATTGCCGACGCGCCAGCCGCGCTCGCGCAGCAAGTGATCGCAATGCTGCAGGAACTGCGCGCTGTCGGCATCCTTCCAGCGCGCATCGGACGGCGGAAAGTGCTGGCCGATATCGCCCAGCGCCAGGGCGCCCAGCATCGCATCGCACAGCGCATGCAACACCACGTCGCCATCGCTGTGCGCAAGCACGCCATGGCTATGCACGACGCGCACGCCGCCCAGCATCACGTGATCGCCCGCACCGAACGCGTGCACGTCGTAGCCCTGACCGATTCGAAAATTGAAAGACATGGAGAATCCGTGGTGATTAGGGAGCGTCGGCGTCGTGGTGCGCGCCAGCGGACACCGCATCGTTGCGGCCAACGACCGCCCCGGCGCGCAGAGCGGTTGCAGGCGACAAGGCATCCACTGCCACGCCGCGGCGCGCCAGTTCGAATTCGAAGCGCGCCAGATCCGTTGGCGTGGTCACCTTGAAGTTGTCTTCGGCACCTTCCACCAGCAACGGGCGCAATCCCAGCCGCTCCATCGCCATCGCCTCGTCGGTCACGTCCACCCCGGCCGCCGACGCCTCGGTGAGGCCGCGGATCAGTTGATGGCGACGGAACAGTTGCGGAGTCAGCGCCCGCCACAGCCGCTCGCGCGGTTCGGTGGCATCGATGCCGCCATCGTCGCCGGCACGCTTGAGCGTGTCGCGCACCGGCGCAGCCAGGATCGCGCCGACCGGATCGCCGCGGCCGATTTCCAGCAGGCGCTCCAGATCGGCCAAGGCGAGATTGGGCCGCGCGGCATCGTGCACCAGCACGAAGTCATCGGCACGCACGCTCTCGGGCAAGGCCAGCAATCCGGCCAGCACCGATGCCGCACGTGTCCCGCCGCCGACACAGGTCAGCACCGGCTTGCCCTGCACCGAGGTCCAGCCTGGCCAATCCGCATCGTCGGGGGCGATGGCCACCACGATGCCGGCCACCACCGGATGCGCGGCAAGCGCCGCCAGCGTGTAGGCCATCAGCGGTTGCCCGGCGGCGGGCAGATATTGCTTGGGGGTCTGCCCACCAAAGCGCGTGCCGCGCCCGGCGGCCGGCACGATCGCCCAGATCGAACCGGTCATGGTTGTTCCGCCGGAGCGTCAGGCTCGACGGGCGCAGCGGACGGCGTGGCCACTGCAGGCGGCAGCGGCGGTGCATCCTCGACCACGCGATAGAACGTCTCGCCCGGTTTGATCATGCCCAGCTCGCTGCGCGCGCGCTCTTCGATTGCCGCCTCGCCGTCCTTCAAATCCTTCACCTCTGCTGCCAACGCCTGGTTGCGTTGGCGCAGACCTTCGTTGTCCTGTGTCTGATGCGCGACCTGGGCTTCCAGCATCATGACTTCGCCGGAGTTCCCAGGCCCGAACCAGAAGCGGTACTGCAGCCAAGCCAGCAGCACCGCCAGCACCAGCAGTAGCCAGCGCCAGTTGCGCACGGCTTATCGCTTGATCGAAACGAACGCGTCGCGGCCGGCGTAACGCGCGCCGGAGCCCAGCGCCTGCTCGATGCGCAGCAGCTGGTTGTACTTGGCGACGCGATCGCTGCGGCACAGCGAGCCGGTCTTGATCTGCGTGGCGGTGGTGGCCACGGCGATGTCGGCGATGGTGGTGTCTTCGGTTTCGCCCGAGCGGTGCGAGACGATCGAGGCATAGTTGGCCGCATGCGCCATCGCGATGGCTTCCAGCGTCTCGGTCAGCGTGCCGATCTGGTTGACCTTGATCAGGATCGCGTTGGCGGTGCCCGAGTCGATGCCCTGCTTGAAGATCTTCGGGTTGGTGACGAACAGATCGTCGCCGACCAGCTGCACCTTCTTGCCGACGCGGTCGGTGAGCAGCTTCCAGCCGGCCCAGTCGTCCTCGGCCAGGCCGTCTTCGATGCTGATGATCGGGTACTGCGCGACCCAGTCGGCCAGGAAGTCGACGAACTGTTCGCTGGTCAGGCGCTTGTTCTCGCCGACCAGGTTGTACTTGCCGTTGTCGTAGAACTCGCTGGAGGCCACGTCCAGGCCCAGCAGCACGTCTTCGCCCGCGGTGTAGCCCGCCTTGCCGATCGCCTCGAGGATGGTGTCCAGCGCTTCGACATTGCTGCGGAAGTCCGGTGCAAAGCCGCCTTCGTCGCCCACTGCCGTGCTCAGGCCATGGCCCTTGAGCACCGACTTGAGCGCGTGGAAGATTTCGGTACCGGCACGCAGCGCTTCGGAGAACGAGCTGCAGCCGACCGGCAACACCATGAACTCCTGGAAGTCGACATTGTTGTCGGCATGCGCGCCGCCGTTGATGATGTTCATCATCGGCACCGGCAGTGCCACGTCCGATTCGGTGATGGTGGACAGGTACTGCCACAGCGGCTGCCTGCGCGAGGCGGCCACGGCATGCGCGGCGGCCAGCGACACACCCAGCAGCGCGTTCGCGCCCAGGCGGCCCTTGTTCTCGGTGCCGTCCAGGTCGATCAGGCGGCGGTCCAGACCCTGCTGGTCGGCTGCGTCGAGGCCCTTGAGCGTCTCGGCGATGGTGCCGTTGACGTTCTGCACCGCGTGCAGCACGCCCTTGCCCAGGTAACGGGTCTTGTCGCCATCGCGCAGTTCCACCGCTTCCTTGGTGCCGGTCGAGGCGCCCGAGGGCACGGCGGCGCGGCCGAACGAGCCGTCGTCCAGCGTGACTTCGGCCTCCAGCGTGGGATTGCCGCGGGAGTCGAGGATTTCGCGGGCGAGGATCTTGGCGATAGTGGTCATAGGTCGATCGGTTACCAGTAAGGGGGAAGTACACCGGAAACAAGCTGCCGGATTATCGCCGCAGGACTGCGGCTTGCCAAATGGCGTGATCGCGCGGCCTGGCGATGACGATACGTCAGGACACCGCTGCGGCGCGTGGCCGGTGGTACGGAGTGCGCTGCTGCCGTGTCAGCTTCCGCTGTCGCAGGCGACATCGCTCTGCGGGAGCCGGCACACCGCGCATCCGCACCTGCAGCGGCAACGGACCACGGACCGCGCGCTCCACTGCCTTGCCTGATCAGACGCCTTGCTCGAGAAAGCCGTGACGCTTGGTGATGGAGTCCAGCGCCAGCAGCGTCTCCAGCAGGGCCTCCATCTTGTCCAGCGGCCAGGCGTTGGGGCCATCCGACAAGGCCTTGGACGGGTCCGGATGGGTTTCGGCAAACAGGCCGGAAATACCCACCGCCACCGCGGCGCGCGCCAGCACCGGCACGAATTCGCGCTGACCGCCGGAACTGCTGCCCTGCCCGCCCGGCAACTGCACCGAATGGGTGGCATCGAACACCACCGGGCAACCGGTGTCGCGCATGACGCTCAGCGAGCGCATGTCGCTGACCAGATTGTTGTACCCGAACGAGGCGCCACGTTCGCAGACCATGATCTGCGCGTTGCCGGTCGACTTGGCCTTGTCCACCACCGGCTTCATGTCCCACGGCGACAGGAACTGGCCCTTCTTGATGTTGACCGGCTTGCCGGCGGCGCAGACGTTCTTGATGAAGTCGGTCTGGCGCACCAGGAAGGCCGGGGTCTGCAGCACGTCGACGACGGCGGCGACCTCGTTCATCGGGGTGTACTCGTGCACATCGGTCAGTACCGGCACGCCGATCTGCTGTTTCACCGCCTCCAGCACCTTCAGGCCTTCTTCCAGGCCCGGGCCGCGGAAGCTGGTGCCGGAGGTGCGGTTGGCCTTGTCGAAGCTGGACTTGAAGATGAAGTTGATCCCCAGCTTGCCGGTGATCTCCTTCAGCTTGCCGGCCACGTCGAGCTGCAACTGCATCGACTCGATCACGCAGGGGCCGGCGATCAGGAACAACGGCTGATCCAGGCCAACGTCAAAGTCACAGAGTTTCATCAGGTCACCTATTGATTAAAGCCCCTCTCCCGCCGGGAGAGGGGTTGGGGTGAGGGTACGGTTGCGAAGCACTGCTGAAGTGCGATGGTTTTGCCCTGGCTGACGCGTGGCGACGCGTTCATCATGGCTGCCACCTCTCATTGTGTTGCGGCGCCCCTCATCCGGCGCTACGCGCCACCTTCTCCCGGGGGGAGAAGGAAACCCTCACGCACGCGCTTCCTTCAGCAGTTTTCCGCCCGCCTTCTTCTCGCGCGCAGCGCGCACGAAGCCGATGAACAGTGGATGCCCATCGCGCGGGGTGGACAGGAACTCCGGATGTGCCTGGCAGGCCAGAAACCACGGGTGCGCATCGCGCGACAGCTCGACCATCTCCACCAGCGTGTCGTCCATCGACTTGCCGGAGATCACCAGGCCGGCGTCCTCCAGCTGGGTGCGGTAGCGGTTGTTGAACTCGTAGCGGTGACGGTGACGCTCGGCGACCACGTCCTTGCCGTACACCTCGCGCGCCAGCGTGCCCGGCTTGAGCCGCTGCTCCTGCAGGCCCAGCCGCATGGTGCCGCCCAGGTCGGACTTCTCGTCGCGCTTTTCGACTTCGCCGCTGGCGGTGCGCCATTCGGTGATCAGGCCGATTACCGGGTGCGGCGACTGGCGATCGTTCTCGGTGCTGTTGGCTGCGTCCAGATCGGCCACGTGGCGGGCATAGTCCACCACCGCCGCCTGCATGCCGTAGCAGATGCCGAAGTACGGCACCTTGTGCTCACGGGCGTACTTGGAGGTGAGCACCTTGCCTTCGAAGCCACGATCGCCGAAGCCGCCCGGCACCAGAATGCCGTCGATATCCTGCAGCGCCGCCATGTCGCTGCCTTCCAGATCCTGCGCCTCCAGCCACTTCAGGTTGACCTTGGTGCGCTGGCGCAGGCCGCCGTGCCGCAGCGCTTCGGCCACCGACTTGTAGGCATCCTGGTGATCGACGTACTTGCCGACCACCGCAATGGTGACCTCGTCCAGCGGATGCTTGACCGCATCCACCACCGCAGCCCATTCGGACAGGTCGGGCGCAGCCACCTTGTCGCGCAGCTTGAACTGATCGATGACCAGTTCGTCCAGGCCCTGGCGACGCAGCTCCAGCGGCATGCCGTACAGCACATCGATGTCGGGGCAGCTGATCACCGCGCGCTCGGAAACGTTGGTGAACAACGCGATCTTGCGGCGCTCCGAATCCGGCACCGCCTGCTCGGAACGGCACAGCAGCACGTCCGGCTGGATACCGATCGAGCGCAGCTCCTTGACCGAGTGCTGGGTCGGCTTGGTCTTCAACTCACCGGCGGCGGCGATGTACGGCACCAGGGTAAGGTGCATGAACATGGCCTTCTCGGCACCACGCTCGGTGCGTACCTGGCGGATCGCTTCCAGGAACGGCAGCGACTCGATGTCGCCGACAGTGCCGCCGATCTCGATCAGCGCCACGTCGAACCCGGCGGTAGCCTCGTCGATGCAACGGCGAATCTCGTCGGTGATGTGCGGGATCACCTGCACGGTGGCGCCCAGATAATCGCCGCGACGCTCCTTGCGGATCACGTTCTCGTAGATCCGGCCGGTGGTGACCGAGTTCTTGCGCGACAACCGCGTGCGCACGTAACGCTCGTAGTGACCCAGATCCAGGTCGGTCTCGGCGCCGTCGTCGGTGACGTAGACCTCGCCATGCTGGAACGGGCTCATCGTGCCCGGATCCACATTGATGTAGGGATCCAGCTTCATCATCGTGACCTTCAGGCCACGCGCTTCCAGAATGGAGGCAAGCGAAGCGGCGGCAATGCCCTTGCCTAGCGAGGACACTACGCCGCCGGTAACAAAAATCAGGGGGGTCATGGGGCTTGAAGCCTCCCGGAAAGCCATAGTTTAGCGGGTGACGGGCGAATGCCCAAGGGTTGCGTGACGATCATGTCGCCACAGCGGCAAAGAACGCGCCGTGCATGGCGCACAAATGCAGACGCCCCGGCCGAAGCCGGGGCGTCCGTGTGGCGTATTGCCGACCCGAGATGGAATCAGCGCGCCGGCTTTTCTTCTTCCTCTTCCTCGCGCGGAGCAGTGTCGGCCTTGGGCTTGTGCGCCGCTGCGGCAGCACGGCGCTCGGCCTTGCGCTCGGCTTCGGTCTTGGCCTTGGCGTCGTCGGCCTTCTGCGCACTGGCGCCGGCGTCCTGCCCGCTCTGCTGAGGAGCCGCCTGGGCCAGGGCAGGAAGCGCGGCCACTGCGGCAGCACCGAGGGTGAGCATCAGGATGTGCTTGAACTTCATGGTGTCCTCCGGGTTCGGTGACATCCTCAGGTGGGGACGTTTGATTCCGAATCCAATGCCAGGGTATCCATCCGCACCCCGCCCTGCACTGAACGCCGGGCGCGTGCAAAAAATCGCCTCAGCCCCCACACTTGCGCGTCGTTTCACGTGCCAACGAGATGCATGAACACCCGTTATAACGCCGCCGATATTGAAGTGCTGTCGGGCCTGGACCCGGTCAAACGCCGCCCTGGCATGTATACCGACACTGCGCGCCCGAACCATCTGGCGCAGGAAGTGATCGACAACTCGGTCGACGAGGCGCTGGCCGGTCACGCCAAGCAGGTCGAAGTGACCCTGTACAAGGACGGCAGCTGCGAGGTGTCCGACGACGGTCGCGGCATGCCGGTGGACATGCACCCTGAAGAGAAGATTCCCGGTGTCGAGCTGATCCTGACCCGGCTGCATGCCGGCGGCAAGTTCAACAACCGCAACTACACCTTCTCCGGCGGCCTGCATGGCGTGGGCGTGAGCGTGGTCAATGCGCTGTCGACCAAGGTCGAGCTGTTCATCAAACGCGAAGGCAGCGAGCACCGCATGGAGTTCCGCGACGGCCACGCCGCCTCCAAGCTGGAAGTGGTCGGCACCGTCGGCAAGAAGAACACCGGCACGCGGCTGCGCTTCTGGGCCGATCCAACGTATTTCGACACGCCCAAGTTCAACGTGCGCGCGCTGCGCCATCTGCTGCGCGCCAAGGCGGTGCTGTGTCCCGGCCTGACCGTCAAGCTGCACGACGAGGCCACCGGCGAGCAGGACAGCTGGTACTTCGAGAACGGCCTGCGCGATTACCTCAAGGGCGAGATGGCCGAGCACGAGATGCTGCCGGCCGACCTGTTTGCAGGCAGCCTGAAGAAAGATACCGAAATCGTCGACTGGGCCGCGGCCTGGGTGCCGGAAGGCGAGCTGGTGCAGGAAAGCTACGTCAACCTGATCCCGACCGCGCAGCACGGCACCCACGTCAACGGCCTGCGATCGGGGCTGACCGATGCGCTGCGCGAGTTCTGCGACTTCCGCAACCTGCTGCCGCGCGGGGTCAAGCTGGCACCGGAAGACGTGTGGGACCGGGTCACCTTCGTGCTGAGCCTGAAGATGACCGACCCGCAGTTCTCCGGGCAGACCAAGGAACGCCTGTCCTCGCGCCAGGCCGCCGGCTTCATCGAAGGCGCCGCGCACGATGCCTTCAGCCTGTATCTGAATCAGAACGTTGAGATCGGCGAGAAGATCGCGCAGATCGCCATCGACCGCGCCAGTGCGCGCCTGAAGACCGAAAAGCAGATCGTCCGCAAGAAGGTCACCCAGGGCCCGGCCCTGCCCGGCAAGCTGGCCGACTGCATCAGCCAGGATCTGTCGCGTACCGAATTGTTCCTGGTCGAGGGCGACTCGGCCGGCGGCTCGGCCAAGCAGGCGCGCGACAAGGACTTCCAGGCGATCCTGCCGCTGCGCGGCAAGATCCTCAATACCTGGGAAGTGGCATCGGGCAGCGTACTGGCCTCCGAGGAAGTGCATAACCTGGCGATCGCGATCGGCTGCGACCCGGGCAAGGACGACATCACCGGGCTGCGCTACGGCAAGGTGGTGATCCTGGCCGACGCCGATTCCGACGGCCTGCATATCGCGACCCTGCTGACCGCGCTGTTCCTGCAGCATTTCCCGGCGCTGGTCGCGGCCGGCCATGTGTTCGTGGCGATGCCGCCGTTATTCCGCGTGGACGTAGGCAAGCAGGTGTTCTATGCGCTAGACGAGGAGGAAAAGACCACGCTGCTGGACAAGATCGCGCGCGAGAAGCTCAAGGGCCAGGTCAGCGTCACCCGCTTCAAGGGCCTGGGCGAGATGAATCCGCAGCAGCTGCGCGAATCGACCATCCATCCGGACACGCGTCGCCTGGTGCAGCTGACCATCGACGATGGCGAACAGACCCGCTCGCTGATGGACATGTTGCTGGCGAAAAAGCGCGCCGGCGACCGCAAGCAGTGGTTGGAGACCAAGGGCGACCTGGCGTCGCTGGAGGTTTAAGAACCTCTGGAAGCTTTAAGCCCTCTCCGGTCGGGAGAGGGGTTGGGGTGAGGGTACGCGAAGCCATTGGGCAAGTAATCGCACGAGGCTTCGCCCCGCCCCCTGATCCGCCCCTGCGGGGCACCTTCTCCCGAGGGCAGAAGAAGGCGTCACCGGGTTTCTTTTCGGTCGATGCGGATTTCAGCGGGCTGCGCAGCCCCCACCCGTCGGCTCAGACGGCTGCCTGCAGCGGCACATACCGCTCCAAGCCAGGCATGCCACGTCGGTCAGCGCGACACGCATGCCTTTGTGCACATCCATAAGGTGCTACCGGCGGCCTAGCATCGTCGCTCCCCTGCCGGACCTCCGATGCTCATGCCCTGCTTCCTCCGTGCCAGCCTGCTGGCCTGCGCCCTGCTCAGCGGGACCGCGCTGGCCGACGCGCCCGACAAGAACGATACGAAAACCGACGCCAAATCCGATGCAGCGGCCGCCAAGCCCGTGCCACTGCCGGCCGATGCCAGCGTGCGGCAAAGCACGCGCGTGGGCGCACGCACGCTGAGTTACACCGCAACCGTCGGTACGCTGCCGGTGCGCGATGCGCAGGGCAGGACCACCGGCGAGGTGGTGTTCACCGCCTATACCGCCGATGGCAAGGACCGCCCGGTGACCTTCGCGCTGAATGGCGGGCCGGGTGCGTCGTCGGTATATCTGAACATGGGCGCGATCGGACCCAAGGTGGTCGGTTTCGGCGCCGAAGGCGACAGCGCCTCCGCACCGGCGGCATTGCGCGATAACCCCGGCACCTGGCTGGACTTCACCGACCTGGTGTTCATCGACCCGGTCGGCACCGGCTTCAGCCGCGCCCTGATCGGCGACGACGAGGCCAAGAAGCAGTTCTACAACCCGCAGGCCGACGTGGAATATCTCTCGCGCATGGTCTACGACTGGTTGCTCAAGAACCGCCGCCTGCAGGCGCGCAAGTACCTGGTCGGCGAAAGTTACGGCGGCTTCCGTGGTCCGCGCATCACCCAGTACCTGCAGACCCGGCTGGGCGTGGCGATGAACGGCGTGGTGCTGGTGTCGCCGTATCTCAATCCCACCCTGGACGACAACAGCGATGTGTCGCCGCTGGCCTGGATGATGACGCTGCCCTCGATCGCCGCCGCGCATCTGGAACGCCAGGGCCAGCTCAGCGACACGGCGATGCGCCAGGTGATCGATTACACCCGCGGCGACTACGCGGTGGCGCTGATGAAGGGCCGCACCGACCCGCAGGCGACCGAAGCGATGCTGCAGCAGGTCGCCCGCATGACCGGACTGGACGCGACCTATGTGCGCCGCTCCGGCGGACGACTGGACACCCAGGCGTACCTGCGCGAGGTGTTCCGCGACAAGGGCGAGCTGGGCAGCCGCTACGATTCCAACGTGACCGCGTTCGACCCTTTCCCCAACGATCCGGAGCAGCGCGCCAACGACCCGCTGCTGGACAGCATCATCGCGCCGACCACCACCGCGATGGTGGACTTCGTCACCCGTGTGGTCGGCTGGAAGGTCGATGCGCGTTATCAGGCGCTCAATTACGACGTCAACAAGCTATGGGACTGGAACGACGAACTGCGCAAGGGTGCGGTCACCCAGCTGCGCCAGTCGGTGGCGATCGACCCCAAGCTGCGCGTGTTGATCGCGCATGGCTGGAACGACCTCTCCTGCCCGTTCATGGGCTCGGTGCTGACGGTGGACCAGATGCCGACGATGGGCAGCGACCCCAAGCGCGTGCAGGTCCGCGAATATCCCGGCGGCCACATGTTCTACAACCGCACCGACAGCCAGGCCGCGTTCCGCAACGACGTCAGGACGATGTACGAAACACGCTGAGCACCGCATCGCCGGCCGAACACGCGGCCGGCGATGCATCAAGGCAGCGGCGAGCAGACACGCAGCTGGCCGCGACGCCACCAAGCAGCGCAATGACCTTCCCCACCGCCGCGCACCCGGCTTGCTCCCGTCAATCCGAAGGGGCACCAGGCGCCGCTGAATCAAATCAGCCGCGCGCGTCAGAACGCGCCGCACCAGCTGCTACGAATCCCGAATCCCGAATCACCATTCCCGATTCCCGATTCCCGATTTCCCATTCACAACGCCCCAGCCCGAACAGCCTCCACATTCCACCCCAGCCACTCGTAAACCCGATAGCGCGCAATGCCCAGGTACTCGTGCAAGGCGACATCGGCCACGGTGAAGTTGTAGCTCTGCGGCAACCACGCCCAGGACGCGGTCAACCAGTCCGACCGCACCGGCGTGGCGTCGATGCCGAAGTGGCGGAAGTACAGCTCGGCACGCCGCAGATGCGTGGCCGAGGACACCAGCACGACCCGCTCGGGGCGGTACTGGCGCAGCAATGGCTGGCTGAACTGCGCGTTCTGCCAGGTGTTCATGCTGGACGGCTCCATGATCAGGTCGGCCTGCGCGATGCCCAGCCCGATCAGCACCTTTCGATACACCACCGCCTCGGACAGGCCCAGCCCGCGCGCGTCGCCGCCGCTGATCTCGATCTTGCAGTCGCCGCCATGCGCACGGCATTGCCGGTACAGCCGCGCCGACTCGACGATGCGGCCGTAGGCGAACATGTTGGCCTCGGCGGTGGCATCGGGGCCATCCGGCCGCACCGTGCCGGCGCCCAGCAGCACGATCATGTTGCGCGCGCGCCAGTCGTTGAAATCGTTGACGCCGGTCTGCTGCAGCCCGTGCAGCATCCAGCTCGCCAACGGGCCGCAGCCCACCAGCAGCAGCAACGCCAGCGCGGCTGCCGCCAGCGCACGCGCACCGCGCAGCCAGCGCCGGCGGCCGATCAGCCAGGACAGCAGGAACAGCACGCACACCAGCGCAAGCATCATCGGCGCGTTTCCTCAGGCAGGACGCGTTGGCACATCAGGGTCGAACGGGACAGCCTGCGGCCGGGCACTCCGTAGTTGGCACGCATGCTCGCCGACCGAGGTGACCGCAGCGCGACATCGCTCAGGTCCAGCCGAACCATTCGAAGCAGCGCAGGATCAGATACGCCACCCCGCCCGCGGCCGGGATGGTCAGGATCCAGGCCCAGACGATGCGCTCGATCACGCCCAGCCGCAGCGAGCGGGGGTTCTTGGCGAAGCCCACGCCCATGATCGCGGTGGAGATGCTGTGCGTGGTCGACACCGGCATGCCGAAGTGCGCGGCCACGGTCAGCACGGTCGCCGAGCTGGTTTCTGCGGCAAAGCCGTGGATGGGATGCAGCTTGACCATCTTGTGGCCGAGCGTCTTGATGATCTTCCAGCCGCCCGAGGCGGTGCCGGCGGCCATCACCACCGCACAGGTCAGCACGATCCACATCGGAATGCCGGCGCCGGCGGCCAGGCCGGTGCCCGGATGCAGGAACGACAGCCAGCTCGGCAGATCGTCCAATGCGCCGGCCGACTGCGCACCGATCAGGGTCATGGCGATGATGCCCATGGTCTTCTGCGCATCGTTGTGGCCGTGGGCATAGCCCATGTAGGCGGCCGAGGCGATCTGCGCCTTGCCGAAGAACGCATTGACCCAGCGCGGACGCGCCAGCCGTCCGATCGGCCCGCCCAGTCGGGCCATGCCGGCGATGATCGCCCACAGCAGCAGCATCACCACGATACCGAGCAGGAAGCCGGCGATCGGCGAGGTGATCATCGGCACGAACACCTTCCACAACAGGCCCTTGTTCTTGGCCCAGTTGCCGATGTTTTCCGACCAGATCAACGCATTCCAGTTGTTGTGCGCGGCCGCCAGCCCGGCGCCGCACAGCCCGCCGATCAAGGCGTGCGAGGACGATGAGGGCAGGCCCTTCCACCAGGTGATCAGGTTCCAGATGATGCCGCCCAGCAGCGCGCACAGGATCACCTGCGGGGTGACCTCCACCACGTCGGTGTTGAGCAGGCCGGAGGCGATCGTCAACGCCACCGCGGTGCCGGTGAGCGCGCCGATCAGGTTCATGCCGGCGGCCAGCATCACCGCCCAGCCCGGCGACAGCACCTTGGTGGCGACCACGGTGGCGATGGAGTTGGCGGTGTCGTGGAAGCCGTTGATGAACTCGAACACCAACGCCGCCAGGATCACCACCAGAACTAGGGTAAGCACGCGGCGACCTCAGCTGTTCTTCAATACGATCTGGTACACCACCACCCCTGCCTCGCGGCAACGGTCGATGGCCTTCTCCAGAATCTCGAAGAATTCCTTGAGCAGGAACATCTGCAGCGTGTCCAGGCGGCCGGAGTAGATGTCGCGATACAGCTCGAGCATCAGCCGGTCGGCTTCGTTTTCCAGCATGCGCAGCTTGTCGTTGAGCGCGGTCATGCGATCGATGTTCATCTGCGGCAGGTCGGTCACCATCTCCACCACCACGGCGGCAGCCTGTTCCAGCATCGCCGCGCGCGGGGCGAAGTCGATGTGCTCCAGATGCTTGGTGGCCAGCGAGTACCGGTCGGCAAACTTCTCGACCTGCTTGGGAATCTTGTACAGCGCCGAGCCCAGCGCTTCGATGTCCTCGCGCTCGATCGGGGTCATGAAGCTGTCCACCAGCGCCTGGCCGATCTTGTCCGAGGCGGCGCGCTCGCGCAGGCGAGCCAGCTTGAAGGCGTCCAGCGCGGGTTGGCGGTCGGACGTGCGCATCATGGCGTGCAAGGCCTTGGTGCTGTCGTAGGCGGCCTGCGCCGCTTCGTTCAGAAGCGCATAGAACTGCTTGCCGGAACCGAAGATGGTCTGCAACGAGAACATGGGTGGAGAACTTCCTGCCGTCGAGGGAGAGACGGACGCCGAGCGCGAATTATGACCGTTCCATGACCTGTCTGGGTATCTCGGTCGCGCAAGCGCCCTTCACATGGGCATTTCCCGGTTCGAACCACCCTGTGGTTTGCTAACATACTCCCGCGCCTTCGGGTGCACCCTATGGAAGACGACCCTATATTCCCCCGTTGCCGCCCCGCCGCTGCGCGCGCCGGCCAACCCAGTGCTCGCCCGCCCTCCCCTTCACTGACCGGGGAAGACGCCCGTGGTTGAGTTTCTGATCGTCATTGCGCTGATCCTGTTGAACGGCTTCTTCGCGATGTCGGAAATGTCCCTGATGACCTCGCGCAAGAGCCGCCTGAAGCAGATGGCCGGCTCCAGCAAGCGTGCCGCGCGCGCACTTGCGCTGGCCGAAAGCCCGGAAAACTTCCTGTCCACGGTGCAGATCGGCATCACCCTGATCGGCATCCTGACCGGCGTGTTCGGTGGCGAGGCGATCGGCGAGGCCATCAGCAGCTGGCTGCAGGGGCTGTTCCCGGCACTGTCGGCCTCGTTCGAACTGGTCGGCAAGCCGCGCCCGTATTCGGTGGTGATCGGCAGCACACTGGCGGTGGCCCTGATCACCTTCCTGACGCTGATTTTCGGCGAGCTGGTGCCCAAGCGGCTGGCGTTGCGCAACTCCGAGGACATTGCCGGGGTGGTCGCGGTGCCGATGGCCTGGCTGGCCAAGATCGCCGCGCCCGGCGTGTGGGTGCTGGCGCGCTCGACCCGGCTGGTGCTGCGCATGCTCGGCATGGGCAAGGACGAATCGGCATCGGTGACCGAAGAGGAGATCCGCATGCTGGTGGCGGAAAGCCACGAGGCCGGCGTGATCGATGCGCACGAGCGCGACATGATGAATCGCGTGATGCGGCTGGGCGACCGCACCGCCGACAGCCTGATGACGCCGCGCAACCGCATCGCCTGGCTGGATGCCAATGCCGAGCCCGAACGCAATCTGCTGGTGATGCGCGAACACGAATTCTCGCGCTACCCGGTCTACCGCGGCAGCGACCAGGACATCGCCGGCGTGCTGGAGGTCAAGTCGCTGGTCACGCGCATGGATGGACACGGCGCGCATCTGTTCCAGGCCCTGCGCGACACCTTGTTCGTGTCCGAATCCACGCATGCGATGAAGCTGCTGGAGATCTTCCGCGAAGAACAGCAGTCGATGGCGCTGGTGGTGGACGAATACGGCGAAATCCGTGGGCTGGTGACCATCAGCGACCTGATGGGCGCGGTGGTCGGCCGCCTGCAGGCGGTGGAAAACACCGACGAGGATGCGCTGGTGGTCACGCGCGGCGACGGCTCGTTGTTGATCGACGGCTCGCTGCCGGTGGAGGAACTGCGCGAGGTGCTGGGCGCCGAACTGCCGGAAGCCGACGAAGGCGACTACCACACCCTCGCCGGCCTGTGCATCTACTACTTCGGCCGCATCCCGCAGGCCGGCGAATTCTTCGATTGGGCCGGCTGGCGCATCGAGATCGTCGATCTGGATGGCGCGCGCGTGGACAAGCTGCTGCTGAGCCGCGTCGGCGACGAGGGCAGCGATGACATCGTCGGATAACGGCGTACCGCCATCGGATGCGGCGGACGGCGCGCAGATGCGCTATCGCAACGAAGGCATCCGCAGCCTGCTGGCGGCCTTCAGCGAGGGCGATCGGGAGCATGTGCTGCGGGTGCGCGAGATTCTGGCCGATCTGCAGCAGAGCGCGTTCGGGGTGTTTCTGTTCCTGGCGATCCTGCCGTCGTTCATTCCCATCCCTGGCGTGGCTGGCGGTATCAGCGGCCCGCTGACGGTGCTGATCGGATTGCAGATGGTGTGCTGCCTGCGCAAGCCGTGGGTGCCGCGTTTCATCGGTGAGCGCGGGCCGCGCCGCAGCACCGGCCAGCGTTTCGTCGCGCGACTTGCGCCGACGCTGCAACGCCTGGACCGGCTGCTCAAGCCACGCCTGCACGGCATGCTGGACCGGATTCCGGCGCAGATGTTCACCGGCGTGCTGCTGGTGCTGGTCGGCATCTTGCTGACGCTGCCGATTCCGTTCACCAATTACATCTTCGGGCTGATCCTGCTGCTGTTTGCGCTGGCCCTGCTCGAGCGCGACGGCGCATTGCTGCTGGTGGGCTGGGCCGCTGCGCTGATCTCGGTGGCGGTGTTCGGGGTCACTTCGGACCAGTTGCTGGAGCTGATCCGCGGTTGGTGGCCGGTCGCCTGGCGCTGAGCGCGACGACCGGCACACCTGGAGCGCACTTACTTCAGATCGACCACGCGGTTGTCCGACAGACTGCCGGTATCGTCGGTCACGGCCGCCATCACGAAATACAGCGCCTTGCCCAGCAGCCCGCTCGGGCCATCCCAGTACTCGGCCGATTCGGCGCGCACGTGGATCAGACGCAGGTTCGGGTCGTCCTTGCCACCGGGGAAGAACACCTTCATCGCCGGCGACCACAGCTGCTCGATCTTGGCGCGGTCATCGACCAGGCGTGCGGTACCGGCGACCGACACGTAGCTGTTCTTCGAGGCCGAGGCATAGGCCACGTTGACGCGCGGGTCGGCGGCGATTTCGGCCACTTTCGGGCTGTCGGCGGCCGTGGCGAACCACAGGTCGCCATCGAATTCGACCTCCTGCGTGCCCAACGGCCGGCTCACCAACTTGCCGTCGGCCGACACGGTCGTGAACATCGCGATGTCCACGCCGCGGATCAGTTCCGCCAACTGCTTGATGCTTTCGCTGCGTTCCTGAAATTGCATGCTGGTGTTCCCAATGGAGGTGCACGCATCTGAGCCGATCGCCGCGCAAAGCGACGTGAATCACGCAGGGGTCACGTCCAGCTCGCGGCAAGCCAGTGCGGCGATTTCGAACGAACGCAAACGCGCAGCATGGTCGTAGATGTTGGCGGTGAACAGCAGCTCATCCGGGGTGTGGCGCTCGATGAACTCGGCCACGCCCTGCGCGATCTGCCCGGCATCGCCCAGTACCGTGCACGCCAACGCACGCTCCACACCGGCACGCTCGTGCGGCTGCCAGAAGCTGTCGATATCGTCGATCGGCGCGGGAATCTTGCCCGGCTTGCCGCGGCGCAGGTTGACGAAGCTCTGCTGCTGGGTGGTGAACAGGCGGCGTGCCTGCGCCTCGGTCTCCGCGGCCACCACGTTCAGGGCCAGCATCACATGCGGCCTGGCCAACTGCGCGGACGGGCGGAATTCGCGGCGGTAGATCGCCACCGCCTCGTCCATCGCGTCGGGCGCGAAATGCGAGGCGAACGCGAACGACAAGCCCATCGCCGCGGCCAGCCGCGCACTGAACAGGCTGGAACCCAGCAGCCACACCGGCACGTCGAGGCCGCCCCCCGGCACCGCCTGCACCAGTTGCCCCGGCACCACCGGCGCGAAGTAGCGCAACAGCTCGGCCACGTCCTGCGGGAAATGGTCGGCGCTGTCGAAATAGCGGTGCAGGGCGCGCGCGGTCGGCTGGTCGGTGCCGGGCGCGCGGCCCAGGCCCAGGTCGATGCGCTGCGGATACAACGAGGCCAACGTGCCGAACTGTTCGGCCACCTGCAGCGGCGCATGGTTGGGCAGCATGATGCCGCCGGCGCCGACGCGGATGGTCTTCGTGCCGCCGGCGACATGGCCGATCAACACTGCGGTGGCGGCGCTGGCGATGCCCGGCATGTTGTGGTGCTCGGCCAGCCAGTAACGCTGGTAGCCCCAGCGCTCGGCGTGCTGGGCCAGATCGAGCATGTTGGCGAAGGCGTGGGTGGTGTCGCTGCCTTCGCAGACCGGCGCCAGGTCGAGCACGGAAATGGGCGTCATCGGATGACTCCGGGGAATGAATGATGTGCAACAGATGGGGCTGGCCAGGCGGCTTTGCCACCTGCCGAGGTGGCGCTGGGGGGATTACAGCATTCCAGTGGCCGAACAGCGCGCGGCGTCGCTTGACTCCGTTTCCGGCTCACCGCACGTTGCTGCGCGGATCGAGCGACTTCCGGCCGGTGCCGCAGTGACGGCAGATCCGCCTGCCTGCGCAGGACGGATGCCTGTGGGTTGTTCGACCTGTCCCGGCCCCCTGCACCGGCTCCGGGCCGATCGGTGACGGTATCGCGGCCGCGCCATGATGGTGACCGGCGCCATCGATCGCGCAATCCGATCAGGCCGACGGTCCCAGCACCTCGTGCAGCTTTCCGCTGAACTCGCCCAGCGTAAACGGCTTGGCGATCATGCTCATGCCTTCGGCAAGAAACTCGCCGCGATCGCGCGCGGTTTCCGCATAGCCGGTCATGAAGATCACCGGCAGATCGCGCCGCGACTGCCGCGCGATCTCTGCCAACTGGCGCCCGTTGAGTCCGGGCAGGCCGACATCGGTCACCAGCAGATCGATCCGCCGTTGCGAGGCCAGGATCGGCAGCGCCGCATCGGCGTCGGCCACCACATCGGCTTCATAACCCAACTCGTTGAGCAGTTCGGTCACCAGCAGCCGCACCTGCTCGTCGTCTTCCACCACCAGCACCTGCTGGCCGCGTCCGGCGACCACCGCGCCGGCTTGCGGTTGCGGCGCCAGCGCTTGCGGATGGAGACCGGCGGGCAGGTACAGGCTCACCGTGGTGCCCTTCCCCAACTCGGACTCCACCCACACCTGCCCGTTGGACTGCTGCATGAAGCCGTAGATCATCGACATGCCCAGGCCGGTGCCCTGCCCGATCGGCTTGGTGGTGTAGAACGGTTCGAACACACGCTCCAGCACATCGGCCGGCATGCCGACGCCGCTGTCGGTCACCGACACCACCGCGTAACTGCCCGGCGCCAGCGTCACCCCGCGCCCGAGCTCCAGCGGTTGCCCTTCGACCTGCAACTGCCGGGTGGCGATGCGCAACTGCCCGCCAGCGGGCATCGCATCGCGGGCATTGATCGCCAGATTGAGCAGCGCGCTTTCCAGCTGGTTTTCGTCGACATACGCCTGCGGCAGGTCGGCCTGCAGGTCGGTCTCCAGATGCACCGATTCGCCCAGCGTGCGCGCCAGCAGTTCCTGCAGCGATACCACCAGATCGTTCAGATGCAGATGCCGCGCTTCCAGCGACTGCCGGCGCGAGAACGCCAGCAGCCGCTGCGTCAGTGCCGCCGCGCGCAAGGCCGATGCCGACGCCACATCCAGAAAGCGGCCCAGCCCCTCGGTGCGGCCCTGATCGATGCGCAGGCGCGCCAGGTCCAGCGCCGACAGGATCCCGGTCAGCATGTTGTTGAAGTCGTGTGCGATGCCGCCGGTCAGCTGGCCCACCGCTTCCATTTTCTGCGCCTGGCGCAACGCCGCTTCGCTGGACTCGCGTGCCAGCATCTGCTGCTGCAGCTCGGCGGTGCGCTCGGCCACCTTGACCTCGAGCAGGCTGGCTTGCTGCTGGATCGACTCCAGCGCAAGCGCACGCGCGGTGATGTCGGTGGCAAACACATGAAAGCCGTCCACCTTGCCGTCCGCATCCAGGCGCGGCATATAGCGGATTTCCGCATCGCGCCGGCGCCCGTCGGCGTGCGGCCAGCTGGCCTCCACCGTCAATGCCTGCCCGGCCAGTGCGGCTTCGATCCAGGCGCGACGCTCCTGCACCACCGCAGGTCCGACCACGTCCACCAACGGACGCCCGATCACATCGGCAGGCGGGATGCCGATCCAGTCTTCATACGACCGGTTGGCAAACCGGTACACCAGGTTCTTGTCGATGAAGGCAATCAGCACCGGCAGTGCGTCGGTGACGCGGCGCAGCTCGGCCTCGCTCGACATCAACGCCGTCTTGTTTTCGGCCAACTGCGCCATCTGGTCGCGGATCACGAATTGCTTCTGTCGCGATCGCAATGCGGTGGAAATCGCGCTCAGCAATGAAGACGAACTCAGCGGCCGTTCCAGCTCGATGACGTTGGTGACTTCCGGCGGCAGCGTGGCCTGACGCCCACGATGAGTGCCGCGCGGCGCACGCAGCAGCACGAACGGAATATCCGACCATGCGGCCTGACTCTGCAGGACGTGCGAGAGCTGCTGCAGATCGCCGCCGACCGCCTCTTCGGTCAACACCACCACGCCAGAGGCATCGAGCAGGTCGTCCGCCAGCGCAACCAGCGAGCCGTATACCCGGCGCGTCAGCCCGCGCTGACCGACGATCCCGGCAATGCTCTCCGCATCGCGGCCGAATGGCGCGATGATGTGGACGATGGATCCATCCGGATCACAGGTAGTCAAGTGGACGATCCAGCAACGGCGTATCGTCCCCAACGAAATGCGGAGTACCGGTCAGCACGCCGTGGAATTTCTCCAGTGGCTCGCTCAGGTGGATACCGCTCGTCCCGATGCGCAACTCGCGGATCGAATCCTCATGCGCGCCACTGCGGTTCTTGATCACCGACAAGGCCTTGCGGATGCGCCCTTGCGCTTCGAAGAAGCGGAACAGGATGACGGTATCGGCCATGTAGGAGATGTTGAGGTTGCCGGTGGACATCGTGCCGACCAGGCCGTGCTGCGGATTGACCAGGAATGTGGTTACACCGCTCTGGTTGAGGTACGACAACAACTCGTGCATCTGCAGCATCAGCTGTTTTTCCTGCGGCATCGAGGTGAGATAGCCGTTGAGGCTATCGATCACCAGCACGCGGCAGTCGCGCTGTTCCACACTGGCGCGCACCGCCCAGGCAAATTCGCCCGGGGTCAGCTCGGCCGGATCCATCTGATGCAATTCCAGCAGACCCGCGTCCAGATACTTGCGCAGGTCCATGCCCAGGCTCTCGGCTCGCGTCAGCAAGGTACCGGTACGCTCGTCGAACTCCAGGATGCAGCAATGCTCGCCGCGCTCGCAGGCGGCGGCCACGTACTGCAGCGCGATGTTGGTCTTGCCGGAACCGGCAGGCCCGGTCAGCAGCGTGCTGGTACCGCGCAGCGGCCCGCCGTGCAACAGCGCATCGACACGCTCCACGCCACTGGACACCAGATCGCCAACGAACGGCACATGGTGATCGGAGGCGATCAGGCGCGGAAAGATCCGCATGCCGCCGGTGGTGATGGTGATGTCGTGGTAGCCAGCGATGAAATCCACGCCGCGCAGTTTCTGCACCTGCATGCGCCGACGCGCCGCACCGAAATCCAACGTCATGCGTTCCAGCGAAATCACCCCATGGCACAGACTGTGCAGATGCGCATCGCGTTGGCCGTTCTCGCCGGTGAGGTCGTCTACCAGAAACAAGGTGATGTTGCGCGGCGCAAAGAACTGCTTGAGCGCCAGCACCTGGCGCCGATAGCGCAGCGAGTCCTGTGCCAGCAGGCGCAACTCGGACAACGAGTCGAATACCACCCGTGTCGGCTTGACCCGATCGACCTCTGCCTGGATCAGCTTGATGGTGCCATCCAGCTCCGTTTCCCACGGATGCAGAATGGACTGCTGGCGTCCATCGCCCAGGAACGCTTCGGCCGATGCCAGCTCGAAGATATGCAGCGCATCCAACGACCAGTCATGCGACGCAGCCACTTCGGTGAGCTCGTCGATGGTCTCCGACAAGGTCACGTACAGACAACTCTCGTCCTTGGCAGCGCCATCGAGCAGGAACTGCAGTGCCATGGTGGTCTTGCCCGAGCCGGGCTGGCCCTCCAGCAAGTACAGGCGGTTGGCCGGCAGGCCGCCGCGCAGAATGGTGTCAAGCCCTGTCGTACCAGTCGTAATGCGGTTTGCGATCATCGGCTTCAGATTTCCCATAGGCTTAAATTTATCACGGGCGCGTGATCGACCGCTGCGCGCCACTGAATGGATCAGATTGCTTGGCGCGGCTTGAGCGCTGGCGATACCGCCATGGTGCCGTGACCTGCGCCGCGCTTGATGCCGGTTGCGACACGTTCGTCACGCGCCCAGGCCTAGCGTTGCACCTGAAGTGCATCGCATGGTTGCGATCGCTCGAGGACAGCGGTGAATCACGCATCATGCAGCGCCCGTATCCTGTTGGTCGAAGACGACGATGCCATTCGTGCGCTGACCGCAGATATCCTGAGTGACGAGGGCTATCAGGTCACCGCTTCTTCCGACGCCGAGCAGGCACTGGAGCAGCTCAACCATGCGCGTCCGTTCGATCTGCTGCTCTCGGACATCTGCCTGCCTGGCATGAACGGGCGCGACCTGGCAGACAACGCGCGCCGCCTGTACCCCGCCTTGCCTGTCGTGTTCATGACCGGCTACGCCGGTTCCATCGCCAAGCGCGCGGATTTTCTGGATACCGGCATGCGGCTGCTGACCAAGCCGTTTTCATTGCGCGACCTGTTGGGCATCGTGCAAACCGCGCTGTAGGCAAGCCGTCCGGGTTGTCGCCACGCCTGCATGCACGCTTCAGGGCGATCCGCGCTCCAGCAATTGCGCCACGCGGCGTTCCAGGTCCACCGCCAGAAACGGCTTGGTCAGCACCTCCATGCCCTCCTCCAGCTGCCCCGCGCCCACTGCCGCCGTTGCCGCGTAGCCGGTGACGAACAGCACCGGCAGCGTCGGTCGGTGCTGTCGCCCCGCGTCGGCAACCTGACGCCCGTTCAATCCGCCGGTCAGCCCGACGTCGGTCACCAGCAGATCGATCGTCTCCTGCGAGCGCAGGCGCTCCACCGCCGCGCTGCCTTCTGCCGTCTCGATGACGCGGTAACCCGCTTCGCTCAGCACCTCGGACATCAGCACGCGGATCGGGGTTTCATCTTCCACCAGCAGCACCGTGCAACGCTGCGCCACCGAGCGCAGCGGTTGCTCGGTCGCCGGCACCACCTCATCGAGCGCCAGCACGCCATTGAAGCGCGGCAGGTACAACGCCATCGTGGTGCCGACGCCCACCTCCGAATCGATCCGCACGTGGCCGCCGGACTGGCGGGTGAACCCGTAGATCATCGACAGCCCCAGACCGGTGCCCTGCCCGATCGGCTTGGTGGTGAAGAACGGCTCGAACACCTTGGACATCACGTCGGCGCTCATGCCGGTGCCGGTGTCCTGCACGCTCAGGCATACGTACTCGCCGATCGGCAGATCCAGCTGCTGGGCGGCGCCGGCCTCCAACAAACGGTTGGCGACAGCGATGGTGAGCTCGCCGCCATCGGGCATCGCATCGCGCGCGTTGATGCACAGGTTCAATAGCGCGTTTTCCAGCTGTGGCGCATCCACCAGCACTTTCCAGGCGTCGGTTGCAGGACGCAGCCGCAACGCAATCGAGGGGCCCAGCGTGCGCGCGATGATGTCATGCATGCCCTGCACCAGTGCCTGCACCTCCAGCGCGGTGGGCGCCAGGGTCTGCCGGCGCGAAAACGCCAGCAGTCGCTGGGTCAACGCGGTGGCGCGCGCGGCGCTGGATTGCGCCATCTCCACATAGCGCTCCAGACGATCGTACTTGCCCTGCTCGATTCGCGCCTGCAGCAGCTCCAGGCCGACGCTGATCGCCGTCAGCAGGTTGTTGAAGTCGTGCGCCAACCCGCCGGTCAGCTGACCGACCGCCTCCATCTTCTGACTCTGGCGCAGCTTTTCCTCGGCCAGCAGCAGCGCCGCGCTGCGTTCGCGCACGCGCTCTTCCAGCGTTTCGGTCAACTGACGCAGCTGCTGTTCGGCCAGCCGCTTGTCGGTGATGTCGGCAGCGGTGCCGAACCACTCCACGATCTGCTCGCGCTCGTCCAGCAAGGGGATCGCGCGCATCAGGGTCCACCCCACCTGCTGATTGGCATCCAGCACGCGATACTCCACATCCAGCCCGGTCTTGTTGATGATCGAATGCGCAATGGCTTCGGACAGCCGCGCACGATCGTCCGGGTGCACCATCTCCTGCTGCCAGTTCAGGCTTGCCGAGAGCGCATCGCTCAGCGCCCCCTCGCCAACCAGTTGGCGAAACTCGCGCCAGTCGGCGGTGGCCGAAAAGATCGATTGCGAGGATGCGCGCACCAGCGCATCCAGCCGGCGCTCGCTCGCGCGCAGGGCTTCGCTGGCCAGCCGCTCGGCGGTACGGTCGCGCAACACCTTGACAAAGCCGATCGCCGCGCCGGTTTCTTCACGTAGCACCATCAGCGAACCGTTCGCCCAGAACCGCTGGCCGGACTTGCGCACGTGCCAGCGCTCGTCCATGCCGCTACCGCTTTCCAGCGCCGCCGCTGCCTCGATCAGGATCTGCCGGCGCTCCACATCCTCTGGGGTAAAGGTGCGCTCCAGCGTCTGGCCCAGCATCTCAGTCTCGCTCCATCCCAGAATGCGCTGTGCACCCTCGTTCCAGGACGTCACCAAGCCGTGCAAATCGGTTGCGATGATCGCGTAGTCCATCACGCTGTCCAGGATCTGCCGGTTGCGCACTTCCGCCTCGCGCACCGCGCGTTCCAGGCCGATGCGGTCGGTTATGTCCAGGCCCTGCACGAAGATGCCGGAAACGGTGCCGTCGGCACCGGCAATCGGCTGATAGACCAGATCCAGCAGGCGCGGCTCCACCGCGCCGCCGGGCTCGGCCTGCACGTTGTAGGCGAGCGCATTGGCCGCATAGGCGCGTCCGGACTGATACACCTCGTCCAGGCGGTGCAGATGCCCCTGCTCGACCATATCCGGCAAGGCTTCGGCCAGCGGCTTGCCGATCACGTCGCGGTGCCCGATCAGGCGCGAATAGCACGGGTTGGCGAACTCCACCCGATGCTGCGGACCGCTGAGGAACGCCATGAACATCGGCGCCTGCTCGAACAACCGGATCAGCCGCTCGTGCTCATCGGCAAGACGGTTTTGCGCCACCTTGCGGTCGGTGACTTCGTTGGTGACGCAGAACGCGCCGCCCACACGCCCATCGTCCAGATAGATCGGCGAGAACGAGAACGTCCACCAGGTGTCTTCCGGCATGCCATAGCGGTTCATGCCGATCGGCACCTCCTCGAAGCGCGAGGCGCGCCCCGCGAACGCGGCTTCGATCGGCGCACGCACCGCCCCCCATGCATCGGCCCACAACTCCCGCAGCGGCGCGCCCAGCGCATGCGGCTGCCGCGGCCCCAGGATCGGCGCATAGGCATCGTTGTAGAAAAAGGTCAGCGCATCGCCCCACACCACATACATGCTTTCCGGCGAGCTGAGCATCAGGCTGACAGCATTGCGCAGCGGCGACGGCCACTGCGCACTCGGCCCCAGCGGCGTTGCGGCCCAATCGTAGGCGCGCACGGCCTGCGCCATGGCGCTCTCGCCATAAGGAAACGACGCGCTCATGCGGCGCCCAGGCGTGCTGCCGTCCAGCGGCAGTCGTCGTACGTGCGGGACGCAACGCGGTGCGCAGCCAGCTTACCAATCACCCAAACAAGCATTTTTTCCGAACCATTGAACAAGACTCAAAGGGCCAACGCCGCGCATCGCCGACTGGCAGGACTGGATAGGCCGACATGCCGGCCTGACCTGCAACCAACGCCATCCGGCGTCGCCGTTGGCGCCCTGCACGGCATGCAGCGCCCGCCTAAGTTACAACACTCACGTGACGATGCGTCCCGATTGCGTGCAGGCCCCACCACGGCGCGCGTTGCTGCGCGGCACCCGTCAGATCCCTCGCCGTGGCGCGCAGGCGATGTCCCGTGGTGCGCGTGCCCGGATAAAATCGCAAGATGGCCGAAAGGCGTGGCACGGTGACGCAGATGCAGGATCGCGACGTACTCATTCATCCTCTGGCTGCGGTGGCACCGGGGTATCTGGCCAACCATGCTGCACGGGTCTTCAATCGTCTGGTAGATGCGCAACTGCGACCGCACGGCATGTCGCTGGCCCTGATCAGGCCGGTCATGCTGTTGTCCTGGAAAGGGCCGATGCTGCAACGCGACCTGGTGATCGACTCGGCAGTCAAGCAGCCGGCAATGGTGGCCCTGCTGGACAAGCTGGAGGGCCTGGAGCTGGTCAAGCGCTCGCCGACGCCGCAGGACCGCCGCGCTGCGGTGGTCTCGCTCACACCCCGCGGACGCAAGATCGCCGCCATCGGCGGCCAGATACTGATCGATCTGAATGCCGATGCGCTGAAGGACTTCGCACCCGAGGAAGCACAGCAGACTGTCGCGTTCATGCAGCGCCTGATCGTCAATCTGGAGCAGCGCGACCAGGACATGTAATATCACACCTGATATTTATTCCTCGGGTGATCCGTCATGTCGCGTCGCATCCTCATCACCGGCGCAAGCGTCGCCGGCAACACCGTGGCTTGGGCGCTCGCCCAGCGGGGATTTGACGTCAGCGTCGTCGAGCAGGCCGCGCAGTTTCGCGATGGCGGGCAGAACATCGACGTGCGCGGCGTCGGCCGCGAGGTCCTGCAGCGAATGGACCTGGAGCAGGCCGCACTCGAGCACGGCACCGGCGAGGAAGGCACCGCCTGGGTCGACGAACACGGCCATGCGGTGGCGACCTTCAAGACCGACGACATCGACGGCGATGGCCCGACCGCAGAACTGGAAATCCTGCGCGGCGACCTCGCCCGCCTGATCTACGATGCCGCCCGCCAGAAAGCCGAGTATCGGTTCGGCGACCGCATCGCCGGCATCGACGACGACGGCGATGCGGCCACCGTCCGCTTCCGCAGCGGACGCCGCGACCGCTTCGATGCCGTCATCGTCGCCGAAGGCGTCGGCTCGGCCACACGCGAGATGCTGTTCCCCGACGAGAACGACCCGCGCTGGATGGATCTGACCATTGCCTACTTCACCATCGCACGCACCGCCGACGATGACCGCCTATGGCGCTGGTATCACACCACCGGCGGGCGCAGCATCTCGCTGCGCCCGGACCAGCACGGCACCACGCGCGCCATGCTGTCGCTGCAGAAGGTTTCCGAGGGCGAGCAGGACTGGGACATGGCAACCCAAAAGGCCTATCTGCGCGAACGCTTCACCGACGCCGGTTGGCAGGCTGCGCGGGTTTTGGACGGCATGGACACCACCGACGATTTCTACTTCGATGCCTTGCGGCAGGTGCGCATGCCGCGCTGGCACGCTGACCGCGTCGTGCTGACCGGCGACGCTGCCTGGTGCGCAACCCCGCTGGCCGGCATCGGCGCCACCCTGGCGGTCACCGGCGGCTACGTGCTGGCCAACGAGATCGCACGCGCGGCGACGCTGGAACAGGCCTTTGCCGCCTACGCCGACGCCATGCGGCCGATGGTGGAACAAGGCCAGGGCGTGCCGAAGATCGGCCCGCGCCTGATGAATCCGCATAGCCGCCTCGGCATCCAGCTGCTGCACGGCGCACTGAAATTCGCCAGCCAACCCAGCATCCAGAACATTGCCGCCAAGCTGATGACGCCGTCGATGAAGGCGCCGGATCTGTCGCGCTATGACTGAAGCGGTCTAGATCGGTGGCGCTGCTGACGTAGCGGCACTCTGTGTCTGTACTACATCGACACCCGCAAGTGGCCGCAGCCCCTCGCAGCGGCCGTCGCAACGACTCGGCGACCCGCCAAGACCGATCCGCCTGTTGCCGACGCCGACCGGCGCTGCAGCACTGCCAGGCGGCCGGGCTTGGCGGCTTGCGACTTCGATCGCCCTGGCCTGGCGGCAGTGCGAAGCCAACCGTAGATGAATCCCACCGTGGCGAGCGGTTTCATTTCTGATGGCGCAGGCCGCTAACGAACACGTCGAGACATCCTTCGTGCAGCGGTCACGCTGCCGACCCCATCGGTGTCCCGGGCGCATCGCCTCCCAGCTGTTGCTGGGACTCTTCCTGCTTTTCCGCTAGCCGGATCACCGATCAAACTCCCTATGCCACTGCTTTCGAATCTGCGCATCGGTCAGCGCCTGGCCCTCGGCTTCCTCGCGATCATTGTCCTGATGGTGATCCTCACCGTCGTCGGCATCCAGCGCGTGCGCAGCATCCACCAGCAGCTCACCGCCATCAACGAAGTCAACAGCGTCAAGCAACGCTACGCGATCAATTTCCGCGGCAGCGTGCACGACCGTGCGATCGCCCTGCGCGATGTCGTGCTGCTGGACGACCCGGCAGAGCGGCACACGGCAGAACAATCGATCGACAAGCTCGCCGCGGACTACACCCGCTCCGCGCAGCCGCTGGACGACATGATCGCGGCCTCCAAGGACGCCGAAGAAAAGGCCATCCTCCAACGCATCAAGGCCGTCGAACAGCGCACCATGCCGCTGATCGCGCAGGTGCGTGCATTCCGCGATGGCGCCGACAAGCCGCATGCCGAACAACACCTGCTGCAGCAAGCGCGCCCCGCCTTCGTCGCCTGGCTGGCCAGCATCAACGCGTTCATCGACCTGCAGGAAGCCAAGAACCGCGCGGCCGCCAAAGACGCGGTGACCACCGCGCGTGGCTTTGCCATGCTGATGGTGGTTTCCACCATCATCGCCTTGCTGCTGGGCGCAACCATTGCGTTGTTGCTGACGCGCAGCGTGGTGCTGCCCTTGCGCCAGTCGCTGCGGCTGGCAGAGCGCATCAACGATGGCGATCTGCGCAGCCAGGACCTGCCCACCAGCAAGGACGAATCCGGCCAGCTGCTGCGCGCCATGCAACAGATGCAGCGCCGCCTGCAGGATGTGATCTCCGCCCAGCGCAACATGGCGGCCCGCCACGATGCCGGCGAGATCAGCTATCGCACCGACGCCCGGCAGTTCCCCGGCGAGTACGGGCACATGGTGCAGGACACCAACACACTGGTGCATGCGCATGTGCAGACCCAACTGCGCATCACCGAGGTCATGGGCAGCTATGCGATCGGCGACCTGGCTCCCGAAATCGAACAATATCCCGGCGAAAAAGCCGCCATCACCGCCACCATGCAGCAGGTGAAGCAGAACCTGCAGGCCATCAACGCGCAGATCCAGCAGCTCACCCAGGCTGCGTGCGCCGGCAACTTCGCGCTGCGCGGCCAGCCGGAAAAATTCGAGCACGACTTCCGCCTGATGGTGGAAAACCTCAACACCATGATGGCCACCTCCGACACCAACCTGGCCAGGTTTTCCGACCTGCTGCGCTGCATTGCCGATGGCGACCTGACCGTGCGCATGAGCGGCAACTTCCACGGCGTGTTCGCCTCCATGCGCGACGATGCCAACAGCACCGTGCATCGCCTGACCGACATCGTCACGCATATCCAGACCACCTCCAACAGCATCGGTTTTGCCGCCGAAGACATCGCCAGTGGCAACCAGGAACTGTCCCGCCGCAGCGAACAGCAGGCCGCCAGCCTGGAAGAAACTGCCGCCTCGATGGAAGAGCTGACCTCCACCGTCAAGCAGAATGCCGAGCATGCCGGCCGCGCCAATCAGCTTGCGCTGGGCGCGGCCGCCATCGCCTCGGAAGGACGCGACGTGGTTGGCCAGGTCATCGAACAGATGTCCGGCATCGAGGCCTCGTCCAGGCGTATCGCCGACATCATCTCGGTCATCGACGGCATCGCCTTCCAGACCAACATCCTGGCCCTCAATGCCGCCGTCGAGGCCGCACGCGCCGGCGAACAGGGCCGCGGATTCGCCGTGGTCGCCTCGGAAGTGCGCACCCTTTCGCACCGCTCATCGGACGCCGCCAAGGAGATCAAACGCCTGATCGACGACTCCGTGCAGCGCGTCGCCGACGGTGCAACGCTGGTGCACAAGGCCGGCACCACCATGGGCGAAGTCGTCACCAGCGTCCAGCATGTCACCGACATCATGGGCCACATCTCCGCCGCCTCACAGGAACAGGCCGGCGGCATCGAGCAGGTCAACCTGACCATCGCCCAGATGGACGAAACCACCCAGCAGAACGTCAGCCTGGTCGAAGCCGCGAGCACGGCGGCACGTTCGCTGGAAGCGCATTCGACCCAGCTGACGCGGGCGGTTGAGGTGTTCAAGGTCAATGCGTCGGTGATCTGACTGGCCGGTAGCGCGATCTGCTCGCGGCGAGACGGACCAGGGCTGACTTCGGGCGATCGGTGATGCCAACCTGCGCTGCCCGCCTCCGGATTCCTGCGCGGTTGGTGTGGAAGCCGATGGCGGCAGCGCATCGGCAGTCAGGGCCGAGGTGGATCGGCCACTGATGCGCTCGGTCACGAAAAAATCCCGGTTCCATGGTCATGCATTGTCGTTCCCGGGCGCATTGATCAATTGACGCGCCTGTCGCTGCCAGCTCTCGCGCATGGCTGACACCTGTGCGAACGCATCTTGGCAACGTGACGCTGCATCATACTGATGTGATCGCTACATCCGCGCAGCGCGCTGAGGACATCAGCGACCATCTCCACTACACACGAGCATGACCACCGCCATGGAACGTATCCGCTTCCTCCGCATGCCAGTGCTTGCAACGCTTTTTGTCATCTCGCTTGCCGCGTGTGCGGCGTCTGGCCCCGTCACCAGCCAGCCCATCGAAGGCCCGGTGCGGCTGGGAGAAATCGCAGCGGTCGATGGCCCCAGGGTACGCCCCGACCACGTCATCGAAGACAGCCGTTGCCCATCCGATGTGCAATGTGTGGTGGCCGGCCGATTGATCCTCAGGGCGACCGTGCTCGGCGGCGGCTGGTCCAAACAGGTCGATCTCACCCTTGGCGTTCCGATACCTGTTGCCGATGGCCAATTGACGTTGCTTGCTGCCACGCCCGCACCAGCAAACTCAGCAGCGGCCTATGTAGCCGACATGCGCTTCACCTTCAGTTTTCAGGGTGGCCGCTGATCAAATCATTGCTTCCACTTCAGATCCGAGGCGATGTAGCGCGAGCGCGAGGCCAGCAGCAGAGCATTCTAGGATTGCCCTCTCGCCGGGGCAAAGCAGTGCTCCATTCGATCTGTCCATGCTGCCAGCTGCTCAAGCGTGTCAGCCTCGATGGGGCTTGGTCATTGTCGACGACGCTTGCTGCCTGCAGGTCGCTCAACGCATCCACCACCGTTGTCATCCATTGCTCGTTCAACTCTCCCAAATTTTCCAAAACGCCGTGGGAAGCGCCTAGCGCATCCGGATCCACTTGCCGTTGGTGGTGCTATGTGCCAGTCGTCGCAAACGCAGCCGAGCTACCAAGTGATGCCGGCTTCAAGCACAGCGTTTGCCTGACAGACGTCAGCAGGCACCGGTAGCCAATGCAGCTTCTGCAACATGGCACCATCGCCTGAAAACATACCTGCACGCTAGACCGCACGCGTCGCCTTTGGCTGGGCCCGATACGACGTCCGGATCATGCTCCAGAGCCTGAAGGAGCTCCTGCCTCCATTCCTCTTCGTACGCGCAGCCTTCGTGCGCGCAGCAATCCATGCCCTCTGGCACAGGACGCTTGTCGCTCCTGTTGCTACCGTTCGAGAACTTACTCAATCCTTCTTCCAGCATGTTTCAACAAGGCTCCCCAAGCGCACATCCCCGCCCGGTCTTTTCTGCAATGGGACATCCTTTGGCACGAATCGCAGCGATCGCGGCCATCCTCGCGCTGGCGCATTACCGCTGGATGCAGTTTCCCTGGCGTATGCCGCTTGTTGGCATTGTAGGTATCGCATTGGTTTGGCTCGAAACGCGCTCGTTGAGCGCCTGCGGGCTCCAACACCGGCCATTGCGCGCCTGGTTCGGCTGGACGCTGCTGCTGCTCGCGCTCGTCGTCGGCTTCGTCAACCCGGTCATGCAGCCGTTGATCGACGCGCTAACCGGGACCAAGGCCGACTACAGCGGCTACGGCGCTCTGCTTGGCAACTTCAACGCTGCCGCCCACCTGGCAGGCGGCGCCTGGCTCAGCGCCGCGCTTGGTGAAGAGCTGGTCTTCCGCGCATTCTTGATGCACCACCTCGATCACCTGCTGGGCCGCCATCGTGGGGGACAGGTGATGGCGGCAGTGGCAGGGGGAGCACTCTTTGGCGCGATGCACCTTACCCAAGGCATCTCGGGGGTGCTGCTGACCGGACTCGTCGGCGCGTTGTTTGGCTACGTCTACCTGCGATCAGGACGCAACCTCCGGGCGATGATCCTGGCGCATGGGTTGATCGATACGTGGGGCATTGCGACGCTATATCTGGGTTGGTACTAGCGGGCACCCACCACGATCCACTTGCTTGGGCACCTAACTGCCAGGAAATCCTTCGCCCGCCATCCGCAGATGCTGTGCGATGGCGACTTGCCCTCCCCTGCATGAGCAGACTGCCCAGACATGACCACCGTTAACGTGCTCTCGATCGTTCAAGCGCAGCTGGACGCCTACAACGTCAAGGATATCGACGCGTTGCTGGCGACCTATGCTGACGATGCCGAGCATTACGCCTTGCACGGACCACAGCTGGCCAAGGGGCATGCCATGCTTCGCGAGCGGTTTCTCACCCGCTTTCAAGAGCCGGACCTGCATGCGCGGCTGTTGTCGCGGACCGTCGTCGGCAACATCGTCGTCGATTCGGAACTCATCACCCGCAGCTTTCCTGACGGGATCAGTCGTCTTGAGATGCTGTGCATCTACGAGGTGGTCGATGGGAAAATCCAGAGAGCCTCATTCGCTACCGGCGCACGCATTGGCGCCACACCGGCTCCATGAAACGTTCCAGCTGATCGGCTCGTGCCGTGCGCCTTTTCAGCATGGCCGCGGAAAATGCCATTGAAGGCATCCTGATTTCCAGTGCACCGCCCCGCCCCTTGGCATTAGCAAATAACAGGGCAGCGCAGTGGCTGCATGCGTCAAGCAGCCAATGCGAGCTTCGCCTTGCCACCGACGCTGCGTGAACTGTTCGCAACACTCTGCACCAGAGCGGTCGCCTGATCTTCAAGTGCGCGGGCGGACGATGCCATGGTGTCAACGAGAGCGGAATTCTGCTGCGTCGCTGCATCCATCTGCGAGATGGTTTGATTGATCTGCTCGATGCCAGCGCTCTGCTCGTGACTGGCCGCGGCGATGCCACTCATGATGTCGTTGACCTGCTTCACCGAGGAAAGCAACTCTTCCATGGCCTTGCCCGCCACGTTGACCTGCTCCGCCCCCTGACCCACCTTGGCACCCGAATCGGCGATCAGGTCACGGATCTCCTTGGCGGCCATGGTGCAGCGCTGGGCGAGGCTGCGCACCTCGGAAGCGACGACCGCAAAGCCACGCCCCTGCTCGCCTGCCCGTGCTGCTTCCACGGCCGCATTCAGCGCAAGGATATTGGTTTGAAACGCGATGCCGTCGATGACGGTAATGATTTCGCCGATCTTCCGCGATGACGCCTGGATCGCCGCCATGGTGCTGACGACACCATTGACCAGCTCACCGCCATGTAAGGCGGTCTCTGCGGCCTTGCTCGCCAGGGTATTGGCCTGGCGCGCACCCTCAGCGTTCTTGCGAACGATGCTGGTCATCTCCTCCATGGAACTTGCAGTCTCTTCGAGGGCGGCCGCCTGCTGTTCCGTGCGCCGCGACAGGTCGTCGTTGCTGCGCACGATATCGCCTGCCGCAGTGCTGAGCGTGTTCGCCACCTCGCCCAGCTGACGTCCGGCTTCCACGTCCATCAATGCTCCAACTGCGCGCAAAGGCGTGCCATCTGCCGCGCGCTTGGTCAGACCGCGCGCGCGGAACCATCGGTATTGGCCGTTCTTGAGTTGCAGGCGATACTCGATATCGAAGTTGGTGCGGCCACTGCGATCGTTCAAATGCGCCGCGAATGCGTTGAGAGAACGCTCCTTGTCTTCCGGGTGAAGCCGTGACGCCCAGCTATCGAGCACATTGGGGAACTCCTGCTCGGACTCGAAGCCAAGGAGGTGGCGGAACTGCTGCGACCACCAGAACTCGTTGTTCGGATTGATCGGGTCACCCGCGATCACGCTCATGTCCCACAAGCCATCGCTGAGCATCTGTGAGCCGAGCTCGAAGCGCGTCAGGGTGATGTCGAGGAACTGATCCCGCTCGCGGCGCTCGGTGATGTCGGTGAGCGAACCGGCCACACGCAGCGGCACGCCCTGCGCATCGCGCTCGGTGGTGCCGAAAGCCCGGAACCAGCGGTACTCGCCGGACTTCAGACGCAAGCGGTTTTCGACGTCATAGGGTGTTCGACCACTGCGATCGGCAAGGTGCGCCGCGAAGGCATCTAGCGTCGGCTGCTTGTCATCCGGGTGCAGACACGCGACCCAACTGTCCAGGACATTGGGAAAATCCTGTTCTGAAGCAAAACCCAGCAGCCGACGCATCTGCGGCGACCACCACACAGGGCTGTCGGGATGACTGGGATCTCCGGCAATCACACCAATATCCCAAAGCCCGTCGGTCGTACCGCTGGCGACCAGCTCGAAGCGGCCCTCCAGATGGCGCAACGCGATCGTCGCGTCTTCCACCTGGGCCCTGGCCAGATCACGCTCCTGCTCAGCCGCACACAAGCGCTCGGCCATCTTCTTGAGAAGCACGGCCGACCCGTTGTTGGGCCATTGCGCACTGCCACCTTTCAACGTGGCATCAACCGCTTTGGTCAGTGCTTCCACCTTGTGGCTGTCGGAGAAAAACATAGCGACCTCTGCTGCTTGCGTTGGGTATGCGTCCCTAGCGGCAACGATCGGCGTTTCTTGATGGCCCTGTCTCTATCCAGCAACCTGCACGAGTCGAGCATTCAGCTGGACACGATCAGCAACACGGGTGCATGGGGGATGCCGTCTGTCGCTCCTTTCCAAACGGGGTGGTGTGGCCCTGGCATGCCACACTGGTCGCCACAGTTGCTCGATGATTCATCAGAACCTTCGTCTGGCATCTGCGATCCGGGGGCGCTCCAGCCCCACGGATGCATATGCACTGCATGACACGCTCACGCAGCGAGAACTGCTAGAGGCCGGCTGGCTCGTGGATCGGGCAGCGATTGAACTCGGAGCGGAATCGGCGCGATGCTGCCATCACGACACGGCGCGCCCGGTTGATCGCGCCCAGCGGCCGGTGAGCGGCTAAAGCATGCCACGGCGAGAAGGCGATACGGTCTTCCAACTGCAGCGATTTCTCCCCGTCCCAGCCGGCCTGACGTTCGACGACTACGCGCGCTACCGCCACAAAGGGGCTGATGGATTCGGACCACTCTACCGACGCATCCTCAAGCGGCATCTTTTCCACATCTCGACACAGCTGCACGCGCAACTCCCACTCTGCCGGGCTGGCTAGGGTGCTGATGGAGTGATGAACGGCCTCACGCTGCGCATCCTGAGAGTCGCCCACTGCCTGACCGTCGAGTTCAATGAGGTTTCTGGACACCGGCGCAAGCGAGAACTTGGCGATGTAGCGCCCGTAGAGGAACGGCACCTGCGAAAAAAACGTCTCGCCCAGCGGATGAATTTGCGGCTGTCCGCCCATCTGCTTGATGCTGCCACTTCCCCCGCCGATCTTTTCAAGGGTGTTCTCGACCCCCCGGAGCACTTTCGAAAGAGCTGCCTTGGCGCGTGGCGCTTTTTCCGTGGTCGTTGCGAGGACGCGGAAATTACGCAGAAACCCGTCGGGACCCGGGGTAGTGAACGAAGGGCCATTGACCATCAAGAAATCCTGACTGTGCTTCTCGTCCCCACCCTCGACGCGCTCACCGCTCACACCCAACACCTTCAGCGCCAAGGCACGCGGGGTCGAGACAGCATCGCTCAGTTGTTCTGCAGGTGGCGATGACAGGCGGATGTAGGCAGCGTATTGCCCGGGCTCTGCGAACAGGCCTTGTCGTAGCTCTTCGGGGAGATCGTTGAAGACGGTGAGTCTGGCGGTGAACAGGCCCTGCCCTTTCGCGTGGACCGCGCGGTGCGCATGCCCTTCCTTTTCGGCCACGGTCATTGCCATGTCGACGAACAGCGATTCCAGGGAACGAATGGTTTCCTGCTCACTGACGCTGGGCGTTTCCAGATCGGGGCGGTATTCGACGGGCGCGTTCATGAGGTTCCTGGCTTTATGGCTGGTGAAGCCAATGTGCTCCACCTGCTGTTTACGCTCCGTCGAAGCCAAAAAACGGCAACGCTCGATGATGCACAGGCCTGTTCCGCCTGGCCCTTGCAAAGCGCAGTCACCAGTGGGCAGACGATCCAGCCCACGCCCGGCATTCCGCTCGCCGCCTGAAGAGCACATTTGATAAGCCGGCAATCAAGCACTGCCTGGAGATCGACGGGAACACGATGGCCAAACGACCAACAGCCGGTCTTGGTGCGGCTCGATGATGCGGGATGCGCATGCGCGCGGTTCCTCTGCATGCCTCCTGCTATCCACTCGGCCAGAATCGCCTATCTCAATTTGAATCAACGATTTATGAGCAAGTGGCGGAGAGAGTGGGATCGGATCACCTCCGAATTAACCCATTCAATCCGTTGCAGAAAGCGTGCTCGGCAGGTTTCCTGTCAATGTTTCCTCGATCATAACGCCGGGCTTGACTCGATTGCTAGCGCCCGCTTGCCATCGGCAAGTTGCTGACGCCATTGTCTGTCTGCATAAACTCGGACCTCACAGGCATGAGCACCTCAAACAGCCCGCTTGAAGCACGTGTCGCCGTGTTGGTCGATTACTCCCGTTGCCTTAGCGGACCATGTGCTTCTACAAACGACAAATCGGGGACACCGACCCGGTTGAAATCTTTTCTATTCGTCAAATGGCATAACTGCCATCGAATTTCTTCGCGTATTCAAATTTGTGAAATGCAGCCACAAGCGAGCTCTTGCGTAAGCACCGTTTCTTGGTTGGATAAGGGCTTACCCAACACAGGAGCACCCATGCACCACCAAACGCAAATCCAAGTCGCCAGTCGCTTGCTCGGCCACCTCCTCCAGCAACACACCACACGCCTTCCCCCTAACCAAGTCGAGGACATCCAATACTCACTGGATTTGGCTGCAGAGTTGCTACGGCTCGGCGCGCCAGGGCCGGCCAGTCAAACCCAGGCGTCAGCCATGGCACCTTCTCAACCCATCCTCGTCAAACGAGCGGCCGTGGATCGCAGCGTCGTGCCGACCATGCCTACCTCCATTGAGGAGTGGCGAGAGGCGCGCAAGAAGAAGGACAAGGACAATGTCCCCCGCCCCAAGGAGCCCATTGGGATTGAACGCGCAGACTTGCGCCCTCGCCCTCGCGCCTGCCGCTAGTGCCCAAGGAAGAAAGCCCCGCATCTGCGGGGCTTTCGATATCCATCAGGGCCGCGGCCGTCGACGTGTTGGGTGCGGCACTGGCATCGGGGAGAGCTTGGGCACTGCTGGGGCAGCGTTGATCGGCGCAACAGAGCGAGGAACGGAGTCGAACTCTGGACTGGCAAGCATCGCCTCGCTCCACTGCTCCACCTGAGCGGCGCGGATCTCAATCTCGTTCTCGCAGTCGTTCCACCGCTGCTCGGAGACCGCTGCCCGGGCTGTCGCCAGTTCGGCTGTTCGTTTTTCCAGCATGTAATGACCCACTGAATTCCTGCTCAGGTGTTACTTTCCCCGAAGGAGACACCGATGAGCGAAGTGATGGAAGAAGAGATCAAGCGCTGGACGG
>NZ_JACHNO010000009.1:0-78718 GCF_014199025.1 Xanthomonas sp. CFBP 8152
GCGTGGCCTGGCACCGCATCTGGTCGGCCAACGCATCCATGGCGTCATCCTGCGGCGTCCCGACCTGCGCTGGCCCATCCCAGAACAGATCGAGCACTTGTTGCCCGGCGCGATCATCACCGATGTGCGTCGCCGGGCCAAATACCTGTTGATCGATACCGATGCCGGCGGCAGCGCGCTGCTGCATCTTGGAATGTCCGGAAGTCTGCGCGTATTACCCGGCGATACGCCGCCGCGAGCGCACGATCATGTGGATATAAGCCTGCAGAATGGCCGTGTCCTGCGCTTCAACGATCCGCGTCGGTTCGGTTGCCTGCTATGGCAGAACAATGCACGCGTGCATGATCTGCTGGCAGCACTTGGCCCGGAACCATTATCGGATACATTTACTGGCGATTATCTGCATGCGCTGGCGCGTGGCCGGCGCGCGGCGGTGAAAACCTTTCTGATGGATCAGGCTGTTGTCGTCGGCGTGGGAAACATCTATGCGGCAGAAAGCCTGCATCGTGCGGGAATCAGCCCATTACGCGAAGCCGGGAAGGTGTCATTGGGACGTTATCGGCGCCTGGCTGCGGCAGTGAAAGACATCCTCGGCTACGCCATCCAGCGCGGCGGAACCACGCTGCGTGATTTCATCAGCCCGGACGGGGCGCCCGGTTACTTCGAGCAGGAACTCACGGTGTATGGGCGCGAGGGTGAAACCTGCAAGCAGTGTGGACGCGTGTTGAAACACGCCACGATCGGGCAACGCGCGACGGTGTGGTGCAGCAATTGCCAGCGTTGAATGCCGGCCACGTGACCCACACTGATCGAAACACCAACCTCCAGTTCTGGATCAGTGACGACCGCTGGCCAGTAGCCCTCGGATAACAGCAAACGGCGCGCTTGGAGCCGCAGTGGCCGATGCTTGATGGTGCGTTGCCGTGCATCGCGCCACAATCGTGACGTCCTGCGATTGGAGTCGTCCATGCCTGCCTCACTGCGCTACTTTATGCCGATCGTGCTTGTGGGTGCATCAGCGTTGCCGCTGGCAACAGGCGCATGCGCGGATGAGCTTGCGTCCAACACCAAACCTGCAGTTGAGCGCATCCAGTTGCACAACGGGGTTGTTGAACTCAGTGCTACGCCCGCGTTCGGTGGGCGCGTGCTGTCCTTCAATTTGCGTGGACACCCCAACGTGTTGAAGACGGGTGAGGCGGTTGATCAGCAGCCCGCGCCAGAAGTATCCGCGACTGCCGGCGATATCCCGTACCTCGGCCACGATGTCTGGGTGGGGCCGCAGAGTCAGTGGTGGATGCACCAACAGGTCAACCCGACACGCAAGGCGACCACCGCGGTTTGGCCACCGGATCCGTATCTGTCGTTGGCAACCACACGTGCAGTCACACGTAGTGGCGATCAACTGATCCTGGAAGGCGTGCCTAGTCCAGTCACCGGCGTGCAGCTACGCAAGCGGGTGGCTCTTTCATCCACGCGTGCCGATACCGTCGAGGTGGAAGCAATCGCTCGGAATATTCGCAAGGAGCCGATCGCCTGGGATCTGTGGTTCAACACGCGGGTCGCGGCGGGCACGCGTGTATTCGTACCGGTGGCCAATGCAGCTGATATCCGTGTTCAGCCGCCGACCGAGGCCGGCACGGTTGCGCCGACCTACCGGCATCAAGGCGGTGTGTTTGCATTGCGTGCCGATGCACGACAGGACGGGCTGATTCAGCGCGGCAAAGTGTTGTTGCAGCCTTCGGCAGGCTGGATGGCGGGGTTTGCGGGCGACCAGGTGCTGGTGATCCGCTTTGCGCATCAGCCGCTGTCTGCGATCCATCCGGAGCAAGGGCAGGTGGAGCTGTACCTGGACGCGCCGCCGCAGCACCCCGAGCGCGGACTGCTGGAAATGGAAGTGCACGCACCGTACCGGCAGCTGGCGCCGGGCGAGCGCATGCAGGCGAGCGAGCAATGGACCTTGCTGCGCTACACCGGACCCGACGCGCAGCAGGCGCAACAACAGTTCCTGTGCAGCAAGGCGCAGGAGCTGCAGCTGACCAATGCGTGTGCGCCTTCGTCTGCGGCGCCCTGACCTGCGCATTCACCTGCGTGCCGCGCTGTGGCTATGATGGCGGCCATTCCCTGAGCAGACCGATGCGCATGCAACGACGCCACTTCCTGAAGAATGCCGCCGCCGCATTGGCCGCGCTCGGTTTGCCGGCGCTGCCGCAGTGGGCGTTGGCGGCCAAGGCCGTTGGTCTGCGTCGCCTGGGGCAGCCGCAACCATTCGACTATGGCTGGCTCAAGGGGCAGGCGCGTGCGTTGGCCACGGCGCCTTACAAGAGCCATAAGCAGCTGCTTCCGGGGTCGTTGGAAGCGTTGAACTGGGATCAGTACCAGTCGATCCGCTACCGCCAGGACCATGCGCTATGGGCCGACGGCAATGGCAAGTTCCAGGCGAAGTTCTTCCATCTGGGGCTGTATTTCCACACCCCTGTGCACATCTACGACATCGTCGACGGCCAGGCGCAGCAGCTGGCCTACGACCCGGCGGCGTTCGATTACGGCAGCAGCGGGCTGGGCGGCAAGCAGTTGCCCAAGGACCTGGGCTTCGCCGGCTTCCGTCTCAACACGCGCAAGGACACCGATCGCGATTTCTCGGCCTTCCTGGGTGCGAGCTATTTCCGTGCGGTCGGCAAGGAAGGCCAGTACGGGCAGTCGGCGCGCGGGCTGGCGATCGACACCGGTACCGGCGGGCCGGAGGAGTTCCCGGACTTCATTGCCTATTACCTGGAGCAGCCGGCCGACGATTCGAACACCGTGGTGGTGTACGGGCTACTGGACTCGCCCAGCGTTGCCGGCGCGTATCGTTTCGCCATCACCAATGGCGAGGTGCTGGTGATGGAGATCGACAGCGCGCTCTACCCGCGCAAGACCATCGAACGGCTGGGCATCGGTCCGTGCACCAGCATGTATCAGGTCGGCGAAAACGATCGCCGCATGGACTGGGACTGGCGGCCGGAAATCCACGACACCGATGGCCTGGCGATGTGGACCGGCGGCGGCGAGTGGATCTGGCGGCCGTTGTGCAACCCGCCGCAGCTGCGCTTCAACATGTTCGTCGATGAGAACCCGCGCGGGTTCGGCCTGTTGCAGCGCGATCGCAACTTCGACCATTACCAGGACGACGGCGTGTTCTACGAGAAGCGCCCCTGCCTGTGGGTGGAACCCAAGAGCGGCTGGGGCAAGGGCTCGGTACAGCTGGTCGAGATTCCGACCGTGGACGAAACCTTCGACAACATCGTGGCGTTCTGGAATCCGCAGGACAAGCCGCAGCCGGGGCAGGAGTTGCTGATGGGGTACCGGTTGTATTGGGGCGCGCATCCACCGGCCAGCTCGCCGCTGGCGCATTGCGTGGCCACCCGCACCGGCCTGGGCGGCATCGTCGGGCAGAAGCGCAGCCACTTTTCGTGGCGGTTTGCGGTGGATTTCGCCGGAGGCGAGCTGGCTGCGTTGACCAAGGACCCGAAAGCCAAGGTCGAGGCCATCATCCAGGTGTCGCGTGGCAGCACCGAGATCGTGTCCGCGCGTCCGCTGCATGAGCTCAAGGGCTACCGGGCGATGTTCGACCTGGTGCCGCCGGATGACGGTACCCAGCAGATCGACATCCGTCTGTTCCTGCGCGCCAACGGCAAGCCGCTGACCGAAACCTGGCTGTACCAGTGGACGCCGCCACCGGCGAGCGAGCGCAAGGTCTACTAGCGCACAGGCACGTCGCGCGCCCGATAAGGTGCGCGATTGTCAGGCAGGTGCGGATGTTGCAGTGACGACAGGCCGCGGATTTCGAATGTCGAGCGTGGCTGCGTTGCAGCCGCATAGTCGATGATGCGTCGCCCAGGCGCCGCGGACTCAGGCCGACGTCGAGCTGTTGACCAACTGCATGCGCGCACGCGGGCGCACGCAGGCCAGATCCACCCGGAAGCAGGTGCCGTCCTTGTCGCTGAGGATACGCAGTTCGCCCTGATGGGCGCGGGCGATCTGGGCGGCCATATGCAGGCCCAGATCCACTTCGGGCAAGGCGCGTCCGCCGGTATGCACGTGGGTGGAGGCGTGCAGCACGTCGAGCCGGCGCGGATCGATCCCGTCCAGATTGCAGACCTCGATGCGCAGGCGGCCCTGCTCGGTGACCGCGATCGCCTTGATCAGCGAGCTCTGTTGTCCCTGTACCACGGCGTTGATCATCAGGCTGCCGAACATCTGCGCCAGGCGCACCGCATCGCCATGCACCGGCTCGTCGATGGCCACATGCGTGGACAGCACCTGGTTCGGGTACGCGGCACGGGTTTCGTCCACAACCTGGGACAAGGCATCGAGCAGATCGCTGCCATTGCCGTAATCCAGTTGCAGCCAGTCGCGTTCGATACCGTGCGCGAAATCGCTGGCAAAGTCGATCAGTTCTTCCATGCGCCGCAGGCTGCGCTGCATCGACCGGATCGCACCGCCCTGGCGTTGGTTGAGCGGGTCGATCGCCAGCATGTCCACCACCGCATGCATGGACTGCAGCGGGTTGCGCAGATCATGGCCGAGGATGCCGATGAATTCTTCGCGCAGGCGGGCGGAGGCGCCGATACGCCCCAGCTCGCGGCGCGCACGCCGCGATTCCTGCGCGCTCTCTTCGGCGCGTTGTTCGGCCTGGATCTGCGCTGCCAGCAGTTGCGCTAGCAGCTCGACCTTTTCCACCATCGGCGCATCCATGACGCGCGGCAGGGGGTCCAGCGCGCACAAGGTGCCGAACACGCTGCCGTCGTCGAACTTGATCGGCACCGAGACATAGCTTTCGAAGCCGTACAGCTGCGGCGTGGGGTGGTCGCGGAAGACCGGGTGCTCGGAGGCATGGCCGAACCACAACGCGTTGCCCTGGGTGCGCACGCTGTCGCAGAAGGTGGTGACCAGGGGCAGCTCGTCACCCGGCGCCAGGCCGAACGACAGGTCGTCACGGACCTGGCAGGTGATCCAGCGCGTATCGGTCACGCGCGCAACGGCAGCGAACCCCATGCCGGTCAGACGGGTGAGAATGGTCAGGACATCGGGCACCGACGATAGCCGGCCAACGCGCGCGACATCTGCGCGTAACTCGGGGGGAAGCGGATCCATGGGTGCCTCCCGACAAGTGGATGGTCGCCATTTTACAGGACTGCCGTGCCCCTGGTTGCGCGTGGACCGCTGCAACGGCATGGCAACGATACGCTTGTTGCTGTGTGGCGGACATACGGCCGATAGCAAATGCCCGCAAGGGTTAGTGACGCATCACAAGCAGCATGCCGGAACCGCGTGCTGGCGAGATTGCGGCTGAATTCTTCAGCCGGTCACCACGCGGGTTACCTGTCCGACGAGCCCGCTGGCGGCAGCGGCAGCGCGATCTGCAGCGGGTCGATGCGGCCTTCGCCACGCATGATCTTCTTGAACTCGGCGCGGCTGACCGACACGTAGCGTTCGTTGCCGCCGATCTCCACCTGCGGGCCGTCCTGCACCGCGTGCCCCTGTGCGTCCACGCGCACTGTCATGGTGGCCTTGCTGCCGCTGTGGCAGATGGTCTTGATCTCCTCCAGCTCGTCGGCCCAGGCCAGCAGAAACTGGCTGCCCTCGAACAGCTCGCCGCGGAAGTCGGTGCGCAGGCCGTAACACAGCACCGGAACACGCAGACGGTCGACCACCTCGCTCAGCTGCCAGACCTGGCCACGGTTGAGGAACTGCGCTTCGTCTACCAGCACGCAATGCAGCGCGCCCTCGGCCTGGATGTCGCGTTCGATCAGCTGCTGCAACTCGGTGCCGCGATCGAAGGTGCGCCCGTCCGCGCGCAGGCCGATCCGCGAGGCCACCACGCCGCTGCCGGCGCGGTGATCGAGCTTGGGCGTGAGGATCAAGGTGCGCATGCCGCGTTCGCGGTAGTTGTGCGCCGACTGCAGCAAGGTGGTGGTCTTGCCGGCATTCATTGCCGAGTAGTAGAAGTAGAGCTTGGCCATCGGTGGATTTTAGCGGGCCGGGCGGCTTGCGGTGACAGCCATCTGCATGAACCGGCGGCGCAGGCCTGCCCGACGCGGCGCCGGTACAATGGCCTGCTCTGTTGGAAGCCTCTATGCACGGTCTCAATCCCCCGCAAAGCGCCGCAGTGCTGCACTGCGAAGGTCCCTTGTTGGTGCTGGCCGGTGCCGGCAGCGGCAAGACGCGCGTGATCGTGGAGAAGATCGCGCACCTGATCGCCACTGGCCGCTACCCGGCCAAGCGCATCGCGGCGATCACCTTTACCAACAAGTCGGCCAAGGAAATGCGCGAGCGTGTGGCCAAGCGCATCCGTGGCGATGGCGCCGATGGCCTGACCATCTGCACCTTCCACGCGCTGGGACTGAAGTTCCTGCAGATCGAGCACGCCGCTGCCGGCTTGAAGCGCGGCTTTTCGATCTTCGATTCCGACGATGCCGCCGCCCAGATCAAGGACCTGATGCACGGCGCCAAGCCCGATGCGATCGAGGATGCCAAGAACCTGATTTCGCGCGCCAAGAATGCCGGCCTGTCCCCCGAGCAGGCGATGGCGGCGGCACGCAGCAATCGCGAAAAGGAAGCCGCCAGCCTGTACGAGCGCTATCAGGCGCGGCTGACCACCTTCAACGCGGTGGACTTCGACGATCTGATCCGCCTGCCTGTGCAGATCCTGGAGGCCAACGAAGAGATCGTGATGGGCTGGCGCGAGCGCATCGGCTACCTGCTGGTGGACGAGTGCCAGGACACCAACGATGCACAGTACCGCCTGCTGAAAATGCTGGCCGGGCCGCGCGGCAACTTCACCTGCGTGGGCGACGACGATCAGAGCATCTACGCCTGGCGGGGTGCCAATCCGGAAAACCTGCAGCAGATGGGCCGCGATTATCCGGCGCTGCAAATCATCAAGCTGGAACAGAACTACCGTTGCTCCAACCGCGTGCTGCGTGCGGCCAATGCCTTGATCGCACACAACCCGCACGAGCACTTGAAGACGCTGTGGAGCGACCAGGCCGACGGCGAGCGCATCCGTGTGTGGGAATGCCGCGATAGCGAGCACGAAGCGGAAAAGGTCGCCGCTGAGATCTCGTTCCTGGGTACCGCCAAGCAGGTGCCGTGGAGCGATTTCTGCATCCTGTTTCGCGGCAATTTCCAATCGCGGCCACTGGAAAAGGCGCTGCAGCTGCTGCGCGTGCCGTATCACCTGACCGGCGGCACTGCGTTTCTGGAGCGGCAGGAAGTCAAGGACGTGCTGTCGTGGTTGCGGCTGATCGTCAACCCCGAAGATGACGCGGCGTTTTTGCGCGCGGTGCAGTCGCCAAAGCGCGAGGTCGGTGCGACCTCGCTGGCGCGGCTGGCCGAGCTTGCCAGTGCGAAGTCGGTGCCGATGTCGCGCGCGGCCGAGTCGATGGGCGCGCTGCAGCACCTGCCGCCGCGTGCGGCCAATGGCCTGAGTGCGTTCACCGATATCCTGCGCGATATGCGCGAGCATTCGGCCAGGCTGCCGGCGGGGGAGCTGGTACGCATGCTGGCCGACAAATCCGGCCTGCTCAACGACCTGCGCAACCAGTCCAAGGACGAAACCGGCTTCCAGCGGCGCAAGCGCAATCTGGACGAGCTGGCAGAGTGGTTCGAAGGCGGCCCGCGTGGTGCAAGTGCCAGCGATCTGGCCGCGCAGCTGGCGTTGTTGTCGCGCAACGACAAGGACGATGGCGGCAACCAGGTACGCATGATGACCATGCACGCGTCCAAGGGCCTGGAATTCCGTTACGTGTTCATCGTCGGCTGCGAAGACGGCGTGCTGCCGCATGAAGTGAGCCTGGAAGAAGGCAACCTGCAGGAAGAGCGCCGCCTGCTGTATGTGGGCATCACCCGTGCCAAGGAGCAGCTGTGGATGAGCCACAGCAAATTGACGCGCAAGTTCGGCGAGCATGTGCGGCTCAAGCCCAGCCGCTTCTTCGATGAGATCCCGGCCGAAGAATTGCAGCGCGATGGCGCCGACCCGGTGGCCGATGCCGAGCGCAAGAAAGAGCGCGCCAGCGCGGGCTTGGCGGCGATCCAGGCGTTGTTCGACTAGCGGTTGTTGCGTACCGCGCAGGCTTGCCAGCGACACGCCTGCACGGCAGTCTGGTTTGCCCTGATGCCGGAGTGCGCCGTGACTGTCGTGATCGAAACCCCGCGTTTGCGCCTGCGTACGTTGGATCCCGAGCGCGATGCCGATGCAGTGCTGACGCTGGTCAACGACCCCGGTTTCATCGCCGGCATCAACGACCGCGGTGTGCGCACCCGCGAGCAGGCGCGTGACCATCTGCGTGAGTGGGCGCAGGCGCACCAGGAAAAATACGGCTTTGCGCACTGGGCGGTGGAGACGCGCGCCGAAGGGGCGTTTGCCGGCACATTGGGGTTGTTGTGCCGCGATACCCTGCCGATGCCGCATATCGGCTTTGCACTGCTGCCCGAGCACCGCGGCAAGGGCTATGTCAGCGAGGCCGGGCGCGCAGTGCTGGACCATGCGCGCGATGTGCTGGGGTTGCCGCAGTTGTGCGCGATCGTGTCGCCGGACAATGCCGATTCGATTCGCGCGCTGGAAAAACTCGGATTGCAGCGGCAAGGTCTGCGCGTGTTGAGCCAGGAGGACCACCCGGTGCTGTATTACACGATCGCGCTCGCTCCGGCCGACATGGACAGCCGGGCAGGCCTGCGGCACCCTGGCGGCGACTCTCACCGCTGAACGCGGCCGACACAACGCAGCAAACAGTCGTCAGCGTGGCGGGCACGGCGCGCAGGCGCTTCGGTGGACGAGCGGCGTAGCGACTCCGCACCGCACCTGCCTGGCGATGAGCGCCGTCGTTGTGTCCGTCGCCCCAACAAGGACACTTGCATGCCATTGCTGGTCAACGCCTATTCCACGCTGCGCGAGCCGTTGTGGCCGGATTTCCTGCCGCGCGCCGCCGTGCAGCACCGTGACCACGCCGATCCGGAATTGGCCACGCATCTGCATGGCTTCGTCGGCTACGTGAGTCAGGCCGGCGACGGCCAGATGACCCAGCCGCGCTATCACCTGATGCGGCATGTGCAGCGGGTGCGTCAGCATTTCACTTTCGAGGTCGACGATGCGGCGTTCGGGGAATTGGCGCAGTGGGCCGAGCAGGCCAACGCAGTGTGTTTCCTGGCCGACGGCAGCGTGCGCGATCCGCACGGGCGGGTGCTGATCAGCCAGGGCGAGCCGGCGATCGATGAGCAGGCGCAGGTGCCGTATCCGCCGGATGCCTTGCAGCGGCGTGCGCAGCAACTCGCGCAGTTGACCGCGCAAGGCATCCGCGTGCCCCCCAGCCTGCCGCCGGTGCCTGGCGAGGCCGAAGCGCGGGTGCGCGATGCGGCGGCGGTGACGCAGCGCATGCTGGCGTTGTTTGCGGTGGCCTTGCGCGCGGAGATGCTGGCCTCCGGCGATACGCCACCGGCGTTGGAAGCGATGGACGCCCGCCTGCCCGGTGTGGCGGCGGCACTGTCGCCGCAGGAGCGCGCCTTTTTTGCCCAGCCCGTGCCGGAGCCGCAGCAGCTCGCCAACTTCGGCTGGCGCTACGAGAGCCTGGCCGTGCTGCAGTGGGCCCTGGGGCTGGCCGAGGCGCTGCCGGAGCCGACCAGCCTGTGCGATGTGCCTCTGGCTGCCCAGCGCGCGCTGGAGCATGCTGAGGCCGCGACGCGGCCGTTGCTGACGCTACGGCCGGTGCCCGAACTGCTGGATGCGCTGGACCGGCACTTGCGCCTGCATTGGGCGGTGCGTCAGGCCGGCCAGAGCGAGCAACCGCCACCGGCCGGCATCGTGCCGGGCGTGGTCTACGAGCGTCATTACACCCTCAACTGGCTGCTGCACTTCGAAGACGCCGACTGGGACGAGGTGGATACGCCGACCTGAGCGGAGCGGGCACCGCTGCGACGTTGGTGCTGCCAAGCCCCTCAGCGGCGTGCATCCGCATGGCGTCGTGGCGCGGTGGGATCTTGCGCGCTAGCCGAGGAAGGACAGGGCGTGGGTCAGCGAGCGGTCGGTCTGCAGATCCAGCAGGCGGCCGTGTGCGTCATGCAACAGCAGGTGGCCGGGCTGCTCGCGCACCTTGACCGCGATGCCCGCAGGCCAGTCCAGCGACGCCACGATGCCGCCGTCATGGTGGCGCACCAGGAAATAGCGCGCGCCGTGCGGCCAATGCAGGCCAACCAGGAATCCCAGTTCAAGCGCCACCACGCTCGATCCATCCGGCGCGCCGGATGCGTCGCTGCGGTGATGCAACCGGCACTGACGGGCGTTGCCGAGGTGCTGGTAGTGCAGGCAGATGTCGCCATCGGGATCGGTGCGCACATCCGCTTGCTGCACGCTGCCGAGCCGATGCGCGAGCACTGGCGTTTGCGGGTCCACGCGCAGGGGATCGCGCGCCTTGAGGCGTCTCTCGGGCAGGCTGTAGGTCCAGTCCTCCAGCTGCTCGCGGGCCTGCACCAGATACACCTCGCAATCGCTGAAGAATCCCGCCGCAATCACCGGGCCAGGCAGATCGCCGACATGCCACAGCACGCTGTGCAGATCCTTGTCGGTATCGACGACCAGTAGCCGGTTGTCGACCACGATGCTCCAGCCGATTCCGCTGTAGCTGGGCGCGGCGTATTGCAGCGCGATCTGGCCAAGGTCGCGCATCGCGTGGGTGATCAGATCCAGCCGATGGACGGTGGACACGCGCTCGCGGGGGGCGATTGCCAGGGCGACCTGTCCGCTATCGGCGATGACGACTCCGAATGCAGGCGCCGGGTAGCGCCGCAGCAGGCGCCCGTGCGCGTCCACCACCGCCGCACCGGCTTCGCCCAGGGCCAGCAGATAGCGGCGATCCGGGAGTGCGGCCACGTCGTGGATGGCCGCCAGGCCGGCCTGCGGTGCCTGCAGGTGCACGGTGGTGGCGCCCTCCCATAGCCTGGATTGGCTGGTCGCGGCGCGTGGTTTGAAGGCTGGGATATCGGCGCTGAGCAGGGGGTCCTTGGCCAGCTTCAGCAGCGTGGTCAGATCGCCGACGGACAGGCTGTTCCGTGCGAACGCATGATCGGCGGCGATCGCCGGCAGCAGCTGCCGCGCCAGCTGTTGCAGCGAGCGGTTGGGGGAAGCATCCACCAGCAGCGCCGCTGCCATTTCACTGCGCGGTGCGGCGTCGGCGGTGGGGTCTGCAAGCGCGGCGATGCGCTCGGCATAGTGTTCCAGCGTGTCCGGCAACAGCTGCGCGCGCTTGACCAGGGCGCGTGCGCGCAGCGTGCTGCCGGCCTGTTCGGCGGCCAGCAGCCACTGCGCGGCCTGATTGCGCGCCGCGTGCAATGGCCACACCGCGTCCACGGCGGCCAGCCAGTCGCCGGCCTGCACCAGTGCCTGGCCCCATTCCAGCCGCAGCGCGTCGGCCAGTGCGCGGTCGGTGCCGTGCAGCAGTCGGATTGCCGCGGCGAAGGCGCCATCGCGGCGCGCGACCTGCACGGCACGTGCATGATCGCCGGCCAGCATCAGCAGCCGGATGATCATCGCCGCCGGCATGTCCCAGCCCAGCGCCAGCTCTGCGGCCTGTGTGTAACGGGCGTGCTTGACCAGATAGTCGAGCGCCTCGTGGCGCGCATTGAGCAATTCGGCCAGGACGAACACCGCACGATCGATCTGCCCCTCGCGGTCCAGGCGCGCGAAGGCGCTGCGATAGGTCGCGCGCAGATGCGCCTGCAGGTCTTCGCCCAGACCGATGCGGGTGCCGGCGCCGCGCGTGCGCGACAAGCTCAGGTCGCTGCGCCGCTGTGGCACCCCGAACGCCTGCCCCAAGGACTCGCCCACGCCATCGAGCGGCAGCGCATTGCGCAAGGCTTCGTCCAGATCGCCGTTCTCGAACTGGCGCAGCATCCGGCGCATGTAGGCACCCTGGCGATGTCCGACCAGGCCGGCCAGCCGCGAGGCAACCAGTGCGCGGGCAAGCCGCGTGCGCCAGGCCGAGACCGCTGCTGCGTCCCGGCGTGCCGGCACGTGCGTGCGCTGCCCGGTGGCTGCGGATCGGTTCGATGCCGGCGCATGCGCGCTGCCCAGCGTGCGCTGAGCGCGCGCCAGCAGGCGTTGCCACAGCGTGCTGTTCTGCACCTCGGGGCGCTGCGTCTTCAGCGCGCGGAGGAACGCATCGCGCTCTGCGCTGGCTGGCGGGACGGCATCGCCCAGCAGTTGCCGCAGCGGTTTGCCGCGCAGCCGGTCCACCTCCAGCGGTGGCGCGCTCGGGCTGCAGTCGTAGGGCGTGTGCAGCGGGTAGCCGGTCATGTCGATCGCCTCGGCAGGATCCAGCGGTAGCGCCTGGTGCCACTGCAGCGCGATCACCTGGGCGCCATGTACCAGACCGATATCGGCGGGGGGCAACTGCGCCGCCTCGGCGGCGGTCAACGCGCCGGAAAACAGGCCGCCATGCGCCTGGCACAGCGCCAGGCCGGGCGCCTGCTCGCAGACCAGCGCACGCGGCGCGGCGAAGCACAGCACATCGCCGTCGGCGAAGCGCAGCGCCCGGCTGCCCGGTTGCCAGGCGCGTACGAGCCTGGCCAGGCGTTGCTCCGGGCCGAGCCACGCCGCCGAGAACCACAACGCCGACACCATCTGGCTGCCGTGCCATAGCGGGTACCGCACGCTGCCGCCAGCGTTGTCCGTGCGCGCGGGGCTAGTCATGGCCGGGTTGCTCTGCCTGGCCTTGCACCACCATCAACGGGGTCAGCCCGCCATCGCCCAGGATCCAGGCCTGCCCCTGCAGGGTGACCAGGGCGACCCGCGCGCCATCGCTGGACACCGCCGCAGCGCTGATCTCGCTGGCGGCGCGATGCAGTGTCCGGCGCCCGGTGGCGCCGATGGCGAGCAGTGCGCGACGATCGGCGCGCAGCACCAGCAGCAGGCTGTGTTGCGGCGCGTCGGGGTCGCCGATCAGGCCGATCGCCCTGTCGCCGGACGCCACGATCGCCTCGAATTCCTGGAAGCCATCGGCCGGCCCCCCGTGCAGTACCCGGTAGGCCAGCGAGCGGTCGCCGCCGGCCTGGCGGCTTGCCAGTTCCAGGGCGATGGCGCCACGCCATTGGCCCTCCTGGACCAGGTTGCGCAGCAACACGACCGGCGGACGCGACCCCAGCGCCCGCTGCAGGACGAGGTCCTGCTTGCCGGTGCGATGCAGGCGCAGCAGCCGCAGTTCGCCCGCGACATGGGTGGCGTAGACCGCGTGCTCGGCATCGCCTTGCGCCAGCGCCACCACCTGCCCGGCGATCTCGCTGCCGTGCGCAACCCGCTGCCGCTGGGCGCTATCGCGCGTCCACGACATCAGCCGGCCGTGCTGGTCCCACAGCAGGAACCGCTGCGGCTGGCCGCCGCTGTTGAGCCACACGCACGGACGCAGCCGCACCTGGCCGGGTACGGGACAGATGCTCTGACCGCCAGCCTCGATGGAGCGGGGCATGCCATCGAGATTCCAGCACTCGGCCTGCTGACCGATCGCGACGATGCCGCCCACGTGCTTGTTCTGCGCCGCAAGGCACAGCAGCTGTCCGCCCTGCGTCCATTGGTGATAGCGCGGCGCCCCCCGTTTGACGCTGTCGGCGGGCTGCACCTTCACCATCGCGCTGCGGTAGCCGTCTGCCAGCAGCAACGCGACATGGCTGCCGTCCGGGCTGAACAGCGGTGCGTGGCGCAGCGAGAACTTGCCCTTGACCACGTGTTTTGCGGCGTCGGCCTCGGCGGGGCGTTGGGTGTCGATGAAGTGCCCGCGCAGCAGCTGCGTGGCGGCCATGCTGGCAGGCACCGGCAACAGGCTGCTGCGGGTGCCGTGGCGCGTCTGCAGCCCCACCTGCAGATGCGCATCGGCTGCAGGCGCGATGCTGGCCTGGTGGTGGAACGGTGCTGCGCGCACCGGTTGCGCACCGATCCACCAGCACTCGCTGGTGGTCGGCGTGGCGGTTGCCAACTGCGTGGCCCAGGCGTGCGCGTGCTGCGTGCCGGTCGCCTCGAAGGTGCGGCCCTGCAGCAGCTGTTGCAGCCGGGCGGGGCTGTCGGCGTCGTGCAGCTCGCCGGGCAGATGCGCCAGGCCCCAGACCAGGCGCGCATTGGCCGCCTGCGCACGGCGTGCCAGCAGGATCCACAACGCGATCTGTGCCAGGCGCGGTGCGCCCCATTGCGCCGGGCCGGCATCGAAGATCGCCACCAGGCGCGCATCGCGCGTGCGGGTCTGCATCCGGGGCACCAGGAACAGGTGCTCGGCGTGTGCGGCGCGGCGCAGGAATTCCTCCGGCAGTGCGTCTGCCAGGGCCCACTCGCTCAGCAGCAGGTGCTCGTAGCTGCCGCGCCGACGCAGATCGTCGATGCCGTCCGGCTCGCTGTCGCCGTCTTGGCGGCGCAGGCGACTGGTGCGGCCGAGCAAGGGGTCCAGGCGCACCAACCAGGGACCGAGCTGGGCGGCGATCTGCGGGTCGAACCAGTCCAGCCACAGCCGCCAGGGCTGTAACGGTGCAGGCATCTGCAGCACGGCGCTCACGCGGCCTCCCAGCGCTGACGGATCTGCGCCACGACCTCGGCACGCGCCGGCAGCAACCGATGCAGCGGCAGCACCAGTGCCGGTGAGCGCAGCAGCAACAGCGGCTGCGCCCCGTGCTGGCGGCGCAGCGCACGCTCCAGCAGTTCCAGCGGCAGGTCGGGACGTTCGGCGGTGGGCAACCACAGGCCGGTGGTGTCCGCGCGCGGCGCCACGTACTGCACGCCGTCGGCCCAGGGGAGCTGCGGCGCAGGGCCGGTCAGCAGCAAGGCCTGCGCGGTGGCGGTGACCAGCAAGCCCGCGCCGTCGGACAAGCGCGCCCATGCCGCCAGCAACCCGCGTGCGGCATCGCCCACGCCGATCACCCCCTGCGGGGCGACCGGCACCGGCCCGTCCTGCCACGACCAGTTCACGCGCCGCTGCCGATCTGCTCGATCAGGCGCGTGCGTTCGTGGGCCAGCTCGGCCGGCAGCGAGGCTGCGGTGAAGTTGGCATCGATCTCGCGCAGCAAGGCTTCGGCCATGGTGCGCACGGCGGGATTGTGCTGATCCTGCAGGCAGCACTGGGCGGCCTCCACTAGCCGGGCAGTGCGCGAGAGCGGTTGCAGGGCGGCCTGTTCGACGGCCGCGCGCAAGGTGGGATTGGTGGCTGCGGCCAGGGTGCCGCGCAGCAGGTCGCGTGCGCTGGCTTGCTGCTCGCGGGTCGGCAGCACATAGAACAGCGGCCACAGATCGGCTTCGCTGGCCTGGGTGCGTCCGGCCAGCACGCAGGCGGCGGCGATCAGCCGCTGGGTCTTGACCAGGCGACGGTCCGACAGCTGCACGCCTGCGCCGCGCAATGTCCGGATCGCTGCGGCGAGCGCCGTGCGTGCGCCATCCATGTCCACCGCACGTGCCTGTTCGCACAACAGGTCCAGGTCGGCCAGCCCGGCGACCGGGTGCAGCGGCGCACGCTCGACCTGCCATCCGCCGGACAGCAGCGCTTCGAGCTGATGGTCCGCCACCGGGTCGACGAACAGATGCAGCAGGAAGCGGTCGCTGAAGGCCGCCAGCGCATCGTCGTCCGGCAGCGCGTTGGCCGCGCCCACGCACAGGCGCAACGGGCAGTGCAGGTCGGTCTGGCCACGCCGGAAGCGGCGTTCGTTGAGCAGCCCGAGCAAGGTGTTGAGGATGGCGGTGGAACCCAGGAAGACTTCGTCGAGGAAGGCGATGTCCGCCTCGGGCAACATCCCGGTCACGTCGATCTGCACGCTGCCCTCGCGCAATTTGCGCAGGTCCACCGGGCCGAACAACTCTGCCGGTTCGGTGAAGCGGCCCAGCAGATATTCGAAATAGCGACCGCCCAGTGCGGCGGCGACGCGCCGCACGACCGCGCTCTTGGCGGTGCCCGGCGGGCCGATGATCAGCAGATGTTCCTGCGCCACCGCTGCGAGCACGATCAATTCGGCCAGCTGATCGCGCTCGATCAATCCGGTCGTGGCGGCCTGGACGGTGGCGCGAATGCGCGCGGCGGCGGGATGGGCGTGCATGCGATCGGTCCTTCGAGCAAAACGTGCGGCGCGGTGCAGGCACCGGCGACCGCCTGTGGAACGGGTGATGAAGCGGTGGCGCATGGCATTAACGAGGCTGCCACGAGCGTGCGGGTATCCTGTGCGCTCACCGAGCCAGGGAGGCAATGCAATGACGATCGGCGAGTATTCGGAATTCTATCGCGGCAAGCGCGTGGTGGACTTCAGTGTGGACCAGCCCGCCAGCGGCGGCGACGTTGTGTACCGGCTGCGCCAGGACTACGAAGGCGAAGGCAGCCAGGCGGAGTTGCTCGACAGCCTGCTGGCGCAGGTCGACCCGGCCAGCATCCAGGCATTGATCATCGGCCCCTGGCGTGAATCCTACGAGGAAGGCCCCAGCGGCTATCTGCAGCGGCTGATCGAACGCCGCGACGAACTGACCGCGTTGCGCGCGCTGTTCGTCGGCGACATGGTCTGCGAGGACTGCGAGGTGTCGTGGATCATCCAGACCGACTACACCCCGCTGCTGGCCGCATTTCCGGCGCTGCAATCGCTGCGCGTGCGCGGTTCGTCCAAATTGGCGCTGACCCCGTTCACGCATACACAGCTGCAGGAACTGGCGATCGAATGCGGTGGGCTGCCGTCAGCCATCGTGCAGGCGATCGCCGACTCCACGCTGCCGGCGCTGCAGCACCTGGAGCTCTGGCTGGGCGTGGAGGATTACGGTTACGACGGCGATCTGGGCACCTATCAGCGGCTGCTGGCAGCCATCCGCCCGGAGCGTCTGCGCTATCTGGGCCTGCGCAATGCAGCCAACACCGACGAACTGGCGAGCTGGCTGGCCACCCAGCCGTGGCTGGGCAGCCTGGACACGCTGGACTTGTCGCTGGGCACCATCGGCGATGTCGGCGCGCGGGCCCTGGTCGAAAGCACGCAACTGGGCCAGCTGCAGCGGATCGATCTGAGCCATCACTACATTTCTGCCGACTGGCAGGCGCGTCTGACGACGTTGCCGGTCACGGTGATCCTGGAAGACCCCGAAGAGGAAGAAGAAGACGAGCGCTACGTCGCTGTCTCCGAATGACGTGAGCGCGCATTGGGTCTTGGTGGGGCCACGGGACAGCCGCAGGGTTGCCGCCCTGCAGCAGGCATTGCAGGCGCAGGGCCAGCCTGCGGCCAAGGTGTTCGATTATCTGCAGCTGCTGGACACCACAGCGCCGTTGCAGGACTGGCTGGCGCGGCATCCGGCCGCGCTGGTCAAGCTGGAATCGCCGGGCGAGGCGCCGGGGTTGCATCAGGCGCTGATCGTGCGCGGTTGGCAGTGTCTGGGCCGGCCTGGGCCGGCACCTGCGCCATTGGCGCATGGCGAACTGGCGCATCAGCATCTGTGGCATGCGGGGTTTGCGGACCTGTTTGCGACCTTGCCGGCGGCGCGCTATCTGAATCCACCGGCGGATCTGCTGGCAATGACCGACAAGCTTGGCTGCCAGCAGCGCCTGGCTGCGGCAGGTGTCACCGTGCCTGCCCTGCTGGGCACGGTCGACAGCTACGCCGGCCTGCGCGAACGCCTGCAGGCGAGCGGCTGCAACCAGGCATTTCTCAAGCCGCGCTACGGATCGTCCGGCGCGGGGGTGCTGGCGTATCGCTGGCACCGCGATGGGCGCCAGATCGCCAGCGGCTCGGCCGAGCTGGTGGTGCAGGGCGGCCAGGTGCGGGTGTTCAACGCATTGCGCCAGCGCCGCTATACCCGCACCGAGGAGATCGCGCCGCTGGTGGATGCGATCGCCGCGCAGGGCGCTTACCTGGAGCGGTGGATTCCCAAGCCGCGCGCGCCCGGCCTGCCCGGCTATCACTACGACCTGCGCGTGATCGCGTTCGACGGTGCGGCGCGGCAGCGTGTGGCGCGTGCCAGCCGCGGCCCGCTGACCAATCTGCACCTGGGCAACCGGCGCCTGCCGGCGCAGGCCTGGCAGCGTGCCGACGTGGATGCGGCGGTAGCCAGCACCGTGGCGCAGGCGGCCAGCGCGTTTGCCGACTGTCGCATGATCGGTTTCGACCTGATCCAGCGCGCCGGGCGCTGCCATGTGCTGGAAGCCAACGGCTTTGGCGACCTGCTGCCGCAGCTGCGCTGGCAGGGGCGCACGACTTACGAGGATCAGGCGGCACTTGGCGCCACCGTCGGCAGCGTCGCCGACACCGATTGCGAGAACCGCCTGCATGGTTGAGACGCTGCCGGACATGCGCGCCATCGTCGGTGCGTACGACATCGTGCTGATCACCTTGGATACGCTGCGCTACGACGCTGCGCAGCGCTGTTTTGCACGGGGCGAGCTGCCGGTGCTGGCGCCGTATCTGCCGGCCGATGGCTGGGAGCGGCGGCACACGCCGGGCAGCTTTACCTACGCGGCCCACATGGCCTTTTTCGCCGGGTTTTTACCGACCCCTGCGCGCCAGGGCCCGCACCCGCGCCTGTTCGCGCTGGCCTTCGACGGCAGCGAGACCATCGTCGCGCAGACCCAGGTGTTCGCCGACAGCGGCGATATCGTCGATGGGCTGTCGCGCTGCGGGTATCACACGCTGTGCATCGGTGGCACCGGCTTCTTCAACAAGGCCAACGCGCTCGGTGCGCAGTTGCCCGGCCTGTTCGGCGAGAGCCACTGGTCGCCGGCGTTTGGCGTCGCTGCCGCCGATTCGACCGAGCGCCAGGTCGCCCTGGCCTGCGCACGCCTGGGCGATCCCGCCCTGCGCGATACCCGCTGTTTTCTCTTCATCAACGTCTCGGCCCTGCATCAGCCCAATTGCCATTACCTCCCCGGTGCGGTACGCGACGACTTCGACAGCCACTGCGCCGCGCTGCGCTATGCGGATGCGGCGCTGGCGCCGTTGTTTGCCGCACTGCGTGCGCGTGGTGGCGCGTTTGCCATCGTCTGTTCCGATCACGGCACGGCCTACGGCGAGGATGGCTACCATGGCCATCGCCTGGCCCACGAGGTGGTGATGACCGTGCCTTATGCCCATTTCCTGGTGACCCCATGAGCCTGCCTTCGTTGGCCGAGTTGCTGCGCCAGCCGCCCTATCAGGCCTATTCGTACTCGTATCCGCACAAGACCAGTTACCGGCCGCTGCAGCCGGCCGTGCCGTTGTCGCAGGTCTGGGCCGACGAACCCCGGCAGGCGCTGTTTCTGTACCTGCATATCCCGTTCTGCTCGTACCGCTGCGGGTTCTGCAACCTGTTCGCGCTGGCACGCCCGGCAGCGGCGCAGGTGGAGGCCTATCTGCTGCAGATGGAGCAGCAATTGCGCGCCACCGTGCAGGCCTTGGGCACGCACCGCTTCGTGCGCTTTGCGATGGGCGGCGGCACGCCGAGTTATCTGACTCCTCCGCAATTGCAGCGCGTGTTCGACATGGTGGCGCGGCACGCGACGATTGCGCTGGACACCATTCCGGCCGGCATCGAGGTCTCGCCGGAAACCGTGGATGCCGAGCGGCTGCGGGTCTGCCGGCAGGCTGGGATCGATCGCGTCAGCATGGGCATCCAGAGTTTCAGCGCCGCCGAAGTGAGCGCACTGGTGCGGCCGCAGCAGCGCGACACGGTGGAGCGGGCGATCGCCACCATTCGCGCCCAGGACATCCCGACGCTGAATCTGGATCTGATCTACGGCATCGCCGGGCAGACCGTGGACAGCTTCCTGGCCTCCATCGACAGCGCACTGCGGCATGCGCCCGAAGAGCTGTATCTGTATCCGCTGTACGTGCGGCCGATGACCGGCCTGGGCCGGATCGAGGCCAAGAGCGGCGGGCGACGCAGCTTCATGCTGCACCCAGAGCCGCTGGACGAGCGCCTGGTGCTGTACCGGGCCGGACGCGATCATCTGCTGGCGGCCGGCTACACGCAGGTCTCGATGCGCATGTTCCGCGCCCCGCATGCGCGCGATGGCGACGCGCCGGTGTACTGCTGCCAGAGCGATGGCATGGTGGGCATCGGCTGCGGCGCGCGCTCGTATACCGCCGGCCTGCATTACTCCAGCGAATACGGTGTCAGCCGGCGCTCGGTGGCGGAGATTCTCGATCACTACCTGGCGCGCGATCCGGCCAGCTTCGCCTGCGCCGACTACGGCATCGCGCTGGATGCCGACGATGCCATGCGGCGGCATGCGATCCAGTCGTTGCTGGTGTTCCCGGGGCTGGACCGCGACGACTTCCGTCAGCGCTTCGGCCTGGATTGCCTGCAGGCCTTGCCGCAGCTGCAGGAGTTGCTGGCGCTGGGGCTGGCGCAGCAGCACGCAGCACTGTTGTCGCTCACCGCCGCAGGCATGGAGCGGGCCGACACCATCGGCCCGTGGCTGACCTCTGCGCCGATTGTCGAGCGCATGCAGCAGTACCAGGTCGGGTAAGCGGCCGATGCATCTGTCATTGCTCTATCGGGGACGGCTGAGCAGCTGCAATTACGCCTGCGATTACTGCCCGTTCGCCAAGACCTACGACAGCCCCGCCGCGCTGCGCCGCGATGCGCAGGATCTGGCGCGGTTCGTCGGCTGGGCGCAGGCACAGACGCGGCCGTTGTCGATCCTGTTCACGCCCTGGGGCGAGGGTCTGGTGCGGCGGCATTACCGCGACGCGATGGTGCAGCTGAGCCAGTTGCCGCAGCTGCGCCGCGTGGCGATCCAGACCAACCTGTGCACGGGCATGCGCTGGCTGGACGCGGCCAATCTCGACCGCCTGGCGCTGTGGTGCACCTACCATCCCAGCCAGGTGACGCGCGCGGCCTTCCTGCGGCGCTGCCAGGCATTGCGCGAACGCGGCGTGCGCCACAGCGTGGGCATGGTCGCCTCGCACGCGCACATGGACGAGATCGAGGCGCTACGTGCTGCACTGCCTGCCGCCACGCCGATGTGGCTCAACGCCTTCGATCCGCGCCCGCCGAACTACTACACGCCCGAGCAAGTGCAGCGTTTGAGCCGGATCGATCCGCATTTCGGCTACAACCTCGCCCCGCCGCCCAGCTTCGGCGCGCCCTGCCTGACCGGCGAGTCGGTGCTGTCGGTGGATGGCGATGGCACCGTGCGGCGCTGCCACTTCGTCGCTACGCCGCTGGGCAATCTCTACGACGGCAGTTTCGCCGCGCAGCTGCGTGCCCGCAGCTGCCCCAATACGCGGTGCGATTGCTTCATCGGCTATGTGCATCGGCCGGACCTGCCGTTCCAGGCCGACTATGCGGGCGGCGTGCTGGAACGGGTGCCGGCGACGGTGTGATCCGTCAGTGCCGAGCGGTGACCTGCCCGGAGCGGCTCGCACCGTGGCGGGCAGTTGTCAGGGACAGCGCGCAGTTACCGCAGTGCACGCGCGGGCCGTGCCGCACCTGGCATTGGCCGCGTGCGACTGGCGGCGGGGCGAGCGCTTCGCTTCCTGCGCTTACTCGCCCAGGCGGGTAAGCAGCGCGGTCACCTGCTCGCGCAGTTCCTGCAGCTGCTCTTCCAGGCTCTGCACGCGCGCTTCCAGGGCAGCGCTGTCGGCGCCGCGCGGCGTGCTCTCGCGCGTGGCAGCTGCGGCCTGCAGTGCGTCCAGATCCAGCTCGCCGCTGAGCAGATGCATGTAGCGGTCCTCGCGCTGGCCGCTGGCACGCGGCAGTTGCACCGCCAGGCCGCGCTGGATGAGCCGGTCCAGATGGTGGCGTACGTCGTCGGCATCGTTGAAGCGCGCCAGCCGCTCGCTGCGCGCGAACAGCTCGCCCAGCGTCTGCGGGCCGCGCAGCAGCAACAGGCCGATAAGGGCCACCTGCTGGCGGGTCAGGTCCAGAACGCTGCCCAGCCGGTGTTCGTAACGCTCAGCGCGCGAGGAGAACTGCTGGCGGACCAGCCCCAGGGTTTCGAGTTGACGCAGGGCGTGATGCACCACGCCGGTCTGCAGGTTCAGCACCGGCTCGCGCGCGGTCTTCTGGTTGGCGGCCACCTGCGCGGCGTTGACCGTGAGCGGATATGCATCCGGCGTGGTCGCCTCTTTTTCGATCAGGCAGCCAAGCACGCGGGCCTGGGCGGTATCGAGGACGGGCGGGGAAGGTGCATCTGTCATGGGGGCGACTCCGGGGCAATCAGCTCACAAGCATATGCCGATCCTGCATTGGCGTTCTTCAGGCCGCGATCCCATGTAGGGCAGCCAGAGCGGCAACGGGATCGAAGCGGCCGTCAGTCGTCGCAGGCGCATGAAGCACGCGTGCAACGCCAGCAAATCCCAAAGTGGCCACGTCGCCGTGCGTGCGCACGTGCCGCTGCCCGCAGCACTGCCGTCGGCCGGAGCGGGCGGTGCGGCGCGAACCCGCTAAAATCGCGGTCTTCATTGCCGCTCCTGTTCTGGTGGATGCCATGCGCCCCTCGCTTTACGCCCCGTTGTCCCTGCTCGCCTGCACCGCGCTGGCCCTGAGCGCCTGCAAACCCGGCGACAAGGAGCTGGCACAGCGCGCGCAGGACGCCGCCGTGTCCGCCAATGCGGCCGCAGGCGCCGCCGCAGCCAAGACCGCCACGCCGCCCGTGGCCGCCACCGCGCCGGCCGGCGACGACAACCTCAACGCGGTGCTGTGGATGCAGCGCTCGGAGGAATACCGCGCCGTGGCCGAGCAGACCTACCGCGCCGCTGCCGACAAGCTGGACGCTGCGCTGAAGCAGCCCAACTGGGACGCGCTGGTGCCCGAGGAACGCGGCAATGCCGCCACCGGGCTGAAGCCGGCGGTGGTGCTGGACGTGGACGAGACGGTGCTGGACAACTCGCCCTACCAGGCGCGCCTGCTGCGCGACGGCAAGGAATACGACGAGCTGAGTTGGGACCAGTGGGTGGCGGAGAAGAAGGCCACCGCGATCCCGGGCGTGGTGGATTTCGCCAAGGCCGCCAACGCCCGCGGCATCACCCTGGTCTACATCTCCAACCGCGCCGTGCACCTGAAGGACGCCACGCTGGCCAACCTGCGTAGCGTCGGGCTGCCGGTGGCCGATGACAGCGTGTTTCTCGGCCTTGGCACCGTGGTCCAGGGCTGCGAGCAGAACGGCAGCGAGAAGAACTGCCGGCGCCAGTTGGCCGGCCAGAAGTACCGCGTGCTGATGCAGTTCGGCGACCAGTTGGGCGACTTCGTGCAGGTCACTGCCAACACCGGCCAGGCGCGTGGCGCGCTGCTGCAGCAATACCACGACTGGTTCGGCGAGCGCTGGTGGATGCTTCCCAACCCCAGCTACGGCGGCTGGGAGCCGGCGCAGTTCAACAACGATTACGCCCAGCCCTGGCAGCAGCGCCACGATGCCAAGCGCGCCGCGCTGGAGGTGGCCCGATGAGCCGCGCCCCGCTGCCGCTGGCCGCGCATGAGCGGCTGATCTTTGCGCTGGATGTGCCCGGCCACGACGAGGCGATCGCCTGGGTCGACCGCCTGGGCGAGTCGGTGTCCTTCTACAAGATCGGCATGGAACTGCTGGCCTCCGGCGAGTATTTCCAGGTGCTCGACGCCCTGGCCAGGCGCGACAAGCGCGTGTTCGTGGACCTGAAGTTCTTCGATATCCCCGCCACCGTGGCCGGCACCATCCGCCGGCTGGCGCAGTGGCCGGTGAGCTATTGCACCGTGCACGGCTGGCACGCCGGCATGCTGCAGGCCGCTGCCGAGGCCAACCACGGCGACATGCGCCTGCTGGCGGTGACCGTGCTGACCTCGATGGGCCGGCCGGACCTGGCGGCGATGGGCATCGACCGCGAGCCGGTGGAGGTGGTGGTGGAGCGCGCGTTGGCCGCGCAGGCCGCCGGCATCGACGGGGTAATCGCCTCTGGCCAGGAGGCCGGCCCGATCCGGCGCGCCACCGGATCTGCGTTTTCGATCGTTTGCCCCGGCATCCGCCCAGGCGGCCCGGTCGGCGACGATCAGCAGCGCACCGTGGGTGTGGCACAGGCCTTCCACGACGGCGCCGATGCCATCGTGGTCGGCCGGCCGATCCGCCTGGCGGCCGATCCGGCCGCTGCGGCGAATGCGATCCAGGCAGAGATCCAGGCAGTGCTGCGAGCGGAGCAGCACTGACGGAGCATGGAATAGTGCACGCTGCGCATGGTGCAAGCGTGCAAAATCAATAAGTTAAAGCGATAGAATTAAAGTGTTGCTTTAACGTTAAAGCCTGCGTACGATGCCCCTCGTCCGATGTCAGTCGGAAGCTGTGCCACTCATTGTCCACCGGGCTTGTCCCGGTTTTCGAAGGGATCGGGCCTTGTGCCCGGTCCTTTTTTTTGCCTGCCGATCGGTGCCTGCGCCGGCGGTGCCGTCGCTCAACGCGGCGCGGCCGCCTTGCAGTAGCGATCGATGAACTGCTGGTGGGTCGGCATGACGTCCACGCAGTGGCCGATGGTCTGCGCCACGCTGGCCAGGAAGCGTTCGGCGTCGTGATCGGGCACCTGGTCCACCAACGGGTGGTAGCCCTGCGGCAGGATGCCCTGGCCGACCATCACCTGCACCCAGCTGATCTCGGCGAACATCTCCTCGGCATTGCGGTAGAAGCGCCCGCTGTCGCGGAACAGGTCCAGCGTGGTCTGCAGTTCCGGGGTGATCGGCATCGTGCGGCAGTGGCGCCAGAACGCGCTGTCGTCGCGCTCGGTGGCGTGGTAGTGCAGCACCAGGAAATCGCGGATGCGGTCGAACTCGAACGCCAGCCGGTCGTTGTAGCGCTGCACCAGCACCGGGCTGATGCCCTCGCGCGGAAACAGCTCCAGCAGCCGGGAAATGCCGGCCTGGATCAGATGGATGCTGGTCGATTCCAGCGGTTCCAGGAAGCCGCTGGCCAGGCCCAGCGCCACCACGTTGCGGTTCCAGAACTGCTTGCGCCGGCCGGTGGTGAAGCGCAGCGGGCGCGGGTCGGCCAGCGGCTTGCCCTCCAGGTTGGCCAGTAGCGTAGCGGCGGCTTCGTCGTCGCTGATGTGCGCGCTGGAGTACACATAGCCGTTGCCGGTGCGGTGCTGCAGCGGGATGCGCCACTGCCAGCCGGCCGCGCGCGCGGTGGAGCGCGTATACGGCGTGGGCGGGCCGACGTTTTCGCTCGGCACCGCCAGGGCGCGGTCGCAGGGCAGCCAATGGCTGAAGTCGTGGTAGCCGGTGTGCAGCGCTTCTTCGATCAACAGCCCGCGGAAGCCGGAGCAGTCGATGAACAGGTCGCCGCTGACGACCTGCCCGGAGGCCAGCTGCAGCGATTGCACGTGGCCGCTGTCCGCATGCAGCTGCACCTGCTCGACCAGGCCTTCGATACGGGTGACGCCGCGCTGTTCGGCGTAAGTGCGCAAGAAGCGCGCGTACTGCGTGGCGTCGAAGTGATATGCGTAGGCGATATTGGCCAGCGGCGAATTGGCCGGCACATCGCCGGCCGAGGTCATGAACTTGCCGCGCACCGCGGCCACGGTGTTGAGCGTATAGGTGCCCAACGGCTGCGCCTTGCCGCGCGCGTGCTGCTTGATCCAGTACTGGTGGAACGGCAGCAGCCCGAGCGGGTGCCCGATCTGGGTGCCGAAGCCATGGATGTACGACGTGCCGGGCCGCTGCCAGTCGACGAACTCGATGCCGAGCTTGAAGCTGCCCTGGGTCTGGCGGACGAATTCGGCTTCATCGATGCCGAGCAAATTGTTGAAGGCCTTGATGTGCGGCACGGTGGCCTCGCCGACGCCGACAGTGCCGAGCTGTTCGGACTCGATCAGCTGCACCTTGAAGCCGGGGCCAAGCACGCGCGCGAAGGCCGCGGCGGCCATCCAGCCGGCGGTGCCACCGCCGACGATGACGATGTTGCGGAGGGGAGCGGGGATCATGGAAGTCCGGTCCTGAGAAGAAGAGAAGCTGCCAACAAAACGTCTGTGATCATTGCCAGGCAGTTGCAATCGATACACGGGACAACATGCACCGCGTGCACACCGTTACGTCGCAAGTGTGTGATACCCAACAGACGACTGCCCGCTATGTTTTGTTCGCCACTTTGAAAGCTGACATGCGAACGGGGCCACGCGGCCCCGTTCGACTCACGCGCATGCAGGCGCACGCGCGTGCACGTTGCAGTGGATCAGAACTTTGCACCCACTTCGAAAATCACGCTGCGTGGCACGTAGCTGATCTCGCCGTCGTTGACCACGGTGATGTCCGGCTCCAGCCGACCATTGCTGCCGAAGCTGTTGTACTGGTACTGGGTGAAGTTCTTGAAATCGAACACGTTGAGCACGTTCACCCGTGCGGTCAGCTTGAAGTCGCCAGCCACGGTGAAGTCCTTGGTGGCCTGCAGATCCACGGTGCGGTAGCCCCAGATCTTGCCGCCCAACAGGAACTTGCCGTTGCCCGGCGGAGTGACGCCGATCTGCTGGCAGGTGCCGCCATCGGGATCGGTGAAGCCGTAGCAGGCAATCGTGTTGATCGGCTCAGGCGTTGCCAGCACCAGCTTGGCACCGAAGGTGACGCCCCACGGACCATCCAGCGAGCCGGAGGCCACGAAGCGGTGCGCCGAGACCGCATCGGACTTCACGAACGGATAGTCGCGGATGGTGGCCTTGTCGAATGCAAACGGCTCGTCGATGTTGCGGTTCTGGCGCGCGCTGGTATGCGTGTACGCCAGGTTCAAGCCCCAGCCAGATTCCTTGGTGTAGGGCTTTTCCGCCGACAGCAACACCTGGCTGCTGCGCTGCTCCAGACCGTTGTTGCCGATGATGGTGTTGCGATAGCCCGGCACCGGCTCGCCCCACGGCACGCCGCCGTTGGCATCGAAGTACGCGCCGTTCGGATAGCGGTTGACCAGGCTCATCACCAGCCCGTCGTAGGACAGGATCCGCTGGAAGGTGACATCGGTCAGCCAGTCGCCGACCTGGTTGCTGATGCCGATGCTGTACTGGTCGCTGTACGGGGTCTTGAGCTTGTTCTTGAACATGAAGAGCTCGGAGCTGTCGCTGGTGCCGGGGATCGTGTTGAGCTGATCGATGCCGGTGAGAAACGCCGGATTCCAAGGCGCACAGGCGCGGTCGTCGCGGAAGCAGCCCTGGCCGCTGGCGGCATCGCTGAAGTACACCACCACCGGCGACAGCGCGGCCTTGACCGATTCCAGCGCGAGCTGTTCGAACAGGTTGCGGTCGTAGGAACGGCCTGCGCCACCGTGGATCACTGCCGCCTCATCGCCGAACAGGTCGTAGGAGAAGCCCAGACGCGGTGCCCAGGCGTCCTTGAAGTTCTTGCGGTTGTTGCCGGTACTGATGTAATCGGCAACGTTGACGCCGCTGGGCAGCAGGCGGTTGGCCCACGGCTGGCCGGGGTTTTCCGGGTCGTCGGAATACAGCGCATCCACGAACGGCTGCGAGGTCACGAAGTCGGTATAGGCCGGGGTGTCTTCGTAGTCGTAGCGCACGCCGATGTTGATCATCAGCTTGTCGGTGGCGGCCCAGTCGTCCTGCAGATAAATGCCGTACTGCTTGGACGGCGACTCGACTACCGGCAGCTGGCCGGGGTTGTCAAACGCGCGGATGTAGCGCACCTGGAACGGCACCGGCGCCACGCCGTTCTGGCCGACTTCATAGCTGAACTGCGGATTGAGCGAGCTCGATTCGCGCGAGGTCAGCTTGATGTCGCGATAGGTCACACCGGTCTTGATGGTGTGCTCGCCATGCCACTGCAGTGCGTTGAAGGTCAGATCGTTCTGGAACGACCAACCCTTCTGGCTACGCAACTTGAAGTCTTCGCCACTGGCAGCGCCGGTGTTGAGGAACACCCATTGGCGCGGATCGGCCTGGGTGCGGTCGATGTAGGTGTAGATGGAGCCGTTGCCGACACCGCGCGGCGTCGGCACATTGCGCGAATCTTCGGTGGTGAGGATGGCTTCGTTGAACCAGCTGTCGGCACTGTGCTGCCAACGCAGGCTGGTGCGCTTGTCCTTGTTGATCTTGTCCACCGCGCGGTCGGGCGCGTTCTGGCCGCCCACATTGCTGACCTGGGTTTCGTCGCGATACTGCGTGGCCAGTTCGATGCGATCGTTGTCGGTCGGTTCGAAGTCGATCTTGCCGAAATACAGATCTTCGGTGAACGGCATGTTGGACGCGCCGTATTGGTCGCGCAGGTTCGACGGCAGCAGGCCGACGAACGGTGCCGCTTCGGCACTGGGCTGCACGCTCTTGGGCGCGACATTGTCCTTGCCTTCGTAGGCGAAGAAGAAATGCATGCGGTCCTGGATCAGTGGGCCGCCGATCGCAAAACCATATTCCTTGGTCTGCGAATCGACCTTGCCATCGGCTTCGTCCGGGCGTTGTTTGCGCAGGTCCTGATTGGTGAAGCGGTAGAACGCTTCGCCATGGAACTCGTTGGTGCCGGACTTGGTTGCCGCGGTGATCGCTGCGCCGCTGATCTGGCCGTATTCGGCCTTGTAGTTGGAGGTGACGACCTTGTACTCACCGATCGCCAGCTGCGGGAACGGATTGCCCTGGGTCTCGTCCTGGCCGGCAATACCGCCACCGGAGACATAGCTCTTCTGGCTCACGCCATCGATGTACAGATTGCTGGAGCTGGCGTTGGACGCACCGCCGCGCAACTTGGTGTTGCCGTCCTGGTCGATGGTGAACACCATGCCCGGCACGGTGTCGGCAAATTCCAGGAAGTTGCGCGTGGCCTGCGGCAGCTGCTGGATCTGGCGCAGCGACACCGTGTTACCCACCTCCGAGGTCTTGACGTCGCGAATCATCGGCGCGCTGACCGTCACCGTGTCCAGTGTGGTCGCGTCGCCGGCGGGTGCTGCGGCCGCCTCGGTGCCGAGATCGACAGTGGCGCTGGAGGCCACCGACAGGGTCACCGTGCGGCTGGCGCCGTTGGATTCGACCTTGTAGGTGCCCGGCTGCAGACCGACGATGGTGTAGTTGCCGTTGGCATTGACCGGTGCGCGTCGCACCGAGCCGGTGGCGAGGTTGGTGACGACGACCTCGCTGCCGCTCTGTGCGGAAGCGACCTGTCCGCGCAACGTGGCGTTGCTGGACTGGGCCATGGCCGGGGTGGTGGCGAACAACGAGGCAGCCAGGGCGCAGCACAACAGGCTACGTGCCGGCAGGGTGGAGACGGTACGGTGAGTCTTCATGACTTTCCCCCTCCCAGGGGTAAAGCGCGAACCAGTGAAGTGACTGGCGCGTCAGGTTGATGCTTGGTGTGGATGGAACGGGTACAGCGGGCAACAGACAGCAGGGACGGCAAACAACAAAAACGATCGCCAACGGGAGCGTGCTGTCTGCAGCATCGTTCGCATCGCGCGTCGCGCCTCAGGAACACACCTCAATCGGGACAATGAACAACCATGCAGGCGGCCCCGCCCCATTGCCGTGGGGCCGTGCAGCGTCGGCAGCGGTTGCGGCACCGGCGCCGAGACGCCGGATGCCGCCAACACAGCCGTTACCAGATGATGCGTGCGCTCATGAACAAGGTCCGTGGCGGAGTGGACATCGCGCCGTACTGGTTGATGCTCACGCGCGGGTCGTACGTGCCGGCACTGCCCCAGTCGATGCTGTACTGATCGTAGTTGCGGAAGTTCAGCGCATTGATCAGATCGCCGCGCACCTGCACCGTCACCGCATCGGTGATGTGCATGTCCTTGGACAACGACAGGTCCAGCTGGCGGGTGCCGAAGATGTCGCCGCCGGCGATGAACTTGCCGCCGGGCGCATCCACCGAGACCACGCGGATGTTGTCCGAACTCGGGCCGCCGTACTGGTCGTAAGAGATCGCTTCGTTGCGCGGCGGCACCGTGGCCAGGGTCAGCTTGGCCGAGCCGCTGATGCCCCAGAACAGGTCGTAGATGCCGGTGAGCACCAGGCGGTGGCGCGGCACCGCGTTGAGGTCCAGGAACGGATAGTCGGCAATGGTGGCCGCATCGAATCCGTAGCGATCGTCGTTGCCGCGATTGCCGCGCGCGCGCGAGAAGGTGTACGCCGCGGTCAGGCCCCAGCCGCTTTCCTGCGTATAGGCCTTGTCCGCCGACAGCAGCAGCTGGCCGGTCTTGGTCTCCACGCCGTTGTTGCCGATGATCAGGTTGCCGAAGCCGCGGGGCGTCTGTCCGAATGCCTGGCCGCCGTTCTGGAAGAAATCGCCGTTGGCATAGCGGTTGCCCAGGGTGAAGATGAAACCGTCCTTGCTATGGATGTAGGACACCGTGGCCGAGGTGTTCCAGTCGCCCAGCTGGGTACGCAGGCCCAGCGAATACTGGTCCGCATACGGCGTCTTCAGATCGTTGTTGAGCAGGTCGATTTCGCCGTTGCGCACGCGCGCATCGACCAGGTTGCCCAGGCTGTCGGGATTGCTCACATAGGTCGGATCGAAGGCGGTGCAGGTACCCGGCGCCGGGACGCAGTTGGTGGGCCCGGCAAAGCGGATCGTGTACTGCGCCAGCGCGGATTTGATCTGCTCCAGGCCCATCACGTCGAACAGGTTGCGGTCGTAGCTGCGGCCGGCACCGCCGAACAGCACCAGCGACTCGTCGCCACGGAAGTCGTAGGAAAAGCCCAGGCGCGGTGCGAAGTTGTTGTTGTCCTGTTTGCGATTGCGCCCGTTGCTGATGTAGTCGTTGATATCCACCCCGCCCTTGGCGAGCTGCTCGGCGTAGGTGGCGCTCACGGCCGGATCGGTGCCGGGGCCGTTCAAGGCCGCCACCACTTCCGGCGGGGTCACGTTGTCCAGGTACGAGGGAATCTTTTCGCCATCCCAGCGCACGCCAAGATTCAACTGCAGCTTGTCGTTGACGTCCCAATCGTCCTGGATGTACAGGCCCAGCTGCTTGCTGGTGGTGGTCACCGACGGCGCGGCACCGGCGAACGGCAGGTTGAAGCGCACCTGGTAGGGAATGGCCGAGGTGCCCGTGCCATCGCCCACCGCGTAGTAGAACGACGGGTTGGCCGCAGAGTTCTCGCTCTGGGTCAGCTCCACTTCCTTGTACTTCACGCCCATCTTGATGACGTGATTGCCGTGCCACTCGAGGTTGTTGAAGGTCAGATCGTTCTGGAAGCTGGGGCCTTTCTGGCCCTTGCGCTGGATCGCCAGGCCGCTGGTGGCGCCGTCGTTGAGCAGCACGTCGTCTTCGGCGATGCCGCGCGTGTACACGCTCTGGCTGCCCACGGTGTAGGCGGTAGGATTGAACAGGATGTCTTCATAAGACACGCGCGCTTCGTTGACGTAGCGCTCGCCGTAATGCTGCCAGCGCAGGTCGACGCGTTTTTCGGTGTTGAGGTTGATCTTGGAGGCGATCGCAGTGGTCTGGCCGCCGACGCTGTCGCGGCTTTCCTCGTCGCGGTACTTGCCGGTGAGCTCCAGGCGGTCGTTCTGGCCGACGTCCCAGTCGACCTTGCCGAAGTACAAATCTTCGTTGAACGGACGGGTGACCGAGCCGAGCCGGCTCTGCACGCCGGCCGGCAGGTCGTCGCTGAGCGCGCTGAAGCGGTCGGGCACGGCGACCGGATCGGCCGAAACCTCGAAGCCCTTGCCTTCGTAGCTGAAGAAGAAATGCGCCTTGTCCTGCACGATCGGCCCGCTCAGCGCGAAGCCGTATTCGTCCTGGTGGGTCTTGCGCTTGCTGCCATCGGAGTTGGGCGCGCCGGCGCGTTCGTCGGGCTGGCGCGCGCGGAAATCGGTATTGCTGGTGCGCCCGAAGATCTCGCCGTGGAATTCATTGCCGCCGGACTTGGTCGAGGCCACGATCGCCGCCGAACCGACCTGGTCGAACTCGGCCTTGTAGTTGGAGGTGATGACCTTGTACTCGCCGATGGCCAGCTGCGGGAACGGGTTGCCCGCGCTCTGCTCCTGCCCGGACACGCCGCCGAACAGGTAGCTCTTCTGGCCGACGCCGTCGATGTACACGTTCACCGCCGAGCTGCCCTGCGCGCCGCCGCGGATCTGGCTGTTGCCGTTGGAGTTGGTCTCGAACTGCATGCCCGGCACGGTGTCGGCGAACTCCAGGAAGTTGCGCGTCAGCTGCGGCACCGTGCTGATCTGTTTCAGCGACACATTGGTGCCCACTTCGGAGGTCTTGACCTCCTGCAGCGTGGTGGCGGTGACCTGCACCGCGTCCAGCGTGGTGGCATCGCCGGCAGGCGCCGCCGCCGCGCCGCCGCCCAGGTTCAAGGTGACCGACGAGGCCACCGACAGGGTCACGGTCTGCTCGCTGCCGGGGCCGGCGTCCACCTTGTAGGTGCCCGGCGGCAGGCCGACCAGCGCGTAGCTGCCGTCGGCACCGGTAGGCACGCGGCGGACGGCGCCGTTGGCGACATTGGTCGCGGTCACGGTGGTGCCGGCCTGTGCCGCGGCGACCTGGCCGCGCAAGGTGGCGTTGCTGGACTGGGCCATGGCGGGCGTGCTGGCCAGCAACGAGGCGGCCAGCGCACAGCACAACAGGCTGCGCGCTGGCAGGGTGGAGACGGTGCGGTAATTCTTCATGACTTTCCCCCTCCCAGGGGTAAAGCGCGAACCAGCGGAGTGACTGGCGCGTCGGTACGGCGTAAAGCGGAACAGCTGGCAACAACGGCAGGGACTGCAAGCAACACACGTGCGGCAACGCGCGGTGGCGCGTCTCAGAGGGGAGGCGCCGCACGCGGCGCGCTGGACGCGCGCACGATCAGTTCGGGAACCATCTCGGAAAACGCCGGTGGTACGGCGTCGGCGGGCGGGGCAGGCGCATCGATCAGTTGCTGACCCAGCAACAGCTGCAATGCACGTGCGCCCAGCCCGGCGATATCCACCCGCATGGTGGTCAGCGCCGGCAGCACGTAGCGCGCCATCGGCACGTCGTCGAAGCCGGCCAGCGCGATGTCCTGCGGCACCTTCAGCCCCGCATGGCCGAGCGCGAACAGGCAGCCCAGCGCCATCATGTCGTTGGCCGCGAACACCGCATCCGGGCGCGCGTCCTGCGCCAGCGTCTGGCCGGCACGGTAGCCGGACTCTTCGTCGAAGTTGCCCGGCAGCACCCAGGGCTGCGCCTGCGCATCCAGCGCCAGCTCGTCGCGGTAGCCGCGCAGACGCTCGTGCGCATCGAAGTTGTCGGCCGGCCCGGCGATGAAGGCGATGCGGCGGTGGCCGCTGTCGCGCAGATGTCGCGTCATCGTCCGCGCGCCGCCGTAGTTGTCCACGTTGAGCACCGGGCGCTGGCTGGCCGTGCCGGCGCAGTTGAGCAGCACCGCCGGCAGGCCGCCGGGCAGGGCGTCCTCATGCACGCCGGAGTCGCCTAGCGACGGCGACATCACCACCACCCCGTCCACGCGTCCGGGCAGGCGTTCCAGCGCCCGGCGCTGCGCCTGCGGGTCACCGTGCGAGCTGGACACCAGCAGGTGGTAGCCCTGCTCGCGCGCCACCTGGTCGATGCCGCGGATCAGTTCGGAAAAGAATTCGCCATGCAGGTCCGGCAACACCACCCCGATGGTGTGGGTGCGCCGGCTGCTGAGGCTGCGCGCGGCGTGATGCGGGATGTAATGCAGCGCACGGGCCACCTGCAGCACGCGCTCGCGCACCGACTCGGCCACATGCTGATGCCCATTCATGGTGCGCGAGACCGTCGCCACCGACACCTGCGCTTCGCGCGCGACGTCCTTGATGGTGACGCTACCGCCTTCGGAGCGTGGCCGACTCATGGCGAAACCTCCAGAACAATGCGGTATGCACCGCACGCCGGAAAGGGGCGCACGGTCCGCTGGCGCAGAACGTTCGTGTCACACGTGCACATGAATGACATCGGCCCCAACCGATGGCGACCTCAGAGCGAGATGGCGCGCACGCTAGCAGGAACTGCAAGCGCTTACATGATGCGCTGCAGCATTGGGCCAAACGCTGGTGGCACAAGGGCTTACCAGCATCGTCTGGACAAGTTTGTCCGGAGGGGACAACGCCGGTCAACATCGGACACTGGACGGCAATATGCCCGGAACTACGAAAAACTAACGTTTTCAGAACCGTACCCGGGCGCACGGTGGTGGCGCGCCTTGCCGCCAACGCATTCAGACAGCAAGATGCGCCGATCGATCAGGGGAACAGCGTGCGCATGTCGCCATCCACCGTCCGCGCCGGCCGGTTCCAGTCCATCGCGTGGGTGCTGCTGGCAGCGCTCTGCCTGGGCAGCTGCCAGCGCGCCGACAACACCGCTGCCTTGCCAGGCGCCAGCGCCGAGCCGGCCGCGGCGATGCAGTCGATGACCCTGCCACTGCGGCGCAACGACCTGGTCGCCTATGCGCGGATCCGGGTCACCCCCGCGCAGTACACCCAGCTGGAGGCGGCCTGGCGCAGCGGTGCCAGCCGCTGGCCGCTGACCGAGCTGCCGCTGCCCAACGAGGTCGGCAGCCTGCTCGGCAGCTTGTCCGCGCCCGGCGCCGAGCGCCAGCTGCAGCAGGCCTTCGATGCGCAGCTGGCCGGCCAGTCGCAGGGCATCCGCCAGGCCGCGCAGTCGCTGGGCCAGTTCGGCGTGCAATACCTGCGCAGCCGCAGCGATTATCAGTCCGAGCAACGCGCTCACTACGTGCAACTGGTCGATGCCTTGAGCGACTGGGCCGCCACTGCGCCGCTGGCCGATCGCGCGCGCGCCAGGGCCAGCATCACCGACCTGGTAACCGCCGCCCGCGCCACCGGCATCGGCTCGGACGCCGATCTGCAGCGTTTGGGGATGGAAGAGAGCCTGCGCCGGCTGGGGCCGTTCTGGGCCGCGGCCAAGCAGGTGCTGGAGCGTTACGGCCTGTCGCTGGACAGCAGCCTGGATGCGTTGCGCACCGGCCTGATCAGGCAGGACGGCGACCGCGCCCAGGTGCGGCTGCGCTATCCGCTGGCCGCGCACGACATCGACCTCAGCATCGGCCTGATCAAGCGCGAGGGCCACTGGTACCAGCAGCAGACCCAGGACGAGGTGCAGGCGCTGCTCGGCGCCGCGCCGGTGGCGCCCGTACCCGACGCCGCTGCAACGCCTGACACCCCGGCGGCCGCGCCCGCCACGCCCGCCGCCACCGGGCAAGGCCCCGCTAGGCGATAATGACCGTGATGCCAGACCAGAATCCCCTGCCGTTCCCGGACGGCCAGCCCGCCCCGCCCACCGCTGCCGCCGATCTCGGTGACACGGCCGCCGCATTGCCGACCGCCGTTCCGGTTCCGCCGGACGCTGCGCCGTCGATCGCGCCCGCCGTCGCCGCCGCCCGCAGCGCCAAACGCCCGTGGTGGGCGCGCCTGCTCGGCCGCCTGGCCGACCCCTGGCTGAGCCTGACCATCGAACCGGATCAGCCGAGCCGCTACGACGACGGCACGCCGGTGGTCTACGTGCTGGAAGACTACGGCCTGTCCAGCGCCCTGATCCTGGACAAGGCCTGCCGCGAGGCCGGGCTGCCCTCGCCACTGGTGCCGCTGCCGGGCGACCCGCTGCAGCGCAAACGCGCCTACCTGGCGCTGTCGCGGCGCAGCAGCAGCAATTCGCTGATCCCCGAGCAGCGCGGCGGCAAGACCCATTCGGATTCGCTGGCCAAGCTGCTGCAGGCGCATCGCGTGCGCGCCGACCTGGACGTGCACCTGGTGCCGGTGTCGATCTTCGTGGGCCGCGCACCCGATAAGCAGAGCGGCTGGTTCGCGGTGCTGTTCTCGGAAAACTGGGCGCTGGTCGGCCGCTTCCGGCGCCTGCTGGCGGTGCTGCTCAATGGCCGCACCACCATCGTGCGTTTCGCGCCGCCGATCTCGCTGCGCCAGACCATGGCCGAAGGCCTGCCGCCCGAGCGCACCCTGCGCAAGCTGCAGCGGGTGTTGCGCACCCACTTCCGGCGCATCCGCGAGGCGGTGATCGGGCCGGACCTGTCCACCCGCCGCCTGCTGGTGGACCAGGTGCTGGCGGCCGACTCGGTACGCGAGGCCATCGCCACCCAGGCCAAGCGCGACAACTCCAAGCCGGTCGATGCCTGGCGCAAGGCGCATGCCTACGCCTGGGAAATCGCCGCCGACTATTCCAGCCCGGTGGTGCGCTCGGCCAGCTTCCTGCTCACCCATGTGTGGAACCGCATCTACGCCGGCGTGCTGGTGCATCACCTGGACAAGCTCAAGCAGGCCGCGCCTGGGCACGAAGTGGTCTACGTGCCCAGCCACCGCAGCCACATGGATTACCTGCTGCTGAGCTACCTGCTGTACGAACGCGGCATCGTGCCGCCGCACATCGTGGCCGGCATCAACCTCAATCTGCCGGTGGTCGGTACGCTGCTACGCAAGGGTGGCGCGTTCTTCATCCGCCGCTCGATCAAGGGCAATGCGCTGTATTCGGCGGTGCTGAGCGAATACGTCGCCCAGCTGGTGGCCGGCGGTTACTCGATCGAATACTTCGTCGAAGGCGGGCGCTCGCGCACCGGGCGTCTGCTGCAGCCCAAGGGCGGCATGATCGCGATGACGCTGCGTGCCTACCTGCGTCAGCCGCGCAAGCCGGTGCTGTTCCAGCCGGTCTACATCGGCTACGAGAAGCTGATGGAAGGCAACAGCTACTTGGACGAGCTCACCGGCCGGCCGAAGGAGAAGGAATCCATCTGGGGCCTGCTGTGGTCCATCCCCAAGGTGCTCAAGCAGAACTACGGCCAGGTGGTGGTGAACTTCGGCGAGCCGATCGCGCTCAACGACGTGCTGGCCAGGCACGCGCCCGACTGGGACGGCCAACCGCTGCCCGACGACGAAAAACCCACCTGGCTGGCGCCGGCGGTGGACACGCTGTCCACCCAGATCCAGACCCGCATCAACTGCGCCGCCGACGTCAACCCGATCAACCTGCTGGCGCTGGCGCTGCTGTCCACGCCCAAGCACGCAATGGGCGAGGCCGACCTGATCGCGCAGATCGAGCTGTGCAAGAAGCTGCTGGCGGAGATGCCGTATTCGAACCGCGTCACCGTCACCCCGCACACCCCGGCGCGCATCATCACCCACGCCGAAGAGATCAACGTGCTGACGCGTGTGTCGCATCCGCTGGGCGATGTGCTGAGCGTCAGCGGCGACACCGCTGTGTTGCTGAGCTACTTCCGCAACAACGTGCTGCACCTGTTCACGGCGTCGTCGTGGGTGGCGTGCTGCTTCCAGAACAACCGCCGCATGAGCCGTGCAGGCCTGCTGCGCCTGGGGCGTACCGTGTACCCGTTCCTGCAGGCGGAGTTGTTCCTGCCGTGGAGCGAGGACCGCTTTGCCGAACGCATCGAGCAGACCATCGAGATGTTCGTGCGCGAAGGTCTGCTGCTCAACGTCGCCGACGACGATGGCGGCGTGCTGACCCGCAACACCGGGCAGACCGACGAGGTGTTCCGCCTGCGTGCGATCGGCCATTCGCTGCAGCAGGCCTTCGAGCGCTATTACATCGCCATTTCGGTGCTGGTGAAGAACGGCCCCGGCGTGCTCGGTGCCGGCGAACTGGAAAGCCTGTGCCAACAGGCCGCGCAACGCCTGAGCCTGTTGTACGCCCCGGCCGCCCCGGAGTTCTTCGACAAGACCCTGTTCCGCAGCTTCATCCAGAAACTGCGCGAGCTGCGCCTGGTGTGGCCGGACGAGAACAGCAAGCTGCTGTTCGACGAGCGCCTGGATGCCTGGGCCAAGGACGCCAAGTTCATCCTCGGCCGCGAATTGCGCCACACCATCGAGCGGGTCAGCCCCGAAGCGGTAAAGCCGGAGGCGGTGCTGCCGCCGGCCGAGTGAGGCGGCGCTGCAAACGCCAGCATCTCTCTGTTGCGTGTAAGGGTGGGCACTAGCAGTACAGCGCAGATGCGCACGACGCTCACCTTCTCTCTCTCCGGGAGAAGGCGCCCGACGGGGCGGACGAGGGCCGGTCAGCACGCATGTGGTGCTGCCGCCGGCTGCGTAAGGTGGCGGTGCGCTGCCAGGGCAGCCGCAGGGCAGACTGGCACTCGCCGATGTCGCTTCTCCCTTCTCCCCCTGGGAGAAGGTGCCCGAAGGGCGGATGAGGGCCGTTCAGCACGCAAATCATCCAGCGCCGCAGCAATGCAAAGCACGACCGGCGCGCTCCACGCGTCCCAACAACTTCACACAACAGTTCCGTCCGTTTCATCCTCCGCTTGCAGCCCCGCCGATAGCATCGCGCCACCTTTCATCACGATCGGGTGCGTTGGACCACAGGCGTGCCCGGCAGGAGATCTCCATGCGCGCAGCCATCCACACCCAATTTGGCGACCCCGCCAAGGTGCTAGAACCCGGCCAGCGGCCCACCCCGCAACCCGGCAAGGGCCAGGTGCGCATCGCCATGCGCCGCTCGCCGATCCACAACCACGACCTGTGGACGGTGCGCGGCAATTACGGCTACAAGCCCGAGCTGCCCGCCATCGGCGGCAGCGAAGCGGCCGGCGTGATCGACGCACTCGGCGAAGGTGTCGACGGCCTGCAGATCGGCCAGCGCGTGGTCGCCGCTGGCGTGCACGACAGCTGGGCGGAGTTCTTGCTCGCCGACGCGTCGGGCGTGGTGCCGCTACCCGACGCACTGGATGACGACCGTGGTTGCCAATTGATCGCCATGCCGCTGAGCGCGTTGATGCTGATCGAGTTCCTGCAGGTCAAAAAAGGCGACTGGATCGTGCAGAACACCGCCAATGGCGCGGTCGGCAAGACCGTGGCCATGCTCGCCGCTGCGCGCGGCATCAACGTGATCAACCTGGTGCGCCGAGATGCCGGCGTGGACGAGTTGAAAGCGCTGGGCATTGGCAATGCAATCTCCACCGCGCAGGAAGGCTGGCAGGACAAGGCCCGCGCGCTGGCCGTCGACGCACCCATCGTGCGTGCGATCGACTCGGTCGCCGGCAGCGCGGCCGGCGAGCTGATGGGGCTGCTGGCCGAAGGCGGCGAGCTGGTCTCGTTCGGCTCCATGACCGGCGAGCCGCTGCAGATTTCCAGCGGCGATGTGATCTTCAAGCAGGCCAGCGTGCGCGGCTTCTGGGGCAGCAAGGTCATGGCCGCCACCAAGCCCGAGGACAAGCGCCGCATGATCGGCGAACTGCTAAAAGCCGCCGTCGATGGCAGCCTAGCCCTGCCGGTGGAAGCGGTGTTCGACCTGGAAGATGCCGCCAAGGCCGCCGCAGCCAGCGCCGAGCCGGGCCGCCGCGGCAAGATCCTGCTGCGCGCAGGCTGAGCGCTGCACGCAGGAGTCTGATTGTCTCGCCTTGGCGCTTCCTTATCCCGCTTGCGGGGGGGGGGGTGCCCGAAGGGCGCATGCGGGAAACGCAGCGACAGTTGGTCAACGTCTGCGGACTCGCAGTCAGGCGGTTACGTGCGCGCAACGCCACGCCAAGGCCACGCTTGCTCAACCAGCCATGACACGCCGCGTCCCCCATCGCGAATCACATGCCGCGCATTCGCAGCCCCGCCAGCCAATCTGCTTACAGGCACCGTAGGAGCGCGCCTGAGCGCGACGGGCCTTCCAGGGAAACGCCTCATCGCGCCCAGGTGCGCTCCTACGCAGGGGAATTGGCCCCAAGAGCGGGCAGACGCCGCGATCAGCGCGCCGGTGTCGACAAGCGAACTCAAATGAAGGCATGGCCTCACGCCGGCTCGTCAGGCACCAGCTCCATCTCCAGCCGCGTGATGCAGTCCTTCAGATGCAGCTTGCGCTTCTTCAAGCGCTTCATCTGCAGCTCGTCCTCCAGGTTCGCGGGCACGCGCTGGATCTCCTCGTCCAACGCGCGGTGGGCGCGTCGCAACTCGGCGATCTGCTCGGCGATCTCGGCGGGTGAGAGGGTGTCCACGGCTCCGAGCATACACAACCGCGGCCCGGTCGCGTCACCTGCTTGCCAAGTCGCTCGGGGCTGCGACAATGCCGGCGCGCCGCCGGGGAAACGGCGGCGCGCCTGATCCCCTCGTTGCCGCGCGGCCACGGCCGTCGAGAAAGGAGTCTTACGATGCGTCTGCGTTCTTCCCTGCTGGCCCTGAGCCTGCTCACTGCCGCCAACCTGGCCAGCGCCGCCGACGTCGCCAAGTACGATGGCTTTCTGTGCTGCAACCTGCGCACCGACGGCAGCTGGATCAGCGACAGCAACTACGCCGAAGACGGCAAGCGCCTGCTCCCCGTCGGCACCCCGGTCAGCGTCACCGGCTTCGGCCGCAACCGCGTCAACCTCAAGATCGCCGGCGAAAAGCAGTCCATCGGCAACGATTACAGCCGCGACCTGGACAACACCGCCTTCGCCGCCCGCTATGTCGTCACCGCCGACACCAAGCTCAAGCTGGCCACCTTTCCGCCCAAGATCCGCCAGGCCATCAATGACGGCAAGCTCACCGGCGGCATGACCCGCGAACAGGTGCTGATGGCGGTCGGCTACCCGATCAGCAGCGAAAACCCGAATCTGGACGCCTCGCTGTGGCGCTACTGGCGCGACAGCTTCTCCGAGTACCAGGTGCAGTTCGGCCCCAGCGGCAAGCTGGTCAAGGTGACCGCCGATCCGCAGTTGATGAATTTGATTTGGGTGCCGTAACAATCACTGGCAGAGGCGATAGGTGCCTCCGCTTCTTGGCTTTTGCTGAGACGGTCAAAATATCAAATTAATCCGCTCTTTTTTAGCTTCATCGTTGGGTGGCCACAAAACCCAGGTCCCATGAATCGATTTGGTCCTGCGGTATGTAATGAAATGCGTGATTGCAAATATTTTATGATCCGTGCCGGAAACGCTTTCCTCATGGCAGGTCCGCTCAAACAGCGAGGTTTTCTTGAATAGTAATAAAATGATTTTTTCAGCTATTATTTTTTGCTGTGTGTCTGGTTGCGCAACTGGATCGGTGAGGATGATAGGCGCAGCTAACAACTATAAGAGCGGCAGCTGCGAAGTGACGGTCTATCAAACAAAGAGTCAGGCCATAGAGAGTGGACTGAAAAGAGAAGTGTGCGTTGTCGAAGGAAGTAGTGCATTTAGCTTCAACCACAGCATCGAAGGCGCCATCAAGAACAACATCAAGAAAGTCTGCCAGTGTGGGGTCAATCGCGCCTACGTTGAATCAGGCCACACCGAATCTCAGATGGGCGTCAAGGGGGTGTCTTATATAAATTTGGTTGGTTTCGAATAATCGAAGGAGAGGCTGCAGTTGCGGGCTGGGCACCTTGGGGTGCAAGCCCCCGATCTTGCCGCCGCTACTGCGTCAAGTTAGGTCCTAGAAAATCATCGGGCGTCAGCGTCTGGTTCAACACGTTTTCCAACTGCTCAGCCAACAGATCAAAGCAGAATGCAAGTGCATTCAGGCTCACATGCGGCTCATTGAAATGACTCTCGATGGTTGCACTTGGCTGCGCCAGCGTCGCCAGGAAACGCAAATGATCGCGCGTCTGCAGCAACCGAAGCTGTGCGCCTTCCGGCAGCAGGTAATACCCGAACAGAGACTGCTCCATGCTCACTCCTCCGGAACAGGCTCCCGCCGCACGATGCGGCGGGATGCCGGGAGGTTAGCAACCGCAGACAGTCGGCGGGCTTATTTCCCTTGCGGGTGTTGTATTCGCCGCCCTCCCGGCGTGGAGACGCCGAGCATGTGCCCGAACATCAGGCACAAAAAACCACCGCTTGACGGGGGTGGCACCGCTGTCTACGGAGTTGCTACGCTCCGTGAAGGAGTGTGCTACCGATGCATGGAGGAGTCAAGATGCAGGCCTGGAATCCTTGTGCTCTTTGGATTATCAATGCATTGTCGCAAAGATATAAGTATTAATATCCAGACATTTCAGCTCAGCGGGATACTTGAGTGAATCGAATGCGCCAGCTCCTGATGCAAAAAATGATGTGATCGTCAAAAATATAGTGAGCTCGAAGGGCGCTCTGACACCATCTGATTTCAGACCGCAGTTAATGACAGGCTTCACAAACCAGGCGCTAGAATTCTTCCTCTGCCAACCGGCCGCCAAAGACCGAAGCCCCCATGCAACGACACCCAGACTTCTACCCTAACGACGACAACGGCGACACCCTCTGGCACATTGCCCAGCAAGGGGTGGATCTATCCAAGCCACGCGAGATTGCGTTCTCCGTGGTCTTCCCCACGAAGGAGTCGGCCTTGGAGTTCTCGGTGATGCTGCTGCGCTTCGAGCAAAAGGTGCGTTGCTGCCACTATCCGGAAAACACGGCGTTTCCGATGGATGTGACGGTGTATCCGACCATGATTCCGTCGTACAAGGCGATTTCGGCGTTCGAGGAAGAACTCGCAACCGAAGCCAAGCCCTTGGGTGGCTTGAATGACGGCTGGGAATTTTCCGTGGATGACAAGGACGCCTGACGCAGCCCGTGTGCGAGCTTGGCGATGGAGTCATTGCATCGCTAAGCTCGTTGCCGTTTTTCCGAGTCACGGCATCACCGCATCAGCGCTGCGACTGCGGTACGCGGCGCAGCTGCGAGACGTCGTAGCCCATGGCGGCGATACGTTGAACGGCCTGCTGATAGTCGGCCTCGGAGACCTGTGGCGTGCGCGCCATATACCAGACGTAATCGCGCTTGCTGCGTGCCACGATGGTCTGCGCGTAATTTGCATCCCGCCAGGCGATCACGTACTCGGCCTTGAACGGCCAGAAGAATTGCATGCTCCACAGCGCGCCATTGCCCTCCTTCGCCACCTGGCCGATCGGATGCATGGACTTGAGCGGTGCCTCGAAACTTCCCTTGCGGAATGTAAACGTGGTCTGGATGCGGCCATCCGGTCGCAGCGCATAGCGCTCCACGGCATCGTAGGCCTTGCGCTCGGGCCGGGTAGGAATGTGCGCGATGACGTACCAGTCGCCCATGAAGCGTGGCACGTCAACGGTGTCTGCGCGCGGCAGGGCAGCGCGTGAGTCGCTTGCGCTAGCACTCCCGTAGACCGCAAGCGTCAGTAACAACAGCATCGAACGATGTCGCATGGCAACCTCCATCAAAAGAGCAAGTACATAGGCCTACGTAACTGCAACGCGCTTGGATGCGGCCCCATGCGATGCAGTTCCGGCTCAGGCGCAAGCTGGCCCTCGGTGCCAGTAACATGACGGTACCGTGCGAGAAGTCGTGGCAGCGTTTGGTCGTCGTCTGTCCAGCTCTAGCGAACTGAGGCCGATCTTGTGCCTGCCTATGTACCGGTGTGATAGGGTCCCGCCCCTCTATGAACATGGGTGATTGTCCATGCAGCAGTCGGTGACGCTGGCAAACTATCTGCAAACGCACTTCGTGGACAAGCCAACGTTCGCGTCGCTTGCCGGCATTACGGTTGATCGGCTCGATGCGCTTCTGGAAGCGGATGCCATACCAAAACCGACGTATACGTGCGACGGACATTCCATCCGTTCGGCGGCGTTTGGAGTCACACACATCGACGAGCGCCTTGTGGGCGACTACTTCCGTCCCGAATGCAGGAAATGGGTGGACATCGCCGACCGAGTCGCAAAGGGGGACGCGCGTGATGCCGTGCTTGCGGCATTGGGTCGGGAATTGGAGACAGGGTTGCGCGCGCACATCGAGAACACGGATGCCATTGAAAAAAAGATCCAGGGGTTCATCCCCTATTTTCTTGATGGGACCTTTGGCCTGTGCGTGGCAGACCCGTCCCTCGGCATGGAGATCGCCAGGAAGGAAATGCTCCAGGAACGGCTGACATCGCTGACCGAGGCCGGCACTAATCCCGCGCCGGAGGAGATTGGCAGCGACGCACTCTTGCAGCTCATCGATGCCTACGCAGACTCGGCAATGCCGTTCTCCCCGGTCGAGTACGCGCGTAGCAGCAGAAAGCGCCTTGTGGACGATCTGCGTCCCTTGGTGGCCATGCGCGGGGCGTGAGGCGTGCGCGATGGAGACAAGGCCTGAATGGCTGGCTGCACAAAGCATGCAATGCAGTATCGACGCGCCACAGGACGCCCCACGGAGGATCGCCAGTCAGCGGCAACGAGCGGGACATGGCTCACTTGCCTTGGCGCCAGCCAATGACTAGCGTCTGCAACTGACCGCACAGCGGCGACCATTCACCAGGGCGACACCGCGTCTTCCCCATATGGATAAATCGTCGCGATCCTTCCGTCGGCATCGTGCTGCAACGGTGCCATCTTGATGCTGCGCAGATGCGTCTGCCCGCCCGACAAGACAGCGTCGTGATAGAACAGATACCACTGGCCGTCGAACAGGCAGATGGAGTGATGCGTGGTCCAGCCGATCACCGGTGCGAGCAGCACGCCCTGGTAGGCGAATGGCCCGTACGGGGAGTCGCTGGTGGCGTAGCAGATCAGGTGGGTGTCGCCGGTGGAATACGACAGGTAGTAGCGGCCTGCGTGGTGGTGGACCCAGGGGCCTTCGAAGAAGCGGCGGGCATGGTCGCCGGCACGTAATGGTGTGCCGTGTTCGTCGAGGATGATGATCTCGCGGGTGGGTTCGGCCAGTTGCGTCATGTCCTCGCGCAGGCGGGCGATGCGCGGGCCGAGTGCGGGCGCGTCGTCGCCCGGCTCATGATGGGCCGGCGCATAGACGTTGTCGCGGTAGTGCTGCAGCTGGCCGCCCCAGATGCCGCCGAAGTACAGGTAATGCGCGCCGTCATCATCTGCAAACACCGCCGGGTCGATCGAATAGGTGCCGGCGATGGGCTCGGCTGCGGCGACGAACGGGCCTTGCGGGCCATCGCCGACCGCCACGCCGATCTGGAAGATGCCGTCGGCACGCTTTGCAGGGAAATACAGGTAAGTCTTGCCGTCGCGCTGCGCGGCATCCGGTGCCCACATCTGGCGCTGCGCCCAGGGCACGTCGCGCACGTGCAGGACCTGCCCGAGGTCTTCCACCGGCGCGCCCGGATGCGCCATGCGGAAGACGTGGTAGTCGGCCATGTCGAAGTGCGAGCCGTCGTCGCTGAAGGCAACGCCGGCATCGATGTCGTGCGAGGGGTAGATGTACAACGCGCCATCGAACACGTGTGCGGAAGGGTCGGCGGTATAGAGGTGGGTGACCAGCGGTGCGGAAATGGCGGTGCGCGCCAGCGCCTGCAGTGCAGCGGTGTGCAGTTCATCGGACATGCGCGTACCTGTGCATGAGGTGGGAGGGAGAGGGCGTCAGCTGGTGGCGAGCGCGGCGCTGCGTCGGCGCAGGCCCAGCTCGTGTTCGATGCGGGTTTCCAGAGGCTTGTCGATCTCGTACAGCGCCAGCAACGCGGTGCCGAGCAGGAACGGGATGGACGCATACACGCTGATGGCCAGGCGAATGCCGTTTGTCACCGCATCGCTTTGCAGCGGCAGGGTGGCGTCGTAGCCATAGAACGCCAGGATGCCGGCGACCAGCGCGCCGCCGACGCTCAGGCCGATCTTCAGGCCGCACAACATCGCCGAGAAGATGATCGCGGTAGCGCGGCGGTGGTTCTTCCATTCCGAGTAGTCGGCCACGTCGGCGATCATCGCCCACAGCAGCGGGATGGTGATGCCGTAGAAGAAGCCGTGCAGCACGTAGGAGGCGAACACCCAGGCGATCGCAGTCGGCGGATACACGTAGAACGCCAGCAGGAACAGCGTGGAGATCAGCAGCGCGCCGCCGAACACATTGCGCTTGCCGTAGCGGTCGGCCAGCCGCTTGGAAAAGCCGATGCCCACGATCATCGCCAGGATGCCGCCGGCGCTGAACACGCTGAAGGCCGAGGTCGGTGCGTCCTGCGGCCATTGCAGCGCGCTCATGCCGGTGCCGGTGAGCACGCCATTGATTCCAGCGATGAAGCGGTTGAAGCCGGCGTTGTCGAGGAACTGCGCCAGCGCGCCGACGTCGAGGTAGTACTTGAAGTAGTAGATGTACATCCCCCCCTTCATGGCAAGGTTGATGAACACCAGGATGGTCAGCGCCAGCATCACCAGCCAGGGTCTGTTGCGGACCAGATCGCTGAGGTCCTGGCGCACGCTGGTGCGCTGTTCGCTGATCGGCAGCACGCGCTCGCGCGTGGTGAAGAAGGTGATCAGAAAGCACAGCGTCCCCACCGCGGCGAACAGCGCCATGGTGTTGCGAAAGCCCTGCGCCTTGTCGCCATTGCCCAGGATCAGCACCAGCGGCAGCAGCAGCACCTGGATGATGAACTGCGCGAAGGTCACCGCCAGGAAGCGATACGCCGACAGGCTGTTGCGCTGCTCCATGCTGCCGGTGAGCACGCCGCTCAATGCCGAGTACGGCAGGTTGTTGGCCACGTACACCAGCATCAGCAGCGTATAGGTAGCGAAGGCGTAGGCGATCTTGCCCTGCTCGCCGAGTGCGGGCGTGTTGAACGCGGCCAGCGACAACGCACCGAACGGCACTGCGGTCCACAGGATCCACGGGCGGAACTTGCCCCAGCGCGTGCGGGTGCGATCGGCCAGGACGCCGATGATGGGCGTGAACACGAACGCGCCGAGCATGCCCACCACGAAGATCAGGGTGGCGGCCACACCCGCCGGGATGCGGAACACATCGGTGTAGAAGAACGCCAGGAAGGTGACCAGTGTCTGGAAGATCAGATTGGCCGCCAGGTCGCCCAGGCTGTAGCCGATCTTTTCGCGCAGGGAGAGCTGTTGTGACTGATCGTTCATGAGGCGGGGCGGGCTCGAGGAGTGCTGCGGGAAACGCCGCGGCGCGCGCCATGCCGTCGACCGCGATCGGTCCGGATCGCGGCAGCAGGCATGGCGCCTGAAGTGTCCGGTAAAACCGCGTGCGCCGTCGCCAGGGAGGCGGCAGCGGCATGCGGCGCGCGGGCCATGCAACAAGACCACGCGCTCCCCACGGATCGGCCGCACCCGTCTGGCCTCTGTGCTGTCGTGTCGATGACCACGCTCAGAAGGTACCGCGGATGCCGAGCATGACCGTGCGCCCGGGCTCGTACAGATCGTAGGTAGCGTTGGGCCAGGCGTAGGTGGTGCGCAGCGGCTCGTCGGTGAGGTTGGTGACGTTGAGGGTGAGCTGCGGTTTGGACGGCAGCCAGTCCAGTGCATAGCTGGCCGACAGATCCAGCTGGCCACGCGCATCGGCGTTGAGGCGCGCATACGGAATGCCGTTCTGGTTGGCGCCGGAGATCACCATGTCGTCGTTCCAGGTGTAGGACAGGCGCACCGAGGCGGCGTCCTTTTCCCAGTACACGGTGCCGTTCCACAGGTTGGGCGCGACACCGACCGCCACTGCCGGAATGCCTTCGCCTTCGGAGGATTGGGTGACGTGGGTGTAGTTGACGCTGAAGCCCAGGCCGTCGACCAGCTTGTCCAGCGGCTGCACCCAGATCGCCTCGGTGCCGCGGATGTTGAGTACCCCGTCGGCATTGACCTGGGTCTGCACATCCACGGTGGCCGTATTCGGGCCGCCGCGCTGGTCCAGGCCGGCCTGCTGGATCGGCAGCAGGCTCTCGTACGGCACGCCCAGGTCGTTGAAGGGAATGCGCCGCACGCCGTTGACGGTGAAACCGCTGATGCGCTTGTTGAACAGCGTCAGGCCCACATAACCTTCGCCGCCGGTGTACCACTCGCCGCCGAAATCCACGTTGGTGGACAGATACGGCGCCAGGTTCGGATTGCCCTGGGTTGCGGTCTGCGCGGAGGGGTCGCTGAAGTTGGTGTTGGGCAGCATCGCGCTGGGATCGGGGCGGGTGAGCGTGCGCGAGCTGGACAGGCGCAGCACCACGTTGTCGGCCACGTCCCAGGCGGCGTTGAACGAGGGCAGGGTTTCCTTGTAGTCCGAATCCAGCACCTGGATGCGGCGGATGCCGTTGATGGTGACCGGGCCGGTGATGGTCTGGTCGGTGGTCACGTAGCGCACGCCGGCGTTGAAGCGCAGCGTACGGTTCCACACTTCGGTTTCGGCGTTGGTTTCGATGTAGAAACCCCAGTTCTTTTCGCGGATGCCGCCGGCCGAGGCGCCGGTGTTGGCGGCGTTGGTTTCCGGTGCGGAATCGCGCAGCGCGTAATAGTTGGTGTCGCCCAGGAAGCGGTCGAAGTCGGCGGTGATGAAGCCGTCCGGGCCGGGGCGCAGATAGCCGGCCAGGGCCGCATTCGGAATCGCCGAGCCGGGGCCGCCGTTGCAGATGGTGCCGCCGCCGCCGCGGCAGACCACCTGCTCCCAGGCAATGCTGTTGTCGAAGCCGCGAATGGTGCGCTCGGCCTGGTCGTAGGCGGCGCCGATCTTGATGTTGCGCTTGTCTTCGCCGAACTGCAGATCGGCACGTCCACCACGTGTCGCGGTCACGCGTTTTTCGTTCTGGATATTGACCCGGCCACCGCTCCAGCCCCAGCCCAGATTGGGGTCGTTGAGATCGAGCGGGCTGCTGATCGAGGGGCGGTCGCCGCCTTCGTTGCGGTAATCGACGGTGGTGAACGGCGAGGTCACCAGAATGCTGGGCGACTCGCGTTCCAGCCAGCTGCGCGTGGCATTGGCCTGCACGTTGAGCTTGATGTCCTGATCGGCACCGAACAACAGTTCTGCACCCGGATTGACGCTCCAGAACTTGACCTCCTCGCGATACGGGCGCGCTTCCAGGAAGTACTGCGCATTGGCAAACGTGGCACTGGTGACCACGTTGTTCTGGTCCAGCTGCATGCCGAGCGGGATCATGTTGCCGTTGCGGCCGATCAGATTCATGCTGATCCGCTCGGTGGTCCGCTCGGCTTCCGAATACAGCGTGTCCAGGTAGAAATGCAGGCTGTCGGACGGGCGCCATTCCAGCGACATCACCGAGGCATCGCGGTCGCGATCGCCATTCATGTAGACGCTGCGGCCCAGCCGTGGAATCAGCGCGTCGCTGATCTGGTCGATGCTCAGGCCCGGGTTGCGCGCCAGCAGCCAGGCCGCATCGATGGTCTCGCCGGTGGTCAGGCCGTTGCCGGCGGTGGCCGGCACGCGGTCGGGAATGCGCCAGTTGCCGCCGCCATTGACGTTGCACGCGGCCGGCTGATTGGTGGCCGGGGTGCCGGCAGGCGGGGTGAGACCGCATTGGGTGTAGGTGAGGCCGGGATTGGTCCAGCCCACGCTTTCGAAGCCGCGCACGCCCAGCTTGCCGCGCACCGAGGCCACGCCCAGCAATGCGCCGAAGATGCCTTGCTCGTTGGTCCAGCTGCCCATGAAGGCGCCGCGCGGGGTGGTCTTTTCGCTGGTGCTGTTCCAGTCCGCCTGGGCCTGATAGGTGAAGTGCACGCCGGGGCGATCGAACGGGCGCGCGCTGCGCATGTCCACCACGCCGGAGACGCCGCCTTCGAGCATGCTGGCGGTCGGCGTCTTGCTGACGGTGAGCTGGGTGAAGAACTCGGTGGGAAACAGGTTCAGATCGACTTCGCGGTTCTGGTTCTGCGCGTTCAGGCCGATCGAGGCGGTGGCGATGCTGGCGCCGTTGAGTGTGGTCTTGGTGAAGCTGGTGCCCAGGCCGCGGATGGCGATGTTGAGGCCCTCGCCATTGACGTCGCGCGAGAGCTGCACGCCGGGGATGCGGTTGAGCGACTCGGCGATGTTCATGTCCGGGAACTTGCCGATGTCCTCGGCAAACACGGTGTCGGCAAAGCCCACCGAGTCGCGCTTGGCGTCGGTGGAAAACTGGATGCTGCGTCGGTAGCCGGACACAGTGACGGTGTCGAGCTGGGTCACCGCATCGCTGCTGGCAGCGGCGGCCGCGGGCGGTTGTGCGGGGGCGGCAGCGCTGTCGGCAGCGCTGGACTGTGCCCAGGCGGCAGTGCTGGCCATGCCCAGCAGGATGGGGCCCAACGCGCAGGACAACGCGGTTCGTGCGTAGCTGTTCTTCACCGTAATCCCTTCCCTAACAGGTGAGCAGATGTCCCACGCATCGCCCCTGCGCAGGGAGTGCCGCTGCCGATCAGCGGCGCGGCGATGGTGCGATGGGGGAGACGGGCGATCAGCGGTGGCCGATGTTAGCGCTACCAAATTCAGAACATCACGCTGCAGGGCAACATAGGCGACGGAAGGCATCGCGGCGGGTGCGACAGTGGCACTGATCGAAACCGTGTCGGCCGCGGACGGCGCACCGGCGTGCTGCACTGCGCGATGGTTTTTGCCCGGCAGCGTGATAATGGTAGCGCTATCACCCGTGGCGCGAGGCCACCTTCGTGCAGGTGCAGTGCTCGATGAATCGAACCGAAGAACGCGGCAACCAGCCGTCGGGCTGTACTCGACACGCGGCAGCGCGCTGCAGTGGTCGTTGCGCGATTGCCCATCGCACACTGCGTCCAGCAGCGCTGTGGCGCTCGCGCACATGAGCGAGTTACCGCAAGCGGCTGCCGCTGCCGGCACGCTGGCGCGCCTGGGCCGTATGCGTTGGCGCGTCTGCGCACTGCTGCTTGCCGCCACCACCATCAACTATGTCGACCGCCAGGTGCTGGGCGTGCTGGCGCCGTTTCTGCAGACGCAGATCGGCTGGAACGAGATCCAGTACGGCTACATCGTCACCGCGTTTCAGGCCGCCTACGCGCTGGGCCTGTTGTGCAGCGGTGCGGTGATCGACCGCTTCGGCACGCGCGTCGGTTACGCGCTGGCGATCGGCATCTGGAGCCTGGCGGCAATGGGGCACGCGCTGGCCACCAGCATGGTGGGCTTTGCGATCGCGCGCTTCTTTCTGGGGCTGGGCGAGTCCGGCAACTTCCCCGCTGCGCTGAAGACGGTGGCCGAGTGGTTTCCGCGTCGCGAGCGCGCACTGGCCACCGGCATCTTCAATTCCGGCTCCAATATCGGTGCAATCGTCGCACCGTTGCTGGTGCCGCTGATCGCCACCGCCTGGGGCTGGCAGGCGGCATTCCTGTTCACCGGCGTGCTCAGCGCCACCTGGCTGCTGGTGTGGTGGCTCAGCTATCACCCGCCCGAGCAGCAACCGGGCCTGTCGGCGGCAGAGCTGGCGCATATCCGCAGCGATGCGCACGCGTCGGTGCAGCGGCGGCTGTCGTGGTTGCAGGTGCTGCGGCACCGGCAGGCCTGGGCGTTCGTGCTGGGCAAGTTCATCACCGACCCGATCTGGTGGTTCTTCCTGTTCTGGCTGCCCAAGTTCCTGCATGCCGAATACGGCTTGAGTCTGTTGCAACTGGGCGCGCCGTTGATCGTGATCTTTGTGCTGGCCGATATCGGCAGCATTGCCGGCGGCTGGGTCGCCGGGCGCTTCATCGCGCGCGGCTGGAGCGTCAACCGCGCACGCAAGAGCGCAATGCTGATCTGCGCACTCTCGGTGGTGCCGATCGTGTTCGCCGCACGCGCCGATAACCTGTGGCTGGCGGTTGGCCTGATCGGCCTGGCCACCGCTGCGCACCAGGGGTGGTCGGCCAATCTGTTCACGCTGCCGTCGGACATGTTTCCACGCCACGCGGTCGCCACCGTGGTCGGCATCGGCGGCTTTGCCGGCGCGGTCGGTGGGATGCTGATCGCCACCTTCATCGGGTTCCTGCTGCAGGCGACCGGCAGTTATGTGCCGGTGTTCCTGATGGCAGGCTCGGCGTATCTGCTGGCGCTGGCGGTGGTGCACATGCTGGTGCCACGCTTGGCGCCGGCGCAGCTGCCGGCAGATGCCGCACCGACAGCCAACGCATCTTCCTGAGGGGATCATCATGCAACTACGCACACTGGCAGTGGGGTTGTTGTTGGCGGCGAACGCCGCAACGCTTGCGCAGGCCGCACCGCTGGCTTCCGGCGCGCCCAAGTTCCTGGGCAGCGCCTACAGTCCGCAACAGTCCCCGGGATTTGCGCAGTACTGGAACAAGCTCACGCCGGAGAACAGCGGCAAGTGGGGCAGCGTGGAAGCGGTGCGCGACCAGATGGACTGGAGCGGGCTGGATGCCGCCCACCGGCTGGCCAAGGCCAACGGCATGCCGTTCCAGATGCACGTGATGGTATGGGGCAATCAGCAGCCGGAGTGGATCAAGTCGCTGCGGCCGGCCGAGCAGCGCCGCGAGATCGAGCAGTGGTTTGCCGCGGTGGCGCAGCGCTACCCGGATATCGACCTGCTGGAAGTGGTCAACGAGCCGCTCAACGACCCGCCCAGCAAGGACGACACCGGTGGCGGCAACTACCTGCAGGCCTTGGGCGGCGACGGCGCCAGCGGCTGGGAGTGGGTGCTGCAGTCGTTCCGGCTGGCGCGCCAGCACTTTCCACGTGCGCGGCTGATGATCAACGACTACAGCATCACCAACAGCCCCCAGGCCACGCAGAAATACCTGCAGATCGTGCAGCTGCTGCAGCGCGAGCAACTGGTCGATGCGATCGGCGTGCAGGAGCATGCCTTCGAAACCACCCCGAATGTGGCGATGTCGGTGCACCGCGACAATCTCGATGCACTGGCCGCGACCGGCTTGCCGATCTACATCACCGAGTTCGACCTGGACGGGCCCACCGATGCGCAGCAGCTGGCCGCCTACCAACGTGTGTTCCCGGTGTTCTGGGAGCACCCCGGCGTGCGCGGCATCACGCTGTGGGGCTTTCGCCCCGGCCTGTGGCGCGACAAGGAAGCGGCGTACCTGATCCGTGCCGATGGCACCGAGCGGCCCGCGCTGACCTGGCTGCGTAGCTACGTAGCCGCGCACCGCACTGCAACGCCGTGAGCGCTGCATCACGCATCTTCCGCCTGTTTGTTGACTGACTTATGCCCACGCCCACACCACTGACTCTGCACGCCGATCGCCTGTTCCCTGCCGACCCCGGCACGCGTGCGGTCGCGCGCCGCCTGTACGCGCAGATCGCCGCACTGCCGATCATCAGCCCGCACGGCCATACCGACCCGGCGTGGTTCGCTACCGACGCGCCGTTCGCCAATGCCACCGCGTTGTTGCTGGTGCCGGATCACTACGTGTTCCGCATGCTCTACAGCCAGGGCATCGCACTGGATGCCTTGGGAATTGCGCGTGCGGATGGATCGCGCGCGGCGGTGGACCCGCGTGCGGCATGGCGCGTGTTCGCCGCGCACTACCACCTGCTGCGGGGCACGCCCTCTGCGTTGTGGTTGAATCATGTCTTCCATGAGGTGTTCGATCTGCGCATCCGGCTGGATGCCGGCACTGCCGATCAGTACTACGACCACATCACCGCTGCGCTGCAGACGCCGGCATTCCGCCCGCGTGCCCTGTTCGCGCGCTTCAACATCGAGGTGATTGCCACCACCGAGTCGCCGCTGGACACGCTGCAGCACCACGCGGCCATTGCCGACAGCGGCTGGAAGGGGCGCGTGCTCACCGCATACCGCCCGGACCCGGTGGTCGACCCGGAGCACGAGCAGTTTGCCGGCGCGCTGCAGCAGTTCGGCGCGCTCACCGGCGAGGATGTGCTGAGCTGGCCAGGCTATCTGCGTGCGCACCGGCAGCGCCGCACGTTCTTTGCCGCGCATGGCGCCACCTCGACCGACCACGGCCACCCCAGCGCGGCCACCGCCGATCTGTCGCCGGCCGAGGCGCAACGCCTGTTCGATACCGTGGTGCGCGGTGCCGCCACGCCGGCACAGGCCGAGCTGTTCCGCGCGCAGGTGCTGACCGAGATGGCGGCGATGAGCCTGGACGATGGCCTGGTGATGCAGCTGCACCCGGGCTGCTTTCGCAACCACAACCGGCAGCTATTCCAGACCTTCGGACGCGACAAGGGCGCCGATATTCCGATGCGCACCGACTACGTGCACGCGCTCAAGCCCTTGCTGGACCGGTTCGGCAACGACCCGCGTCTGCGCCTGATCGTGTTCACCCTGGACGAAACCAGCTACAGCCGCGAGCTGGCGCCACTGGCCGGGCATTACCCGTCGCTGCTGCTGGGGCCGGCATGGTGGTTCCATGACGCGCCGGAGGGCATGTGGCGCTTCCGCGAGCAGACCCTGGCCAGCGCCGGTTTCTACAACACCGTGGGTTTCAACGACGATACCCGCGCCTTCCTGTCGATTCCGGCACGACACGATGTGGCGCGGCGCGTGGACAGCGCGTTTCTCGCCAAGCTGGTCGCCGAGCATCGGCTGGATGAGGACGAGGCGGTCGAGGTTGCGATCGATCTGGCGTATCGCTTGCCCAAGCAAGCCTACAAGCTGTGAGGCTGAGCGAGGCAGCACGCAGCGATGCCTGCACGCGTGCACGTGGGGCGGGATGGGCCACGCATACGCGCATGGTCGAAGCGAGGCGCGATATGACGCACACGGGCATGCAGGCGAGGGTGATGCGCGCGCGCAGGGACTGCGCACGCCTTGCACGTGTCGCGATGCTTTGCATCTGCGTGGTAGTGCCCGCGCTGGCAGCGCCACCGGCGCCGACCCAGTTGCCGCGCGAGCGTGTCTCGCTCAACGCGCAGTGGCGCTTCCATCGCGACGATCCTCCAGGCAATCGGCAAATCCTGGACTACGACATCCGCCCGCACGTGCTACGCAGCGAAGACGGCAAGGTGGCCGACGCGCAGCCCGAGCAGGCGCAGCATCTGGATCCCGCCGCAACACGCGTGCTCAAGCCGTGGATCCTGCCTACGGCCAATGCGTTGATTGCAGACCCGGCAAAGCGCCATGTCCGCCCGCCCGGCCACCCTGGCAGCAGCGTCGCCTTCGTGCAGCCGCAGTTCGACGACAGCAGTTGGGAGCGCGTGGATCTACCGCACGATTGGGCCATCGCCGGGCCGTTCCTTGCCGATGGTCCCTACGGTGGCATGGGGCGCCTGCCAAGCTGGGGCGTGGGTTGGTATCGCAAGCGCCTGGACATCCCCGCCAGCGATCGCGGGCGCGCGCTGTTTCTGGATCTCGATGGTGCGATGGCCTATGCCACGGTCTGGCTCAACGGCAAACTGGTCGGCGGCTGGCCGTATGGCTACAGCTCCTGGCGCGTGGACCTGAGCCCCTACGTGGTGTTTGGTGCGCGCAACCAGCTGGCGATCCGCCTGGACAATCCGCCCGACTCGGCGCGTTGGTATCCGGGCGGCGGGCTGTACCGCAATGTGTGGCTGACCAAAGCTGCGCCGCTGCATGTGGCGCACTGGGGCACGCAGCTCACCACGCCGCAGGTGTCGGCCGACACCGCGCAGGTGCAACTGGCAGTCACGCTGGACAATGCCGCGCGCAGCGCGGTGCAGGCGCAGGTCAGCACCGCGATCTATGTGCTGGACGATACACGCGGCACGCGCAGCGGCGAGCCGATCGCGCGCGTCGCGGCCATGCAGGTTGCGGTTCCTGCCGGTGGCAGCGCACGCGTGCAGGGCAGCACGCAGATCGACCGCCCGTGTCTGTGGGGCCCGCCGCCGACCCAGCGCCCGCACCGCTATATTGCGGTGACCGAGGTCAGTCAGGACGGGCACGTGGTGGATCGCTACGAAACACCGTTCGGCATCCGCAGCATCGTGTTCGATGCCGACCAGGGCTTGCTGGTCAACGGCGAACACGTGCCGATTCGCGGCGTGAACAATCATCACGACCTCGGCGCGCTGGGTGCGGCGTTCAACCTGCGCGCCGCCGAGCGGCAACTGCAGTTGCTGCAGCAGATGGGCGCCAATGCCATCCGCATGAGCCATAACCCGCCCGCGCCGGAGCTGCTGGAGCTGACCGACCGCATGGGCCTGCTGGTGGTGGACGAGGTATTCGACAGTTGGGAAATGAAGAAGACCCCGCTGGATTTCCACCTGGTGTTCCCGCAATGGCACGAGCCGGACCTGCGCGCGATGCTGCGGCGCGACCGCAATCATCCCTCGGTGATGCTGTGGAGCGTCGGTAACGAAGTCGGTGAGCAGTACACCGGCGAGCAGGGCGCGGCGATCGAACGCACACTGCACGCCATCGTGCACGAGGAAGACCCCACGCGCCCTGCCACGTTGGCGATGAACTACGCCTCGCCCGAGATGCCGTTGCCCGCTGCGCTGGATGTCATCAGCCTCAATTACCAGGGCGAAGGCATCCGCGACACGCCGGAATTCGCAGGCACCGAGCGCATCCGCAAACAACCGCAGTATCCCGCGTTCCATGGCAGGTTCCCGCACAAGCCCATTCTCAGCAGCGAGACCGCCTCGGCGTTGAGCAGCCGCGGTGTGTATCTGTTTCCGGTGACGCCGGACACCAGCGCGCCGGTGCGCGATGGACGCGGCGGCGATTCGGTCGCGCACCAGGTCAGCGCCTACGAACTGCATGCGGTGGACTTCGGCTCCAGCGCCGACAAGGTGTTCGCGGCACAGGACCAGCATCGGTATGTCGCCGGCGAATTCGTCTGGACCGGCTTCGATTATCTGGGCGAGCCCACGCCGTACTACAGCTCGCGCAGTTCGTACTCCGGCATCTTCGATCTGGCCGGTTTTCCCAAGGATCGCTACTGGCTCTATCAATCGCGTTGGCGCCCCGACCTGCCGATGGCGCATCTGCTGCCGCACTGGACCTGGCCCGGCCGCGAGGGGCAGGTCACGCCGGTGCATGTGTTCACCTCCGGCGACGAGGCCGAGCTGTTCGTCAATGGCGTCTCGCAGGGGCGCAAGCGCAAGGGTCCGCTGCAGTACCGGCTGCGCTGGGACGCGGTGGTCTACCAGCCCGGCGAGCTGCGCGTGCAGGCGTACAAGGAAGGTAAACCCTGGGCCGACGACCGCGTGCAAACCGCCGGCAGCGCCGCGCGCATGCAGGTCACGCCGGACCGCAGCAGCATCCGTGGCGACGGGCAGGATCTAAGTTTCGTCACCGTGCGTTTGCTCGATCGCGCAGGACGCCCTGCGCCGACCGCCGGCGACCGCCTGCGTTTCCGCATCGACGGCCCGGGCGAGCTGGTCGCCACCGACAACGGCGATCCCACCAACCTGGAATCCTTCGCCGCGCCGCAGCGCAATGCGTTCAATGGGTTGTGCCTGGCGATCGTGCGTGCCAAGCCCGGCGCGCGTGGCACCATCACGCTGCATGTGGACTCCGACAGCTTGCAAGCGGCCAGTGCGCAGGTGGTGGTGGAGTGATGGAATTCCCGATCACGCTATACCTGCGGGACCTGCACAGGAATCCGGCGATGCAGCACACCCACAATCGCCCAGCAGCGCGCTTGCGTTTTGTTCTGGCCCTGATCGGCGCTGTCATGGCAGTGCCGGCCTTGGCTGACTGCGACACCCGCAGCACCTCGCTCAGGCACGCCTACGCCGATGGCTTTCTGATCGGCACCGCCGTCAATGCCGACATCGTCTCCGGCAAGGACGCCGCCTCTGCCGCACTGGTCGCCTGCCACTTCAATGCCGTCACTGCCGAGAACGTGATGAAGGCCGAAGTGGTCGCCCCGCGCCCGGGCGTGTCCGACTTCAGCGCGGCCGACGCCTTCGTCGCCTATGGACGCGATCACGCCATGTTCGTGGTCGGCCATACCCTGGTCTGGCACAACCAGACGCCGGACTGGTTCTTCACCACCGCTGATGGCCGGCCCAATACGCCGGCACAGCAACTGGAGCGCATGCGCCAGCATATTGCGTTGGTGGCGGGTCGTTATGCCGGCAAGGTGCAGGCCTGGGACGTGGTCAACGAGATCATCGACGAAGACGGCAGTTACCGCCCCACCAACTGGGTGCAGCGCGTGGGCGATGGCGACACCGTGGTGCGCAACGCCTTCGCCTTTGCTCAACGGTATGCGCCGAATGCGGAGCTCTATTACAACGATTTCAACGCATGGCGGCCGAGCAAGCGCGATGGCATCGTGCGCATGGTCAGGATGCTGCAGCAATCCGGCATCCGCATCGATGGCGTCGGCATGCAGGGACACTGGGGGCTCAACTATCCCAGCCTGCGCGATATCGAAGACGCCATCGATGCCTACGCCGCGCTCGGCATCAAGGTCATGATCACCGAGCTGGACATCGACGTGTTGCCGCTGACCAGGGAAGGCCAGGTCATCGGGACGGGGCTCGCACACAAGCAGTTCCAGCTGCCGGAATTCAAGCGCTTTCTCGACCCGTATCGCCAGGGCTTGCCACCGCAGGTGCAGGCGCAGCTGCGCGATCGCTACGCCGCGTTGTTTGCGCTGTTCTGGCGCAAGCGCGACAAGCTTGCACGCGTCAGCGTGTGGGGTGTCAGCGACGGCATGTCATGGAAGAACGATTACCCCGTGCCGGGCCGTACCAACTATCCGCTGTTGTTCGATCGCAATTACCAGCCCAAACCGGCGCTGGATGCGGTGTTGGCGGTACCCGCGCATGCGAGCGAGCGCTAGCACGGCCGCCGGCGTGCGCAGCAGGCCTGCACACGCATGCTGGCATCATGGCCCGACTTCGTTACTGGACTGACCGATGCGCTTGCCGCCCTATCTGCTGTTGGCTGTTCCGCTACTGGCAATCCTCGCCGCCTGCACCAGGAAGGAGGTGCCGCCACCGCGCTTTGCCGCGATCGGGCATCTGCAGAGCTTCGATCGCAGCTTCAGCGACGTGGTTGCCGGCGATGCGCGCATCGAGAAGCTCAGCGAAGGCTTCACCTGGTCAGAAGGCCCGGCCTGGGTCCGCAACGGTGGCTATCTGCTGTTCACCGATGTGCCGGAAAACACGCTCTATCGCTGGTCCGAAGACGCAGGCCTGTCGGTGCTGCTGTCGCCATCCGGCTACAGCGGCCCGGAGCAGGCCACGCTGCGCGAAGCCGGTGCCAACGGGCTGTATGCCGAGCCGGGCGGTACCGTGTTGCTGGCCGATTCCGGCACGCGCATCGTCGCCAGGCTCGACCCGGCCACGCGCAAGAAGACGCCGCTGGCGACGCAGTTCGACGGCCGTCGCTTCAACAGCCCCAACGATCTGGTCCGCCGCAGCGATGGTGTGGTGTTCTTCACCGACCCGCCGTACGGCCTGAAGGGCATGAACGACTCGCCGGTCAAGGAACTGCGCTTCAACGGCGTCTACCGGCTGGACACCGACGGCAGCGTGCACCTGCTGGACGACAGCCTCAGCCTTCCCAATGGCATCGCACTGTCGCCGGATGCGCGCACCCTGTACGTGGCCAATTCCGATCCGGACCGCCCGATCTGGATGGCCTACACGCTCGACGCAGCCGGTGCGGTGACCGGCAAGCGCGTGTTCGCCGACGCCTCCGATCTGGTGGCCAAGGACGCGCCCGGCCTGCCCGACGGCATGGCGGTCTCCGCCGACGGCCACCTGTTCGCCACCGGCCCCGGCGGCGTCATCGTGTTCGCCCCCGACGGCCGCAGGCTGGGCCGCATCGAAACCGGCGAACCCATCTCCAACTGCGCCTTCGGCAACGACGGCCATACGCTGTACATGACCTCCCACGCGATGCTGGCGCGGGTGCGGGTCAAGGCGCTTGGCTTGGAGTTCGCGCAATCGCCGCTTTAGTAGGAGCGGCCCTGGCCGCGATGGAGCTTTACCCATCGCCCTGTGTTGCAAATCGTTCTGCTTTCAGCAGTCACAACAGCTGATGGGTGCGATGTGCTGACTGACCAGGTTTCGTAGCAGGCAACCTTGAATTCTTGGGTCCAGAACTCTAGACTCGCACCCTAAGTGGACTGGGGGTTCCCGGTCGGCGTCATAGCCTCGGTGAGATCACCGGGGCTTTTCGCTTTCTGGCGGCGGGAAAATTTTCAGGCCCCAGCCTTCATAGTCGACACCCAATTGACGCCGGCCTTGCTTGCAGAAGAATTTTCGCTGCAGCACGTCGAATGCGCGATTGGGATGATCCGGGCGGAGTACCGATAGCCCGATGGGCCGCGCAACGAGGTCAGCCAGTTGCAAGCCAGATGAGTTGGCCTTTTTGTCCGCAAAGACGATGGTAAAGGGAAGTTGCCGGCCCCAGCGGTTTGCGTCGTCGCAGATCTGCCTGAATTCCAGCTCCAGATCGCGGTCTTCCTTCTTGCCACGGCATTCAACCACCACGTGCGTTGCAACATCGTCCTGCTTCTTTTCTTGCATCAGTTCGAAAAGTGTTTCCAGGCAGAATGCAAGCGCCAGGTGGTAGGGGTTGTCTGCGGTCTGGGCTTTTTCCTTCAGCCGTGTCTTGTCGATGACACAGCTGATCAGGATGAAGTTATGCAGCTCGATGATTCCCGTCAGCTCGTCCAGAAAAATCGTCTTTTCCAACCGATCACTGAAGCGGAAATGTCCCTTTTCCTTGCGGATGTCATGCTCGTGAAGAATCACCACGTCATGCCCGAAATGCCTGAACTTGAATGACTCAATGGCGGGAACCACGTGTTGCGCGTAGTGGCCTTTGTGGAAGACACACAATGCCAGCACAAACACCGGATAGTTGGGATCTACAGACTCCAGGCCGTGGTCGCCGCTTTCATCGACATAGACGATGTAATTGCTGTAACGCGGGTCGGCAGCTGCCAGCAGTGGCGGTGTCGCCGGCTCGCCTTCCGCCTGTACCAATGGCAGCGAAAATTGCCCGGCAACGCCAGGCATCGTTGATGGCGGGTTATCTGATCCACGTTTTGGCATGACCACTCCCTGGCGCTGCACATTGAACAACGATGCAGCAGATTAGATCCGCATCTGCACAGGCACAATCTTCAAGCATGTCTCTCGCAGCATGCCGTACGCGGGCGTCAGCATGGCCTACGGCGTGCTGCCTCCGTGCAGTACCAACACATCATCCAGCTCCGGCCCGCCGCCACGATTGCCGCTGCCTGCAACGATGTACAGATCGCCGCCGACCATTGCGGCCTGGGTGCCGTGGCGCCCTTGCGGCAACGCAGCCAGCGTCTGCCAGGTGGAGGTGGCCGGGTCGTAGGCTTCGACGTCGTCGTGCGCCTTGACCTGGCGCGTGCTCTCGCCGCCCATGACCAGCAGCTGGCCATTGCGTGCGATGGCGGCGGCACCTGCGCGCGGCGTCGGCAGTGCGGCCGGGGCAACGCTCCAGGTGCCGCGCTGGATGTCGTAGACGTCGACTTCGGAAATCGTCTGCGCCAAGGTGTTGCCACTCTCGTGCGATGACCTGCGGCCATTGGCCGCATACAGCTTGCCGTCGAGCACCACCGCATGGAAATGATCGCGCGCACGCGGTGCGTCGGCCAGCTGCGTCCATTGCTGCGTCCTGGTGTCGAACGCATCCAGCCACGGCACATAACCGCTCATGTGGCCGCGCGTGTTGCCGCCCACCAGGTACAGCACGCCGTCGTGCGCCACCGCGCCTGCCGCGCCGCGGCGACGGCCCTCGGGAATCTCCGCACCCACCTGCCAGCGGTCGGTGGCGGGGTCGTAGATCAACAGGTGGGTCAGCGTCGCTTCTTCCGGGTAGTCGCCGGTCAGGCCGCCGACGAAGTAGATCTTCCCCGACGACACCACTGCCTGCGCGTGGCTGACCGCCAGCGGCGGCGTGCTGCCCTTGGACCAGCGGCGTGTCCTGGTGTCGAAGATGTCCAGCGGCCGGTCATCGCGCCCTCCGATCAGGTAGAGACGGTCGCCGACCGACACCAGGCTGTTCTCGTGCCGTGCATGCGGCCTGCCTTCGCCGGTAATGGTTTTCCACTGCAATGCGTGCCGAGCTTGTAGCGATGCAGGTGCCTGCACCGCCGTCTCGGCGAACGCGGGTGAGCATGCAGACATGGTCAACACAAAAGCCACACGTAATGCGTTTGCTGACAGGGTCATGGACGGCTGCTACCTGAGCGCAGGGAATGCCGAGTGTAGCGACATCGCCGCAATACGGTCTGCAAGGAAAATGCCGGATTCTTTCAGGCACAAAAAAAGCGCGCACGCCGTAGCGAACTGAACCGATGCACTCGTTTGGTTGCCCGGTTATGGCATCAGCACAAAGAACGCAGCACCTGATTCAAGCAACGCACGCGTCGATCCGCACAAGAGCGTGCCGGTGAAGCCGCAACGCGCAACACAGGGCGGCGCGCATCATCGAAGAGTCATTGCAACACCATCGACAACAGCCACGTGCAAAGGCAGACATACGCCAGCAATCCAAGGCTTGCGGCCAGGGTGGTCCGCATGATCGCCGACTCCTGCCCCACCAGTTTGACCGCGGCCGCCGCAATGGCGATCGATTGCGGCGAGACCAGTTTCGCCATCACGCCACCGGCGGTGTTGGCGGCCACCAGCAACGCAGCAGGCACGCCGATCTGTGCCGCCGTCACTGCCTGCAGGTGCGCAAACAGCGTATTGCTGTTGACCACCGAGCCGGTGATGAACACCCCCATCCAGCCGATGACCGGCGACAGCAACGGAAACACGCCTCCTGCCTGGGCCAGCGCCAGCCCGATGGACGAGGACGCGCCGGAGTAATTGGTGACATAGGCCACCGCCATCACCAGCGACACGGTGGCCAGTGGCTTCCACATCTCCTTCGCCGACTGGACCAGTTCGCCCGTTGCCGAGCGCAGGTTCAGGCGCGGCGACAGTAGCACCGTGAGCACCGCTGCGATCAGGATCGCCGTGCCGGAGGCGCTGAGCCAACCGACGTTCCACACCGCAGGCAGGGTACGCACGCTGGCGACCAATGGCGGCACTTCCTGCACGCGTTGATCGAGCAGGCCGATGCGCAGATGCAGCACGGTGGCGGCAAGCGCGCCGTCTGCGGCAAACAGCGCCTTGAACGCAGGCAGGCTCCATACCAGGATCGCGCCGGTCAACATGTAGAACGGCGACCATGCCAGCAGCACCTGCGTGAGCGTCCAGCGCTGGGCGGAGCACGGCGGGGCCTGCGCCTCGCGGTAGATGCGCCTGGGGCGCCAGAACCGCATGAACAGTGCCAGCCCGCCCATGCCGGCCAAGGGTCCGAGAATGTCCACCAGTTCCGGCCCCAGCAGAGACAGCGTCAACGTCTGCACGCCACTGAACACCACGCCGACAAACAGCAGCACCGGCCAGGTCTCGCGCACGCCACGCCAACCATCGAGCATCGCCACCAGCCCCGCCGGTACCAACAGTGCGCAGACCTGCACCAGCACCATCAGCATCAGCGACATCTCGTCCAGGCGCACGCCACCTTGCTGTGCACCGACCAGCACCGGGATGCCGATCGCCCCGTAGGCGCCCGCCGCGCCGTTGGCGAGCAGGCACAGCATCGCCGCCTTGAGTGGACGGAAGCCCAGCTCCACCAGCAGCGCCGCACAGATGGCGATCGGCACGCCGAACCCCGCGGCGCCTTCCAGAAATCCGCCGAAGCAGAACGCGATCAGCAGCACCTGGATGCGCTGGTCTTCGGACACCGTGGCAATGCTGCCGCGGATCACCTCGAACTTGCCGCTGCGGATGGCCAGCTTGTACAGCCACACCGCCATCAGCACGATAAAGCCGATCGGGAAGATACCGTTGGCGATGCCCAACAGCGCGGCGCCCACGATGCTGGCCATCGGCATGCCGAACACCAACGACGACACCGCCACCGAGACCAGTACGGCCAGCGACGCGGCGGTCAGCCCCTTGAGCCGCAGCACCGTCAGTGCCAGCAGAAACAACAGCACCGGCAAGGCGGCCAGCAAGGCCGACAGGTTGGCGTTACCGAGCGGGTCGTAGAGTTGTTGCCACATGGTCGAACCTGCGCGAGTGGTGAACGGAAAAGGTGACGCTAAGCTGTCGGCACACGATTCGCGCACGGGGAACCGGCAGCGAAGTCGGCGAGGTTGCGCAGGGTGATCTCGGAGATCTCCTGCAGCGCCTCGGCAGTGAAGAATCCTTGGTGCCCGGTCACCAGCACATTGGGGAAGGTCATCAGGCGCTGAAACACCTCGTCGTCGATGATCTCGCCCGAGCGGTCCTGAAAGAACAATGCGTTTTCCTGCTCGTAGACATCGATGGCAAGCTGGCCCAGCTGGCGGGATTTGAGCGCGCGGATCACCGCATCGGTATCCACCAACCCACCGCGTGAGGTGTTGACCAGCATCGCGCCCGGCTTCATCGACGCCAGCGACGCGTCATCGATCAGGTACTGGGTCGCCGGTGTCAGCGGGCAGTGCAGCGAGACGATGTCCGAGCGAGCCAATAGCGTCTCCAGCTCGACCCGCTGCCCGAGCGTCTCGAACCCCGGCGTGGGATAGGGGTCAAAGCCCAGCACGCTGCAGCCCATTCCCTGAAAAATACGTGCAGTCGCCAGCCCGATCTTGCCCAGCCCGATCAGGCCCACCGTCTTGCCGCGCAAGGTGCGGCCGAGCAGGCCATCGAGCATGAAGTTGCCCTCGCGTACGCGGTTGTAGGCGCGGTGCGTCTGCCGGTTGAGCGTCATGACCAGCGCCAGGGTGTGCTCGGCCACCGCCTCGGGCGAGTAGGCCGGCACGCGTGCCACGAACAGCCCAAGTGCCGCAGCCGCAGCAAGATCCACATTGTTGAAACCGGCGCAGCGCAGTAGCACTGCGCGCACACCGGCCGCGTGCAGTGCCTGCAGCACGGACGCGTCGAGCTGGTCGTTGACGAAGACGCAGACCACTTCGCACCCCTGCGCCAACGTTGCCGTCTGCAGGTCGAGCGATGCCTCGAAGTAGACGAACTCGACTGCGTATTCCACGCCCAGGCGTAGTTTCGCTTCGTCGAGAAAGCGCTTGTCGTAAGGGCGCGTGCTGAAGACAGCCAGTTTCATGCAGAGAACTCCATAGGTGCACGAACAAGGTAGCCTACCAACCCCGCGTCTTCCACCGCGTTTGGCCAAACGTCGCGACTGCGACCAGCAGTGGCCATCGGGAAATCACACCGGTACCGAGGTCCGCTGCTGCACGTCGCGCACCGACACAACGCGAGTGCGCCTGTGTGCAAGGGTTTGGCGGTGGAGTTCCGATGTGTCGACCGGCGATCAATACAGCGCGTCGATCACGGAACCACATGCGTCCGCTTGCTTTCGCCACGGCAACGGTCGGAGCAGTACTTCACCTCGTCCCACACGCGCTCCCACTTCTTGCGCCAACGAAACGGCCGCCCGCATTGCATGCAGGGTTTTTCCGGCAACTCGTGTTTCTTGCGCATGGCCATGCGGAGCTTGAACCTAACCGAACCTGGGTGGGGTCGTGGATAGGGCTAAGCATGTCATGGCGAGCGACGCGATGCAGATGCCATTGCAGGCAGGAAGCTGCTGAACAAGAGTGGCGGACGATGCGCAGTTAGCAGAAAGGTTACAAGGAGCCGGCAGACCTTGCGGTCTTCGCGCACCGCCAGCCGTAAAGCGAGCGCGCCTGCCCATGCGATAAGTCGGGCAAAGAAAAAGCGCCGACATCGTGCAATGGGCGCTGGTGCGCCTTGTGGTTTTCGGACTGTCAAATCCGTCTGCGGAATGTGCCGCAGCACAGGGATCTTGCTACTCGCCAATGCAGCGAGTCAAGACAGCACGGCACAGCTCCCAACCGATCTTTCGTATCTGGCGTATCGTTGCGCCCAAAGACGGCTTCGTTATCCCACTACGAGAAAGCGATGACTTCCACTGCCGAAACGCCAGACCGTACGATTCCACTGCTCCCCGGTCGCTCGATCGAACGCACGCTCGCCTTCTATCGGCGGCTGGGCTTTGTCGGTGACGCGCACCCGCACGATGCGGGCTACGCGATCCTGACGCGTGGCGATGTGGAGCTGCATTTCTTCGCGCACCCGGATATTGACCCTGCTGTCTGCTATGCGGGCTGCTACATCCGGGTAGGCGATGTCGATGCGGTCTACGCCGCCATGCGTGGCGCGCAGCTTCCGGCGCACGGCATCCCCAGGCTCGATGCTGTCAGCGACAAGCCGTGGGGGATGCGCGAATTTGCGCTAGTCGATGAGAACGGCAATCTGATCAGGATTGGGCAGGTAATCGGTAGCTAGGCGTCCGATCGCCCGCTGTATCTGTTGACCTGCACAGCCGGAGCAGGCCATCGACCAGATGGCACGATGTACACGCTGCCAGAGATCGCACGATGCAGGCATCGGACCCTGTCGGCATGCGATGGCAACCGGCGATGCGTTTGCCGTGCATCACCTTGCATCGATTGCCAGCTGTATCTGCGCCGGTGTTGCAGTGCCCAGCGTAGCGTAGGCAGCTTGCAATGCCTCCACAAAACGCGCATCGCCAGAGAGCGAAGCGAACACTGCATCCACGGTGAGGAATGCCGCGATGTCATGGCTGGCATCGTCGGTGGTCGAACGGCCGATGTCGCTGAGGACTTCGCCCAGCGGATCGACCAAGGCCACGCCGTTGGCCGCCTGCCTGCGCACGAATTGCAACCACGCCGCTACCGGAATGCAGAGCCGGTCGATCCGTCGCCCGGCATCCAATGCATCGTTGATCGCGCTGAGCAGGCGCACCGGAATCTTCTGCGAGCCGTCCCAGGCGATCTGAGCGAGCAGGTGGCGGATGGCGGGGTTGCGGAAGCGGGCCAGGATGGCATCGATGTAGTGCTGCGGGTCGAAGCCCGGCATGGGCTGCAGGGTGGGGGCGATGTCCGCGCGCATCAGGGTTTCGACAAAGGCGGCCAGTTGCCGGTGGTGTATGGCGTCGGCGACTGTCTCCAGACCGAGCAGGCTGCCGAGATAGGCGAGTGCGGAATGCGGGCCGTTAAGCAGGCGCAGTTTGGCGCGTGCGTAGCCGGCGATATCGTCGCTGAGAATCACGCCTGCGCGCTCGAACGCGGGGCGGCCGTTGCAGAAGCGGTCTTCGATGACCCACTGGCTGTAGCGCTCGCGCTGGATCGGCCAGGCGTCGTGCAGACCGGTTTGCGCGTGCACGTTGGCGCGCAGTGCCTCGTCGGTGGCGGGGGTGATGCTGTCGACCATCGAACGCGGAAAGCTGACTTGGCGGTCGATCCATGCAGCAAGTGCTGGATCGTGTTGCTGGGCGAGCCGCAATACCGCGCTGCGCAGCAGGCTGCCGTTGTCGGGCAGGTTGTCGCAGCTGAGCACGGTGAACGGTGCGCTGCCTTGCTGCCTGCGCTGTTGCAGGCCGGCGACCAGATAGCCGATGGCGCTGCGCGGTGTGCCGGGGTTAGCGATGTCGTGCACGATGTCGGGATGGGCCAGGTCGAGCGTGTCGCCGGCCAGGCGATAGCCTTTTTCGGTGACGGTGAGGGTGACCAGGCGCACGGCGGGATGGGCCAGGCGCGCGAGCACGGCGGCGGGTTCGTCGGCGGCGCACAGCACCTCGCGGATGGCGCCGATGATGCGCAGTTGCGGGTGCTCGTCGAGCAAGGCGAGGGTGTACAGGCCGTCTTGCGGGCGCAGGGCGTCGCGCACGCCCGCGCTGTGTAGCGACACGGCGCAGATGGCCCAGTTGGGGTCCTGCGCGAGCAGGTCGTCGAGGTAGACGGCCTGGTGGGCGCGGTGGAAGGCGCCAGCGCCCAGATGGACGATGCCGATGGTGGTGTGTTTGGGGTTGTAGCTGGGAGGGAGGACGGTGGTTGGCAGATGGGAGAGCGTTGCGATTGAGAGCGTTGGAATTGGCATGGGTTTTTGTTTGGAATCGTGGGGGTGCTGCAAGTTCGCCTGTGGCCGTACCCTCACCAACCCCCGCTCCGCGCCCCGGCCCACGTCTTGCGACGCGGGCGCTCCAAGGCACGCGCGTCAGTGGCGCGCAAGCGGTGCCTCTTCGCCCCGGCGGGAGAGGGGCGTTAGGGGAATCGCGGCTGGGGGGCTTCTTTGCCCATGTCCGCATGGCGTGGGTGTCGGCATTTGCTACTTGTCGGTGACGGTGAAGCGCTGCTTGCTGCGGATGTCTGCGCTGGAAGCGCCGATCTGTATTTCGTAGTCGCCTGGGTCCACCGCGTAGGCCTTGCGCTGGTCGTCGTAGATGCGCAGGGCGTCTTGCGCCTTGAGGGTGAAGCGCAGCTGGCGTTGTTCGCCGGGTTGCAGGGTGATGCGCTGGAAGCCGTGCAGTTCCTTAATGGCGCGTTCGCGTTGCGGCTTGAGCGGATGCAGATACAGCTGCACCACTTCATCGCCTGCGCGTTGGCCGGTGTTCTTCAGCGTGACCGTTGCCGTGAGCGTGCCATCGGCGGCCACGGTGGTGCGGTCCAGCTGCAGATCCGAGTAGGCGAATTGCGTGTACGACAGGCCGTGGCCGAACGGGTACAGCGGCTTGCCGTCGAAGTAGCGATAGGTGCGGCCGCGCATGGCGTAATCGTCGAAGGCGGGCAGGCGCTCGTCTTCCTTGTAGAAGGTGATCGGCAGGCGGCCGCCGGGACTGGCCCGGCCGAACAGCACATCGCCGACCGCGCTGCCGCCGCGTTGGCCGGGGTACCAGGCCAGCAGGATGGCGGGCACGTGGTGCTGCGCCCAGTCGATCGCCAGCGCCGAGCCGGTGGTCAGCACCGCAACCACCGGCGTGCCGGTGGCCTGCAGTGCCTGCAGCAATTCGCGCTGCGGTTTGGGCAGGCGGGTGTCGGTGCGGTCGCCGCCGGCAAAGCCGGGATAGTTGACGTCCATCTCTTCGCCTTCGACATCGCCGGTGAGCCCGCCGACGAACACCACCACCTCGGCGTTGCGTGCGGCGTCCACCGCTTCCTGCAGCGGCGGTTTGGCGCCGGGCATGCGCCAGGCCATACGCACGCCGGCATCGCGCGTGGCCTCGAAGTATTCCACGCGCAGGTCGTAGGCCTTGCCGGCTTCCAGCGCAACGCTGGCATTGCCGCCGCGCATGCGCGGGGCCTCGCTCCATTGATCGATGAGCAGCTTGCCGTCCAGAAACAGGCGCACGCCATCGTCGGCGGCGATCTGCAGCTCGTAGGTGCCCGACACGGGCGGCAGCAGCTGGCCATGCCAGCGCACGCTGAAGTCGTCCTTGGCCAGTGCACGATTGGCCTGCAGTTCACCGCGGCCGACGGCATCGTCGGTCGGCGCATTGCGGTCCCAGCGGAAGGCGATGCGCGGGTCGATACGGGTCAGCACCGGCTGGCCGGCCAACGCACGTCCACGGAAGTATTCACCGGTGAGGCCGTTCTGCTTGGCATCTGGCGCCGGGCGCAGATAGCGGGTGTCGATCGGTGCCGCGGCATTGGGGTCTTCGCGCCCTTCCACCAGATCGCTGCCGCGCGCGTAGACCACCTGTGCCTGCGGTGCGGCGTCGCGGATGCCTTGCAGGATGGTGACCGGCGCGGCTGGCGTGCCGTAGTAATTGCCCAGCAGCGACATCGGGTCGTCGGCGGTGGGGCCGATCACGGTGATGCGCTTGAGCGTGGGTTTGAGCGGCAGCAGACCGTCGTTTTTCAGCAGCACCAGCGATTCGCGCGCGGTGCGGCGGGCCAGTGCATCGTGCTCTGGCGATTGATTCACTGCCGCAGGAATCTGCGCCCAGGGCACCCTGGCCGGCGGGTCGAACATGCCCAGTCGCATGCGCGTGGTCATCAGGCGCTTGAGCGCGGTGTCGATGCTGGCCTCGTCGATCAAGCCGGCGCGCACCGCCGCCGGCAATGCGGCGTAGGTGTCGCCGCAGTCCAGGTCGGTGCCGTGCTTGACGCCGAGCGCGGCAGCGGCCTCGGGTGTGGGCACGATCTTGTGGTTCTGCCAGATATCGCGGATGGCGGCGCAGTCGCTGACGATGTAGCCATCGAAGCCCCAGTCGCGGCGCAGGATGCCTTCCAGCCGCGTACTGGCCGAGGCGGACTCGCCATTGACGCGGTTGTAGGCGCCCATCACCGCGGCAACCTTGCCTTCCTGCACCAGGGCCTGGAACGCGGGCAGATAGGTTTCGTGGAGATCGCGCTCGCCGGGATGCACGTCGAAGTGATGACGGTCGGCCTCCGGGCCGCTGTGCACGGCGAAGTGCTTGGCGGTGGCATCGAGCTTGCGGTACGGCCCCTGCTGCGCCTGCAGGCCCTGCACGAAGGTCACGCCCATGCGCGCGGTCAGAAACGGGTCTTCGCCATAGGTTTCCTGCCCGCGGCCCCAGCGCGGGTCGCGGAAGATGTTGATGTTGGGCGACCAAAAGGTGAGCCCCTGGTAACGCTTGTGCTCGCCGCGCGCCAGGAATGCATGGTGCTTGGCGCGTGCTTCGTCGCCGATGGCGGTGGCCACCTCGACCATCAATGGGGTGTCGAACGTAGCAGCCAGGCCGATCGCCTGCGGAAACACGGTGGCGCCACCGGCACGCGCCACGCCGTGCAGCGCTTCGTTCCACCAATCGTATTCGGGCACCTGCAGGCGCGGGATCGCCGGGGCGGCGTTCTGCATCTGCGCGGCCTTTTCTTCCAGCGTCATGCGCGACACCAGGTCGGCCGCGCGTGCATCGAAGGGACGTTGGGTGTCCAGATACGGCGGCGGCGTTGCGGCCTGCGTGCCGGTGGCGGCAAGCGCCATCGCCAGCAGTAGCCCGCGCGCAAGTCTGCGACGTCGGGCGGTTGCAAGGTGGGCGGGGTGCGAATGCATGGTCAGTCCTCCTGGGTGCGGTGCGGTTCCAGCTGGGCAAACGGCCCGATCATGCTGCCGACGAAGCCGCCGGCCTGTGCGGTGCTGAGCATGCCCGCAGCATCGTTGCGGCGTAGCGATTGCCAGCCGCGCCCATCGGCATCGAAGGCGAAGCTGTACGCGCCGCCATCGCCGCTGATCTGCAGGCGCAGCTGCGCCGTTGTGGGGACGCGGGTGCGTGCGAGCGTGGTGGTTCTTGCGCCCTCGCGCTTGTCGAGGAAGACGTCCAGCGCATCGCCGTTGCGTCGTACGCCCAGCGCATACCACGCATTGGAATTCTGCAAGACGGCGAGTCCGGCACTGACGCCGGCCTGCGTGGGTACCGCCAGCGCGGTGCTCGCGGCGAAGCGCGTGTGTTGCTGGCGCCGTGCGAGGAAGGCGGGTGTGGTTGTGCTATCCAACCCCTGCGCCCTGGCATGCAGGGTCAACCAACCGGTGCGTGCGCTTAGATCGGCCACATCATGTTTGGGCACACGCAGATATAGCCATTCGCGCTGTAACGAGGTGCCGGCGAAGTCGTCGCGCCAGGTGAAGTTGCCCGACAACGGGGCTTGATCGGCCGATGTCTTGGCGCCGCGCGGGCTCTGTGCGACATACGGAACCGGCTGACCGGCCGGCAGGATCGACGGCCAGCCATCGCGCCAGTGCACCGGCAGCAGGAAGGTCTCGCGCCCGGTGTTGTAGCGTTCGCCCGCATACGGGCGGCTGGCCAGGAACACCGCCCACCAGTGCCCGTCCGGTGTGTCCACCAGATCCACATGCCCGGCATTGCTGACCGGGTGTGCGCGATTGGCCGGCAGGTCGCGTTGGGTCAAAATCGGATTGTGCGGCGATGCCGCGAACGGCCCCCACACAGTGCGGCTGCGCAGCACCACCTGCGAATGTTGCGGGCCGGTGCCGCCTTCGGCACACGAGAGGTAATACCAACCGTCGCGTCGGTACAGATGCGGGCCTTCGATCCAGATCGGCTTGCTGGCCAGATCCACCCCGCCGTTGAGCACCACCTTGCGCGGGCCGACCGGTTGATTGCTGGCGAGGTCGAAGCGCTGCATCCAGATCGCACGGTGGCCTTCGTACAACGGCGTACCTTCCGGCGGGCCGTTGTTGAGCAGGTAGGCGCTGCCGTCCGTATCGAAGAACAACGACGGGTCGATGCCGTCGATGCCCGGCAACCACGTCAGTGCCGACCATGGGCCTGCGGGATTGCTGGCGCTGGCAATGAAGTTGCCGCCGCTGTCGACCGAGGTCCCCACGACATAGAAACGCCCGGCATGATGACGGATGCTGGCAGCGAACATGCCGCGCGACACATCCAGCCCGTCGTAGTCGAGCTGCTCGCGGCGCTCGACCACATTGCCGATCTGCGTCCAGTGCACCAGGTCGGTACTCTCGAACACCGGGATCGCCGGGAAATACGCAAACGTGGAATTGACCAGGTAATAGCGCTCGCCCACGCGCGTCACGCTGGGGTCCGGGTAGAACCCGGCCAGCACCGGGTTGCGGTAGTGGCCGGGCGGCAACGGCGCGGCGAACACCGCATCGTCGCCGCGATATTCGAACCAGTCGAAGGCGACATCGGCCTGCGCCTGCGCCTGCGCTTGCGCGCGCGCAGGCGCGGCCACCGCAAGCAGCAGTGCCGCAAGCGCGGCCGGCAGCAGACGCATCACCAGTCCCACATCGCGCCGTCTTCCAGGCGCGCAACCGGCAACTGCTTGGGCACGTAGGGATACTTCGCGGCCAGCGCTTCGTCGATGTCCACGCCATGCCCGGGCGTTTCGCCGCAATGCAGGCGGCCATCGCGGAACACGTAATCGTGCGGGAACACCGCGTTGGCCGCGTCGGAATGGAACATGTATTCCTGGATGCCGAAGTTGGGTACCCAGGTGTCGAAGTGCAATGCCGCGCCCATGCACACCGGCGACAGATCGGTGGCGCCGTGGAAGCCGGTGCGCACCTGATGCAGCGCGGCGAAATCGGCCAGCCGGCGCACATGGGTGATGCCGCCGGCGTGGACGATCGTGGTGCGGATGTAGTCGATCAGCTGCTGCTCGATCAGGTGCTTGCAATCCCACAGCGAATTGAACACCTCGCCCACCGCCAATGGCGTCACCGTGTGCTGGCGGATCACTTCGAACGCGCGCTGGTTTTCTGCAGGGGTGGCGTCTTCCAGCCAGAACAACCGGTAAGGTTCCAGGTCGCGGCCCAGGCGCGCTGCCTCGATGGGAGTGAGCCGGTGGTGCGCGTCGTGGAGCAGTTCGATCTCGTCGCCGTGGTCGTTGCGCAATTGCGCAAACAGCTTCGGCACCACGCCGAGATAACGTGGCGTGGACCACACCGTTTCGCTCGGTAGTTCGCTCTCGGCCGGCTCATACGGTTTGCCGCCGCTGGAAATGCCGTAGGTCTTCTTGATGCCGGGCACGCCGCACTGCGCGCGGATGGCGATGAAGCCCAGCTCGCGGAAGCGGCCGACCTCATCGCTGGTTTCGGCGATATCGCGGCCATTGGCATGGCCGTACACCAGCGCGCCCTCGCGCGAGCGCCCGCCGAGCAGCTGATACAACGGCAGGCCGGCCATCTTGCCCAGGATGTCCCACAAGGCCACGTCCACCGCGGCGATCGCGCTCATAGTCACCGGGCCGCGCCGCCAGTACGCGCCGCGGTAGAAGAACTGCCAGATGTCTTCGATACGGCCGGCATCGCGGCCGATCAGGTTCGGCACCAGGTGTTCCTGCAAATACGCCGCCACCGCCAGTTCGCGGCCATTGAGCGTGGCATCGCCCAGCCCGGTGATGCCCGAGCGGGTACGGATCTTCAGGGTGACGAAGTTGCGGCCCGGGCAGGTGACGATGACGCGCGCCTCGACGATCTCGCGATCGCGGGCCGAGCCTTGCAGCGGAGCAGGGGAGTCGGGAGTCTGTGACATCGTGGTCTCGCTCAGGGAGAAGTGGCAGCAGTGAGGGGGAGTTCGAATGGGCCGGCCGGCAGGCCGCTGCGGTCGTACAGGGTGCACACCGGGCTGTCGGCCCAGCAGTAGCGCACGCGCGTGACGGCCAGGCCGGTGGGAATGCGCAGGCTGATGGTGTGGTCGTGCAAGCTGGCAACGGCATAGCGACAGCTGTTGGGCGCGGCGCCGCACAGCTCGAACCCGATCGGCGCATCGGCGCCATAGCTGAGCAAGGCGGTGTCCACATCGTCGAAGGCGATGCGCACGCTGTCGGCTTCGCGCTGGGCGCCGCGCGGCACCGGGCCGGAGGGCGCAAGCGCTTCGCCATACACCGCACGCCTTGCCGCGCGCGCCAGGCGCCGGCCCAGCTCCTGCTTGTTGGCCGGATGGATGTCGTAGCGGTCGCCGATGTCGATCGCCACCGCAAGGCCCGCATGCGCATCGTTGGCGACGAAGCGGCGCTGTGCCTCGCGCAGTTGCGCCCAGCCGCTGTCGACCGGCTGGGTGGGCGGCGCGCCATAGTTGGCCAGTTGCACGATCAGCAGCGGCAACTGCACACCGAAGCGCTGCCGCCAATCGCGCTGCCATGCAGCGAGCAAGGCCGGGTAATGCACCGCATCGCCGGCATTGGATTCGCCCTGGTACCACAGCACGCCACGCAGGCCGAGCTGGCCGAGCGGGACGATCATGCCGTTGTACAAGGTGGTCAGCCCGGCCGCCGACGACCATGGCGCGCGCGGTGGCGAGCCCGGTTGCGGCGGCACGATGCGGTACTGCCAGGGCGCATCCAGCGGCAGCGTGCTGCCATCGGCGAACTGCAGCGCACGCGATTGCGCATCGCCCAGCAGCCCGCCACGCCGGTAGGTATTGAGCACATTGAGCACGATGCTGTTGCGCCCGGCATGCAGGCGGCCGCGCGGCACGCTGTAGCGACGCGGCTGGTCGGCACCGTAACTGCTGCCCACGCCGCGTCCGTTGACCCAGGTCTGGTCCAGCTCGTCCACCGGCCCGAGCAACAAGGTGGCGTCCTGCGCGGCCTGCGCCGGCGTCAGCTCCACGCTGGTGCGGTACCAGACCATGCCGTTGAACCCGACCAGCTGCGGCACGCCCCAGTCGTCCCACGCGCCCAATGCCGCCGGTGCGGTTTGCCAGGCGCCGGGCGCATCCGCTTGCCAGGGCTCGCCTTCGCCGTGCGCATGCCACCAGGCCTCCCACAGCGCGCCCCACTGCGGTGCGGCATCCACCGGGTCGCGTGCGTAACGCGCCAGCACATCCAGCGCCGGGCCGTCGTCGCCGGCAGCGCGCAGTGCCTTCTCGCCGATCCAGGCCTGCAGTTGCGAACCGCCCCAGGAGGCGTTGATCAGGCCCATCGGCACATCGACGGTCTTCTGCAACTCACGTGCGAAGTAGTAGCAAGCGGCGGAAAACTCCTTCACCGTCTCCGGCGTGGTGCGCTGCCATGCGGCAGCGCCACCGAAGCGGCGCTGCGGCGCCGGGCTGGACTGCGCCGGCACCTTGAACATGCGGATGCGCGGGTTGTCGGCGTCGGCAATCTCGCTGCGTGAATCCAGGGTGCGATGCACCTGCAATTCCATGTTGGACTGGCCCGAGCACAGCCACACGTCGCCGATCAGCACGTCGTCGACCTGCTGCGTCACGCCGGTGCTGGTGCGTGCGCTCAAGGTGTACGGGCCACCTGCGGCGTGCGCAGGCAGGCGCGCTTCCCAGTGGCCTTGCCGATCTGCGCGTGCCTGCACCTGCTGCGCATCCAGTTGCACGCTCACGCGCGTGCCAGGTGGTGCATCGCCCCACACGCGGATCGGCGCATCGCGCTGCAACACCACATGCTCCTGAAACAGCGCATGCAGCAACGGCGCGTCGGCCGCCTGCGCCAGGCGCGGCAGCAGCGCTGCGCAGAGCGCTGCCATGACGACCGTCGAACTGCGCGCGCTCATTTCGGATTCCCCGGCGCATACGGAAACTGCAATGCCTGGTAATACGCCAACGGATGCGCCGGCGGCGCCGTGCCGGCCGGCAACGGCTGCCCGGACACGTTCTGGAAGTAGGCGATGCTGGCATCGCGCCACCATTGCGCTTCGTCCTGCTGGATCGCCAGGAAACTGGCCACCTGCCGGTAACGCGGCGGATCGATCCTGCCGGCCAGGCCCTGCCAGGTCGCGCGCATGGCACGCACCTCGTCCACGCCGTGGTCGTAATGCCACACCAGCTCGTCCCACAGCGGCCGTCCGGAGGCCATGCGGTGCTCCCAGGGCACATGGTGGAACCACAGCAGGTAATGCTCCGGCACGCGCTGCACATCGCCGAACACGCGCGCCACCGGCTTGGCGTATTGCGCTACCGCATTGCTGCCGCTGGCACTGCGGTCAAAGCCAATTCCGTTACGATCGGCGCGGTGGTAGTAGACCGGGTCCCAGTCCGGGCGCTCGCTGCCCGCATCCCAGGGTGCCGGGCCGTAATGATGGCCGCGCCCCATCAGGTGATGCAGGCCGAGCGGGGTCATGTAATCCACCACCGCCTCGCGCGAGCGCAGCAGCATGTCGACCACGGGCGTCACCACGTCAGCATCGTTGGAGAACGTCATGCGCACCCACTCCTGCGCGACTGCCTGCGGCGACAATTGCGGGTTCCACGCCAGCCGCCCGTATGCATACCAGTTGGCCTGATCGAAGATCGAGCCGCTCCAGTTGCGGTCCGCACCGATATTGGCCACCCCGGCGATACCGGTCAGCCGCGTGCGTTTGGCATCGTTGAAGAGCGTGCCATCTACGGTTTCGGCAACGGTCGAGCCCTTGCCGCGCGCATGGGTGTCGGCCTGCAGGGTTTCGGCAAACAGCGTTCCCAGGTAGGCCAAATGGGTGGAAAAGCCCAGATACTCCTTGGTGATCTGGAACTCCGGCATCAACGGCGTCTTGCGCATCGCACCGAACAGCGGATGGAACGGCTCGCGCGGCTGGAAGTCGATCGCCCCGTTCTTGACCTGCACGATCACGTTGTCGCGGAACTGGCCATCCAGCGGCAGGAACTCGCTGTACGCCTGCTTGGCGCGATCGTCCGGCTGCGCATGCGAATAGACGAACGCGCGCCACATCACCACCCCGCCGTGCGGCGCCAGCGCGTCGGCCAGCAGATTGGCGCCATCGGCATGGCTGCGCCCGTAGTCCTGCGGGCCAGGCTGGCCTTCGGAGTTGGCCTTGACCAGAAAACCGCCGAAGTCCGGAATGCGTGCATAGATCTGGTCGGCGGTATCGCGCCACCACTGCCGCACCTGCGGATCCAGCGGGTCGGCGGTCTTCAGGCCACCGATCTCGATCGGCGCGCTGAAACGCGCGCTGAGAAACACCCGGATGCCGTAGGGACGAAACACCTTGGCCAGTGCCGCCGCCTTGTCCAGGTACTGCGGCGTCAGGCTCCAGGCCTTGGCGTTGACGTTGTTGAGCACGCTGCCGTTGATGCCCAGCGATGCATTGGCGCGCGCGTAGTGGGTATAGCGCGGATCCAGATACCCCGGCAGGGTCTGCCAGTTCCATAACGAGGCGCCGGCATAGCCGCGTTCGACCACCCCGTCCAGGTTGTCCCAGTGGTTGAGCATGCGCAGCTGCAGCCGCGGCGACTCGCGCAGGTCCAGCGCGGCCAGCGACTGGCCGGTCTGCAGCAGGCGCAGGAAGTGGAATGCCCCATACAGCGCGCCGACATCGCTGCCGCCGACGATGGCGATGGTGCGATGCCCGTCCACGCTGACACTGCGGATCAGATAGCCCTCGCGGCCCAGGCCGGCGGTCTGCAGGTTCAACGCCGCGATCTGCGGCGCTGCGGCCGCACCCAGCAAGATCGCACCATCGCGCGTGACATTGGCGGACGACTGCGGCGCAGCACCAAGCAGGCCCGACAGTCCACGCTGCAATTCCTCGCGTGCAGCCTGCAGACTCGGCGAGTCGCCGGCGACGATCAACGCGCTTGCGCTGCCACGCAACTGCGCCGCGTCAGCCATCCGGTGGTAGCGCAACCATAACTCGTAGCCGTCCTCGGCCCGCGCGCCGGCACTGGCCAGCATCAATCCACACAGCAGCGTCATCGCCAGCCACCACGGCTGCGCCAATGCAGCGCAATACGCGACGCAGCGCCGCATGGCACGCGCGCTCATGCGGCATGCTCCAGCGACATCGCCGCACGCGGCGGCGTATCGCCGCTCTGCCTGCTTCCCGGTACCATGCGTCGCATCGTCACGCACGCAGTCGGCGCTTGCGTTATTGCAGCGGGTTGTGTGCATCGTGCAGGTTCGCCACCCACTTGAAGAGGCCACGCTTGGAGAAGGTCAGGAAATCGGTCCGCCGCACCAGCCGCGCGACCACCATCGACGAGGTGGCGGCGCTGGCGAAGGTCTCGCCGATGACGGTCTCGCGCGTGGTCAACAACAACGGCAGCGTGCGCGATGCCACCCGCGCACGCGTGCTGCGCGCGGTCGACAAGCTGGGCTACACGCCCAACCTGGCGGCCAGCGCCCTGGCCGCCGCGCAGAGCACGCGCATTGCGTTGATCTACAGCGATCCCAGCGGCGCCTACCTGCGTGAGTTGCTGCTGGGCGTGTTGCGGGTTGCCTCGCGCACGCCGATCCAGCTGGTGATCGATTGCTGGGACGACCTGGATGCCGACGCCGAGCGCCGTGCCGCGCGCAAGCTCGCCAAGGGCGTGGCCGGGGTGATCCTGCCGCCGCCGCTGTGCGAATCCAAGGCCGCGGTACTGGAACTGGTACGCGCCAAGGTGCCGGTGGTGGCGATCGCCTCCAACCACTTCAGTCCGGATGTGGCCTGCGTGCGCATCGACGAATTCGCCGCCGCCAAGGAGATCACCGAGCATCTGATCGCGCAGGGCCACACGCGTATCGGCTACATCGCCGGGCATCCCAACCTGTCCGCCAGCACGCGTCGCTTCGAAGGGTTCCAGGCGGCGCTGGCCGATGCGGGCCTGCGGCTGGATCGGCATCTGGTGCAGCCGGGCGACTACACCTACAAATCCGGCCTGGTCGCTGCGGAAAAACTGCTGGCGCGCAAACGCCGCCCCAGCGCCATCTTCGCCAGCAACGACGACATGGCCGCCGCCGCGATCTCGGTCGCGCATCGGCGCGGGCTGGATGTGCCGCGCGATCTGTCGGTGGTCGGCTTCGACGACACCTCCGCGGCCACTGCGGTATGGCCAGAACTCACCACCGTGCAGCAGCCCATCGCCGCCATGGCCGACGCTGCGCTGGACATCCTGCTGAAGACGATTCGCGCCAAGGAGCGCACGGCGAAGATGGTCGATCATGTGGTCGCGCACCTGCTGGTCAAGCGGGATTCGGTGGCCGCACCGGCAGCGCCGGATGCAACGGAACAGCGATGACACCGCACGCGGTTGTGCGCGCAGGCTGCCGGTGATCGCCTGCGCGTGCAGGCGACCATCGGCACAACATCAACGCGTCAGATACTGGTTGATCAGGCTCTCGTAGGCTTCCTGACGGCCGCTGAGCTGCTTGGGTGCGTTACCGGCGGCGTACTTGGCCAGATCCACCAGCGTGCTGCTGCCGTTGGCGAAGTCCGCGCC
>NZ_JACHNO010000010.1:0-40911 GCF_014199025.1 Xanthomonas sp. CFBP 8152
TGCGCCGGGCCGTCCAGCGCTTGATCTCTTCTTCCATCACTTCGCTCATCGGTGTCTCCTTCGGGGAAAGTAACACCTGAGCAGGAATTCAGTGGATCATTACAGTTGCAGCGTCGCTCTGCTGCTTCTGCAGCGGCCCAAAGTGCTTGCGGGTCATCGGCCCATGCCGGCGAACTAAGTGGCGCCAGGCAACGCGATTGAATGATGCCTGCCCTACCCCGGTAGTCGTGGCGAGCGTCCGACTTGGGATCGGTAAGCAAGTAGCCGCCGCGATATGCCGCTGCGGCAATTGCGGAATGGCCTTTTGCTCGGCTGTAAGTTTTGATGCGGGTGTGATGGATGGCCATGTGTGTTTCCTGAGTCAGAGTTCATCAGTTCTGACTCAAGATTTCGCGAAGCGAAAGGGCTAAAAACACTTATTTTTTAGGGATTTTTTCTGCCTATTATGGAATTACCGCGAACTCCGGTCGACTTCAAAAAGCTGACCCAGGCTCACGAAAGGTTGCGACGGGTGATAAAGCTCAGCACTCCATTTAGCAAATCGCCTTACTGCTCCATGAGGTGTCTCTCCAATGAACTGCCCTTTCATGCCGAAGGCAAACTTGTCGGCAACGCCCCAACGGTCCGGAATGCCACCGACCAGCACGACACCTGAGGGCGTCACCGACAACGAGGCCGTCTCCAAGGTTTGGTGTACCGGCACAGCTCCCTGGGGCACGGCCGCGAACCAAGCAAATGGCTCGGCCAGCGTCAGGCAAGGCGGCATACCTTGGACCACCTTGAAGACCGTCCCGACACGATCTCCTTGCAGCATCACGAAACATGGGGTGGGATCACTAGGATCCGCTTGGTTATCGACGAGCAGAGCCCAAGCTTCCCGAAACAGAAAAATGCTCCCAGGTGAAAGATCCTGCGGGATCCGCTCTGCAAATGCCTCTGCGGGAAAAGTCATCGTGCACCTCGACTTTGAACTGATGGGATCAGCTATTCCAACGACGACGCAGCAGCACAACCAAGTCTTCGACCATGCGCTGCGCATCCATGGATAGCGATTGCCTAACTCGATGGGCCGGTGAAAGGAGCACGGGGGCTTGGTGCTCACCTTGCCGGTAAGGCACCTGCATGTTGTTGGGACTGGCCTCGTGCTCGGCGCGGGTCATCCAAGCACCAGCATGCTCTCCCAACAATCGCACCGCAGGAACGACATGGCTAAGCCGTTCGGTTGGATCAATATGAGCCAGGAGCCAAGAGGCGTAGCTGATCGCAGCTTCCAGCTTTCCGGCGATATCTTCTTCTACGACGACCGATAGCCCCATACCGCGCCCTGGTGACCGTAAGCGTCGATAGGAAGCCTAGGCCTTTTTTGAAACGAGTTCCAAGCGGCGTTCAGTTCGCTCGATGAGAGACCGCTGACGCTCGATATATGCTGCGCCCTTCCGAAGACGCACGATCATGCCAAGGGGATAGATCACACATCCGTAGATCGATAGGCCAAGCAGTCCCAGGCCTGGCGCAATCCACTTGGCTCCGTCCGTCATGAAGGCCAATGGGGCAAGCATGATAGCAATGCCCAATATCCCAAAACAGCACAGCACTTGGACCAGCAGGAACTGCATGACGTGGAATTTGTCCTGTCCAAGGCGCTCAATCTTCCGCAGCTCAGCTCGATTGATGGCGAGGCCAACCCGGTCGTTCCAGAAAATCGCTTTGCCGTAAGCCCAACGCGCCAAATGGATCACCATTGAAGCCACAATGCCGCCGATTACAGCTTGCGCCAACCAATTGGTCATAAGTCACCTCAGTAGCCAGAAAAATAGATGGAACGGCTCACTGCCCCGTCTTTTTTAACCGATGAGCTACAAGCCCTTCCGATGCATTAGCAAAAAGGGTGCCGGTGAACACCGACACCCTAAGGTCAAGCATCAGCTGGTATGACACGCATTTGCGCAGTAGTAGCAACCGTTGATCCGATTTTGCGGCCAGCGAGCCTTTGCGTTTGTTACAGCCTGTTGGCAAGTAGCGTGAGAACCAAGACTGACTTGATTGACCGGCTGCGGCATGTAGGAGCACCCGGTCGTGGTGTTGTGCACCTCATGATCGCCATTGGTCTGGGCATTTTTATTGATGATGAAGTTAGGCAAAGCGCTTCTCCTTAGAGGGACAAATGATCGAATTGGTGGTGCTCGCGCACCCCCTTCGACCCTTCACTTTTCCTTGCGAACGCCCTTGAAAGGCACTTTGTCTGATTTGACATCCATAAAGCGCCCAGTTTCGGTATCGCGCTTAACGAAATTGCCTGCAGGAGTTTGTGTTTGCGAGCGGTTACGCACCGCGCCATTGCGGTGACCGTCGCCTTTCGGTGGATTAGTAGCCATTGATGTTCTCGGTAGTTAAGGAAGAAAGCACAAGAGGTCGCCCGATCTTGACCGTTAAAGGCGGGGCAGCAGACGCTACCCCGCACCTTCCCTGACTAAACGTCAGGGACCCAGATCGGCCAAGCTTTCAAGCCTGCAGCAGAAGCGTGGAGCTTCTTGCCATTCTTCAAAGTAATGACTGCTCTGAAGATGAGCTTGTAGCCAGGACGAGGGGTAGCGGTCGTTGTTGACACGGCCGTAAATCCTCTTGGTTAAGGGCGCTCATCCGACAACTTCGAGACTGGTGTATTGACACCCCTTGCGAGGGCGCTATACTTTTTCGGCTGTTTACGAGGCAGCCAATCTCAAAGACCCCACCGACTGACGCCATGCGTGTGAGGTTTGTTTTGCAGCAGTGGTCCCTACGACCACTACATGTTGTGTTGCAATTTCAGTGACTCCAGGTATCTAGGGGCTCGACCAATGGTCGGGCCCTTTTGCGTTGGACTCTAGAGCCCCAGGGCATATGTGCTATGCGCCACCTCTTTTTAGCATTACTTTTTGTTCGGTGCAGCGGATTTTGGTCATCTTGCCTATGAATTTCGCTGTCGTCAAACTTTTTGTTCGGTATAGTGGTACCTGGCGCTGTGCCGGCCGATGAGGAATAGTCGATGACAACGAATTTTGGCAATAAAATCAAGAACTTAAGAAAAGACAGGGGAATGACGCTTGACGCACTCGCGGCAGCGGCTGACATGAGCAAGAGCTACTTGTGGGAGCTGGAGAACCGAGACTCCCCTCGCCCATCGGTTGAGAAGCTCGCGTCACTCGCCAAGGCGCTTTCGATGGATGTGTCCTACTTCCTGGACCAAGAGGCGACCAGCCCTGAAGAGCGGCACCTGGACCTGGCCTTCTTTAGGAACTATGGAGAGCTTGACGCGACAGCCAAAGAGCAGATGCGCAAGATCATGGAAACCTTCAAGAAGTCTTAGCCTGCCAAGGATCGGCCGATGACAAAGGATTTGCTTACACCCTCCAAGGCAGCCTTCCGGCTAACGCATTTGCTCAATGCGGTGTCAGCGGCGCATGGGGACCCCCGCTTTCCGGTTGACGTCGTTGCTCTGGCCAAGGGGACGGCGGAGATCTTCCGATGGGATGACCCCATCACCAATGTCGAATCGGCCGACATCAAATCGTTTGAAGGCGCACTTTTCCCGAATGACACGCGCAGCAAGTGGATGCTGCTTTACAACCAGACATTGAAATCCGCTGGTCGCATCCGATTCACGCAAGCTCACGAGCTTGGCCACTACCTGCTGCATCGACAAGACCGCATCGACGGCTTTCAGTGCGCCACGCAAGACATGGTGAGCCTGACGGAGCAAGAGGCGTCGATGGAAGCCCAGGCCAACGCCTTTGCTGCGACCTTGCTCATGCCGCTGGATGACTTCCGCGAGAAAACCCAAGGTGGCGCCGACTTTGAGGTGCTCGCTCAGTGCGCCGATCGATATGGCGTATCACTGACTGCTGCTGCATTGCGCTGGATCGACCACACTGACCAGTGCGCCGTGCTCATCTCACACACCGATGGCTTCATCAATTGGTCGGTGTCGAGCAAGTCAGCTAGAGCCGGTGGCGCCTTTTTTCGGCCGCGCAGAAGCGTGGTTGCAGTTGGCCCTCAAACTCTAGCGGCCAACGATCAAATCATCCACGAGCGATTAGGTATGGAGCTTCCGGCCAATGCATGGTTCGAGCATGCCGAGGATGGACTTAGTCTCAAAGAGATGAAGATTACTGCCGACCAGTTCGACTACACCCTAACCCTCCTCCTGCTGCCCATGCGCTCACGAGTTTGGGAGCCGTGGAAAGGCTAAACACGCTTGACAAGTCTGATTTTTGGCCTACCAAAGCATACCCACCGGAGGCCTGAAATGTTTTTTCCAAGCTTGCAAGACGCCAATGATGCCATCGAGCCGTTTGGCATGAGTCTGACCCGCGCTGGCGACGGGGTCGTTCTTGAAGGAGACACCAGCTGGCGTGCATGGCGAGCGGGAAGCGAGTCTGCTCGATTTCAGACCTTAGGACACTTCTGGGCCGAGTGGACTTGGTATATCGCGTTTGCGCTCGAAAACGAGCGGAAGAGATCACGCTTCATGGATGTCTTCATGGATGCGGATCTTGCAACTCAAGTTTCATTGCTTGACGCGCTACAAAGCTACGAAGGTCTTGCCGGGAAGAAAGGCGGTTGCGTTCTAAGCTCACTTTTAGCCGGTCCAATCATAACGACAGAATGCATCCCATCTGACTGGTCTGATCGCTTGCTCCGATGCTTTCAAGATGAAGGTGAGGGCGCCGTTTTCGGTGGTGGGAAGCTTCTGCAAGCGATTGGTCGTCGTTACCCCGACGCTTTGCGCATCTATCGAGAGAGCTTGTAGCGTAGCTGGTGATTCGCTCCTGGGACGCGACAATGCTATGTTCGCGCTTTCAGATTGAGGTCTCCCGATGGGGCCGAGCGATGACATCTCTTCTAAAACGACGCCAACCGACCCCATGCACTTGGCGCTCCTTTGGACAATGCAGCGCACCAAGACTATGACGAGGAGAGCTACACCTCTACCATCCTAGGCGGAACAGCCATAGCGGCACCATTGCTCGCTGCCTTTGAAGGTCAAACCTCGGGCACCAACGCGGATTTTCGGTTTGGAACATTTCGGAAGAACGGCGGGGCCCAGACGCCATTGAGCGAAACCGCTACAGGGGCCGATTTTTGCCTCGTCATTGGCCATGATGACGAGTGCGCAAAAGTTGCCATTTTTCAGGCCAAGAAACTAGACCCTGCAGAAGATGAGCACCTTTTATCCGTGCGAAGGGGACCGGCGAAATCATCGAATGGCCATTACCAATTCACCATGTTGTTGGCTTTTACTTGCCGTTTAATGGCAAAGGCTGGGATGCCTTCATATAAGATTTTTGACAAAGACCCGGATACACTCACAGCAGCAACACGACTTGTATCTTTGTCGAAAGGGCATATCAACGCACTCGTTGAAGAGATCAGCTGGGTGCACTACATGATCTATCACAATGGATCCGCAACGACTCTCCCCCTTAACCATCTAGACGAGGCATGCTTTCTGAGCGAGGTCTACAAACATCGTCAGTATTCGCATCGCCTAGGGGGACCGCGTTTAGGTTTCGTAGAGATCGTAAGTGGGGCGTTGCACGGAAGCACTGGGGGGTGGCTATTAGTTCCGCGCATGGTCATTAAAGCGTTTTTGCCAGAGCTTATAGAAATGGGCGCTATTGTTGTTGTGGATGACAAGGGTGGCGTAGGGCTTACGCCGGACTTCGAGTGCATCAACTTAGCCTCTGTCCAGTCTTTTAATAGTATCCAGGCAAAACCGCAGGGCGCTACCGCCGTCAATGCCATGATCAGCAGGCCTCAAAGTGCGCCTAGAAACGGGATGTGATCAGAACCACACAGCGTAAACAGCGTAGATGCCCCGCGCGCGCTCGGACAAATATTCAACCTCCGAAGATGGAAACCAACACGCCAAATAGATTAACTCTGAAGCCACCGTGCCGCTGGCTATCGCTTGCGTCAGCCAATTGGCCATGAGTCATCCTGGGCAGTGATTTCAGCCGAGTTATGTCACACATCCTGCGACACCATCCGCCCGTTTTTCAGTGCTCCGGCCGATTCAAAATGGGATTGCCTAACTGTCTTCTTAAGATTGATTGGATTAGGCAAAGCCACCCAATTTATCTGGAGTTCATTTTATTTGCGTGAGATATCTCTCACTTTCCGCCCTTTTGTTACTTTTAAACACTACAAGAGGTTAGATCGGCTGAGAGTGCGCTCTCAATTCCCCCTCTTCCTTAGGAGGGGGACGCTCTATCCAGCTGAGCTACGGGGCCAAGGTGGGCATTGTCGCACGATCGTTGCGATTGCCAAGCCGGTGGGTGGTCGACGGAGCCTGCTAAAATCGGCGGCTACCCGTGTCGCGGGGGCCCTGGCCGCCGCGCGACCGTCCCGACCTTTGGAGATCCCATGTCCGCTGACCTGCTCAAGGCGCTCGACCTCGCCGCGTCCAATTCCGGCACCTATCTTGGCGAGGCGACCTGGTCGCAGGCCACCGGCGCCGGGGTGCTGCAGCCGCTGAATCCGACCACCAACGCGGTGATCGCCGAGGTGCAGGCGACCACGCCGGAAGACTACGAGCTGATCGTCCAGCGCGCGCAGGCTGCCTTCAAGATCTGGCGGACCACGCCGGCGCCGCGCCGTGGCGAAGCCGTTCGCCTGTGTGGCGAGGCGCTGCGTGCACACAAGGATGCGCTGGGCTCGCTGGTGGCGCTGGAAATGGGCAAGAGCAAGCCCGAGGGCGATGGCGAGGTGCAGGAGATGATCGACATCGCCGACTTCGCGGTCGGCCAGAGCCGCATGCTGTACGGCTACACCATGCACTCGGAGCGGCCGGGCCACCGCATGTACGAGCAGTACCAGCCGCTGGGCCTGGTCGGCATCATCAGCGCGTTCAACTTCCCAGTGGCGGTGTGGGCGTGGAATGCGTTCCTGGCGGCGATCTGCGGCGATATCTGCATCTGGAAGCCGTCCAACAAGACCCCGCTGACCGCGATCGCGACGATGAAGATCTGCAATGCGGCATTGAAGGACGCTGGCTTCCCGGACATCTTCTTCCTGATCAACGATGCCGGCACGGCGCTGTCGCAGACGTTGGTGGAAGACGGCCGCGTGCCGCTGATCAGCTTCACCGGCTCGACCCAGATCGGCCGCGTGGTTGCGGAAAAGGTCGCCCACCGCCTGGGCCGTTGCCTGCTGGAGCTGGGCGGCAACAACGCCATCATCCTGGACGACACCGCCGACCTGAAGCTGGCCATCCCGGGCATCGTGTTCGGCGCGGTGGGCACCGCCGGGCAGCGCTGCACCACCACGCGCCGCCTGATCGTGCACGCCTCCATCTACGACAACGTGCTGGCCACGCTGGTCAAGGCGTACAAGCAGCTCGACAGCAAGATCGGCGACCCGACCGACCCGGCAAACCTGATGGGCCCGCTCAACAGCCAGGGCGCGGTGGAGCAGTTCCTGGCCTCGATCGCCAAGGCCGAGGCCGCCGGCGGCACGGTCGAAGTGGGCGGCACCGCGATCGACCGCCCGGGCAACTTCGTGCTGCCGGCCATCGTCACCGGGCTGCAGAACAGCGACGCGGTGGTGCAGCACGAGACCTTCGCGCCGATCCTGTACGTGATGAAGTACAGCACGCTGGACGAGGCGATCGAGCTGCAGAACGGTGTGCCGCAGGGCCTGTCGTCGTCGATCTTCACCCAGAACCTGAAGGCGGCCGAGAAGTTCCTGTCGGCCGCCGGCAGCGACTGCGGTATCGCCAACGTCAACATCGGCACCTCCGGTGCGGAGATCGGCGGCGCATTCGGTGGCGAAAAGGAAACCGGCGGTGGCCGCGAATCCGGCTCGGATGCATGGAAGGTCTACATGCGTCGCCAGACCAACACGATCAACTACTCCGACTCGCTGCCGCTGGCGCAGGGCATCAAGTTCGATCTCTGATCGACGTGCAGGCGCGCCGGGCGTTGAGCCGGCGCGCTGTCGCGAGCATGCCGGACCACGGCTGTTGCGCTGCGCCCGCGCCCGGCTTCCACAATCCCCAGCGGCCTGGTGCCGATGCCCTGGTCGTGGGCGTGAACCGCGCGGCTGCGCCTTGCCTCGGCGCCCGACATTTTCATCGAGCGCTCGGCCGGGTGGCCAGACACGCAGCCTCGCCCATTCCCGTCAAAACAGGCCACGCACCGCGTCTGCCCGCAGACGGCACGCCATTCGGGCGGCGGCTCTGGGATAATCGGGCCACGCCAGCCGTCGGCTGCCGCCATTTCAGGAGTTCATGATGAACGTCGTCGTTCGACAGACCAGCGCCATGGCCATCGTCAGCCTGGTCTCGGGCATCCTCGGCTGGACGCTGATCCCGTTCCTCGGCAGTCTCTGCGCCATCATCACCGGCCATCTGGCGCGTGGCGAAATCCGCCGCAATCCGCAGGGGCTGGACGGCGACGGGCTGGCCATCGGCGGGCTGATGCTTGGCTGGCTGGCGGTTGCGCTGTGGGTGGCAGGGGTGGCGATCTTCATCCTGTTCTTCGGCGGCCTGGCCTGGCTTGCGGCCGCCAACAGTTGAGCATGGCCGCGCCCTCCTCCGCCCAACGCTTCAACGACCGCGTCGCGGCCTATGTGCGCTACCGGCCGAGCTATCCGCCGCAACTGCTGCGCTGGCTACACGAAGCGCTGGGCGTGACGCCGGCCACCGCGGTGGCCGATATCGGTGCCGGCACCGGCATCTCCAGCCGGCTGTTTCTGGAGGCCGGTTATCCGGTCACAGCGGTGGAACCCAACCCGGCCATGCGCGAAGCCGCGCAGCAGTGGCTGGCGGAGTTCCCCAGGTTCCGCGCGGTCGACGGCACCGCCGAGGCCACCGGTCTGGCCGATGCCAGCGTCGGCTTGGTGTCTGCGGCGCAGGCTTTCCACTGGTTCGACGTGCAGGCCGTGCGCGCGGAGTGGGCACGCATCCTGCAGCCCGGCGGGCTGGCGGTGATCTACTGGAACAGCCGCGAGCTGGACACCACCGACTTCCTGCGCGGTTACGAGCAACTGCTGCTGGACTACGGCACCGACTATTCGGCCGTGGCCGAGCGCTATCAAGACGATGCCACCATGCAGGCGTGGTTCGCTGAGGGCTTCCGCGCGATGGCACGCTTTCCGAATGTGCAGCGGCTGGATTTCGATGCCTTGCGTGGCCGGCTGTTGTCGTCGTCCTATGCGCCGCTTGCGCACGACCCGCGCCATGCCCCGATGCTCTCCGCGCTGCGCACGCTGTTCGATGCGCATGCGCGCGACGGGCTGATCGACTTCCAATACCAGACCCGGGTCTTCGCCGGGGGATTGAACTGACCCGCATGTATTCGCTTGCCCGCCCATTGCTGTTTTCCCTCGACGCCGAGCGCGCCCATGCGCTGGCATTGCGCTCCATCGATGCCGCCTACCGCACCGGCACCACGCCGCTGCTGGCCAAGCGTCCGGCGCCGCTGCCGACGCCGGCCTTCGGTCTGATGTTTCCCAATCCGGTCGGGCTCGGTGCCGGCCTGGACAAGAACGGCGAGCACATCGATGCGCTGCTTGCGCTGGGCTTTGGTTTTGTCGAGATCGGCACGGTGACGCCGCGGCCGCAGGAGGGCAACCCCAAGCCGCGCATGTTCCGCTTGCCGGAGTATCAAGCGGTGATCAATCGCATGGGCTTCAACAACCTGGGTGTGGATGTGCTGGTGGCCAACGTGCAACGCGCGCGTCGTCGCGGCGGCCTGCTCGGCATCAACATCGGCAAGAACAAGGACACGCCCAACGAAGAGGCGACCAGCGACTACCGCTATTGCATGGAGCGCGTGTACCCGCTGGCCGACTACATCACCGTCAATATTTCTTCGCCCAACACCGCCGGCTTGCGCGAACTGCAGGAAGAACAGGCGCTGCGTCGGCTGATCGCCGATCTGCGCGACACCCAGGAAAGCCTGGCCGCGCAACACGGCAAGCGCGTGCCGATGCTGGTGAAGGTGGCGCCGGACCTCAACGACCGCGACATCGATGCGGCCGCGCGCGTGCTGGCCGACCTGGCGGTGGATGGCGTGATCGCCACCAACACCACGGTGACCCGCACCCTGATCGCCAACCATCCGCTGGCTGCCGAGGCCGGCGGCCTGTCGGGCGCGCCGCTGCTGGGGCAATCCACGCTGGTGCTGCGCCGCCTGCGCGCACGCCTGCCCGAGTCGATTCCGTTGATCGGCGTGGGCGGCATCAACTCCGGTGCGGACGCGGTGGCCAAGATGGCGGCCGGCGCGACCCTGGTGCAGTGCTACAGCGGCCTGGTCTATCGCGGGCCCCCGCTGATCGGCGAATGCGTGGCGGCGATCCGTCGCCGCCGCGAAGCGCCCAGCGGCGGTGCGGTGTCGCCGCTATGAGCGAGGCAGCGCAGGCCGGCTGGCGCTTGAGCGAACACGCGCCACTGCGCGCGCTCAATACCTTTCATGTGGAGGCCACGGCGCGCTGGTTGCTCGGCATCCACGCACCCGATGCATTGCCGCAGGCGCTGGCAGCGCCGGAAATCGCCGGGCAACCGCTGCTGGTGTTGGGCAGCGGCAGCAACGTGCTGCTGGCCGGCGACCCGCCGGGCTGCGTGCTGTGTTTCGAAAACCGCGACATCGCCATCATTGCGCACCACGCCGACCATGCCATCGTGCGCGCCGGCGCAGGCGTCAACTGGCATGCGTTGGTGCTGTACTCGCTGCAGCAAGGCTTGTCGGGATTGGAGAATCTGGCCTTGATTCCCGGCACGGTCGGCGCCTGCCCGATCCAGAACATCGGCGCGTACGGCGCGCAGGTGGGCGACTTCATCCACGTGGTGGACGCTTTCGATCTGCACGCACGGCAGTTTGTGCGGCTGACCGCGGCCGAGTGCGCCTTCGCCTATCGCGACAGCGTGTTCAAGCGGCAGCCAGAGCGTTATCTGATCGTCGCGGTGGAATTCAATCTGCCGCTGCTGCACGAATTGCGGCTGGACTATGCAGGCATCCGCGAGGAACTGGCCGGCATGGGCGCCGAACTGGCCGGCGCCGCCGATGTGGCGCAGGCGGTGATCAACATCCGTCGGCGCAAACTGCCGGACCCGGATGTGCTCGGCAATGCCGGCAGCTTCTTCAAGAATCCGTTGCTGCCCAGCGAGCAGATTGCCGCACTGCAGGCCACCTTTGCCGATATGCCGGTGTATCCCGGCGAACAACCCGGCCAGGGCAAGTTGTCGGCGGCCTGGTTGATCGAGCAGTGCGGCTGGAAAGGCCGGCGCGAGGGCGATGCCGGGGTGTCGCCGGACCATGCGCTGGTGCTGGTCAATTACGGCACCGCCAGCGGCGCGCAGCTGCTGGACTTTGCGCGGCGCGTTGCCGAATCGGTGCGCGAGCGTTACTCGGTGATCCTGGAGCCGGAGCCGCGCATCATCGGAGCGCATTGGTGACAGCGCAGCAGGCATCACGACGTGCTGCGCTGTGGATGCTCACCAGTACCTTCGCCTTCGGCCTGATGGCCATCTGCATCCGGCTGGCGTCGGGCACGATCGCCACCACCGAAATCGCGTTCTTTCGCAATGCGTTCGGGCTGTTAGCGTTGTTGCCGCTGATCCTGCGCCCCGGCAAGGCGCTGCCGCGCACGCGGCAATTGCCGCAGTACCTGGCACGCACCCTGATCGGCCTGGCCTCGATGCTGTGCGGGTTCTGGGCGATCGGCCATCTGCCGTTGTCGCAGGCGATCTCGCTGTCGTATTCCACCCCGTTGTTCGTCACCGTGCTGGCCGTGGTATGGCTGCACGAACAGGTGCGCATGCGCCGTTGGCTGGCAGTGGCGGCAGGCTTTGTCGGCGTGCTGGTGATCCTGCGGCCGGGCTCGTCCACATTCACGCCCGGCCTGCTGATTGCGCTGCTGGCAGCGGTGATCAGCGCCGTGGTGGCGATCCAGATCAAGCAGCTCTCGCGTAGCGACGACTCGGACACCGTGGTGTTCTATACCTACGTGTTCTGGGTGCCGATGTCGCTGATTCCGGCGCTGTTTCAGTGGGCCTGGCCGCAGGGCATCGCCTGGCTGTGGCTGGTGGCCACTGGCATCTTCGGCACCGCCGGGCAGTTGTTCTGGACACGCGCGCTCAAGCTGGGCGAGGTTTCCGCACTGCAGCCGATCAGCTTCATGCAGCTGCCGCTGGTGGCGCTGCTGGGCTGGTGGCTGTTCGGCGAGGCGATCGAACGCCATACACTGATCGGTGCGGCCATCATCATCTGCGCCAACGTCTACATCGCCCATCGCGAAAGCGTGCTGGCACGTCGCGCCGCCACGCATGCCCCGGTGGAAGGCGCAAAACCGGGCGAATGATCGATCGTCCGCAGGCAGCCTCACCGGCGCAGGAGAGTGTGGGGCGACGATGCCGACGTACACTGCGCTGTCCGCGCACCCCAGGCATCGACTGGACGATACGCACTTTCGTTGACTGCTCCAAGGTGAGGTCGCATGCCGGTTCCAAGCAAAACCATCGGCCTGATCGGCGGCATGAGCTGGGAATCCACCCTGCCCTACTACCGCATCATCAACCAGCGGGTGCGCCAGGCCTGCGGCGGCCTGCACTCGGCCAAGCTGTTGCTGTACAGCGTCGATTTCCATGAGATCGAGCGCCTGCAACACGCCGGCGACTGGGACGGCGCAGGCCAGGCGATGGCGGCAGCGGCGCGCTCGCTGCATGCCGGCGGCGCCGACTTCCTGGTGCTGTGCACCAACACCATGCATTGCGTTGCCGATGCGATCACTTCCGCAACGCCGCTGCCGTTGCTGCATATCGCCGATGCCACCGCCGATGCGTTGATTGCCGCGGGCCTCACCCGGGTCGGGCTGCTCGGCACGCGTTTCACCATGGAACAGCCGTTCTATCGCGCGCGCCTGGCTGCGCGCGGCCTGCAGGTGCTGGTACCGCCGGCGGATGCACGCGTGCAACTGCATCGGGTGATCTACGACGAACTCTGCCAGGGCATCATCCGGCCGGAGTCGCGCGGCTATTTCCGCCAGGTCATGGCCGACCTCGGCCAGGATGGTGCGCAAGCGATCATCCTGGGCTGCACCGAGATTTCGCTGCTGGTGGACAGCGGCGATGCGCAGCTGCCGTTGTTCGACACCACCGCACTGCATGCCGAAGCGGCCGCGCACGCAAGTGTGCACGACTGATCGGCAGCGAAGGCGCAGCCAACGCGCCTGTGCCGGCGAAGTCCCCAGTGCGTGGGTCTTCGTCGCAGAACACGTGCCTGCGCAGCGCAGGGGACCGGCTTGCGGAACCCTGACCGCCGGCCGGGCTGCCGGCGTGTTGCTCGGTTCGCTCAGCGCCGGGGCGATCAATCGCGCCTTCACGCCGCAGGAAATCGCCGACCATGCCTGGCGTCTGCCGTTCCTGGCCGGCGGCATCTTCGGCCTGCGTTCCGTGTATCTGCGGCGTCGGCTGCACGAAACGCCGGTGTTCGCCGAGCTGATGGCGATGCGGGCCGTCGCGCGCGAAACGCCGCTCAAACTGGTGCTGCGCGATCATCCACGCAGTGTGGCGCTGTCGTTTTAGCTGACCTGGATGGTGGCGGCCGGGGTGCTGGTAGTGTCGTTGATGACACCGACGTTGCTGCAGCCGGCCTATGACATGATTCTGCTGGCCGTGATCGGCAGCGTGATCGGGCTGCAGTTGCGCCATCGGGAGCGGGCAAGTCGTTGCTGAGTCAAAGGCAGCACCTGTGTTCGCCGCTCCTGGCAACCGCGCTTGCGCAGACCCCGTTCGACGTCGGCGCGGCCGTGCCCTCAGGCCGGAGTGAGATGGCGACGCCAATGCGGTCGCCGTGCGCCGCGAAACATCACCAGATACAGCCCGACCACCCACACCAGCGCAGCCGACCAGCCGCCCAGGATGTCGGAGGGGTAATGCACGCCCAGGTAGATGCGCGACACGCCGACCAGCATTGCGAACAGGCTGGCGGCGATGGTCACCGGCCAGCGCCAGCGCGTGTTCCAGGCCAGCGCGATGACCACCGCGACGAGCGTCATCGAGCCCATCGCATGCCCGCTGGGAAAGCTGAAGGTGCTTTCCGGGGCGATCGATTCCCACAGGCTCGGGCGGTCGCGCTGGAAGACCTGCTTGGCGCCCATGTTCAACAAGGCCGAGCCACCAAAGCCGAGTGCGGCAAAGGTCCCCTCGCGCCAGCGCCGCAACATCAGCAAGACCAGCACGATGACGATATCGGCCGGGATCACGCCATATTGGTATCCGATCTTGGAAACCACCCCGAAAAACGCATCCAGGCCCGGCGTGGCGATGCTGCGCATGCTCCACAGCAAGGGCTCGTCGAAGTAGAAATTTTCCAGTTCGTGGACTTCGTCGGCCAGGTCGACGAACAACCCCAGCGGCAGCAGCACGCCGGCAAACAGCAACGCCATGCGCCACGCATTGCTGCGCAGCCACCCCCTGAAACCGGCCGGCGATTCAGCCGGCGCGGCGGACATAGGTACGTTCGACGTACTGATCGATCAGATCGATGAACTCGTAGGCGATGTTTTCGCCACGCAAGGTGACGCTTTTTTCGCCATCGATGAACACCGGTGCCGACGGCGCCTCGCCGGTGCCCGGCAACGAGATGCCGATATTGGCGTGGCGCGATTCGCCCGGCCCATTGACCACGCAGCCCATCACCGCCAGGGTCATGTTTTCCGCGCCGGGGTTGCTGATCTTCCACTCCGGCATCTTGGCGCGCACGTGGTTCTGCACCACGCCGGCCAGTTCCTGGAAGAACTCGGAGGTGGTGCGGCCGCAGCCCGGGCAGGCCGTGACCATTGGCGTGAAGGCGCGCTGGCCGGTGGTCTGCAGCAGTTCCTGCGCGACGATCACTTCCTGGGTACGCGACTGGCCCGGTTCCGGCGTCAGCGAGATGCGGATGGTGTCGCCGATGCCCTCCTGCAGCAGCACGCTCAGCGCCGCAGCCGAGGCCACGATGCCCTTGCTGCCGATGCCGGCCTCGGTCAGGCCCAGATGCAGCGCAAAGTCGCAGCGGCTCGCCATGTCGCGATACACCGCGATCAGCTCCTGCACACCGGACACCTTGGCCGACAGGATGATGCGCTCGCGCGCCAGACCCAGTTCCACCGCGCGCTCGGCCGAATCCACCGCTGAACGGATCAGCGCCTCGCGCAGCACGCGCCCGGCATCCCAGGGCGTGTCGCGCTGCGAGTTCTCGTCCATCAGCTGCGCGGCCAGCGACTGGTCCAGCGAGCCCCAGTTGGCGCCGATGCGCACCGGCTTGTCGTACCTGATTGCGAACTCGATCAGCTGCGCGAACTGCAGATCCTTCTTCTTGCCGAAGCCGACATTGCCCGGATTGATCCGGTACTTGGCCAGGGCTTCGGCGCAGGCCGGTTCGGCGGAGAGCAGCTGATGGCCGTTGTAGTGGAAGTCGCCGATCAACGGCACCTCGATTCCCATCATGCGCAGCTTGTCGACGATGCGCGGAATGGCCGCGGCCGACTCGGCGTTGTTGACGGTCAGGCGCACCATTTCCGAGCCCGCGCGCCACAGGTCGGCCACCTGCTTGACGCTGCCGGCGATGTCGGCGGTATCGGTATTGGTCATCGACTGGACGACCACCGGGTGGCCGCCGCCCACGATCACGCTGCCGATCTTGACGGCCTGGGTGATGCGGCGCGGCCAGGCGGTGGCGTCGGCGGGAGGGGTTGGGCGAGTCACGGCGTCGTACATCGCGGTATTTTAGCCTGTCATCGGTCCGCTCACAGCTGAAGCGCTGCGCGGGCCGCCTTCCCTGCCGATGCGACGGTTTGTCGCAGGCCGCCACGCCCCCGAGCGCATAGCATTGCCGTGATGAATTCCTCAGACGCCTCCTTCCTGCGGACCCTGTGCAGCCTGCGCTGGCTGGCCACTGCCGGGCAGGCCGCCACCATCCTGGTCGCCACCGGACTCATGGGCCTGCACCTGCCGCAGCAACCCTTGTGGGCCGGTGTGGCCGCGCTGACGGTGTTCAACCTGTATGCGCAGCTGCGGGTGGCCCACCGTGGCGCGGTCAGCCAGGCCACCGAATTCGGCCACATCCTGGTCGATGTCACCGTGCTGACCTGGATGGTGGGCTGGAGCGGCGGCATCGCCAACCCGTTCGGTTCGCTGTTCCTGGTCCTGATCGCGCTGGCCGCGCTGGCCCTGCCGCTGGGCTGGGCGATGGCGGTGGCGGCGTCCTGCGTGGCCGGCTATGTGATCAGTGCGGCGTTCGGCTTGCCGCTGCCCTACGGCAGCTTCGACCCGCTCAGCCTGCACATGTGGGGCATGGCGGCCAACTTCCTGCTGTCGACGGTGGTGGTGCTGGCCTTCGCCACCCGGCTGGCCTTGTCGATGCGCGAACGCGAGCGCGAGATTTCCACGCTTCGCGAGCGCTTCGCACGCAACGAGGGCATCGTCGCGCTGGCCACACATGCGGCCTCGGTCGCGCATGAATTGAACACCCCGCTGGCGACGATGACCCTACTGGTGGACGACATCGCAGACCAGTGCGACCAGAGCGAATTGCGCGAGGATCTGGACACCCTGCGCGAGCTGCTGGTGCAGTGCCACGAGCGCGTGCTGGCCCTGGCCGCACCGGCCGACAATGGCCACCTCAGCCGCGAAGTGGCAGTCAAGGACGTCCTGGAACAATGGCGGCTGGTGCGCCCGACCATCGAGCTGCGCCGCAACGACGACGCACCGATGCGCCTGCTGCTGCAGCCAGGCGTCAGCCACCTGCTGATGGTGCTGCTCAACAATGCGGCCGATGCGGGCGAACGCGCCGGTCGGCCGCAGATCGATCTGACCCTGCGCGTGGAGCAGGACCATCTCAGCGGCGAAGTCCGCGATTACGGTCCAGGCTTCGACACCTCGCAGGCCATGTTGCCGGGCACCTTGTTCAACAGCGGCAAGCATGACGGCATGGGAGTGGGGCTGGCGCTCTCGCACGCCACCGTCGAGCGCCTGCAGGGCGAGTTGTGGATGCTGCCCGCCGAAGGCAGCGGCGCCCGCGTCGGTTTCCGTCTGCCGCTCTCCGAACACGAGGCACTCGCATGACAAGCACTCCCCTGCGCACCGGCCTGCTGGTCGATGACGACACCTTGTACCTGCGCACGCTGCAACGCAGCCTCGCCCGCCGTGGCGTGGAAACCGTGACCGCCGCCGATGCGGCCAGTGCCCTGTCGACCGCACGCAGCGCCTTGCCCGATTTCGCCTTGATCGATCTCAAGCTCGGCCACGATTCCGGCCTGAGCCTGATCCAGCCGCTGCGCGAAATCCGCGCCGACATGCGCATCCTGCTGGTCACCGGTTACGCCAGCATCGCCACCGCCGTGGAGGCGATCAAGCTCGGTGCCGACGACTATCTCCCCAAGCCGGCCAACATCCCCACCATCATGCGGGCGCTGGGCGAAGAAGACGACGAACTGCCCGAGCCGGACGAAGAAGAAACCGCGCGGGAAATGATGACACCGCTCAGCCGCCTGCAGTGGGAGCACATCCAGCAGGCGCTGCACGAAACCGGCGGCAATGTCTCCGCTGCCGCACGCCTGCTCGGCATGCACCGCCGCTCGCTGCAGCGCAAGCTGACCAAGCGGCCAAGCCCGGGGCCGTTACGCGAGCCCGGGCGTTGAGACCTGGCAACGAAACGTTGAACCGTGGCATTTTTCAGGTGCTATTCCAGGCTTGATCCATTTAACCATGGCGTTGTTTTTTGGTTCGATCCGACGCTCAAGTCAAACGCTCGGCGAGTCGAGTGCGCGGTGCCCTCACCGCTCGCGGGACACGCCGTGAATCCGTTCATGGAGGCTCCTTGGCGGCATCCATGCCGCCAAGGGTCGCGCAACCGGCAAGGACACCGCGCCAGAGAGTTAATCGACTGCTTTCTTTAAAGCGTGTTGCTCGGCTTGCGGTAGCAGATGCGCCGTTTGTAGCCTGCGTGTTGAAAGCCCGTTTGCTGCTCGGCTTGCGACGCGAAAATGGTCAGAGGTTGATCGAACGCTTAGTAATCCGACCAGCACACGTCATGCGTCGCTTGCACTATGACACCGACCATCTCGACTGGTCCTTGCCCGCCCACCGTCGCGGGACCTTACGCGGCATGGACGCCGCGTAAGAGCCTACACGGACGTACTTGCGGCGTGTCCCGCGATGGTGGGTGGGCAAGGGCCCTTGCAGCAAACCCGCAGATCAACCGCGCTGCAGCTCCCAGCGAACTATCTACGCATCCCAAAAGACCAAAGACGCTGACCGCAGGGCTTCAATCTCAACGTGGCCCGAACACGCTCGCCATGCGCGAGGTCGCGGCGATGCCATCGGCGCCCAGGATCAGGTTGCGGCCCCAGTTGCTGAGGCGCGTGGCGTTCCAGCCGATCGCGATATCCAGCGATTGCGTGCTGCTGTCGTTGCCCGACCACGACCAGCCCAGATAGCCGACGTTGTATTCGCGGGCACGGCGCATGATTGCCGCCTCGTCCACGTGCGCGCCGCGATGGTCTCCACCGAACTCGCCGATCACCAGCGCCAGCTTTTTATCGCGGAAAGCGCGCAGATAATTGTTAATCGTCGCATCGCTGCCGAACACTTCGTACATGTGCACGCTGAAGATCAGGTTGCGGCGACTGTCGCGTGCCAGCAAGGCGGCAGCGTTGTCGCGCATGTAGAACGTCCAGTCCTGTCCCCAGTTCGGGCCATCCACCATCAGTGCGTGGGTCAACCCGGCCTTGCGTAGTGCGGCGATCGCGGTTGCATGCCCGTTGACCCATTCGCTGGCGCTCAACTGATTGCCGAACGGCTCGTTGCCGATGTTGATGATGACGTGGTCTTCGTTGCCGATCAGCGCCTTGCGAATGCTGGTCCAGTACGCAGTGGCCTGGGGCAGACCGGCGGCGGCACCGTCTTCGCCATAGCCGGTGGTGTCGTGCACCTCCAGCACCGCGATCAAGCCCAGGCTCTTGCAACGCGCGATGATGCGCACCACGTCGGCCTCCGGCGTGCGGTTCCAGCGATAGCCGGAACTGAGCACGACACGCACACTGTTGGCGCCGGTGGCAGCGATGGCAGCCAGGGCCGCATCGGTACGGCTTGCGTACCAGGCATGCGGCAGATTGACGCCGCGCAAGACCACGGTGTTGCCATTGGACTCACGCAGCTGCGCGCCGGACACCGACAGCCCCGCGTGCGCGGCAGACGACAATGCCAGGCCTGCAACGACCAGCAGCATGCAGCTGGCGAAACGAGACAACGATGATTTCACGATCGATTTCCAGACAGTAGGGAGATGAGAAGCGACGGCATCGCTCACAGCGCGCGTGAACACTGTGTCAATCTTTTGCGTCAATCGATGCAACCCATGTCACATAACGAACAACCGCAGAAAAAAAGTGCGCCGAACTTTGTTGTGGTCGACACAGGCAGGCGCGCCATCAGTGATCGGCCAGGCGACGCCGATGTTTAGTGGACGGCGCGCCCGGCGCCGACTGCGACGCCGAACAGTTGCTTGCCTCGGCCATACCGCAGCAGTCCGGAGCGATCGTCGAGCTGGCGCCCGGCCGTCGCTCATACCGTCGCGTCATGCCGTGGCCTGATGCCATCGCGCAGCTGTCGTTCCTGCAGCGGCTCAGTCGCAGCCATCGCGCGGCAAGGCCGCTTCAACTGAACGGCGCCCAGCGCGGTCGATCAAGGGATTCCGCTCCAGGCCGATAGAAGCACATGCAATCCGCGCTCGCTCCTGCCAAGTCCCCTCTTCCGCCCATGGTCGACGAGTCGACCCGGTTGGCCGTCCTGCATGGCCTGTGCCTGCTGGACTCGCCGCCCGATCCGGTGTTCGAGACCATCGCCGCCATGGCGGCCCGCAACCTCGGTGCGGAAATCGCGCTGGTGTCGCTGGTGGACGAGCATCGTCAGTGGTTCAAAGCCCGTATTGGCCTGGAACCGCAGGAAACCCCACGCGACCAGGCGTTCTGCGCACATGCGATCCGCGCCCACGAGGTGATGGTGGTGCCCGACGCGCAACTGGATCCGCGCTTTTGCGACAACCCGCTGGTACTGGGACCGCCGTTCATCCGCTTCTATGCCGGTGCGCCGCTGACGCTGCGCGACGGCCACCGCATCGGCACCTTATGCGTGATCGGAACCAGTCCGCGTCCGGGTCTGGACGCCGAAGCGATCACGCAACTGGAAGGCCTGCGCGACCTGGCAGTGCTGCGGGTGGAAAACCTGCGCAGCACTACCTACCGCGACGGTCCGACCGGGCTCCCCAATCGGTCGCGCTTTGCCGAAGATCTGGATGCCTGGCTGTCGCAACGCGACAGTGCGCCGGCCATCACTGCGGTGGCGGTCGACATCTGCGGCAGCGATTACTTCCGCGACATGGTCAAGGCGCTGGGCTGGGATTACGTCGACGGCTATGTGGCGCTCGCGCAGGGCCGTCTGGCGGCCTATCTGCCTGCCGGCACCACGCTGTATCGGCTGGACCCGACCACCTTCGGCTTTCTGGCCCAGGCCGAGACACAGCGTTTGTCCTCGCTGTGCACCAGGATTTCCAAGGCCTTCACCGAGCCACTGGAACATCAGGGCATTCCGCATACCGCAGTGACCTCGATCGGCGCGGTCTCGCTACAGACCAGCTACGGCGCTGCCGACACGATCCGCTCGCTGACCACCTCGGTGGACATCTCGCGCGAGCGCGGCGTGCCTTGGAGCATGTACGAGCGCAAACACGACGTGGCCCAGCGCAATACCTTCCGCCTGCTGGCAGCCCTGCCCGCCGCGCTGGACAGCGCTAGTCAGCTGCGCCTGCACTACCAGCCGCGCGTGGATCTGCACGATCACCGCTGCGTCGGAGTGGAAGCGCTGCTGCGTTGGCAGCATCCGATGATCGGCCCGGTGATGCCTGCCGACTTCGTGCCGATGGCCGAGAAAACCGCGTTGATCAACCGCATCACCGCCTGGGTCATCGACAACGGCATCGCACAGGCCGCGCGCTGGCAACGACAGGGTCTGGACTTCAATCTGGCCTTGAACGTGTCGGCCGCCGATCTGGACCGGCCTGGATTCGCCGGCCTGCTACGGCGTGGCCTGGAGCGCCATCAGCTGGATCCGCGCCGGCTGGAGATCGAATTCACCGAAAGTGCGATGATCCGCCACCCGGAGCATCTGGCCGAGCAATTGGCTGCCATCGCGGCGCTGGGCGTGCATATCGCCATCGACGACTTCGGCACCGGCTACAGCAATTTCAGCTATCTCAAGCAGCTGCCGGCCAGCTCGTTGAAGATCGACCAGTCCTTCATCCGTTCGTTGCCGGACAACCGCACAGACCGCACCCTGGTGCCGGCGATGATCCGGCTCGGCCACAGCCTGGGCCAGCGCGTGGTCGCCGAAGGCATCGAATCGGCAGAGGCCTACACGCAGTTGCGCGCCTGGGGCTGCGACGAAGGTCAGGGCTACTGGATCGCCAAACCGATGCCGGCCGCCGCACTGGAAACCTGGCTGCAGACGCCGTGGCATGAGCAGTTCCAAGCGCCGGTCAACCTGCTTGCCGCAAGCCTGGCCGCAGCGCACGTACAAGCGGCGGTAGCACAACGTGCAGACGCAATGCGGCGCGACACCTGAGTGTCGCGCCGCATGTGCGCAGCCAATGTCAGCTGACTGCTGGACGATTACCAGAACGTCGCGTACAGCGCGATCAGGATCACCACCACCCCGATCGCCCCGATCTTGAAGCCGAGCGTGGTGCCGTAGGCCACATCGTCGGTTCGGATCAGGTCGCGCGCCTGGGTCGGCGCCGTCATCGACGACACCAGCACCGCCAGCACCAGCGCCGCCACGAACACCACGCCAATGCGGTCCATGAACGGCAGTTCCGGCCAGGCGAACTTGAGCGCGAACGACAACACCACCGAACCGATCGCCGCAGTCAGTGCGCCGGCCTCGTTGGCGCGCTTCCAGAACAGGCCGAGCATGAAGATCACCACCACGCCAGGCGTAAAGAAACCGGTGAATTCCTGGATGAACTGGAAGCCCTGGTCGAAGTTGCCCAGCAGCGGCCGCGCGGTCAGGATGCCGATCGCCACCGCCACGATGGCCACGATGCGCCCCACGCGCACCAGCTGCTTCTGCTCGGTCTGCGGGCGGAACTTGGCGTAGAAATCCAGGGTAAAGATCGTCGCCACCGAGTTGATCTTGGAGGCCAGCGAGGCCACGATCGCCGCCACCAGCGCCGCGAACACCAGGCCCAGGATGCCGGTCGGCAGCAGCTGCATCATGGTCGGATAGGCCTGGTCGGGCTTGGCCAGATCCGGCGCCAGCACCACCGCGGCAATGCCCGGCACCACGATCACCAACGGCATCAGCAGCTTCAGGAACGCGGCGAACACCATGCCCTTCTGCGCCTCGCCGATGTTCTTGGCCGCCAGCGCGCGCTGGATGATGTACTGGTTGAAACCCCAGTAGCTGATGTTCATCACCCACAGGCCGCCCAGCAGCACGCTCAGGCCGGGCAGGTCCTTGTAGAACGGGTTGTCCTTGCTCAGGATCATGTGGAAGTGCTCCGGGTGCGCACTCCACAGGTGCTTGAAGCCGGCCAGCACGCCGGCGCCATCGCCGATCCGCGCCAGGGTCAGCCCGGCCACCAGCAGGCCGCCCAGCACCAGCAGGGTGACCTGCACGATGTCGGTCAACGCCACCGCCTTCAGCCCGCCGTACAGCTGGTACACCAGTGCGAACACGCCGATCAACGCCAGCGCCAGGGTCTGGTCCATGCCGGTGACCTGGCTGACCGCGATCGACCCCAGCCACAGGATCGAGGTGAGATTGACGAACACGTACAGCAGCAGCCAGAACACCGCCATCAGCGTGCGGATCCACTTGCCGTAGCGCTGTTCCAGGAACTGCGGCATGGTGTAGATGCCGTTGCGCAGAAAGATCGGCAGGAAGAACTTGCCCACGATCAGCAGCGTCAGCGCCGCCATCCACTCGTAGGAGGCGATCGCCAGGCCGATCGCATAGCCGGAACCGGCCATGCCGATGATCTGTTCGGCCGAGATGTTCGCGGCGATCAGCGAGGCGCCGATCGCCCACCACGGCAACGACTTGCTCGCCAGGAAGTAATCCTCGGCGCTCTTGGTGTGCCCTGCCTTCTCGCGCGAGACCCACTGCGCGAGTACGAAGATGCCGGTCAGATAGACCAGCACAATCACGATATCCAACGTCGCCAAACCCACTGCACTCTCCTGTCTGGCTCTGGGCTGCGCGTCGTGGACCGGCCAGGTCTGCAGACTGCCGCCGCCCGCACCGCGTGCGTGGGGGCAGCGCGGCGAACCGCAGCTGCAGGCCTTCCCGGCCGATCGACGCGCGCGTCCCGCGGCGGCTGATGACACCACCGCTAAAGGTGGCCGCTGTAACACGTCGCCGGGGCCGGCGACGCATGTATGTGGTTCTTACCTGGGCACACCCGCAGGCGCGCCCGCGGGTGTGCTGTTTACTTGACCGGGCAGTCGAGCGTGACTTCGGCTTCGTTGAGCGCACCCAGCGCGATCTTCGACACCGACAGGTCCAGCGCCGCAGCGCTTTCGATGCTGGCGACCTGGGTCAGCTTGGTCACATCCGCACCGGCCACCGCAAAGCACTTCAACGGCACGCCGACCACCTTCCACTGGCCTTGCGGCAGCGCGGCCAGTGTCTTCTGCGCATCGACGCGGCCGCCGCACTTGTCGCCACAGCCCACGCCCAGCCACACCGGCGCAGTCACTGCGCTGTCGCGGCGCACGGTCAGCTGCAACTGCACATCGCCGTTGCTCTCACGCGAGACATCGACCGGCTTGCCGGACACCAGCAACACGCTGGAGGCCTTGGCACCGGACCACACCAGACGCCGCGCATCTTCCTGCGCCTTGTGATCGACCGCGGTCATCTTCAGGCTGCCATCGGACAGATCCACCGGCAGCGTGGTCGCCGGCATGTTGGCCTGGCCGGCATTGGACAGCTGCATCGCAATGCCCAGCGCCGGCTTGCCGCGCACGAAGTACACCCCGCCCACCGACTGCTCGCCGGACACGCCCGATTCCTCCGGCAGTGCGGCCAGGTCGCCCTTGTCGGCATAGGTCAGGCCGAAGCCGAACTTGAACTGCGGGTCGTAATCCTTCTGCCCGACGTTGTTGGCGAACTGCACCGCGGTCCTGGGCCAGGAGAAGCTCAGCTTGCCCTTGAAGTCGTTCTGTACCGTGCCATCGGCCTTGCGCAGCAGCACGTCGGCAATGCCCTCGCCTTCCGAACCCGGCAACCAGGCGGCGACGAAGGCATCGGCGGCGTTGATGTACTGGTTCATCCACAACGGACGCCCGCTCAGGAACACGGCCACTACCGGGATGCCCTCGGCCTTGAGCTTCTTGATCAGTGCCAGCTCGCTCTCGTCGCCCGGCTTGTACAGCAGGGTGGCGATGTCGCCCTGGAACTCGGCGTACGGGTTTTCGCCGAACACCACCACCGCCACGTCGGGCTTGGTCTTGTACGCACCATCGACTGCCAGCTCGGCCGTGCCGCCGGCCGCCTTGATCTGCTTGTCCAGGCCTTCCCAGATGGTGTTGCCATTGGGGTAGTCGCTGCGTTTGGTGCCGGTGCCCTGCCAGTTCAGCGTCCAGCCGCCGGACTGCTTGCCCATGTCGTTGGCGCCGTCGCCCAGCACGAGGACGCGCTTTTTCGGATCCAGCGGCAGGATGCCGGCCTGGTTCTTCAGCAGCACCAGCGACTCGCGCACCGCCTGGCGGGCGATCGCGCGATGTTCCGGCGCGCCCAGCAATTCGTACTTGCCGCCGAGCGGACGCTTGGACGGCTTGCCGGCTTCGAACAGGCCCAGGCGCAGCTTGACGCGCAGGATCCGGCGCACCGCATCGTCCAGGCGTTCGGCCGAGATCTGGCCCGACTTCACTGCCGCCAGTTCGGTGTCGTAGATGCCCTTCCAGCTGTCGGAGGCCATCGCCATGTCGACGCCGGCAATGAACGAGGCCGGGCAGTTTTCGTTGGTGCAGCCCTTGACCTGGCCGTGGCCATTCCAGTCGCCGACCACGAAGCCGCCGAAGTTCATGCGGCCCTTGAGCACGTCGGTCAGCATGACCTTGTTGCCATGCATCTTCTCGCCGTTGAAGCTGTTGAACGAGGCCATCACCGTCTGCGCACCGGCCGCGATCGCCGGCGGGTAACCGGCCGCGTGGATATCGCGCATGGTGGCTTCGGACACCTTGGTGTCGCCCTGGTCCTTGCCGTCGCTGGTGCCGCCGTCGCCGACGAAATGCTTTACCGAGGAGATCACGTGGCTGCCGTCGAGGAACTGCGGGGTGCCCGGCACGCCCTGCACGCCTTCGACCATCTTGCCGGCGAAGCTGGCCACCACGTCCGGCGATTCGGAATAGCCTTCGTAGCTGCGGCCCCAGCGGTCGTCCTGCGGCACCGCCACGGTCGGCGCGAAGGTCCACTCCATGCCGGTGACGCGGGTTTCGGCGGCGGTGACTTCGCCGATCTGCTTGATCAGCTCCGGGTTGCGCGTGGCGCCCAGGCCGATGTTGTGCGGGAACAGCGTGGCGCCGACAATGTTGCTCTGGCCGTGCACCGCATCGATGCCGAAGATGATCGGAATCGCGTTGCCGCCCTTGGAGGTGTCCATCGACGCTTCATAGAAGGCGTCGGCCAGCTTCAGCCATTGCGCCGGGCTTGCGTCGTATTTGCCGCCCGGATCGGAATTGCCGCCGGCCAGCACCGAGCCGATGCGGTACTTGCGCACATCGTCCGGGGTCATGCTGGCGATGTCGCCCTGGATGGTCTGCGCGACCTTCTCTTCGACGCTCATCTTGGCCATCACATCGGTGATGCGCTGCTCCAGGGCCTGGTCCTGGGCAAACGGCCACTTCGGCGACGGCCATTGGTCGGGATGAATCGTGGTGGACGCCTCGGCCGGTGCGGCGGCCGGCGCGGTCTTGCTCGCCTCGGCAGCGGTGTCCTTGCCTTGGCAGGCGGCCAGCATCAGCACCGCAGCGGCGGTGGCCAGAGAGAGGGCACGACGCGCGACAGGCGCGGCGGTACGACGAAGCAGCTTGTCCAAGATCCAGGTCTCCAGGTGGTTCTCCCCACGGCGATGCGTGACGCCGCAGGCCATTAGGCGGCGTACGCTTGCGTGATTCCCCTACCCTGTCAACAACGCGCGCTTGTATGCCAAACGACGGCCAACTTATTGACCCGGGCTATAGGCATGGAATACCGGCAGCACCTGTCAAATCACGGCAAACCGCTGAATCCGGTGCGGCGCCTGGACTTGCGTAGCGGCGCACTTTGCTGCAATGCACCACTGCGTGCGTTCTGCACTGCGCAGCCGCTGTCGCCAATGCGGGCAGTGCCGGGTTCGCCTGCGGCGCCATGTTCGATTACGCGCCAACAGGTGAGCTCGCCGTCAAACACCTGTCATACCTCGGGCCTAGCGTGACCGGCTTGCCGATGCGCCACCGGCCATCGCTGATCGTCGTCTTTGCCTGGAGTTTCGATGTCTGCCTCCCCCGATCCTGCCCGCCGCCGCCTGATGCAGTTGCTGGCGTCCGTTCCGCTGTTGCCACTGGGCAGCGCCAGCGCCGCCGCCCTGCAACACCTCGGCGGCGCGGCACTGGCCGCACGTCCGCTGCAGCCATCGGACAACCCGGCCCGGCTGGTGTCGGCCACCTTCCATGGCATGCCGGCGCCCAGCCTGGCCAACCCGGCCGCGATGGCCACCACCACGGTGGGGTCGGCGCTGACGGTGGCGCGTAGCGATGGCAGCACCCAGCGTTATGCCCTGGCCTACCACCGGTTCTTCGTCACCGGCGACCAGGTGCCCGACGGCAAGGGTGGCACTGTGCTGGCCGGTGGCTATTACGACATCCAGCATCGGCCGATCATCGACCGCTCCAGACCCGGTGCCGAACGCCCGTTCTTTTCCGATTGCCCGGACGGCTCCTCGCTGCTGACCCTGCCCGATGCCAAGGTGCCCGGGGTCAAGGGCAACCACGTATTTGCGGTGGTGCAGTTCGAATACACCACCCGCGACCAGGCCGGCAACGACACCAACCGCCACCTGCCCGCGCCGATCGCGGTGCTGACGCTGGATCAGGACCCGGCCACCGGCAAGCTGTCGCTGGTGAAGTACCACAACGTCGACACCGCGCCGGTGCACGGGCTATGGACCACCTGCGGCGCCAGCCTGTCGCCGTGGAATACCCACCTGTCCAGCGAAGAGTACGAACCCGACGCCACCGCGCTGGCCGGCAACACCCAGTTCCGCAGCTACAGCACGCATCTGTACGGCGACCCGGAAAAAGCCAATCCGTATCACTATGGCCATCTGCCTGAAATCACCGTGCACCCGGACGGCACCGGGAGCGTGCGCAAGCACTACTGCCTGGGCCGCATCTCGCACGAGCTGGTGCAGGTGATGCCAGACCAGCGCACCGTGCTGATGGGCGACGACGCCACCAATGGCGGCCTTTTCATGTTCATCGCCGACCGCAAGGCGGACCTGTCGGCCGGCACCTTGTACGTGGGCAAGTGGCAGCAGACCTCGGGCGTGGGCCCGGGTGCGGCCACGTTGCGCTGGATCAAGCTCGGCCACGCCACCAGTTCCGAGATCCAGGCCATGGCCGACCGCCTGACCGCCGCCGATATTCTCGACGTGCATCTGAGCGACCCGGGCGATGCGTCGTTTACCAGGATCCCGTTCAACGGCAGCTTCAACTGGATCCGCATCAAGCCGGGCATGGACAAGGCGGCGACGTATCTGGAAACCCACCGCTACGCAGCGCTGGCCGGCGGCAGCCTGGGCTTCACCAAGCTCGAAGGCACCACCGTCAATGCCCGCGACAAGATCGCCTATATGGCGATGTCCTACATCGTCACCAGCATGCGCGACGGCTCGGGCGATGTGAAGGTGGAAGGACCGGATGCAGGCGCGGTGTACGCCTTGAACCTGCGCGGCGGCCAGCGCGACAGCCACGGCGCGCCGATCCACAGCGACTGGGTGCCGATCGACATGGCCGCACCGGCCGCGCTCACCGGCCGCGATCTGGCCAAGGCCGACGCGCTGGGCAACCTGGCCGACCCGGAACGGCTGGCCAACCCGGACAACCTCAAGTTCTCCGAAACGCTGCGTACCTTGTTCATCGGCGAAGACAGCAGCCTGCACGTCAACAATTTCCTGTGGGCCTACAACGTGGACAGCGGCTCGCTGACGCGGGTGCTGTCGGTACCGGCTGGCGCCGAATCCACCGGCCTGCACGCGGTCGACCAGATCCACGGCTGGACCTATGTGATGAGCAACTTCCAGCACCCCGGCGATTGGGAAAGCCCGCTGCACGACACCGTCAAGGCCACGCTGGATCCGCTGATCCGCGCCAACTACAAGAACCGTTTCGGCGCGGCGGTGGGCTACCTCACCGGCGACCCGGTGGCGGTGAAGTTGGGCAAGGCGTAAGCGCCGCCGTTGCAGTTGCAGTTGCAGCGCTGCGTGACGCTACAGCTGCCACGTGCAGCGTGGCGTTCTCGCTGCTGTCGCAATGCCGGTAGGAGCGCACCTGGGCGCGAGGAGCTTTGCCGGTATGGCCTATCGCGCCCGGGTGCGCTCCTACGGGTGAGGTCGATGGATGTCTGGCCGCGTCGGTGAGAAGCAGATCAGACCGCAAGTGCCTGAGCGCGCGGTTCAAGACTGCCGCAACTCCAGCGCCGCCATCACGATGGGCTTGGCCCAATCGGGCACCTGCGCCAGTTCTTCGGGCGTTTGCGGGTACTGCAGGCCGTTGCGGTCCAGTTCCAGCACCAGCTGCGGCGCGACCTGCCCCGTCGCGTCGGCGGGCGCGCTGTTGTCGTAGACATGCAGCACCGCCAGGTGCGGCAACAGCGCGATCAGGTTGCCGCGCGAGGCATCGTATCGCTCACGGATCTTGTGCTCGGGGATGGCGTGTCCGCCGGCGGACACGCGCGCCGCGACACGTGCGATATGCAGCTCGACGCTCGACAAACCGCAAAACCAGATCGCCACCGTGTGCGTCACGCAGGCCTGCCGCAGCAGGCGCGGGATGGTCGTGGCGCCCAGGGTGGTTTCGAATGCATAGTCGTGACCGGCGTCCACGGCCTGACGCAGCCGCCGCACACCTTCTTGCCAGGCCTGCGCATTGGCGTCTTCGGGTGACCAGCCCTGCTCCACCAGGTCCCGGGTGAACGCATCCGGGTTGAACCATGTGGCGCCGTCTTCCCGCAGCAGACTGCCCAGCAGCGAACTTTTTCCAGCGCCGTTGACGCCGGCCAGCACCAGAATGTTTCCCACGGTTTAGAGCGACGGCCCCAGGGTGATCTTCCTGCCCCGGCGTGCCGGCTTGCCGATCACCTGGGCCAGACCTGCGCCATCGGTCACCGCCGCAAGATGCGCATCGAACCTGGTCTGCAATGCCTGCAGCGACTGCATGCGCGTCGAGGCAGCCGTCGCTGCGCTCGCCTGACTGACCAGCCGGCGATATTCCTCCGCGTCCACCACCACCGCCTCGGGATGGTTGTGGTTGGTGATGACCACCGCTCCATGCGAGCGCACCTTGCGCATCAGGCTGGGCCAGCCCTTCACCTTGATATCGGCGGCGGGAGATTTTTCGAGCTCGGGCAGATCCTGGAGGCGAGACATGGGACGGTCCTGCGCGCTGTGGTGACACCAGCCTACTCGCGATTCCCCATTTTGGGAAATTTGGCCATTTTGGCCCCACGCCATACCAGGCTTCCAGAAACGCAACGGGGCCCGCAGGCCCCGTTGTCGTCGTGTCACCGCTGCGTAACAGGCTCAGCCGCGCAGCTTTGCCAGCAGTTCGCGTGTCACCGGGTCGGCCACGTCGGCCGACTCGCCCTTCAACGCCGGCAGCAACTGGCTGGCCAGCTGCTTGCCCAGTTCCACACCGAACTGGTCGAACGCATTGATGCCCCACATCACCGACTGCACGTAGACGCTGTGCTCGTACATCGAGATCAGCGCACCCAGCGCCTGCGGGGTCAGCGCATCGAGCAGGATCACCGTGCTCGGCCGGCCGCCCGGATAGCTGCGGTGCGGATCGCTGCTGTCCTGGCCGTTGGCCAGCGCTTCGGTCTGCGCCAACACGTTGGCCATCAGTGCGACATGGTTTTCCGCATACGGATCGTCGTTGTGCACGGTGCCGATGAAATCAGCCGGCACCACGCTGGTGCCCTGGTGCAGCGCCTGGAAAAAGCTGTGCTGCACATCGGTGCCCGCACCGCCCCACCACACCGACACGGTATCGCTGTCCACTGCAGAACCGTCGAGCTTGACCCGCTTGCCCAGGCTTTCCATCACCAGCTGCTGCAGGTAGGCCGGCAGCAGCGCCAGGCGTTGGTCGTAGGTCATCACCGCATGCGTGGCGCTGCCCAGCAGGTTGCGGTTCCACACCGCAGTCAGGCCGTGCAGCACGGCGACGTTTTCTTCCAGCGGCGTGTTGAGCGCATGCGCGTCGAACTGCGCGGCGCCCTCCAGCAGTTGTTCGAAACGTTCGAAGCCGATCGCCAAGGCGATCGGAAAACCCACCGCCGACCACAGCGAATAACGCCCGCCGACCCAGTCCCACATCGGCAGCACGCGGCTCGGCGCGATGTCGAAGGCCTTGGCGGCGCGCTCGGGATTTGCGCTCACCGCGTACAGGCGCTCGCTGCCGCCCAGCCAGGCGTGCAGGATGCTGCCGTTGAGCAGCGTTTCCTGCGTGCCGAAGGTCTTGGAGATCAGGATGCCGGCAGTGCGCGCCGGGTCCAGCGTCGCCAGCGTGCGCTGCATCGCCGCGCCGTCGACATTGGAGACGAAATGCACGCGCAAACGCGCACCCGACGGCGTACGCAAGGCATCGGCCACCAGCCGCGGACCCAGATCCGAGCCGCCGATGCCGACGCTGACGATATCGGTGACGTCGGTGGCTTCCAGCTGGCCGATCAGCGCGCCCATGCGTTGGCGTACTTCCGCAGCGGTTGCATACGCTTCGGAGGCCACCGGCGCATCGGTCAGATCGCCGCGCAACGCGGTATGCAGCGCAGCGCGTTGTTCGGTGACATTGACCTGCTCGCCGCGGAAAAGGCGTTGAAACGCGCCGGCCAGATCACGCTCACGCGCGATGGCGAACAAGGCATCGAGCGCGGCGCGGTCGTACTTCTGCCGCGCGAAGTTGAAATACAACGGACCGACCTGCCTAGCGTACTGCGTCGGCCGTTGCGGCTCGGCGACAAGCAATGCGGGGATGGCAGCGCCACGCAGGCGCTGAGCGTGGGCGTGAAGCGCGTCGAATCCGTTGGTATGTGTCATGCGGCCTGCGTGGGGATGCTGTGGTTGGTGTGGGTGATCTTGTTGCTCCCATCCACATATACCAGATTGGGCTTGAAGGTCTCGGCTTCGGCTTCGCTCATGCTGGCGAAAGCGGCCACAATGATCAGATCGCCCACCTGCACGTGACGCGCGGCGCCGCCGTTGAGCGAGATGATGCCGCTGCCTTCATCGGCACGAATGGCATAGGTGCTGAAACGCGCACCGTTGGTGACGTCCCAGATATGCACCTGTTCGAACTCACGGATACCGGTGGCTTCCAGCAGCAGGCCGTCGATGGCGATCGAGCCTTCGTAATTGAGCTCGGAATGGGTGACGGTGGCGCGGTGGATCTTGGCTTTCAACAGGGACAGGTGCATGACAGGCAACGGCAAAGGAAAGCCGGCATTTTAGCGGAAAGCGCCGGTGTCCACCGGCCTGCCCCGCAACCGGTCGTGAGGGCTTCAGGCCGGCGCTGGACAAACGCGCTTGTGCGCCTGTGCGCCGGCAGCGTCGGTCACGCCTGATGCCGCGCCTGCAGCAGCGTTCGGACCGTTCAGAATTCCAGGTTGTCGATCAGCCGCGTGCTGCCCAGACGGGCGGCGACCAAGGCCACGCGCGCGCCACCATGGCTATCGCCCGGCTCGCTCAGGTCGGGCAGCCGCACCACCGCGTAATCGACGCGGAAACCGGCCTGTTCCAGCGCCTGGGTGGCGGTATCTTCGACCTGCGCACGCGGCGTGCCGGCGGCGTAGCCGTCGCGCATCTGCAGCAGCACCTTGCGGATCCGGGTCGAACGCGGGCGCTCGTCGGCGGTCAGATACTGGTTGCGCGAACTCATCGCCAGGCCGTCGGCCTCGCGCACGATGCTGCCGCCCAGGATCTCGATCGGGAATGCCAGGTCGGCCACCATCTGGCGGATCACCGCCAGCTGCTGATAGTCCTTCTTGCCGAAGGCGGCCACGTCCGGCTGCACCTGATTGAACAGCCGCGCCACCACCGTGCACACGCCATCGAAATGCCCCGGCCGGCACACCCCTTCCAGCACGTCGCTGACGCCCGGCGCATGGATCGGCGTGGCCAGTGCGGTACCGAGCGGATACATGGTGTCCACATCCGGCAGCCACAGCGCATCGCAGCCGGCGTCTTCCAGGCCGCGCAGGTCGGCTTCGGGCGTGCGCGGGTAACGCGCAAAGTCTTCGTTGGGGCCGAACTGGGTCGGATTGACGAACACGCTCGACACCACCCGATCGGCGTACTGGCGCGCCAGCATCACCAGCGAATAGTGGCCGGCATGCAGGTTGCCCATGGTCGGCACCAGCGCCACGCGCAAGCCCTCACGCTTCCAGCCGGTGACCAGCGCGCGCAGGGTGGAAAGATCGGTCAGGGTCTGGATCATGCGGCGTACGCGTGCGCTGCATCGGGGAAACTGCCATCGCGCACGGCCTGGGCGTAAGCGCGCACCGCGCCCGCCACCGAGCCGCCTTCGGCGAGGAAATCCTTGACGAACTTGGGACGGCGATGGCCGCTGTCCAGGCCCAGCATGTCGTGCATCACCAGCACCTGGCCATCGCAGCCGGGGCCGGCGCCAATGCCGATGGTGGGCACGCCGAGCTCGCCGCTGACCTGTGCAGCGATCGGCGTGGGCACGCATTCCAGCACGACCAGGCTGGCACCGGCATCGACCACGGCCTGCGCGTCGCGGCGCAACTGTTCGCCGGCTTCGCCGCGCCCCTGCACCGTGTAACCGCCAAAACGCAGCACCGATTGCGGGGTCAGCCCCAGGTGCGAGCAGACCGGGATCTCGCGCTCGACCAGATAGCGGATCACCTCGAGCTTGTGCCCGGCGCCTTCGAGCTTGACCATCTCCGCGCCGGCCTGCAGCAGTCGGGTGGCAGCGTCCAGTGCGCGCTCCGGCGTGGCATCGGCCTGGAACGACAGATCGGCCACCAGCAACGCCCGCTCCAGCACCCGCGCCACCGCGGCGGTGTGGTAGACCATGTCGGCGGTGGTCACCGGCAAGGTGGAATCGTGCCCCTGCACCACCATGCCCAGCGAATCGCCGACCAGGATCAAGTCGACGCCGTTGGCATCGAAGGTCCGTGCGAATCCGGCGTCGTAGGCGGTCAACATGACCAGTTTTCGACCCTCGCGCTTGGCCTGCGCCAAGGCGGGCACGGTCCAGGGCTTGCTGTCGGTATGGCTGCTCATGAAGTCATTACGTGGGGTGATGAGCCGGCCATTATCTACCCAATCGGCTCCAGCCCGCAGACCTCGATGGCCTGCAGGGCGTGCCGCACTGTTCCATGGCCCGGAATGACCGCCTCCGGGGCGAGTTCGGACAGCGGCAACAGCGCAAAGGCGCGCGCCTGCAGATGCGGGTGCGGGACCTGCAGGCGCGGCAGGTCGATCACCTGATCGGCGTACAGCAGCAGATCCAGGTCCAGCGTGCGCGGGCCCCAGCGCTCGCCGTCCTGACGCTGCCGGCCGAAGGCCTGCTCGATGCCGAGCAGGGCCTCCAGCAGTTGCAGCGGCGCCAACGCGGTACGCAACTGCGCCACCGCATTGATGAAATCGGGCTGGTCTTCGCGGCCCCAGGCCGGCGTGCGGTACAGGCGCGAGGCCGCAATCAAGGTGGTCTGCGGCAGCTCGCCCAGCGCGGCGATGGCCGCGCGCACGCTGGCCTCGGCCGGGCCCAGGTTGGCGCCCAGGCCGACAAAGACAGTCTGCACGCCCTACTCGCCTGCCGGTGCGCCGGTGCGCCGACGGCGACGGCGCCGCTTGCGCGGTGCCCCCTCCTCGCCTTCGTGATCGGCCTGCGCGGTTTCGATCGCATCGACCAGTTCCTGGCCGGAGGACTTCTGCGCCTCGCGCCAGAACTCCACATCGGCGGCGTGATCGGCCGAGGCGAACTGCCGCAGCACCAGGAAATCGAACGCGGCGCGGAAACGCGGATGCGACAAGGTGCGGAACACGCGCTTGCGCTGCCGCGAGGAGAAGCGCGTCTGCAACAGCCAGATTTCCTGCATCGGCAGCGAGAAACGGCGCGGCAGCGCCACGCGTTCGAGCTGATGCAGGGTGACCCGGTCGGCGGCGCGACGCTGCGCGTCTTCCGGCTGCACGCCCTGCGCCTGCAGGCCCATCAAGGTGCGGCAGAACGCCGGCCAGAGCAGCAGGGCGAACAGGAATGCCGGCGAGACCGGCTCGTCGTTGGCCACGCGCGCATCGGTGTTGCGCAGGCCTTCCAGCACCATGGCGCGCAATGCGCCGCTGCGGTTTGAGCGTAATGCGGCCGCACTTTCCGGAAACAGCGCGCCGAGCAGGCCGTAACGCTCCAGGCCCTCGAAACTGGCCACGCCATGCCCGGACAGGAACAGCTTGAGAATCTCCTCGAACAAACGCGCCGGCGCGGCTTCGGACAACAGCCCGGCCAGACGCGGGATGGGGTCTGCGGTGCCGGCTTCGATATCGAAGTTCAACTTGGCCGCCAGACGCACCGCGCGCAGCATGCGCACCGGATCTTCCTGGTAGCGCAGCTCCGGGTTGCCGATCAACTTCATCAGGCGCGCCTGCACGTCTTCGAAGCCGCCGCAGTAATCGCGCACCGAGAAATCCTCGATCGCGTAGTACAGCGCGTTGCAGGTGAAGTCGCGACGGATCGCATCGTCTTCGATGGTGCCGTAGACGTTGTCGCGCACCAACCGGCCGTTATCCAGTTCGCGGTCGCCGCTGCCATCGTCGATGTTGGCGCGGAACGTGGCCACTTCGATGATCTCGCGGCCGAACACCACATGCGCCAGGCGAAAGCGGCGGCCGATCAGGCGACAGTTGCGGAACAACGCTTTGACTTCTTCCGGCGTGGCGCTGGTGGCCACGTCGAAATCCTTGGGATGGCCGCCGACCAGCAAATCGCGCACCGCGCCGCCGACCAGGTAGGCACCAAAGCCCGATTCGCGCAGGCGATACAGCACGCGCAATGCGTTGGGGCTGATGTCCTTGCGCGAGATGGTGTGCTGATCGCGTGGGATGACGCGCAGCGTGAACGGAGATGTAACTGAGGGTTCGATGATGGCGCTTCCGTCTTGTGTTGCAGGATTGCCCAACGGGTTTTAGCGCACTATACTAGCGCGCTGCACAAGACGCACCAAACGCTCCCTTCGTCTAATGGTTAGGACGTGGCCCTCTCAAGGCTAAAACAGGGGTTCGAGTCCCCTAGGGAGCACCACCGTCGTCTGACCGCAGAACGCCAAGACCCCGCATTGCGGGGTTTTTGCGTTATTGGCATGGGCAGTTGCCGGCGACCAGGTGGCGCGCAATGGTCCTGTTCCCGGACTGGACAAACACTTCTCCCATGGCAGCGCCGTCGAGCCGATGCGCCGATTGGCTGGGGCCGGTTACGGCACCGGGCGCGGCGGGTTGGCCTTGCCGTCGATCGCGCACTTCGGCCCTGCAGCTGCGCGTAGTGCAACCTGGCGACGTCGCATGGGCTCGGCTCTTGTCGATCACCCCACTACAACCATCATGGACGGCCCGATCAAGACGTAGACCTGCGCGCCAGCGCGTCCGCATCGGCGCAGCGTGCGTCGGCCAGGCGCACCGGCACGGCAATGTCCTGCATGCCGACCCAGCGCAACGGCGCGCTCAGCGTAGACCGTTCGGTAACCGCAACATCGGCAAGCGTGGCGGACATCGAAAGGTCGCTGAAGGACAGGAAGGCAACCGCGCCTTAGGCGCGACCGGGAAACATCCGGAAGTACACGTCGATACCGGCATGCAGCGTTTGCGCCAGTTCGTCCTGATGCGTATCGCCGCATAGCCGCCGTCAATCGTCGCGGTTGCTCATCAAGACAGTTTCGACCAGTAGCGGCGAAATGTCCGGTGACGTCAATACCGCCAATCCTGCCTGCCCGACCTGGTCCCGATGCAGCCGCGTCACCTGCTGCAGCCGCCCGCGCATCAACTTGCCGAACGCACGCTGCCGGCGGTGGCCGCCGCTGAGCGACAGGTCGGCCAGCACCTGCGACCACACCGGATTGCTTGGCACCCGCAAACGGCGCGCGCTGCCGCCCATCTCGTTGGCGGCGTTCTTGCCGCCGTGGCGGGCGTCGATGGCGACCACGCAGGTGCGCAGCACTTGCCGCCGCCGCATCAGGCCCATCCCGGAGAGCGACGCGGCCGCCGTGTCGCTTGGAGCATGGAAGGTTCGGCATGGTGACCAGGCAAACATGGCCGGACTTACAACATTCAGCGAAACACCATCGCCTACGTGGAGATACATAAGGCTTTTTTCGGTAAGACCAAGCCCTGTGCAATAGGCAGGACTGTCAAATAACTGACATTGCATATTCTCAAGGGAGCACTGCAGCCAACACGAATTGAGAGGTACGTTAAAGGCTGAAGCAGCCTAGTCTGCATATCGAACGCGCGCCAGACACAATGGTTCCCAGCGATTTCTGCGCGAACGCCAACACCTATCCGCTTTATGGACGTAACGTAGGCGAGCCTGAATTGCAGGCAAAATCGCCCCGAGCAGGGGAAGGCGAAACCCATGGAAGTTAAAGCAAATACGTTGAAGGTTATGTGTGTCCTGGCCTGCGCTTTGATGACAGGCCAAGTCTGGGCTCAAACTGGCGGATGCTGCGCAGGCGGTGTAGGCGCCCAAGCAACAACGGGATTGGGGGAGCGTAGCCCTGCAGCTGCCAACCTCACCCTAGATCCCGCTTGGTCGATCTACGAGTTCCAACGTGACGGCGTGACATATCTGCAAATTAATGACGCCGCCGGGGGAGTTAGAGCAGTGGTCGCACGCGTTGACAATGCGCTTTGGGTACTGCCAATGGGCAAGGATGCTGATCGCGTCACAATCCCGGCAACTAATACAATTTGGGCGAATTCGTCGGCAACGTCTGCGACTGAGCTAGGACCTAACGCGCAAATGGTATACCAGACCGCACACTTTACCGTGCATGTCGAGCGGAAAGCCAACGTGGAACGCTGGAAGGTCTCTCCGACGCGGTAACAGCAGATGTCTCGGCCACGAGGAAGGTAAGTACCAACGCATGGCGGCGACGGAACAAGCCGCCATGCGACTTAAGCCGGGCCCGAAATTCATGTTCGTCCTCAGGGGATTCACGCCGCACGGAATCCACCAAAGAAGTATCGGCAAAAATCCTCATGACGATCCCCTGCCCCCCTCTACCGCGCCAGACACGCGCATGGATGAAATGCTTGTTGGACGCAGGCAGAAGCTCCAACGCGTTGAGTGTGCAGCGATAAGCCGCAAGCTGCAGTCCAAGCGAGAGCTGCTGGCAGTCCCCCTGCAATAGACAGTCGAGCTTGGTCGAATTCAACCTCTCAAACGCAGCCGAACGCAACGTTCGAAACAGGCCATGCGTTTCAATCTCCAATGGATATAAAGCCGCAACATATTCATGCAGAAGTTGCGACTCCAGAACGGCCACGCGTGTTATCTCCATTGCTGCTGCATGGTGACCACGCTCCCGAAGATCTGCCACGACCGATTTACGCATCCTGTTCATCTGGACGTTGATGTCGGAGTATTCTACAACTCGATCCCGCAGTGTTCGCTCGGCCGCGAGATAACTAGCTTGAATAGCCTTTTGAGCATCCGCTTTAATTCGCCCGATGGTATCAAATCGCTTCAACGGCCTGACGAACCGTATGCCAAAGACAAATAAGAAGGTGCTGACGATTACATGAAAAATTTGAACTTCAAAAAGACTTTGATTGTAATATCCAATTTCATACGTCTTTGGCAAGGTTATTGCCAAAGCGAAGTTTGCAAGCAACGTCCCAAGAGCGGTCCCTGTCCACCCGTGACGACGCGTCAAGGCAATCGCCGGCCCTATCAGCGCAGCCATCAACATCTTTCGAAGTAATGGCTCCTGCGTGTAGCCGAGCACATAGAAAAGCACAAGAATGACGACAACCGAGACTCCAAGATCTCGGGGCAAGTCTATGCGCGTCGGCTCTCGTTTTTTAGGAGACCACAACATGGCCGGAAGCAAGAAAATCAATATCCCCAGATAGCTTCCCAACCAGTAGCGAATAAGGAATTCTAAAACTTTGTCCGTGCTCGGCCCACCAAGGCTGGCATTGAGGACAATGCTCCACAATGAATTAAAAAACCCAATCGCAATCGCCAATGGAATTAGGAAAGGAGTCTGCTGAAGCAGTTTACGGGCATAATGGCGTGCCAACCAAATGACAAAGGCGATCATGGGGGCATGAACAAGCGGACTTATGTACGCCCATGTCAGGTCGTATCCCTGACGCTGCGAAAGCGGAACACGCAGCCAGAGCATAGCAGCCGCATCTCCTGCCAACAGGAATGGCCACTCGCGATAAGGTCTGAATAGCAGGGTTACAACACGCAAGCCGACAGGTAGGTACCACTGGTCGATGGAGCAATACCAGAGCGACAGGAATGCTAGACAATAGCAAGCGCTAACCAGCGCGCCCCTAAAGATTTCCCTTACTACCGCCATACCACCGCTCCTTGGTTCCACGATTCGCCCTAGTCTGGAGGGAAACTGCCTGTTGGAGTATAGCGGTGGCGCACAATTTGCAAAAAGAGCCGCTGCGCTTTCAGGCGGCTATCGCTGTTGAAGACATCTATTGCACTTTGCTGGTGCGTTCGACCATGCGGGAATCAGGCTGCCCGACACAGCATAGGCCAGAGCAGCGGGCAGTCGCGAGGCGGCGTAGGCACCAATCCACCGCTAATATGATGGCCAGCTCGATTGAGGCGATTGCCGCGATGCGGGCATGCGAGGCATCGGCAAGATCCCGGCAAGATCATCAACGACCAAGGCCGCGCATTGCGCGGCCTTGGTCGTCTTCCATGCCGATATCAGCATAATAGAAAAGATCAGCCCTCCATCTGCTCGAGTTCCTTGCCCTTGGTCTCGTAGACGTACTTGAGCACGAAAAATACCGAGATGAAGGCGGCGACGGTGTAGATGCCGTAGGCGCCGGCCAGGCCGATGCTGCCGAGCAGGATCGGGAAGCTGACGGTGATGGCGAAGTTGGAGGTCCACTGTGCGGCACCGGCAATGGCCAGGCCGGAGCCGCGGATCTGGTTGGGGAACATCTCGCCCAGCATCACCCACATCACCGGCCCCCAGGAGGCATTGAAGAACACCACGTAGACGTTGGCAGCCACCAGCGCGAGCATGCCCATGGCGTCGGACATGGCCAGCTTGCCGGTGGGGTCCAGCGAGGCAGTGGCGAAGGCATAGGTCACCAGGGCCAGCGAGACCGCCATGCCGGCCGAGCCGATCCACAGCAGCGGCTTGCGGCCGATCTTGTCGACCAGCATCACCGTGACCAGGCAGGCGCCGATGCTGAGGCCGCCGGAGAGCACGTTGATCAGCAGTGCGTCCTGCTCGGAGAAGCCCACCGCCTGCCACAGCACGGCGCCGTAATAGAACACCACGTTGATGCCGACCAGTTGCTGGAACACCGCCAGACCCACGCCGATCCAGACGATCGGGCGGATCTTGCCGGTGGCCTTGTTGATGAGGTCGGAGAACTTGGGCTTGTGCTGGTCGGCCGACATCGAGGCGGAGATCTCGGCCAGCTTGGTCTGCGCGGCGGCGTTGCCGTACAGGCGCTTCAACACCACCAGTGCCTGCTCGCGGCGGCCCTTGACCACCAGGTAGCGCGGGCTTTCCGGGATGACCAGCAACAGCAACAGGAACAGCAGCGAGGGAATCGCCTGCATCCAGAACATCCAGCGCCAGGCGGCCTGCCCGGCCCATAGCGGCTCGGTGGAGGCGCCGGCGGCGTTGGCCAGCAGGTAGTTGCTCAAAAACGCGCAGAACAGCCCGCTGATGATGGCGATCTGCTGCATCGTGGCGAGCCGGCCGCGATAGCGCGCGGAGGCGACTTCGGCGATGTAGGCCGGCGAAATGACGCTGGCCGCGCCCACCGCAAAGCCGCCCATCACGCGAGCGAAAATAAAGAAGCCGGAACTGTGCGAGGCACCGGCACCAATGGCCGAGAGCAGGAACAGTGCCGCAGAAATGATCAGGACCGCGCGGCGGCCCCAGCGGTCGGCCAGCCGGCCGGCAAAGAAGGCGCCGATGGCGCAACCCAGCAGCATCGAGGCGACTTCGAACCCGGTCTCGGCGGCGCTGGAATTGAAGGTCTGCTTCAGGCCGTCGACAGTGCCGTTAATCACGCCGCTATCGAAACCGAACAAAAAACCGCCGATCGTGGCTACGCAACTGATCAGGACGATAAAACGGGTGTTCTCACCGGCATCGGGGGCGCCGTTTACGGAGACACTGGACATGGATTCACCTGAAAGCAAGCAAGGGAGCGGCCACCGGGGCGGCCGACATCGGCCGGCGACGCGCAGTGCGCCGCCGGCCACGGGACATCAACGCGTCAGATACTGGTTGATCAGGCTCTCGTAAGCTTCCTGACGGCCGCTGAGCTGCTTGGGTGCGTTACCGGCGGCGTACTTGGCCAGATCCACCAGCGTGCTGCTGCCGTTGGCGAAGTCCGCGCC
>NZ_JACHNO010000011.1:0-27984 GCF_014199025.1 Xanthomonas sp. CFBP 8152
GCCCACATCAAGCGCTGAAGATGATGACCCCGGACGCAGCCTACACCGCTACATTAACCGCATGACCTGAGCGGAAACCGGTGGGTCATTACACGGACGGTCGTTTTCAAACAAGCCAGGGATCACAGATGGAAGGCAGCGCGTCATGACCGGCAAGACCAAGCTCAGTGTCGCCACCGTGCTCTTGCTTCTTGCCCTCATTGCAGGGGTCTACCTTTCCGGTCAGTTGATCCTGATGCTGTTGAAGGTGGCTGGGCCGCTCAGCTTCGACACCTACTGGTCTTACGTCAAAGCGCTCGACCTCCCGCAGTTCGCTCCCTATTCCCCCAAGATCAAGCTGGCCGGCGCCATCGGCTTTGGTGTGCCACTGCTGGCTTGGTTCGCACTGCTGATCCCACTGTTCAAGCCGAAGGCGGCCGCCTTGCATGGCGACGCGCGCTTTGCTTCGGGCAGTGATCTGGCCAAGAAGGACATGCTCAAACCGTCGCCAACCGGCATCGTGGTCGGCAAGCACGGCGGCAAGCTGGTGCGCTTGCCCGGTCAGCAGTTTGTGATCCTGGCCGCGCCCACGCGTTCGGGTAAGGGCGTGGGCATCGTCATTCCCAATCTGCTCGACTACCAAGGCTCGGTGGTGGTCCTGGACATCAAGCAAGAAAACTTCGATCTGACTTCCGGCTGGCGCAAGAGCCAAGGCCAGGAGGTCTTTTTGTTCAACCCCTTTGCCGAAGACGGGCGCACCCACCGTTGGAATCCACTGAGCTACATCTCGCCCGATCCGGCGTTTCGCGTGTCGGATCTGATGAGTGTTGCGGCCATGCTCTACCCAGATGGCTCCGACGCCCAGAAGTTCTGGGTGAGCCAAGCGCGCAACGCGTTCATGGCGTTTACGCTCTATCTGTTCGATAGCTTGGACGATCAGATCAAGCGCAAGCACCCGAAAGAGACCTGGATGTTCCCAACCCTTGGGATGCTCTATCGCGTGTCGTCTGGGGATGGGAGCGACTTGAAGGGCTACCTCAAAAAGCTCTCGCAGCGCGAGTTCCTGGGCCGCGACGCCAAGACGGCGTTCGACAATTTGCTCTCGCAAGCCGAGGAGACCTTCGCGTCGATCATGGGCACGTTCAAAGAGCCGCTCAACCAGTTCATCAACCCGATCCTGGATGCATCAACCAGCGACAACGACTTCCTGCTGACTGATGTGCGCAAGAAGAAGATGAGCATCTACATCGGCATCCAGCCGAACAAGCTGGCCGAAAGCCGCTTGTTGATCAATCTGCTGTTTAGTCAGCTCATCAACCTCAACACCAAAGAGCTGCCGCAGAACAACCCGGCGCTCAAGCACCAGTGCTTGCTGTTGATGGACGAGTTCACGTCCATCGGCCGGGTCGACATCATCGCAAGCGCGGTGAGCTACATGGCCGGCTACAACATCCGCTTGCTGCCGATCATCCAGAGCATGGCGCAACTGGACGCGACCTATGGCAAGGATGTCTCGCGCACCATCATCACCAACCATGCGTTGCAAATTGTCTATGCCCCACGCGAGCAGCAAGACGCCAACGACTACTCGGACATGCTCGGCTACACCACGGTGCGCAAGAAGAACAAATCCCACACCAGTGGCAAGCAAAGCAGCGTGTCCTACTCTGAGACCGAGCAGCGCCGCGCATTGATGCTGCCGCAAGAGTTGAAGGCGATGGGCTTTGACAAGGAAGTCTTCCTCTATGAAGGCATCCCAAGCCCGGTGCTTTGCGAGAAGATCAAGTATTACGAAGATGCGTATTTCACCAAACGCTTGTTGCCGAAGGTGAAGATCGAAGCCTTACAGATGGCGCTTGCATGAGTGATAGCACACCTTCCAATAAGCCTCAAAGTCGATTGAAGGCTGATGGCAGCCACAGTCAACAGCTGCTGCGCGACCTGGCATTAATCAATGCGCGCACTGTGCAGCAGTTAGGGCCATTGCAACCAAGTGCATCCGTAGAAAAACCTAAGCGTAAGCCCAATTTTCCAAGTCCAATGCAAGGCCTCAATCAGGATGCTCTTATGACTCAGACCAACGATTCTTCCCCTGATTCGGTCGGCAAACGACCGCCAGTGCCACAAGGCTTGCGCGAAAGCTTCAAGGATTACCCCGATCACATCGCGCGGCTGGAAAGCGCCCTCCAAGAGTCGGTCGATAAGCCATCGCCGATCACCCCTCCGTTGGAGTTTGCGATCTGGGCGATCGAGGGCTGTATCGATACTTTCATTGACGAGTCACGCGAAAAGCTACGCATTGCGGAGCAAACAGTTGACCAAGAGGCAATCGCATTAGCGAGGTCAACGCATCTGCTTATGCTTCACAGCGCCGCTAAGGGCGCATGGAAGGGGCAGAACTTGATGGATTATTTTGGCTTCCCAAGTTCGAAGTATCCCAATGGTCAAAGCCAGCGCACCGATCAGGATGTTCAAATGACACAGGAAAATTCTCCTTCATCTGGCTCGATTGACGAATATCCTCCCGTTCCCGAAGGGTTGCAGAAAATTTTTCAGGAATACCCTGAATATATGGATAGATTGAAATCGGCCCTCAAAGAGTCGGTGGATAGTCCGTCATTGGTCACTCCTCCTCTTGAAATTGCAATATGGAACCTAGAAGATTGCTTGGATTCCATCTTGGGTGAGGTCAACAGGGAGCTTAGGGAAGCTGAGGAGGACGGTGATCCGGTAAAATTGGAGGCGGCCGAGAAAAAGCGTAGGCAGCTTGGGCCTGCGGGGTTCAGTCACAACTGGAAAGGCAGCAACATGTTTGCCTACTTTGAAGCACGCGGAAATCGGCAGTCATGACCGGAATTCAAGACCCGCTTGATCTGGGACAGCACGAAGATATTTTCAGGAAGCAAATTCTAGCTGACCTGAATTTTGAGGGACTCTCAAGTTATGAAAGTCCTAGGGCAATCATTCTGGCGGGCCAGCCTGGAGCTGGTAAAGGCAGTTTAGCGCGAGCGGCAAGCAGCGATTTGCATGGTGATTCCATAAAGATCGATCCTGACGAGCTTCGCAGATATCATCCAAGGATAGATGAGTTTCGGCATGAAAATCCGTTCTCTTGGTCAAGTCGGACTCATTCCGACGCAAGTCAATGGGCCGATGAACTTTTAGCGGAAGCTACCTCTTCAAAGAAAAATATAATCTTCGATACAACCTTGGCAAATGGGGAATGGGCATCGAAGACGCTCATTAAAGGTCTTCAAGACAATGGTTATGAGGTTGAGGTCCGCGCCGTTGCGTCACCTAAGCTAGAAAGCGAGCATGGTGTCGACAGCCGATTTACGGCGAATATCGACAGGGAGGGCTATGGTCGTTATGTGCCTGAGGGCGCGCGTGATGCAATCTATAGCAGAATTCCGAGTAGTTTAGACACGATCCATGCAGTCAACAACGTGCCCATCCGCATCTTCAATCGTGAGGGCACCGAGCTTTACGACAGTCGCACCGATGCACGCATGCCTGGCCAAGCGATGGAAGAAGCGCGCAACGCGCGGCTTAGAGATCCGGCTTTCACAGAGCATCTTCGAGAGGCTTGGCAAAAACAATTCGATTGGCACCGTGATCTGCCGGAACACGTGCAAGAAGTCCCCAGATCCGATCCTGCTCTCCAAGCCAAATTGCTCGCTGAGCACGCCGAGCTGCACGTCAGTGACGGCGTGAACAGCCGGCTGGAAGGCATCGCCACTATTGATGAACTCGTGCGGCCAGGGGCTCCGCCTGCACGCGTGCCTGTGCCGGAGCCGGAGATCCCAGGCCTGCGTCGCGCCGGGATGACAGCAGGGCTTGCGGGCTTGGGTGTTGCCGCGACCGCCTACGATGCGTCGCAGACCGGAGAGCGTGTTGGCACGCTGTTGGCACAAGACAACCTCACTGCTGCACGCTCAGAAGCGTTGCACTTTGCTGCCCGAGGCGCGGGCGGCTGGGCGGGCGGCGCCGCTGCCGCTGCCGTTGTTGGCACAACCGGTGCAGGCCCTGTCGCGTTGGTAGTTGCCGATGGCTATCTGTTCAGTGCCGCTGCCGACAAGGCCGCGACCTTGTGGGACAACCGCCAGATTTACACACAGACCGATAAGCAGGGCGTGAGCTGGGAGTTCAACGGCAGCCAGTGGCTTCGCCAAGAAAAAGCCGACTTGCAAGACGATGGCGTGGATACGCCACAGAAGCAGGGCATGTTCGCGCTGCCCGAAAAGGCGCGCGAGCTGAACTATCACGCCAGTAGCGAAGCGACCGAGCAGGCGCTGGGCAAGGTGCAACCCAGTAATCCTTATGTGCAGCCATCCAGTGAGGCAGATGCTGCGCATCTCTACGCACGTGATTGGCGACACGATCCGGTGAGTGGCCAGTGGTCACGTATGGTCGCCGACGAAGTCGATCGGAACGATCGGCCCGTCTGGACGGTTGATCCGGCAAGCCCCGAGCGCAGTGCCGCGTTGGATCAACAAGCAGCCCAGGTGGTGGACGCCAACATCGTCCGTGGCCCAGCCGCGATTGCAGCGACTTATCAGGCTGCCCACCAGCGCAATGGCTGGGATGACTTCGGCCCGGTGCCAGCGGCCGTGCAAACAGCCTTGAACCCGGACTCGTTGCAAGCCTCGGACGGCAAGCAGTATCAGCGCGATACGCAAGGTCAGTGGCGCCATGACGGCGTTGCTGCCGAAGGCAATGTCCCGTTGGAACTCAACGCAACGCGCGAACGCTTGCAACCGGCATTGGACCAGCACGCGCAGGCGTTGGCACAGATGCCTGCAAGGCAAACGCCAACGCCACAGCAGCAAGACCAGGCCAATACCGAAGCGACCTATGCCGCCTATGGCGTTGCGCCCAATGCCCAGACTGCAGGCGCGATCCAGCTTGCGGTGCAAAAAACCCGTGAGGCAAACGGGATTGATGCCGCGACCAGCTCTTTGGCGTTGGAGCGTGATGCGACCGGTCAATATTCGGTGGACAGCCCCATCCAGCATCTGAGCCGTGACGCCGATGGTGCTGTGCGCGTTGCGGCAACCACCAGCACCGCCGACATCCATCAGGCACTCGGCGAGGTGCAGTCACTTCGGCAGGAGCAGCCGCCTTCGGCCGGTGCACCAGACCTGCGCATTGATGCGCAATCGCCACAAGAACGCGATGCTTACGAGCAAGCGTTGCGGGAGGCCAATCGGCAAGGTGTGTCCACGCAAGAAGCGCAACAGGTCGCAAGCTTTGCGGCGACAGCTGTTACCGCCCCGCATGTGGACGAAACCCGAGCGCCTCAGGCAGCCATTGATGCGCAGCGGGATAGAGACGTTGCACGCGCTGCTGAGCAGCCTGCTGTAGCAGAGGCCGGCACACCTGCTCCGGTCGTGATGCCTGCCCCCGTCAACGCCCAAACGCGGGAAGAGCCGTCCCAGGTTGCCAAGCCTGCCGAGCCGAAGCCCGAACCTGTCCAACAACGCGAACCTCAAGAAACCCGAACACCTGAGGTTGCCGCACCCCCGACAGCCGGTGCAGTCCAGCCTAAGGCAGAGGCGGTAGACCCACCCTCGGCAAGCGCATCTGCGCCGAGCGCTGGATCGGCATCATCCGCTTCGACATCTGCCGATCAAGCGCCTACTCAGACCGCTGCCGCAATGCCGCCGGTATCAAGTGAGGTGGAAGGGCTGCGCCTGGGCGACCGAGGGCAAGAGGTCGAGTTCTTGCAGTATCGATTGCAGCAAATAGATGCCCGGGGTCCGAACGGTCAGGCCGTGCCGCAAGACGGGCACTATGGTCCAGAGACCGAACATGCGGTAAGGCAGTTCCAGCAAGACCAAGGGTTGCCGGCAACGGGCGTTGCCGGCCCAGACCTGGATGCTGCATTGTCCCAGACACAACACGCGCGCCGAGAAGCTCTGAAACCCATAGAGCCATCATCGGCCAATGCAGCGATGGAGCAGGGCGGTGAGCAGCAAGCCCGAGTAGGCACGCGACAGAACGATGCGCCATCGGCTGTTCCATTGCAGGCAGAGCAGCAAGAGGCGGTGCAGGCCTCGTCGCCGGCAATTCCAACGCAAAGCGAAATGCCAGCGCAGATTGTGTTGCCCGAGCGCCAACCCGCTGCCTATGCGTCGTCGCCAGGTTTTGGTGGGACAACTGCGCGCTCAAACGCACACGAACACGATGAGGATCGGGTCGAGCAAGCAAGGCCCTTCCAAGATGCCGCTCAGCAGGCGTTTCCCTCTGATCATCGGGATTACGCGTTGTTCTCTGCCATCCAGGCGCAGCTCCCCAGGGGCACATCCGATGAGAAGACGGCCGAGGTATTGCATGCCGTCAAAGAGTCAGGGATCGAACGTGCGGCTGAACTCCGCAAAGTGATCATCCAAGATGATGTCGCCTTTGTCTTTGGCAAAACGCCCGGCTTTCACTCGGAAACCTCGCTCAACACGCCATCGCCTGGCATCAATGAAACCTTGCAGAAGACAGAGGCAATGGATCAGCAACGGGCGCAGGAGATGGTGCAGTTCCAGCGCGAGCGCGAAAAAATCGACAAGAACCCAACAGGCCCCGTCATGACGCTTGCTGCCCACTCTCAGCAGCAGGCGATGTCTGGCGGCGATGGGGGCGGTGGCTGACGCATTGAGCGTAGGATTCATGCTTCGACCTAGCAATGTGTGGCTGCGCTTTGCGCAACGCACCTTCGCTTGACGCAAGCCTTGGTTGCTGAAAAAGCAATAGCGTGGGGCTTGCGAACTTAGGTTTGGCGCCAATGCCAACGCCAGATCAACAAAACGCAAATGTAATTTTAATGTCTGCGCGGGTAGCCTCAACTCACGCAAGTTGTGCAGTAGATCTCGAAGTGTAGGTGCTATGGATAGCGAGTCAGGTCAGACGGATGACGCAGAACAACCGCTCTTTCGTAAGCGAAAGGGGCCGGAGACAACTTCCACACTCGGCGACTTAAAAGATGCGTTTCCCTCGTCCATCCGGATCTGGATTGGCTGTGGCTGTGCGCTTTTCCTCTTGCTGGCCACGTTTGTTCTGACCGCGTCCTACTCCAAGCGGGAGCACGTGTCGGGCCAGATCATTTCGACGCATGGGCGAGTGGATATCCGTAGTGGAACGCCTGGCCTCATCCTGTCGACGACATTGAAGCCCAATGCCTTGGTCAAGAAGGGCCAAGTGCTTGCGGAGCTGTCAGCCGACATCACCGACGAAGCGGGTCGCTCTTTGTCCGATGAGACGATCAAGCGTGCGCTCACCCGATCAGAAGAGCTGACCAAGGAGCAATTACAGACGCATGACTTTTCTGGCCAGCGCGAGCGGGAACTGACGCGTCAAGTCGAAGAAACGACCGGCGCGATGCAGGAAGTCGCTCGCAAGATCTCAATCTTGGAAAAGAAATACGCCAAGAACAAAGAGCTCTTGAAGACCATTGAGCCGCTGCTTGCTGAGAAGTATGTGTCCAAATACACCTACCTCACCTACGAAAATGCTCTCTTGGATGCAGAAGCGGAGATCCAGGATGCCCGCGCGCAGCAGTCCACACTTCGTAATCAGCGTGCCGCATTGCTGGGTGAAATCACCGAGATAAAGACAACCGCCAGCAGACAAGCGAGTGAGATCGAGCGTGAGAAGTCCACGATCGAAGATCAAGTGGCCAGAGCCAAGTCCGACCGGCTGCAAACCATTACTTCACCCTTGAGCGGCACCGTTGCAGCAATCTATGCATCCCAAGGTCAGCGCATTGGCACCGACTCGATCATCGCGTCCATCACCCCAAGCGAGTCGGTGTTCGAAGCTGAAATTCTTATTCCTTCCAGGGCCATCGGACATGTGAATGTCGGCACCGAGGTGCTGCTCAACATCGCCGCATTCCCGAAAGCAAAATATGGCGCCATCCAGGGGCGCATCGCATCGCTGTCAACGCAAACGAGTCCCCTCGGTGAGTTGGAGCGCCGCTATGGTCGCCAGTCGCCCACTGAGCCGGTTTACACCGCCAAAGTCGCCTTGCCTTCCCAGACCATTGGAGTTGCCCAAGAAGCGAAGTCCTTCCTGCCGGGGATGGAAGTGGACGCGGAACTGATCTTGGAGGGCCGCAAGATCTGGGAGTGGATGTTTGACCCCTTCCAAACCATGGGATCACGCTTGACGGGTGAAAAGCGATGAAGGACGTCTTGACGCCATCAGCCAATGGCGATGCCGAGACGGATCGCTCTGCTGAACCAAGCCTGGTGTTCTCCTCGAAGCGCCGTGTGCCGCATATCCGTCAGACGGAGTCGAGTGAGTGCGGCCTGGCCTGCATTGCGATGCTGCTCTCCTACTACGGCCATGAAACGAGCCTCGGGGAGCTTCGCAACCGCTTCACGGTGTCGACCAGTGGGGCAACGCTCGCCTCGCTGATTGAAATCGCTGACGCCAACGGACTCACGACGCGTCCGCTTCGCTTGGAGCTTTACGAACTGCCCAAGCTGTCGTTGCCTTGCATGGTCCACCTACACCACGGGCACTTTGTCGTGCTGACGGCTGTGAGGGGAGGGCATGTTCACATCAGCGATCCCGCAACAGGCGTCAAAAAAATCAAGCTCAATGAGTTCGATGAGCTTTTTAGCGGCATTGCGTTGGAGGCGCATCCGGGTCCGGCCTTCAAGAAGATCAAGAGCGTGCCATCGGTGTCGCTTCGCGATCTGGCAGGCTCGCTTCGGTCCCTGGTGCCCGCGTTCTGGGGTGTGGGCATCTTGGCGCTCTTCTTGGAAGGCTGTGCGCTGATTGCGCCGCAATATCTGAGACTGACCATGGATCAGGTGCTCAGCGTCAAGGACGATGGTCTGGTCACCACATTGGCGATCGGCTTTTCGATCGTGCTGCTGGTCCAGCTCGTCTTGACCGTTGCCAGGAAGTGGACCTTGCTGTGGATCTCTTCGACCACTGGCTTACGGTGGAGCAGCAACTTGTTCCGTCACCTCGTGTCGCTACCCCAGTCGTATTTCGTAAAGCGGCACACCGGGGATATTTCAAGCCGCTTCCAGTCGATCTACTCCATCCAGCAGTCACTCACGACGAAGATGATGGAAGCGGTCATCGATGGGGTGATGTCTTTCCTCATGTTGTTGCTCTTGATGAGCTACGACGCGCCGCTTGCCTTCGCCTTGTTGGCTTTCACCATTGCCTATGTGGGTTCGCGCTACGCCTACTACGCCAAGCTCAAAGAAGCCAACCTTGATCAGATCAACATTGATGCACGCCGGCAAAGCTTGCTCTACGAAACGGTCCGAAGCATCCAGCCCATCAAGCTGTTCAACAAGTCAGCGCTCTGGGCGTCGCGCTTCACGAACTACAGCGCGAAAGCGACCAATGCGACCATCGGGGCCGAGCGTATCCGCATTGGGTTCGATTCTGTCCAGCTTCTCATCCAAGGCCTGTGCCGCATTTTCGTGATCTGGGAGGGCACACGGCTGGTGCTCAGTGGCGATATGACGATCGGGGTGCTGACGGTCTTTTTGATCTACGCGACCCAGTTCAGCCAACGCAGCATCAATCTGGCCGACTACTTGATGCAGCTCCGGCTGCTTCGCTTACACACCGAGCGCATTTCAGACATCACGCACAGCGAGCCTGAGTCGTTTCTGCATGGCAACGGCGCGCTGGAGGATGCTGCGCCAGCTATTGCCATTGCCAACGGCTACTTCCGCTACTCGTCTACGGACAAGTGGATCATGAGCGCTTTGCAGCTCAGGGCCCCGGCAGGCCAAGTGATTGCAATTGTCGGGAACTCAGGCGTGGGTAAGACCACACTCATCCGCGTTCTGGCGGGGCTTGAAGATCTTCAAGTTGGGGACTTCTTGGTCAATGGAGAGGATCTGCGCAAAGTCGGTAAGTCGAGCTACCGGAGCAAGGTCAGCATCGTCATGCAGGGAGACAATCTGTTGTCCGGGACGTTGTCGGAAAACATCTCCATGTTCGATGAGCACATTGACCAGGAACGCCTCGTGCAGGCTGCGAAATTGGCATGCATCCACGACGATATTCAGCGCATGCCAATGGGCTTCAACACCAGAGTCGGCGACTTGGGAAACACGCTGTCAGGCGGTCAAAAACAACGGATATTCTTGGCGAGAGCCTTTTACAGGCGCACCAAGTTGTTGCTGATGGATGAGCCTACGACTGGGGTTGATGAGCAGATGGGCATCCAGTTGATGAAGAACATCAAGAGCATCGGCGCGACCACGGTCGTCGTGACGCACGACAAGAATATCTCTCGGATGTGCGATATGCACTATCTCTTCGTGAGCGGAAATCTAAGACCTTTGATCAAGGAGCAGCCTAGATCCTTTGAAGGCGGCGCTGATGTGGATGCCACCGAAAAATCTAACCAGCAATGATAAGTTGAAACGTTCAATAAATATTTTCGGAGGGAAAATGCAGTGGTGTATTCAATGAGTAAAACGATCGTGTCTGAAGTCAATGCACAGGATGGAGCGCTGTAATGAGAGAATTGACAAACGAAGAGCTGTTCTTAGTCGCAGGTGCGGCAGCCGCTGCGGACGTCGATCCAAGTGAGCCGCCCACTGAAATTCCTCCAATTGTTGTGAACCCACCTCCGAGTCCGCCTCCGACTATTCCCCCTTCACCGCCAGTTGAGCAGCCAGGGCCGATAACCCCTCCGGGCGGGGGTGGCGGTGTGCCCACGCCTTTGCCGCCTCTGGTGAGCGGACTCGGTGCGGGTGCAGACGCGTATCTGAATAAAAGCGACGAAGTGAAGAGCTTGCTTTCAAAATATCTTGCGGGCGGCGCGGACGTCGAGTTTAAAGATCTCGGAACGGTGAAGGGCGAGGTTGATGCAGGTAACATCTATCTAGATGACGACCTCAAAGGAACCTCGCTTCAAGCTGCAACTGTGCTGAGTCACGAGCTTTATCATGTCTATAACACTGTGAACTACGGAACGACAGCGCCGACCCAAGAACAATATGTCAGCGCATGGCTTAATAATGAGGCCGGCTCAGTCATGTTCGAGATGAACTTTGTTAAACAGGTTGAGGCAACCAGCATCACCCAATATCCAGCTGATCTGAGTAATATCTATAACCAAATTGGCACCACGCTAACAACGGAGCAGGCGACCGCTAAAATAGCTGAGTGGTATGGTAATCAAGACCATGGTGGTGGGCAAACTGTGAAGCAATATTACGAATCTGTTTACAATTCAAATAAAAAGTAGGTGAAATTATGAGATTGTATCGTAGTGGTCCTCTTTCATTAGTAATTTTAGTTGCTGTATTTTTAATGCCGATATTGGCATTCGGGGGCGCTTTGAGCTCCGATAAAAAAATCAGCGACCTAATATCGTTGTTCAGCTCTGGCGTCGATGTCGAGCAGCCTCAAGTTGAGAAGCTGATTGGAACTGATATGGCTAAGGTCCAGATTACAAGGGATGAGCCACTTCGTCGCCACTACCGGGTCTCATTAGATGACCCGAAATCTCAGGTGACTGCATTGAGCTTCGGGGCTCATCGTAATGACGCAGGATCTCAGGTATGGAAAATAGCTGCGTTGGCAGCCATTTACGCTGACAAAAAAGTCCCGGGCTGTGAAAAATACGACGATATAGTGAAGAAGTATGACTTTATTGAAGGCATTCGTGAACCCCGATCCGTGATAAAGGGTGCAGCTTGGACGCAGCCGGCGACCTTGGCGAAAGGGCCGTATAAAATTTATGTGTCGACTACGGATGTTACCTCGCCTTGTATTTCTGGATTTAGCGTTTCCACGAACTCGACTGATAGCTCGTCTGCTTCTGGCAAAAATACAAGGAGCTAGTCTTCAGTCTTGCGTCGGTCAATCAATTTTCGGTTGACCGATACAATCCGATGTCTTGACTTTGATCGCCGTTTTTTAAAATGCCGGAAGCTTCTGTTGGCGTTTAGTTGCCAGGATGGTTAATCTAATGGGTAGGAGATTGGCTTTTATAAGCGTAATGGTTATTGCGATGGCGGTGTGTGCACACGCCGAAAATATAAATTCGGAACTAAGTTTGGATGAGGTGATTGGTAAAATCTATGACCCTAATAAGCCAGTAAATTATGAGACATTTCGCGAAATTGGACTCAGTGATTTCCATCAGGTGAGTTCAAGTCGATCTTTGAATATTGCTTTTCGCTCAAATGCGTTCAAGACGCGGGATCAGTATGCGATCTCCTTTATTGAGTTTAGGGTTCCGCCTGAGCTCGATAAAGGAGTGAGTTTTATGTATATGGAGCTGGTGCCTGGGCGCTGCTATGAGCTATCTAAGATCAGGCAAAAGTTTGCGCTTACTTCGTATGTCTTGCCACCCAATCCCCATGCGCCACTGGCCGACGCCAGTAAGGAGATTTTCTATGAAACCAATCTTGGTGAAACGTCAGTGTATATAAAGGCGAGTTCGAAGGGCGAGTGCTTGCTTGGTCTCACGAGAAGTCGAAACTGATGAGGTTCGCTGGCGCTAGCCAATTAGTTGTCTAATCGACTAGCGCTAAGGTGGACTTCCTATAGGGGGTGCGTGAAATGAATGAGGTTATGCGTTACATGTTCTCGTAAACAGCCGAGATGATCATTGCGAGGCAGTAGCGGAATTGCACTACGGCTCGGGTCGCTTCCTCAAATTGTTCTGAATGATGAGCGAGTAGACGAGGAGGGCAGGCACGCACGTCAGGCAGATGCCAATGAAAAACATGCCATAGCCTTGGCTTTGTCCATGGAGCGTGGTGAGATAAGCCACTGCTAGGCCTGAGAAGCCGGCGAGCACCCTGCCGAAGATGGAGTAAAAGCTGGTTAGCCAAGCGTAGTGCTCACCTGCGCGTCCAAGCGTGACCAGCTTTGACATGTAAGCAACCAGGGCTATGCCGGTATAGCTACTGGCAAGGTTTTGAAGAATAACGCTAGCCCAAAGCAGTTCAGCAGACTGCTCGTGGGACGAAAGCGATGCAAGAACGAGGAGGGCAAGGGCTTGGAGAGCTGCGCCAACAAGGATGGTCGTGCTCAAGGACATGCGCTTCAAGCTTGTGCCTGCAGCCAAAATTCCGAGGAAGGCTGCTGGGATACCAAGCCAGATATGCAGGGAACCGACCACATTCTTTCCAATGCCAAGGGCATAGAAGAAGGGATTGATCATGGGACCCAGAAGAATGTCCGGTAGGCGATAGCAGCCGATGAAGACGACCACTGCGATCCATCCTTGGAGCGTGGAGGGTCGAAGGGATATCAGCGGAGACCCCTGCTTCTCCGCACTCGTGCGACCTGGGGTGAGGACGCGATCGGGATGAGATCGCAGAAAGAGCGTTCCGCAGATGGGCACCAACATCAGGGGAAGCAGAAGTGCATAAGCAACTTGCCAGGACAGCCGCGCTGCGAGCAAGAACACCAGACCGTCGCTCAGCAGTAGAGCAATGCGGTAGCCAAATTGGTAGGCAGTGAGGAGCTTGGCTGGCTGCTGGTGCACTGCCTCTTGTTCGATCCGGAACGCATCGACTGAGGCATCCAGGGTCGCACCGCCAAAGGCTGCTGCGATGCAGCTCAGTGCAATCAGCGGAAGGCTGCCAGCGACAACGCTCAGGACAAGGCCTAGGAGAGAGATGGCGACCATGATCGAAGACAAGACAATCCAGCCTTGACGGTGCGACATGGTGCTTCTAACGACCGGCGCACGACGTTGGTCGAGATGGCGGGCCCATAGGAATTTGAGAGAGTAGGGAAGTGCGGTCCAAGCCAAGGCACCGATGACTGCGATCGAAAGCGACTTTTCGCTGAGCCAATAGCCTAAGGTGCTGCCGATCAGCGGATAGGGCAAACCAGAACCGAAGCCCAGGAACAAAAATCCAGTCCAGGCCTTGGTCGACCTTGATGTCACTTCGTGCATAGGTTGCAACTGCCTTGTCGCTTCGGTTCGTCCATTCGTATCAAGGAAGCGACGTGTCTTCCTCAGCTATCTTTGCGAAGTCTGTGAGTCTTGGTTCCCAGCATAGCGCCCGTCTTATCTCGCACCAAGCGATGCGCTTGCTTGAAGTGAGGGCGCAAGCGGTGCCGGAGCGCTCTCGCCAGGCGTCGGTGATGCCCTGGCATAGCCACGAAATCCAGGATCCAGAGTTGATCACCTTCGTTCCAGTCGCTAATTGGCAAGAACGGCGGATCTTGCAGAACCAAATGACTGGCGGTTTCAGGCGTCAGATAAGCCCATAAGGCGTAGCCGGTCCAGACCCCGTCTTCGTCTTCAATCGTGACGAGCTGGCCTAGGCGAATTGCAGGCCATAGCCACACATAAGCCGCTGCGATACTGAACTTCTTGCGGTCAGTCTTGAACAGGAGTTGCATTGCCAGGCCAAGCGCCTGCGCATCAACGGCATTAGGTTGCATGGGTGGTGGTTGAGTTAAATGTCTGCGCTGCAACGGCAGCGTCCGGGAAGGTGAGCAGTGCGGTAGGGATTGATGCACGCCCGTTCAAGCTTAGACCTACCAAGTAGCTGTTAGGTTCGCAGTCGACAAGCGCGACGGTTCGATGGCCAGAATTGGTGATGCCGAGTGTCTCATCTGCGACTTCGGCACCGAAGATCAGTGTTCCCCCACGCACGCGTGGCCCCTCCAGCTGGGCTGTATAGGCCATACGATGCGTATCAAAGAAATACAAGGCGGTGGACACGTGATCGCTTGCGTAGCCCAAGACAAGCCAGTGTGGTGGTAAGCCTTTCCAGACACGGCGTGAGACCGCGACCTCGGTTGCGATAAAGGCCGAGACCCGCTCGGGTCCCGACGACCGATCGGCCAATATCGACCGCACCAGCTTGATCGCCCGGCGCTTGGAGACGCGATAGGAAAGGCGCGGTCGTGGTCTCAGCCAGCGGTTGGCCGCACAAAGATGGAGATGTGCGTTCGGAAGTTCGCGCAGGAGCGCCGCGATCTCCTCGCCAACAGGAGACCCGTAGCTTGCTTTGCCTCTGATGTGGTCGGAGAGCCAATCGTGGCGCTCATCGTGCTTTGTGGGCTGATCGAGCGCATAGTCAATGCGCTGTTGCTCGCGGTAGTAGTGCGCAATGAGCGCTTTGAAATGGAACACCTCTGGGCTTGACTCAGGCAAAGCACACGCTTCTGCACAGTGATGGAGAAACGCAGCTTCCATGTGATGCTCGATCTGGATGAGCAACTGATCGATGTTGGCGATTGCCTTGTCAAAGCGGGAATACTTCTTGAAGAAGTAGGCAAGCGAGGGAAGCGAGTGGCGAACATCACGCATCTCATCGCCGAAGAAGTGACGATGCCCATCGGTGCCACGCTTCCAGCTGGGAACTGCGCGGAAGCCGCCGAAATCCAGGAACTGCGCGTTCGATGTGATGTTGTCGCTTGTCGGGCGACCGGTCCAAAGGCGATGCGCGCGACTTGCGGCAATCTGCTCGGCAAGGCGCAGGTAGAGCTCAGACAAGTCAACGCCTAGGCCATTGGGATTGCCCGCATCGAGCTGCGCGTGTTCGTCGGCAAAGTGGATGGCATCTTTGACCCGCAGGCTATCTTGAAATTGATCGCTGTTTGCACTGCCTGATGTCCCGAAATACAGGCTGCGCTCGAAATGCGCCAAGCGCAGGAAAGCAGGCCTGATCAGAATGGCGCACCGCTCCGGCTCGTCGGCATCGGTGCGCGCCAGGGAGAAGCCGGCATCGATGATGGCAACGATGGGGACTGTCCCGTGTGGGAGTTCTGCGTTGAGGATCTCGCTGGCGACTGCCTCGCGAATGGCGTCGTAAAGATAGAGACAGCCATGGGAGTGTGACCAATCATGGGCCTCGGAGACCAATGGCGTGGGGCCGGTTCCTTTGGCGATGAGCATGCCATCGGAGCCACAGCGGCCACTCCCCCCGTGGATCGCCCCACCGCTCCCACCATAGCGATCAGCGCCCAGTGTCTGTCCGCCGAAGGTGCCGGCAACGCAGTGGGCTTCGATAGAGGTCACGGCAAAGCGCTCAAGCAAGGACGCTGAGAGGCGGGCCCGAGTTGGCGCGTCGTGGATGGCCATGCCTAAGTCGTGAAACCAGCGCTCATTGAGCCAGAGCAAAGAAGCATCCGGCAGTCTTCCCACTGGAAAGGGCACGAGCATTGAGGTGCTCACGCTGGCAAGGCTCAACAGGTTGGGGTCGTTCTTGTCATCCATGTCCCAGTGGTCATTGGGCATTTCGCTTCCTTGTTTCCGCAACTGTTGTGACTTAGCGTTCGATCGGCGTTGGTGATGCTACCAATCTGACGGCAATTCGTCCTGCTGCTGCTTGGATTTCCCGAGACCACGGGACATCACTTCTGCATGGACAGTCCGCGTAAAAACGACACACGATGTGAGGCGTGATCAGATTCGTACAGGTCTTATTCATTCTTTGGTATAACTAATATTTATATTTAAAAAGAGCCATGGTTGATCCGACTGTGGCGAAAAAATTCAAAGAAAAAAATTAAAGAGCAAGAGCGCACTTATGGTTTCTGCTTTGCAGAAACCGTGCGCCAACGCTGCGCGTCGGTGCGGTGGCTTTCGCCACCTCGTTGCCCTATGCTTCGCTAGGCAACACAGCCACTTCAAAACCTCGTGACCGAGGTCTCTGTGCTGTCGAGTTCGCTTTTCTCTCGACGGGCAGATGTTCTGCCGCTTCTTTGTGTGCTCCACAAACAGGAGTTTCACAAATGGCGATTTATCACGCAACAATGAAGTCTTTCAGCCGAGGCAATGGCGACTCTTCGGTCGCAGCAGCTGCTTACCGCGCAGGGTTTGATCTGCTCGATATGAGCACAGGGCTTGGCCACAATTATTCCCACCGAGGCGGTGTCGATTTCCATCAGATGCTTGCGCCGAAAGGAGCGCCCGAGTGGTGCTTTGATGCGCAGTATTTTTGGAACGCGAACGAAGCGGCCGAGACGCGCAAGAACGCACGCGTTTGCCGAGAAGTCGAGGTGTCGCTTCCGCATCAACTCGATCCACACCAACGGAGAGCGCTCGCTTTAGCGCTTGGCCAATTGCTGGTCAATCGGTTCAAAGTCGCCGTATTGGTCGCTGTGCACACACCAAGCAAATATGGTGATCAGCGCAATCATCATGTGCATTTGCTGATGTCAGCGCGACAAGTCGGACCGGGAGGACTAGGGGAGCGCGCCTGCGCTGAGTTTGATGCGCGACAAGGTGGCGGCACACGAGCGCTGCGGCAAATCCGCAAAGACATTGCAATGGTCATCAATGCGCACTTGAAAAATGCGGGCGCCCCGGCTCGGGTAGATCATCGCAGTCTCCGAGCACAAGCACACGAAGCCGCGCGTAATGGAGAGTTTGAACGCGCCCGCGAACTCACGCGCCGGCCTGGCAAGCACTTGGGCAAAGCCAAAGTGGCGGTGATTCGCAAAACGAAGTTCACAGCAGAAGTGAGAGGAGCAGGTGGGCGAGAAGCAGCACTGGCGCTTTCAAAGCTTGTCGCTGAGCACATGAAAAAAAGCGGTGGTCTCGTGCACGAGGTGCCACCGTCTCATAGCCATGCGACAGCACTTCGGGATCGGGCCAACGCACAGACTTCTGGATTGGACGGATGCACAGCGGTTGGGCAGACACGATTGTCAGGCGCAGAGCGGGTGCGGCAGATCAAAGAGCGCTTGGCGCGTGCGCCAGCGCCTCGCCCGGGTCTCTACACGCCTTACAGCGGTCAGACCCGACATCTTAGTCGCGTGACGCGTTTGGCTCGTTCCTCGGGCCGACAAGACGCTGAGTTGCTCAATGCGCAGGCGCAGTTGATCGAAGATTGGCTCGAAGCCCAGCGAGAGGTGGCTCAGCAGTCTCTCGAAGTATTGCGGCAGATCCCGGGTATCCAGATTGAACCCGAGTTCCAGCGAGCGCACTCCACACTCGTTTGTCGGCGAGTGGATAGCTACGCCACCAAGCCATTTCTCTTTGAAGACACCGAGATGCTTGCTCGCTCAATCAGCAAGTATGCCCATACGCTGGTGCGACCCTACAAAGCGCGCATGGCCGTGCTAGATGCGCAAGCCAAGCTCTATGAGCAAGAATACGATCCCGATACAAAAGTGGTGGCCAGAGCACAGCGGCGCTTGGCGCGAATGAAGAGGCATGTCTCCCCGCGCATCCAAGCGATCCAGCAGGGGCGGATCAAGCGGGCTCGAAAAGCGATGGTGGAGACGGCTGAGGCCTTGGAGAAGAACTTCTCTCCGCAGCCGATTGAGGTGCTGACGCCTGAGGCATCTGGAGAGGATGCACTTCCACCGCAGGCCGAGGGTGGGGCAGAGCATTGGGAGTTGAAGTTCCGGCCACCGAAGCCAAGTCTATGATGGCTCAGATATTTCTGACCGTTGACTGCGCAGCAGACTGATGGTGCGCCTAGGCATTTGGCTGGTAGCTACGATCGTCGCGGAAGGTTCTCGCCAAGTGATCGGAACAACGCCGCCAGCCGTTGGCACCCGGCGCCGAGACTGAGGCTTCAACGCCAGCGACACAGGAGCCCCCATGCGGGGCTCTTTTTCGTGGCCAAGACTTTCGCTTTATGCATCTGGATGAGATTGGCAACACTGACAGGCAGATCTCGGCTTCGTGGTTGCTGAGGAACCCCGTCATTGGGGGCGAGATAGGTCCTTAGCGAACTTCTTATCCAAATACTGGAAAATTGCTCTGGCAGCATTGATAACGAGGACTGCCTCATCGTTTTCTAACAACGTCTCGTTTGGATGCGCCAAGCTTCCGTGATTGCGAGCTGGATTGAGACTGTCGATGACATTACTCAGTGAAGTCAGCAGCTTGCCCATAGTTTCGGGCTGACTGCCCATGTCGCGCAGACCCGGATGCTCTGCCCGAAGCTGCTTGAATAAATTGGTGATCGTGGCGCCGGGTTGGGCCTGAATTTCTTGCGCGTAACAAACTGCTTTGAGGTATGCATGAAGTGCGGTGTGAATTCGGTCCACCGCATGGGTCGGTCCTGCGCTTTGGATGAGCGTGTTGGCATCAGCAAGTGCGCGCTTCAAGACATCGCTGGTGATAGATGGGCTGCTGTCTTGGACCGAAAGTCCGTCAGCACAGCGCGTAGCCAATTCCAACAGCCGGCGGTAAGCCTGTTGGGTTCGAAGATGCTCACTGCCTTGGGGATACTTGCGAGCGATGCCGCGAAGGATCGCTGCTTGTTGATGTCCTTCGACCCCTGTCAGGATTGAAATAAAACGTTCCTTGGTCGTGTTGCCGGTGAAGGCATCTGGATCCAGCTCCAGATCACAAAAGCCAGGGTAGAACTCTCGGTGTGTCTTGTAGGAGAAGTCGCCCAGGTAGCCGCCCTCCACCCCAATGTAGCTGTGAACCACCCAGTGAATCTCGCTACCGCGCAAATCGCCCACAGATCCCCCAGATCGGCTGGAACACGCGTTACATTGAGCGCATTATAGGCAAAAGCATTTGAGGAAGGCGTGGTGCTGCATCCCGCGCGTCGCGCTTCCTCTCAGGGGTGTCGATGGATCAGACGGCGGTGGCGCAGGCTGGCGAGGAGACTTCTTCGCTCCGGGGAGCTGGCGGGTTGAAGGACAAGGTTGAGAAGGCTCGTTTGGAGCTCTTAGATCTGTCTACACGCAATCGGTTGCTTCATACACCCAGAGGTGGTCGCGCCAAAACCGTCGAGGTGGTCTACGAGCTTGCCAAGGCGATGTATCAGACCTTGGTGATCGAAGGAAAGCGTTTCACGTTTGTTCCTGGCAAGGAGGATCCGAAGCAAGCGAACACTACTGGTAGCCCTGGCGATGACGATGACAGTGATGAGGTCCTACTTGACGAGGCACCCGAAGACCCAGAGCTGATCGCGCAACCCGATTTTGAGCTGGATGAGAACGGGCGTGTCAAAGCGCATTGGGATGCGCATCTCACAACACGCCTAACGCCGACAGGTCTGCAGAAGCGCTTATTGGATCTCTACATGGACGCGCGGACGCTCCAAGAAGAGCAGGGCGTCAATGTTCTTTACTTGGCCGTCGGCTACTTGCGTTGGCGTGCTACTTCCACTCCTCAGACTGACCGCTTCGCGCCCTTGGTGCTCATCCCGGTTCAGTTGGAGCGAAGCACGGCAGGCGAGAAGTTTCACCTCAAATGGACCGGCGACGATATTCAAGCGAACTTGTCGTTGCAGTTGTTCTTGCAGCGCGAGTTTGGGCTTCGCTTGCCGAGCATTGATGAGTTCGAAACGCTCGATGTCGATGCCTACCTGGCCTCTGTGGAAGCCATGCTGGAAGGTAAGGAGACCTGGGGCGTGCTTCGTGATGACGCCATCCTAGGCTTGTTCTCGTTCGCTAAGTTCATGATGTATCGGGATCTTGACCCACAAAGCTGGGAGGCGCTTGGCGGACTGGACGCCATCCCGATGCTGCGCGGGGTGGTTCAAGACGGTTTCCCAGGTGCGAGCCTAACCGACGAAAATAGCGAACTCGACCGTATCATATCGCCAGAGAGGATGCGCCATGTCGTTGATTGCGACTCATCGCAAGCTCTGGTTGTGCACGATGTGCTTCAAGGCAACAACATCTTGGTCCAAGGTCCGCCTGGAACGGGGAAGTCCCAAACCATTGCCAACATCATCTCGGCAGCGGTAGCCGAAGGAAAGCGGGTGTTGTTTGTGGCCGAGAAGATGGCCGCGCTCGAAGTCGTGAAGCGCCGACTGGATCATGTCGGTGTGGGCGTGGCCTGTTTGGAACTCCACAGCAACAAAGCCAACAAGCGTTCTCTACTGGAGGAGCTTCGGCAAACGCTGCACTTAGGCGAGCCCAAACGAACCAGCACTTCGCCAATCATCGAGCAACTAACGGAAAAGCGCGACACACTCAACGCCCATGTTGCGCGGCTCCACGAAGCTCACCAGCCCTCTGGACTGACGCCATACCAAGTCTTCGGACACATGGTGCGCCTGCGTCGCTTGGGCTACACGACACAAAGCCTGCCCCTTGAAGCGCCGACCTCCTGGGCGTCCCATCAAAAAGAGGAGCGGGAATCGCTCCTGCGCGAACTGATCGAGCGAATTGAAGAAATTGGCGTTCCAGATGAGCACGCTTGGAGCGGCGTTCAGAACGATGGCCTCTTGCCGAGTGAGCGCGATCGGTTGCTCATCTTGGTCGCTGGATTGACCGAACGATTGAACGATTGGGAGGCGTCGACCACTGAGCTTCACAGCGCATTGGATCTTCCACCTCCACTGCGATTTGATGACGCCGGCCTTGCCGTTCAGCGTGTTAAGGCTCTGCTTGAAGCTCCAAAACTTGGCTCCGATGCGCTTCAAAGCAAGGTCTGGGATGCGCTTGGTCGTGCTTCGACAGTCATCGATGCGCTTGAAAACGCTCAGAAGGCCAGAGCTGCGGTCGAGGCCAAGATCCAGATGGAGGCGCTCGCGCAAGACTGGGATGCTACCACGGCCACTTTGAGCGTTTTGCCGAACAGCTTCGTTTTGGGTAAAGAGCTGGCAACGTTGGGTAGGGCACACAGTGCCTTGGTTCGGCTCGGGCCTGATCTGGCACGATTGACGCAGCTTCTAGCCGAGAAGGCACCACTTACGCTCGATCTGGCGCTTCGGCTGGTTGCCATCGCGGAGCGCGCCACGACCATTCCGGAACTTGACCGCGATGCATTGGTCGCCCACATCTGGGAACGGGGTGTCGATGCAATCGAAGAGGTCGTTTTGGCTGTTGAAACGGTCCAGCAGGCGAAGAGCCACCTGGCCTCTGTATTCCGCGACGCTGCATGGAGCAAAGACAGCGCGGAGCTTGAAGCGGCGCGTGGGCAGTTGGCGATGCGCGGCACGAGCTTGTTCCGCTTCCTAAGTGGAGATTGGCGTCGCGCCAATCAGACCATCCGCACACTCCTTTCTAACCCTAAGCTTCCGGCGTTGGACATGCTTGGATCGCTCGATGTTCTCCTGGATGCCAAGAGCGCTCAGAAGAAGATTGTTGAGCACGACGCCCAAGGACAAGAAGCGTTTGGCTCAAACTGGCAGCGCGAGCGCTCCAACCCATCCTTCCTCAGAGGCGTCGTGGCCTGGATGCGAACGCTCCGACCCTTGGGGAGCGGAGTTCGTGAGCGTTTGGCCGACATCAGCGATCGCGTATTGGCAACCGAAATCGCCAAACGCGTAAAGCCAGTTTTAGAAGAACTCGTTCGCGATTTGGCGCCTGTCCATGAGGCGTTGTTGTCTGCTGAGCGCAACCCATGGGGCGAGGAGACCGTCCTCAAGCGCGTTGCTCTATCGGAACTGGAAGAGAAGTCTGCCCTTTGGCAAGCTGCGTCCCAGCAATCAGCCCTATTGGCTAATGCGCAGGAACTCACGATCGAGCAGGCGCTTGCGGTCATTGAAGAAATCCAGCTGGCGCAAACTGCCATTACCGCTTACGACGCTCTGGCCGCTGATGGGACCTCAGCCTTTGGTCCGTTCTGGGGAGCACTAGATAGCAAGGCGCATGAGCTTCGCCAAGTCGCGTCTTGGATTGAACACAATCCAGAGCTTCGCTTGTTGGCCGTGCGCATTGTTGATCCCGAGTCATTGCTTGATCGGGCTGAGGGAGGTTCTTCTGCGGCAGGACTATTGGCCGGCGAAGTGATGGATATTCTGGTTGGCTTGCAGTTTGAGGGCAACGCAGAGATCACGCGTGATCCGAGCCATGCACCTTTGGCAACACTCAAACTCCAGCTGGCAAGCTGGCAAGCCGACCCGGAAGGACTTCGGAGTTGGGTGTCTTACCTTGCCATTGCCAAGGAGGCCGAGCGTAAGGGCTTAGGTGCAATAGTCGATGGTCTTGCCAGTGGCAAGCTGGCGAGAGCCGATGCCTTGGGCGTGTTCGATCTGTCTTACTACGAAGCTTTGCTTCAAGCGCTGGTGCAGCGCGATCGTGCGTTGGCGAGCTTTGACGGGCAGCGGCAGTCTCAGGTGGTATCAAGCTTTGCAAGCCTTGACCAGGAGCGTATGCAGCTGGCTCGGTATGAAGTGGTCAAGGCGCATCACAGCAAGATCCCGCGCCAAGGCGGTGCAACCGGCCCAACAGCTATTCTTATCGGCGAGATGGCCAGGAAAAAGGGTCATCTGCCGATTCGTCAATTGATGCAACGGTGTGCCCCTGCGATCCAAGCGCTCAAACCCGTCTTCATGATGAGTCCGTTGTCGGTAGCGCAGTTCCTGCCGGCAGGCGCGCTGGACTTTGACATGCTGGTCATTGACGAAGCCAGCCAGGTGCAGCCGATTGATGCGCTCGGTGCGATCGCGCGCGTTAAGCAGTTAGTGATCGTGGGTGACGAGCGACAGCTCCCGCCAACACGATTTTTCTCCAAAGCACTGGGCGATGGCGGTGACCGGGATGACGATGAGGGTGGGGCACAGGCGTCAGATGTCGAAAGCATCCTGGGGCTTTGCCGCGCAAGAGGATTACCTGAGCGCATGCTCCGTTGGCACTACCGGAGCCGCCATCAGTCGCTCATTGCCGTTTCCAATCAACAGTTCTACGAAGGCAAGCTCTTCATCGTCCCCAGTCCCTACACCAGTGAAGCAGGTGTGGGCTTGCGGCTGCATCATTTGCCTGAAGCCATCTACGACCGGGGCAACACGCGCACCAACCCCAAAGAAGCCAAGGCAGTTGCACTTGCAGTGCTGGCGCATGCGCAAAACACCCCTCAACTCACGCTGGGTGTAGCGACCTTCTCGACAGCGCAGCGCCGCGCCATTCTCGACGAGTTGGAACTCTTGCGCCGACAGCACCCGGAAACAGAAGGGTTCTTTGCCGATCACCCGGCTGAGCCCTTCTTCGTCAAGAGCCTCGAAAACATCCAGGGCGACGAGCGCGATGTCATCTATATCTCTGTGGGCTATGGGCGTGATGCCCAGCGCCACATGACGATGAACTTCGGTCCTGTGAGTAATGACGGCGGCGAGCGGCGCTTGAATGTGCTCATCAGCCGCGCCAAATCGCGTTGCGAGGTCTTTACCTCGATCACCGATGAAGACATCGACACCGATCGTGCCAAGGGTAAGGGCACCTTTGCTTTAAAGCTCTTCTTGAACTACGCAAGGACGGGCCGCCTTACCCTCGCCACCCAGGCGCGAGACGCTAAGCACAGCGTATTCGAACAAGAGGTGGCCCAAGCACTTCGCGCGCGAGGCTACGATCTGCACACCGATGTGGGCCTTGCTGGCTTCTTCGTCGACATTGCGGTGTCTAATCCAGAGGAGCCTGGGCGCTACATTTTAGGCATTGAGTGCGACGGGCAGTCATATCGAGATGCCAGAAGCGCGCGCGATCGCGATCGCTTGCGTGAAAGCGTGCTGCGCGACAAGGGCTGGCAGGTTTACCGGATTTGGAGTTCGGACTGGTTCCACCGTCCTGAGGCAGAGCTTGAAAAACTTGTTGTAGCCATTGAAAGAGCGAAGTCGGAGTCAGGCACCTTAGAGCCCAGTCCCAATTCTTCGCACCGTGCGGTGCCGGTGGAGATTCTCACCGTCGATCGCGGTGAGGTCACTGAGATGGGCCTCATTGAGGCGCAAAGTCCGCCGGACACTGAACCTTACATTGAGGCGTCCTTCGCCGTGCCAAGCAACCAGTTCGAATTGCATTTGGTTCCAGCAGGGCAACTCGCCACCATCGTGCGGCAGATCGTTGAAGTGGAAAGCCCCATTCATCGCAGCGAGGTCGTTATGCGCGCTCGGACGCTTTGGGGCTTGCAGCGTGCTGGCTCGCGTATCCAACAGGCGGTTGAAGAGGCGATTGGGTCAGTGGTGTCGATGGGTGGTGTGCAGGTCGTCGACAAGGACTTCTTGGCCATTCCCGGGAAAGAGGTCCACGTGCGTGATCGTTCATTGGTCGAGTCCTCGACCCTGCGCCGGCCAGAACTTTTGCCACCCGCAGAGATCAAGGTGGCGATCACCAAAGTCGTCGCCGACAACCTGGGGGCAAAGCGAGACGAGTTGGTGTTGATCGTATCGCGTCAGCTCGGTTACCGGAGCACCAGCACACAACTTAGACAGTTGATTTTGGATCAGATCGAGGCACTGCGGCTTGCGGGCAGGTTGGCTGACAAAGGCGAGTTGGTGGTCTTGGCCTAGCGTTCATGGTCTATTTTTTCACTGCGCTTTTGCCCGCGCTTGGAAGGCAAGCGCAACCGCTGAAGCCATATCCTTGGGGCTTAGTTCCAAAAGCTGGGTGACCACTGCGTCTACGTTGGCACCTGCACCACCTTGGCGTTCGAGCTGTTCGAGCTTCTTGCCCAACGCGACAGGATCCGGGTTGAAGTAGCGCATGAAGGTTTTTAAGTCCTTATGCCCCGAGATCCTGGCTGCTTCGGCCGGATTGAGGTGGTGTCCCATTTCGGTGATGCGCGTATGGCGAAGATCATGCATGCGCGCGGTCAGAATTTCTGGGTCTCCGAGCTTGACGGCTACCTGCTCACGCACCCGATCCCAGGCCTGAGTGACGGTATCGGCCCGAATGCGCTTGCCGCGCGAGGTCACAAAGACGGGTCCCTTCTTCGTTTCGCTGGCTTCGAAGCGCGCGGCGATCAAGGCCAGGGGCTCTGAAGTCAACGGGATCACGCGCTCATTGTATTTGCCATTCTTGGCCTTGGTCTCGCGAAGTCGGGCGGTGTTCTTCTTGAAGTTGATGTCCGCCCAATCGAGCTTCACGCATTCGGAGCGGCGGGCTGCGGTCATGCGCGCAAAGCGAATGACATCGGCCGTTGCCGGGTCGGTCCGCCCAGCATCAAGCTGCGCAACGATGGCGTTCCATTCCTCCTCGGTCAGCGTCCGGTCGCGCGCGTCATCCGAATTGAGCGATTTCAAGCTCTTGATCGGCGAGCGCAGATCAATCTGCCAGTTTTCGTGGGCAATCCGGAAGAGGTTTCGGATCGTGGTCAGGGCTCGCTTTTTGCTGCCCTGGGCCATAGGGAGCGTGGTGCCGTCTCGCTTGACCTTGATGTAGGCGTTCACGAACGAGCCGGCATGGCGCCCCAAGAAGTCATCCTGAGTCAAATCCTTGGCCAGCTTGCGGGTGAGGTGGGGCAGGCCGGTCTGGCTCAACCCAAGGCCTTTGCCACCTCCCAAGAAGAGATAGGCATTGGATTGGTCGGTCCTGACCGACGCGTGCTTGATGAGCCCATCATCGATCTCTTGGACAAACCGGCGCAAAAGATCCCCAAAGGTCCAGGCCTCTGCCGTGTGCGCGTAGGGCGTTTGCCGAAGCTCCAAGGAGGCGTGTTCTCGGCGGACATAGGCCTCGGCCATGAGCCGAGCAGCATCAATGTGATGCTCGGTATTCGGGGACGCCTTCGGGTCAATGGGGTAGCGCACCAGCGGGAACTTCAAGGCTTGCCCGTTGAGGGACCTTCGGATGCGCGCCTCCCACCTGAGTTGCCCATCCGTCCTGAGCGTGACGCCCGCCACGGAGCTGATGGCCTGAGAGGCCTTGATGCCGCGCGGAAGCGTGCCATTGAAGGTCTTGGTGCGCCCAGGCTTGGCGGCTGTTTTGGCTTTGCTCACTTAGCGTCTCCCTGTATCCTTAGACAGATGGCCCCGTGGCACAATTGGATAGCGCGCGTCCCTCCTAAGGACGAGGTTGCTGGTTCGAACCCAGCCGGGGTCACCACTTTTTTGACAATCGGCATGACTAGGCCTGTCGTTACCACAGACTTGCCACAGTCAGGCTAGACTTCCACGCAAAGCCTTGTCCCGCTTGGGTCTTAGTCTAGCGACGTTGTCCCTCCTAAGGGGAAGGTCGCCCGTTCGAATCGGGCCGGGGTCACAAGGAATCAATCACTTAGCGTTTTAGTAAAGTTGCCGAGCCGGCATGGATCTACAAAAGTTACGAAACTCCCAGATCGACTCGTGGACTGCTATCAACCCAACGAAGTTTCGTACTTGCCGGGACGAGCGTCTTTTTTCGTCGGTATCCCGCGCATAGCAGCTAATCTTTCTTTACATTACGAATTTACCTAGTCGAGGACATGTTGCCGTACTGTCTTAAGGTCTTTTGGAATGTCTGAAGGTCTGTGATGGCTCAAAGCGATAAATTGCTCTAACCAGGCCAACATTTAAGGTGCGCTGCACCGGCAGCATTGGTCACGTTAGGATGGGACTGACTCGCTTGCTCACGGCTCTGTGTCTCGTACACGCAGTTTTTGCCAATCCGCCCATCATGACCTCGCGGCGCGAAATGCTATTACGCGCCGCATAGCTCTCAGCTTCTATAACTTACATCTGCGTTTGGTCAAGAATTTCAGGTCGTTGGCAAAGCTGGTGCGCTCGCATCTTTGTGGTGCGCGGTGAAGGGGGTGAAGGCGCTCGTTGCGTACCTGCCTTGCTACTCGGGGGCCGGTTTGTCGCGCAGAGGCTCCTCAGCGAAGTCACCATCGTGCGAGTTTAGGGCAACGACGTTCGGGAAATGCGGGGCGCCGAACTGCACCAGGCCGGTTTCGTCGAAACAGTTAACGCAGTGGGGAGTGAATGTCTGCATCTGCGGGGCGCTAGTCTGAACCTGCGCTAGCATGGCGGCAAATTCATAGGCGATCGACAATGCCACACATGCCGCAATCTCGACGGCTGGAAGCAAAGATCACTTGGCGTGGCCGTTGTCGATGCGGATATTTGTGTAAGCGTGACGTCACCTGTGAAAAAGTAACGTAGCAAGATAAGGAGGATCAAAGTGGCTGTTGGGTTGGCAAAAAAGGGGAGGCATTGGTGTGCTGCGAAAGCTCTCCACCACGGGCATGCCGCACTATCCAACCATCGCTGCACGCCTTGACGCGCGCCAAGCGGGTCAGTAGGCTGTGTACGCAGTAGCGCCAAATTTTTGACATCTATCCTGGGTAGTATCGAGTACTCGATAAACTAAACTTTAATCACAAGGAGAGTGATGTAATGACCCACCGGTTTCCGCTCAGGTCATGCGGTTAATGTAGCGGTGTAGGCTGCGTCCGGGGTCATCATCTTCAGCGCTTGATGTGGGCGC
>NZ_JACHNO010000012.1:0-5960 GCF_014199025.1 Xanthomonas sp. CFBP 8152
GGTGTTGACGAAACGAAAAAGCCGGCTATGATGGGCGGCTCGCTACACGGAAAGACGCTACGGCGGATTGAGGTGCAGCGGCGGCAACTTCCTCTTCACGAGGGGTTGACGAAGATGAAAAGCCTGCTAATATGGCCGGCTCGCTTCGCAGAAAACCTTCGGGTTGAAACGAAGCAGCGTCAACCACCTCGAAATGAGGTGTTGACGACAAGAAAAAGTCCGCTATAATGGGCGGCTCGCTTCGACGGAAATGACGAAGCTGACGGGAACGGCGCTGAGGCCACTTCCCAATGTTCTTTGACAGTGTGCGCAGGTAATTTGTGCGGACGCCTGCAGGAAGGATGATTGTCCATCTTGCAGACGTTTAATCAAAATGCAACATATTAATTGCTTTGCAAGCGATAAGTTGCCAGTGGTTGAACTTCTGCAGCTAAAGTAATTTGCCTTCGGGCATGTAATTTTAAGTGAAGAGTTTGATCCTGGCTCAGAGTGAACGCTGGCGGCAGGCCTAACACATGCAAGTCGAACGGCAGCACAGTAAGAGCTTGCTCTTATGGGTGGCGAGTGGCGGACGGGTGAGGAATACATCGGAATCTACTCTTTCGTGGGGGATAACGTAGGGAAACTTACGCTAATACCGCATACGACCTACGGGTGAAAGCGGAGGACCTTCGGGCTTCGCGCGATTGAATGAGCCGATGTCGGATTAGCTAGTTGGCGGGGTAAAGGCCCACCAAGGCGACGATCCGTAGCTGGTCTGAGAGGATGATCAGCCACACTGGAACTGAGACACGGTCCAGACTCCTACGGGAGGCAGCAGTGGGGAATATTGGACAATGGGCGCAAGCCTGATCCAGCCATGCCGCGTGGGTGAAGAAGGCCTTCGGGTTGTAAAGCCCTTTTGTTGGGAAAGAAAAGCAGTCGGTTAATACCCGATTGTTCTGACGGTACCCAAAGAATAAGCACCGGCTAACTTCGTGCCAGCAGCCGCGGTAATACGAAGGGTGCAAGCGTTACTCGGAATTACTGGGCGTAAAGCGTGCGTAGGTGGTGGTTTAAGTCTGTTGTGAAAGCCCTGGGCTCAACCTGGGAATTGCAGTGGATACTGGGTCACTAGAGTGTGGTAGAGGGTAGCGGAATTCCCGGTGTAGCAGTGAAATGCGTAGAGATCGGGAGGAACATCCGTGGCGAAGGCGGCTACCTGGACCAACACTGACACTGAGGCACGAAAGCGTGGGGAGCAAACAGGATTAGATACCCTGGTAGTCCACGCCCTAAACGATGCGAACTGGATGTTGGGTGCAATTTGGCACGCAGTATCGAAGCTAACGCGTTAAGTTCGCCGCCTGGGGAGTACGGTCGCAAGACTGAAACTCAAAGGAATTGACGGGGGCCCGCACAAGCGGTGGAGTATGTGGTTTAATTCGATGCAACGCGAAGAACCTTACCTGGTCTTGACATCCACGGAACTTTCCAGAGATGGATTGGTGCCTTCGGGAACCGTGAGACAGGTGCTGCATGGCTGTCGTCAGCTCGTGTCGTGAGATGTTGGGTTAAGTCCCGCAACGAGCGCAACCCTTGTCCTTAGTTGCCAGCACGTAATGGTGGGAACTCTAAGGAGACCGCCGGTGACAAACCGGAGGAAGGTGGGGATGACGTCAAGTCATCATGGCCCTTACGACCAGGGCTACACACGTACTACAATGGTAGGGACAGAGGGCTGCAAACCCGCGAGGGTAAGCCAATCCCAGAAACCCTATCTCAGTCCGGATTGGAGTCTGCAACTCGACTCCATGAAGTCGGAATCGCTAGTAATCGCAGATCAGCATTGCTGCGGTGAATACGTTCCCGGGCCTTGTACACACCGCCCGTCACACCATGGGAGTTTGTTGCACCAGAAGCAGGTAGCTTAACCTTCGGGAGGGCGCTTGCCACGGTGTGGCCGATGACTGGGGTGAAGTCGTAACAAGGTAGCCGTATCGGAAGGTGCGGCTGGATCACCTCCTTTTGAGCATGACGTCATCGTCTTGCGGGCGTCCTCACAAATTACCTGCATTCAGAGATTCATACCGGCACAGGCTGGTATGCGAAGTCCCTTTTGGGGCCTTAGCTCAGCTGGGAGAGCACCTGCTTTGCAAGCAGGGGGTCGTCGGTTCGATCCCGACAGGCTCCACCATAGTGAGTGAAAAGACTTCGGGTCTGTAGCTCAGGTGGTTAGAGCGCACCCCTGATAAGGGTGAGGTCGGTAGTTCGAGTCTACCCAGACCCACCACTCTGAATGTAGTGCACACTTAAGAATTTATATGGATCAGCGTTGAGGCTGATACATGTTCTTTTATAACTTGTGACGTAGCGAGCGTTTGAGATATCTATCTAAACGTGTCGTTGAGGCTAAGGCGGGGACTTCGAGTCCCTAAATAATTGAGTCGTATGTTCGCGTTGGTGGCTTTGTACCCCACACAACACGGCATGTAGCTCCGAGGCAACTTGGGGTTATATGGTCAAGCGAATAAGCGCACACGGTGGATGCCTAGGCGGTCAGAGGCGATGAAGGACGTGGTAGCCTGCGAAAAGTGTCGGGGAGCTGGCAACAAGCTTTGATCCGGCAATATCCGAATGGGGAAACCCACTGCTTCGGCAGTATCCTGCAGTGAATTCATAGCTGCTGGAAGCGAACCCGGTGAACTGAAATATCTAAGTAACCGGAGGAAAAGAAATCAACCGAGATTCCCTAAGTAGTGACGAGCGAACGGGGAGCAGCCCTTAAGCTGGAATGGCTTTAGAAAAACAATCTGGAAAGATTGGCCATAGAAGGTGATAGCCCTGTATTTAAAAGGGCCACTCCAGTGAAGACGAGTAGGGCGGGGCACGTGAAACCCTGTCTGAATATGGGGGGACCATCCTCCAAGGCTAAATACTCCTGACCGACCGATAGTGAACCAGTACCGTGAGGGAAAGGCGAAAAGAACCCCGGAGAGGGGAGTGAAATAGATCCTGAAACCGTGTGCGTACAAGCAGTAGGAGCTCGCAAGAGTGACTGCGTACCTTTTGTATAATGGGTCAGCGACTTACTGTTCGTGGCAAGCTTAACCGTATAGGGGAGGCGAAGGGAAACCGAGTCTGATAAGGGCGCATAGTCGCGGGCAGTAGACCCGAAACCGGGTGATCTAGTCATGGCCAGGGTGAAGGTGCCGTAACAGGTACTGGAGGCCCGAACCCACGTCTGTTGCAAAAGACGGGGATGAGCTGTGATTAGGAGTGAAAAGCTAATCGAACCCGGAGATAGCTGGTTCTCCTCGAAAGCTATTTAGGTAGCGCCTCGGACGAATACTACTGGGGGTAGAGCACTGTTATGGCTAGGGGGTCATCGCGACTTACCAAACCATTGCAAACTCCGAATACCAGTACGTACTATCCGGGAGACACACGGCGGGTGCTAACGTCCGTCGTGAAAAGGGAAACAACCCAGACCCACAGCTAAGGTCCCAAATTCACTGCTAAGTGGAAAACGATGTGGAAAGGCATAGACAGCCAGGAGGTTGGCTTAGAAGCAGCCACCCTTTAAAGAAAGCGTAATAGCTCACTGGTCGAGTCGGTCTGCGCGGAAGATTTAACGGGGCTAAGCAGTGAACCGAAGCTTGGGGTGCATAAAACTTGTTTTATGCGCGGTAGAGGAGCGTTCCGTAAGCCTGCGAAGGTGGATTGAGAAGTCTGCTGGAGGTATCGGAAGTGCGAATGCTGACATGAGTAACGATAATGCGGGTGAAAAGCCCGCACGCCGAAAGCCCAAGGTTTCCTTGCGCAACGTTAATCGACGCAGGGTTAGTCGGTCCCTAAGGCGAGGGCGAAAGCCGTAGTCGATGGGAAGCAGGTTAATATTCCTGCACCTCGCGTGAGTGCGATGGAGGGACGGAGAAGGTTAGGTGTACCGGGCGTTGGTTGTCCCGGGGAAAGGCGGTAGGTTTGGATCTTTGGCAAATCCGGGATCCTTTAAGACCGAGCACCGAGACGAGCCTTTATGGCGAAGTCACTGATACCACGCTTCCAGGAAAAGCTCCTAAGCTTCAGCTCACGAAGACCGTACCGTAAACCGACACAGGTGGGTAGGATGAGAATTCTCAGGCGCTTGAGAGAACTCGGGTGAAGGAACTAGGCAACATGGCACCGTAACTTCGGGAGAAGGTGCACCCTTTTTGGTGGCTCATGCGAGCTATAGCTGAAGAGGGTCGCAGAAACCAGGCCGCTGCGACTGTTTATCAAAAACACAGCACTCTGCAAACACGAAAGTGGACGTATAGGGTGTGACGCCTGCCCGGTGCTGGAAGGTTAATTGATGGGGTCAGCCGCAAGGCGAAGCTCTTGATCGAAGCCCCAGTAAACGGCGGCCGTAACTATAACGGTCCTAAGGTAGCGAAATTCCTTGTCGGGTAAGTTCCGACCTGCACGAATGGCGTAACGACAGCGGCGCTGTCTCCACCCGAGACTCAGTGAAATTGAAATCGCTGTGAAGATGCAGCGTTCCCGTGGCAAGACGGAAAGACCCCGTGAACCTTTACTATAGCTTTACACTGAACGTTGAGTTCGTCTGTGTAGGATAGGTGGGAGGCTATGAAACCATGGCGCTAGCTGTGGTGGAGCCATCCTTGAAATACCACCCTGTCGTGCTTGACGTTCTAACCTAGATCCGTTATCCGGATCAGGGACCGTGTATGGTGGGTAGTTTGACTGGGGCGGTCTCCTCCTAAAGAGTAACGGAGGAGCACGAAGGTACGCTCAGCGCGGTCGGACATCGCGCACTGTGTGCAAAGGCATAAGCGTGCTTGACTGCAAGATCGACGGATCAAGCAGGTACGAAAGTAGGTCTTAGTGATCCGGTGGTTCTGTATGGAAGGGCCATCGCTCAACGGATAAAAGGTACTCCGGGGATAACAGGCTGATACCGCCCAAGAGTTCATATCGACGGCGGTGTTTGGCACCTCGATGTCGGCTCATCACATCCTGGGGCTGTAGTCGGTCCCAAGGGTATGGCTGTTCGCCATTTAAAGTGGTACGCGAGCTGGGTTCAGAACGTCGTGAGACAGTTCGGTCCCTATCTGCCATGGGCGTTGGAAGTTTGAGAGGGGCTGCTCCTAGTACGAGAGGACCGGAGTGGACGAACCTCTGGTGTTCCGGTTGTCACGCCAGTGGCATTGCCGGGTAGCTATGTTCGGAAGCGATAACCGCTGAAAGCATCTAAGCGGGAAGCGCGCCTCAAGATGAGACTTCCCGGGGCACAAGCCCCCTAAAGGAACCATATAGACTATGTGGTTGATAGGTCAGGTGTGTAAGTACAGCAATGTATTGAGCTAACTGATACTAATGATCCGTGCGGCTTGACCATATAACCTCAAGTTGCCTTGGTCCCAACGAACGTTGGTAGATCACCAAACGCAAGCTACGTCACAAGTTACCTATGCGAGACGAGCGCTGTGAAGCGCTGCTCCAACCGTCTCCCTGGTGAAATTAGCGCTGTGGAACCACCCGATCCCATCCCGAACTCGGAAGTGAAACGCAGCTGCGCCGATGGTAGTGTGGCTCAAGCCATGCGAGAGTAGGTCATCGCCAGGGGCTTTACCCGAAACCCTCAGTCCAACAGGACTGGGGGTTTCTTTTTGCGCGACATTTGGCTGCGAAAAGCCAAAGCCAAAGCCAAATAGCACCGCTGCACTCGGACGCTCAAGGCGAAATTCCTGCGCCGTACCGATGCCCGCAGGCGACCCGCTGGATTTACCGCCGTTGGCCACCATATTGATCCGTGCCGGCGTACCGCCGGCCTGGATGATTGGAGACCTGCATGCCCGAGCTGCCCGAAGTCGAAACCACCTTGCGTGGCCTGGCACCGCATCTGGTCGGCCAACGCATCCATGGCGTCATCCTGCGGCGTCCCGACCTGCGCTGGCCCATCCCAGAACAGATCGAGC
>NZ_JACHNO010000013.1:0-3066 GCF_014199025.1 Xanthomonas sp. CFBP 8152
CGTGCCCGGGCCGAACGGATCGGCGCCGTTGCCGCAGAAACTGTGCCAGTAGGCCACGGCAAAGCGCAGATGCTCGGCCATGGTCTTGTCGCCGACCTGCTTGGTGGCGTCGTAGACCTTGAACGCCAGCGGGTTGTCCGAGTCGCGGCCTTCGAAGCCGATCTTGCCGATACCGGGGAAATATTCCTTGGCGCCGATGTAGACGGTGTTGCTCATGGGATGGAACTCCTGCACAGAGGCGAGGGGAGAAGGGAAAGATGTCGCACGCGAGTGACCAGCCACGCAGCGCAGCGATTGCGCATACAGGCCGTCACCGCCGCCACCGGCGCGCACTCTCAATCAGCGCCGGAGACGGACGCCGGCACAGGGCCTGACCCATGCCGTGCAGAATGTTAGCGCTACCACAATCGCGACCGAAAAAAGCCGCGCGGTGGAGCGAAGCTGAAGATGCCATGCCGATCCGGAGTGAAGCGGTCTGCCCGACTTTACCCAGCCCGGCGCCGAAAGGCTTGCTGCGCTGCGAGATGTCCGCTGCGCCAACCACCTGCGGCCGACCTGCCAGCCGTGATCGGTTCGCTGATGTCGCAGCACCGCCAAACCCGCGCCGAACGCCTCGCCCGCAAGCGGCCGACCGCGCATTCAGCCGCGCAAGCGCGGCGCCGGCTCGCCGCGCGCGGGGCAGCTACAATGGCCGGCTTATGACCGCTGTCCTGCCGCTGCCGCAACCCCTGGCCGACCCCGCGCCGCGCGACCCGCGCCAGCGGCTGCAGCGTGAGCAGTTGCGCCTGGGCAAACGCCTGCAGCGCCAGGTAGGCCAGGCGATTGCCGACTTCGGCATGATCGCCGCCGGCGACAAGATCATGGTGTGCCTGTCCGGCGGCAAGGATAGCTACACCTTGCTGGACATGCTGCTGCAGTTGCAGCGCAAGGCGCCGGTGCCGTTCACCCTGGTGGCGGTCAATCTGGACCAGAAGCAGCCCGACTTCCCCGCGCAGGTGCTGCCCACTTACCTGCGCGGGCTGAACGTACCGTTCGACATCGTCGAGCAGGACACCTATACGGTGGTCAGCCGGGTGATTCCGGCCGGCAAGACCATGTGTTCGTTGTGCTCGCGGCTGCGGCGCGGCGCGCTGTACGCCTATGCGCAGGCGCATGGCGTGACCAAGATCGCGCTCGGCCACCATCGCGACGACATCGTGGCCACGTTCTTCATGAATCTGTTCCACCACGCCCGGCTTGCGGCGATGGCGCCCAAGCTGCGCAGCGACGACGGCGCGCATGTGGTGATCCGCCCGCTGGCCTATGTGCGCGAGGCCGATATCGCCGACTACGCGCAGGCGCGCCAGTTCCCGATCATTCCGTGCAACCTGTGCGGCAGCCAGGAAAACCTGCAGCGCCAGCAGGTCGGGCGGATGCTGCAGCAGTGGGACCGCGAGCAGCCTGGGCGGGTCGAGCAGATCGCCCGCGCGCTGGGCGATGTGCGGCCCGCGCAACTGGCCGACCGCACCCTGTTCGATTTCCTGGCGCTGGGCCATAGCGGCGATGCAGCACCACCCGATCCTGATCCCGATTCCAGCGCCTGGCTCGCCGCCGGCGACAGCGCACACGACAGCGACTGACGCGGCCATCGCGGCACTGGCAGTCTTTCCACCCTCCACGTTTCTTCCTCCTCTTCGGTCCGACGCATGTTCTTTCGTAATCTCACTTTGTTCCGTTTCCCGACCACGCTGGATTTCTCCGAGATCGACACGCTGTTGCCGCAAGTGCAGCTCAAGCCGGTCGGCCCGCTGGAAATGAGCTCGCGCGGTTTCATCTCCCCGTTCGGCCGCGACGAGCAGGAAGTGCTCTCGCACCGTCTGGAAGACTTTCTCTGGCTCACCGTCGGCGGCGAGGACAAGATCCTGCCCGGCGCGGTGGTCAACGACCTGCTCGAGCGCAAGGTCGCCGAGATCGAAGAGAAGGAAGGCCGTCGCCCCGGCGGCAAGGCGCGCAAGCGCCTGAAGGACGACCTGATCCATGAGCTGTTGCCGCGCGCCTTCGTCAAGAGCTCGCGCACCGATGCCATCCTGGACCTGCAGCACGGCTACATCGCGGTCAACAGTTCCAGCCGCAAGAGCGGCGAGAACGTGATGAGCGAGATCCGCGGCGCGCTCGGCAGCTTCCCGGCGCTGCCGCTGAATGCCGAAGTCGCACCGCGCGCCATCCTCACCGGCTGGATCGCCGGCGAACCCTTGCCCGAAGGCCTGAGCCTGGGCGAAGAGTGCGAGATGAAGGACCCGATCGAAGGCGGCGCGGTGGTCAAGTGCCAGCACCAGGAACTGCGCGGCGACGAGATCGACAAGCACCTGGAAGCCGGCAAGCAGGTGACCAAGCTGGCGCTGGTGCTGGACGACAATCTGTCGTTCGTGCTCGGCGACGATCTGGTGATCCGCAAGCTCAAGTTCCTCGACGGCGCACTGGACCAGCTCGAACACAGCGAAGACGACGGCGCACGCGCCGAACTCGATGCCCGCTTCGCGCTGATGAGCGCGGAAATCCGGCGCCTGTTCCTGCTGCTGGAAACCGCGTTGAAGCTGAGCAAGGCCGAGTGAGTGCAACGGTCGGGCGGTGGCGTCGTGTCGTCGCGATCGATGCTCGAGTCAAAATCCCGTTGAGTCGAGTGCGCGGTGCCCTCACCGCTCGCGGGACACGCCGTGCATCCGTTCGTGGAGTCTCCTTGGCGGCATCCATGCCGCCAAGGGTCCCGCAACCGGCGAGGGCACCGCGCCAGACAGTTGGTCGGCTGCTTTCTTGAAAGCGTGTTGTCCGGCTGCGCTGCGCCAGGCAATGAAAAGTTTGCAGCTTGCGTGTCGAAAACCTGTCCACCGCTCGGCATGCGAAGGAGGGGAGTGAAAAGCTGGTCGACGCACAGTGATCCGACCGGCGCAGGTCATGCCCTGTTTGCAACCACACACCGACCATTTTGACTGGCCCTTGCCCGCCCACCGTCGCGGGACCTTACGCGGCATGGATGCCGCGTAAGAGCCTACAGGGACGTACTTGCGGCGTGTCCTGCGATGGTGGGCG
>NZ_JACHNO010000014.1:0-2577 GCF_014199025.1 Xanthomonas sp. CFBP 8152
CGTCCAGCGCTTGATCTCTTCTTCCATCACTTCGCTCATCGGTGTCTCCTTCGGGGAAAGTAACACCTGAGCAGGAATTCAGTGGGTCATTACATCCGCTCGCAAGATTACAGGATCACACCGCCCGCTCAGATCGGATGGGTGTTGGCATCTGTGTAGGAATTGTCTGATCTGCACGCATGCCAAGACACCAGCAAGGACCTTCTCACTATGCGCCAGAGGGATCGCTGCGCTGGGCTGAGCCGCAATTTTGCGACGTCCTTCGCTGCTCCCCGAGTGAGACCTTGTCCGTCGCCTAGGTTGTTCGGCCTACTCTTTTTCGGCTTTCGAAGGAGACGATGCGGCGAGTGCAGACAAGTGTTTCGCCAACTCTTCCTGCTGACCCTCGGGCAGCTGGCGCACCAGCTCGATGATCTGACCAAGTCGATCAGACTCGGCGACCAGGGAACTGAGGGACACACCAAGTGCATCGGCCAGATCCAAGGCAGTCTTGAGATCTGGGACATGCGTGCCCGTTTCGTAGCGGCTGATGCGAGCCTGAGCGATGCGACTCTCCAATCCAAGAGCGACACCCAAGTCCTGTTGCACAAGGCCAATTGCTAGGCGGCGCGCTTTAAGCCGCGCAGCGAACAACGACAGGATGTCAGGTTGGGGGATGCTCATCCCTACAAGGATGAACGTGAGTTACGCGCCTTGCAAAAATTCGTTGAACGAATCATTCGTTGAACGCATACTGACGTTGCCCCGGCACGCTGTCAACTGCAACGGGGCCGATGCCTGAGGCGGCCATGCCGGCCTTAAACGGCTATGCATCTGTGCCAATCCGTTTGCTCTCGCTTATCCAAGGATTCCTATGTCCAAAGCTCGCTTTGCCATCATCGGCACGTTGATCGTCTCTCTAGTGGCTTGCTCTGGCGGCGGCCCCGCTGAGACTGAGCGGGAGCACGCTTTTTTGCAGTTCGTCAAAGCGAACAGCAACGAAGAGGCGCGCATCGAAGACTTCGAGAGTAACCAGTGCACGAAGGCGGAAGGTGCGCCCAGCTACACCTGTGACGTAAGTGCCAAGGTTGAAGCCATGGAGCGGGACTTTGGTCATCAAATGGATGGCGTCTACACCTTCACCAAGGTGGGCGGCACTTGGAAGATCACCGGCCGCGTCCAATAGCCATCCGTCTGCAATCAACGATGGTCCCATTCTGTTCTCAGGAGTTCACATGACCGTTAGCACGTTTCTCATCTTGCTTGCCCTGGGCACAGCGGTGCTGGTCGCATTTGCCGTCAATCGGGCTGACCGATTGCGCAACCAGCGGGAGGTCTTTGGTCGGGAGTTTGATCGCTTCTATTTTGGACGACAAGGCGCTTTGGCGATCTCGATTGAGCGGTCGCGGTTGAAGATTCGTGTCGGCAGGACAGTGAAGATCTACCGTTGATGGATGTTCGCTCTTGGGAGAAGCACTGGCACAACTCAAGGCGGGAAGGAACGATCACGGTCAGCGTTCGAGATGTGGATCATCCAGTCTGGACGATCAAGTTCGGCAGCGAGCGCGAGATGAACCAGTGGTATGAGATCTTGAATCAGGCGATCAATGAGGGAGAGAAGCTCTGACCGCTCGTTTTGCGAGCGACCAGGGGTGGCTTGACGAAGATCCGCTTTATGATACGAATCAAGTGCATCAGCCACTTGGATTCTTCGCCATGCCTCCTTCCGTCAGTCAGCAAGCCTTACCTCTGGACCACCAAGAACATCAACTCCGCCAAGCCCATGTTGATGGCTGGATCGCCCAACAGCATGCGGCTGGCTTTGGCGTTGATCAGCACATGGCCGACGCCCTCAATGCGTATCTTGATGGCCGCTTCGATCTGCCTGGATTGCTGACAGAGCTTCGTCTTCCCTACTTGAACTGAGTCTGCCAACGGATGCCGGCATGATAGGCATCTTCGCCACCGAAGTCTCATCAGTAGAAGTGTCCATGCCTGGTCCTGGGCGCTCGCGCTGGGCCTGTTCCGCCGTGTGGCCATCCGGCACGCTCAACAGTCGCCCCTCTTGGCGGTAACGGGACAGAAGCTGCTCGAAGCTTGCTTGTCCTTGGACAAAGATCCCGCTGCCTCGCATCGCCTCTAAGCGTTCCGTCAAGGGCCGATGCTCAACCGCCTTACCGATGCCGGCCTGTTCAAGGTGTGCATTGATCCGATCAGCGATCATGGCGCGGATCCATTCGATTTCCTGCTTGCCATTGATGCGCCCATCGAGCACCCGTGTCTTCTGGGTCAAGCCAGAGGCTTGCATGCGCCTGGTTGTCGCGAGCAGATGGACGTAGAAGTAGCGAGGATCATCTTTGGTCGGGCGATGGTGACTCGCTTGCAGGGCAAAGCCATATCGCTCAATCAGGCGATGTGCGATATCCAGGGTCAGGTCCCAGCGCTTTGGGTCATCAAGCTCGTGCGGCAGCGCGATGGCGAAGTCTCGGCACACAGTGCTGTTGTGTAATGACCCACCGGTTTCCGCTCAGGTCATGCGGTTAATGTAGCGGTGTAGGCTGCGTCCGGGGTCATCATCTTCAGCGCTTGATGTGGGCG
>NZ_JACHNO010000015.1:0-1203 GCF_014199025.1 Xanthomonas sp. CFBP 8152
CGACGTCCACCCAATTTTGAGTAGCGCCTCAGTTTGGAGTCCAATTCCCTACCCCGAGGAGATTGGACGTGAAGAAACGTTTTACTGACGAGCAGGTCATCGGCTTTCTGCGCGAAGCCGAAAGCGGCGTGGCGATCAAGGACCTGTGCCGGCGCCATGGCTTCAGCGAGGCCTCGTACTACCTGTGGCGCAGCAAGTTCGGCGGGATGAGCGTGCCCGATGCCAAGCGGCTCAAGGACCTCGAGTCCGAGAACGCGCGTCTGAAGAAGTTGCTGGCCGAGCAATTGTTCGAGAACGACCTGATCAAGGATGCACTGCGAAAAAAGTGGTGAGCGCACCGGCGCGTCGTACGCTGGTGCGCGAGTGGATCGGGAGTGGTGCCAGCGAGCGTCGCGCCTTGGCAGCGATCGGCATGAGCGCCAGTGCCCTGCGCTATTGCCCGCGCGAAGATCGCAATGGCGAACTGCGCGAGCGCATTCTTGCGCTGGCGCATCGCCATCGCCGCTATGGCGTGGGGATGATCTATCTCAAACTGCGACAGGAAGGGCGCATCGTGAACTACAAACGCGTGGAGCGGTTGTACCGCGAACAGCAGCTACAGGTCCGACGGCGCAAGCGCAAGAAGGTCCCGGTGGGCGAGCGTCAGCCGCTGCTGCGGCCATCGCAGGCCAACCAGGTGTGGTCGATGGACTTCGTGTTCGACCGCACTGCCGAAGGTCGGGTGCTCAAGTGTTTGGTGATCGTGGACGACGCCACGCACGAAGCGGTCGCCATCGAGGTGGAGCGCGCAATCTCGGGCCATGGCGCGACGGGCGTGCTGGATCGGCTCGCGCACAGCCGCGGTTTGCCTCACGTCATCCGAACTGACAACGGCAAGGAATTTTGCGGCAAGGCAATGGTCGCCTGGGCACATGCCCGTGGTGTGCAACTACGGCTAATCCAACCCGGCAAGCCAAATCAAAACGCCTATGTTGAATCGTTCAACGGCCGACTACGCGACGAATGCCTCAACGAGCACTGGTTCCCGACGTTGCTGCACGCGCGCACTGAGATCGAACGCTGGCGACGCGAATACAACGAGGACCGACCCAAAAAAGCAATCGGCGGCATGACCCCGGCTGCTTATGCCCAACATCTGGCCAACACCGATATCATTACCCCCGGACTCTAAACCAAGCCGCTACTCAGGGCGGGGGGATGTCG